>NZ_CP168030.1:1298509-2597019 GCF_041529975.1 Microbacterium maritypicum | reverse complement strand
GAACTTCTCCAGCACGGCGTTCGCCAGCTCGACCGCGACCATGGCCTCGGCGACCACACCCGCCGCGGGAACCGCGCACACGTCGGAGCGCTGGTGATGGGCGGTCGCGTCGTCGCCGGTCGCGATGTCGATGGTGCGCAGCGCGTGCGGCACCGTGGCGATCGGCTTCATACCGGCACGCACGCGCAGCACGGTGCCCGTGGACATGCCGCCCTCGGTGCCGCCGGCGCGGTCGGAGCCGCGGGTGATGCCGTCAGCGGTCGCGAACAGCTCGTCGTGCGCCGCCGAGCCACGACGGCGCGTGGTCTCGAACCCGTCGCCGACCTCGACGCCCTTGATCGCCTGGATGCTCATCAGCGCCTGGGCGAGACGGGCGTCCAGACGCCGGTCCCAGTGCACGTGCGAGCCGAGCCCGGGCGGGAGGCCGTACGCCAGCACCTCGACGATGCCGCCGAGCGTGTCGCCGTCCTTCTTCGCGTCGTCGACCTCGGCGACCATGAGTGCCGACGTCGCGGCGTCGAAGCAGCGGAGCGGATCGGCGTCCAAGGCGTCCACGTCGTCCGGCGTCGGAAGAGCAGAGCCCGGAGGAACCTGCACCGGACCGATCGAGAGCGTGTGGCTGACCAGACGGATGCCGAGCTCGCCGAGGAACGAACGGGCGATGGCGCCGAGAGCGACGCGTGCCGCCGTCTCGCGCGCGCTCGCACGCTCCAGGATCGGACGCGCCTCGTCGAAGTCGTACTTCTGCATGCCGACGAGGTCGGCGTGCCCCGGGCGCGGCCGCGTGAGCGGAGCGCTGCGCCCACGGGACTTGTCGGTGAGCTCGACGGGTTCGGGGTTCATGACCTCGATCCACTTCGGCCACTCGGTGTTGCCGATGCGCAGGGCGATCGGGCTGCCCAGGCTCTTTCCGTGGCGGACGCCGCCCGAGAGGGTCAGCTCATCCTGCTCGAACTTCATGCGCGAGCCGCGGCCGTAACCCAGCTTTCGACGGGCGAGATCGGCCTGGATGGCCTCGGAGGAGACAGGGACGCCGGAGGGCAGACCCTCCATGACGGCGATGAGTTCTGGGCCGTGGGATTCGCCGGCCGTGAGCACGCGGAGCATTGCTCCAGTCTCCCACGGGTTCGGACCCCCGCTGCGCCGCGTTTCGTCCTGCGAGTCGGCTCAGAGCGCGGCGCGCATCGCGGCAACGACCGGGCCCTCATCCGGTAGCTCGATGCGGGGGTCACCGTGATGGAAGATGCGGATCTGACGCACGGCCTGGTGCAGCAGCATGCCGAGTCCGGAGATCACCGCGCCATCCCCCCAATTCGCCGCGAGAGCCGAGGGCCACGGCGCGTACGCGGCGTCGAAGAGCGCTCCCCCGCTCGCCGCCAAGGCCGTCGAGGTGTCGACGGGGAGTGCGGTCCCACTCGGCAGCGTGGCGATCGTGAGGTCGGCGGACGTGGTCGGCCCATCGAGCGGCTGCGCCTCCACCACGACGTCGATGCGCGCTCCGAGCGCCACCAGCCCCGCCGCTCGTTCGGGTCGTCGGGCATGCACGACCACCCGGGTCGCACCCAGCTCCGACGCCGCCACGAGCGCGGAGGCAGCCGTGGCGCCGGCCCCGAGGATGCGGACCGTTCCCGCCTCGGTCACCCCGGCCTCGGCCAGTGCGTCGACGATCCCTCCTACGTCGGTGTTGAAACCCGCGGGTGCGTCCCCGAGCAGCAGGGTGTTGACGGCGCCGGTGAGCTCGGCGTGGGCGTCCCTCGTCTCAGCGGCGCGAAACGCCTCCTCCTTCAACGGCATGGTCAGCGAGAGACCGCGCCAGGAGTCGTCGAGTCCTCGGAGCGCCCCCGCGAATCCGTCGGCGGTGACCTGACGGCGCCCGTACTCCCAGTCCATGCCCAGCACGCGGTAGGCCGCGGCGTGCAGGTCCGGCGACTTGGAGTGCGCGATCGGGTCGCCCCAGACCGCCAGACGGGTACCGGTCACCGTCTCAGCAGCCCGCGTCGGGGTTTTCCCGGCACCACGCGCGCCACTTCTCGATCCCCTGTTCGTGCTCGGACATGGTCTCGGAGAACTGCGTCTCCCCGGTTTCGAGGTTGATCGTGACGAAGTACAGCCAGGGACCGTCCGCCGGATGCATGGCGGCATCGATGGCAGCGTCGCTCGCGCTCGAGATCGGGGTCGCGGGGAGTCCTTGGCGCTTATAGGTGTTCCACTCGTTGTCGCTCTCGAGCGCCTCCTTGGAGCTCGAGACGACACCCTCGTGCAGCGATCCATAGCCGTACTGGGCTGTCGAGTCCATCTGCAGCAGCATGTCGATATCCAGACGGTTCTGGATGACTCGCGACACCTTCGCGAAGTCGTCCAGTCGGCCTTCACGCTGGATGATCGAGGCGATCGTCAGCACGCGCTGCGCGTCTTCGGGCGGCACTCCTGCCTCATCGAGCGCTTGGCGGGTACGGTCGACCATCCGCTGGATGACCTGCGTCGGGGTGACCTCAGGGTCGAAGGTGTACACGGCCGGGAACAGCCAGCCTTCGAGGCTACGCGCGTCGACGCCGTACTGCGACGGGTCCTTGACGGCCGCCTCGAAGTCGGCGAGCGGGAGGCCGAGAGTCTCGGCCATGCCGGGCAGCGACGAGACGATCGTCGCGCCCTCGCCGACCGACACCGTGTTCTCGAGCTTGTTGGCCTCATCCTCGAGAGCGGCGAGAGCGGCCTCGGCCGTCATCTTCTGCTGCAGGCGGTACACACCGGGGTAGAACGTCGGGTTGATGCCCTCATCGACCAAGTAGTCGTAGAACACATCCTCGGTCTTCGTGACGCCCGCTTCGTGGAGAGCGATCGAGACCGGTCCGCCGGTGTCGCCTTCCTTGATAGTGACCAGTGCTTCGCCGGTCGCCTGACCCGGTTCCCAGTCCTTCGACGGCCCCCAGCCCATGGCCTCGCTGATCCTGTCACCGTAGGTGTTCGCCACCCAGACGCCGGCTCCCGCGAGGCCGCCGACGATTGCGAGGACGATGATCAACGCGATCAGGCATCCCTTGCGACGCTTCTTCTTCGGCGTGGCGTCGACGTGATCGTCGTGCGGGGCGAAGAGGTCGTCGAGCCCGCCGCCGATCACGGGCTCCGGCGTCGCGGCCGGCGACGCGGATGCTGCCGGCGGCCGGGTCACCGGAACGGCTCGCGTCGGCGTATCGCCCGCGTCCACGGAGTCGGCCGAGTCGCGCACAGGGGTCGGCGACGGGGACTCGCGGTTCGCCGCGGCCGCCTCGTCGGCGGACGCACGGACCGGCACGGGCGATGGCTGCAGATGGTCACCCGATGCGCCGTTCGTGGGCGCCGTGGCGTCCCCCGAGGCGGCTTCACGAGCCGCACGACGCGAACCCGGAGCGGGCGCACTGTTGTCGACCGTCGGAATCTGCGTGGTCGGCTCCGGAAGGTTCTCGAACAGCTCCCCCAGGCGGGAGTCTGCGTCATGCCGCGGCGTTTCGTTGTCGCGTTCGGACATCGTCAGGCGTGCTCCTCGTCAGGCGAGATGGCCGCACCGGCCGGGTTTCCGGTGCTCTTCTCCATATCGATCGCCTGCTGCAGAAGCACCACGGCGGCGACCTGATCCACAATGCTACGAGACTTCTTCTGAGATCTCCCGGAACTGCGCAGGGCGGCGTGCGCGGAAACGGTGCTCAGACGCTCGTCGACGAGCCGCACGACGATGCCACTGCGCAGCTGGAGAGCCGCCGCGAACTCCCGTGCGTCCGTTGTCGACGGCGTATCGGCGCCCCGCATGTTCACCGGCAGTCCGACCACGAACTCCAGAGGCTCGTACTCCCCCGCGAGCTGGACGAGGCGATCGATCGACGCCTCGTCCCGCGGGACCGTCTCGACCGGCACGGCGAGCATGCCGTCCGGGTCGCAGCGGGCGACACCGACCCTCGCCCGACCGACGTCGATGCCGAGCCGCACACCGCGGCGGAAGCCGCTCACGCGCCGTGCAGCTCCTGCGAGATGGCCTCGAGAGCCGCGGGAAGAGCCGCGGCGTCCGCGCCGCCGCCCTGCGCGACATCATCGCGTCCTCCGCCACCGCCGCCGAGTACACCGGCGGCGCGCTTCGCGAGCGCACCCGCCTTCGCGCCGGCGGATCGAGCAGCATCGTTCGTCGCCACGACCACGACCGGGCGACCGTTGACGACCGCCCCCAGGGCGACGACCGCGGCATCGGAGCCGAGCCGATCGCGCACGCCGTTGACGAGGTCGCGCACATCATCGGCAGATGCCACGTCGCCGAGGTTGAGTGCTGCGAGCCGGAAGGCGCCGACGCGCTTCGCGGCCTCGACGATCGCCGGGATCTGCCCCGCGCGCTGCTGGGACTCGAACTGCGCGATGCGCTTCTCCGCGGCCTTCAGGCTCGCCGTGAGATCGGCAATCCGCTCGGGCAGCTGCTCACGGGGCGTCTTCAGCGAGCTGGTGAGCTGCGAGACGATCGCCCGCTCGGCTGCGAGCTCGCGGAAGGCATCGGCGCCGACGAGGGCTTCGATACGGCGGTTGGATGCACCGACGGACGATTCTCCGACGAGGCTGACCAGACCGATCTCGGCACTCGTGCCCACGTGTGTACCGGCGCACAGCTCACGCGACCAGGGGCCGCCGATGTCGACCATGCGCACGACGTCGCCGTACTTCTCGCCGAACAGCGCCATGGCGCCGGCTTCCTTCGCCTCGTCGAGGGAGACGATGCGCGTGGTCACCTCGAGGGCGTCCTGCACGGCGCGGTTGGTGATCTCCTCGATCTCGCTGCGCGTGTCCGCGGAGAGCGCCTGCGACCACGAGAAGTCGAATCGCATGTAACCCGCGCGGTTCAACGACCCCGCCTGCGTGGCGGTCGGTCCGAGCGTGTCCCGGAGAGCGGCATGCACGAGGTGCGTCGCCGAGTGCGCCTGGCGTGCCGCGCGACGGTTGGCGGCGTCCACGACGGTCGTCGCGACGTCGTCGACCGCGACGCTTCCGCGGGCGACCTCGACGGTGTGGCTGATAAGACCGGGAACGGGCTTCTGCACATCGAGTACCTCGAGCTCGTAGCCCGGTCCGACGATCGTGCCCTTGTCGGCGACCTGACCGCCCGACTCCGCATACAGCGTGGTCTCGCTGAGTACGACCTCGGCGATCTGCCCCTCGGCGGCGCTGCGCACCGGAACCCCGTCGACGAGGAGTCCGATCACACGAGATTCGACCTCGAGCGCCGTGTATCCGTCGAAGCCGGTCTCGCCCAGGGCGCGCAGGTCGCGGTACACCGAGACGTCGGCGAGCTGACGCTTGCGATTGCGAGCGTCGTCCTTGGCGCGCTGGCGCTGCTCCTGCATGAGCGTGTCGAACGCGGTGCGGTCGACCTCGAGCCCGGCCTCTTCGGCAACCTCGAGGGTGAGATCGATCGGGAAGCCGTAGGTGTCGTGCAGCAGGAAGGCCTCGGGACCACTGAGGGTCTTGCCGCCGCCCTTCTTGGTCTCGTCGAGAGCGAGGTCGAGGATCGTCGAACCGGCGACGAGCGTGCGACGGAAGGTCTCCTCCTCCGCGAAGGCCGACGCCGAGAGCACAGACCAGTCCTTCTCGAGCTCCGGGTATGTGGTCTTCATCACGTCGCGCGATGCGGCGAACAGCTCGGGGAACACCGGCTCGTCGACGCCGAGCAGACGCATGGAGCGAACGGTGCGGCGCATGAGGCGGCGGAGGATGTACCCGCGTCCCTCGTTGGAGGGACGAACCCCGTCGGAGAGGAGCATGAGCGAGGAGCGCACGTGGTCGGCGACGACGCGGAAGCGCACGTCATCCTCGTGCTGCACGCCGTAGCGGCGTCCGGAGAGCTCGACGGCGCGGTCCAGCACCGGACGCACCTGGTCCGACTCGTACATGTTCTCCACGCCCTGCTTGAGGAAGGCGACGCGCTCGAGGCCCATGCCGGTGTCGATGTTCTTCATCGGCAGCTCGCCGACGATGTCGAACTCGGTCTTGCCACGGATGTTCTCGATGAAGTCCTGCATGAACACGAGGTTCCAGATCTCCAGGAACCTCGTGTCGTCGACGGCGGGGCCGCCGTCCTTTCCGTATGCCGGACCGCGATCGAAGAAGATCTCGGAGTCGGGGCCACCGGGGCCGGGCTGTCCGGTGTTCCAGTAGTTGTCCGCGCGTCCGAGACGCTGGATACGCTCGGGCTTCAGCCCGATGATGTCGCGCCAGATGGCCTCGGCCTCGTCGTCGGTCTCGTAGACGGTGACCCAGAGGTCCTTCTCATCGAAGCCGAGACCGCCGTCGGACTCGGAGCTCGTCAGCAGCTCCCAGGCGTAGCGGATCGCGCCTTCTTTGAAGTAGTCGCCGAACGACCAGTTGCCGAGCATCTGGAAGAACGTGCCGTGACGCGCGGTGCGACCGACCTCTTCGATGTCGTTCGTGCGAATGCACTTCTGCACATCGGCGATGCGCGGATGCGGGGCGGGGACGACGCCCGTGAGGTACGGGATCATCGGCACCATCCCGGCCACCGTGAACAGCAGCGACGGATCGTCGCTGACGAGTGAGGCCGAAGGGACGATGAGGTGGTCGTTCTTCTCGAAGAAGTCGAGGTAACGCTGCGCGATCTCCGCAGTTTTCATAGAGTGCCGGGTGTCCTTGCGTGAAGATGCCGCGCCGTGGCGCTGCTGCGGTGGTTCAGTTGTCGCCCGGCTCCGTGAGCCGTGCCTCCTGCTCGCGGTAGGCGTCGCCGATGAGAGCGGTGAATCCGTTGATCCTGGCGTCGACCTCAGCGAGGATGTCGTGACCGCGCGGGTCCTTGTTCATGAAGTGAGCCGCGACGAAGCCGCCGATCACACCGACCAGGAACCATTGCACGTTCTTCATGTCGTCATCCTTGCCCTTGATCCGCGAAGGCGCGGTGTCACCATCGTATGCCGAAACGACAAGAGGCGTCGGGTCACCCCGACGCCTCTTGCGCTGCTGCTCTCAGAGAGCAGCGTGAGCGATGCTCAGCGTGCTGCGTAGTACTCGACGACGAGCTGCACTTCACAGGTCACGGGGACCTCGGCGCGCTTCGGACGACGAACCAGACGCGACTGGAGCTTGTCGAGCTCGACCTCGAGGTAGCCGGGAACGGGCGGCAGAACCTCGGCGTGACCGCCGGCTGCTGCCACCTGGAAGGGCTCGGTGCCCTCGCTCTTGGGCTTGACGTGGATGAGCTGACCCGGCTTCACGCGGAACGACGGGCGGTCGACGAGCTGGCCGTCGACGAGGATGTGACGGTGCACGACGAGCTGGCGAGCCTGTGCGGTGGTGCGGGCGAAGCCCGAACGCACCACGAGAGCGTCGAGACGCATCTCGAGGAGCTCGACCAGGTTCTCACCGGTCAGACCGTCGTGGCGACGGGCCTCGTTGAACGTGTTGCGCATCTGCTTCTCGCGGATGCCGTACTGCTCGCGCAGACGCTGCTTCTCACGCAGACGGACGGCGTAGTCGCTGTCTGCCTTGCGCTTGGTGCGGCCGTGCTCACCCGGAGCGTAGGGACGCTTCTCGAGGTAGCGGGCGGCCTTCGGGGTGAGCGGGATGCCGAGGGCACGGCTCAGACGCACCTTGCGGCGGTCCTGGGACTTCGTGGTCACGAAGCTGTCCTTCCGATGACGTGGTCGTGACTTTCACGACTCACGGACGTATCGTCCGCGTTCTGCCTTGGAGCGCACGCCGGGGCGCCAGCAAGGTGTGGTGTGAACGAGGAGATGCCCGAAAACACGGTTTCGAGCCGCTCAAGTCTAACAGATCGCGGCTGCGCGCCTGATCGCGTGGGTCACCGGTCGCCGAGGATGCGGCGGATGCGCTCCAGTCGCGAACCGATGTCGCGCTCGGCACCCAGGTTCTTCGGCTCGTAGTAGTGCTTGCCGTCGAGCTCGTCGGGCAGATACTGCTGCGCCACCACGCCGTACTCGCTGTCGTGCGAGTAGACGTAACCGCGCCCGTGCCCGAGGCGCTTGGCGCCCGGATAGTGCGCGTCGCGCAGGTGCAGCGGCACACGTCCGAAACCTCCGGAGCGGATGTCGGCGATCGCGGCATCGATTCCCACATAGGCGGCGTTGGATTTCGCGGTGGTGGCGAGGTACACGGTCGCCTCGGCAAGCGGGATGCGTCCCTCCGGCATGCCGATGAACGCGACCGCGTCGGCAGCGGCGACCGCGATGACGAGACCCTGAGGGTCGGCCAGACCGACGTCTTCCGACGCGGAGATCACCAGGCGCCGGGCGATGAACCGCGGGTCCTCCCCCGCCTCGATCATGCGCGCGAGGTAGTGCAGCGCCGCATCGGGGTCGGACCCTCTGATCGACTTGATGAACGCACTGATGACGTCGTAGTGCTCGTCGCCCTGCCGGTCGTAGCGCAGAAGCGCCTTGTCGACGGCCTGGGCGACGTCGTCGGCGGAGACCTCCGGTACTGCCGCAGCGGCGTCCGCCTCGGCCGATCCGCTGTCCTCGCCTTCGTCGGAGCCAGCCTCCGCGGAGGATGCGTGCGAGAGGGCGACCGCAGCACCGGCCTCGAGACCCGTCAGCGCGCGCCTGGCGTCCCCCGAGGCGAGCCGGATCAGTGCGGCGCGAGCTTCGGCGCTCAGCGCCACGGCCCCGTTCAGCCCCCGTGCGTCGACGACGGCACGATCCACGAGTACACCGATGTCATCGTCGGTGAGCGGCTGGAGCGTGAGCAGCAGGGAACGGGACAGCAGCGGAGAGATCACCGAGAACGAGGGGTTCTCGGTGGTCGCGGCGATCAGGATCACCCACCCGTTCTCGACGCCGGGCAGCAGAGCGTCTTGCTGCGCCTTCGTGAACCGGTGGATCTCATCGAGGAAGAGGATCGTGGTCTGACCGTAGAGGTCGCGCTGCGTGATCGCCTCCTGCATCACCTCGCGCACGTCTTTGACGCCGGCGGTGATGGCGGACAGCTCGACGAAGCGGCGCCCGGACGAGCGCGCGATCGCCTGCGCAAGCGTGGTCTTTCCGGTGCCCGGCGGCCCCCAGAGGATGATCGAGACCGCTCCGGGCGAAGTCGCCTCCGGATCGGCGAGGGCGACGATGGGAGACCCTGCACGCAACAGGTGCCGCTGCCCCGCGACCTCGTCGAGCGAGATCGGGCGCATGCGCACGGCGAGAGGCGTCTGCCCGGAGAGCAGCGCGGCAGGGGACGTCATCCCTCCAGGCTACCGGCGGCTCCCGACACTTCGGGCGATCGGGCAGCTCCCGGTAGGCTCTCAGGCGACGCTGCGTACCGGCGTCGGAACGGGAGATCCAGGGCATGGCCGCACGCGGTTCCAAGAACGCACAGTCACGCACCGCGGCAGAGCGCGCACGACTGCACACCGCGCGTACCCAATGGCACGAGGGGCAGATCCGGCGCCGCGTCCGGGACAACACGATCGCCGCGATCGTCGGCGGCCTCATCGTCGTCGCCGCGATCGGCAGTCAGGTCGTGCACGCGCAGGTGACCGCACCCGAGCCGACTCCGACGCCGACCGTCGAGCCGACGACGGCTCCCACCGACGCGCCCACGGAGAGCCCGGCACCGCTCCCCTCCGAGAGCCCCGCCGAGTAGCTCCCCGGGCCGACCGCTCTCGCTAACCGCGGCTCGGCAGCACGTAGGACGACGGGTCCGCTTCGAGCCGGGCGCCGACGAGGGTGTGCAGAGCCGGGTACGCCGAAGCGTCGCCGACCAGGATCCCCCCGAGCAGCGTGTGCGCATCACCTGCCAGCACCAGTTTCCGGTACACCCCGGCGACGGGATCCGCGTAGAGCACGTCGACCGCGTCCGGCGTCCGTGCGAGCGCGTCCCCGAAGCTCGCCACATCGACACCCGCCAGGGTGATGGCAGCGGATTCATCGAACCCGGCGAACCTCGCTTCGTGGCCGAGGATGCGCCGCACCGCCACATCGGCCATCTCGCGGGCCGGAGCGACCAGACCGAAGCGGCGCCCGTCGAGGCTGGCGACCTCTCCGATTGCCAGCACCGCCGGATCCGACGTCCGGCAGGCGTCGTCGATGACGATGCCTCCGTAGGGATGAACCGCGATCCCGGCATTGCGTGCGAGCTCGTCGCGCGCGCGCAGCCCGACCGTGAACACGACGACGTCCACACGCTGGAAGGAGCCGTCCTGGAACTCGATCGCCGTGACGACGCCGGATTCGTCCGGGTCGAGCCGTGTCACGCGCGTCCCGGTGCGCACCGCGATCCCCCGCGCCTGCAGATGGCGCTTCACGATGCTTCCCGCGGTGCCGTCGAGCTGCGCCTCCATCAGCCGATCCGCGTACTGCACCACCGTGGCATCGACCCCGATCGCCTGCAAGGCCCCGGCAGCCTCGAGCCCGATGGGGCCTCCGCCGACGACCACCCCGCGCAGATCACGTTCGAGCTCCGACGCGCGTGCGCCCACGAACGCACGGAGCGCCTCGGCATCCTCGACGGTGCGATACGAGAAGCAACCGGGTAGTCCCGCACCCTCGACCGCCACCCGACCGGCCGAGGCCCCGGTCGCGAGCACCAGCGTGTCGTAGCGATGCAGGCGACGGGAACGGGTGCGCACGGTCTTCGCCCGCCGGTCGATGTGCAGCACGCGATCGTCGACGACCAACTCGACGCGGTCATCCTCGAACGCGTCGAAGGGCAAGGGGAGATCGTCGGCCGACCCGCCGAGGAACAGCTCTCGAAGGCGGGTGCGGTCGTACGGTCGGAGGCCCTCATCGCCGATCACCGTGACCCGCACGTCGTCGCCCGCCCGCTGCCTGAGCTGTTCGACGAAGCGCTGCGCGGCCATCCCCGCACCGACGACGACGATCTCGGTGGCGAGCGGATGATTCATCGGTACAGCTCCTGTCGGCGGCGATCGTGCCGTAGCGCTGAGGCTATGCGGACTGTGTTTCCCGGATGTCACGCGAGGTGTTTCACGCCGCGAACGATCGCATCACGGATGGATAACGACCGCGCATCTCACACCTCGCTGGAGGGGAAGTGAGAGATTCGCACCACAGACGTAACGTCCGGTGCGGCCCGCGGAAACGAGGCTCCCGCATGCTCGAGTCAGTCGAGCATCCGTGCTCCCGTCCCCGTGGAGGTCCTGTGTCCTACATCAAGCCCGCCGAACTCGCCACACGCATGGTGGATGCCGGCGCCTACAAGCTGCAACTGTCCACCCGCGACACCCTGATCCGCGCCTTCATGGGCGCGGCACTCCTCACGATCGCGGCTGCCTTCGCGGTCACGGTCTCGACACAGACCGGTCAGCCGTTGCTGGGCGCCGTCCTGTTCCCGGTCGGGTTCGTGATGCTGTATCTGCTCGGTTACGACCTGCTCACCGGCGTGTTCACCCTCGGACCGCTCGCTGTGCTCGACCGCCGCCCCGGTGCCACGTTCGGCGCACTGATGCGCAACTGGGGGCTCGTCTTCCTCGGCAACTTCGGCGGTGCCTTCCTGGTCGCGATCCTGATGGCCGTGTACTTCACCTACGGGTTCTCGACCGCGCCCAGTGCCGTGGGCGAGGCCATCAGTGAGATCGGCCACGGGCGCACGGTCGGATACGCGGATCACGGCGCCGCAGGCATGCTGACGCTCTTCATCCGCGGTGTGCTGTGCAACTGGATGGTTTCCACGGGCGTGGTCCTGGCGATGGTGTCGGACAGCACGATCGGCAAGATCGTCGCGATGTGGCTGCCGATCATGCTGTTCTTCTACATGGGCTTCGAGCACTCGATCGTGAACATGTTCCTGTTCCCCTCCGGACTCCTGATGGGCGCCGACTTCACCGTCTGGGATTACCTCGTCTGGAACGAGCTGCCGACGGTCGTGGGGAACCTCGTCGGAGGGCTGCTCTTCGTCGGCCTGCCGATCTACTACACGCACGGCCGCCCGAAGGCTCGGGCCGCCCGCGAAGCGCGTCGCACCGAGCGCCGGTCCCGCGTGGAGGTCGTCACGACGGCCGCAGCGGAGGAGCCGGTGCAGGGCCTCGGCACCAGCGCGGCTGAGCGCGAACCGTCCCGGGTCTGAGGGGAATGCACGCCCGAGAGGGGGCGGATGCGTCGGCATCCGCCCCCTCTCCGTATGCGCTCCGGGTGCGCTCCGGGTCAGGCGGAGCGGAAGCGCTCGACGATGACCTCGGCGATGCGCGGGTCCGCCCCGAGCGGTGCCGAGACCAGGTCCGCTCCGGATCTCTCCACGAGACCGGCGAAGTACCCCGGCGCGAGGACATGGCTCGCGGCGATCACCCGCGAGGCTCCTCGCTCGCGCGCGAAGCTCACGGCGTCCGCGATGCGGGGCTCGATCGCCGACGCGTAACCGATCGTGACCGGCACCGGGATCAGGTCGGCGAGGTGCGCGGCCGCCGTGGTGACATCGGCGACCGCCGCAGGGTTGCTGGAGCCCGCCGCCGCGAGCACGACGTGATCGCCCGGAAGCCAGCGGTCGTGAACCGCCGTACGCAGCCGCGCGCGCAGGACCTCGGCGATGAGCGGATGGGTGCCCAAGGGCTCCCCCTGCCGCACGCCGTCATACGGACGGACCGCGCGCGCGATGTCGACCGCGGTGTGGAAACCCACCGAGAGCAGCAGCGGCACCACGACGACGTCATCGTCGAGATGTTCCTGTTCGACGACCTCGGGCACCGCCGGTTCCTGCACGTCGACGAAGGCCTGGACGACACGGGTGCCCGGAATACGTGCGCGCACGAGATCGACGATGTCTTCGACCGTGCGGCGTCCTGCGGGGGAATCCGTGCCGTGGGAGCAGGCGACTAGGGTGGTCATCGGGGTTCCTCCACGGTGAGTCGGTAACCGCGTTTGACGATGGTCTGGATCGCCGCAGCGCCGCCCAGAGCCTCGCGCAGCCGGGCGACCGCCATCTCGACGGCGTGGGCGCTCTCGCCTCCTCGGGGCAACGCGAGTCCCAGCTCCTCCCGCGAGAGCACGCGTCCGGCGGCATCGAAGAGCTCGCTCAGGATGCTCGCTCCGGCGCGGGAGAGCGGAACGAACGCGCCGTCGATCAGCACACCGCGGCTGCGCATCTCCATCGCGCCGAGAGCCGTGTGCAGCCGCGGGGCGGCACCCGACGCGTAGTGGTCGACCACGCAGCGCACCAGCGAGCCCAGGCGTCCACGTGCGGCCAGGGTGGCGGTGAGCCCGGCATCCGCGAGTGGGGCGGCCGTGATCGGCCCGACGGCGGCCAGCAGCAGGCGCCCGGACGCGGCTCTGCGCCGGATCGACTCCAGAGCCCCGGCACGGACGGCCGTCCGGACCCACTCGGCGGCACCGGGTGCGGAGGTGAAGAGGACGGCGTCGACTTCACCCGCGCCCGCCTGCACGACGGACCGGCGCACGACCTGGGGGTCCGGCGGCGGCCCCCAGCGATACACGGTGATGCTGACCACGTCCGCTCCGAGCCCCGCCAGGAGGGTGTCGAGCCCGTCGGCGCCCGCGCCGTGGTGCTGAATCGCGATACGTCGCCCGGTGACCCCCTCGGCTGCGAGGTACTCCCCCACTTCCGCGGAGGTCTCGGACTCCGCGACCCAGTCGGCGATGAAGCCCGCCTGCTGGATCGCCCCGTGAGCCTTGGGCCCTCGTGCGATGAACTGTGCCCCGGCCAGCGCGGCGGCGAGGTCTTCGGCCAGGTCGTTCTCGTGCGCGGCATCGATCCATCCGCGGAATCCCACCCCGGTCGTCACGATCACCATGTCGGGAGGAGACGCGATGAGATCGCGGGTGCGAGCGATGAGGAGCTCATCGTCCTCGTTGGGGATGATGCTCAGGGCGGGCGCGCGGTACACCTGGCCGCCGCGTCGCTCGAGAGCCGCGACGAGATCGCCGGAACGTCGGTCGGCGGCCACGACGATGGTGCATCCGGCCAACACCGGAGTCAGTGGAACTCGGATCGTCACGCCAGGACAGCCCCGATCGTGTTCGACGAGGGAAAGAGCAGTCCTGCGCCCGCGACCTCGCCGACAACGATCACCGCGGGGTTGCGCAGGCCGACGGCCTCGGCATCGGCGACCGCCCTGCCGAGGGTGGTCCGCGTCGTGCGCTGCTGCGCCGTGTGGCCGCTCTCGACGAACGCGATCGGCCTCTGTGCCGGCACACCGTGTGCGAGTGCCGCGGTGACCAGACGTTCGAGGGCGGCCACGCCCATCAGGACCACCGTGGTCACGGTCGCATCGGCCAGCGCCGCGAGCGTGCCCTCGCCGATGATGCCCTGCCCGTTCACGACGTGGAAAGCTGCGGCCGTGCCTCGATGTGTGACCGGAATGCCTGCCGCTTGCGGAACAGCGATCGCGCTCGATATCCCCGGAGTGATGTCGACCGGGATGCCCGCAGCCAGGCACGCCCGCATCTCCTCGCCACCCCGTCCGAAGACGAACGGATCCCCGCCCTTGAGCCGGACGACGCGTCGGCCCGCCGCTGCCCGCCCCACGATGATGCGGTTGATCTCGTCCTGCGGCACGGGGTGTCGACCGGGGGTCTTCCCGACGTCGATCACCTCGACATCGGGGTCGAGCCCGCGGACGATCTCCGCCGCGGGTCCCAGGCGGTCGGTCACGACCACGTCGGCTTCGGCGATGAGCCGACGCGCGCGCACCGTCATCAGGTCCGCGGGGCCCGGCCCGCCTCCGACCAAGTCGACGCGTCCACTCCGACCGGCACGGCGCCGACGCAGCGGGATGCGGCCTTCGCCCGCGAGGCCGACGATCGCATCCCGCACGGCGACCGACCGACGCGGGTCCGCACCGACCGTACTGGTCACCGCGACGGTCACGTCACCGATCTCGGCCTGTGCGGTGAGCCTGGTCGACCCGTGGGCGCCGTCGGAGGCATTGATGCAGAGGATCCGCTTGCGCTCGCAACGTTCCGCGACATCGCGGTCGACGCGGGCGTCGCCGGTGGCCGTGTGCACGAGCCACGCCCCGGCGAGATCCGTTCCTCGGAAGCGACCGGCGCGCCAGACGAGACCGTGAAGCTCGACCAGCCGCGCGGTGTCCGGATGCAGGACGGGGGCGGCGATCCGCACTCGCGCCCCTTCGTCGAGTAACCGGCGGATCCTCTTCGCCGCGACCGCGCCACCACCCACCAGCAGCACGTCGCGTCCGGTGAGGTCGACTCCCAACATGACCGTCATCGGATCTCCTCGATGTTCAGCTCGATCTGACCGTCTCGAACGGTCACGTCCCAGACCCGCAGCGTCGCCGAGGCTTTGCCCTGTGTGTCGAGACACTCCCCCGTGCGCAGGTCGAAGACCTGCTTGTGCATCGGTGAAGCCAGCGTCGGCACATCGCCCCGCGTGCCCACGATCCCGCGGGACATCACATGGGCGCCGCTGTAGGGATCGAGGTTGGACACCGCATGCACCGAGCCGTCAGCGAGGACGAAGAGCGCGATCTGGACCGAGCCGAACAGCGCCGCCCTGCCTCGCTCCACCTCGAGGTCGCTGAGCGCGCAGACGCGGACTCGCGTTCCGATGTCAGGGCTGAGGGTCATCGCCGCACCTCCAGAGTCGTGCCGGCGATCATGACGCTCGCGTCCGATCGTTCCTCCGTCGTCGCCGGCCGCACCTGACCGCGCTCGGACACGTAGGCCAGAGAAGGGTCAGGGGTGTCGGTCGCATTCACGAAGGACTCGAAGCGCCGCAGCTTCACCGGGTCGCGCAGGGTCGCCGCCCACTCGTCCTCATAGCGGTCGACGTGCACGCTCATGGCCGCGTCGAGGTCGTCGCAGATGCCGAGACTGTCGTCGAAGATCACCTCGCGGAGACCGTCCAGCCCGCCGTCGAGCTCGGCACACCACCCTGCCGTGCGCTGGAGTCGGTCCGCCGTGCGGATGTAGTACATGAAAAAGCGGTCGATCGCGCGGATGAGGCCCTCGTCGTCGAGGTCGGCGGCGAGCAGCTCCGCGTGGCGCGGCGAGAAGCCGCCGTTGCCGCCGACGTACATGTTCCACCCCGTCTCGGTGGCGATCACACCGACGTCCTTCGACCGGGCCTCCGCGCACTCGCGCGCGCAGCCGGACACACCGACCTTGAGCTTGTGCGGCGCCCGAAGACCCCGATAGCGGAGCTCGAGGCGCACGGCCATGCCGACGGCATCCAGGACCCCGTACCGGCACCAGGTCGAGCCGACGCACGACTTCACCGTGCGCAGCGCCTTGCCGTACGCCTGCCCGGACTCGAACCCGGCGTCGACCAGCCGCTGCCAGATCTGCGGCAGCTGCTCGAGGCGGGCGCCGAACATGTCGATCCGCTGCCCGCCGGTGATCTTCGTGTAGAGCCCGTACGTCTCGGCGATGTTGCCGATCGCGATCAGTCCCGCAGGGGTGACCTCGCCACCGGGCATCCGCGGCACCACCGAGTACGTGCCGTCCTTCTGCATGTTGGCCATCACGTGGTCGTTGGTGTCTTGCAGAGCCGCGTTCTCACCGTCGAGCACGTGCGCTCCGACGAGGACGGACAGAATGCTCGCCAAAGCCGGCTTGCAGATGTCGCAGCCGCGCCCGGTGCCGAAACGGGCGATGATCGCGCTGAAGGTCGTGAGTTCCGACACGCGCACCGCGTCGAAGAGCTGACGGCGCGACATCGAGAAGTGCTCGCACAGGGCGTCGGACGTCGCCTGTCCGAGCTTCGTCAGCTCCTGGCCGACGATCTTCTTGACCGTGAAGAGGCAGGATCCGCAGGTGGCCCCCGCCTTGGTGCAGGCCTTCACGGCCGCGGCGTCGGTGCACCCCTCGGCGTGCACCGCATCGCGGATGCGTCCGGCGGTCACGTTCGAGCAGGAGCAGACGACCGCCTCGGCCGGCAGCTCGTTGTCGGGAAGCGCGGTGCCGCCGTCCGGCATCAGGTAGGCGGCGGGGTCTGCGCCCAGCGCAGCACCCACCAGGGGGCGGAGCATTCCGTATGCCGAGGCATCGCCGACGAGGATGCCGCCCAAGAGTGTCTTCGCATCGTCCGAGAGGACCAGCTTCTTGTAGACCCCGTTGACCGGGTCGGTGTAGACCACGTCCAGGGCATCCGGTGTGGAGGCGAACGCGTCGCCGAAGCTCGCCACATCCACGCCGGAGAGCTTCAGCTTCGCCGAGTCGTCGTAGCCGGGGAAAGTGGCATCGCCGCCGAGAATCCGAGTGGCCGCCACCTCCGCCATGGCGTATCCGGGGGCCACGAGTCCGACGGAGCGTCCTTCGAAGTTGGCGACCTCGCCGATCGCGAGGATGTCGTCGTCGGCCGTGCGGCACCTCGAATCGATCAGTACGCCACCGTGGGGGTGCACAGCGAGATCGGCGAGGCGTGCCAGTGAGTCCTGCGGGCGCACGCCGACGGTGAAGATGACGACGTCCGTTCCCTGCATACTGCCGTCCTGGAACTGCAGTGCCGCGACGGAGCCGGAGGCATCCGGGTCGATCCGTGTGGTCCGCGTTCCCGTCCGCACATCGATGCCCTTCGACTCGATCAGGCGGCGCAGGATGGTGCCACCCGCGAGGTCGAGCTGGGCGGACATGAGCCGGTCCGACGACTGCACCACCATGCACTCGACGTCGAGACCCTGCAACGCGCCTGCCGCCTCAAGGCCCAACAGTCCGCCGCCGATCACCGTCCCGCGCAACGGGCGGCCGAGTGACGCCGCGCGGCGCTGGACGAACGCGTCGATCGCGGCGACATCGTCGAGCGTCCGATAGACGAAGCAGCCGGGGAGCTCAGCGCCGTCGACGGCCGGCCGCATGGCGTAGGAGCCGGTCGCGAGGACGAGTGTCCCGTAGGCGTGGACCGCACCCGAGCGGGTGCGCACCGTGCGGCGAGCCCGATCGATCACGGTGACGCGATCATCGCCGATGAAGCGCACCCTGTCGTCCTGGAGGGTCTGCGGATCGAGTGCGAGATCGTCGGCGCTCGCACCGGTGAAGAACGAGGTCAGACCGACGCGGTCGTACGGCGCTCGCGCCTCCTCGCCGATGACCGTGACCGTCGGCGCCGAACCGTCGCCGCGGAGCAGGCTCTCGACGAATCGGTGCGCGACCATTCCCGCCCCCACCACCACGACATCCGACGATGTGCTCTCCCGAACGACCACGAGCCCTCCTCTGTCCGTGGACTCGACGATAGAGACACGGTGTTTCGCGAAAGGCCGGGGCGGTGTTACACGGATCGAACGTTCTTCTCACAACTCGGTAACAGTCGTGTGAGATCGCGCTTCGAGCGAGTCCGGCAGGGCCCCGCGGGGCGTACTAGGCTGAGCCTCGTCCCTTCCGCCTCCCGCGGCCCTACCGCGCAAGGAGAATCACGTGTCTGCCACCGAGCCCTCGAAGCCGACTCCCCCCGTCCCCGCACCCTCCGCCGTGCCGATGCCGCCGAAGGCACCCAAGCCGGCAGCCGTCGTTCCCGCCGCACCTGCGCCGTCTCCGGCCGCGTCGTCGACCTCCGCCGAATGGGGCCGCGTCTCCGACGACGGCACCGTCGAGGTACGCGAAGGCGAGGTCTGGCGCGTGGTCGGCCAGTACCCCGACGGCACGCCCGAGGAGGCGCTCGCCTACTTCGTGCGCAAGTTCGACGACATCGCCTTCAAGGTGCACACGCTCGAACAGCGTCACCAGGCAGGCGGCGCGTCGGCGAGCGACCTCGCAAAGCAGGCCGGTCATCTCATCGACGAAGCGACGGATGCCGCTGCCGTCGGCGACCTCGCAGGTCTGCGAGACCGTCTGAACGCCCTGACCTCATCGCTGTCCGAAGCCACCGAGCAGGAGGCGCAGCAGGCCAAGGAACTCGTCGACAAGGCGATCGCCGAGCGCACCGTGCTCGTGGAGAAGGCCGAGGCGATCGCCGCGCGCGACCTCAGCAAGGTGCAGTGGAAGCAGGTCACGGCCGAGCTCGGCGAGCTGTTCGACGCGTGGCAGGCGCAGCAGCAGAGTGGTCCCCGCCTCTCCAAGGGCATCTCCCAGCAGCTCTGGAAGCGGTTCCGCGATGCGCGCGCCGTGGTCGACAAGCAGCGTCGCGCCTTCTACTCCGAGCTCGACGATGCGCACAAGAGCGCTCGCGACGTGAAGACCCGCCTGGTCGAGCGTGCCGAGGCACTCGCGCCGCGCGGCACCGACGGGATTCCCGCATACCGCACCCTGCTCGACGAGTGGAAGGCAGCCGGGCGCGCCGGGCGCAAGGCAGACGATGCACTCTGGGCGCGGTTCAAGGCGGCGGGCGATGCCCTGTACGCCGCTCGCGCCGAGCAGTCCGCCGCCGAAGAAGCGGAATCCGCACCGAAGATCGAGGCCCGAGAGGCTCTTCTCGAAGAGGCCAAGGCCGTCGCCGACGAGTCGAACATCAAGCGCGCTCGCGCGCTGCTCACCCGCATCCAGCGGCAGTGGGATGAGATCGGCCGCATCTTCCCGCGGGATAAGGAGCGCGCGCTCGACGACAAGCTCCGCACGATCGAGCAGGGGCTGAAGGCCCGTGAAGACGTGGACTGGAAGAAGAACAACCCCGAGACCAAGGCACGCGCGAACGACATGAGCTCGCAGCTGCAGGAGGCCATCGAGAAGCTCGAAGCCGAGGTCGCCGCCGCCGAGAAGGCCGGCGACAAGAAGGCCGCGAAGGAAGCCGCTGACGCCCTCGAGGCTCGCCGCGCCTGGCTGAGTGCTCTGGGCGGCTGACCTTCTCCACAGGTCTCCGCGACCGTCTCGAACGCGGGGTGCACTGCGCCAGACTGGCGTGATGCACCCCGCGTTCCTCTATGTTCCCGGCGAGCGGTTGAGCCAGACCGAACTCAGCGCGGCCCGCATCGACGGCCATGTGGTCGACGTGGGTGACGCGTACATCCCTGCCGATCTCGTCGAGGGGCCGGATGTACGGGCGAGCACCATCGCCGCGCTCGTCCGGCCGGGCACCGCCGCATGCCACCAGACGGCCGCGTGGGTCCACGGCGCCGGTGACACGCCGCCGGTCGTGCATCACGTCAAGCGCTGCGTGGAGCGCCGGATCCGTCCGGTCACCAGCGCGCGTGTGGTGTTCCACGACACCCTGCTCCCCGATTCCGACGTCCGTACGCTCGGCGGCGTCGCCGTATCCAGCCCGGCCCGCACGATGCTCGACCTCGCGACGACACTGCACCGCGACCCGCGGGTGCTGCCGTGGATGGATCTTCTCGCCGTCGCCTGCCCCGACACCCCGGACGCGGCGATGAACGCGCTGCAGGAGCTGCGACGTGTACCGGGGAGTCGTATGGGATCGGCCGCTCTGCAGCGCCTCGCCGTCAGGAGGAGGTGACCCGGTAGACGTCGTAGACGGCGTCGATCCGACGGACCGCGTTCAGTACACGGTCCAGGTGCACGGCATCGCCCATCTCGAAGACGAACCGGCTCAGAGCCAACCGCTCATCGGTGGTGGTGACCGTCGCCGAGAGGATGTTGACGTGGTGCTCGCTCAGCACGCGCGTCACGTCGGAGAGAAGCCCCGAGCGGTCGAGCGCCTCGACCTGGATCTGCACGCGGAACACGCTCTTCGTCGTCGGGGCCCACGACACCTCGACGAAGCGGTCCTGCTCGTTGCTGAGCGCCTTGACGTTCACGCAGTCCGCCCGGTGCACCGAGACGCCGCTGCCGCGCGTCACGAAGCCGACGATCTGGTCACCGGGAACCGGGGTGCAGCACTTGGCCAGCTTCACCAGGATGTCGTTGGCGCCGCGCACCAGCACGCCGGAGTCGCCGGATCGCGGCTCACGCGTCGGGACGCTCCCGGGCAGATCGATGGCGCCCGTGCTGGGGTCGTTGGCCGCGACCAGAGCCGTGACCTTCTCGAGCACCGACTGCGTCGACACGTGTCCTTCGCCGACCGCCGCGTAGAGCGCCGAGACGTCTTCGTAGTGCAACCCGCGCGCGACCTCGGCGAACGAGTCCTGGCTCATCAGCTTCTGCAGCGGCAGGTTCTGACGGCGCATCGCGCGGGCGATGGCCTCCTTGCCCTGCTCGATGGCCTCTTCGCGGCGCTCCTTGGTGAACCAGCCGCGGATCTTGTTCCGCGCCCGAGTGCTCGCGACGAAACCGAGCCAGTCCTGGCTGGGGCCGGCATCCGGGTTCTTCGAGGTGAACACCTCGACCACGTCACCGCTCTTGAGTTCCGATTCCAGAGGCACGAGGCGCCCGTTGACCTTCGCACCCATCGTGCGGTGGCCGATCTCGGTGTGCACCGCGTAGGCGAAGTCCACGGGAGTCGCGCTGGCCGGCAGGCCGATCACCCGCCCCTTCGGCGTGAAGACGTAGACCTCCTTCGCACCGATCTCGAAGCGCAGCGAGTCGAGGAACTCTCCGGGGTCGGCGGTCTCGGCCTGCCAGTCGGAGATGTGCGCGAGCCACGCCATGTCGGTGTCGGAGGCGCGGACCTCGGTCTTGCCACCGCCGTTCATCCGCTCCTTGTACATCCAGTGCGCGGCGACACCGTACTCGGCCTGCTGATGCATCTCGTGCGTACGGATCTGAATCTCGACCGTGCGACCGGCGGGACCGATGACCGTGGTGTGCAGCGACTGGTAGAGGTTGAACTTCGGGGTGGCGATGTAGTCCTTGAACCGGCCGGGCAGCGGCGTCCAACGAGCGTGGATCGCGCCCAGGACGGCGTAGCAGTCGCGCACCGAGGAGACGAGGACGCGGATGCCGATCAGGTCGTAGATGTCGTCGAACTCGCGGCCGCGGATGACCATCTTCTGGTAGACCGAGTAGAGCTGCTTCGGGCGCCCGACGACCTTGCCGCGGATGCGGAGATCGCGCAGATCCTCGTCGATCTCCTCGACCACCTGAGCGAGATACTTCTCGCGCTGCGGAGTCCGCTGCGCGATGAGGCTGTGGATCTCGTTGTAGATCTTCGGGTGCAGCACAGCGAACGAGAGGTCTTCGAGCTCCGACTTGATCGCCTGGATGCCGAGACGGTTCGCCAGCGGAGCGTAGATCTCGAGCGTCTCCTTGGCCTTCTTCGTGGCCTTCTCCGGCGGGACGAAACCCCAGGTGCGCGCATTGTGCAGGCGGTCGGCGAGCTTGATGAGCAGGACCCGGATGTCCTTCGACATCGCCACGATCATCTTGCGGACCGTCTCGGCCTGCGCGCTCTCGCCGTACTTGACCTTGTCCAGCTTGGTCACGCCGTCGACGAGCATCGCGACCTCGTCGCCGAACTCGGCGGTGAGATCGGTCAGCGCGTAGCCCGTGTCTTCGACCGTGTCGTGCAGGAGCGCCGCAGCGATGGCCCGCGGGCCCAGACCGAGCTCCGCGAGGATCTGTGCGACAGCCAGCGGGTGCGTGATGTACGGCTCGCCGCTCTGGCGCTTCTGCCCCTCGTGCTTCTCCTTCGCGACCGCGTATGCGCGTTCGATGACGGAGAAATCGCCCTTGGGATGATTCGCACGCACCGTGCGGATCAGGTTGTCGAGGTCGTTGATGCGGGACGCGCGGGAGAAGATGCGGGGAACCAGTCGTCGCAGACTCGAACCCTGCGATGACGTCTGCGGTTCCGCCATCAACTCACCTCCCGATCACTTCATCCTACGCGTGCTGACGGCGCCGAGCTTCCGCTCGGAGCGCCCTCGGCCCGGACCCCTCAGGCTTCGACGGACGCCCGGCTGCGAGCCTCGCGGATGCGGGCGTCGCGCTCCTTGAGCTGGGGCTCGTTCTCGCGGAACAGCGAGTAGAGCGGAGCGGCCACGAACAGCGTGGAGTACGTCGCGACGAGGATGCCGACGAAGATCGACAGCGAGATGTCGGTGAGCGATTCCGCACCGAGCCAGAAGGCGCCGATGAAGAGCACGGCACCGACCGGCAACGCCGCGACCACAGACGTGTTGATCGAGCGCACGAGCGTCTGGTTAACGGCGAGGTTCACCGATTCGCCGAACAGTCGGGCGGACTTCTCCCCGTCTTCGGTGGTGTTCTCCCTGACCTTGTCGAACACGACAGTGGTGTCGTACAGCGAGTACGCCAGGATCGTCAGGAAGCCGATGACGGCAGCCGGAGAGATCTCGAAGCCGGCCAGCGCGTAGACGCCGACCGTGATGACGAGCACGTCGAGCAGGCCGATGATCGCCGCCGCCGACATCTTCCACGTGCGGAAGTAGATCGCGAGGATCAGGAACGTGAGTGCGAGGAAGATCGCGAGCCCCCACAGCGACTGCTTCGTGACGTTCTCGCCCCAGGCCGGGCCGATGAACGACGACGTCACATTGGCGGGCTCCACACCGTAGGCGTCGGCGAGGGCTTCCGCGACGTCCTGCGTCTCGGCGGCGCTCATCTGGTCGGTCTGGACGCGGATGTCCTTCCCGTTCAGGACGACGACCTTGGTCGCGGCTCCCGGCACGACCGACTGGACGGCCTCCTTCGCGGTGTCCTGATCGACCGTGTCGGGCGCCTGCACCGTGAACTGGGACCCACCGGTGAACTCGATGGAGAACTGGATGGGGCGGATGAGCGGCACGAGGGCAGAACCGACGACGAGCACGATGGCGATGATGAACCACAGCCGACGCTTGCCGACGAACGGGAAAGAGGTCTTGCCGGAATAGAGGTTGTTTCCGAACTCATTCATGGAAGGCATCAGGCGTCTCCCTCACTTCCGGGCTTGGTGGGTCTGTCGCCCGCGAGTGCCTCGGCGCGCTTTCTTTCTGCGATGGTCTGGCGGCGATCCGCCTCGCCCCGGGAGCGGGCGTTCTTCGCACCGCGACCGGCCGATGCCGTCGAGACCTCCCGGTACTGGGACCGGCTTCGGTACACCGCACCGAGCGCCTCGGGATCGAGGCCGGACAGCTTGTGACCGCCACCGAAGAATCGGGTGCGCGCAAGGAGCTGCATCACCGGGTGCGTGAAGATCACGAAGATGAACACGTCGATCAGGGTGGTGAGACCGAGTGTGAAGGCGAAGCCCTTCACCGTGGCGTCGGCGAGGATGTAGAGCACGACCGCGGCCAGGATGTTGATCGACTTCGAGATGTAGATGGTGCGCTTCGCGCGGCCCCAGCCGTCTTCGACCGCGGCGGTGATCGACTTGCCGTCGCGGAGCTCGTCTCGTATTCGTTCGAAGTAGACGATGAACGAGTCGGCGGTGAAGCCGATCGAGACGATCAGACCGGCGACGCCGGCGAGCGAGAGACGGAAGCCGAGCCGCCAGGCGAGGATGCAGATGATGATGTAGGTCAGGACGGCCATCACCGCGATCGAGGCGATGATCACCGATCCGAGCGCGCGATACACGATGAGCGAGTAGATCGCGACGAGTGCGAGACCGATGAGACCCGCGATCAGACCGATCTGCAGCTGCTGGGTTCCGAGAGTCGCCGAGATGGTGTCGGAGCTCTGCACGACGAAGCTGAGCGGCAGGGCACCGAACTTCAGCTGGTCGGCGAGCGTGGTCGCCGTCTCCTGCGTGAAGCTGCCCGAGATGCTGGGACGGCCGTCGAGGATGACGCCGTTCATCCGCGGAGCGCTGATCACGTCGCCGTCGAGCACGAACGCGAACTGATCGCGCGGGGACAGACCGTCGATGCGGTTCTGGTTGAGGCGCGTGCTGACCTTGCCGAAGGCGTCGCCGCCCTCGCCGTTCATGGTCAGCTGCACGATCCACGCGCCGGACTTCTGATCGCGGCCCGCGGAGGCATCCGTGATCGCGGTGCCGTCGAGCTCGGTCGGTCCGAGGAGGAACTTCTGCGCCTTGTCCGGGGAGCAGGCGACGACCGGCTCGTCCTTCGGGGCACGGGCGGGGTCGTTGTCCGGGTTCTCGCAGTCGTATGCCTGGAACTCCGCTGCCAGCTTGTCGGTCACCCACGACAGGTCGCTCGCGTCGGTCGGCTCGGCGGTCGGCGTCGCATTCAGCGACGGGTCCGGACTGGGGTAGGGAGTGGAGTTCCCGTCCTCGCCGACGAACTCGGTGCTCGCGGCCGTCGTGTACAGCACGGGTCGCAGCTCGAGCTGCGCGCTCGCCTGGATGCGCTCACGAGTCTGCGCATCCGCCTCGCCCGGGATCTGGACGACGATGTTCTGTCCGCCCTCGGTCGTGATGTCGGCCTCGGCCACACCCGACGCGTCCACGCGCTGGCGGATGATCGCCGCGGCCTGGTCGAGCTGCTCCTGCGTGGGAGCCGCTCCGTCCTCGGTCTCGGCGCTGAGGACGATCTGGGTGCCGCCCTGCAGGTCGAGTGCGAGCTCAGGAGTCCAGGAACTGACCGGCTGGCCTTCGGCGTCCTTGATGACGTACACGCCCAGCGAGTTGATGCCGAACAGAACACCCGTCACGAGGAGCAGGCCGAGGAGGACCCGCCAGGCGTGACGGACGGGAGAAGATGAAGCCACGTGTGTTCAGCTTTCTGGGAGGACGGAGATCCGAAGGGCCGCGCCGGCCGCGGAGATTACTTGTCGTCGGCGTCGCGCTCGAGGCGAGCGCGCGTCTCCTCGGGGGTCTCGAGCGCGGGGGCGGCCGCCTCGTCGACGGCCGGCTCCTCGATCACATCGACAGGGGCGTCGACGATCGCGTCCTTGGGCTCGACGACGCGGAGGATCGCCTGGCTGTGGACGTCGATGATGGTGCCCGGCGCGATCTCGACGAGCGCGGGCGTGTCGAGGTCGTCGGGGTCGTACGAGACGATCGTCCCGTAGATGCCGCCCTGCAGGAGCACCTTGGCGCCGGGAACGGTCTTGGTCGCCTTCTCCTCCTGCTCGGCCTTCATCTGCTTCGTGCGCTTGCGCGTGTTGAAGATCATGAAGACGAGGAGGACGGCGAGAAGGCCGAAGAGCAGGAATTCCATGGGCATGGGGGAAGCGCCTTTCTCAGGTGCACGCTCCAGCCTTTGGGCGCGCGAAGGTAACCGGGAAGTCTTCAGTGATTATAGGTCATCCAACTTAAGCATCCCGTCCGGATGCGCGACGCCGAGATGCGCGTAGGCCTCCGGCATCGCCACACGACCGCGCGGCGTGCGTCCGAGGAAGCCGATGCGAACGAGGTACGGCTCCACCACGCTCTCCACGGTCTCGCCCTCTTCGCCGACCGCCACGGCGAGCGTGCTCAGGCCGACCGGTCCTCCGCGGAAACGGCGGACCAGCGCCTCCAGCACCGCGCGGTCCAGCCGGTCGAGGCCGATCGCGTCGACGTCGTAGAGTTCGAGCGCCGCGCGCACGTCGTGGATCGTGGCCCCGCCCTCGCCGTGCACGAGGGCGTAGTCGCGGACCCGGCGCAGCAGGCGGTTCGCGATGCGGGGGGTGCCTCGGGAGCGGCGTGCGATCTCGGAGAGCGCATCGGTCGGCACGTCGACGCCGAGGACCGCGGCCGAACGGGCGATGACCTGCTCGAGCTCGGACTCGTCGTAGAACTCCAGGTGTCCGGTGAATCCGAATCGGTCGCGCAGCGGATTCGGCAGCAAACCGGATCGCGTCGTGGCCCCGACGAGTGTGAAGGGAGAGAGCTCGAGCGGGATGCTCGTCGCTCCGGCGCCCTTGCCGACCATGATGTCGATCCGGTAGTCCTCCATCGCCAGGTACAGCATCTCCTCTGCGGAGCGCGCCATGCGATGGATCTCGTCGATGAAGAGCACCTCCCCCGGCACCAGGCTGGAGAGCAGGGCTGCGAGGTCGCCGGCGTGCTGGATCGCCGGGCCGCTCGACATGCGCAGCGGCCGCTCGCTCTCGTGGGCCACGATCATCGCCAGCGTCGTCTTCCCGAGCCCCGGGGGGCCGGCGAGCAGGATGTGGTCGGCAGGACGGCTCTGGATGCGCGCAGCTTCGAGCAGCAGCTGCAGCTGTCCGCGCACCTTCTGCTGTCCGACGAAATCGCCCAGGCTGGTCGGGCGCAGTGCGCCCTCGATGGCGAGCTCGGTCTCGTCGGAGGGTTCGGTCGCGTCGAGGGGGTCAGCCACGAGCCTGGCCTCCCTGCGCGGGGCCGAGGAGCGCGAGGGTGCGTCGCAACAGCAGGGCCACGGTCGCCCGCTCGGCCTCCGTCGCCTCGGATGCCGTCTGGGCTGCCGCCTCGGCGGCGACCTTCTCCGACCAGCCGAGGCCGACCAGCGCCGCGGCCACCTGCGTGACCACGTCGGTGCCGCCCGACATCACGGGCCTCGACGGCGCCGCGAAGGCCTGCACCTTGCCTGCAAGCTGCAGAACGATGAGTTTCGCCGTCTTGGGGCCGATGCCGGAGACCCGCCGGAACGGCGCATCGTCTTCCGCTGTCACGGCTTCGGCGATCTGATCGCCCGTGAGGTGCGAGAGCACCCCCAACGCGGATTTCGGCCCGACGCCGGTCACGCTGATCAGCAGGCCGAAGATCTCGAGCTCGCCGCGATCCGCGAAGCCGAACAGGGAGAGCGAGTCCTCACGGACGATGAGGCTCGTGTGCAAGAGGAGCTTCTCCCCCACGGTCGCGGTGTGTGCGACATCGGCAGGGACGGCGACGGCGAACCCGACACCACCCACGTCGATGACGACCTGATCGGACGTCGCATGCTGGACGACGCCGTGCAGTGAGGAGATCATCCCCTCAGCCTAGGGCGTGGTTCGGACCTATGTTCGAGCGACACGCTTCTCGGCGTCCGCCCAGGCCCGTTGCGCGGGAGTGAGCGCCCCCTGCCCGGATGCAGTGCGGCCACCGCGACGCCAGGCATGGCACAGCGCGATCGCCAGAGCGTCCGCGGCGTCAGCCGGCTGCGGAAGCGCATCCAGGCGCAGGATGCGCGCGATCATGGTCTGCACCTGCCGCTTGTCGGCCGCGCCGTAGCCGGTCACGGCCGCCTTGACCTCGCTCGGCGTGTGCGTGGCGGCGGGCAACCCGGACTCGGCCGCGATCAGCAGCGCGACTCCGCTGGCCTGAGCCGTCCCCATCACGGAGTGGGTGTTCTGCTGGGCGAAGACGCGCTCGACGGCGACCGCGTCCGGGCGGTGCTCAGCGATCACGGCGCGGATGCCAGCGGCGACGATCGCGAGACGATCGCCGGTCTCCGCGTCCGGCGATGACCGGATCACTCCCACGTGCACCAGCGTGCCGCGACGCGAAGGATCGACGTCGACGATTCCGACACCACAACGCGTGAGCCCGGGGTCGATGCCGAGCACGCGCAGAGAGGAGGTCACTCCCCCAGGCTAGGCGCGCGAGGAGACACCGGCCGTCCGGCGCGCCTACGCGTCGTCGTTCTCGAGCTCGGCCTGCACCTCGGCCGACAGGTCGAAGTTGGTGAACACGTTCTGCACGTCTTCGCTGTCTTCGAGAGCATCGATCAGGCGGAAGACCTTCCGCGCGGTGTCGGCGTCGATCTCGACCTTGAGGTTCGGGACGAACTCGACGTCCGCCGACTCGTAGTCGATCCCGGCTTCCTGCAGCGCGCTGCGCACGGCCACCAGGTCGGTCGCCTCGGTGATGACCTCGAAGCCCTCGGCATGCGGCTCGATCTCCTCGGCTCCCGCCTCGAGCGCCGCCATCATGACGTCGTCCTCGGTGGTTCCCTCGGAGCCGACGACGATGACGCCCTTGCGGCTGAAGTTGTAGGCGACGCTGCCGGGGTCGGCCAGAGTCCCACCGTTGCGACTGAGGGCCGTGCGGACTTCAGCGGCTGCGCGGTTCTTGTTGTCGGTCAGACACTCGATCATGAGGGCGACGCCGTTGGGTCCGTAGCCCTCGTACATGATCGAGAGATACTCGACGGCTTCGCCACCGATTCCCGCACCGCGCTTCACCGCGCGGTCGATGTTGTCCTTGGGGACGGACGTCTTCTTGGCCTTCTGAACGGCGTCGAAGAGCGTCGGGTTGCCCGCCAGGTCGGGTCCGCCGAGCTTCGCGGCGACCTCGATGTTCTTGATGAGCTTGGCCCAGGACTTCGCGCGCCTGGAGTCGATGATGGCCTTCTTGTGCTTCGTGGTCGCCCACTTGGAATGCCCGGACATAAGTCTCCGCTCGTCGTATCCGCCCCGGAACGTGCCCAGGGCGTCGTCCATTCTATCGAAAAGCCGCGGTCGACCGAGCGGCGTCCACCGCGGCCGTCCGCGCAGCCCTCATTCGCGCGGGTCGCGGCCCTGCAGGGTCACCGGGGCCGCACCGATCTGCAGCAACATGCGCGATTCATCGCCGCGCGCGACGCGCACATGTTCGGTGATGTACCCCGCGACCTCGTCGCTCGGCTCACCCTCGGCACAGGTTCCGACCGCGGTGTTCGCCTGCCGGACGAGCGCCATCATCATGGGGACGCGCTGGAGGAGGCGATCGGCTTCCTCCGGCTTGCCGACCGCTTCGGCGATCGCCCGCTCGCCCTTCGTCTGGTAGTCGCAGGCGAGCACGTGGGCTGCTCCGAACGCGGCCTGATCCCGCAACGGGGCGGTGGGATCGTGCAGGGCGTAGTAGCGGGCGACCTCGTCACGGAGCCACGGCACCAGCGGCAGGAGAGACTCCTGCGTCGCCTGATCGAGTTCTCCGCCCTGCAGCACCGGCTCCATCGCCGCCACGACCGCGTCCATCCATCCGCGCAGCGCAGTGGTGCGCGCCTCGTCTTCGGCGGCCCCGTTGATCATCGCCGACGCGCGATCGTAGACATGCAGTCGCTGCAGATTCATGTAGAGGTTGTTCAGGCCGATGAGTTGCCATTCCCGTGCGCCGATCATGCGCTCAACCCTACCGAGGCGTCGCGCGACCCCTGGCGCGAGAAGACACCCGGGTGTAGGCCTGAGGCATGAACGAGATGGCTCCTGACGACAGGTCGCGTGCACTTGATACCGCGCATCACGCCGCCCTCCGCTTCCTCGACTCGGTCGCCGAGCGACCGGTGTGGCCACGGGCTTCACTCGACGACATGCTGACGGCCTTCGGCGGCCCGCTCCCGGAACACGGCATCGATCCCGCGACGGTGGTCGAGGAGATGGCCGTGGGCGCCGATCCCGGCCTCGTCGCGATCCCCGGCGGCCGGTTCTTCGGCTTCGTGATCGGTGGCACCCATCCGGCAGCCCTGGCCGCCGACTGGCTCGTCTCGGCGTGGGATCAGAACTCGGGCTCGTCGACCCTCACACCCGCCACGGTCGCGATGGAACGCGTCGCCGGGCAGTGGATGCTCGATCTCTTCGGACTCCCCGCGACCGCCAGCGTCGGTTTCGTCACGGGCGGGCAGCTCGCCAACTTCACCTGCCTCGCCACCGCTCGACATGCGGTGCTGGCGCGCGCAGGGTGGGACATCGCCGAGCAGGGATTCCACGGTTCTCCCCCGCTGCGGTTCGTCGTCGGCGCGGACCGGCACGGGTCCATCGACCGCGCCGCACGCTTCCTGGGGATCGGGCGGGCGGAACTGACGGTCGTCCCGTCCGACGATCAAGGGCGTATGAGCCCGGATGCGCTCGAGCAGGCTCTCGCCGGCGGCGACGGCCCCCTCATCGTGTGTCTGCAGGCCGGAGAGGTGCACACCGGCGCCTTCGACGACTTCGCCGCGCTGATCCCCATCGCGCGACGTCACGGCGCCTGGGTGCACATCGACGGCGCGTTCGGGCTGTGGGCGGCGGCGTCTGCCGGGTTGAGCCACCTCACCGCCGGCATGGCGGATGCCGACTCCTGGGCGACGGACGCCCACAAGACGCTGAACGTGCCCTACGACTGCGGCATGGCGATCGTGCGCGACCCGGCGGACTCCATCGCGGCGTTCCGCACCGGAGGCGACTATCTGATCTATTCGGGGCTCGACCCGTGGGACGTGACGCCCGAACTCTCGCGACGCGCCCGCGGGGTTCCCGCGTGGGCCGCGCTGCGCAGTCTCGGACGCTCGGGCATCGCCGAGCTGATGGACCGTCTGCACGCGAACGCCGTCGCGATGGCTGCGGGGCTCCGATCCGTGGAGACAGTGGAAGTCATCAACGACGTCGTCTATACCCAGGTCATGTTCCACCTCGGCTCCGACCGGGCGACGCGCGCGCTCGGCGCGGCGATCCTCACCGAGGGGACGGCGGCCATGACGGGCGCCGAGTGGGGCGGCCGTGCGGCCCTGCGGTGCTCGATGTCTTCGTGGGCGACCACCCCGGAGGATGTCGACCGCACCGTCGAGGCCATCCGCGGCCTGGTCGCCGCGGGTTCACGCGCCGAATGATCGAGATCGTTGGCCCTGCCGCCGGCTGCTGCTAGCGTCGAGGAACCCGTGCCCCGGGGATGCCGCGACGCTGCGAGCGAAGGGAACGACACGATGAGCGCAGGCGCCGATCGCCTTCGACCGGAGTGGACCGCACTCCCCCTGGTGCTGCGCGCGCGCATCGTCGACGTGATCGGAGGACGATTCGTCCGCGATGAACCGGCCCAGAGCGGATTCAGCGCGTCCTACGCGGGTGTGGTCACCACCACGAAGGGAAAGGCCTTCGTGAAGGCCTGCGCGCGGGACTGGCATCCGGAGTCCCTGCACTTCCTCCGTACCGAAATGCAGGTGCTCGCGACGCTGCCACCGACGGTCGCCCCGGCAGTGCTGGGCGAGGTCGACGAGACTGCCGGTTCCGCGCTCGTGCTCGAAGCGATCGACGGACACCACCCCGGCAGCCCCTGGTCGGCGGATGATCTGCATTCGATCGCTGCGACCCTCCGCATCGTCGCCTCGACGAAAGCGCCGCTCGATCTGCCTGACGCGGCCGACAGCATGTCCGACTTCACCCGATGGGAGGATATCTCCCTCGATGAGCGGCTGCTCGCAGGTCTCCCGGCCATGGTGCGTGGGCGGATGACGGACCTGCTGCGCATGGAACAGGACTTCCGCGCTGCAGTCAGCGGAGACGTCATCGCGCACGACGACGTGCGGGCCGACAACGTCCTCATCAGTGATGGGCACGCACGATTCGTGGACTGGCCGCACGCCCGCCGCGGAGCCCCCTGGATCGATCTCCCCTGTCTGCTGCCGAGCGTCGAGGCATCGGGCGGTCCCGCGTGCGAAGAGGCCTGGCCGCTGTTCGAAGAGCACGGAGCCCCGCCCGTCCAGGACATGCTGCCGGTGATCTCAGGCTTCGCGTCCTACCTCTGGTTCGCACAGGCACAACCCGAGATTCCGCAGCTCCCCGGACTTCGCGCATTCCAGCGGGCTCAGGCCGGCCCCGCGCTGCGGTGGCTCGCCGCGCTGCTGCAGGTTCAGGAACGCGCGGCGTCGAGGTAGGTCAGCACGGCTCTCACGCGGCGGTTCTCCTCCGGCCACCTCGGTGCGCCCGCCGGGAATGATCGTTCACGGCAGACCAGCGGGGCTGCGTCGTCGCGACTGATCGCCCAGGGCTGCGGTCGATGCCATCCGGACGTTGGTGTTCCTTGCTATCGTGGCCGCGTGCGATGGCTTGCGGACGAGGCGAGTGGTTCACGACGTGTTCCGCTCTCTCCGGGGTCACCCCGGGGTACGCAGTCTGACCTGGAACGAACGCCGCAGGCGCCTTACTGCGCTTCGCGCAGACCGGTGCCCGCACTGATGGACGAGTCGTACGCAGGCCATTGCACGCCCGGCGCCCGCTTCGCGGCTGCCCACTGATGGCGCCCTCCACCGCATCACGCGTGCTGGGGCGCACGCCGCGACCGTTGCCGTCGTCGGTGGCCGCCTCTCTGGCCGATGCTTTCCTCGCCTCAGAGGTCTGGGCGAAGGAGCAGCTGGTCGAGGCCGGCGCGCACGTCTTGGGCGCGCGTCGCCGTTGGCTGTCTCCGCTCGTCGGCGACGTGTTGACCTCCTTCGTCCGCCCGCCCGTCGATGCCCCGCGACTGCTGACGTCGGTGATCCTCCGTTCGCCCGACTTCGCAGAAGCGGTGCGCAAAGCCGAGGAGCGCCGTTCGCCGCTGCGCATCCACCACCACGTAGTCGGTCCCTCGGCGTCACAGCCGCCCTCGGGCGCTCTTCCCCGCATCGACAGCATCCCGGATCTCGCCGCCATGCTCGATCTGGACGTCGGCCGGCTCCAGTGGTTCGCCGACACCAAACGTTGGAATCGGCGCGCACGCACAGGGGCCTTGCACCACTACCGGTACGAGTGGCGCACACGGCACGGGCGGATCCCCAGGTTGCTAGAGATCCCGGAGCAACGGATGCGCCGTGTGCAGCGCAGTCTTCTGGAACAGGTGCTCGGCCTCATAGCCGTGAATGATGCCGCCCACGGTTTCATGCCCGGTCGCAGCGCGGCCACCGGGGCCGCGCTCCACACGGGGGCCGACATCGTCATATCCCTCGACCTCACCACGTTCTTCGCCCGCGTGACGGGCGGTCGCATCTACGGAACAGTTCGGCAGTCGGGACTGCCCGAGCCGGTCGCGCACGTCGTGACCGGGCTGTGCACCAACGCCGTTCCTCCGCGCGTGCTTGCTGCCATGCCACCGGGCGGATCATCCGACGAGCGGTTCGCCCTGCGTCGGGCTCTGGCCACGAGTCATCTGCCGCAGGGCGCCCCCTCCTCACCGATGCTTGCCAACCTCGCCATCCGGCGCCTCGACTCACGGCTGACGGGATGGGCGGATGCCGTCGATGCGACCTACACGCGATACGCCGATGACCTCGCGTTCAGCGGCGGCCCGAGACTCGCGAAGCGACCTGATGCCTTCATCCGTGGTGTGCAGCGGATCATCGAGGACGAGGGGCACGTTGCCAACACGCACAAAACGAGGGTCCGACGCCAGGGCGTCAGGCAGAGCGTGACCGGAATCGTCGTCAACCAGCGAACGAACGTCTCACGAGACGACTACGACCGGCTCAAGGCGACGATCCACAACTGCGTCGTGCACGGTCCGCGCAGTCAGAATCACCGCCGACTCGACGATTTCCGTGCACATCTGCTCGGCCGCATCTCGTGGGTCGAGAGCCTGAACCCCCAACGAGGCGCGAAACTCCGTGCGGAGTTTCTGCGTATCCGTTGGTGACCGGTGCGACCAGGCACGAGTGGCCAAGTGGCCCTACCGTCGGACGACCCGTACGGATGGCGCAGGATGGAGGCATGCGCAGATCACGACACATCACTCCTGCCGTTCGCACGTCGGACGTGCGCGACGACGCGCCGACCCCGGCAGATGTCCTGCGGTATCTGGTCCACCTTCCGGATGACTATGACGCCGATCCGGGCAGACTCTGGCCCCTCGTGCTGTTCCTGCACGGAGCGGGCGAACGAGGTTCCGACCTCGACCTCGCCGCGGTGCACGGCCCGCCGCGGTTGGCGGATGAAGGTCACGAGTTCCCCTTCGTCCTCGTCACCCCGCAGTGCGGTGAGTCGAGCCAGTGGGTCGCGGAGCTCTCGACCCTGTCCGGGCTGGTCGACGAGGTCGTCTCGACGCACCGTGTCGATCCGGCCCGCATTTCGGTGACCGGGCTCAGCATGGGCGGCTTCGGGACCTGGAGCCTGGCGGTGCGCTATCCCGAACGGTTCGCCGCTATCGCACCGATCTGCGGTGGGCTCTGGATGCAGAGTGCCGAGCCGATTCGGCACCTGCCCGTCTGGGCTTTCCACGGCGACGCCGACGATGTCGTGCCGATCTCCGCCACGGAGGAGATCACCACCGAGCTCCGGTCGCTCGACGCCGACGTGCGGTTCACGCGATATGCGGGCGTCGGTCATGATTCCTGGACCGAGACCTACGACAACCCCGAGCTGTACGACTGGCTGCTCTCCCACCGGCGCTAGCGCACGGACGTCCCGGCACGGGTCCGGGCCTTGTCGAGGAAGCGCTCGTGGAAGCGCGTCTCGCCATCGACCTCCGGGTGGAAGCTCGTTCCGAGCAGGCTGCCCTGCTCGACGGCGACCACCGTGCCGTCCGCGAGCGATGCCAGGACGTCGACACCGGCGCCCACACGCTCGACCACCGGGGCGCGGATGAACGTCGCGCGCACCGGAGGCTCCCCCAGCGCGGGGACGTCGAGTTCCGTCTCGAACGACTCCGTCTGGCGCCCGAACGCGTTGCGACGGACATCGACGTCCATTCCGCCGAACGACTCCTGGCCGTCGATCCCGTCGAGCACCGTGTCGGCGAGCAGGATCAGTCCGGCGCACGTCCCGTAGACCGGGAGCCCTGCATCGATCGCGGTGCGGATCGGTTCCTGCATCCCGAAGATGCGCGACAGCTTGTCGATCACGCTGGACTCGCCGCCGGGGATCACGAGGCCGTCGACGGAAGAGAGCTCTTCCGGTCGGCGCACCAGCACGACGTCGGCGCCCAGATGCGCGAGCAGGGCGGCGTGCTCGCGCACGTCGCCCTGCAGCGCGAGGACTCCGACGCGGGTGTTACCAGCCACGCTCGGCGAGACGGTGCGGCGCCGGGAGGTCACTCACGTTGATGCCCACCATCGCCTCGCCGAGCCCGCGCGAGACCTCGGCGATCACCTTGGCGTCGTCGAAGAAGGTGGTCGCCTTGACGATGGCCTTGGCACGTTCGGCGGGGTTGCCCGACTTGAAGATGCCCGAGCCCACGAACACGCCGTCTGCTCCGAGCTGCATCATCATCGCGGCGTCTGCGGGGGTCGCGACTCCTCCGGCCACGAAGAGCACGACGGGGAGCTTGCCGGTCTCGGCGATCTCGGCGACCAGCTCGTAGGGCGCCTGCAGTTCCTTGGCGGCGACGTACAGCTCGTCCTTGGGCAGCGCAGCGAGGGCCGCGATCTCCCCACGGATCTTGCGGATGTGCTTCATCGCCTCGGAGACGTCGCCGGTGCCGGCCTCGCCCTTGGAGCGGATCATCGCGGCGCCCTCGTTGATGCGGCGGAGTGCCTCGCCCAGATTGGTCGCACCGCATACGAACGGCACGGTGAACTCGTACTTGTCGATGTGATTCACGTAGTCGGCCGGCGAGAGCACCTCGGACTCGTCGATGTAGTCGACGCCGAGCTCCTGCAGCACCTGGGCCTCGACGAAGTGTCCGATGCGCGCCTTCGCCATCACCGGGATCGAGACCGCGTCGATGATGCTGTCGATCATGTCGGGATCGCTCATCCGCGAGACCCCACCCTGGGCACGGATGTCGGCCGGCACGCGCTCGAGCGCCATGACGGCCACGGCGCCCGCGTCTTCGGCGATCTTCGCCTGCTCAGCGGTGACGACGTCCATGATGACGCCGCCCTTGAGCATCTCGGCGAGGCCGCGCTTGACGCGCGAGGATCCGGTGGTTGTCTGCTCGGTCATGGGGAACTCCTGTCGGATGCACCGAAGTGGGTTTTGATCTAGATCAAACGTAGCACTGTCCGATTCGACCTAGAATCGCTGAGGAGGATCATGAGCGACCAGATCACAGGTACCACCGCGTCGGAGATCGCCGACAGCGTGCGTTCGCTGCGCGACCGCGGATCCCTGCAGCCCGGTAGCCTCCTCCCCCCGGTGCGCGAGCTGGCCGCGACCCTCGGCGTGAATCGCAACACCGCCGTGGCTGCGTACCGCCAGCTCGCTCAGGCCGGTCTCGTGGTCTCGCGCGGGCGTGCCGGCACCGTGGTCGCGGGCCACGAAACCGTGGCGCAGGAGGGTTACGCCCCCGACACTGTCCTCCGGGACATCGGCACCGGCAACCCGGACCCACGCCTCATCCCCGATCCGGCACCCGCACTGATGACCATCGCCTCGCGCCCCGTCCTCTACGGCGAGCCCGTGATCGATCGTGGTCTCGAGGATTGGGCACGGCGGTGGATCGCCGCCGACCTCGACGACGTCGACTTCCGCATCACCGTCACCAGCGGCGCCGTCGACGCGGTCGAGCGGCTGCTTGCGCAGGCGCTGATGCGCGACGATGCCGTGGCGCTCGAGGACCCGTGCTTCCTGGCGAGCATCCACACAGTGCGACTCGGCGGATACCGGGCGGTTCCGGTGCCGGTCGACGCCGAGGGCATGACCGTCGACGGGTTGCGTGCGGCATTGGACGCCGGAGTCCGCGCGATCATCTGCACCCCGCGCGCGCAGAACCCCACCGGAGCGAGCCTCACCGCGACGCGGGCCGCCGAACTGCGAGCGGTACTGGCCGACCACCCCTACGTGCTGATCATCGAGGACGACCATTTCTCGATGCTCTCGCAGCGCCGGTACGAGTCACTCATCGGTGCGGCCCACCGTCGATTCGCGCTCGTGCGCTCCGTGTCGAAGTTCCTCGGACCCGACATGTGCCTCGCGATCGCGGCGACGGATGCCGAGACAGCGGAACGGCTCGCCATGCGTCTGAGTCCCGGAACCACCTGGGTGAGCCACCTGCTGCAGCGTCTCGCGTTGACGCAGCTCACCGACGACGGCGTGATGACCGAGGTCGCCGCAGCAGCTGCCCACTACGCGGAGCGGAATGCCGCCTTTGCGGAGCGGCTGCGCGCCGGCGGCATCGATGCGACCGCATCCGACGGTATGAGCCTGTGGGTCGAACTGCCGCAACCCGCGCGCCTCGTCGCCGATCGGCTGATGCGCCGAGGGTGGCTGGCCCGCACCGGCGACGACTTCGCGCTCGACGACCGCGCGGACCCATCCCACCATCTGCGCCTGACCGTGCACGACCTGTCCGATGACGAGGCCGAAACCCTCGTCGCCGACCTCGTCGCCGCCGGGCGATGACCATCCTCGCGGGCACCCGCCTGCCCTGAACGAAAGAGCCGGAGAATGAAGATCCTCTCCATCCAGTCAGCCGTCGCCTACGGGCACGTCGGCAACTCCGCCGCGGTGTTCCCCCTGCAGCGCATCGGCGTCGAGGTGCTCCCGGTCTACACGGTGAACTTCTCCAACCACACCGGATACGGCGCCTGGCGCGGACCGATGATCGCTCCGGACGACGTCCGCGAAGTCATCACCGGCATCGAGGAGCGTGGCGTCTTCGGCCAGATCGACGCGATCCTCAGCGGCTACCAGGGCGGCGAAGGCATCGGAGACGTGATCATCGACGCGGTCGCCCGTGTGAAGTCCGCGAACCCGAGCGCCGTCTATGCCTGCGACCCGGTCATGGGCAACGCCAAGTCGGGGTGCTTCGTGGCCCCGGCGATCCCCGTGCTGCTGCGTGAGCGCGTCGTCCCAGTCGCCGACATCATCACGCCGAACCAGTTCGAGCTCGGCTTCCTCACCGACACCGAGCCGGACACGCTCGAGTCCACCCTCGCCTCCGTCGACCTCGCCCACGCGATGGGTCCGAGCACCGTGCTGGTGACGAGCGTCGAGCGGCCCGACCGCGAAGAGGGCACCATCGAGATGCTCGCCGCCGACGCGCAGGGTGCCTGGCTCGTGCAGACCCCGCACCTGCCGATGAAGGCGAACGGCTCCGGGGATGTGACCGCGGCACTGTTCACGGCGCACTACGTCGAGACCGGCAGCGCGAAGATCGCTCTGGAGCGCACGGCATCCAGCGTCTACGACCTGTTGAAAGCCACGCTCGAATCCGGTGAGCGCGAGCTGCAGCTCGTCGAGGCGCAGGAGTTCTACGCGAACCCGCAGATGCAGTTCACCGCCCGTCAGGTGCGCTGAGCTCCTCCGCAGTAGGCTCCGACGCCGGCCAGGCGTTCGCCACGGCCTCCCGCACCTCGCCGAGGAGCTGCGGAAGCGCCTTGGTCTTCGCGATGATCGGGAAGAAGTTGGCGTCCGATGTCCACCGCGGCACCACGTGCTGGTGCAGGTGGGCGTCGACGCCGGCGCCCGCCACCGCGCCCTGGTTCATGCCGATGTTGAAGCCGTCGCAGCGTGACACCTCGCGCAGCACACGCATGGCAGTCTGTGTGAGGGCACCGATCTCGGCGACCTCGGCGGGCGTCGCCTGGTCGTAGGTGGCGATGTGGCGATACGGGCACACGAGCAGGTGCCCCGAGTTGTACGGGAACAGGTTCAGCAGCACGTAGGCCGTCTCGCCGCGCGCCACGACCAGCCGCTCCTCGTCGGGGAACTTCGGAGCCTCGCAGAACGGGCACTCCTCCCGCAGCGGCTCCGGCCCCGCCTGGATGTACGCCATCCGATGCGGGGTCCACAGCCGCTGGAACTCGTCCGGAACGCCGGCGAGGCGCCCGGCGTCTTCCAGCGGCCGCTCCCCCTCGGTCACGCCAGGTCCCCTGCCTTCAGCACGAGCGCGTGCGAGGCGATGGCGGCGCTGATCCGACGTACCGCATCCTCGACCGGGACGCCGTTCTCCTGCGTGCCGTCGCGGAAGCGGAACGACACCGTGCCCGCGGCTCGATCCTGCTCCCCGACGATGAGGATGACGGGGACCTTCGCCGTCGTGTGGTTGCGGATCTTCTTCTGCATGCGGTCGTCGGAGTGATCGACGTCGGCCCGGACGCCCGCCTCGCGCAGCTGCGCGATGACGTCGTCCAGATAGTCTCCGTACTGCTCCGCGACCGGGACGCCGACAACCTGACTGGGCGCGAGCCAGAGCGGGAAGTCGCCGGCGTAGTGCTCGAGGAGGATCGCGAAGAAGCGCTCGACCGAACCGAGGAGCGCGCGGTGGATCATGACCGGCCGGTGCTTCTGCCCGTCGGGTCCGGTGTACTCCAGCTCGAACCGGTCGGGCTGGTTGAAGTCGAGCTGGATGGTCGACATCTGCCAGGTGCGTCCGATCGCGTCGCGTGCCTGTACGGAGATCTTCGGACCGTAGAAGGCGGCGCCGCCGGGGTCGGCGACGAGTTCGAGTCCGGACTCGATCGCGACCTCACGCAACGTGTCGATCGCGGTGGTCCACTGCTCCGGCTCGCCGAGGAACTTGGGGTTCCCCACCTCGTTCGTCGACAGTTCGAGGTAGAAGTCGTTGAGGCCGTAGTCGCGGAGCAGGTCCAGGACGAGGTTCAGGTTCGTCGTGAGCTCGTCCTTGACCTGGTCCTGAGCGACGTAGATGTGGGCGTCGTCCTGTGTCAGGCCACGCACGCGGGTCAGACCCGACAGTGTCCCACTCTTCTCGTAGCGGTAGACCGTCCCGAACTCGGCCAGACGCAGCGGCAGCTCGCGGTAGGAACGCCCGCGCGAACGGAAGATGAGGTTGTGGAACGGGCAGTTCATCGGCTTCAGGTAGTAGTCCTGCCCTTGACGGGTGACGTTGCCCTCCTCATCGACGACCTCGTCGAGGTGCATCGGGGGGAACATGCCGTCCGCATAGGTCTGCAGGTGACCCGACGTCATGAAGAGGTCCTTCTTCGTGATGTGCGGGCTGTTCACGAGGTCGTATCCGTTGCGCAGCAGGTGCTTACGTAGGTTCTCCTCGATCTCGTAGCGGATGATGCCGCCCTTGGGGTGGAACACCGCGAGTCCGGAGCCGATCTCGTCTGGGAAGGAGAACAGGTCCATCTCGGCACCGAGCTTGCGGTGATCGCGGCGCTCCGCCTCGGCGATGCGCTCCTGGTAGGCACGCAGCTCGTCCTTGGTCGGCCACGCCGTGCCGTAGATGCGCTGCAGCTGCGGGTTCTTCTCGCTGCCGCGCCAGTAGGCGGCGGCGATGCGGGTGAGGTCCCAGCCGTTGCCGATCATGCGCGTGTTGGGCAGGTGCGGCCCGCGGCAGAGGTCCTTCCAGACGACCTCGCCATCGCGGGTGGTGTTGTCGTAGATCGTCAGCTCACCCTCGCCGACCTCGACGGAGGCCCCCTCGGCGGCTTCCTTCCCGCCTTTGAGCCCGATGAGCTCGAGCTTGAACGGCTCGTCCGCGAGCTCGGCGCGCGCCTCGTCGTCGGTCACGACACGGCGGACGAAGCGCTGGCCCTCGCGGACGATGCGCTGCATCTCCTTCGTGATGGCCTTGATGTCGTCAGGCGTGAACGGGGTCTCCACGCCGAAGTCGTAATAGAACCCGTCGGTGATGGGCGGGCCGATGCCGAGGTTCGCCTGCGGGTTGATGCGCTGCACCGCCTGCGCCAGCACGTGGGCAGCCGAGTGGCGGAGGATGTTCAGCCCATCCGCACTGTCGATCGTGACCGGCTCGACCTCGTCGGTGTCGGTCACGGTCGTGGCGAGATCCTTGAGATCGCCGTTGACGCGCATCGCGACGACGTTTCGGTCAATGAACAGGGCGAAGCCATCGTGCGGCCGGGCGTTTTCAGGCACAGAAACTCTCCATCTGGGTCGGTGTCCAGGTTACTCGCATGATCACGGGGTCCTGACCGCTTCGCGACGGTGTCGGACACCGTGACCGGTGCCGCCGTCGGTCACCCTCAGCCCGGCTGGTCGGCGCCGCGCGAGGGGACGATGATCCCCGACTCGTACGCGTGGATCACGAGCTGCGCACGATCGCGTGCGTTCAGCTTCGACATGATGCGGTTCACATGGGTCTTCGCGGTGTGCGGTGAGATCACGAGGCGGTTCGCGATGTCCTGGTTCGACGCCCCGCCCGCCACGAGGAGCAGCACCTCGCGCTCCCGCTCCGTGAGCTGTCGCAGCGGCTCGGTGTGCCAGGCATCGGCTCGCGGATGCTGCGGCAGCACGGAGCGCTCGATCAGCGACCGTGTTGCCGCCGACGACAGGAGAGCCTCACCGCGGTGCACCACTCGCACGGCGCTGACGATGTCGTCCGGCTCGGCCCCTTTGCCGATGAAGCCACTCGCACCGGCGCGGAGTGCGGCGACCACGTAGTCGTCCTCCTCGAAGGTCGTCAGGATGAGCACGCGGGTCGCGGTGGACTGCGCCGCGCTCATGATCTGCGCGGTGGCGGCGATGCCGTCGAGCTCCGGCATCCGGATGTCCATCACCACGATGTCCGGCATCGACTCGCGCACCGCGGACACCGCCTCACGCCCGTTCGCTGCTTCGCCCACCACCTCGATGCCGCCGTCGACGAGGATGTCGCGGACCGCCTGCCGCACCAACGGCTGATCGTCGACGACGAGCACCCGGATCATCGTGCACCTCCGTCGAGGGGGATCCGCACCTCGAGGCGGAACGCGCTTCCATCGCGGCCGGTCTGCACATCTCCCCGGACCGCGACCACGCGCTCGCGCAGTCCACGCAGCCCGTGGCCACCCGCACGCGACACCGCCTCGGATTCCGTCGCCACCTGATTGTCGACGACGACACGGAGCGACCCGCCGTCCGCTCGGAGCCGCACGGTCGCCGCGCCATCCGCTCCGTGCTTGTGCGCATTCGTCAATCCTTCGAGGACCACGAGGTAAGCCACATGATCACTGGCCGGCGACAGAGCAGGCCGATCGGGATCGTCCTGGAGATCGACGCGCAGCCCCGCCTCGCGGAACTGCACGACCAGCTCGTCGAGACCGGCGAGGCCGACCTGCGGACGAAGGTCGCGAACATCATCCGGATCGTCGGAGCGCAGCAGCGCCATCAGCCCACCGATGTCGGCGAGCACGGTGCGAGAGGAACGGCGGATGGTGCTCAGTGCCTCCCGCGCACGCTCCGGGCGGGTCTCCAACGCGGATGACGCGACGCCCGCATTGAGACTGATGACCGAGATCTGGTGCGCGACCACGTCGTGCAGATCGCGCGCGATGCGCACCCGTTCTTCGGCGACACGTCGTCGCGCTTCCTCGTCCCTCCCCCGCTCGGCCCGCTCCGCGCGTTCGGTCATGGCGGAGACGAACTCGCGTCGTGACCTGGTCGCGTCCCCCAGTGCTCCGGCGAGGGCGATGATGAAGACGAACTGCAGCGCGCGGGCATCGAAGAGATCCCCGCCGAGCGGGATCGCGTTCGAGAAGAAGACGATCGCCGTCGCCGAGGTCACGGCGATGATCCCGACGAGTCGCCCTCGACGGTCCACGACGGCGTAGGCACTGATCGCCATGGCGATGAGCGCGCTCGGCGACAGGACACCCGCGAATGCCAGGACCACTGCGCACAGCAGGCTGACGACGAGCACGACGAGGGGATGCCGGCGGCGGAACGGCATCGCGGCCGCGGGGACGAGGGCGACGACGAGCAGCCATCCGGTCGCGCGGAACGCCTCGTCCGGGAAGGGTGACACGGCGAACACGACCACCACGACCACAGCCATCAGGTCGGAGAGCGGCGCCGCGATTCCTGGAGGACGAGGTGCCGGCATCACACCAGTATTCACCGCGACGCCGACTCCCGGATCCTCCGCCGGGATGAGCTGTGTGTACTGCGATCGCAGTACACGTTTGTCTGCGGCAGGGCGACGCGGCGGCGGATGCCGCGCGGCACGCTGGGATGAGGGCGCACAGCGCGTGCGCCGAGAGAGGTCGGCATGAAGAAGCCCGTCAAGAGAGTGCTCATCGCACTCACGTCCGTCGTCGCCGTCATCGCGGTCGGACTGGTGGCCACCACGGTCGGCAATGCGGTGGCGACCGCGGTCGAACAGGATCGCATCGAGCCGTACGGGCAGAAGGTCACCGTGGACGGGCACGAGATGAACGTCATGATCACCGGTGAGGGCTCGGAGGACATCGTTCTCCTCCCGGGTTTCGGCACCGCATCCCCGGTGCTCGACTTCGAGCCGCTCGTCACCGAGCTGGCCAAGGACCATCGCGTGATCGTCGTGGAGCCGTTCGGTTACGGGCTGAGCGACGGTACGGATCGCGCCCGCACCACCGACAACATCGTGACCGAGACGCATTCCGCTCTGCAGGAGCTCGGCGTCGACGACTACGTCTTGATGGGGCATTCCATCGCCGGCATATACGGCATCCAGTTCGCGAACCGCTATCCCGATGAGGTGCGGGCGTTCGTCGGAATCGACAGCAGCGTCCCCGGGCAGCCCGGCTCGGACACCGAGCTGCCCGTCGGGCTCTTCGGCGCGGCGAAGAACCTGGGGCTCGTGCGACTCATCGCATCGTTCCGTGGCACGGGTTACGACGAGTCCGTCTACTCCGCAGACGTGCAGGAGCAGATCGCCCTGCTCACCAACCGGAACACGCTGAGCCCCACCTACCTGAACGCGATGTCTCTGCTCCACGCGAACTTCGACGATGCTCTGGGCACGAGCTTCCCCGAAGACCTCCCCCTGCTGCTGTTCGTCGTGGCCGACAATCCGACGGTCCCCACCTGGGTGGATCTGCACGAGGAGCAGGCCGCGGCCGTCGACGATGGAACGGTCGTGCCGCTCGATGGAACGCACTACCTCCACCACACGCACACGCCGGAGATCGTCGACGGGTTCCGCTCGTGGGAGCGCACCAGGATGCCCGCCGCGGAGTGACGCCGGAGCTCTGGACATCACGTAGCGTGAACGGATGGACAGAGCAGTCGCACGATGGATCCTGGCGGTCGCGCTCGGCGCGATCGGTGTCGGCCACTTCCTCAGCACCCGCGGGTTCCGGGTCGTGGTGCCCGATTGGGCCACTCGCCTGACCAGGCTCGACAAGGACACGATCGTGATCGCCTCGGGCGCCGCAGAGGTCGCGCTCGCGGCGGGACTCCTCGCGCTACCGAAGGAGCGCCGCCGCATCGGCTGGGCGACGGCCGCATTCTTCGTCGCCGTGATGCCCGGGAACATCCACCAGTGGCAGACCAAGCGCTCGACGCCGGGACTCGACACGGATGCTCGGCGGTTCGGTCGACTGTTCCTACAGCCGATCCTGGTGCTGTGGGCGCTGTGGTCGACCGGCGGCGAGACGCCCCGCCGAAACCACCGTCGGCGTTGAGAGACAGACCATGCCCGTGAGCTCGAAGAGAATGGTCCCATGACATCCCCCTCGCTGGTGTGGTTCCGCGACGACCTCCGCCTCGCCGACAATCCGGCGTTGCGCGCCGCGATCGATCGAGGTGAACCGGTCATCGCGCTCTATGTGCTCGACGAGGAGTCGCCGGGCATCCGCCCCCTCGGCGGCGCAGCCCGCTGGTGGCTGCACCACTCGCTGGCATCGCTCGACGAGCGTCTCCGTGAGCGCGGCGGGGCACTCGTGCTGCGTCGCGGCGCCGCAGGGCACGTCGTCCGCGAGGCGGTGGCGGATGTCGGCGCCGGCGCCGTATTCTGGAACCGACGGTACGGGGGCGCCGAGCGCGAGATCGACTCATCGCTGAAGTCGGCACTCCGGGCCGAGGGGCTCGAGGTCGCGTCCTTCGCAGCATCCCTGCTGCACGAGCCGAGGACCGTGACGACCGGCAGCGGCACGCACTATTCCGTCTTCACCCCGTTCTGGCGCGCGTGTCTCGCGCTGCCGGCACCACGCGCGCCGCTTCCGGAGCCACGGACAGTCGATGGCCCGGATCATGTCCCCGCCTCCGATGCTCTCGACGACTGGGATCTGCTGCCCACCCGGCCGGATTGGGCCGGGGGCCTGCGCGACACCTGGGAGCCTGGGGAACCCGCCGCCCGGCGACGCCTCACGGAGTTCCTCGCTCACGACCTCCCCTCGTATGACCGCGCGCGCGACGAACCCGCTGCCGGTGCGACCTCGCTGCTCTCCCCGCGGCTGCGCTGGGGAGAGATCAGCCCCTTCACGGTCTGGCACGAGGCCGTCGGCGTGGACGGTGCCGGCGGATTCCTCTCCGAGCTCGGTTGGCGGGAGTTCGCCTGGCACACGCTCTATCACTCCCCCGACCTCGCGACCCGAAATCTGCGTCGCGAGTTCGACGCCTTCCCGTGGCCACCCCTCGACCCAGCGCACCTGGAGGCCTGGCAGCACGGCGAGACCGGAGTGCCGCTGGTGGATGCGGGAATGCGGGAGCTCTGGCACACGGGCTACATGCACAACCGCGTCCGGATGGTCGTGGCCTCCTTCCTCGTGAAGAACCTGCTGATCGACTGGCGACTCGGCGAGGAGTGGTTCTGGGACACGCTCGTCGACGCCGACGAGGCCAACAACCCGTTCAACTGGCAATGGGTGGCGGGCTCCGGTGCCGATGCGGCCCCGTACTTCCGCGTTTTCAATCCCGAGCTGCAGGCGAAGAAGTTCGACCCGCAGGGGCTCTACATCTCGCAGTGGGCCTCCGAAGCACCGACCGAACCGATCGTCGACCTCGGTGAGACCAGGAAGGCCGCGCTCGCGGCGTACGACGAGGTCAAGCGGGCGCCACGAGCGCCTTCCTGATGCTCGAAGACGGCGAGGTCTGCACCGCCGGGGTGTGGTCAGCCGGCGATGATCTCCGGCACCTTCCATGAGGCGAGCTCACCGAGACGCGGCCGGTAGAGCCGGATCAGGAGGTTCCAGCCCTCCGGGAGGGGAATGGAGTTCGCGGCATCGTCGCCGTGGTCGCCGAGGCGCACGGTGGTCGATCCGTCCTCGTTCTTGGTGGCGAACACGGAGTTGACGTTCGTGGCGCCGATCGGCCCGGGTTCGAAGTGGCCGGCCGCGTTGTAGACGCTGACCGACCAGAACGCGTCGGCGGGCACGTCTCGGAAGGTCATGGTGTAGCGGCCGACGGGAAGCTTGGGGTCGATGTTGATGTACGACGCCTCCGCATCGGGAAGGCCACCCCAGCCGAGCGCCGTGCCGACCAGGTGACGCACGGGGTCGACGTCTTCCTTCGATCCGAAGCATCCCGACAGTCCACCCATCGTCTTGCCCAGCACGAGCAGGGCTTCGCGAACCTCGACGTAGCTGTCGTGGTCGTATTCGGGGTGAGAGAACTCCTGAGTGCCGCTCGCGGTGAGAGTGATCTGATCCTGGATCGCATTCACCGCTTCGAGGTCGCTCGGACTTGCCGGGTCGAAGAGGATGCGTGCCGCAGCGATGACGTGCGGGGTCTCGAACTCCTCGATCGTGAGGGGATAGGAGCCTGCCCGATGGAAGACACGGTTGATGTAGTGATCCTGGTTGATGATCATGACCGAGACGTACCGGTCTCCGACCTCCGGCAGTGTGAGGGTGACGGGGCCCCCACTGAGATCGATGATCGCGACCGAATAGAGCGTGTCGCGGTTCTGTCGAATCACCGGTTGCTGCTCCAGGGGCGGGAGCGCACGGTCGTGGTGGAACACGCCCACCCCGCCGATGATCGGGAGCATCCGGTCGATCATCGTGTCGGTTTCTACCCGCGTGAAGTTGTCGACATCGACGATCTGGGCACTCATCCGGGGCTCCTCGCTACTCTGTTGCCCACACACTATCGGGTGGGACGGGGCCGGTGAGGCGCGCGGAATCGCCGCGTCTCGCGCTCGCGATTCGTTCCGGCGCGGTGGACGTGCGCACCGATACGCGGGAAGCTGGGGCATGAGGTTTCTCCGCGTGCTCTGGCGATATCCGGCGATCACGACGACCGTCCTCGTGTTCGTGAGCGTGCTGGTCCTCCACGCGGTCGATGCCCCGGCCCTCGGACGTTGGGTCGCCACCGGTTACGTGGCGGTGTTCGTCGTCTGGACCCTCGTCGGAATGGTGCGCGACGTACTCCGCGGCCATGTCGGCCTCGACATCCTGGCGGTGGTCGCGATGGTGGCGACGCTGGCCGTCGGCGAGTACATCGCCTCGCTCATCATCGTGCTCATGCTCTCCGGCGGAGAGGCCCTCGAGGACTTCGCCGGCCGTCGAGCGAAGCGTGACCTCTCGGCTCTGCTGGATCGGTCTCCGCGCATCGCACACGTGCTCGTGCACGCGGAGTCCGCGGAGTCGGATGAGGTCAGGGATGTGCCCGTCGACGAGGTCGCCGTCGGCGCCGTACTCCTCGTGCGCCCGTCGGAGATCGTCCCGGTCGACGGCGAGCTCCTCACGTCGTCAGGCACGTTCGATGAGTCTTCGTTGACCGGTGAGAGCATGCCCGTGTCACGTGAATCCGGAGACGAGGTGCTGTCCGGGTCCATCAACGGAAGCCGTGCCGTGCGGATCCGGGCCGTCCGCAGCAGCGCGGACAGCCAGTATCAGCAGATCGTGGCGCTCGTGCACGCCGCGGAAGACTCCCATGCGCCGGTGGTCCGCCTGGCCGACCGCTTCGCGATTCCATTCACCGCGGTGTCACTCGTTCTGGCAGGGACGGCCTGGGCCGTATCGGGCGAGGCATCCCGATTCGCCGAAGTCCTCGTGCTCGCGACTCCCTGCCCGCTCCTGATCGCTGCCCCGGTCGCGTTCCTCGGCGGCCTCTCGCGTGCGGCGAAGACAGGCGTGATCATGAAGGGAGGGGCCGTCATCGAGCTGATCGCCCGTGTGCGGTCGGCCGCGTTCGACAAGACGGGCACGCTCACTCAGGGCCGACCGGAGCTCGTCGACGTCCGGCCCGCGAACGGCTTCGGCGCGGATGAGGTCCTGCAGCTCGCCGCCTCGGCGGAGCAGTACTCGACGCACGTGCTCGCCGAGGGGATCCGCCGCGCAGCAGAGGCGCGCGGAATCACGCTCCTCGGCGCCGCCGAAGCTCGCGAGGAGGCCACGAACGGTGTCGTCGCCGAGATCGACGGAAGAGAGGTGGTGGTGGGCAAGCCCGCTTACGTGGCGGCTCTCGCGCCCGACACGGCGCGGGCGACGCTCGAGCTGAGCCAGGCCGCAGCATACGTCGCGGTCGACGGTCGCTTCGCCGGGGTGCTCGTCCTCGCCGACCATCCGCGGCCCGAAGCAGCGGCTGTCATCGCGTGGCTGCGCACACACGAGGTGGATCGCATCGTCATGCTCACGGGCGATGTCGGCCCGACGGCGGAGTCGGTGGCTCATCAGGTGGGCATCTCCGAGGTCCACGCTGAACTGCTGCCGCCCGAGAAGGTCGCTCTCGCCGCTGAGCTGCAACCGCGCCCGGTCATGATGGTCGGCGACGGCGTCAACGACGCACCCGTCCTGGCCGCCGCGGACATCGGCGTCGCCATGGGAGCCAAGGGCGCGACGGCAGCTGGCGATGCCGCCGACGTCGTGATCCTCGTCGATTCGCTGGCGAAGCTCGTCGACGCCGTCTCGATCGGTCGTCACACGCTGCGGGTCGCTCTCACCGCGATCTGGATCGGCATCGGGTTGAGCATCGGACTCATGATCGTCGCGATGACCGGGCTCATCCCCGCTGTCGTCGGGGCGCTCGTCCAGGAACTCGTCGACCTCGCGACCATCCTGTACGCGCTCCGCGCGCTGGGCGGCCCCAGGACAGTGCTCCCGGCCGCCTCCATCTCCCCCGCACGGGCGCCGAACAGCGCGACGACTCACCTCAACGGATGACGTGAGACTCGGACTCCCGGCTCACTGGTCGAACGCGAATCCTGCCCATTCTTCGGTGGGTGGGGGCACAGTCCAGGAGACGCGGTGACAGCACCGTGGCGATTCCAGGACGATCGGTCGAAGCCGCCGGTGACGTCGCGGAGGTCATGCCAGACTGGAACCGTGACCGAGTCCAGGAAGCCAGCCGTCGTCCGCGGCTTCGCTGCCTCGTCACTCGCGATCTTCGTCGCACTGGCCGGTCACGTCTCCGGCGGAGGGCAGATGCCCGGTGCCGTCGGCATCCTCGTCCCCTGGGTCTTCTCGTTCATGATCAGCGTGCTGCTCGCGGGCCGCTCGTTGTCGCTGATCCGCCTCGGCATCTCCGTCGCCGCAAGTCAGTTCCTGTTCCATGTGCTCTTCGTCCTCGGCACGGTCACCCCGTCCGGCGTCTCGACGCCGCACGTGCACGGCACACCCCTCATGCTGCCGGCGGTGAACGGCATCCCCGAAGTCGCCACCGCTGACGCCTCGATGTGGCTCGGGCACGCGCTCGCCGGTCTGCTGACCGTGGCCGCGATGTACCGCGGCGAACGCCTGCTGCTCGCGCTGCGCGACCTCGCGGTCCAGCTGGTGCGGTGGGTACGACGTCGTGCCGATCAGGTGCTGACTCTTCCGGCTCTTCGCGTCGCCCACCGACTCCACGGCCGGTTCGATGTCGCGCACGCATCCGATCTGGTTCTCCTCGCGACTCTGCGCGGCCGAGCCCCACCTCTCACCGCGGCGATCTGATCCGCATCCTCGGCCGGTCCCGGCCGAGTGTTGTGTCCCGCCGCGCGCATTCGATGCGCGCGGGCTCTGAACGCATGCACGCTCGTCGCTCCGGCGACGTCCGATGAGAGGCCATTCCCATGTCCCCTGTCCGCAGGATCGCGGCCGGGCTGGCGTTGGCGACGATCGCGACCCTCGCGATCGCGACGCCCGCGTCCGCCCACGACCAGCTGATCTCCAGCACACCCGCTGCCGACGAACGATTGACGACCCCGCCGGAGGACATCACGATGACGTTCTCGGGCGAGCTCCTCGTGCTCGATGAGTCTCTGACCGGGGCCGTCGTCCTGGTCGTCGATGCTTCGGGCGAGGACTGGGTCGCCGGCGACGTCACAGTGGCCGGACGCACGGTCACCGCGTCGCTCGCACCCGGGCTGCCGACCGGCGGCTACCAGGTGCGTTGGCAGGTCGTCTCGGAAGACGGTCACCCCATCGCGGGGGTCATCCCCTTCACTGTGGGGGACGCCGATCCGATGGCACAGACATCGGACACCGGCGATGCGACGGCCGCGACCGCGGACGCCTCGGAGCAGGCGGATCAGAACGCAGAATCGGGCGGCGCGCTCAGAGTGCTGCTCATCGGCGCGGGCGGGGCGGCCACAGCCGTTCTGATCCTCGCGCTCATTCGATTCCTCCGCCGTCCTCGGACGGCAGCCGTACCGCCGGAGACCGGCGGCCCTGCGGCAGATGATCTGTGAAAGGCACCGTTGTGAACACCACCAGAAACCTCCCCCGACTCGCGGCCGTGATCGCGGTCTCGCTCCTCGCTCTGACGGGGTGCACTCCGGAGGCGGCACCGGTCGAGACCGAGAGCCGCCCCGCCGGTGACGTCGTCAGGATCGAAGACGCCTGGGTGAAGTCCGCCGACGAAGGCATGTCCGCCGCGTTCGGGACCCTCGTCAACACGGGCGACCACGATGCGACCGTGGTTTCCGTCACCTCTGCGGCCTCGACCATGCTCGAGTTGCACGAGACGGTCGAGAACGACGCCGGCGAGATGGTGATGCGCGAGATCGACGGCGGATTCGTGATCCCCGCCGGCGGGCAGCTCGCGCTGGAGCCGGGGGCGAACCACATCATGATGATGGACCTGACCGGCCCGCTCGCCGCGGGAACCGATGTCTCCTTCACCCTCACGTTCGATGACGACTCCACCTACGAGTTCACCGCCCCCGTGAAGGACTACTCGGGCGCGAACGAGAACTACGAGGGCGGCGACGAGCACGACGGTATGGATCACTGATGACGGCGCCCGTTGAGGGCGCCCGCTCCCCCCGCACCGGGTCGACCCGGCGGCAGTTCCTCCTCGGAGGAGCTGTCGCCGGTGTCGGCGCGGTCGCGGCCGTCGGAGCGGACCTCGCCCTGAATCGACCGGACGCCACGCCGGAACCCGCATCCGTGCCGATGAACGGAGACGAGACCGTGCCGTTCTTCGGCGCCCATCAGGCCGGTATCGACACCGCTGCCCAGGCCCACGGCGTCTTCGTCGGCCTGGACCTCCACGACGATGTCGACCGAGATGCCCTCGCCCGACTCATGCGACTCCTGACCGACGACGCGGCGCGCCTCACGCAAGGGCTCCCCGCCCTCGCCGACTCCGAGCCGGAACTCGCCTCGTCGCCGGCGCGCCTCACGATCACGTTCGGCGTCGGCCCGGGCTTCGTCGGGCGAGCGGGAGGTTCGACCCCCGCATGGCTCGCGCCCCTCCCCGCGTTCGGTGTGGATCGGCTGCGCCCGGACTTCTCGGACGGCGACCTCCTGCTGCAGATCGCCGGCGACGATCCCCTGACGGTGGCGCACGCCACGCGAATGCTGCTGAAGGACGCGCGCGGCTTCGCGAGCATCCGCTGGACCCAGCAGGGATTCCGTCGCGCCTATGGGACGGAGCGGCCCGGAACGACCATGCGCAATCTGTTCGGACAGGTGGACGGGACCACCAACCCGCAGCCCGGCACCGAGGACTTCGATCGCGTCGTGTGGATCGACGAGGGAGTGCTCGCCGGCGGCACCGGGATGGTGATCCGCAGAATCCGGATGGGCCTCGACAAGTGGGACCGCCTCGACCGGAGCGGACGCGATGCTTCGGTGGGCAGAACACTCGCCAACGGCGCCCCCCTCACAGGTCGCGAGGAGTTCGACGAACCAGATTTCGAGGCGAAGACCGCGATCGGCTTCCCGGTCATCCCGCAGTTCGCGCACATCCGGCGCGCCCGCGGCGAAGGGGCCGAGCGCATCTTCCGACGCGCGTACAACTACGACGAGCGGCCGGCCGGTGCGGAGGTCTCGGAATCCGGGCTGCTGTTCGTCTCGTTCCAGGCTGACATCGAACGGCAGTTCATCCCGATGCAGCGGCGCCTCGACGAACTCGACCTCCTCAACGAATGGACGACCCCGATCGGGTCCGCCGTGTTCGCGATCCCGCCCGGCTGCACGGAGGGCGGGTTCATCGGGGACACTCTTTTGAGGGGACGATGATCCGGGCGTGAACGGTGCGGACGCCTGGTTCCGGAGACCGAGTCGCCGGGATCAGGTGTCCGCCGGTACGCCCGTAGGGAGCGTGCACACCCGTCGGGAGAAACCCCGTGCTACGGCCGCCGCCCAGGGAATCCGTCCGACAGGTGAACCGATGCGAGGGGCACGCCCGGGCAGCAGCTCCCGGGCACGAAAAAACCCCCGGAAGACCGGGGGTTTGTCTGTGCGCGATACTGGGATCGAACCAGTGACCTCTTCCGTGTCAGGGAAGCGCGCTACCGCTGCGCCAATCGCGCCCGTTGGGGCTATTCAGTTTTACCGTGAGGTGGCGACGGGATTCGAACCCGTGTAAACGGCTTTGCAGGCCGGTGCCTAGCCGCTCGGCCACGCCACCGTGTGGATTGACCCCACGTGCGAAGAGTCTTCCGAAGAAGATCCTCTGCACTCGAGCGGATGACGAGACTCGAACTCGCGACCCCAACCTTGGCAAGGTTGTGCGCTACCAACTGCGCTACATCCGCATTTCGTTCCCGGTTGTCCCGGGCACTCATGAAACATTAGCCGAAGATTCCCCCTCCGCCAAACCCGCAGCGAATCTCGCGCGTGTCTCACAGAGTGGTCCGTACGGCCTCTGAGCGTCGGGTAGTATCGGTTGACGTACCCCACGGGTATGGGCGATTGGCGCAGTTGGTAGCGCGCTTCCTTCACACGGAAGAGGTCATCGGTTCGAGTCCGGTATCGCCCACCAGAGAAGCCCCGCACACCTCCCGGTGTGCGGGGCTTCCGACATTCACAGCCCGGCGTCCAGCTTCCGCTCCCCTCCCCCGGACGCGGCCTCGCTGAGGATCGCAGCGCGGATCAGTGCCTCGCCGCGAGCTCGCTCCCGGATGCAGGCAGAACAGCCGCGCGCCGAGTCCGCACCAGCAAGACGTACGACAGGCCGGCCAGCGCGGCCGAGACCGTCGTCACGATCCCGAGCGGCAGAATGCTCGACGCACCCGCGATGCCGACGAACGGTGCCGCGATGCCGCCGAACCCGAATCGCGCCACGCCCAGGAGCGACGAGGCCGTCCCCGCCGACTGCGGGTACTCGCTGAGCGCGATGGTGGTCGCGGGCGGCGAGGCGATGGCCACTCCGCCGGCGAGTGTGAACAGCGCGGCGAGCACGGCCCACATCGGCAGCAGCGTCAGACCTGCCAGCAGCAGTCCGAGCGCGCCGGCCGCCGTGACGACGACTCCGACCGCGAGAGTGCCCCTCACGCTCCACCGTTCCGCCGCGCGACCGGCAAGGTACCCGCACACCATGAACCCGGCGGAGTTCGCACCGAAGGCTGCGGCATATCCCTGCGGTGTGAGCCCGTACACGTCCTGCAGTACGAACGTCGCACCGGCGAGGTAGGCGAACAGGGCCGCATAGAGGAAGCCCTGATTCAGGACGGCTCCCAGGAAGACCCGGTCGCTCAGCAGAGTACGGAAGTCGTGCAGCGCGTTGCGGAGGCCTCCTGAGCTGCGCTGCTCGACCGGCAACGTCTCCCCGAAGAGGAACACCGTGGCAGCCAGGATCGCGACGCCGGCGATGGCGAGGAAGACGAACAGGCCCCGCCAATCGGTGAAAGCCGTGAGCACGCCCCCGAGCAGTGGCCCGATGATCGCCGCCAACCCGCCGACGACCGTGAGGCGCCCGTAGAAGCGGATCAGCTGACCACCCGCGTACACGTCGCGTCCCGCGGCATTGGCGATGACGATGCCGACGCCGCCGGCAAGCCCTTGGACCAGGCGAGCGACGATCAGGAACTCGACCGTCGGGCTGAACGCACAGAGAAGCGATGTCACCGCGTACGCAGCGATGCCGACCAGCAGGACGCGACGCCGCCCGAGCCGGTCCGACAGCGGTCCCGCCGTCAGCTGTCCGACCGCGAGTCCGATGAGGCACGCCGTGACCGTGAGCTGCGCGACGGAAGTCGCCGAGCCGAGGTCGCGAGTGAGCGCAGGAAGAGCCGGGAGGTAGAGGTCCATCGAGATCGGACCGAACACGGTCAGGACCAGAAGCAGTGCGGGCAGGAGCCGCCGAGAGAGCGCGACAGGTGGTGTCATGGATTCCAGCGTCCACCGGTCCCCCGAAGGGCGGGAGTCCCGGACGAAGGGCGTACCGACGGGGAACCCGTCGTCACCGCGGGCGGACCGGCCGCCGGAGATCGCGAGGTCGCCGGACCACCCGTGACACCGAGAGGTGCCCTCTCAGGGCGTCCCTTCCCGCGCGCATCGGATCTACGCTGACCTGATGGACAATCGAGCAGAGGTCCGCGAGTTCCTGATGACCCGGCGAGCCCGCGTCACCCCGGAGGCAGCCGGTCTCACCGCCGGAAGCAACCGACGTGTCGACGGATTGCGTCGCAGTGAGGTCGCGCTTCTCGCCGGAGTCTCCGTCGAGTACTACTCCAAGCTCGAACGCGGTGCCATCGCCGGCGCCTCCTCCTCGGTCCTGGAGGCGCTGTCGCGCGCGCTCCAGCTCAACGATGCCGAGCATGCGCACCTGCTGGATCTGGCTCGCGCCGCAGACGGCATCCCCTCTTCCGGACGCGCTCGACGCCGCACGGCGAAGGCGGGAGCTCCGCGACCCAGCCTGCAGTGGGCACTCGACTCCGTTACAGAAGCGGTGGCGTTCGTCCGCGACCAGCGGCAGAACCTCATCGCCACGAATGCGCTCGGCCGCGCCTTCTATTCGCCGGTGATCGGCGACGGCGGGCGGGTGCCCAACCTCGCCCGATTCCAGTTCCTCGATCCTGCGGCACGCGAGTTCTACCCGGATTGGGACCTCTTCGCCGAGATGTGTGTCGCCGTCATCCGTGCCGAGGCGGGCCGCGACCCGCACGACAAGGGCATCCAGGACCTCGTCGGCGAGCTCTCCACACGCAGTGAGGCATTCCGCACACTCTGGGCGGCGCACAACGTGCGCACGCACGGTTCGGGCATCAAGCGCTTCACTCATCCGGTCGTCGGCGAGTTGACCCTCGTCTACGAAGAGCTCGCGCTCACGGCCGAACCGGGCCAGGTGATGCTGATCTACAGCGCTGAGCCCGGCTCACCCTCCGCCGAACGACTCCGACTCCTCGCTTCCTGGGGCGCGGACGCGACCGGGGCTACTCGAGCGGCACACGGATGACGCGGTCGTCGCCGTCTCCGGGATCGCCGCGACCGTCGGTGTTGTTCGTGAGCACCCACAGCGCACCGTCGGGGGCGACCACGACATCACGAAGCCGTCCGTAGGCGTCGGTGAAGTGCTCGGCGGACGACGAGAGATCACCCAACGGCACCTCACGTAGCCGTTCACCCCGCAGGTTCGCGATGAAGACCGCGCCTTCCGCGATCGCCATGCCGCTCGGACTGGCGACATCCGGCGCCCACTGCTGGACCGGGTCGATGAACTCGTCGCGATCCGCAATGCCTTCGACGACGGGCCATCCGTAGTTCCCGCCGGGTTCGATGACGTTCAGCTCATCCCAGGTGTCCTGCCCGAACTCGCTCGCATACAGCGTCCCGCCCTCGTCCCACGCCAGCCCCTGCGGATTGCGGTGACCGAGGCTGTAGACGGGCGATCCCGCGATGGGGTTGTCTGCCGGGACCTTGCCGTCGGGGGTTATGCGGAGGATCTTGCCCGACAGTGACCCCGGATCCTGGGCACTCTCCCGGTCCCCCGCGTCACCCACCGTCACGTACAGCGTGCCGTCGGGGCCGAACGCGATACGACCGCCGTTGTGATTCGACGCAGCGGCCAGGCCGTCGAGGATCGTCTCCGGCGCGCCGAGGCCGAGGGAGCCGGGCGACCCGGTGAGGGGGAAGCGCTGCACGCGGTTCTCGTCCGCACCGGTGGAGTACGCGTACAGATAACGCTCGTGCACGGCGATTCCGAGCAAGCCGCCTTCGCCACCCGGTTCGACGCCGTCGACCACCGCGACTTCGCGGACATCGCCGTCGTCCGACACCTCGACGATCCGGGCGCTGTCGCGTTCGCTGATCAGCGCCACCCCGTCGTGGAAGGCGATCGACCACGGCGCCGCCAGATTCTCGACGATCGTCGTCTCGGTTCCGGCGGGGACCGATCCCGAGGCATCGGGAAGCCTCGAGGGCGACGGGGGTGCAGCCGTCGGTGCACACGCCGCAAGAGCGATCGACAGGGCCGACACGACGATCCACGCGATCGGGCCGCGCCGGGACCCGTCCACCATCTCCGCTCCCCTCGCCGCACTGGTCGTCACGGTCGCCTTCGCCGGCAGACGCGAACTCCCGCTTCCTTCGAGACTAGGCGCGTGATCCACGACGCAGAAGAGGTCTTTATCTGACAACTGTCAGATAGACTGGGTGCATGGATGCGAGGTCGCGACGTTCACGGGAGAGTCTCCGTCATGCGGTGCTCGAACTCGCCGGAGCGATGCCGGTCGCCGATGTCACCGTCTCCGCGATCTGTGCAGCGGCGGGTGTCACCAGAGACACCTTCTACCGGCACGCGGAGAGTCCGGTGCAGCTTCTCGCCGACGCGCTTTCCGCCGAAATCGACTCCGCCATGGAGATCCTGCCGCAGACCGATGCCATCGGCGATGGTGAACGAGCCCTCCTGGAGCACATCCGCCGACGGGCCTCGGTGTACCGCGGGGCGATGCAGCCCCTGCTGGCCGCCCCGGTCCGCAGCAACCTGGAGGCATCCATCCGTTCCGGTCTGCTGCTGTGGGCCGAGCTGCACTCGGAGATCGTTCCTCCCGTTTTCGCGGACGATCCGTCCGCGATGCGGATCGCTGTGGCATACGCCGCTGCGGGCACCGTCGGCGCCATCGAGGAGTGGCTGCGGAGCGACGACGACGACATCGACCGCGCCGTGAGGCTGATCCTCGCGGCGTCACCGGAGTGGTGGCTGCGATGACGGCCACCGGACAAGGAGAGAACACAATGAAGGCCGCACTGTTCCACGCCAAGGAAGATCTGCGCATCGAAGAGGTCCCCGAGCCCACCCCGGGACGAGGACAGGTCAAGCTGCGCAACGCGTATGCGGGGATCTGCGGATCCGACCTCCACGTCTACTACTCCCCCGAGGCCGCGGGGCTCGACCTCGACCACCCGCACCCCGTGACGGGCTCGACACTGCCTCAGATCCTCGGCCACGAGTTCTCCGGCACGGTCGTCGAGCTCGGCGAGGGCGTGACCGGCGTCGCGGTGGACGACCGGGTGGCCGTCTGGCCCATCTACTACTGCGGCGAATGCCCCGCCTGCCGTCGCGGCATGTTCAACGCCTGCCAGAAGATCGGCTTCCACGGGCTCAGCTCCGACGGTGGCGGCATGGCGGAGTTCACGACCGTCGACGCGACGAAGCTGCACGTGCTGCCGGAAAACGTCGATCTGCGCATGGGCGCCCTCGTCGAGCCGATGTCGGTCGCGTGGCATGCGGTCTCCCGCAGTGGCGTCGAGTCGGGCGGTACCGCGCTCATCGCAGGCGCCGGACCGATCGGCATCGGCGTGTGGTTCGCCCTGCGGGCCCGCGGCGTCGAGCGTGTGCTCGTCTCGGAGCCCAGTGCGGAGCGTCGCGCCATCATCGCAGCCCTCGGCGCCACCGTGGTCGACCCGGTGAACGAGGATCTCGCCGCCGCCGTCGCCTCCTTGACGGACGGCGAAGGCGTCGACGTCGCCTTCGACGCGGCGGGAGTGGGCGCAGCCATCAGTTCGTCGCTGGCCAACTTGGTCCCCGGCGGCCGCGTCGTGGTGGTCGCCATCCACGAGCGCACGATGGACTTCCTCCCCACGCAGCTGGTGATGGCCGAGACCGAGATCGCCGGCGCGCTCGCGTATCTTCCCGAGGACTTCGACGCCGTGATCGAGGCCATGTCCCGTGGGGTCTACGACACGACCGGCTGGGTGCAGGAGACCCCGCTCGAGAACGTCGTCGACGCGATCCACGCGCTGCGCGGCGGTGCCGGGGCGAAGATCCTCGTGCACGCCGGCTGAGACCGATCCGGGTGTCGGAGGGCGCGCGTAGTCTGCTTCGGTGCCGACGAAACGCGCCCTTCCGAGCCCCTGTGCGCTCTGCGGCAGCATGCAGGGAGTGCGGATCGACGGCGCCTGGTGCTGCGCCGATTGCGGATGGCGCTACGGCGATTCCCCCGACACCGACCTCCCTCTCCCCCGCGTCGACGTCGTGTACTACATCCGCTACGACGAGCGAGTGAAGATCGGCACCAGCAGACGCCCGCGGCAGCGCCTCGCGAGCATCCGACACCAGGAGCTGCTCGCATTCGAACGCGGCGACCGCTCCGTCGAGCAGCAGCGCCACCGCGAGTTCGCCGCGGTACGCGAGGGCGGTGAGTGGTTCACCCTCACTGCGGAGTTACGGGCGCATGTCGCCGCGCTCCGACGCGAGGGCGACCCGTGGACGCTCTATGCGCGCTGGCTGAGCCGCGCACTGCAGGGCACCGACGAGCTCCCGTAGGCACGCATGACGATGCCGGGCGACTGCTTCGGCAAGTCCAGTCGCCCGGCATCGCGTCCGGGAGTCGATCAGGCGGTCGCGACGCGGCCCCGAGCGTTCGCGGGCTGCGGCTGCGAGAAGATCACGACGACGATCACGGCGGCACCCACGACGACGTGCGGGAGCCAGACATTGAGCGCCTCGCCCGCGAAACCGAAGATCCACGGAGAAAGGGCCAGGAACAGGCTGGCGACGATGTCGAACACGAGGTGGACCGGCATCGGGATGACGCCGAAGGGACCCCATTCGTACTTCGTGAACAGGCTGTACACGATCAGCCCGACGCCGAGGACGATCGGGATGATCACCGCCGCTCCGCCCATGCTCGCGAAGCCGAACAGCCAGGGCGCGGCGATCAGCGCGATGCCGACGATGTAGTCGAGGGCTCCGTGGACCTTGGTGGGGATGAAACGCATGATTCCTCCTTGTATGTCGCCGCTGGATGCGACTCATCACTGGTTCGAAGCCCGTGAGGGATCGGATTGCATCACCTCGCGGTTTTGAGCCGATCCCGCCTGTTCGCGAGCCGGGGATAGGTGCCTTCGTATACACGGCCCGGTCCCAGCGAGCACTGCTACGGTGAGCGTGCCGGTATCTTGCCGGCATCAGGGAAGACTTCTCGTCGACCAACGGCCCTTCTGGGTCATTTCGTTCTCCGTCGCCTCCTCTGTGTGAGACCGAGGAGCGTCATGCCCACCCCGTCAGTTCCCTCTTCCATCGACCCTGCGCACGCGTGGGCAGAGCCTGTCGCTCTCCCCGTCGGCACCACGGCGATCGTGTACTGCGAAGGCCAGTTCGGCGAGCAGGACGGCAAGACCGCGAACGGACTCGTCCGCCACTCCGAGAAGTACGAGATCCTCAGCGTCATCGACAGCACGCACGCCGGCGCGGACGCCGGGATGCTGTTGGACGGCACCGGGAACGGCATCCCGATCCTCGGCGGCCTCGCCACGGCGATCGCGCACGCCGGTCACGTCCCCGACTACCTGATCTGCGGAGTCGCTCCCGCCGACGGGTTGCTCTCAGCCGACCAGCGCACGGTTCTGCTGGACGGCATCGCCCGCGGCATGCACATCATCAACGGTCTGCACGAGTTCCTCACGGACGATGCGGAGTTCGTGGCGGCCGCCCTGCTCGCCGGGGTGACCATCACCGACATCCGTCGGCCGAAGGAGAAGAAGGACCTCCACCTCTTCTCCGGCCGCATCTTCGATGTGACCTGCCCACGCATCACGATCCTCGGCACCGACGGTGCGATCGGCAAGCGCACGACGGCGACGATCCTCGTCCGTGCGCTCAATGAGCGCGGCATCCATGCCGTCATGGTCGGCACTGGACAGACCACGATCATCCAGGGCGGTCGCTACGGCGTCGCGCTCGACGCACTCGTGCCGCAGTTCTGCTCGGGCGAGGTCGAGAATCAGGTGGTCGCCGCGTTCGAGGGCGAGAACCCCGACGTGATCATCGTCGAAGGCCAGGGCGCGCTCAGCCACCCGGCCTACATCACTTCGGCGCACATCCTCCGCGGCAGCCAACCCGAGGGAGTGATCGTGCAGCATGCACCTGGTCGCACGGTCCTGGGCGACTTCCCGATGGTCGCGATGCCGACCGTCACGAGCGAGATCGCTCTGATCGAGGCCTTCGCCGACACTCGCGTGATCGGGGTGACCGTGAACCACGAGAACCTCTCCGCGGATCAGCTGGCCGGAGCGATCGACGAGATCGAGCTCGACACGGGTCTCCCTGCGACAGACCCCCTGACTCGACCGCTGTCCGAGCTCGTCGAGATGGTCCTCCAGGCATTCCCCGCTCTCACCCCGCGACAGACCACCCGTACAGCCGCGTGAGAGCGGCTCCGACCCGGTCGTAACGGCGCCTGTCGAGGACGGCGGCCTCCCGCCGCAGTCCTCGCTCGTGCACGCTGTACAGCTGCTCGACGTCGACCCACGACTCACGCCCCTGCGAATCCCACGCACCCGCGCCGATCGACAGGTAGTCGCGATCGCCGTCATGCGGCTTGCTCGTCATGCGCACGGCATACACGCGGTCCGCCGATTCGCGTCCGATCACGAGAACGGGTCGATCTTTGCCGCGTCCGTCGTTCTCCTCGTACGGGACCCAGGTCCAGACGATCTCGCCCGCATCCGGAGCTCCGTCCCGCTGGGGTGAATACGCGACCTGGAGGTCGCGGATCCGGCCCGGATCGATACGCACGGTCTCGGTGCCGCGGTCGTGCGCCGACCCCTCCGAGGGAACGGATGGGGTGCGCTCCTGCGCTGTGCGCAGACGCGCGTCCGGGCGTCTCGGATCTGTCGTCCGAGACGCCCGGCCGGATCCCACTGCCTTGAGCAGGATGTCCGCGAGTGCTGTCAGGATGCCGTTGGTCTTGCTCACACGGTCACCCTAACCGCAGATCATGCGTCGGCGAGTGCGTAGCCCTCCTCGCCGTGCACGACCTGGTCGACACCGGCGATCTCGTCCTCGTTCGTGACACGGAATCCGATCGTCTTCTCGATGGCGAAGCCGATGATGAATGCGACCACGAAGGAGTAGATCAGGACACCGAGCGCCGCGATGACCTGCACCGCGAGCTGACGGGCGTCGCCACCGACGAACAGGCCGGTCTCGCTGGCGAAGAAGCCGAGGTACAGGGTGCCGATGAGTCCGCCGACGAGGTGGATGCCGACCACGTCGAGCGAGTCGTCGAAGCCGAGACGGAACTTCAGTTCGATCGCGAGGGCGCAGACCACACCAGCGAGGGCGCCGAGCAGCAGTGCCCAGCCGGGCGTCAGGTTGGCACACGCCGGGGTGATGGCGACGAGACCCGCGACCGCACCGGAAGCAGCGCCGACCGAGGTGGGCTTGCCGTCCTTGATCTTCTCCACCAGGATCCAGCCGAGGATCGCTGCAGCCGTGGCTCCGAGGGTGTTCAGGCCGATGAGGCCGACGCCGCCCATGTCCTCCGCCAGCCACTCCGCACCGGCGTTGAAGCCGAACCAGCCGAACCACAGCAGTGCGGCGCCGAGCAGTGTCAGTGGCACGTTGTGCGGCTTGAGGATGCCCTTCTGGAAGCCGATGCGCTTGCCGAGGACCAGCGCCAGAGCCAGAGCGGCCGCACCGGCGTTGATGTGCACCGCGGTGCCGCCGGCATAGTCGATGACGCCGATCCCGCTGTCCTCACCGAAGAGCGTGGTGCCGAGGTTCATGATCCAACCGCCACCCCAGACCCACGCGGCGACCGGGAAGTAGCCGACCGTGGCGAAGATTCCGGCGAAGATCAGCCAGCTGCCGAACTTGGCGCGGTCCGCGATCGCGCCGGAGATCAGCGCGACGGTGATGATCGCGAAGGTCGCACCGTAGGCGACGCCGAGGAGGGCGACGTTCGAGCCCTCACCGGACGCCAGGCTGGAGAGCCCGAAGTCGGCGAACGGGTTGCCGGCGAAGGCGGTCGGGCTGTCGACGGCGCTCATCGAGAAGCCGAAGAGAATCCACAGCACGGCGACAAGACCGATCGAGCCGAAGCTCATCATCATCATGCTGACGACGCTCTTCGCCTTGACGAGACCGCCGTAGAAGAAGGCGACGCCGGGCGTCATGAGCAGGACCAGCGCTGTCGCGGTGATCGCCCACGAGATGTTGCCGGGAGCATCCATAGGAAAACCTCACATCCGAAGTAATTGAGAGCTTCAGTGTGACGACGCGCCGTTTCGCGCATGCGTGAGGTTTGTTTCCCCGCTGTTACAGGGCTGCCCCGGGTGTGAACATCGCGTTACGCGGGCCTTCGGGGTTACGCAGAATGCGTCAGGGCGTTGAGCCGAGAGACCGCTCGCAGGTACTTCTTGCGGTATCCGCCGGCGAGCATCTCGTCGGAGAACACCGAGTCGAGGCCCAGGCCGGTCGCGATGATCGGTATCTGGGCGTCGTATACGCGGTCCACGAAAGCGACGAACCGCAGAGCCTCGGACTGGTCCGTGAGTTGACGCACGCCGCGCAGCCCGACCTGGCCGAGTCCCTCGATGAGTCGGATGTAGCGCGACGGGTGCACCTGGGCCAGGTGGCGGATCAGGTCGTCGAACCGGTCGTCCGACGCTGCGCTCCCCTGACCGGCCGCGGCCGATGCGGCCTCATAGGCGTCGTCATCGAGCACCACGGCGTGACCGTCGAGCGCGCGCTGACGGAAGTCGACCCCATCGATGCGCAGCGTCTGGAAGCTGTCGGACATGGCGTGGATCTCGCGGAGGAAGTCCTGCGCCGCGAAGCGGCCCTCACCGAGGGCGTTCGGCGGGGTGTTGGAGGTGGCGGCGAGGCGCGTCCCCGTCGGCACGAGTTCGCCGATCAGCCGGGTCATCACCATCGTGTCGCCCGGATCGTCGAGCTCGAACTCGTCGATGCAGAGGAGGTCGGCGCCCTTGAGCAGGTCGACCGTGTTCTTGTAGCCGAGCGCCCCGACCAGTGCGGTGTACTCGATGAACGAGCCGAAGTATTTCCGACGTGCCGGCATCGCGTGATAGATGGATGCGAGCAGGTGGGTCTTGCCGACTCCGAAACCGCCGTCCAGGTAGACGCCCGGCTTGAGCTCGGGTTCCTTCTTCGCGCGGCTGAAGAATCCGCCGCGCTTGACCGGGGCTCCCCGACCGGAGAAACGCATCAGCGTCTCCTTGGCCTCCTCCTGGGACGGATAGCCGGCATCGGCCCGGTAGCTGTCGAACGTCGCCGTGTCGAACTGGGGCGGCGGCACCAGGCTCGCGAGCATCTCCGGTCCGGTGACCGTCGGCTGACGATCGGTGAGGTGCACGATTCCGGTGCGGCTGGTCGGGTCGGTCATCACAGTCCTGAATCGGGTGCTCGCCTGTGTCGAAGTCTTACGAATCGGGCGCAGGGTGCTCGGCGGGGATCTATCGTCGAAGGGACGGATCAACACTACGCCGTCTGCACCCGCACCCTCGTCCGCTCAACGCTTCGGAGACCCCATGGCCATCGAGTTCGATTCCTCCTCCCCCAAGTTCGCCGAGTACGCCGAGCCCGGCCGACTCGTCACCACCCAGTGGCTCGCCGAACGGCTGGGAACGCCGGGGCTCGTGGTGGTCGAGTCCGATGAGGACGTGCTGCTGTACGAGACCGGCCACATCCCCGGCGCGGTGAAGGTCGACTGGCACACGGAGCTCAACGATCCCATCGTGCGGGACTACGTCGACGGCGAAGGCTTCGCCGAGCTGCTGAGCCGCAAGGGCATCTCGCGTGACGACACCGTCGTCATCTACGGCGACAAGAACAACTGGTGGGCTGCGTACGCACTGTGGGTCTTCTCGCTCTTCGGCCACGAAGACGTCCGTCTGCTCGACGGCGGCCGCGACCGCTGGATCGCCGAGGGTCGCGAGCTGACCCGCGAGCCCGCGAACCGCCCGGCGACCGAGTACCCCGTCGTGGAGCGCGACGACTCCGTCATCCGCGCCTACAAGGAGGATGTGCTCGCGCACATCGGCAACCCGCTGATCGACGTGCGCTCGCCCGAGGAATACAGCGGAGAGCGCACCACGGCTCCCGCCTACCCCGAGGAGGGGGCGCTGCGCGCCGGTCACATCCCCACGGCGCAGAGCGTGCCGTGGGCGAAGGCCGTGGCCGAGGACGGCGGATTCCGCAGCCGCGCCGAGCTCGACGCCATCTACCGCGAGGGCGCCGGTCTCAACGACGGCGATGACGTCGTCGCATACTGCCGCATCGGTGAGCGCTCGAGCCACACCTGGTTCGTGCTCAAGCACCTGCTCGGCTTCGAGAACGTGCGCAACTACGACGGTTCCTGGACGGAGTGGGGCAGCGCCGTTCGGGTGCCGATCGTCACCGGCGCCGAGCCGGGATCCATCTGAACGTGGGACAATGACAGGGATGAGCGCGAGCGAAGTTCCTGAGGCACTGGCCGAGATCCGAGACGGTTTCCTGGAGACCCCGGAGTCCGATCGGCTCCTGCTGCTGCTCGAATACTCGGACGAGCTCCCCGACGTGTCCGACGAGGTCGCCGCCCACCCCGAGATGTACGAGCGGGTCGCGGAGTGCCAGTCCCCCGTGTACATCCACGTGGAGGTGGACGACGACATCGTCACGATGCACGCCACGGCTCCGCCGGAGGCTCCGACCACGCGCGGTTTCGCGAGCATCCTGGTGCAGGGCCTCACCGGACTCACCGCCGACGAGGTGCTGGCGATCCCGAACGACTACCCGCAGTCGATCGGTCTGACCAAGGCGGTCTCCCCGTTGCGGATCGGCGGCATGACGGGAATGCTCATGCGCGCGAAGAACCAGGTCATTCAGAAGCGCTGAGCCCCTGTGCATCCAGCCAGTCGGTGATCGCCGTGCTCCACCCGGTCTCGTCGTAGTTCCAGAGCTTCGTGTGCCGCGCGACGGTGAACCTCGGCATCGTGACGAGGTCGGGGCGTGCCGCCTGCAGCGCGTGCGAGGAGTCGGCGGGCACGAAGCCGTCGTCGTCGCTGTGCAGGATGAGGATCGGTGCGGTCAGCTCATCGGCGCGGGCCACCATGTCGAGGCGGTCGAACAGGATCGGCTCGTCGGCGCCGCTCAGGCGTGCGGTGAGCGGCGACTGCAGCGCGCCCATCGCGAGAGCCGGCAACGGCGCACGCACTCCGGCCATCCGAGCTTGGAAGCGCAGCACCGTCCGCCAGTCGACGACAGGGGACTCGAGGATGATCCCCGCGATGCGGTCGCGATGCCCGGAGGTGACTGCGGCCTGCAGCGACACCGCGCCACCCATCGACCAGCCCATCAGGATCACGCGCTCCGCGCCGTGTCGGAGCGCGTAGGCGATCGCGGCATCGACATCCCGCCATTCCGATGCGCCCAGCGCGTAGGCGCCGGCCCGGGTGCGGGGCGCCTCGCCGTCATTGCGGTACGACACGACGAGGTTGGGCAGACCGGCCGCGTGCAGCACCGGCACGGCCCGCAGGCACTCCGCACGCGTGGCACCGCGTCCGTGCACCTGGATCACCCAGGTCGATGACGACGCAGGGAAGTACCACGCAGGGCAGGGGCCCGCAGGAGAACCGATCAGTACGTTCTCCCAGCGCAGATGAAGCTCACTGGGCGACGAGTAGTAGTACCCGCTGAACGAGGCTGCGCGGTCCACCCGAGATCCCGGCTCGATCTGCGTGAGCAGCTTGCGGCGCACACTCTTGCCGTCGGCACTGAGCACGGCGCCGAGCTTGACGTAGCCATAGGTGCCGGTGGTGAAGAGTCCGTACCGGCCGGGCAGCTCGGTGTCGAGGGTGCGCTCCAGCTCGATCGTCTGGGCTCCCGTGTCGACGGCCAGGATCTCGGTGTCCGTCGTGCGGCGCATGGGCGTGACCACCCGCCGGGCGACGGCGAACACGAGAAATGCGAACGCCGCTCCGAAGGCGAGCAGGGCAGGGACAAGGAGCGTAACGGCGTGCCTGAGACTCTTCATCGCTTCCTGACTCTAGCCTGTTGCCGTGACCGCACACCCCGAAGCCGGGACACCCTTCGACAGCGCTGTGGCTGAGCTGCGCGAGACCACGTTCCGCGATGACATCACGGTGCGCGAGATCGCCACCCCCCAGGGCCTCGCTCCGTTCGCCCTCGCGCTCGCCGCGGACGTCCGGCCGGAGGACCACGGGGAGTCCGTTTACGGCACCGGCCGATTCGTGCTGCTGCACGATCCCGACGAGCCGGGCGCGTGGGGAGGATCGTGGCGCATCGTCATCTTCGCGCAGGCGCCGCTCGAGACCGAGATCGGCACCGACCCTCTTCTGGCCGACGTGACGTGGTCCTGGCTGGTCGATGCACTCGACTCGCGCGATGCCGTCTATCACTCGGCATCGGGCACCTCGACGAAGACTCTGTCGAAGGGTTTCGGAGGGCTCGCCGTCGAAGGCGACGGTGCCCAGATAGAATTGCGGGCGTCCTGGACTCCGGAGGGCCCGTTCCGACCGCACGTCGAAGCATGGGCCGAGCTGGTCGGAATGCTGGCGGGGCTTCCGCCCGGCTCCGAGGGCATCGCCGTGATCGGCGCGCGAAAGGCTGTACGTGACTGAATACTCCGTGATCTCGGATGCCGAGGAGTTCCGCGCGGCTTGCGCCGTGCTCGCCGCCGGCACCGGCCCCGTCGCCGTGGACGTCGAGCGTGCGTCCGGTTTCCGCTACTCGCAGCGGGCCTACCTCGTGCAGGTCTTCCGCCGCGATGCGGGCGTCTTCCTCTTCGACCCGCCGGCGATCGGCGACTTCGCCCCGCTCCAGGAGGCGATCGGCGACGTCGAGTGGGTGCTCCACGCCGCGAGCCAGGACCTGCCGTCGCTGCGCGAGCTGCACCTCGAGCCGCCGGTGATCTTCGACACCGAGCTGGCCTCCCGACTGCTCGGCCATGAGCGCGTCGGACTCGGCGCGGTCGTCGAGGACACGTTGGGCATCGTCCTCAAGAAGGAGCATTCGGCATCCGACTGGTCGACGCGTCCGCTGCCGGACTCGTGGCTCGAGTACGCGGCTCTCGACGTGCTCCACCTGATCGATGTCCGAGACGTCCTCGTCCAGGAGCTCGAGGAGCAGGGCAAGACCGCTTTCGCCGCCGAGGAGTTCGCCGCGACCCTCGCCCGGGCTCCGAAGCCGCCGCGCGAGGATCCGTGGCGTCGACTCAGTGGACTGCACCAGGTGCGCGGCTCCCGCAATCTCGCCGTGGCCCGCTCCCTCTGGCAGGCCCGAGAGGCCTACGCGCAGGCTCAGGACGTCTCTCCCGGCAGGCTCGTGCCCGACCGCTCGCTGGTCGCGGCTGTCATGGCGAATCCGACGTCGAAGCAGGCGCTCGCCGGAGTCAAGGAGTTCCAGGGCCGCGCCAGCCGCAGCCAGCTCGACCGCTGGTGGCAGGCGATCGTCGACGGCCGCGCATCGGAGGATCTGCCCCGCGAGCGCGTGCCGAGTGACACCCTTCCGCCCCCGCGTGCCTGGGCGGACCGGAATCCGGAAGCCGATGCCCGCCTGAAGGCCGCGCGTCCGGTCGTCGAAGCGGTTGCCGAAGAACTGGGGATGCCCACCGAGAACCTGCTCACGCCCGAGTACCTGCGTCGCGTCGCGTGGGATCTTCCCGGTGAGACTCCGGAAGAGATCTCCGCAGCACTCGCGACCCTCGGAGCGCGCCCCTGGCAGATTGCACAGACTGCACAGAAGATCGCGGACGCCTTTGTAGAGGCGGCGCAATCGCCCGACACCACCCCGGCGGACGCTTCGTAGGTTCGATCCAACCGATTCCTCCCCGTTTCGCGCGCTTCATAGACTGAGGCCACGCACTAACTTGGAGGCAGAGTGGCCGAGATCTCGGACGTCTTCTTCGTCGATGGAGTACGCACCCCTTTCGGGCGCGCCGGCGAAAAGGGCATGTACTGGAACACCCGCGCGGATGACCTCGCCGTGAAGGCGACCATCGGCCTGATGGAGCGCAACGCTGCCGTCCCGGCCGACCGCATCGACGATGTGGCGATCGCCGCGACGAGCCAGACCGGCGACCAGGGGTTGACCCTCGGTCGCTCGGTGGCGATCCTCGCGGGGCTGCCGCAGACCGTCCCCGGACTCGCCGTCGAGCGCATGTGCGCCGGCGCGATGACCAGCGTCACCACGATGGGCGCCTCGATCGGCGTCGGCATGTACGACTTCGCCCTCGCCGGCGGTGTCGAGCACATGGGCCATCACCCGATCGGGGGCAACGCCGACCCGAACCCGCGCTTCGTCGCGGAGAAGATGGTCGATCCCGGCGCGCTCAACATGGGTGTCACCGCCGAGCGCATCTTCGACCGTTTCCCGCACCTCACCAAGGAGCGGTCCGACCGGTTCGGCATGCTCAGCCAGCACAAGGTGCAGGCCGCGTACGACGCCGGCAAGATCCAGCCCGACCTCGTGTCCGTGGCCACCAAGGGTGCCGACGGCGCCTGGGGTCTTGCCACCGAGGACGAGGGTCGTCGCCCGCAGACCACCATGGAGGACCTCGCGGCGCTGAAGACGCCGTTCCGTCCGCACGGGCGCGTCACCGCGGGCACCTCCTCCCCCCTCACCGACGGCGCGACGATGTCGCTGCTCGCCGGCGGCGGCGCGGTGAAGGAGTTCGGGCTTGCACCGAAGATGCGGATGGTCTCTTTCGCCTTCGCCGGTGTGCAGCCGGAGATCATGGGCATCGGCCCGATCCCGTCAACCGAGAAGGCCCTCAAGAAGGCCGGTCTGACGATCGCCGACATCGGCCTGTTCGAGCTGAACGAGGCGTTCGCCATCCAGGTGATCTCGCTGCTCGACCACTTCGGCATCGCCGACGACGATCCCCGCGTGAATCAGTGGGGCGGCGCGATCGCGCTCGGGCACCCGCTCGCGGCATCCGGTGTGCGTCTCATGATCCAGCTCGCGGCGCAGTTCGCCGAGCGCCCCGACGTCCGCTACGGTCTGACCGCGATGTGCGTCGGCCTCGGCCAGGGCGGTTCGGTCATCTGGGAGAACCCGCACTACGACGGCAAGAAGAAGAAGTGAGCGCGAACGTGACGAACTACGACGACATCGACTTCTCCCCCATCCAGGCGCTCACCGAGGGCGAGGTCATCACGCGGTCGCCTGTGCGCGACATCCGCCTGGCCTCGGGCAAGGTGCTCGCCCTGATCACGCTCGACAACGGTCGGGACCACACGCGCCCGAACACGCTGGGGCCGGCCACTCTCACGCTGCTGGGCGAGACCCTCGACGGTCTCAAGGCACGTGCGGCGAACGGCGAGATCCAGGCCGTCGGCATCACCGGCAAGCAGTACATCCTCGCCGCCGGTGCTGATCTGTCCGACATCAGCAAGGTGGGCTCTCGCGACAACGCGCGCCTGATCGCGCAGCTGGGTCACAAGGTCCTCGGCAAGCTCGGCGACCTCGGGGTGCCGTCGTTCGCCTTCGTGAACGGCCTCGCCCTGGGCGGCGGCCTGGAGATCGCGCTGAACTCCAGCTACCGCACGGTCGATTCCTCCGCCGCGGCCGTCGCACTCCCCGAGGTCTTCCTCGGCATCATCCCCGGCTGGGGTGGCGCCTACCTGCTGCCGAACCTGATCGGCATCGAGAACGCCCTCGAGGTCGTCATCTCGAACCCGCTCAAGCAGAACCGGATGCTGAAGCCGCAGCAGGCGTTCGATCTGGGCATCTTCGATGCGATCTTCCCCGCTGCCAACTACCTCGAGAACTCGTTGTCCTGGGCGGATGCGGTCCTCGGCGGCAAGAAGGTCGAGCGCAAGAACGAGCCCGGCAAGATCGAGCGCCTCACCAAGTGGCCGATCGCCATCAAGATGGCGCGCGGCATGCTCGAGTCGAAGATCGGCACCGTGCCCAAGTCGCCCTATGCCGCGCTCGAACTGCTCGACAAGGCGAAGAGCGGCACCCAGGCCGAGGGCTTCGCCCGTGAGGACGAGGCTCTCGCCGAACTCGTGACGGGCGACCAGTTCGCCGCGTCGATGTACGCCTTCGATCTGGTGCAGAAGCGGGCGAAGCGACCCGTCGGCGCTCCCGACAAGCAGCTCGCGAAGAAAGTCACCAAGGTCGGCATCATCGGCGCCGGCCTCATGGCGAGCCAGTTCGCGCTGCTCTTCGTGCGCAAGCTCCAGGTGCCCGTGCTCATCACCGACCTGGACCAGGCGCGCGTCGACAAGGGCGTCGCCTACATCCACGAGGAGATCGGCAAACTCGAGGCCAAGGGTCGTCTGGACTCCGACTCCGCCAACAAGCTGCGCGCCCTCGTCACCGGCACCACCGACAAGAGCCTCTACGCGGACTGCGACTTCGTGATCGAGGCCGTGTTCGAAGAGGTCGGCGTCAAGCAGCAGGTGTTCGGGGAGATCGAGCAGATCATCGCCGAAGATGCCATCCTCGCGACCAACACCTCGTCGCTGTCGGTCGAGGAGATCGGCTCGAAGCTCGCACACCCCGAGCGTCTGGTCGGCTTCCACTTCTTCAACCCCGTCGCGGTGATGCCGCTGATCGAGATCGTGAAGACGCCGACCACGTCGGAGGCGGCACTGTCGACGGCGTTCGTCGTGGCGAAGAACCTGGGCAAGAACGCGGTCCTCACCGCTGATGCGCCCGGGTTCGTCGTGAACCGCCTTCTCGCCAAGGTCATGGGCGAGGCCGCTCGTGCGGTCTACGAAGGCACTCCGATCGCGGATGTCGAGAAGGCCTTCGGTCCGCTCGGGCTCCCGATGGGTCCGTTCCAGCTGATCGACCTGGTCGGCTGGAAGGTGGCCGCTCACGTGCAGGACACGATGGTGCAGGCGTTCCCCGACCGGTTCTACGCGAACGAGAACTTCCACGCTCTCGCCGAGCTCGACGCGGTCGTGGAGAAGGACAAGGGCGGGCGCGTCATCGGCTGGACCAAGCAGGCCGAGAAGGTGCTGAAGCCCGCCGTGGGCAAGTCTCCCGCTTCCGCGGCGACGATCCTGCAGCGCGTGCAGGACGGCCTCGCACAGGAGATCAAGCTGATGCTCGACGAGGGTGTGGTGCCCGAGGTCGAAGACATCGACCTCTGCCTGATCCTCGGTGCCGGCTGGCCGTTCATCGACGGTGGTGCGTCGCCGTATCTCGACCGCGAAGGTGCTTCCGAGCGGGCCTTCGGCGGCTCGTTCCACACGCCGCAGATCCGGGGCGTCGAGCACCGCTGATCATCATCCCCGAAGGGGCCGCATCGGGAGATGCGGCCCCTTCATCGTCTCCGGAGGCAGCCGCCTACGGCGACGGGCGGGTGTCCGCTTCGCCGCGACGCGGCCAGTACGACAGAGCCCGTTCGGCCAGAGCGGTGATCGTGAGCGACGGGTTCACGCCGGGGTTCGCAGGCACAGCCGAACCGTCGACCACGTGCAACCCCGGATACCCCCAGACGCGGTGATAGGGATCGACCACGCCGTCTTCGGGCGCAGCAGAGATCACCGCACCACCGAGGAAATGCGCGGTGAGCGGGATGCCGAAGACCTCCGGCCAGGATCCGCGTGCCTCCGCCGGCTCTCCCCCCTCCTGCTCGACCCGGGCCGCGATCGCCGCAGCGGCGCTGTGCGCTTGAGGAAGGTAGCTCGGGTTCGGCTCGCCGTGTCCCTGTGCGCTGGTCATCACGAGTCGACCGAAGCGCCTGCGCAGGGACAGGGTCAGAGAGTTGTCCGCCGTCTGCATCACGAGCGCGATGATTCCGCGCTCGCTCCACCGTCTGAGGTTCCCGAGACGGAACTGCCGTACCGGAGAGCGGAGCACCTGTGTCATGAGGCTGCGCAGACGCACGCCGAGGCGACGATCGCCGGGGACGAGTACGGTCGCCAGCGCACCCATCAGGTTCGAACCCGGGCCGTAGCGGACGTTCTCGACGTGGGTGCGCTCATCGACGTGGAACGAGGTGGTGATCGCGATGCCTCGCGCGAGCTGCAGGGATTCGGGAACCCTCGTCGCCATCGCGCCGTCGAGTGCTTCCGAGTTGGTACGGGTGAGACGCCCCAGGGCATCGGAGAGGTGTGGCAGCGCGCCCGACGCCTTCATCCGGTGCAGCAGCTGTTGCGTGCCCCAGGTTCCGCCGGCGAACACGACCTGCTCTGCCGTCACCGTCCGGCGCGCGCGACGGAACCAGGCACCGCTCTGCTGCGTCGTGACCGTGAAACCGCCGCCGGGGAGTTCACGCACCTCGGTCACCGTGCGCAGCGCCTCGATCGCGACGCCTCGACGCTCCGCGAGAGCGAGGTAGTTCTTCATCAGCGTGTTCTTCGCGCCCACGCGGCAGCCCACCATGCAGTTGCCGCAGAGTGTGCAGCCGGTGCGGTCCGGTCCCTGGCCGTCGAAGAACGGATCGGGCGCACGCTCCCCCGGCTTCCCGAACCACACCCCGACGGGGGCATGCCGGAAAGTCGAGCCGACCCCCAGATCCTCGGCAGCCCCGGCCATGATCCGCTCGACAGGCCCGGTGTGCGGGTAGTGCTCCACGACGCCGAGCATCCGCTTCGCGGTGACGTAGTGCGGCGACAGTTCCGACTCCCACGCAGCGATACCCCGCCACTGCACGTCCTGGAAGAAGGCGGGGCCCGGCTGATAGAGCGTGTTGGCGTAGTTGAGCGACCCGCCGCCCACGCCCGCACCCGCCAGGATCATCACGTGGGGAAGGCGATGGATGCGCTGCACGCCGAAGCATCCGAGCATCGGCGCCCACAGGTAGCGACGCAGATTCCAGCTCGTCTTCGCGAAGTCCTCGTCCTCGAAGCGGCGGCCGGCCTCGTAGACGCGCACCCGGTACCCCTTCTCCGTCAGTCGCAGCGCGGCGACGGACCCGCCGAACCCGGAGCCGACGATCACGACGTCCTCGTCGAAGTCAGTCATCGCTCTCCCCCGGGACCAGCATCGTCAGCGCTCCGGGCAGCACCGCGATCGTGCATTCATCTTCACCGATCCGCTCACCGTCGGCGTAGACCACGAGGCCGGGCGCCGCGACCGTCACGGTGCGTGCTCGGCGATGGACGACCTCCGGTCGACTCAGATGCGTCCCCCGCAGCAGCAGCGGAAAGAGCCGCAGCAACCGCAGTCGGCCGAGCGGAGCGACGTGCACGATGTCGAGCAGCCCGTCGTCCGGCACTGCGCCCGCGCAGATCGGCATACCGCCACCGTAGCTCGATGTGCTGCCGACGGCGATGAGCGTGCCCGACGATCGCGTGGGCTTCTCGCCGTCGACGGCGAGTGTGAAGTCCATCGGTCGCAGACGCACGAGTTCGATCAGCAGCGCGAGGTAGTAGCGCGGTGCACCGTGAGGCCAACGGAGCCGGTTGGTGCGGTCGCTGACCTTCGCATCGAATCCCAACGCCGCGATCGTGAGGAACTTCCGTCTTTCACCTGTCGTCGTGACCTCACCGACGTCTATCCGTCGTGGCACGCCCCTGAGTGCGAGCTCCGCGGCGGCAGCAGCATCGTTTCGCGGCAATCCGAGAGCACGTGCGAGGTCGTTCCCCGTGCCGGCCGGAATAAGGACCACCGGGACGGCTGACGCACACACCGTGTCGAGAATGCCCGACAGCGTGCCGTCGCCGCCGACCACCACCAGTGCACGCGGATCGTCCGCCAGAGCTGCGACGGCGAGCCGGGCGGTATCGGCCGCGGACGCGCCTGCGTAGGCACGCACCTCGGCACCGCGATCTCGGAGGTGCAGGACGGCGGCGTCGGCTGCTCTCCCGCCCCGGCCCTTGCCGGAGAACGGATTCGCGAGCACCGCGATGTGCGCAGCCACGTCAGTCGTTCCGTTCGAGGGGGATCACGGCGCCGGGGTTCAGGATGCCCGCCGGGTCGAGCTCGCGTTTGATCGCCGAGAGGATGCGCATACCGGTCTCACCGATCTCCTGACTCAGCCAAGGGGCGTGATCCCGACCGACCGCGTGGTGATGGCTGATCGTGCCGCCGGCGGCGATGATCGCGTCGTTGACTCGCGCCTTGACGGGTTCCCACGCCCCGAGCGGATCGGCCCGGACGCCGGCGAGCACCGTGAAGTAGAGCGACGCTCCGGTCGGGTAGATGTGCGACACGTGGCACATGACATACGATTTCGCCCCGGCCGCGGAGAAGCCGCCTTTGAGCGCCGTCTCGACGGCTGACCGCAGTGTCTGCAGATTCGTCCAGGTCGTCGCGGTCTCCAGCGTCTCGCAGAAGACCCCGGCGTCGAGCAGTGAATCCCGCAGGTAGGGACCATCGAACCGGCCTTTCAGCCAGTCCTCCGCCGGGCCCGTCCCCGACGAGGTGCCACCGGCGGCAGCGAGGTGCGCGCTGACACGGGTCCGGCGTTCATCGATCCCCTCGCCCTCGTACACGGTGACGACGCTGGTGCCCTTCGCGAGGACCTTCCCGATCTTGCCGACCTGGGCGAGGCTCACTGCCGTCTCCGCCTCATCGGACAGCCGGATGACCGTGGGGCCGTTGCCCTGCTGCGCCACTCGCCGCAGCCCCTCGACCCCGCTGGTGAAGTCGGGGAACGACCACGACTCGAACACGCGCTCGCGCGGGATCGGATGCACCCGCACCCGCACCTCGGTAATGACACCGAAGATGCCCTCCGACCCGAGGAACACCCGGATCAGGTCGGGCCCGGCGGCGGAACCCGGCGATCGTCCGAGCTCGATGTCGCCGGTCGGGGTCGCCACTCTGATGCCGGTCACCATGGTGTCGAAGCGGCCGTTCCCCGCCGAGTTCTGTCCCGACGAGCGTGCGGCGGCGAAGCCTCCGATTGTCGCGTAGCGGAAGCTCTGCGGGAAGTGTCCGAGTTCGAGCCCGTGCGCGGACAGCAGCGCTTCCGCCTCCGGCCCCGTCGTCCCCGCAGCGAGCACGGCCTCGCCACTGACCTCGTCGAGCCTCACGAGACCACTGAGACGCCGGAGGTCGAGGCTCACGACCGCATGATGCGCTCCCCGCTCCGGGTCGAGTGCGCCGACGACGCTCGTACCGCCGCCGAACGGGATGACCGCGATCCCCCGCGCGACCGCGACGTCGAGACACGCCCGGACCTCGTCGTGATGGGCGGGACGAACCACCGCATCCGGGGCGTCTTGATCGGGCTCACGGCGACGGAGGAGGTCCGGCGTCGAACGCCCACCGGCATGACGGATCCGTGCCTCTGTCGTGACGTCGACGTGCGCGGGGCCGACAGCTGCGGACAGTGCGGCGTGGTCCTCAGCGGTCAACCGTGATGGCGCCAACCGCACGTCCTCGATTTCGACGGCCGCTGCAGGTCTGCGTACGCGTCCCAGCAGTATCGGCAGCAGTGCGCGCACCGGCAGGGGAAGTTCTTTAGCCTTGGCCGGATCGCCCCAACCGTTCCATCTCATCGACGGGTCCGCATCGACCCTGCCATTGTCTTGGCCCATGGGTTACAGTGTGACACATCATGGAAGAACGTCAACCTTTGTGGGACGCGACGCAGACGAGGATCCTCGATGCCGCCGACGCGCTGATCGAGCGCCGGGGCGTGCACGGCGTCACGATCGCCGAGCTCGCCCGGCGCGCCGATCTCAGCCGTCCGACCATCTATCGCAATTGGAGCGATGCCGACGATGTCGTCAGAGCAGCTCTGCTGCGCCGCGTCGACGGCATACTCCGCACCTTCTCGGCCGATGCGCGTACGAGGACCGCTCTCGTCGACGACGTGCTGCGTTTCACGACGCTGTTCCGGAACGACACCCTCTACAGGCGTCTGCTCGCCGACGAGCCCGAAGCCTTCACGCGGTACACCCTGCAGCGGGTCGGATCCAGCCAGCGCCTGATCCTCGGATGGCTCGCCACCGCCATCGACGCCTCACAGACCGACGGCTCGGTGAGACAGGGCGCACCGCAGGAGATCGCGGTCATGCTGCTGCTGATCGCGCAGTCCGCCGTCCTCTCCCACGCAACAGTGGCCGACCTCATCTCGGAAGACGCGTGGGAACGTGAGCTACGAGCCGCACTCGACGGGCTGCTCCGCCCATGACCGGGCATTCATCCGCGCTCAATGTCGCGCGACGGAGGATCGATCTCATGCACGCGGCCGATGAGCAGGTCGACGTGCTCGTCGTCGGAGGCGGGATCACGGGCGTGGGAGCCGCACTCGACGCGGCATCCCGCGGCCTCAGCGTGACACTGATCGAAGCCGAGGACCTTGCCTTCGGGACCAGCCGTTTCAGCTCGAAGCTCGTGCACGGCGGCCTGCGCTATCTCGCCACGGGTGACGTCGCGACTGCGAGGGAAAGCGCACACGAGCGCCATCTCCTCATGACCACGATCGCCCCGCATCTGATCCGCCCGCTCGGGCAGCTCCTGCCCTTCTCCCGCGACGTGACGTTCCGGCAGCGCACCGCGGGCGCCGTCGGCATGGGAATGGGCGATCTGCTCCGGATGCGGGCACGCACACCCCGCTCGGTGCTGCCTGCCCCTACCCTCGTGACGGCACGCACGGCCCTCCGGCTCGTGCCCGCTCTCGATCGTCATGGTCTGCGCGGGGGAATGCTGTCCTACGACGGTCAGCTGGTCGACGACGCGCGCCTCGTGGCGACCGTGGCCCGCACGGCCGCGGCCCTCGGCGCCCGCATACTCACCCGGGTTCGAGCCATAGCCCTGCACGGAGCCGGTGCCGCCGTCGAAGAGACCATCACGGGCGAGCGGTTCGAGATCCGCGCCCGTGCCGTCGTCAACGCGACGGGTGTCTGGGCCGGTGCGCTCGACGAGGCGATCGGCGTGCGTCCGAGCCGGGGAACCCATATCGTGCTCGATGCCGCCGACCTCGGGATCTCGTCGACGGCACTCACGATTCCGCACGAGGGCTCGATCAGCCGCTACGTCTTCGCGCTGCCGCAGGCGTACGGCCGCGTGATCGTCGGGCTCACCGACGAAGACTCTCCCGGTGCCGTGCCCCGAGTCGCTCAACCGACCGAGCCGGAGATCGACTTCCTGCTGAGAAGCCTCAACCGCGTGGTCACGGCACCGGTCGGACGTGATCGGGTGCGTGGCGCGTTCGCGGGTTTGCGGCCGCTGGTCGACAGCCGCACGGCCTCCACCGCCGACGTCTCGCGCAGGCACCTGGTGACGACATCCGCCTCAGGCTTCGTCACCGTGCTCGGCGGAAAACTGACGACCTATCGACGTATGGCCGAGGATGCCGTCGATCTCGTCTCCCGGACCCGCGGCCTCCAGGCGGCACCGAGTCGGACGGCGTCGGTGCGGCTCGTCGATCGCGTGGTGCCCGACTCCGGAGAGCTACTCGACGACGCGACGGGGCTGACCTCCGCCGAGGTCGAGTTCGCCGTGCGGGTCGAGGGGGCGATGACCGTCGACGATGTCCTCGACCGCCGCACGCGTGTCGGGCTCGTGGACGCCGATCGCGCACGCTGTCATGCCGGGGTCGAGGCCGTCGTCGCCCGTACCGTGGCCGACCTCATCTGAGCCTGTCCCCGGGCGGCTCCGAGCCGCCGCGTATCCACCGCACAGCGACCCGGAGAACGCGTGGCGAACAGCGCATGAACTCCCCCGAACCCTGGCGCCCGATGGCGCGCCGGCACGCCGCGACCCGGCACAGTGGTGTCATGGACATGCTCTTCACGATGCTGGGCGGCAAGGGGATGTCAGGGCTCCTGAAGACCGGCACCGCGGTTCTCACCCTGCTCCTGGTCCTTCCCGCGCTCCTCAAGCTCTTCGTCGTCACGGTCGATGAAGGCTGGGCCGCGATCCGGACCCGAAACGGCAAGCCCATCATCCGCAACCGTCCGCAGCGCCGTCCGACCGCTCGCGGCGGGGCTGTCGGGGAGGTCGTCGTCCTCGACCCCGGCTCACATGGCGCTTTCCCCCTGTTCTACTGGTATCGACTCATCGATGTGCGCTGCCGGGCGACCGACCTGCCCGTCCGCGAGATGGGCGGTGCGAGCGGACACCAGCATCGCGTGCACGCGTCGTTCGAATGGCGCCCGATACCGACGGGACGCGATCTCCGGGTTTTCGAGCTCGACGTCGTGAACGTCAAGGAACGCGCCTCGAACATCGTCGGGGCTGCCCTGCGAGACGTCATCCGGGGCCTCGACGGCACGGAGCTGCCGCACAACGACGAGATCAACGCGCGCGTGATCGCAGCCAGCGCCGAGGAGGTCCGTCGCGCCTGCGGGGTGGAGCTCGTGCGCGTGATGGTCACCGGCGACGCGTTGACCGACGGATACCTGATGTCGACGGCGCTCCGCGACGTGGATCGCGGCGCGCAGGCCGTCGCCGCACTGCACGCCCTGAACTGACGCTCCCCCTCGATTCGGACCGGCGGGTCCTTCAGCGCATCAGTGGCGTTCGTGGAGGGGCAGGTCGATCGTCCCCGTCTCGCCCGCATCCCGCGCCTTCGGGATCCTGGTACCGAGCACCTGCGACACGATGTCCTGGGCGATCTTCGGCGCCGTGAGTCCCGCATCCGCGAGGATCTGGTCCCGAGAGGCGTGATCGATGAACTCGTCGGGCAGGCCGAGCTCGTCCACCGCCGTGTCGATGCCGGCCTCACGCAGGACCTGACGCACCCGCGTGCCGATGCCGCCGACGCGGATACCGTCCTCGAGGGTGATCACAAGACGATGATGTGCTGCCAGCTCGATCACCGACGGTCGCACCGGGATCGCCCAGCGCGGATCGATCACGGTGGCACCGATGCCCTGCGCCCGAAGACGCTCTGCGACGTCGAGCGCGAGTTCGGCGAACGGGCCGATGGCGACGATCAGCACGTCCTCCGACTCCCCCCGGGCGAGCACGTCCACACCGTCTTTCAAGCGCTCGATGGCGGGAAGGTCGGCGGCGACCTCGCCCTTCGGGAACCGGATGACCGTAGGCGCGTCGTCGACCTGAACGGCCTCGCTCAGCGCTTCGGTCAGACGCGCGCCGTCCCTGGGAGCGGCGATGCGGATGTGCGGGACGATCTGCAGCATGGCGAGATCCCACATCCCGTGGTGGCTCGGACCGTCGGGGCCGGTCACACCGGCACGGTCGAGCACGAAGGTCACGCCCGCACGGTGCAGTGCGACATCCATCAGCACCTGATCGAAGGCCCTGCCCATGAACGTGGCGTAGAGCGCGACGACGGGGTGCAGTCCGCCGTATGCCAGCCCCGCGGCGGAGGCGACCGCGTGCTGCTCGGCGATCCCCACGTCGTACACGCGATCGGGGAACCGCTCGGCGAACGGGGCGAGGCCCGTCGGTCGCAGCATGGCGGCCGTCATCGCGATGACATCGCTGCGCTGCTCCCCCACCGAGACGAGGGCGTCCGAGAACACGTCGGTCCAGCCGCGACCGCCGGAAGACAGCGTCTCACCCGTCGCGGGGTCGATCTTCCCCACCGCATGGAATTGGTCGGCCTCGTCGTCTCGGGCGGGCTGGTAACCGCGTCCCTTCTCGGTGATCGTGTGCACGATGACCGGGGCGCCGTACGACTTCGCCAGCTCGAGCGTCTCGAGCAGAGCGGGGAGATCGTGTCCGTCGATGGGACCGAGGTACTTGATGTCGAGGTTGGAGTAGAGCGCCTCATTGTTGGTGAAGCGGGAGAGGAAGCCGTGGGTTCCGCCGCGAACCCCGCGGAACACCGCCCGGCCCACAGGACCGAACGCACGGAACAGGCGGTCGGAGCGCTGGTGCAGATCCTTGTATGCCGCTGCAGTGCGCACGCGGTTCAGGTACCGCGACATCCCGCCGATGGTGGGCGCGTATGAGCGACCGTTGTCGTTGACGACGATCACGAGGTTCCGGTCGTTGTCATCGGAGATGTTGTTCAACGCCTCCCACGTCATTCCGCCGGTGAGGGCCCCGTCCCCGACGACGGCGACGACATGTCGATCCGCGCGACCAGTGGCTGTGAGTGCGCGGGAGATCCCGTCCGCCCAGCTCAGCGAGCTCGAGGCATGCGACGACTCCACGACATCGTGCGCGCTCTCCCTGCGCTGCGGGTAGCCGGCGAGGCCTCCCCGCACGCGTAGGCCGGAGAAGTCCTGGCGACCCGTGAGGAGCTTGTGCACGTAGGACTGGTGCCCCGTGTCGAAGATGAACGGATCGTCCGGAGACGAGAAGACCCGGTGCAGGGCGATCGTCAGTTCGACGACGCCCAGGTTCGGGCCGAGGTGACCGCCGGTCTGCGAGACGTTCTCGACCAGGAATGTGCGGATCTCGGAGGCGAGCTCCTCCAGTTGAACGGTCGATAGCGCGTCCAGATCACGGGGTCCTGAGATGCTCGGAAGAATGGGCATCTGCGCCTCCTCACAGGCTTCGCCAGAAGCGCCCGACGAGGGTGCGGACGCCCGTCGATCCTACCGCGCCAGGTGGGGAGAACCCGGTGAGCGCCGCCCCCTTGACATGACGAAGGGACTCCGATCCATGGATCGGAGTCCCTTCGTCTGTGCGATCAGACCAGCGAACGCAGCACGTACTGCAGGATGCCGCCGTTGCGGTAGTAGTCCGCCTCACCGGGTGTGTCGATGCGGACGACCGCGTCGAACTCGACCGGCTGCTTGCCTTCGGGCGAGTTCTCGCTCGGGGTGGCCGTGACCTTGACCGTCTTGGGCGTGACACCGTTGTTGAGCTCTTCCAGCCCCGTGATCGAGACGATCTCGGTGCCGTCGAGGCCCAGCGACTCCCAGCTTTCGCCGGCGGGGAACTGCAGCGGGACGACGCCCATGCCGATCAGGTTCGAGCGGTGGATGCGCTCGAAGCTCTCGGTGATGACCGCCTTGACGCCCAGCAGGCTCGTTCCCTTGGCCGCCCAGTCGCGCGACGAACCGGAGCCGTACTCCTTGCCACCGAAGATGACGAGGGGCGTGCCCTGCTCCTGATAGTTCATGCTCGCGTCGTAGATGTACGACTGCGGGCCGCCCGGCTGCGTGAAGTCACGCGTGAAGCCACCCTCGACGACCTGTCCGTCGTTGACGGCCGCGACCATCGCGTTCTTCAGACGGATGTTCGCGAAGGTTCCGCGGATCATGACCTCGTGGTTGCCGCGACGCGAACCGAAGGAGTTGAAGTCCTTGCGGTCGACGCCGTGCTCCGTGAGGTACTGGGCCGCCGGCGTGCCGGCCTTGATGTTTCCGGCGGGCGAGATGTGGTCGGTGGTGACCGAGTCACCCAGAGTCGCCATGACACGTGCGCCCTCGATGTCCTTCACCGGGGTGAGCTCCATCGTCATGCCCTCGAAGTACGGCGCCTTGCGGACGTAGGTCGAGTTCTCGTCCCACTGGAAGATCGCGTCATCCGGCGTGGGCAGGCTGCGCCAGCGCTCGTCGCCGTCGAAGACCGTCGCGTACTGCTTGATGAACTGCTCGCGCGAGATCGAGGAGTCGACGAGTTCCTGCACCTCGGCCGGAGTCGGCCAGATGTCCTTGAGGAAGACGTCTTCACCGTCGGTGCCCTTGCCGAGCGCGTCGTTCTCGAAGTCGAAGTGCATCGACCCGGCCAGCGCGTAGGCGATGACCAGCGGCGGGCTGGCGAGGTAGTTCATCTTCACGTCGGGGCTGATGCGCCCCTCGAAGTTGCGGTTGCCCGAGAGGACGGCCGTGACGGCGAGGTCGTGGGAGTTGATCGCCTCCGACACCTCTTCGATCAGAGGACCGGAGTTGCCGATGCAGATCGTGCAGCCGTAGCCGACCGTGTAGAAGCCGAGGCCCTCGAGGTCCTTGTCCAGGCCGGACTTCTCGTAGTAGTCGGTGACGACCTTCGAGCCGGGGCCGAGCGTGGTCTTGACCCACGGCTTCTGCTTCAGGCCCTTCTCCAGCGCCTTGCGTGCGACGAGACCGGCGGCGATCATCACCGACGGGTTCGACGTGTTGGTGCACGAGGTGATGGCGGCGAGCGTGACGGCGCCGTTGTCGAGGATGTACTTCTCCCCCGACGGCGTCGTGACCGGGACGGGCTTCGAGGCGTTCGCCGGAGCGCCGCTGTTGATGTGCACCGGACGCGTGGTCGGCTCCTCTTCGCCGGGGACAGAGCCCGGGTCGGATGCCGGGAAGGAGTGCTTCGACTCCAGGTCGACGATGTCGTCGGAGGTCGACGCCGTCGTGTAGCCCAGGATGTCGTGCTCGAACTGGGCCTTCGCCTCGGAGAGGAGGATACGGTCCTGCGGGCGCTTCGGGCCGGCGATCGACGGCACGACGGTGCCGAGGTCGAGCTCGAGGTACTCGCTGAAGGTCGGCTCGACGTTCGCGTCGTGCCAGAGCTTCTGCTCCTTGGCGTACGCCTCGACCAGCGCGACGGCCTCTTCGCTGCGGCCGGTCAGGCGCAGGTACTCGAGGGTCACGTCATCGATCGGGAAGATCGCCGCCGTGGAGCCGAACTCGGGAGACATGTTTCCGATGGTGGCGCGGTTCGCGAGCGGCACAGAGGCGACGCCCTCACCGTAGAACTCGACGAACTTGCCGACCACGCCGTGCTTGCGCAGCTGGTCGGTGATCGTGAGCACGACGTCGGTCGCGGTCACGCCGGCGGGGATCTCGCCGGAGAGCTTGAAACCGACGACACGCGGGATCAGCATCGACACGGGCTGGCCGAGCATGGCCGCCTCGGCCTCGATGCCGCCGACACCCCAGCCCAGCACGCCCAGGCCGTTGACCATGGTGGTGTGCGAGTCGGTGCCGACGCAGGTGTCGGGGTATGCGCGGAGCACGCCGTCGACATCGCGGTCGTAGATGACCTTGGCCAGGTGCTCGATGTTCACCTGGTGGACGATGCCGGTTCCGGGCGGGACGACCTTGAAGTCGCTGAAGGCCGTCTGGCCCCAGCGCAGGAACTGGTAGCGCTCGCCGTTGCGCTCGTACTCGATCTCGACGTTGCGCTCGAGGGCGTTCTCCGAGCCGAACAGGTCGGCGATGACGGAGTGGTCGATGACCATCTCGGCGGGCGAGAGCGGGTTGATCTTGTTCGCGTCACCGCCGAGGGCCGTCACGGCCTCGCGCATCGTGGCGAGGTCGACGATGCAGGGCACACCGGTGAAGTCCTGCATGACCACGCGCGCGGGCGTGAACTGGATCTCGGTATTGGGCTCTGCCGCGGCATCCCACGAACCCAGCGCCTCGATCTGCGCCTTCGTCACATTCGCACCGTCCTCGGTGCGAAGCAGGTTCTCCAGGAGGACCTTGAGACTGAAGGGGAGCTTCTCGAAACCGGGCACCGTGTCGATGCGGAAGATCTCATAGTCGGTGCTGCCGACTGTCAGGGTGCTCTTGGCACCGAAGCTGTTCACCGTGGACACGAATCCGTCTCCTTCTATTCGGATGGGAGCGACAGGCGCCTCCATCTTGCTCGCCAGCGAGCCCCTGCGGCTAGCAAGGCGGACCTAACCAGTCTGCTCCGCGCAGCTCACCGGCGAAAGCCTGCGATTTATCTTGATGTCAAGATAAATCTATCATGCCTCGGCGGCGTCTTCGCGCGACGGACCACGCGGATGGAGAGCGCGTACGACGAGCCAGGTGACCGCGATCAACGGCGCGAAGAGCGGGAGGCCCATGATGAGCTTGAGCGTGCCGAGTGCGGTCACATCGCCTGCGAGGTACAGCGGGAGCTGCACGGCGAGTCTGGCGAAGAACAGCGCAGCCCACGCGATCCCGAGCCAGAAGTAGGCGCGACGCTTGCGCCGATCGTTCCGCCAGGTGGTGCCCTCCCCCATCAGGAAACCGACCGCGAGGCCGATCAGCGACCACCCGATCAGGGCCGACACGAGGATGACCGAACCGTAGACCGCGTTGGTGATGAGACCCGGGACGAAGTTGTCTGCTCCGCGACCGGTCCACAGCGCGAGCGCAGCCGCGGCGGCCGCGGCGACGAGTCCGCCGATCGCCGCGGAGGGCGGGGACTTCTGCACGAGGCGGACGATCGTGAAGACCGCAGCGAGGCCGACCGAGATACCGAGCGACAGGATCAGCGGCTCGGGGCGGATCGTGAAGATGATCACGAAGGCCAGGCTCGGCAGCACCGATTCGAGGATGCCGCGGACCCCGCCGATCGCCGACCAGACGACCTTGTGCGTGCTGGCGGTCTCCGCCGGGTCGAGCCCGGCACGGCGGGCGGCGCTGCCGAGAGCCGCCCCGAGGATCTCGGAGGTGCTCTTCTCGCGTTCCGGGTCGGGTTCTGGGACGCTCACGCGGAGCCCGGGGTCGCCGGCATCTTGAGTGGGATCAGATCACGCGGGGGCATCGGAGAGCCACCGCGGACGACGACGATCGAGCGGAACAGATCCTCGACCTTGGCGCCGGCCTCGGGATCCGACGCACCCGCTCCGCCGATCACGCCGCGAAGGAACCAGCGGGGACCGTCGATGCCGATGAATCGGGCGAGGCGCAGTCCGGAGCCTTCGCTCGCGGTCGCCGGGACCTCGGCGAGGAGCTCTTTGCCCAACGGGCCGTCGCGTTCTTCGACGCGGCCGCCCTGCGCCTTGACCTGGTCGCGCAGCTGCACGCGCGTCTCATCCCACAGTCCGCCGGAGCGCGGCGCCGCGAACGGCTGCACCTGCAGCGAGGATTCCGCATAGTCGAGGCCGACGGCGACGATGCGCTTGGTCTGCTCTTCCACCTCGAGCCGGAGGTTCAGCCCCTCGCGTGGAAGGATCTTGATCCCGCCCAGGTCGATGTACGGGCGAACCGGGTTCGCCTCGGAGTCGTCGAAAGGTCCGTCGGTGCCGCGGTTCGCGGGTGCCGACTTGGAGGGGGTCGCGTTGTTGTCAGTCATCTGTTCTGTCCCGCTTCGTTCTGCGTGAGCCCCGCCTGGTACCCGGTGGAGCCGAAACCGCCGGCGCCGCGGACGCTGTCCGGCAGCTCGTCCACCGAGATGAACGTGGCGCGTGTCACCGGCATGATGATCAGCTGCGCGATGCGATCGCCGACGGCCACATCGTACGCGCTCCTGTTATCGGTGTTGATCAGGCTCACCTTGATCTCGCCCCGGTATCCGGCGTCGACCGTCCCCGGCGAGTTCACGATCGAGATCCCGTGCTTGGCGGCCAGCCCGCTGCGCGGAACCACGAAAGCCGCATAGCCGTCGGGAAGCGCGATCCGGACTCCGGTGGCCACGAGAGCGCGCTCGCCCGGTTCCAGATGCACGGCCTCGGCCGCGACCAGATCGGCGCCGGCATCGCCCGGATGTGCATATCCGGGCACCACTGCAGCGATAATGGGGACATCAACGGAATCGGTCACCCCATGAGGCTAATGCAGAACCCCGCCACAGACGCACGTGTCCACTACCACGAACGACTCTCGCCCAGCCTCTGGCTGCTGGTCACCGTCGCGGTGGCAGGACCGATGGTGTCTCTCGTCTTCGTGCCCATCGGGTCGACCGTCGCGCTCATCGTCGGCGCCGCCGTCTCCGCGCTCCTGGTGCTCGGCTTCATCGCGGCGACGCCGGTCGTGTCGGTGGAGGGCCGCATCCTGCGCGCCGGTCGCGCACACATCGATGTCGAGCACCTCGGCGAACCGCTGGCGCTCGTCGGCGAAGAAGCCCGACAGGCACGCGGTCCCGGTCTCCCCGCACGCGGCTGGCACCTGATCCGCGGCGGGATCGACGGGATCGTCGTCGTTCCGAATCTCGACGCGGACGACCCGGTCGACACGTGGAGCATCTCGACCCGAACGCCGGACCGACTCGCGGCGGCCATCCGCGCTGCCCGTTCCTGACGGGCCCGCCCGCATACGACAGCGCGCCCCTGACCGAACGGTCGGGGGCGCGTGAGACGTCGCTCGGAGGACTGCTTACGCAGCGCACTCCTTGCAGATGGGCCCGGATGCGCCCTCGTGGTCGAGCTGTGACTGGTGCTTCACGAGGAAGCAGCTCATGCACGTGAACTCGTCCTGCTGCGCGGGCAGCACGACGACGTCGAGCTCGAGGTCGGAGAGGTCGGCACCCGGAAGGTCGAAGTTCGACGGGTTGTCGGAGTCTTCGTCCCCGCTTGAGCCGGAAGATTTGTCCGGCACACGCTCCTTGAGGGCTTCGATCGACTCGGAGTCGTCTTCGCTCTTTCGGGGGGCGTCGTAATCGGTTGCCATGCGGTAGATCTCCACTTTCATGGTGCGAGTGGGTGGTGCGCCGTCGGGTATCGGCGGCCATAGTTTGCACGACCCGGAGACATAACGCAAATGCGGTCCGTGCGACAGAGCAAACTCACGGCACGCCCAGGGTATTCCCGGCCCAGACGCCGCATGCGTGACACCATGAACGGACACCCATCAGAGGGGCATTCGCATGGAAAACGTCACCATCGTCGGCACAGAAGCAGGAGTCCTCGTACTCGCGACCGAGTCGGGCGAGCGGTTCTCGCTGCCCATCGACGACGTGCTGCAGCGTGAGATCCGTCGCGCCACCCGCCAGGCAGAGCCCACCGCGCAGAAGCTCGCCGCGAGCCCGCGCGACATCCAGGCGCAGATCCGCGCCGGACTCACGGCTCCCGAGGTCGCCGAACTGCTGGGAATCAGCGTCGACGACGTCGCCCGCTTCGAAGGTCCGGTCCTCGCCGAGCGCGAGCACATCATCGGCCAGGCACTCGCGGTTCCCGTGCTGATCGGCAGCGAGGTCGAACCAGACGCCCAGCCGACCTTCGGCGTCGCGGTCCGCGCGAAGCTCGCCGAGGTCGCAGCGACGGCGGAGCGGTGGGCGAGTTGGAAAGAGGATTCCAGCTGGACGATCAAGCTCGAATTCACGGCGAACGACGTCGACCACGATGCCCGCTGGAGCTTCGACCCTCGCCGCAGCGCTCTCTCGCCGCTGAATGCCGACGCCACCCAGCTCTCGCGCCAGGGATCATTGCCCGAAGGGCTCATCCCGCGCCTTCGTGCCGTGGATGCGGAACGCACCAACTCCCCCTACAAGGACGAGAGCCGGTTCGACTCCGGCGCCTTCGGTCCGCGTCTGCTTCCGGCGCCGGAAGCGGAGTTCGAAGACCCCTCGCTCCCGGAGCGCTCCGACATCGCCGCGCAGGATGCCGCCATCAAGCGCGCGCCTTCCGCGCAGAACACGAGCCCCGAGACCGCAGACCTGCTGGAGGCGCTCCGTCGCCGTCGCGGTCAGCGCGAGACCGCTCCGCTACTCGACGAGCCCGACGATGACGAGCACTCCGACCCGATCTCGCTGTTCGACGCCCTCGAGCAGCCCGATGACGAGCCCGAGCCGGCGCAGCCTTCGGCCCAGGCCGCCCCTTCCGACGCCGGCGACTCCGGCGGTCGCCGTCGCCGCCGCAATGCCATGCCTTCGTGGGACGAGATCGTCTTCGGAGCTCGCACCGACGAGTGAGCGGCGCCGAGGAGTGACGGCTCCTCTGCCGGTTCGCGCTGGCAGCGTCAGCGCGCGAACGCGCCGAGCCTGATCAGGGGCACCTGCCGCTCCTCGGGCGTGAGCGCTCCGTGCTGCCCGATCATGCCGCGCCCGCGCTGGTCGGCCGCAGTGCCGTCGTAGAGGGCCCAGGTGCCGCGGGCGATGGCGAGCAGGTCGCCGATCCGTGCCGACGCTGCTGCGGTGACAGTCGCGCCGAACAGTCCGCCGCGGGTGGCTTCCTCGCGGGTGACGACGTCGGCGACCCCCTCCAGATCCGCCCGCCACCGAGCAGAGACCGCCGCGGCGTCGGCGTCGGGGTCGAGGTAGACGTGCAGCATCCGCGGCTCGCCACCGACGTGATGCACGCCCCGCAGATGCGACTCTTCCAACACGACCTGGCGATCCGCTCCGACGTCGACCATCCCGTGGTCCGACGTGACGAGCACCCCGACGGCCGGTGGCACCCGCGTGGCCAGAGCGGCATCGATGTCCTCGAGCGCCGCGACCCACTCGCGAGACGCGATCCCGTGCTTGTGGCCGGCCTTGTCCACCTCGGGCAGATAGCAATAGACGAGGGATCCCGGGTGGGTCTGGGCGAGCGTGTACGCGGCTTCGATGCGCGCTGCCGCCGTGGTCGCGGCGACGAACTCCGCGCCTCGGAGCGTGGCTTTCGTGAATCCACTGTGCGCGTATCCGGCGAATCCGACCGCGAAGCTCTCGTGTCCGTCGCGACCTGCCCGTTCGAAGATGGTCGGCACCGGCTGCCAGGTGAGCGGGTCGATCCCGTCGGTCTCCCAGCCGCTGAGCTGATTGACGAGCACGTCTCGGCTCACATCGAGCACCCGGTAGCCGACGAGGCCGTGCTCCCCCGGCCACACTCCCGTGACGATGCTGGTGAGTGCGGCGGCCGTGGTCGAGGGGAACACCGACTGCGCGACATCCTTCTTCGCCATGCCGGCCGTCAGCGTGCGGGCGTGACCAGCATGTGCGCGGAGGCTGATCGCCCCGAGACCGTCGACGACGACGAGGACGACGGAGTCCGCACGCGGAAGCGCCTCGGATCCGCCTCGGAGCGCGGCGAACAGGTCGTCCGCCACCCCGACGACGCTCCGGGCGCTGGGCGACGCGGACGGTAGCATGAGGGACATCCGAGCCAGTCTGACACAGGCTCCCGTACGCCCTCAGGAAGTCCATGCCGAAAACCCCGCCGCCCGAGCCCGTCGAGGAGCGCATCCAGGACATCGATCTCTCCGCCGAGATGCAGGGTTCGTTCCTCGAGTACGCGTACTCGGTGATCTACTCCCGCGCTCTGCCCGATGCCCGTGACGGTCTGAAGCCGGTGCAACGCCGCATCCTGTACCAGATGGCCGAGATGGGGCTGCGCCCCGACCGCGGCCACGTCAAGAGCGCCCGTGTCGTGGGCGAGGTGATGGGAAAGCTCCACCCTCACGGCGACTCCGCGATCTACGACGCGCTGGTTCGTCTCGCGCAGGAGTGGGCGCTGCGTGTGCCCCTGATCGACGGCCACGGCAACTTCGGATCCCTCGATGACGGTCCGGCGGCTGCGCGGTACACCGAGGCCAGGCTTGCCGCGGCGGCGCTCGCCCTCACCGAGAACCTCGACGAAGATGTCGTCGACTTCATCCCGAACTACGACGGTCAGTTCCAGCAGCCGGCTGTGCTGCCGGCCGCGTTCCCGAACCTCCTCGTCAACGGCGCCAGCGGTATCGCCGTGGGCATGGCTACGAACATGGCGCCGCACAACCTCATCGAGGTCGTGGCGGCCGCGACCCACCTGCTCGAGAACCCGGATGCCACCACCGAGGAGCTGATGGAGTTCGTCCCCGGTCCCGATTTCCCCTCGGGCGGCATCCTGATGGGTCTCGACGGCGTCAAGGACGCGTACGCGAACGGACGCGGAGCGCTCAAGGTCCGCGGTAAGACGTCGATCGAGCCCCTGGGTCCGCGGCGCACCGGGATCATCGTCTCCGAGCTGCCCTACATGGTGGGCCCGGAACGCCTGATCGAGAAGATCCGCGACGCCGTGCAGGCGAAGAAGCTGCAGGGGATCAGCGACGTCACCGATCTGACCGACCGCAACCACGGGCTTCGCGTCGCGATCGGCGTCAAGACCGGGTTCGACCCGAACGCGGTCCTCGAGCAGCTGTACCGCCTGACCCCGCTCGAGGACTCGTTCAGCATCAACAACGTCGCACTCGTCGACGGCCAGCCGCGCACCCTCGGCCTGAAGGAGATGCTGAGCGTCTACGTGGGCCATCGCCTCGAAGTGATCACGCGGCGGAGTCGCTACCGCCTCGCGCGCCGCGAGGAACGTCTTCACCTCGTCGAGGGCTTGCTCATCGCGATCCTCGACATCGACGAGGTCATCCAGGTCATCCGCTCCTCCGACGACTCGGAGCAGGCGCGCACACGTCTGCGCTCGGTGTTCGATCTGAGCGAGCTGCAGGCCGAGTACATCCTCGAGCTTCGACTGCGGCGCCTGACCAAGTTCTCACGCATCGAGCTCGAGACCGAGCGCGATGCGCTGCTGGCGGAGATCGCCTCGCTCCGTGAGCTGCTCGGCAGCCCGGTGCTCCTGCGCGGCGTGGTCGCCAAGGAGCTCGATGCTGCGGCCGATGCCTACGGCACACCGCGCCGTACGCTTCTGATGAACGCCGCTCCCCCGAAGCCACGAGCGACCAAGGGAGCGGTCGATCTGCAGATCGCCGACGCCCCCACGGTCCTGGCCCTCTCCACCACGGGCCGCGCCGTGCGGGTCGACCTCGGTGAGGGGCAGGAGCTCACGGTTCCGGCACGCCGCAGCAAGCACGACGCGATCCTGACGACGGTCGAGACGACGGTCCGCGCGGAGATCGGGGCTCTCACCAGCCTCGGCCGTGTCGTGCGCTTCTCCCCCGTCGACCTGCCCTCCGTCCCCGCGACCTCCGTCCAGCTCGCTGCGGGGACGCCGCTGCGTGACTACCTCGGGATCACGACCAGGAACGAGCGGATCCTCGGGTTCGTGCGTTTCGACAGCGAGACGCCGATCGCCCTCGGGACGGCGCAGGGAACGGTGAAGCGCATCGTCCCGTCGTCGCTGCCGGTGCGCCCCGACCTCGAAGTCATCGGCATGAAGCCCGGCGACACGGTCGTGGGAGCAGCAGAGGCCCGCGACGACTCCGATCTCGTGTTCGTCACGAGCGATGCCCAGCTGCTCCACTTCCCCGCCGCGAACGTGCGCCCTCAGGGAGCACCTGCGGGCGGCATGGCCGGTGTCAAGCTCGGCTCCGGTGCGACCGTGCTGTTCTTCGGCGTCGTCGATCCCACGGCGGAGGCCGTCGTGGCGACGGTCTCCGGTGGCGAGAGCATCCTGCCCGGCACGGACCCGGGACGTGCGAAGGTCTCGGCCTTCACGGAATACCCGGCGAAGGGCCGCGCGACGGGCGGCGTGCGCGCGCACTCGTTCCTGAAGGGCGAAGATCGGCTCACCGTCGCCTGGGTGGGACCGAACCCGCCTTTGGCTGTCGACCCGACCGGCGCCGTGCGCAAGCTCCCTGAAGCCGGAGCACGACGTGACGCCTCGGGTCAGCCCATCGACGGCGTGATCGGCAGCATCGGCCGCACACTCGTCTGAGAACGGGAGACGGGCCGCGGCGATCCGCGGCCCCTCTCCCGTTTCTTCACCCGATCGGGGTCAGGCGTCGATCGATTCGCGCGACAGCCGGTCGGACGAGTCGATGATGAACTCGCGGCGCGGCGCGACCTCGTTGCCCATCAGGAGCTCGAAGACACGGCCCGCGGCCTCGGCATCCTCCATGCGCACCCGACGCAGCAGGCGGCCGGAGCGGTCCATGGTCGTGTTGGCCAGCTGCTCGGCGTCCATCTCACCGAGACCCTTGTAGCGCTGGATCGGCTCGTGCCAGCGCTTGCCGGCCTTGCGGAGCTTCGTCAGGAGCGCGTGCATCTCCTGCTCGCTGTACGTGTAGATCGTCTCGTTGGGCTTCGACCCCGGGTTCATGACGATGACCCGGTGCAACGGTGGAACGGCGGCGAACACGCGTCCGTCCTCGATCAGCGGCCGCATGTAACGGAAGAACAGCGTCAGCAGCAGCGTGCGGATGTGCGCGCCGTCGACGTCGGCGTCGCTCATCAGGATGATCTTCCCGTAGCGAGCGGCGCTGAGGTCGAACGTGCGGCCGGAGCCGGCACCGATCACCTGGATGATCGACGCGCACTCGGCGTTCGACAGCATGTCGCCGACGGAGGCCTTCTGCACGTTGAGGATCTTCCCTCGGATGGGCAGCAGGGCCTGGAACTCACTGTTGCGCGCGTTCTTCGCGGTACCGAGGGCCGAGTCGCCCTCGACGATGAAGAGCTCGCTGCGGTCCACCTCGTTCGTTCGGCAGTCGACGAGCTTCGTGGGAAGGGTCGACGACTCGAGGGCGTTCTTGCGGCGCTGCGTCTCCTTGTGAGCTCGCGCCGATACGCGCGCCTTCATCTCGGAGACGATCTTGTCGAGCAGCTGCGCCGCCTGGTTCTTGTCGTCGCGCTTGGTCGAACTGAAGCGCTCCCCCAGGTCCTTGCGGATCACCTGGGCGACGATCGCGCGCACCGCCGGCGTGCCCAGGATCTCCTTGGTCTGGCCCTCGAACTGCGGCTCCGGGACGTTGACCGTCAGGACCGCCGTGAGACCGGCCAGGACGTCGTCCTTCTCGAGCTTGTCGTTACCGACCTTGAGGCGGCGCGCATTCTGCTCGACCTGGGCACGCAGCACCTTCAGGAGCTCCTGCTCGAAACCCTGCTGGTGGGTTCCGCCCTTGGGCGTGGAGATGATGTTGACGAACGAACGGACGCGGGTGTCGTAGCCGGTGCCCCAGCGCAGCGCGATGTCGACTCCGCACACACGCTCCACCTCGGTGGAGATCATGTGCCCGTCGGCCTGCAGCACGGGAACGGTCTCCTTGAACGTCCCTTCCCCCTGGATGCGCCAGGTGTCCGTGACCGGAGGATCGATCGCCAGGTACTCGACGAACTCCGAGATACCGCCCTCGTACAGGTAGGAGGTCTCCACGGGGCCGAGCGTGGTGGTCTCACCGTCGGAATCAGGGATCGGGACGACCTGACCGGCAGCGCGCTCGTCCTTGACGACGATCTCGAGCCCCGGAACGAGGAAGGCCGTCTGGCGCGCCCGCGTCTCGAGCTCCGCGAGTTGGAAGGCCGCATCCTTCGTGAAGATCTGACGGTCGGCCCAGTAGCGCACGCGGGTCCCGGTGACGCCGCGAGGCGCCTTGCCGATGACGCGGAGCTCGCTGTTCTCCTGGAACGGTGTGAACGGGGCGTCCGGGCGCTTCTCTCCCGAATCCTTGAAGATGCCGGGCTCGCCGCGATGGAACGACATCGCATAGGTCTTCCCGCCACGATCCACCTCGACGTCGAGGCGCTCCGAGAGCGCGTTCACGACCGATGCGCCGACGCCGTGCAGACCACCCGATGCGGCGTAGGAGCCACCGCCGAACTTTCCGCCCGCGTGCAGCTTGGTGTAGACGACCTCGACGCCGGTGAGGCCGGTACGCGGCTCGACGTCGACGGGGATGCCGCGGCCGCGATCATGGACCTCGACGCTGCCGTCGGCGTGCAGGATGATGTCGATCTTCGTGCCGTTGCCTGCCACCGCCTCGTCGACGGAGTTGTCGATGATCTCCCAGAGGCAGTGCATGAGGCCCGGCGAGCCGTTCGACCCGATGTACATGCCCGGGCGCTTGCGGACAGCTTCGAGCCCTTCAAGCACCTGGAGATGGTGGGCAGAATACTCGGCATTCACAATCTCTGAGTCTATTCTCGCGACCTGCGCTCCAGCCGCAGACACTCCCCGCGCGCGTCCAGTCCGTTCCCGTCCCGTACGCGCTGAGCGAAACACGCCGCAAACCGGGCATGCACACAGGTGCAGCGTGGTTGTATTGACCAAATCAGCAAGCGAAGCCGACACCCGAGGAGGCACCGAGATGAATGCAACGACCGAACGTGACACCTCCACCATCGAGTTCCGTCTGACGGCCATGGATCGTTGCGATTCCTGCGGCGCTCAGGCGTACATCGCCGCCGAGGTGAACGGCTCCGAGCTCCTGTTCTGCGCCCACCACGGCCGCAAGTACGAAGAGAAGCTCCGCAGCATCGCGACCAGCTGGCACGACGAGACAGCACGCCTGATCCAGGCGGTCTGACGCCTGTCAGTCCTGTACGACCCGGCGGACCCGAGCGGTCAGCCGGGTGAGGATCTCCTCGCCCACCGTGTCGATACGCTCAGCGAGAGTGGTTGCCGACGATTCTCCGCGCTCACCCGCGCCGAACAGGGTGACCTCGTCCCCCACCCTGAGGCCCGGCCACCCGGCGACGACCGACGTCGTCTGATCGACGGCCATCAGATTCCGGGCACCGTCCGGCGTCCCCACGTCGACACCCCTGAGGGTCGAGGGGAAACCGTCGAAACTGCCGATCGAGATCACGGCGTCGCCTGCGTCGACATCGACCACGGTCGCCACCAGACTCGCCACCGGACGGACGCCCGGCAGCTCAGGGCCGTCGGCGGAACGGATGCCGTAGCAGAACGCTCCGATTCGCGACACCGTGCCGCGCATCTCGGGACGCCACCAGGATGCCGCTGAGGCCGTCAGGTGCAGCGAAGCGGGGACCGGCCCCGACTCCCCAACGACGCGCACCGCGTCCAGGAACACCTCTTGCGCATCGTCGTCCTCCTCGTCGCTCGCCTCGGCGATGTGACTCCACACGCCATCGAGCTCGAGGAGTCCTGCGCGCTCCGCCGCCCGGGCCTCCGCCACCGTCGCGGCCCAGTCCTCCGGCAGGATCCCGTTGCGGTGCAGCCCCGTGTCGATCTTCAGGTGCACGCGCGCACACACGCCGAGGGCTTCGGCGCGGGTGATGATCCGCCGCAGGTAGGCGATCGTTCCCACTCCGAGATCGATCTGCTGCAGGAGGGCGTCGTCGACCTCAGCATCCGTCGATGTCGCCCATGCGAAGATCCGCGCATCCCCGCCGGCGATGCGTCGAACGCTCAGCCCACCGGCGATGTCGTAGCTGCCGAACCGCTCGACGCCTGCCTGGACCGCCGTCTCGACGGCCCACGCGAGTCCGTGTCCGTATGCGTCGTCCTTGAGCACGAGCATGAGGGCCGACGGCGCGATCCGCGTGCGCACGGCCTCGATGTTCGTGCGGAAGACGCTGCTGCTGACGCGCAGCTCCGGGCGGCTCATGCCTCCCACCCCCGAACCGCGTGTGCACCGGCCACCGTGACGAGCTCCGCCGCCGCCATCCGGGTGACCGCGCTCCATCGGGCGAGTCCGTCCGCAGCGGTGCCGTGTCCACCGAAGTAGGTGACCTCCGCGCCGGCTTCGACTTCGGAGCCGGCGAGGTCGACGACGCAGACATCCATGGCGACGCGCCCGATGATGGGTCGCGCGACACCGTCGATGTCGACGAGCCCCTGGTTCCCGAGCGCTCGCACGATGCCCTGTGCGTAACCGCCCGTCACGAGCGCCACCGTCGTGTCTGCGGACGCGCGGTAGGTGTAGCCGTACGAGACTGCGTCGCCGGCACGAAGGCGCTTGGTGGACAGCACGCGGCCGGTGAGGCGCATCACGGGCTCCGTCACGAGGACGCCTGACTCATCAGGAAGTCCGTACAACAGAGTCGGATCGATATCGGCGTCGCCGGAGGTCACCCCGACGATCCCCTCCAGACGCAGCGCCTCGACCTCTCCGTCGGCGTCGACCAGCACCTGCTCCGCGCCGGCGGCGGTCACCGCCTGAGCGACAGCGAGCACGCCGTGCCCCCAGGCATCGCGACGCAGATCGGCGACGCGCCCGCCGGCGATCACCGCCGCTGACGCCCCTGCAGCCAGGGCAGACCGGGAGATGATCGCTCGCGGCAGGGCGCTGGAAGTCGTCTCACACACGTCCTCCACCCTAGCTTCCGACTCCCAGGTGGACCTGCGCGGCCCCCGTAGACTGGTGGAGACCCCGACCCTGGAGCCATATGTCTCGTCTTTCCCTCACGCCCCGCATCCGCTACCTGCTGGGACGTGCCCGCCGCATCGATGTCGGATCGGTGGTGGAACGAGCGAAAGAGGCTTCGGAGCAGCACCACAAGGCCGTACCCGGCATCATCGTCGACATGCTGTGGTCCGCCGCCCGTCACAACGTCGGCTTCCAGGACTACATCGACTACGACTTCGCCATGCTCACCAAGGCCGAGCGCGAGACCTACATGACGCATCCGGTGTCGAACCAGCTCTCGCAGCGGTACGACCACCCGGACTACCGCTGGATCTTCCAGGACAAGGTCGAGTTCGACAAGCAGTTCTCCGCGTTCCTGAAGCGCGAGTGGATGGTCGTCGAAGAAGGCAACGCCGACGCCGTGCGTGAGCTCACCCAGCGCCTCGGCACGATCGTGACGAAGGAGCCGGTGGGGCAGGCCGGCACCGGAGTGCACCGCTACCACGCTGCCGACATCGAGGACTGGAACGAGTTCCACCGCGGACTGCTGGAGCGCGGCGAACTGCTCATCGAAGAGGTCATCCGTCAGCACGACGCCCTGGCGGCCGTGTGCCCCGGCACCGTGAACACCACCCGCATCACCGCGTTCTTCGACGGCGAGAAGGCGCACATCCTCGCGATGGCGCAGAAGTTCGGCCGCGGCGAGGTCAGCGATCAGATGACCTTCGGCGGCTTCTACACGATGCTCGATGAGAACGGCCACGCCGTGGGAGCCGGGTACGACTCGCACGGGCACGTGCACGAGACGCACCCCGACTCGGGTTTCCGCATCGCCGACTTCCAGTTGCCGTACATGGACGAGGTGCGGGCATTCATCGATGAGGTCGCCCGTGTCGTGCCGCAGGTGCAGTACGTCGGCTGGGACATCGTCGTGTCCCCCGACGGCCCCGTGCTCGTCGAGGGCAACTGGGGCGCCGGCGTCTATGAGAACAAGCCCAGCGTCACCGGCATCCGCACCGGTCACAAGCCCCGCTATCGTGAGGTCATCGGCTTCTGAACCATGAAGAGAAAGGCCCCGGATGCTCGAGCATCCGGGGCCTTCTTCGTGAGTTCCGAGAGATCAGATCGCGCGGACGATACCGAGCGGCGTGGACTCGAGGCCCTGGCCGAGCGGGTTGTCGCCGAGGATCTTCACCAGGCGGCGCTCACCGTCTTTGTCGAGCGTCGAACCGAGGATGTTGCCACCGAGATCGTTGATGTCGACCACGGCGACCTCCGCGTGACCGCCGACGAGCTTCTTGAGGCGGGCCGCGACACCGTCGGGATCCTTCGGCCCGAGCACGACCGCCTCGTTGTACGGCGGGATCGTGTGCTTGGTCGGTCCGTCGATCGCGCGTGCCTTATCGCCCGCGATGCGATAGAAGTCTCCCCGGCGACCGAACGCCTTGGTGACCGCCGCCACGGCCGAAGCGAAGAGGATCCGCGGCGTACCGCACTCCCGCAGCGCCATCTCCATCGTCTCCGGCATGCCGAGCCCGATGCCGTACGGCGTGCGTGTGACGTACTTCGACAGGAACAACGCGAGCTTGCGCGGCTTGATCTCATCGAGACGGTACGACCGCCCCTGCGTGATCGCCACGATCTTCTCGGTCACGAACAGCAGGTCGCCCGGCTGCACCGCGTCCTTGGCGTACTCGGTGATGATCGCATCGAGGTCGTCCTCGGGCATGACCACGCGAGTGCGCAGCGGGATGCGCGCATAGTTCTTGCCGTCGACGCTCGCCTCGAGAGCCTTGCCGTCGTTCGCCTGGCTCATTCGAGGTAGTCCCGCAGGGACTGCGAACGGCTCGGGTGACGCAGCTTCGCCATCGTCTTCGACTCGATCTGGCGGATGCGCTCGCGCGTCACGCCGAACGTGTCACCGATCTGGTCGAGGGTCTTCGGCTGACCGTCGCCCAGGCCGAAGCGCATGCGGATCACGCCTGCTTCGCGCTCGGAGAGCGAGTCGAGCAGCTGTTCCAGCTGACGCTGCAGCATGGTGAATCCCACGGCGTCTGCGGGGACCACGGCCTCGGTGTCCTCGATCAGGTCGCCGAACTCGCTGTCGCCGTCCTCACCGAGCGGAGTGTGCAGCGAGATGGGCTCGCGGCCGTACTTCTGCACCTCCACGACCTTCTCCGGCGTCATGTCCAGCTCGCGGCTGAGCTCTTCCGGAGTGGGTTCGCGACCGAGGTCCTGCAGCATCTGACGCTGCACGCGGGCGAGCTTGTTGATGACCTCGACCATGTGCACCGGGATGCGGATCGTGCGGGCCTGGTCGGCCATGGCACGGGTGATCGCCTGGCGGATCCACCAGGTGGCGTAGGTCGAGAACTTGAAGCCCTTGGTGTAGTCGAACTTCTCCACAGCGCGGATCAGCCCGAGGTTGCCCTCCTGGATCAGATCCAGGAACTGCATGCCGCGGCCCGTGTAGCGCTTCGCGAGGGAGACGACGAGACGGAGGTTGGCACCGAGCAGGTGGCTCTTCGCGCGCTGGCCGTCGCGGGCTACCCACTGCAGGTCGAGTCCGAGCTGGCTCGTCTTCTCGGCCGCCGTCATCGCCGACAGCTTCTCTTCGGCGAACAGACCCGCCTCGATGCGCATGGCGAGCTCGACCTCTTCGGCCGCGTTCAGTAGCGCGACCTTTCCGATCTGCTTCAGGTAGTCCTTGACGGGGTCAGCCGTCGCACCGGTGATCTGCGTCGAGTAGACCGGGACGTCTTCATCGTCGTTCGACGAGATGACGATCGCGCCGGTCGGCAGCGGCTCGGTGAACTTCGGCTTGGCGTCTTCGTCCTCGTCGTCGTCGACAGCGGCCACGGCAGGAGCCTCGTCTTCTTCGACGACGTCCTCGGCCTTCTTCTTCTTGACGGGGGCGCGCTTTGCGGCAGCACGCTTCGCCGCGCTCAACGGCGCGGGCTTCTCGGGCGCATCGGCCTCGACCGGAGCGTCGGCGGTCGTCTCTTCGGCAGCCTTCTTCGTCCGGGTGTTCTTCGTCGTGGCAGGAGTCACGTTTCGCCTTTCACGGAGCTGCTGTGTAGCCCCGGGACATTTCGGACACTAGTAAGACCCTTGTCAAGTCCAGCGTTCGAAAACACTGATTGACAACGGGTCAGAGTCCTAGTATCGCACACGTGTGGCGATGCGGACGCATTCCGACGAAGTTCTGCCGTATCGATCTCACCCGCGACCGGGCTTGTCCTCGTCGCCGGAGGGACGAGAGGCGAGATAGCGCTCCAGCTCAGCCGCCAGTTCATCGGCGCTGGGCAGGTCGCGCTCGCTGAATCCGCCCTCGTCGTAGGAGTCGTCGTCGGGGTTACGCCCCGCCATATAGGCGTCGTATCGGCGCTCGAGGTTGTGCAACATCTGCTGCAGCTCGTCGTTCCCGGCGACCTGCTCCCCCACTCGGGTCAGGTAATCCTCGCGCCGCTCCTGCACCGCGTCGAGCATGAGCACCAGGCCCGTCGAGGCCATGAGCTTCTCGGCGGCGGCGATCACGGCATCGGGGTTCTCCGTCTCCGCGAGATAGTGCGGCACCAGGAGCACGAATCCGACGGCACGCTCGCCGCGTTCGATGAAGCGGTACTCGAGCAGGTGTCCCGCGGTGGCCGGCACCTGTGTGCGCGGCCTCCACACCGAATGCGCAACCGTGAGGTCGCGTCGGTTGCCACTCACCGTCGTGCCGATCGGACGCGTGTGCGGCACCGGCATGGCGATCGAGTGGACCCAGTGGAGCCCGGAAACCTCGAACTCCGCGGCCAGATCCAGCACCGTGCTCGCGAACGCGTTCCAGGCGAAGTCCGGCTCATAGCCGGCGAGGAGCAGGAAGGGCCGATCCAGGGCATCCGTCGCGAGGGAGAGCTCGAGCCGGGGCGGACGGAACTCGGTGAGGTGATCCTGATCGAAGGAGATCACCGGACGCCGTGCGCGATAGTCCAGCAGAGCGTCGTTGTCGAAGACGACGACCGGCTCGGGCGACGCGGTCTCGCGCAGGTGGTCGATGAGCCCGGAGACAGCGCTGCCCGCATCGGTGAAACCGGTGAGGAGAACCACCAGGGGCAGGCCGTGCGGCACTGTCGGCGCATTCGCGACACGTTCGTGGATCTCACCGGAGAAGGGCATGCCTCCATGCTACGAGCAGGTCCGGATACCGGGGCGCGACGCATCATGCTGAGAGCGAACACTCCCCTGGGCGGCGGACGACCATGCTGCGGCGAAGATCCTAGGATGGAAGACATGACGCTTCCCGTGCTCTCGCACACCACCGCTCAGTTCCCCGGAAGCGCTGCAGATGCCGCAGTGCTCGTCGTCGCCACTCTTCCCGAGTCTGCGGAATCGCTGTCCGCCTACCCCGGCCTGGCGGACGCGCTGGCCGGCATCGGATTCACCGGCTCCGCCGGATCATTCGCCCGTGTGCACCTCCCCGAGGTCAGCACCTTGCCGTTCGCGGTCGTGGGAGCAGGCGACAAGCCCGATGCCGCCGCCGTGCGCAATGCGGCCGGCACCGCGCTGCGCTCCCTCACCGGATTCGACCACGTCGCGCTCGGTCTCGCCGACGGCCTCGAGGGGTTCGCCCCTGCAGCGGCCGAGGGCGCGGTCCTCGGCGGCCACCGCTTCGACGGATACCGTTCCGAGAAGGGCAAGACCCGCGCCACCGCGGTCACCCTCCACGCGGTGCTCACTGATGAGGAGGCAGCCCATGCCCAGACCATCGGCGATGCGGTGGCGCTGATCAAGGACCTCGTCAACGTGCCTGCCGAGTGGCAGAGCCCTGCGCAGCTCGCGCAGAGTGCCGCCGACAGCGTCGCCGACCTCGACGTCACGGTCGAGATCCTCGACGAGAAGGAGCTGGCGGAGAAGGGCTTCGGAGGCATCCTGGGCGTCGGACAGGGCTCCGACCGACCGCCGCGGCTCGTGCGCCTCGACTACTCCCCCGCGGGTGCGAATCGACACATCGCCCTCGTCGGCAAGGGCATCACATTCGACACAGGGGGACTGTCCCTGAAGCCCGCGGCGTCGATGGTCGGGATGAAGTTCGACATGGCGGGAGCGGCCACGTCTCTCGCGGCGCTCCGCGCGATCGCCGCGCTGCAGCTGCCGGTGCGCGTGACGGCGTGGCTCTGCATCACCGACAACATGCCGTCCGGGCGAGCACTCCGTCCCGGCGACGTCATCCGCATCCTCGACGGCACGACCGTCGAGGTCCAGAACACCGATGCCGAAGGCCGCCTCGTCCTCGCCGACGGCCTGGTCGCGGCGAGTCGCGAGCAGCCCGACGTGATCATCGACGTCGCCACTCTCACGGGTGCGATCGTCGCCGCCCTCGGGCACCGGCACACGGGCGTCTTCGGCGACGACGACACCGTCGCCGAGTTCCTCGCCGCCGCCGAGCAGGTCGACGAGCCCGCCTGGCACATGCCGCTGCCGAGCTACATGGAGGAGTCCCTCGAGTCGCCCATCGCCGACCTGCAGAACGCGAACATGGGTGACCGGATGGGAGGTGCCTCGTTCGCCGGTCTGTTCCTGCGCCGTTTCGTCGGCCGCACTTCCGAGGCCGAGGACGCCCCGCGCATCCCCTGGGTCCACCTCGACATCGCCGGCTCCGGCGAGCACGGCGGATCACCGTACGGCTTCACGGAGAAGGGCCCCACGGGGGCGATGGTCCGATCGATCGTCGCCTTCGCCGCAGCATCCCACAAGGAGGCATGACACATGACAACCCACACCTTCGACGTCGTCGTCCTGGGCGGCGGCAGCGGCGGCTACGCCGCGGCTCTGCGCGCGAGTGAGCTCGGCAAGTCCGTCGCACTCGTCGAGAAGGACAAGGTCGGCGGCACCTGCCTGCACCGCGGCTGCATCCCGACCAAGGCGCTGCTGCACGCCGCCGAGGTCGCCGAGCATGTGCGCGACGCCGCCTCCGTCGGCGTCACCGCGACGCTGGAGGGCATCGATCCGGCTGGTGTCCGGGCATACCGCGAGGGCATCGTCGCAAAGAAGTTCAAGGGACTCGAAGGCCTCGTGAAGGCCCGCGGCATCACGACCGTCGCCGGTCTCGGCCGACTGAACGCCGACCGCAGCGTCAGTGTCGGCGATGATGTGTACGTCGGCGCCGATGTGGTGCTCGCGACAGGCTCGTACAGTCGTTCACTTCCCGGCCTCGACATCGGCGGACGGATCCTCACGAGCGAGCAGGCGCTCGCGCTCGACGTCATCCCGGAGCGCGTCCTCATCCTCGGCGGTGGCGTGATCGGCGTCGAGTTCGCCAGCGTGTGGCGCTCCTTCGGTTCCGAGGTCACGATCATCGAGGCTCTGCCGCACCTGGTTCCGAACGAGGACATCGCCCTCAGCAAGGGCCTTGAGCGCGCATTCCGTCGTCGCGGCATCCAGTACTCGCTCGGTGTCCGCTTCCAGACGGCGACGCAGGACGACTCCTCGGTCACCGTCACGCTCGAAGACGGCAAGGAGTTCACGGCCGACTACCTGCTCGTCGCGGTCGGACGAGGCCCCGTCACCGCAGACCTCGGATTCGAAGAGGCAGGCGTCACCCTCGACCGCGGCTTCGTGACGGTCGACGAGAACCTGCGCACCGGCGTTCCCGGGGTCTGGGCTGTGGGGGACATCGTTCCCGGCCTGCAGCTCGCCCACCGCGGATTCCAGCAGGGCATCGCCGTCGCCGAACGCATCGCCGGTCTGTCCCCCGCGAACATCCCGGACGTGCAGATCCCCAAGGTCACGTACTCGAGCCCCGAGGTCGCCTCGGTCGGCATCACCGAGGAGGCTGCGATCGCCGAGCACGGTGCCGATGCGGTCGCCGCTTACGAGTACAACCTCGCCGGCAACGGCAAGAGTGAGATCATCGGGACGAGCGGGCTCGTCAAGGTCGTCCGGCTCAAGGACGGCCCCGTTCTCGGCGTGCATCTGCTCGGCGATCGCGTCGGCGAGCTCATCACAGAGGGACAGCTCGCTGTCGCCTGGGAAGCGCATCCTGAGGACATCGCCCCCCTGATCCACGCCCACCCGACCCAGAGCGAGGCACTCGGCGAAGCCTTCCTCGCACTGGCCGGCAAGCCCCTGCACGCCCTCTGAGCACCAACCGGTGCCCGAGTCACTAAGCTAGACAAGCGTCATACAACTTCTTGAAGGAGACTCAGTCATGAGCACATCCGTCGTCCTCCCCGCTCTCGGCGAGAGCGTCACAGAGGGTACGGTCACCCGCTGGCTCAAGCAGGTGGGAGACACCGTGCAGGCGGATGAGGGCCTGCTCGAGATCTCGACCGACAAGGTCGACACCGAGATCCCCTCCCCCGTTTCCGGCGTGATCGAGGAGATCCTCGTGGCCGAAGACGAGACCGTCGAGGTCGGTGCGCTTCTCGCGCGAATCGGCGATGGCAGCGAGTCGGCCCCTGCGGGAGACGCTCCTGCTGCCGCCGAGGCTGCACCCGCTGAAGCCTCGCCCGCCGAGGCCGCGCCCGCGGAATCCGCACCTGCGGGGGCCGCACCTGCCGCTGAGGCCCCCGCACCCGCCGCGGAGACGCCGGCTGCAGAATCCGCTCCCGCCGGCGACGCGACCGACATCGTGCTTCCCGAGCTCGGCGAGAGTGTCACCGAAGGCACCGTGACCCGTTGGCTCAAGCAGGTCGGCGACAGCATCGCCGTCGACGAGGCGCTTCTGGAGATCTCGACCGACAAGGTCGACACCGAGATCCCGTCGCCGGTCGCCGGTGTGCTGCAGGAGATCGTCGCCGGCGAAGACGAGACCGTCGCCGTCGGTGCTGTCCTCGCTCGCGTCGGTTCCGGCGCTGCAGCGGCAGCTGAGGCACCGGCCGCTGCGGCACCTACTGCCGCCCCGGCTCCCGCTCCTGCCGCGGCTCCCGCACCCGCCACCGCACCGGCACCCGCACCCGCCGCCGCACCGGCACCGGCTGCTGCTCCGGCTCCGGCCGCTGCTGCTCCGGCCGCTGCTGCTCCGGCTCCGGCCGCTGCTGCTCCGGCCGCTGCTGCTCCGGCTCCGGCCGCTGCTGCTCCGGCCGCACAGAAGCTCGCGCTGCCCACCGAGAACGACAACCTGTACGTGACGCCGCTGGTGCGCCGCCTCGCCGCACAGCAGGGCGTGGACCTCGCCTCCGTCACCGGAACCGGTGTGGGTGGCCGCATCCGCAAGGAAGACGTCCTCAAGGCTGCCGAGACCGCCACGGCACCCGCTGCGGCAGCCGCGTCGGCCCCGGCACCGCTCGAGGTGTCTCCGCTGCGCGGCACCACGCAGCCGATGTCGCGCCTGCGCAAGGTTCTGGCGAAGCGCGCCGTGGAGTCCATGCAGCAGACCGCTCAGCTGACCACGGTGGTCGAGGTCGATGTCACGGCGCTGGCCGACTACCGCGACAGCGTGAAGGCCTCGTTCCTCGAGAAGACCGGCGACAAGCTGTCGTTCCTGCCGTTCTTCGCGCTGGCGACCGCGGAGGCGCTGCAGGCGTTCCCGATCGTGAACGCGACCGTCGACGGTGAGAACATCGTGTACCCGGCGAGCGAGAACGTGTCGATCGCGGTCGACACCGAGCGCGGTCTGCTCACGCCTGTGCTGCGCGACGCGGCCTCGAAGAACATCGCGCAGATCGCACACGAGATCGCTGATCTCGCCGCCCGCACGCGTGACAACAAGCTGAAGCCGGACGAGCTCGCCGGAGGGACGTTCACGCTGACCAACACCGGTTCGCGGGGCGCATTGTTCGACACCCCGGTCGTCTTCCTTCCGCAGTCCGCGATCCTCGGCACCGGCACGGTCGTCAAGCGTCCCGGCCTCGTGAAGGTCGGCGGTGCGGATGCCATCGCGATCCGTTCGTACGTGTACCTCGCCCTCTCGTACGACCACCGGATCATCGATGGTGCGGATGCAGCACGGTTCCTGGGTGCGGTGAAGGCCCGCCTCGAGTCGGCGCAGTTCGCCGCTCAGCTCGGCGCCTGACCGATAGAGCACCTCATGGCTGGTCCGCGACGTCATACACGTCGCGGACCAGCCATTTCTCTTCCGTCCGGATGAGGACGACCATCATGTGCGCCGGTTCCCGAGAGTTCACCTCTCCGGCCTCCTCATCGCCATGACCGACCTCGAGCCGCACGACGGCGACGTCCCCGTACTCGTCGACCAGCTCGACGGCGGTCCCCTCCGCAGCCCCGAGCTCTTTCACCACACCGTCAGACCCTGAGGCCACGGCCTCAGGGCACGCGACGTCGGCACGAGCACGGCAGGTCGTGATCGACGTGAGCAGAGCTGCCGCTGCGGCCACAGGATCGGCTCCTCCCGACGAGCTGCTCCTGTCCGGATCTCCACCTGCCCTCGTCTCGTCTGCCGTCCCCTTCTCCGTAGACCCCTCGGATTCCTCGTGCGCCCCGGCGTCCTCCGACGCGGGCGTGGCCGATGGCTCACCCCCCGAGGGTGCCGATGCCGGTTCGGCCGCCCGCCGCCCTCCTGCATCAGCAGCCTCGCCCGGCTCGCCACCGTCCGGCCACAGCAGGCCCGCGGCGAGCACGACGACCGCCACGGCTGCCGCCACGATGAACGGACGTCGCCGCGAGTGCGACCGCGTGCCTTGATCCCCTGCCTCACCCGTCCTTCGGCCTCGCCGCCCCGGTACCCCCGCCGCGATCCGCGCGTACGCGACCCGGAAGGACTCCTTCGCGGCGTCGGCGAGTGTCACGGCTGTGGTCGCGATCCCCCGGCTCCCGCGGCGACGATCCGCCCGCAGACGCTGACCGTTCCGCGAAAGGACCGGTTGATGCGCCGTGATCACGCGCGCGACCTCCCTCGCACGCTCCGGCGCATGCGACCCGCGATCGAGAGGTTGTGGAGCAGCGACGCTCAGGAGCTCTTGCTCCCACACATCGAGGAGCCGGCGCGGGATGCGCGGCTGTGTGGCGGCCTTCTCGAGCCCCTTCTCGATCACGCTGAGCGCCCGCGTGAGCACCTTGTCGGTGCTGTCTTCGCCCAGTCGCCGGACGATCTGCGCCGCTCCTTCTCGCGCATCCACCCCTGCTCCGAAGACGAACATCGGCCGTCCGCCGTCGGTCACCCACCATGCTCCGGTGCGTGTCCCCTCCGCACCATCGCCGATCTCGTCGACACCGCGCAGCAGGCTGATCACGAGGGTGCAGCACTCCCCCGGTTTCAGCACTGCCCCCGTGGCCGATCGACGGATCAGGAGCCCCAGCACCTGATCCGTGCACCACGGGAGCAGCACATCGTGGCCACCGCCTCGTCGGATGACGTCGATCGGTGCGGCCACATGCTCCGCCCCCGAGTGCCGCCATCCGATCCATCCTCCGAGAGCCGAGGCGTCCACCCGCACCGCCACTGCGTCCCCCGAAGTGACCAGTGCGCCCTCGAACGGCCCCTCATCCGCGTCGAGAATCCGAACGACCCGATGCGCGGCCGGAAGAAGGGCCGTCCCCCGAGCGTCATGCGTGCCGATGTCTGTCATTCCTCCATCACAGCCCACCGCACACCGGAATCTGCGTGATCCGGGCCTCACCGAACGGGTTCCGGCCGATGCCGAGAATGTGCAGGAAGAGTGCCGTCACATCCGACTCCGCTTCACGCGAACGGCGACATCACGAGGGCTGCGGACTCGGTAGGCTGGTCCCCATGGCAAAGCGTGCTCCTGAACCCGAAAAGCGTCCTGGGTTCTTCTCCCAGATCAAGTCCCTCTTCCGGTTCACCCGTGAGGCCTACCCGTGGCTTCCGTGGGCTCAGCTCGCGATCCTGGTCGGCGGCGTCCTCATCGGCCTCGTCGCCGGCTACCTGATCCCGCCGTTCCAGATCTGGACCCTCGTCCTCTGGGGCATCACGGGTCTCATGCTCGGCGTCCTCGGCGCGCTGTTCCTCATGACCCGAATGTCGACTTCGGCCATGTACACGAAGATCGACGGCATGCCCGGCGCCACCGGCCACGTGCTCAGCACCAGCCTCGGACGCAGCTGGCAGGCGTCGGAGACGCCCGTCGGCATCAACCCGAAGACGCAGGAGGCGGTGTACCGCACCATCGGTCGCGGTGGCATCGTCGTCGTGGGAGAAGGTGCGCGGGGCCGCCTGACCCGCCTCGTCAACGAGGAGCGGAGCAAGGCCCAGCGCGTCGCGCACGGAGTTCCCGTCACGGTGCTCTACGTCGGGCACGGCGAGGACGAGGTCGCGATCGCCGACCTGGCGAAGACGATCAAGAAGCTCCCGAAGGCCATCGACAAGACCACGATGGCAGCGGTCATCCGCCGCGTGGACTCGGTCTCGCAGTCGCTGTCTTCGCTGCCGATCCCCAAGGGGATCGACCCGACGAAGGTGCGCTCGCAGCGACCTCGTTGAGCCCAGCACTCCGAAACGAAGAGCGCGGCCGTCCTCCTCTGAGGGTGGCCGCGCTCTCGTTCATTCGGAGAGCGGCTGCCGAGGCAGGCGACGGACCTTCGCACGCCGACGACGACGCTCGGGAACCATCGAACGCATCTCATCGAGCTTGCCGAAGCAGAACAGTCGGTCGTCCGCCTCGAGGACCACGTGCTTGCGCGGGTTCGGGATCACGCTCACGCCGCGGTGGAGCGTGAGGACCGTGATGTCGCGTTCCCAGAGGCCCGCCTCGCCCAGAGTCTTGCCGACCAGGTCGACGGCGCCATGCACCATCAGTTCCGCGACGCCGTATCCCGTCGAGACCGTGAGCCGCTGGCGCACATCGATCTCGGGGAACGCGACCTGACCGGCGATGTAGTCGATGATCGCGCCGGCGACATCGAGCTTCGTCGCCGTCTCGATGCCCTGCAGTCCCGGTGAGGAGTTGACCTCCATCACCAGTGGCCCGTCGTCGCCCTCGAGCATGTCGACGCCGGCGACCCGCAGCCCCATTATCTGCGCGGAACGCACGGCGGCGCGCTCATACACGGGGTCGAGTTCGACGGCCTCGACGGATCCCCCGCGGTGCACGTTCGAGCGGAATTCGTCTCCGGCGGCCGAACGCCGCATCGCGGCCACGACACGGTCACCGACGACGAGAGCCCGGATGTCGCGTCCGCGACTCTCCGAGATGAATTTCTGGATCAGCACGTTCTGCTTGGTGGAGTGCAGCGTCTCGATGATCGCCTCGGCCACCTTCACCTGGGGCGCGAGGATGACTCCGATCCCCTGGGTTCCCTCCAGCAGCTTGATCACGACCGGCGCCCCTCCGACGCGCTCGATCGCCGGACGCACGTCTGCGCGATTGCGCACGAATGCCGTCGGCGGCATCGCGATGTTGTGCCGTGACAGGATCTGATTCGCGCGGAGCTTGTCCCGTGCGCTGGAGATCCCGTTCGCGGTGTTCGGCGTGTACACGTCCATCTGCTCGAACTGCCGCACCACGGCGGTGCCGAAGTAAGTGATCGAGTTGCCGATGCGGGGCAGGATCGCGTCGTAGTCGCTGAGCTGACGACCCCGATAGTGGAGGTCGGGTTCATCGGCCGTGAGATCGATCGCGAAGCGCAGCGTATTGAGCACCTTGACGTTGTGTCCGCGCTGAAGCGCAGCTGCGCGCAGTCGCTGGGTGGAGTACGCCTGCGGCGCACGGGAGAGCACTGCGATCTTCACGGGGGATTTTTCCTGCCAGGATGTATCAGGTGAGTAGGACTACCCCCCATTCAAACACCCTTACGGGGTGGCGAGAATGGGTGAGCCTGCCCGATCTCGGAGTCGACTGGCTGAAAGCCAAGATCGACACCGGTGCGCGCACCTCCTCACTGCACGCGTTCGACATCGTCGAGTTCGAACAGGACGCCCAGCCCTGGGTCCGTTTCAAGGTCAAACCCTGGCAGGACAGCCAGGAGGACGCCGTCGTCGTCGAGTGCCCGGTCCACGACCGGCGCGCCGTGCGCAGCTCGTCGGGGCACGCACAGGAGCGCCTCGTGGTGGAGTTGTTGATCCGCCTCGTCGACCGCGAAGTGCTCGCCGAGGTGACGCTGAGCAACCGCGACGAGATGGGCTTCCGGATGCTCATCGGAAGAGAAGCGCTGCGACAGGGATTCTCGGTCGACCCGGCACGATCGTTCCTCGGGGGGCGAGCGCCCCGTGAAGCGCGTCGCCGCAACCGCGGCAAGATCTGAACGCTACGTTCAGGCGCGGATGAGAACGGTGCCGACGGCCTTGTCATGCAGGCCGCGCTGATCGGCGTCCCAGATCACCGCCGGCACGACCACGACGAGCAGGAGGGTGCGCACGATCGGCCGCCACAGGCCGACCCAGGCACCGTCGCGGCGCACGAGCCGCATTCCGAGGATCCGGTGGCCCGGGCTGCCTCCCGCGGTAGGGATGAAGAGGATCTGCAGCACGGCGAACACCAGCATCGGCGCGAACTGCGTGAGCCCGGCTTCGGTGGGAAGCGCGAACTGGTCGTAGCCGAGGAACGCGGTGGCGATGATGGTCGCGGCGAGGTAATCGATGAGCAGAGCCCCGATGCGGCGGCCCGGCCGGGCGATGCTGCCGGGACCCGACTCCGGGAGTCCGAGTCGCTCACCGGGGTACGTGTTCACAGCGTCCGTCACTCCCCCAGCCTACCGAGAGCGAAATGCCGCATCGTCGCCGGGCTCCTGTAACACGCCCGAAACAAAGCGGATACCGTAGAGAAATCCCCCGTCCGTACTCTGCAGAGTGGCCGTGAAGCCATCGATCCGCATTACAGGAGTCGTACATGTTCAAAGATTCGTCCGAGGTACTGACCTACATCAAGGAGAACGACGTCAAGTTCCTTGACATCCGTTTCACCGATCTCCCTGGTGTACAGCAGCACTTCAACATTCCTGCATCGACGGTCGACGAGGCTTTCTTCACCGACGGTCAGCTGTTCGACGGCTCCTCGATCCGCGGTTTCGCGAGCATCCACGAGTCGGACATGCAGCTCATCCCCGACGTCACCACCGCGTACGTCGACCCCTTCCGCGAGGCGAGCACCCTCGTGATGCTGTTCGACATCTACAACCCGCGCACCGGCGAGATCTACTCGAAGGACCCGCGTCAGGTCGCCAAGAAGGCCGAGAAGTACCTGACGTCGACGGGCATCGCCGACACCGCGTTCTTCGCCCCCGAGGCCGAGTTCTACATCTTCGACGACGTCCGCTACAACGTCACCTCGAACTCCAGCTTCTACAGCGTCGACTCGGAAGAGGGCGCCTGGAACACCGGCCGCGAAGAAGAGGGCGGCAACCTCGGCAACAAGACCCCGTACAAGGGCGGCTACTTCCCGGTGAGCCCGGTCGACAAGACCGCTGACCTCCGCGACGACATCACCCTCAAGCTGATCGACGCCGGCTTCATCCTCGAGCGCTCGCACCACGAGGTCGGCACCGGAGGCCAGCAGGAAATCAACTACCGCTTCGACACGATGGTCCACGCGGCGGACGACATCCTGAAGTTCAAGTACATCGTCAAGAACACCGCCGAGGAGTGGGGCAAGGTCGCGACCTTCATGCCCAAGCCCCTCTACGGCGACAATGGCTCGGGAATGCACACGCACCAGTCGCTGTGGAGCGACGGCAAGCCGCTCTTCTACGACGAGGCCGGCTACGGTCAGCTCAGCGACATCGCACGCTGGTACATCGGCGGCATCTTGGCGCACGCGCCGGCCCTGCTCGCCTTCACCAACCCGACGCTGAACAGCTACCACCGTCTGGTGAAGGGCTTCGAGGCTCCGGTCAACCTGGTCTACTCGGCCGGAAACCGCTCCGCCGCGATCCGCATCCCGATTACGGGCTCCAACCCGAAGGCCAAGCGCATCGAGTTCCGCGCGCCCGACGCCTCCGGAAACCCTTACCTCGCCTTCGCCGCGCAGCTGATGGCGGGCCTCGACGGCATCAAGAACCGCATCGAGCCGCACGAGCCGGTCGACAAGGACCTCTACGAGCTTCCGCCCGAGGAGGCCAAGGACATCCCCCAGGTGCCGAACTCGCTGCTCGACTCGCTCGACGCCCTGGCGGCCGACCACCAGTTCCTCCTCGAGGGTGGCGTGTTCACCAAGGAGCTCATCGAGACCTGGATCTCGTACAAGTACGAGAACGAGATCCTGCCGATGGCCCAGCGCCCGCACCCGTTCGAGTACGAGCTGTACTTCGGGGTCTGACGACCGCAGCGCATCGTGAAGAGCCCGCCTCAGCTTCGGCTGAGGCGGGCTCTTCCGCGTACAGTCCCGTACGCGACGCGGTAGCGGGAGTGGATCACGACGTCGCCGACGCGACTGCAAGGACCTCCGGGAACGAGTCCGGCTGGGGGCCGAACATGATTCCCGAAGGTCCTCGCCGCTCCAGCCGGTCACGAAGAGCCGGCGAGCATCACCACGCACATGTTGGGGATACCACGTGCGGGGTGAAGGTGTCGTTCCCCGAGGCGAGGAAAGGAACGCCCGGGGGTGACGTGAGAAGCCATGAGGCTGTATGCGACATGGTTCGCCTTTCGTCACGGATTCGGGTGCTGCTCCATCCCGGCTTTCCAACGACAGGTGGTGAAGCAGTGTCAGTTTCTCGACAAGACGTTCCCGGTTGAAGAGCGGGGGCGGCATCTGCGACAAAGAGGTTCGTCGTGACAGAAAATGTTCCGTCGAGGCTTGCCTTCGGGCACGCCGAGCCGCGAGACAGCGACGAGCGTGGGAGCGGTCAGTTCCCGCGGGGCGCGCGATGTCCCGCCCTCGTGAGCGCACGTCGCATCGTGACGACGGAGGTGAATCCGGACTCGGCGGCGATGTCCGCCACCGAGGGACCGTGCTTCCCGTCGTCGGATGCGAGCCGGCGCAGACCCTCCGCGACGCGATGACGCTCGATCTCTCTCCGCGGGCTCATGCCCATCGGCTGATAGGCGCGATGCAGTGAACTGGCACTCACGGCGAGATCTCGGCACAGCACCTCGACGGTCAGGGCGGGGTCGCGAAACCGCTCGGAGATGAGCGTCTGCGCGGCGAGGAACAGGCCATCTCGGTGAACAGGATCAGTGCGGGACCGGGACGAATGCTCATAGGCCGCAGCGGCGGCCAGATGCTCCATCGCGATCCGAGAGTGGATGGAGGGCTTCACCCCGGACCGGTTCGCATCGAGCGATGTGTTGGCCACAGAGGTCATGGCGAGGAGGGACTCTCGCGTGATCGACCGCGGCTCTCCCATCAGGCGGCGATACTCCCGCCCCCGCAGGATGCTGTCGCGGAAGAACCAGCCGTAGCGCGCCCACGGTTTCGGCGAGTGGGCGTGGAGTGCGGAGTCGCCGTCGAGCAGGATGATCTGCCCCGCCTCGATCTGCACTTTGCTGCCGTCCACCGTCACCTCGGCGGTTCCCTCCACGATCGCCGCCACATGGACGATCCCCTCGCGGCTCAGGAGCGCAGTACTCATCCCCCCGCTCCACAGCCGCGCGAACCCGAAGTCATCGGTGGCCGTCTCGTCGTACTCGTAGACCTGCGGTCGAGCGTCGTAACTCCACCCGTGCCTGAGGCTCTGCTTCAGCACCTCCACCTCGACCGCCGGTGTCAGCTCGTGTAGATCACGTCGACCGCGTGGATCTCACCGGTGAAGGCGAACGGCGCACGGTCGAAGTAGTCGAGCGAGACGGAACCACCCAGGCACACGCCGATGTCGAGACAGTCGTTGGCGGTGAACAGCAGCGGGACGCTGACGGGCACGGTGCCGGTCGCGATCTGCCGGCCGTCGAGCGAGATGTCGATGCGCAGCGGTCCGGCCGGCCGCGCTTCGACGTAGCCGGTCTCCACGACGATCTCCGCGCGCCCCACGGGTAAGCGCTCCGCGGACCGGATCTTGGTGCGGTGCACGATGAACGTGTTGTACTCGTAGCAGAGGTAGCCGTCGTCCAGGTAGCACGTGAGGCCTCCTCCGGCGCCACCCAGCGCGTAGAGCACTCCCTCGGCGTTCTCCGGCAGCGATGCGTCGATCGTCACCCTGTTCGCGCGGTTCCCGAGCGCCGGTGCGATGAACTCCGGCATCCGTCGCAGGTCGCCGGTGAAGCTCCAGCTCCGGTACGGCGTCGAGATGCGGAACTCGGGGTGGTAAATCGGCACCCAGAGGCCGCCGCCGACCGGATAGACGCTGTTCTTCGCCGCCTCGATGGCGAACAGCTCCTTGAGCTGGGCGAGCTTGTCGGGATGCTCGTCTGCGAGGTCATGAGCCTGCGTCCAGTCCTCGTCGAGGTGATACAGCTCCCAGGCATCCTGGTCTGGGCTCCAGTCGGCGATCCCCTCCGGCAGTCCGGGAACCCAGGGGGCTCGGGGACCGAAGGCCGACGCCATCCACCCGTCGTGATAGATAGCCCGGCTGCCGAGGATCTCGAAGTACTGGGTGACGTGCGTCTCCTCGGCCTCCGGGTCCGTGAGCGCCGCGGCGAAGCTGGATCCGTCGATCGGATCCTGGTGCACGCCGCGGACCTCGCGAGGCGGAGTGATCCCGATCAGGTCGTAGAGGGTGGGGACCACGTCCGTGCAGTGCACGAACTGCGACCGCGGCGTGGAGTCCGGGGTGATCCGCGCCGGCCAGCGCACCGCCAACGGATTGCGTGTGCCACCGAGGTGGGAGGCGAGCAGCTTCATACCCTTGTACGGGGTGCTGCCCGCCCAAGCCCATCCCGCGTGGTACATGTTGTCGGCCTTGGCCGTGCCGAGAGCGTCCAGGCCGCCCATCTCGTTCATCGCCTGGATGTGCATCTGCACGGTCGACGGGATGCCGTTCTGGGCGAGCAGTTCGCTGATCGTGCCGTTCTGCCCCTCACCGGACGACCCGTTGTCTCCCCAGATGTACATGATCAGGGTGTTGTCCCCGTATCCGAGCGCCTCGATCTCGTCGATGACGCGTCCCGCCTGCACGTCGGCGTGCTCGCCGAAACCGGCGGCGATCTCCATCAACCGGGTCTGGAACTCCCGTTCGTCTTCGGGGATGTCATCCCACGCGGGCATCCGCGCGTCCCGCTCGGTCAGCTCCGCCGATTCGGGGATCCAGTTCTTCGCCTTGGCACGCGCGAAGACCCGCTCGCGGTATTCGTCCCAGCCGCCGTCGAATCGCCCGGAGTATTTGTCCGCCCACTCCTTCATGATGTGATGCGGGCCGTGCATCGCACCGGACGCCCAGTACAGGAAGAACGGCTTGTCCGGAGCCAGCGCCTTGTGGTCGCGGAGCCAGCCGATGGCATCGTCGGCGAGATCCTCACTGAGGTGGTATCCCTCGGCGGCGGTCTTCGGCGGCAGGACGCTCGTGGTGTTCCTCACGAGGTGGGGCTCGTACTGCGACGCTTCACCCGCGAGGAAGCCGTAGAAGTACTCGAATCCGATGTTGGAGGGCCAGTTGTGGAACGGCCCGGTGGCTCCCGTCTCGATCGCGGGCGTGTTGTGCCATTTGCCGAACGCGGCGGTCGAGTACCCGTAGTCCTTCAACACCTCGGCGCCGAGCGCACTGGAGCGCGGGATCTCGCCCGCGTACCCATCCCAGTCGTTCGCCAGCTCGGCGATCTGTCCGTTCCCGATCCGATGGTGATTGCGACCGGAGAGCAGAGACGCCCGCGTCGGCGAACACATCGCGGTCGTGTGGAACCTGTTGAAGCCGACTCCCTCGTCGATCACGCGGGACAGTGTGTCGGTGCGCACCTCACCGCCGAAGGTGTCCGGAAGACCAGGTCCGGCATCGTCGATCAGGACGATGAGGATGTTCGGCGCGTCATCGGGAAGCCGCGACGGAGCCGCCCTCTGGCCGTACACCGATTCCTGCATCGTGCGACCCGCGATGCTCGCGGACGGGGTCGGCGGGAACGGGAGGACGTCTTGCGGGTTCATGAGGAGTACCTTTCGGGGGTCGACGGCTGCGCCTCGCCGTCATGGAGGACGAGACGCCGACGCAGCGCGACGAGATCAGCGGGGTCGAGACCGAGCCCATCCACGGCGTAGCCCTCGATCCCTCCGAACCTCGTGTGCGCCTCGTCGATCGCTGCGTCGAGATACTCAGCACGCACGCCGAGGACGGGAAGGAGCAATCTCGTGTCCACCCCCTTCGCCGCGGCGGCCGCGAGAAGCGGCTGCAGAGCGGGCAGCAGGTCGGTGTTGGTCTCGAGATAGTCGGCACGCACGTCGCCCTCGCTGACGCCGAGCAGCAGAAGCAGCGAAGCCGCCGCCCACCCCGTGCGATCCTTGCCCGTCGTGCAGTGGAACAGCGCCCCACCGCGACGAGCCGGATCGATGAGGTCGAGGTAGAACGCCCGGTAGGCCGCGAGTGCGGACGGGAGACTCACGATGTTCCGGTAGGAATCCCGCATCAGCTCGACGCCGCGCCCGTCTCCGAGCGTCGCAGCGAGCCCGACCGGGTTACTGGCGAGTTGGCCGACGCCCGCCGCGACATCCGTGGTGCTGTCGGCCAGCACATCCAGGCCGACGAGCCGCACGCCGTCGGGCAACCGATCGGGTGACGCGCCGCGCTCGCCGACCGTACGGAGGTCATAGACGGTCGTGATGCCCAGCCCGAGGAAGGCCTCCACGTCATCGCCTTCCAGCCGAGCGAGGGTGGCCGAGCGATAGACGGCACCGGACCGGAGGACTCCCCCGGCTGCGCGCAACCCGCCGAGATCACGCAGGTTCGGGGCGCTGCGCAGGGGAATGCGGCGGGTGATCGGAATGCTCATCGACTCTTCTCCTGTTCTTCGACCGTCGTCAACGTTCGTCGGTCGGAATCGGCTCAGGGCGCGGCGGGACCCAGCTGCCATCGAGGACCGACTGCTGCGGACGATAGAGCCGCAGTGTGTAGTTCCAACCCGGCATGATGGGCAACGCGTTCGAGTGGCCCACCGGGTCGGCGCCGAAGTGGATGGTCACTCCGCCGTCGTCGTCTGCGACCGCCGTCAGACTGTTGATGCTGTTCACCCCGAGAGTGTTCTGCTCGAAGTAGCCGGCGGCGTTGTAGAGCGACACCGACCAGAAAGCGTCGACCGGCACGTCTTCGAGCCGCAGCCGGTAGTCAGCCACCGGCAGCCCCTCATCGATGCTGATGTAGGTGGCCTCATATTCGGGAAGGCCGCCCCAGCCGCCGGCGGTGCCGAGCAGATGCATGACCGGATCGACCTCCGCCGGCGTTCCGAAGGCGTGGTCGTAGGTGGCGACGCCGCGTCCCAGGGTGAGGAGCGCGTCGCGGGTCTCTGCTTGCGACGCTTCGTCGTACTCCGGCAGCGGGAACGCCCCCACGCCGCCACCCTCCAAGACGATCGCATCCTGGAGACGGTTCACTTCCAGGACGTCGATGGCATCGTTCGGGTCGACCAGGATGCGCACCAGGATCACCGCGTAGTCGGTCCCGATCGCGTCGCGGGTGAGCACGTGGGGACCGGCATCCCGCAGCAACAGTGGACCGTAGTGGTCCTGACTCACGACGAACGCGGAGATGTAACGACCCGCGGTGTCCGGCAGCGTGAGGGTGACATCTTCGCGCACATCGATGACGGCGCTGCTGTAGAGGGTGTCACGGTTCTGTCGGATGATCGGCTGATCATCGAGAGGCTTCAGGCCGCGGCTGTGATTCCACGCGCCGAGTCCGACCCCGGCCGCGAGGCGGGAGAACATGAGGTCGGACTCGGCGCGAGCGAAGTTGCGCACGGTCACTTTCGTTGCGGGCATGAGCTTCCTGCTGTCGATGTCAACGGATCAGGCGAGAGCCTTGGCCTTGAGCCGGTCGAACTCCTCGGAGCTGATCGCGCCCGCATCACGGAGTCGGGCCGCGGCCTCGATCTCCTCGGTCGCCGTCTTGCCTGCGACCTCCCGGATGTAGGACTCGGTCGCCTCCGCCGATTCACGCGCCGCCCTGCTGCTCCGCTCGGCCATCCCCTGGCCGCGCGCGATGAGGTAGACCAGGACGGTCAGGAACGGCAGGAAGATCAGGAAGACGACCCACACCGCCTTCCACCACCCGTTCAGGCCGCGATCGCGGAACAGGTCCGCGATGATGGCGAAGAGCGCGAACAGGTAGCCGATGAAGACGGTCGCCCACAGCATCCAGCCGAGCGTTTCCCAGAAGAGCATGTCTGTTGATTCCGTTCTCCCGCCGGAGCGCATTCGCGTCCCGCGAGGATGAAGAGCAGTGTCGGGTGCCCGTTCTGCGGTCTGGCCGAAGACACGAGCGTCGCTGAAATTCTGGCCAGTCCCGCCCCCTCGGAATGCGCTTCTCATCCGCGCCGGATGAGAGCCGGGGTCATCCGCCGCCCCCGCCTCTCCCGGCGCCGATATCGTTGACGCGTGATCGACGCCGTCCGCGAGGACATCTCCCCCACTGATCCGGAGCTCGCCCGTACGGCTCTGCGCCGGAACTGGCTCCGCCTCATCCTCGAGTCCCGGACCCGCGAACTCGAGCAGCTCTGTCTCGCTCAGCCGGACCCGCACGACGCGCACGTTCTCCTGATCCGCGCGTGCTGCCGCGACCTGCTCGGCGACTCGCACGGTGCGACATTCCTGCGCGGTCAGGGGTTGAGCGTCGCCGCAGAGGACTTCGTCGTCTGCTTCACCGAGCTTCTTCTCGCGACGGATGCTTCCGCCAAGGCCGTCGCCGCGGACCGCGCCCGGGACGCTCTCACCCGATGCGGCCCGGAGGACGACTATCCCTCCGCGCTCTTCCTGCTGGGGTGGACCGAGGTCCGACTCCGGCGGGACCTCGGCGAGGCCATCGCACTGCTCCGCTCCGCAGCGGACGAGGCGCGTCTGCACGACCGAGACGAGACCTTCCGGCTCGCCCAGTCGAACCTCGCCTTCGCGCTGACCCACGCCGGGCTCTTCACAGAGGCCGAGCAGACCCTCGATGCGCTCCCGGTCGCGGCGGCACCGTCCGATTGGGACGTCTTCGAAGGCGGTCTCCCCCAGGCGAATCGTGGAACCATCGCCTACTGGCGCGGGGACTACGACGAGGCGATCCGCCACCTGGATCCTGCGGTCGCCGATACCGCTCCCGGCCACAACTTCGAAGCCCTCGCCCGCCTCTACCTGGTGATGAGCCTCGTCGCGTTGAAGCGTGACGACCGCTACTACGCGGCATCCGAGCTGATCCGTGGCGTAAGCAGGGCCGACAAGCACGGCATTCCGTGGGACACGCTACGGCGGGTGGTTTCCGCGCTGCTCGCGCATGCGGAGGGGCATGACCAGCGCGCGCGAACCATCGCGGCGCCCGCGCTCACACGACCCGGTGCCGCGGTGGCGCACGCAGTGCTCGCCGAGCTCTACCGGGTCCTCGATGAGCCAGCGCTCGCGGCTCAGGCGCTGCGGTTGGCGTCGGCGGGCGCCCTGCCCCGGTACGCACGTGTGAGCACGCTGATCACCTCCGCCGCGCTGCGGTCTGCGGCCGGTCGCGGGTCGGAAGCACACGAGCTCCTGGACCGAGCGCTGGAGGCCGCCTCGTCGGAGCGGATCCTCGCCCCGTTCCTGTCGGACGACCCGCTGATCGGTGACCTCCTCAGCGCACACGCGCATCGGGGATCACGTCATGATCCCTTCCTCGCCGTCGTCCTGGAGCGACGAGGACAACTGTCGCGACGCCTCGCCGGCGTGCTCACGCCGCGGGAGAGCGAGGTTCTCGGGTGCCTGCGCACGACGATGACGGCCGAGGAGATCGCCGCGCACCTCGGTGTGGCCTACCCGACCGTCAAGACGCACATCCGCTCGGTCTACCGGAAGCTCGGTGTGACCACCCGACGCGAGGCCGTGCGCTCGACGCTTGCCCGATGATGTGCACAGCCCGGTGGGAGAAGACGCGCACGAAGACGAAGCGCCCGCCGGTCATCCCGGCGGGCGCTTCTCCGATCACGACGTCGATACGCGGTGGTTACGGCACCTTCGAGCCGGAGGTCTTCTCGCTGAGGAAGTCCGACGAGAGCGTGGTGTTCACGTACGTGTCGACGAGCGCACCCCCCGCGGACGGCAGGAGCCAGAGCACCGGCAGCTGCACGAGATTCTCCGCGCCGTTCAGCACACCGCTGTAGGTGTAGGTCACGCTCCCCGATGTGCCGTCGGCCGGAAGCGATCCGACGCGGGTCCATCCGTGCAGGTTCTGCTCCTGGAGGCGGTAGCTGCCCGGGTTGGTCACGCCGTTACCGGCACCCCACGCGACGGTGACGGTGGCGGTCCCCGCCGTGAACTTGCCCGCCGGCTCCATGTCGCCGGTTGTGCCGTCGAAAGCGTTGAAGCCGAGGGTCTGCCCCGTGTTCACCTGCACGCGGTTCGGCTGCGTGGCCGTCCAGGTCTGGACCGAGGTGCCGCCCTGCCACGACGAGAGCCCCCCTCCAGGGGCCGGCTGCGGCTGGGGGTCGGGCGTGTTCTCGCTCGCGGCGGCGAGCGGGGTGGCGACGGCTACCGCGATGACCGGTGCCGACCAGGCCGCCGCCTTGATCACGGTGCGGCGGTCGAAGCCGGCACCGCGCTGGTTCTCGTTCTCATTCATCTCGATGTTCTCCTTGGGGGTCGGCACAGTCCACTCGGGTGACCGGTGTCACGACGTCTCGCCGCGTGGCACTGGCCACGCGGAGCTTCGACGCATCGGCACACTCGCTGGACCCGTGTGGATCGCGCGGCGGGTTCCGCGCTCGTGCGGCAGCCGCGAATGGGAGTACGGCCGGCCATCCGTCATGCTGGCAGCGGGGACGACCGGCACTTCCCGTCCGGCACGCACATGTCGCTTTCTCGACCAGGGGTGTCGCGCTGGGTATGACGCGCACCGCCGACGGAGGTCACCCCTCTCGTCGCCGTCGGACCTCCGACGGGGCACGCCGCCCCTCGTGCACCATCGCCCGCGCCAGGCTCGACCCGCCGGAGAGGCCGGAGTACCGACCGATCTCCTCGATGCTCAGGCGGTCGTACGCGGGATCCGTGAGCAGACCGATCGCATGCTCGACGCGCGATCGGCGGATCTCCCGTTCCACCGTCGCACCCTGTGCCCGGAACGCACGTTGCAGCTGACGCAGGGAAAGCCGGAGCTGCTCGGCGACGCCGCGCGGCGACAGCACAGGATCTGACGCCTGCGCGGTGATCAGGTTCAGGGCATCGCGATGATGATCGGGCGGAAGGCCGGCCGCCGCGGCACGGGTGGCCTCGACAGCCACGCCCAGCACCATCTCCTGCAGTAGACGCTCGAGGTAGTAGCTCCCGAAGGTGCTCACCGGATCGGCGTCCACGACGGCCGCCCGCTCGGCGAACGCGACCGCCGGGTCGAGCAGTGACGTCGACGGTGACACGGGCCGGATCTCGCCCGGCGCCGGCGCCGCGAACCCGGCGAGCACCTCCGCGGGCAGGACGATCGAGAGCAGACGCAGTCGCTTCAGCGGCGAAGTCAGAACGGTCGCATCGTGGTTGAGCAGAAAAGCATCGTTCTCCGCCAGTCGCACCGTTCCGGACGGGGAGCCGATGTCGATGCTGCCGGAGCGGACACTGTGCAGTCCGATCAGTCCCGGCACGCGGTCGAGCCTCGAACGCGCGTCATCGCGCCCCGCCACGAACTCGCGGATGCGCACGCTCCCGAACATGGCCAGCGTGCGCGCTCTCGTCACGGGCACGACACGACTCCCGATCGCGCTCGACAGACGCCCAGCGCCGGGAAGGGCGACGGGCGGTTCTCTCCGGCCACCTCAGCGGCGTCGCGAGAGAGTCAGCGTGTGCTTCCCCCTGAGCGCACGTGGCGCGTCGGGTTCGAACGTCGACGACCGGTCGACTTCTCTCGGTGAAACGCGTCCCCACAGCACAATGAAACCCTCCCCATGCGGTTCCCCACCGCAGCCCGGCCCCCCGGGTACGGGGCCCTCGATCCCACCATATCGGTCCGGCAGCCGTGCCGAGGCGACCGACTACGCCGCCGCGCGGACTCTGCGCTTGACCGCCGGGCACACGAATGATCAACTGGTGAGTCTGACCATCGACCGGGGGAACCATGCGCCGTAGAAGAGTGATCGCGAAGGCCGAACCGCGCACACCTGTGGAAGCCGCGCCGTCACAGCCGTCGAACGCGGTGGCCGCATATGCGCGCACGAACCCGTTCATGTTCGGTCTGCTCGGTGCGCTCGGGGTCCTGGTCGCGTTGGCAGTCGGCAGCATCATCGGTCAGCTCGCGACCGTGCTCGTCTACATCGGCGTGGCGATCTTCCTCGCCCTCGGACTGGACCCGATCGTCACGTTCATCGAGAAGAAACTCCCGCGCCCGGCCGCCGTCACCATCGTCGTCGCCGGTGTGGTCCTCGCCTTCGCGGGAATCATCCTCGCCATCGTCCCGATCCTCGTCGAGCAGATCAGCAACCTGATCAAGGACGGCCCGCAGATGGTCGAGGACTTCATGGCCAGCGCCTGGTACAAAGACGTGAGCGGCCAGTTCGGCTCGAGCATCAAGGATGCCGTCCAGGGCATCCTTGACTTCGTCGGAGACCCGGACAACTTCCTCGACATCGGCGGCGGCGTGTTCGCGGTCGGCGCGGGGATCGCCGGTGGGTTCACCGGCATCACGATCGTCCTGATCCTGACGCTGTACTTCATGGCGTCCCTGCGGAGCATGAAGCATGTGGCCGCGCGCTTCGTCCCCGCCTACCAGCGGGGAACCTTCAGCGGACTGCTCGAAGACGTCTCCGGCGCGGTCGGGCGCTATGTGATCGGGCAGGCGAGCTTGGCGCTCATCAACGGCGTCCTGAGCCTGATCTTCCTCAGCATCATCGGGGCGCCGGTCCCCGCGCTACTCGCCCTCATCGCCTTCATCGGATCCATGATCCCTTTGGTGGGAACGCTGACGGCATCGATCATCAACTCGCTGATCTGCCTCTTCGTCTCGCCCCTGACCGCACTGATCGCGATCATCTACTACCTGATCTACATGCAGATCGAGGCATATGTGCTCTCGCCGCGCATCATGAGCAAGGCCGTCGCGGTTCCCGGGGCGCTCGTGGTCATCGCCGCGGTCGCCGGTGGCGCATTGGGCGGTATCCTCGGAGCGCTCGTCGCCATCCCGGTCGCCGCGAGCATCATCATCATCGTGCAGAAGGTGACGTTCCCCGCTCAGGACCGGAAGATCGTGCCCCCGGTCACCGCCGTCTGACCCGCGCAGTCCGCCGGCCGAACACCTTTCAGCGTACGAGCAGAGCGCCGGCCTCCACGCGCACCTCGAATGCGGAGAGCTCGCCCATCTCCTCACCGTCGATCTCGAACATGAGAGGCGTCTTCAACTGAACCGAGATGTTCTCGACGGGCAGGTGGCGCGCGGAATCGGTGCTGACCGCCTCATCGGTCGCACCGAAGATCCGTCGGATGCCGTTGTCCCAGACGAAGGAGCGCAGGGTGTCCAACCACTGCAGGGCGCCGTCTGCACTGATCATGAGCACATCGAGCTTGCCGTCGTCGAGAACGGCATCGGGGAGCAGGCGGATGCCGCCCTGCACCATTCCGCAGTTGCCGATGAGCATGGTGTGCCCGCGCACCGCCACGGCCTTCTCCCCGTCGATGGCGAGGGTGATGTCGGTCATCTCGGTCCCGGCCAGGGCACGACCCATCGCCTCGACGTAGGCCAGCCAGCCGGCCTTCGACTTGAGGTCGTCGTCGGTTTCGACCAGCATCTGCGCGTCGATCCCGAACCCGACCATGACGGCGAACGCGTGCTCGGTGCCGTCGTACGACACCCAACCGAGATCGATGCGACGCGGCTCCGCGTCCCGAACCCTCTGGAGGGCTGCGGCGACGTTGTTCAGCGGCACTTCGAGATTGCGGGCGAGGAGGTTGCCGGTGCCCTGCGGAACGATCCCGAGAGCCGTCTCCGAACCCGCCAGCGACTCCGCGACCGCGCGGACGGTGCCGTCTCCCCCGACGGCGATCACGATGCCCCGGCCGTCTTCGCGAGCCTCCCGGGCCATGCCGCGGCCCGGGTCCTCCGGCGTCGTCTCCCACCAACGGATGTCGTACTGCTCGTCGAACACGTCGCTCACCGCGTCCTGCAGAACGTTCTGATCGACCTTCGAGGGATTCCAGACGATTCCGATGCGCGTAGGGGTCATATCGTCAGCTTGGGACACGTCGCCCGATACTGCAAACCGAGGCGGCGGTTATCCGTAGAACAGCTCCTCGAAGGTCTTGCGCGCGCGTCGGGTGACGCCGAGGTAGTCTTCCTCGAGCTCGGTCGCCGAACGCTCCGGGTATCCCAGCAGGCTGCCGATCGCATCCAGCTGGCGCCGATCGGCGGGGAGCAGATCGCTCGTCTGCCCGGTGAGGAGTGTGATCGCCGAGCGCAGCCGACTCGACAGGCGCCACGCCTCCCGTAACCGCTCGGCGTCGCCCTCCTCCACGAGGTCGGCTGCGACGGCGGCGTCCAGCGCACCGAGTGTCGCTGTGGTCCGCAGGCCGGGGATCGCGTGCGCATGCTGCAGCTGCAGCAGCTGCACCAGCCACTCGACGTCGCTGAGCGTGCCGGGGCCGAGCTTCAGATGTCGCCGCGGATCAGCGCCCTGCGGCAGCCGCTCCCCCTCGACCCTGGCCTTGATGCGCTTGATCTCACGCGTTCCCTGGAGGTCGACCGATTCCGGGTAGCGGATCGTGTCCGCGAGGGCCGTGAACCGCTCGATGAGCTTCGCACTCCCCGCCACCCCCCGCGCGCGCAGGAGCGCCTGCGCCTCCCAGGAGAGCGACCAGCGCCGGTAGTACTCGGCGTACGCGGCGATCGATCGCACGACCGGTCCGTTCCGCCCCTCCGGTCGGAGGTCGGCGTCGAGATCGAGTGGGAGCCTGTGATCGGTCAGGTGCTCGCGGAGTCCTGCCACGATCTGCGTGGCGAGCTTCTGCGCCCGTTGCGAGTCGACCCCGTTCGCGTCGTACACGTAGAGGATGTCGGCGTCCGACCCGAAACCGAGTTCGGCACCTCCGAAACGCCCCATGGCGATGACGGCGAAGTCGAGCTCTGCGGCGTCATCGGGAACCACCTCCCGGATGACGGCGCGCAGGGCCGCCTGGATGGTCGCCTCGGTGATCTCCGTGAGCGCGACAGCCACCTCTTCGATCGTCAGCACGCCGAGGACGGCGCCCATCGCGGTCCGCAGCAGCTCCCGACGGCGCAGAGCCCGCACCGCTCGAAGGGCGTCGCCGATGGTCTCGTGACGGGTCTGGATCGCGCGCGCCTCTTCGTCGAGCGCCGCCGCACCGCGGGAACGCAGCCGTTCGGTGCTGTCGAGCCAGGCCACGGATTCCGGGATCCACTCCAGCAGCTCCCCGACGTAGCGTGACGAGGACAGCAGTCGTGTGAGGCTCTCGGCAGCACCCGACGAGTCCCGCAGCATCCGAAGGAACCACGGGGTGTCGCCGAGGCGTTCGCTGATGCGACGGAACGCGAGAAGCGCGTAATCGGGGTCGCTTCCGTCGGCGAACCACCGCACCATGATCGGCATCAGCGCCCGCTGGATCGTCACCTTGCGGCTGAGCCCGGTCGTGAGTGCACCGATGTGCCGCAGGGCGCCCGCGGGGTCGCGGAACCCGATGGCCGCCAAGCGGTCATGCGCCTGCGCCGTGGAGAGTGTGCGTTCCTCCTCGGGAAGACCGGCCACCGCGCTCAGAAGCGGGCGGTAGAACAGCCGAGTGTGGATCTCGCGCACTTCGCGGCGCACAGCCTCCCATCGCGTCCATACACCGTCGCCGCTCTCGGCGAGTGCCGTGCTGCGCGCCAGTACGCGCAGACCGGCGGGAGTCCGAGGAAGCAGATGCGTGCGGCTCAGTTCGCGCAGCTGCAGGCGGTGCTCCATGAGTCGCAGGATGCGGTAGTCGTCGGCGAACGTCGCGGCATCCGCTCGTCCGATGTACCCGCCGGTGACGAGGGCGTCGAGACTCTCGAGCGTGCCGCGCGTGCGGATCGACTCGTCCGTGAGGCCGTGGACCAGCTGAAGCAACTGCACGGTGAACTCGATATCGCGTAGACCGCCCGCTCCGAGCTTGAGCTGATATGGCGCGTCGTCCGGATCGATGTGCTCGGTCACGCGCTCGCGCATCCGCTGGACGCTCTCGACGAAATCCTCACGAGCGGCGCTGGACCAGATCTTCGGCTGCACCGCCTCGACGTACTCGGCGCCCAGGTCGGCGTCTCCGGCGAGAGGTCGTGCCTTCAGGAGTGCCTGGAACTCCCAGCTCTTGGCCCAGCGATCGTAGTAGGCGAGGTGCGAGGCGAGCGAACGCACGAGGGCACCCTGCTTGCCCTCGGGCCGCAGGTTGGCGTCGACCTCCCACAGCGGGGGCTCCACCTCGATGCTGTCGAGACCGCGCATCGTCTCGCGGGCCAGCCGCGTCGCGATGTCGATCGCGCGGGCCTCCGTCACGACCTCCTCGTCGCTGGTGCCGCCCACGAAGATCACGTCCACGTCGCTGACATAGTTGAGCTCGCGGGCGCCCGCCTTTCCCATGCCGATGATCGAGAGCCGCGTCGCCGCTACCTGCTCCCGCGGGGTGGTCTCACTGAGACGCGCGCGTGCGATCGCGAGCGAGGCCTCCAAGGCCGCTCCGGCGGCATCCGACAGTGCGGCGGACACCGCGGCAACCACCGTCTTCGGCTCGGGGTGGGTCAGGTCATAGGCGGCGATGGCGGCGAGGCTGCGTCGGTACGCGACACGCACGGCCACGACCGCGGCATCGTCCGCTGACGTCGCGAAGCCATCTCGGGCGCCGACCGATGCCAGCAGCTGCGTCCGGAGCGACTCAGGCGACGGCAACGCGTCGAGGGCCTCCCCCAGCACCGAGAGCTGATCGGGATGGCGGAGGAAGAAGTCGGCCAGCCCTTCCGAGGCACCGAAGACCCGCCACACGCGGTGACGCGTCTCAGCGATGTCGAGCAGGCCCTTCAGGGGTCCGGGGTCCCGACGCGCGACACGGACCATTCCCCGCACCGCGGCGTCGGGGTCGGCAGCATCCGCTCCTTCGAGAAGTGACGATCGCGAGATTCCGAGAACCGTCGCCAACTCGGACAGGGATGCCGCCGCCTCGCTCAACTCGGCGAAACCGAGCCTGGCCAGGGCGGAGAGGGAGACGGAGTCGTCCGGTCGGGCCATCGGCGCAGGTCAGAGCAGTTCGAGGTTGCTCTTCAGCTCGAACGGGGTGACCTGGCCACGATAGGCCTCCCATTCCTTGCGCTTGTTGAGCAGCACGTAGTTGAAGACCTGCTCCCCCAGCGTCTCGGCGACGAGTTCGGATGCCTCCATGTACTCCAGAGCGTGGTCGAGGCTCGCAGGAAGTGCCTCGTATCCCAGTGCACGCCGCTCGGCGTCGCTCAGAGACCACACGTTGTTCTCGGCCTCGGGCGGCAGCTCGTAGCCCTCCTCGATGCCCTTGAGTCCTGCCGCGAGCAGCAGCGCGTAGGCGAGGTACGGGTTCGAGGCGGAGTCGATGCCGCGGTACTCGACGCGCGACGACTGGCTCTTGTTCGGCTTGTACATCGGCACGCGGATGAGGGCCGAGCGGTTCGCATGCCCCCAGGTGACGAAGCTCGGCGCCTCGTCGCCTCCCCAGAGCCGCTTGTAGGAGTTCACGAACTGGTTCGTCACGGCGGAGATCTCGTTCGCGTGTCGGAGAAGACCCGCGATGAAGTGTCGGCCGGTCTTGGAGAGCTGGTACTTCGCGCCCTCCTCGTAGAAGGCGTTCTGGTCACCCTCGAAGAGCGACATGTGGGTGTGCATGCCGCTGCCGGGCTGATCGCTGAGCGGCTTCGGCATGAACGTCGCGTAGACGCCCTGCTCGATCGCCACCTCCTTGATCACCGTGCGGAAGGTCATGATGTTGTCGGCCGTCGTGAGGGCGTCCGCATAGCGGAGGTCGATCTCGTTCTGTCCGGGTCCACCCTCGTGGTGGCTGAACTCGACGGAGATGCCGAGGTCTTCGAGCATCCGCACCGAACGGCGACGGAAGTCGTGAGCCGTGCCGCCGGGAACGTTGTCGAAGTAGCCGGCCGAGTCGACCGGCACGGGACCGTCGGGCCCGAACGACGACGATTTGAGCAGGTAGAACTCGATCTCGGGGTGCGTGTAGAACGTGAAGCCGGCATCCGCGGCCTTCGCGAGCGTGCGCTTGAGCACGTGCCGCGGGTCGGCGACGGCCGGCTGTCCGTCGGGCGTCGTCAGGTCGCAGAACATGCGCGCCGTCGGATCGATCTCGCCGCGCCACGGCAGCGTCTGGAACGTCGTCGGATCCGGCTGCGCGAGCAGGTCCGACTCGTAGGTGCGCGTCAGCCCCTCGATCGCCGAACCGTCGAAACCGATGCCTTCCGCGAACGCCCCCTCGACCTCGGCCGGAGCGATCGCCACGGACTTGAGCGTGCCGATGACGTCGGTGAACCACAGCCGCACGAACTTGACGCCGCGCTCCTCGATCGTCCGGAGGACGAAATCCCTCTGCTTGTCCATGGTTACTCTGCGCCCTGGCCCTTTGCGTCGCCCGCGTTCTGCGAGCCCTTGGCGTCCCAGCCCTGCTCCACGGCTTCCTCTTCGGCCCAGGCGCGCGAACGCTCCTTGAGCACCTCGGGCGCGCGGCGGGCTTCGGCCTCCGTGTCGAAGGGCCCGATCCGGTCGATGGAGGGCGAGATCATGCCGAACTCGACCTCGCCGGTCTCGGAGTTGTACCAGTACTTGTGGTCACCGTCAGACATGCCTGTCCCTTCTTCACGTGATGTCATCGATCCTACTGGCGTGCACCGTGGTCGCTAAGCTATCGCCCATGGCAAAAGCGATCGGCGTCGACATCGGCGGCACGGGAATCAAAGCAGGAATCGTCGACCTCGAGCACGGAATCATGGCATCCGACCGGGTGCGGGTCCCCACCCCTGAAGGCGCATCGCCTCAGGATGTCCTGAACGCCGTGCAGACCGTTCTGAAGACCCTCGACGTTCACGATTCGACCCTCCCGCTCGGTGTCGCCTTCCCGGCCATCGTCAAGCGCGGCAAGACGCTCTCCGCGGCGAACGTGTCGAAGGAATGGATCGATTTCGATGCGGAGCGCTTCTTCCGCGACGGACTCGGCCGCAACATCGTGTTCGTGAACGACGCGGATGCCGCCGGCGTCGCCGAGGCCCGCCACGGCGCGGCCAGGGACGTGCGCGGCTTCACCTTGCTCACGACCCTGGGCACCGGCATCGGGTCCGCCTTCCTCTATGACGGCGTGCTGCTGCCGAACACCGAGCTGGGCCACCTCAACTTCGGTGAGTACGAGTCGGTCGAGACGTATGCCGCGACATCGGCACGCGAGCGCGAGGGCCTCAGCTGGGCCGCATGGGCGGAGCGCCTGCAGGCTTTCTACTCGCACATCGAGTTCCTGTTCAGCCCCGACCTGTTCGTTGTCGGCGGCGGCGTGTCGAAGAACGCCGGAGACTTCCTCCCGCTCCTCGACCTCAAGACCCCGATCGTGCCGGCCATCCATCGCAACAACTCCGGGATCATCGGCGCCGCGTCGCTCGCCGGCGACTGATCCTCACCCGCTCCTGAACCTCGAAGGCCCCGATGACTCTGCAGTCATCGGGGCCTTCATCATGAGTCGGGCGGCGTGGACGAACCCGTCTCGGCCGGTCAGCGGCGCTCCGTGCGAACCCCGAGGTGGGCGCGGGCAGCGATCGCGACGGAGGGCTCCGGGTCGGCGGCCAGCGTCTGCAGCACCGATTCGACGTCGGGCCCGGGGATGCACGCGAGCATCCCGACCAGGCGCCGACGTCCATCGGCGTCGGTCATCCCCATCACCGCCGTCGAAGCACGGACGAGCTCGCCCGTGAACCCTTCACGAGAGGCGAGCGCCTCCAGAGCGTCGCTCGCCTCCATGTCGAGCTCCCCCGCGGCCACCTGCGCGACCAGTGCGGCGACCACGGCGATGTCGCCCGACATACTCCCGACGATGTTCGCGCGAGCACGAACTCGCGGGTCCGCGTGCGTCGTCTGCCGGGCCACGGACGCCAGCGCTCGCGGCGTGCCGATCTTGAGGAGCGCCTCCAGCGCACGGTGTCGTCGCTGCGCGTGCGCTGAGGTGAGCTCCCTCGCGAGAACGGGAACCGCGGGGTCTCCGATCAACGCGAGGGACCAGAGGACCGCGCCGGCCACGTTCGGTTCATCCTCGCGGAGCAGAGCCTCGATGAGGACGGCCGTGTCGCGCTCGTCGCCCTTCTCGAGTGTCAGAGCCAACCTCTGTCGGCCGGACGCGCTCACGGAATCGAATCCACGAATGAGTGCGATGACACGAAGCGCATCGGCCACCTCGCGAGGATCGCTCGCGTGAATGCGATCCAGACGCGAGACGAGTTCGGTCGCGGCGCTCTGTTGGGCCCGCGCGCGCTCGACGAGGCGCTCGACGAGATCCGCCGATGCGAACGCCTCGGAGTCGAGTGCGTCGGCGACCTCCGCCAAGCTGAGGCCGAGCGATCGCAGACTCTCCACGTGGAGCAGCCGCTCGACATCCACTTCCGCGTACTGGCGATAGTGGCCGCTGGTGCGCGCCGTCGGCGAGACGAGACCGATGCGGTCGTAGTGGCGCAGCATGCGTGCACTCACCCCGCTTCGCCGAGCGACCTCCCCGATGAGCATGTCAGTCGTCTCCGACCGTCGGTGCGTCCCGAAGCGCGACCACTCGCCGGGCTTCCTCGATGGCCGCCTCGAAACCATCGTCCGGGTATGCCATGACATGTGCTGTGGCCAGCGCGTGCTCACGAACCCCGGGGTCCGGCGCATCCGTCGCCGCGTCGACGACGGACTCGGCGGCGGGGCCGAGCATCGCGATCGCCCGGCTCAGGCTTCGCTGGAGCTCACGATCTCCGCGGCCGAGGTTGCGAACCAGCTCGCGGGCGAGTGCGGGGTGCTCACTCTCCGGCGCGAGGCCTGCCGCGGTGCGCCACGCCGCCTTCGCGACTTCGACGTCGTCGTCACGCAGCAAGTCCACGGTGATCGCTGACCAGGCACGCCGGTCGCCGAGCTTCGAGAGGCTGTGCAGGGCCTGGCTCCGGGCCTGAGCAGTCGTCGAGTCGAGCTCGGGCAGCAGGAGCTCGACGGCCTTCGTCCGATCCTGGCGGGTGATCGCCCATGTGAGCATGTCCCGCACGTAGAAGTCGGGCTCGACCGAGCACCGCTCGATGAGCACCGGCAGGTACGCGTCGTCCGTGTGGATCCCTGCAGTGAGCGCCGTCTGCAGCCTGACTGATGCGTCCGACGCGCTCAACGCGCTGCGCAGCCGGCTCTCGGGGGATGTCATGTTGTCTTGGGTCATGAGGACCACCTCCACATCCCACTTCACACCTTGTCAGCGTGTCAAGGTCAAGACGGAGACAAGACGCGGTTCCGAGGTGCTTCGAAGGTGACCAGCGGATCAGGTCGATTCATGCGAATGGGCCGACCTGTACGCCGGGTTCTGTTCCAGGGTTCTTCGCCCCTTCGACGGCCATCTCTCTCGGCGACACGTTGCCGTGGCACTCTAGCGGTCTACCCGAGGACTCGGCGAGCCGCGTCATCATCCTCTGTCTGACCTTGCTCCGGACGAGGTTTACCTGGCGGGCCATGTCACCATGGCCCCCGGTGGTCTCTTACACCACCCTTTCACCCTTACCCCTTGCGGGGCGGTCTACTCTCTGTGGCACTTTCTCGCGGATTGCTCCGGGTGGGCGTTACCCACCGTCCTGCCCTGAGGAGCCCGGACGTTCCTCGGTGCGGTCACCCGCCACGCGGCCGTCCAGTCGACCCATTCGCACTCCCAGTCTACTTCTCGGGAGGCCATTCCTACTTCTCGGCGGACTCTGCGATCCGGAGGTCCAGGGGCACGTCGATCGGGAAGGACCCGAAGAGGCGGGTCGTCGCGACCGCGGCCGCTTCACGCACGGCCTCGGCCGCCGCTTCTGCGTGCTCCTGCGGAATGTGCAGGATGACCTCGTCGTGCAGGAAGAAGGCCAGGTGCGGTGCCTGCGCGAAGGGACCGGATGCCGTGGCCGTGGTGAAGCCCTCGGGGATCTGCTGCAGGCGGTGGCGGATCTCCGCGAGCCAGATCAGCGACCACTCGGCGGCAGTCCCCTGCACGACGAAGTTCCGGGTGAATCGCCCCCAGTCACGCGCCCGGCGCCGAGCGAGCGCCACGACCGCCGGATCGGCATCAGCGCCGGTGGCATCGGCCTGCAGACGCATCCACTCCACCGAGGGTCGGGGCGATGATCGGCCGAGCCAGGTGGACACGATGCCGCCGTCCTCGCCCGTGCGCGCCGCCGCGTCGACGAGCGCCATGGCGCGCGGATACACCTTCCTCAGCCGTGGAACGAGCCGCCCACTGTCGCCGGTCGTGGCGCCGTACATCGCACCGAGCACCGCGTACTTCGCCTCCTCCCGGGTGGCCACCGCTCCGGATGCGACGACGCCGGCGTACAGATCGCTCCCCCGCGCCGCCCGCGCCATCGCCTCGTCGGAGGCCATCGCAGCGAGCATCCGCGGCTCCAGCTGCGCGACGTCCGCCACGACGAGAGTCCATCCAGGGTCGGCACGCACCGCAGGGCGCAGACTGCGCGGAAGCTGAAGCGCGCCTCCGCCGGCAGAGGCCCAGCGCCCGGTGACCACGCCACCGGGGATGTACACGGGACGGAACCGCCCGTCGTGCACCCACTCGGCGAGCCACGCCCAGCCGTTGGCACTGAGCAGCCGGGAGAGCTTCTTGTACGCGAGCAGCGGTTCGACGACCGGGTGGTCGTGCTCGGCGAGCTCCCACCGGCTCGTGGACTCCACCTGCACCCCGACACGATGCAGCGCCCTGAGCAGCTTCTGCTGACTGTCGAGGTGCAGTGAGGGGTCGCCGAGGAGTTCCCGCACTCGATCGCCGAGCTCGACCATACGACTCGGCGTTCCACCGGCGACCGGACGCGTGCCCAGCGTGTCGGTCAGGATCGCATCGTGCACGCCCTCGTCCCAGGGCAACCCCGCGGCCCGCATCTCCTCGGCGATGAGTCCGCCCGCCGACTCCGCCGCGCACAGCAGCGTGAGGCGACCATCCGGCGCCGCAGCGATCGTCTCCCGCTGCGCCCGGTACTGACCGAGGGCCGTGACGATCGGGTCCTCTCCGCTCGTGTCGTCGAACACGTCGAACAGCGACGGCGCCGCAACGGTCGGCTCACGCCGCTCCCACTCGTGCGACGCGGGAAGCGGGGTCGGCACCGCAGAGGTGTCGCGCAGGATCGCATGGCACAGCACCAGATCATGGCTGCGAGAGATCCGCACTCCGTCGCCGAGGAGGAGGGCGTAGGTCTCCGCGGCGGTGCGCATGATCCAGCGCGGAGCGTCGGAGGTCTCCGCGGCGTGGACCCATGCGGACAGCTCGTCGGTGCGCAGAGACGTGCGGTTCTGCTCTTCGTCGTCGGCGTCGAGCTCGATCGCGACGTACTCCTGTGCGCCGACGGAGATGAGCGCGATGCGGCGTTCGATCCCCGACGCCGGCGCTGTCATCGGCGGCGGGCGCGGGCACCGCTCATGCGAGCCCGGATTCCTCGGTGCGCACGAGGATGCAGCCGCACTCGGGGCAGGAGACCACGAAGTCGTCCGCCGCGCGGCGGATGTCGTTCAGATCGGTGCTGGGAAGCAGGATGCGGCAACCTTCGCAGGTGCCGCGGGTGAGAAGAGCCGCGCCGGCACTGTTCGTCGCGCGACGGGAGTACTCGGCCAGGAGTTCCGGCGAGACGCCTTCGGCCACGGCCGCTCGATCGCGGGCGAGCTGCGCACCCAGATCCGTCGCCGCGGCGACATCTGCCTTGGCCTGGGCGGTGAGCGCCGACCCCTCGGCGGTGGTCGTCTCCAGGAGAGCCTGCTGTGCGGCGACTGCGGCCTCCGCCTCTTCGAGCCGCCCCATGACGTCGAGTTCCGCGTCTTCGAGGTCGCTCTGCCGCCGGGCGAGGCTCGCCAGCTCGTGCTCGAGCGCCTGCGCGTCCTTCGAGCTGGTCGACGCGGCGAGTCGCTCGGCGTCACGGTTCCGGCGCGCCTCGACGACCGCGACATCGGACTCCAGGCGCTTCAGCTCGGTGCGCACATCGTCGCGAGTGCCGGTGAGGGTCGTCAGCTCGCGGAGCTGCTCCTGGCGGATGGCGACGAGCTCGGTGATCCGCCCCGCCTGGCTCGGCTTGGTACGGGCACGCTCGGCCTGCGCGATGCGCCGGTCGAGGTCGGCGATGTCGAGCAGGGTGCGCTGGTTCTCGGGGCTGGCGTTCACGCTCTCAAATCTAGTCGCTGCGCCGACATCCGCCCATCAGCTCACGTCGCCGTCGACGTAGTACCACTGCCGGTCCTCCCGGACGAAGCGGCTGCGCTCGTGCAGGGAGCCCCGCTCGGCGCCCTGCCGCCAGATCGCCTCGAACTCCACGACGCCCTGGTCATCGAACGGACCGCCGGCCACGCGATCGAGTACGAGCAGCCGCAGCCACTCGAGATCCGGCTCGAAGTCGATCGTCCGCGGCCTCGATGTCGGATGCCAGGTGCGCAGCAGGTGACCCGCATCGTGGCGCCCGAACGCCGTGTACCGCGACCGCATCAGGCGCTCCGCCGTCGGAGCGGGGGCGCCGCGCAGCAGTGGACCGCAGCAGCCGCCGAACACCTCGCCGGACGAGCACGGGCATCGCATCGCGTCGTCGATCACCACGTCATCCGACGCCATGTCCGTCTCTGCTGTCATTCCCTCAGCGTACGCTCGGAGGAAACGCACCGGAGGAGTCACGATGACCACTGTCCCCACCTTCACCGCCCACAACGGCTTCGCACTCCCGGCGATCGGGCTCGGCACGTATGCGCTCAACGGCGATGTCGGAGCGGATGCCGTCGCAGGGGGCATCGGAGCGGGCTACCGGCTCATCGACACGGCCTTCAACTACGAGAACGAGGGATCCGTCGGGCGAGGCGTCGCCGCGTCCGACGTCGACCGCTCGGAGATCATCGTCACCACGAAGCTCCCCGGACGCCACCACGCGTCTGCGAAGGCGCGCACCAGCATCGAGGAGAGCCGCTCGCGCCTCGGGCTCGACGCGACGGACCTGCACCTCATCCACTGGCCCAACCCGAGCCAGGACGAATACGTCCAGGCCTGGGCTGCGCTGGTCGACGCGCAGGCGCGCGGAATCGTCCGACAGATCGGCGTCTCGAACTTCCTCCCGGAGCACCTGGAGCGTATCGAGCGCGAGACCGGTGTGCGTCCCGTCGTCAACCAGATCGAGGTTCACCCGTACTTTCCGCAGGAGGAGCAGCTCGCTTACCACCGCGAGCACGGCATCCTCACCGAGGCATGGAGCCCGCTTGGGCGCGCCAAGGAGCTGCTCGACGAGGCAGTGATCCATGAGGTCGCCGCCGCGCACGGCGTGACACCGGCGCAGACGGTCCTCGCATGGCACGTCGCCCGTGGCACGGTGTCGATCCCCAAGGCGTCGTCCCGGGAGCACCAGGAAGCGAACCTCGCGGCGGCCGAGATCGTGCTCGACGACGCCGAGGTCTCTGCGATCACTGCGCTCGGGCGCCCCGACGGCCGGCTGTTCGACGGCGACCCGAGGACCCACGAGGAGTCCTGACCCGCGTTCGGTCAGACGTTCTGCGTCCCCAGCACCCGCAGGAACTCGAGCTTGCTCGCCGCTTCGCTGCCCGGCGCTGCCGTGAGCACGATCAACGCCTGCGACTCGTCTTCGGTGAAGAGCGCCTGACAGTCGACCTCGATCTCGCCGAGCTCGGGGTGCACCATGACCTTGTGCTGCTCGAACCTGCGGCTCACCTCATGCGCATCCCACAGCTCGACGAACTCCGGGCTCCGAGCAGCGAGTTCTGCGACGATCTCGCCCGCCCGTGAACGCGCCCCCATCACACCGTGGGCCGCACGAAGGGACCCGACGAGTGCACGAGCCTGTCGCGGGTGGTCGGCCTCGCGATACCGACGCCGCTCGTCGTCGGGACAAGCGAACCACCGGTAGATGCCGCTGCGGTCGAGACCGGTGAGTGAACTCGCGTCGCCCACGAGCGCGCGGGAGGCGTCGTTCTGCACCAGCACCTCGTCGAGAAGCGAGACGACGAAGGCGGGGGTGTCGTGCAACCGGTCGAGCACGCGGAGGATGCCGGGGCGCACGTAGTCGGTCACGTGCGCACGGTCGGGAGCGCTGTGTCCGCAGAGGCGGAACAGGTAGTCGCGTTCGTCCTCGGTGAGCCGCAGCGCCCGGGCGAGCGAGGCGAGGATCTGCACGCTGGGTTGCGGACCCCGCCGCTGTTCGAGGCGCGTGTAGTAGTCCGTCGACATGGTCGCCAGCTGGGCCACCTCCTCGCGGCGCAGCCCCGCGGTACGACGACGGGCGCCCGCCGAGAGCCCCACATCCGCAGGGGTGAGGGACTCCCTGCGACGGAGCAGGAACTCGGCCAATGCATCACGATCCACTCCTGAAGTATCCACCGGCGTCGCCGCACATTCCAGGGACCACCGATCCCTGGATGACCGCTCTCTGGAGCACCAATCGAGTGGAGCCGAGGCTGGGAACATGAACATCAGCGGAAACACCATCTTCATCCCCGGCGCGACCAGCGGTATCGGCCTCGCCCTCGCTCTGCGCCTGCACGAACGCGGCAATACTGTCATCGTGGGCGGGCGCCGGCAGGACCGTCTCACCTCGATCGCCGAGGAACACCCCGGCATCCACACGGTTCGGATCGACACGACGGATGCGGCAAGCATCGACGACGCGTCGCGCACGGTGATCACCGAGCACCCCGAGTTGAACGTGCTCATCACGATGGCCGGGGTCATGCGCACCGAGGACTGGACGACGCCTTCGGGCTTCCTCACCACGGCGGAAGAGACGGTCGCCACGAACATCCTCGGTCCGATCCGCCTCATCGCCGCGTTCATCGACCACCTGCGTGCGCAGCAGGACGCCACGATCATGACCGTGTCGTCGGGGCTCGCTTTCGCCCCGCTTCGTGTGACGCCCACATACAACGCCAGCAAGGCCGCGATCCACATGCTCAGCGAATCGCTGCGCCTGCAGCTGGCGGGGACGAGCGTCTCTGTGCTCGAGCTCGAGCCGCCGGCGGTCCGTACGCAGCTCATGCCGGGTCACGAGGACAACGAGGCAGCGATGCCGCTCGACGACTTCATCGACGAGGTGACGGCACTGATCGAGTCACAGCCGCACGCCACCGAGATCCAGGTCGAGCGGGTGAAGTTCCTCCGCTACGGCGAGGCTCGCGGCGACTACGACCAGGTCGTCGCGACGCTGAACCGGACCGACCCGCACGGACGCTGAGAGCGAAGGGCTGCCGGTTCGCGCCGGCGTCCCCTCAGCGGCGCAGATCGGCCGCGGCCGCCTGCAGCGCATCCGCGGACTGATGGAGCAGCCCGAGCTCGTGGTCCGAGAACGAGGTGTTACGGATGGGCACGGCACCCTTCGCACTCACGATCGACGGCACGGACAGCGCGACCCCGTCGAGACCGTGGAAGTCGCGCAGCACTGTGCTCACGGGCATCACGGCGTGCTCGTCGCGCAGGATCGCCTCGACGATGCGCGCGCTGGACAGACCGATCGCGTAGTTGGTCGCGCCCTTGCCCAGGATGACCTTGTACGCGGCGTCGCGCACGTCGACCGCGATGTCCTGCAACTCGTCGAGGGTGAATCGCGGGTGCCCCGGCGTCTCCCACTCCAGGATCGGGACCGTGCCGATCGTCGCCCGCGACCACAGCGGGAACTCCGTGTCTCCGTGCTCGCCGACGATGTACGCGTGCACACTGGCGGTGGAGACGCCGGCGCGCTCCCCCAGCTTCCAGCGCAGCCGGGAGGTGTCGAGCACTGTTCCGGAGGCGAAGATCCGCTCCGGCGGAAGCCCCGTCTCCTCCTGCGCGATCACCGTGAGCACATCGCACGGATTGGTGACGATCACGTAGACCGCGTTCGGGGCGACCTCGAGCAGATCCGGCATCATGCGACGGATGATGCCGGCGTTGACCTCGGCGAGCTCGATGCGGGTCTGTCCCGGCTTCTGCTTCGCTCCGGCGGTGATGACCACGACATGCGACCCCGCGGCCACCGAGATGTCGCTGCCGCCGACTATGTCGCTCGAACCGGTGAACTGCGTTCCGTGGGCGAGGTCGAGCACCTCGGCCTCCACCTTCTCGGTCGCGATGTCGTAGAGCGCGACGTGTCGGGCCGACCCGCGGATCAGCGCCGCGTAGGCGACACTCGATCCCACGCTTCCCGCACCGACGACCGTGAGCTTCGAGTTCTCGATGATCTCCATGCGCTCAGTCTTACAGTGCCGGGCGCCGATCCGGGAGGGGTGGCGCCGGGAGATCTCAGAGCGCTGCGGCGACGGCGGCGGCCGCGGTGGCGTGCGTGAACCGGAACCCCGTGCGCTCGAGCACCTGAGGGCGCACGTCCGCGTCCGGGAGCAGCAGAGACTCCGCCGCATCGCCGAGTGCGAACCGGAGTACCCAGGTCGGCACCGGCAGCCAGAACGGACGGTGCATCCGGGCCGCGAGGGCACGGCCGATGTCGTTCGCGGAGGCAGGAGTGGGCCCCGTCAGATTGACGGGACCGGCGATCTTCTGGTCCAGCACGTGCCGGATCGCCGCCACCTCGTCGTCGAGTGAGATCCACGGCCAGATCTGCGTGCCGCGTCCGAGCGGGCCGGAGACGCCGAACCTGGTCAGCTGGATGAGGGGCTTGAGCACTCCGCGCCGGTGGATGACGGGCGCCGTGCGCAGCAGCGCGACCCTGGTGTGGTCCTCGGCCTGGCGCGCCTCGGCCTCCCAGCGCACGGTGAGGTCGGCCAGGAACGTCTGACCAGCAGTGGAATCCTCCGTGAGCACCTCGCCGGGAACGGACCCGTAGTAGCCGACAGCGGACGCCGACACGAGGGCCGGGGCTTCGGAGCGCAGAGAACGCAGAGCGGTCGTGATCGTCCGCGTCGCCTGCAGACGAGAGTCGACCAGCTCACGACGGTACCCCTTTGTCCACGGCAGCCGTCCGACACTCGCACCGCCCAGTGCGACGATGGCTTCGGCCCCGGCGAGCACGTCCGGATCGAGGGCACGCTCCCCCGGTGCCCATTGCGCCTCGGCGTCGGACCGCGGAGCCCGGCGAATGAGTGCGGTCACCTCGACGCCGTCGGCGCGGAGCGATGATGCGAGGGCGGACCCGATCAGTCCCGATGCCCCGCTGATGACGATGCGTCGCGCCATGTGTGAGAACTCCCCGTCCCTGATCATCGAGTCTTGCCGTGGGTCCGAGGGTACGCGCTCGAGGCTCGAGGAGCTGCGGGCCTTGCGCCGATGGCTCGCGACGGGTAGGTCCGGTGCTCGATTCCACCCCGTCTGTCGCAGGTCAATCGGCGCGTCGGTAGTGCGTCCAGATAGCTCCGTTCCGGAGCGGCGTCGCCGAGATCAGCGCGAGCCGTCGCGTGCTCGGCAGTCCCCTCTCGTAGAGGGTCGGTCCGTGACCGACGATCCGGGGCTGGACGAGGAACCGGTACTCGTCGACGAGGCCGAGCCGGTCGAGTTCGGCAGCCAGAGAGATGCTGCCGAGCAGCACCCCCGCCGGTGTCTCGTCCTTGAGCTTCTGCACACCCGCGCGCAGATCTCCGGCGATGCGATGGCTGTTCGCCCAGGGGAAGTCCTCGCGAGTGGACGACACCACATACTTCGGCTTGGCGTCGAGCTTGACCGCCCATTCCCGCATCGTGGAATCTGCCTCCACTTCTCCGCGGGCGACCGCCGGCCACGCGCTCTCCATCATCTCGTAGGTCGTGCGACCCCAGAGCATCGCGCCGGCTTCGTCCATGAGCTGAGTGAAGAGGGGATGGGTCTCGCCATCGGCGATGCCCTCCCGATGGTCGACGCAGCCGTCGAGGGTGATGTTGATGCTGAAGGTCAGGAGTCCCATGCGGGGAGCATAGGACTGCGACGCGGCGACCGCCAGGGTTCGAGGTGGTGTGGGCCCTGCCGGGATCGAACCGACGACATCCACGGTGTAAACGTGGCGCTCTACCAGCTGAGCTAAAGGCCCTGGTGCACCCAGTGTATCGGCCACCCGATGCGCACCCGTGTCGTAGAAGAGGGATAGGCTGATTGCGGCGCGCGTTGTGCACAGCTGACAAGGCTGCCCGTGTCGCTTCCCGTTTCCTTGGCATGACCTGCCAGCTTGACGAAAGGTTCGCCCCGTGACCGTGCACGACCAGGATCCTTATTCCCAGGGCCCCCTCGACAGCGATCCGGAGGAGACCGGCGAGTGGCAGCAGTCCCTCGACGAGCTGGTCGATGCCAAGGGCCACGGCCGAGGCCGCGAGATCATGCTCAGCCTCCTCAAGCGCTCGAAGGAGCTGCACCTGGGCGTGCCGATGGTCCCGACGACGGACTACATCAACACCATCGCGTCCGAGAACGAACCCGAGTTCCCCGGTGACGAGGAGATCGAGCGCCGCTACCGCGCCTGGATCCGGTGGAACGCCGCGATCACGGTGCACCGCGCGCAGCGCCCCGGTATCGGCGTCGGCGGTCACATCTCGACCTACGCCTCGTCGGCGGCTCTCTACGAAGTCGGCTTCAACCACTTCTTCAAGGGTGCCGACAACCCGGGCGGCGCCGACCAGATCTTCATCCAGGGCCACGCCTCCCCCGGCACCTACGCCCGCTCCTTCCTCGAAGGACGCCTGAGCGAGGACCAGCTCGACGGCTTCCGCCAGGAGAAGTCGCACGCACCGCACGGCATCCCGTCGTACCCGCACCCGCGCCTGATGCCGGAGTACTGGCAGTTCCCGACCGTGTCGATGGGCCTCGGCCCGATCAACGCGATCTACCAGGCGATGTCGAACAAGTACCTCGAGAACCGTGGCATCAAGGACACGTCCCAGTCGCACGTCTGGGCGTTCCTCGGCGACGGCGAGATGGACGAGGTCGAGAGCCGCGGCCAGCTGCAGGTCGCCGCCAACGAGGGCCTCGACAACCTGACCTTCATCGTCAACTGCAACCTGCAGCGCCTCGACGGCCCTGTGCGCGGCAACGGCAAGATCGTCCAGGAGCTGGAGTCGTTCTTCCGCGGCGCCGGCTGGAACGTCATCAAGGTCGTCTGGGGCCGTGAGTGGGACGACCTGCTCGCCCGCGACACCGAGGGCGCTCTGCTCAACCTGATGAACGTCACCCCCGACGGGGACTACCAGACGTACAAGGCCGAGTCCGGCGCGTACATCCGCGAGCACTTCTTCGGCCGCGACGAGCGCGCCGCCGCCCTCGTCAAGGACTACTCCGACGACGACATCTGGAACCTCAAGCGCGGTGGCCACGACTACCGCAAGGTCTACGCCGCGTTCAAGGCAGCGACCGAGCACAAGGGCAAGCCCACCGTCATCCTCGCGAAGACCGTCAAGGGCTACGGCCTCGGTCCGCACTTCGAGGGCCGCAACGCGACCCACCAGATGAAGAAGATGACGCTGGACAACCTGAAGACGTTCCGCGACGCGATGCACATCCCGATCACGGACGCGCAGCTCGAGGAGAACCCGTACCTGCCCCCGTACTACAACCCGGGCCCCCAGGACGAGACGATCCAGTACATGCTCGAGCGCCGTCAGGCACTCGGCGGCTACCTACCGGAGCGCCGCTCGACGCACGTCGGCCTGTCGCTGCCGGACGACACCGCATATGCGCTTCCCAAGAAGGGTTCCGGCACGCAGGAGATCGCCACCACCATGGCATTCGTCCGTCTGCTCAAGGACCTGCTGCGTTCGAAGGACTTCGGCCACCGCATCGTGCCGATCATCCCCGACGAGGCGCGCACGTTCGGTATGGACGCGTACTTCCCCTCGGCGAAGATCTACAACCCGAACGGCCAGCACTACACGTCGGTCGATCGCGAGCTGCTCCTCGCCTACAAGGAGAGCCCGCAGGGCCAGATCGTGCACGTCGGCATCAACGAGGCCGGCGCACTCGCAGCCTTCACCGCCGCCGGAACCTCCTACGCCACGCACGGTGAGCCGCTCATCCCGGTCTACATCTTCTACTCGATGTTCGGCTTCCAGCGCACGGGCGACGCTCAGTGGGCTGCCGGAGACCAGATGGCCCGCGGCTTCATCATGGGCGCCACCGCCGGTCGCACCACCCTCACCGGTGAAGGCCTCCAGCACGCCGATGGCCACTCGCATCTGCTCGCCGCCACCAACCCGGCGACGATCTCGTACGACCCGGCCTACGGCTACGAGATCGCGCATATCGTGCGCTCCGGTCTCGATCGCATGTACGGCGGCAACCACGAGGACCCCAACGTGATGTACTACATCACGCTCTACAACGAGCCGATCGTGATGCCCGCCGAGCCGGAGAACGTGGACGTGGACGGTATCGTCCGCGGCATCCACCGCATCTCGGTCGGCGAGGGCGACGGCCCCCGCGCGCAGCTGTTCGCGTCGGGTGTCGGACTCCCCTGGGCTCTCGAGGCCCAGGAGCTGCTGAAGAACGACTGGGGCGTGATCGCCGACGTCTGGTCGGTCACCTCCTGGACCGAGCTGCGCCGCGACGGCCTCGCCGCTGACGAGCACAACTTCCTGCACCCCGAGGCGGAGCCGCGCACCGCGTACCTCACCCAGAAGCTCCAGGGCGCCGAAGGTCCGGTCGTCGCGGTCAGCGACTTCATGCACGCCGTGCAGGACCAGATCCGCCCGTGGGTCCCGAACCGCTTCGCCACGCTCGGCGCCGACGGCTTCGGCTTCTCGGACACCCGTGCAGCTGCTCGTCGCTTCTTCAAGATCGACGGCCCGTCGATCGTCGTCCGCACGCTGCAGTCGCTCGCCGAAGACGGCAAGGTCGACCGCTCGCTCGCGGCGCAGGCGATCGAGAAGTACCGTCTGCACGACGTGAACGCCGGCACCAGCGGCAACGCGGGTGGCGAAAGCTGAGCCCTCAGTGACAGGTTCTTCTCCTTCCGGCATGGACAAGGCCGCGACGCTCACCTGGCTGCGCCGGATCTCCGGTGACATCGCCTCGGTGACGATCAAGCGCCTGGAGGACACCCTCCCGTGGTACGCCGACATGCCACCAGCCCGCCGCTCCGCGGTCGGGCTGGTGGCCCAGGCGGGAATCACGTCGTTCATCCAGTGGTACGAAGACCCCAACTCCACGCCGTGGATCGCGGCGGACATCTTCGCCGCGGCACCGCGTGAGCTGCTGCGCAGCGTCAGCCTCCAGCAGACCCTGCAGCTCATCCGCGTGACCGTCGAGGTCACCGAGGAACGCGTCGCCGGGCGGGGGAACGATCTCCGCGAGGCGATCCTGTTGTACTCGCGCGACGTCGCCTTCGCGGCGGCGGATGTGTACGCCAGAGCTGCGGAGGCCCGCGGCCTCTGGGATGCGCGCCTCGAAGCCCTCGTCGTCGACTCGATCCTCACCGGCGAAGCTGACGAAGAGCTTCCAAGCCGGATCGCGGCACTCGGCTGGCACGGCCACGGCGAGGTCGCCGTCCTGGTCGGCACCACCCCTCCACAGTTCGACGTGGACCTCGTCCGCCGAACGGCCAGGAAGCTCGCCGTCGACGTGCTCATCGGCGTTCAGGGCTCTCGTCTCGTCCTCGTCCTCGGGCGCGCACGCGCCGAAGGAGCTGAAGGGGAAGAAGAGGAGCTGGGGTTCCAGGAGATCGCGACCAGGCTCGAGCCGTCGTTCGGACCGGGTTATGTCGTACTCGGGCCCGCTGTCGCGGCGCTCGTCGACGCGAGCCAGAGCGCGCGGGCAGCCCTGGCCGGTTTCGCGGTCGCCCGGGCCTGGCGCAGCGCACCCCGTCCGGTCGAAGCCGACGACCTGCTCCCGGAACGAGCCCTCGCCGGAGACCCGCTCGCGAAGCAGACGCTGATCGAGCGCATCTTCCGTCCCCTGCAGGCGCACTCCACCGACCTGGTCACCACCCTCTGGAGCTACCTCGACAACGGACGCTCCCTCGAGGCGACGGCCCGCGAGCTCTTCGTGCACCCGAACACCGTGCGCTACCGACTCAAGCGCGTGAGCGAGGTGATCGGGTGGGATGCCACCGGTCCCCGCGAGGCGCTCATCCTGCAGACCGCGCTGATCCTCGGCTCCATCGGCACGGCGGAGCAGGTGCGGCGACGAGCCCCGCTTCGGCGACAGCAGCGCTGATACCCGGCCGATCTGTGCGCCACACACAAGGGTTTCTCGCAATCTTGTGATGGATCATCCACCGCTCTGCCGCAATCGTTGGCAGACTGGGTGGGTGATTGTCGTCGTATGCCCTGGTCAGGGCTCGCAGACCCCCGGTTTCCTCGCTCCTTGGCTCGAGCTCGACGGAGTGGCCGAGCGCCTCGCCGCGTACTCGGATGCCGCAGAGGTCGATCTCCGCGAACACGGCACGGTGTCGGATGCCGATACCATCCGTGACACGCGCATCGCGCAGCCGCTCATCGTCGCAGCGTCCCTGATCGCCGGTGACGCACTCGTCCAGAAGGCGGGACGCCGCGCCGACGGCATCGCCGGACACTCGGTGGGCGAGATCGCGGCGCTCGTGGGCAGCGATGTGATCGACGCCGAGACCGGCATGCGCCTCGTCGGCATCCGCGGTCGTGCGATGGCCGATGCCGCAGCGCAGGAGCAGACCGGCATGAGCGCGGTTCTCGGTGGCGATGAGGAAGCCCTCCTCGCACGACTCGCCGAACTCGACCTCGCCCCCGCGAACTACAACGGCGGTGGACAGATCGTGGTCGCCGGCGCGCTTCCTGCCCTCGCAGCTCTCGCCGAGGAGCCCCTCAAAGGCACGCGCGTGATCCCCCTCCAGGTCGCCGGTGCGTTCCACACCCGCTACATGGCCTCGGCCGTCTCGGCCCTCCGCGATGCGGTCGCCGATGTCACGCCCGCGAACCCCGACATCACGCTGTGGACCAATCGTGACGGCTCTGCCGTCGCTGACGGCGCTCAGGCGCTCAGCTACCTCGTCGACCAGGTCTCCTCCCCCGTGCGCTGGGACCTGTGCATGCGGTCGTTCTCCGACGCCGGCGTCACCGGTGTGATCGAACTCGCTCCCGCTGGCGCCCTGGTCGGACTCGCCAAGCGCGGCCTCCGTGGCGTGCCGACCGTTGCTGTGAAGACCCCCGAAGACCTCGATGCAGCCGTCGCGCTGCTGAACGGAGAAGCCGCATGAGCGTCACCCTCGCCCAGGTCACCGGCCCCGCCTACACCCGCATCTACTCGTACGGTGCCGCCCGCGGTGAGAACGCCGTGCCGAACGAAGACCTGATCGGGCCGATCGACTCCAGCGACGAGTGGATCCGCCAGCGCACCGGCATCATCACTCGTGCCCGTGCCGACAAGGGCACCGACGCCATCGACCTCGCCACCACGGCCGCAGCCGAGGCCATCGAGAAGTCGGGCGTGCCGGCCGATCAGGTCGACCTGGTGATCGTCGCGACCATCAGCAACCCGAAGCAGACCCCCTCGGTCTCGGCCATCGTCGCCGACCGCGTCGGTGCGAATCCGGCCGCCGCCTACGACATCAACGCGGCCTGCGCCGGATACGCCTACGCGATCGCCCAGGCCGACGCCCTGATCAAGGCCGGAGCAGCCCGCTACGCACTGGTCATCGGCACCGAGAAGCTGTCCGATGTCGTCGACCCGACCGACCGCAGCATCTCGTTCCTCCTCGGCGACGGGGCGGGTGCCGCACTGATCGGCCCGAGCGACACGCCGGGCATCGCCCCCGCTGTCTGGGGCTCCGACGGCTCGAAGGCCGACGCCGTGGGCATGAACGGCACGCTGACCGACTTCCGCGACGGCGTGGTGCCGTGGCCGACCCTGCGCCAGGAGGGCCAGACGGTCTTCCGCTGGGCCGTGTGGGAGATGGCCAAGGTCGCGCGCGAGGCGCTCGACCGGGCCGGCGTCGAGCCCGCCGACATCGCCGCATTCATCCCGCACCAGGCGAACATGCGCATCATCGATGAGTTCGCGAAGCAGCTGAAGCTGCCGGAGACCACGGTGATCGCCCGCGACATCGAGACCACGGGCAACACCTCGGCGGCGTCGATCCCCCTGGCGAGCCACCGTCTGATGGCCGAGCACCCCGAGCTCTCGGGCGGTCTCGCCCTGCAGATCGGCTTCGGCGCCGGACTCGTGTTCGCCGCACAGGTCGTCGTCCTTCCCTGAGAATGCGCTGACCTTCTCTAGACTGTTCCACGGTTCCGAATACAACCCGTAAGAAAGAGGAAGACCACATGGCTTTCACCAACGATGAGGTCCTCGCAGGCCTCGCAGAGCTCATCACCGACGAGACCGGCATCAACGCCTCCGAGGTCGCCCTTGAGAAGTCGTTCACCGATGACCTCGACATCGACTCCATCTCGATGATGACGATCGTCGTCAACGCCGAGGAGAAGTTCGGCGTCACCATCCCCGACGACGAGGTCAAGAACCTGAAGACCGTCGGCGACGCCGTCAGCTTCATCGTCGCGGGCCAGGAGTAATACCGGCAGGATGCCACCCCCCACCTCGCGGGGAGTGGCATCCTCCGCCCTGCCCTCTCACCCCCTTCGACGTTCGACAAGGAACCACACCCCATGACCAAGCGCATCGTCGTCACCGGCATCGGCGCCACATCCGCCATCGGCGGCACGGCCCCGGAGAACTGGACGAACCTGCTGGCCGGAATGTCCGGCACCCGCACGCTCGAACACGACTGGGTTCAGCAGTACGAGCTGCCCGTCACGTTCGCCGCCGAGGCGATCGTGCGCCCGGAAGAGGTACTCCCCCGCCACGAGGCCAAGCGCCTGGATCCGTCGTCGCAGTTCGCCCTCATCGCGGCCCGCGAGGCATGGGCCGACGCCGGTTCCCCCGAGGTCGCGCCCGAGCGCCTCGGCATCGACTTCGCCACCGGCATCGGTGGTCTCTGGACCCTGCTGGACGCCTGGGACACGCTGCGTGAGAAGGGCCCGCGACGGGTCATGCCGCTGACGGTCCCGATGCTCATGCCGAACGCCGCTGCGGGCAACCTCTCGCTGCAGTTCGAGGCTCGCGCCTATGCGCAGACCGTCGTCAGTGCGTGCGCCTCCAGCACGGAGTCGATCATCCACGCTTTCCACCACCTGCAGGACGGCCTCGCGGACGTCGTGATCGCCGGTGGCACCGAGTCCGCGATCCACCCGATCACAATGGCTTCGTTCGCATCGGCGCAGGCACTGTCGCGTCGGAACGACGATCCTGCCCACGCCTCCCGCCCCGGGGCCATCGACCGTGACGGGTTCGTCATGGGTGAGGGTGCGGCCGCGCTGATCCTCGAGACCGAGGAGCACGCCAAGGCTCGCGGCGCCAAGATCTACGGCTACGTGCTCGGCGGCGGAGTCACTGCCGACGCGTACCACATCACCGGGAACGACCCCGAGGGCAACGGCGCAGCACGAGCGGTCACGCAGGCGCTCGACGAGGCCGGCGTGACCGCTGACCAGGTCACGCACATCAACGCGCACGCGACGTCGACCCCGGTCGGCGACCCGAACGAGTACGTCGCTCTCAAGAAGGTCTTCGGCGACCGGATCGACGAGATCCCCGTGTCGGCGACGAAGGCCTCCACCGGACACCTGCTCGGTGGTACGGGGGCACTCGAAGCGATCTTCTCGCTTCTCGCGCTGCGTGATCGCGTCGCTCCGCCGACCATCAACATGACCGAGCCCGACCCGGCGGTTCCGTTCCGTCTTTCCGGCGAGGCCACGCCACTCGGCGACGGCCCCCAGATCGCCATCAGCAACTCGTTCGGTTTCGGCGGACACAACGCCGTGCTGGTCGTCGCCAGCGCCGACTGACCCTGCATACGCGAAGAGAGGCCCCCGGGATCCCGGGGGCCTCTCTTCGCGCAACAGGACCGGAGTCCGAAGCCGCTCAGACGGCGCGCAGTGTCCCGAGCTGACGCGAACGGGCTTCACGGATGCGCGTGATGCGGGGCAGGAACCACCCGATCAGCGGACCGACTCCGAAGGCGAAGAGCACCGTTCCGACGCCCACCGGGCCGCCGAGGAGGAAGCCGACGAGCAGCACACTTCCCTCGATCAGGGTGCGGACGAGCCACACCGCCCATCCGGTGCGGCGAACCAGCCCCGTCATCAGGCCATCGCGCGGCCCAGGCCCGAAGTCGGCAGCGATGTAGAGGCCCGTCGCGAAGGCGAGGAGCAGGAGCCCGAAGACGAACATGGGGGCACCGATCCACACCGAAGAGGGCTGCGGGATCAGGAAGAGAGCAAGATCGGCGCACGGGCCGACCAGGAGCGCGTTCAGCACCGTGCCGAGCCCCACCCGCTGACGCAGCGGGATCCACAGCAGCAGCACGACGATCGAGACGAGCACGGTCATGACTCCGTATCCGACGCCTGTCTGCCCCGCCAGGCCCAGCGCCAGAACATCCCACGGCGCCACACCGATGCCACCTCGTACCATGAAGCCGAGCGCCACACCGTAGAGGAACAGACCGACGAGAAGCTGCACGAGCCGCTCGACGAGGTCACGCCGGCTGGTGGCGGCTATGGGGAGGAACAGAGAACGGAGGAACATCCTCCTACTCTGGCCCGTGGACCACGGTCCGATGCGAAGCCACTCGCCGCAAAGTGGCCTGCGCATATCAGACCACTTTGCGCCATGCTGGAGGCATGGGATCACGGCTCGTCGAACAGCTCGGAGTGGATAACGTCGCGGGCACCGCAGCGACGGCGCTCGCCGACCGCATCAGGGCGCTGATCCTCGACGGCCGTCTCACGGTCGGCGAGCGTCTGCCGAGTGAGCGGGCGCTCGCGCTCGAACTGCGCCGATCACGCTCGACGATCACCCGCACATACGGCCTGCTGGAGGCCGACGGCTACGTCTCCCGCCTGCACGGAGGAAGCACCCGGGTCACGCTGCCGCACGGTCGCACCGCTGCGGGCGCGGACGCCGACGACGACGCCATCGACCTCTCGATCGCCTCGATGGATTCGACACCCGGCCTGTACGACGCGACAGTCCGCTCCCTTCCCCGCCTCGCGGCCCTGCGCGGCACCAGCGGGTATTCGCTCCGCGGGCTCCCTGAGCTCCGTGAAGCCGTCGCCCAGCGGTTCCGCGATCGCGGAGCACCGACCTCCGCCGACGAGATCATCATCACGTCGGGGGCGCTCAACGCCGTGAACCTGATCCTCACGGCCATCGGGCGTCGCGGTGAAAGGGCACTGGTCGAGCAGCCGACGTTCCCCCACGCGCTCGAGGCGCTGCACCGGCACGGATACCGACTGGTGCCCACGCCCGTCGACGTCGACGGCTGGGACACCCGGCATCTGAACGAGACGCTTCTCGGGACGCGTCCGCACGTCGCCTACCTCATCCCCGACTTCCACAACCCCACCGGCGCGACGCTTCCCGATGACGAGCGCTCGCGGATCGTGACGACGGCTCGGAACGTCGGCACCCACCTCATCGTCGACGAGACGACCGCAGAGCTCGACATCGATCGCGGATGGGCGCCTGCACCGATGGCTGCGAGCGGACCGAATGTCATCACCGTCGGATCGATGTCGAAGATCGCCTGGGGCGGTATGCGCATCGGCTGGATCCGCGCGGAGCGCTCTGTGATCGCGCGACTGCTCGCCGTGCGCCCCTCCTTCGAGTTGGGCACCGCCCTGCTGGAGCAGTGCATCGCCGTGGAGCTGTTGGACGACATGCCGGCGTTGACGTCTCACGTTCGCCGCAGGTTGCGCGCAGGGCGCGACGCGGTCGAGCGCGGCGTCTCAGGGATCGCCGGGTTCCGGATGCCGTCTACGCCCGGCGGCCTCTCGGCCTGGATCGACATCGAGGCGCCGCTCTCCACCTCCCTCTCCCTGGCTGCGCGAGAGCATGGTCTCGTCTTGCCGCCGGGCCCCCGCTTCACGACCGGCGGCGTGCTCGAACGTCGACTGCGCATCCCCATCACTCTCCCGCCGGAGCGGACGACCGAAGCCATGCAACGACTGGCTCTCGCCTGGGAAGACGTGCGCGGCGGCGCGCACTCGCGCACCCACGAGCTGCGGCACACCGCCGTCATCTGACCGGCGAGCCACCTCTGCACGGCGAGGACCCCGCCTCTTTTCGGGGCGGGGTCCTCGTCGTGCGGAGCGGGGATACGTCTTCTCAGCGTCCGGGATGACTCACCGGCATCCGATACTCACGCCTCCCCCGCTCCCGGTCCGTGGCGTCGGCTAGCCGACCTTGTGGAGCCAGACGACTCTGGCGTCGTCGCTCGCGTGCCGGAACGGCTCCAGTTCCTCGTCCCAGGCGGATCCGAGCGCGATGTCCAGCTCGCGCTGCAACTCGATCGCACTGCCCGCGGCGATCTCCATGGCGTAGCGGATCCGGTCCTCGCCGATGACGATATTGCCGGCGGCATCCGTCTGGGCGTAATGGATGCCCAAGTCGGGAGTGTGCAGCCAGCGTCCGCCGTCGCTGCGCGGAGTGGGGTCCTCGGTCACCTCGAACCGCAGATGCTCCCACCCGCGGATGGACGTCGCGAGAGCAGCACCCGTGCCGACAGGGCCATCCCAGTAGAACTCGGCCCGCCGGGCACCCTCGAGGACGGGCTGCGCGGTCCAGTCGAAATTCACCGCACGCCCGATAGCGCGACCCACCGCCCATTCGAGGTGTGGGCAGAGCGCGCGAGGCGCAGAGTGGATGAACACCACTCCGCGTGAGTAAGCCGTCGCCATGATCTCTCCGTTTCATCAGGTGCGTCTTCCCCAACGACCTGAACCACGAAGTGGCGAGAATATGCGGTTGTGGGCCCATTCTCGCCGAGATCTCCTGAAATCACAAGCATGTGATTCGACGACGAAGGCCCCGGTCACATGGACCGGGGCCTTCGCAGTGCTCAGAAGAGGATCACGCCTCGCTCATGGCCTGCTTGACCTGCTGGCCCTTCGCCGCGTAGTACGCCGCACGAGCAGCGTCCTTGCGCGCCTGCTCGGCGTAGCCGAACTCCAGCGTCTCCTGGTCGACCTCGTAGTTGGGGACATCGTCAGTGCCGTGGTACTTCTCGATGTACGCGTCGAGCTCGGGGCCCGAGGTCCACGACGTGATGAGGCAGTAGCGCGGCTCGGTGCCGTTGTGCGTGGCCGCGTGCCACAGACGCTGGGTGTCGACGATGAGCTGTGCGCCGGCCGGAAGGGCGATGCGGTACTCGATGCTCGGGTCGGTGCGGTTCTCGCGCAGGACGAAGTAGCTGTCCTTGTCGTCCGTCAGGTTGAAGAAGCCGCGGACCACCCAGCCGGTACCGTCGGGGTTCAGACGGTTGTTGTCGTCCTGGTGCAGGTTGTAGAGGCACTCGCCGTAGGGGGTCGGCTGCAGCTCGATCACGCGGCAGCGGCCGACGTTGGCGCCGGGCTCCTGCGCACGACGCGTCAGGTTCGGAGCCTTCTCGGTCTGCGAATCGATCCAGACGCCGTCCTTGTCGGTGCGCGGCGGCTTGTGGTTCCAGAAGCCGTTGCACTCGATGTCGCCGAAGGCACTGGCGAGCGGCGCGAAGCGGGTGTCACCCGACGACTTCCAGTCGTTGTACTCGATGTCGAGCCATTCCTTGGGGTCGAGCTCCTGGTTGTAGCTGTCGAGGACGACGAATCCCTTTTCCTCGAGGGCAGCGGACTTGATGTAACCCATGATCGAGTCATGTTCCTTTCATCGGGGGCCAGCACGTTTTAACAGGCCCTGATAAGGCAAGCCTAACAGCGAAGCCCGCGAGCCCTTCGGAGGTCGGCCGTGGATAACCGAATAGACTGATCGGGGCGCCCGGCGAGTCCTCGGCACCCGTCGCTACGGGAGGACGAGACACCAGTATGAGCACCGCGACCAACGTCGAGGCGACAGCAGTCAACACGATCGAGTGGCTCGCGGCGGGCACCACCACCATCGTCGTCCCCGTGTATCAGCGGCAGTACCGCTGGGACATCGGCGGGTGCGAGCGTCTCCTCTCCGACATCCGCGCCGTCGCGCGGGAGGACGACGCCCACCGCCACTTCATCGGCTCGATCCTCTCCGCCGAAGACGGCACGTCGACCGATTCCGACCTGATCCTCATCGACGGTCAGCAGCGCATCACCACGCTGATGCTGCTGGTCGCCGCGCTGCACCATGCGATCCGCGACACCGATGCCGCTCTGGCCGCCTCGTTGGAACGCGTGCTCGTACGCTCGGACGACCGCGGCCGCACCAAGCTGCGCCCGCACGATGCGTGGGCCGAGTTATACGAGTCCGTCGTGCTCGACCGCCGCGACGACGCGGACCGCGAATCCCGCTTCGATGACAACTACGCCTTCTTCCGCAGTCAGATCCACGTTGACGAGGTTCCCCTCATCTGGCGTGGGCTGCAGAAGCTCGAGCACGTGTCGATCACCCTCGGAGCCGAGGCGAACGCCCAGCAGATCTTCGAGAGCCTGAACTCCACGGGCGAGCCGCTGCGCGACCACGAGCTCATCCACAACTACATCCTGATGGGGCTCAGCCACGCGGAGCAGGTCGACGTCGAAGCCCGGTTCTGGGTGCCGATCGAGCATCACACCGGTGAGGCCATCGGCGCGTTCTGGCGGCACTACCTCGTGCTCGTCACCGGCCGCGAGGTGGCGGCGAACGGCGAGCACGGCGTGTACAGCGCGTTCCGGCAGTCCTTCCCCCGCGTCGACGTCACCCACCTGCAGGCAGACGCGGAAGAGTGGCGGCACTACGCAGAGGTATACGGCATCCTCCTCGATCCCTCACGGGAGAAAGACCCGGAGATCGCGCAGCAGCTGCGGCACGTCAACACCTTCGGGCGCTCGTCGTATCCCCTCGTGCTGAGCGTGTACAGCGATCACGCGCGGGGCGTCATCGACCGCGCCGAACTCCTCGAGACGCTGGAGTGGATCCAGTCGCTGTACCTCCGCCGCGCGCTGGTCAACCTTCCGGCCGAGAGGCTGATCGCCAGGCTCTGCCGCGCACGCCGGGAAGGTCGCGATTCGCTCGCCCGCGCCTTCGCGCGGATCACCCCCTCCGACGAGCGTGTGAGCGCGGTACTGAAGTACAGCGAGCTCCCCCACCCCGCGTACGTGCTCGGTCGCCTGGAAGGCGTCGACGACGTCGACGGGTTCGACGTGGAGCACATCGTGCCCACTGTCCCCGGCGACGCCTGGTCGGGAGACGGAGAACGCCCCTGGAACGAGTACTCCGAGGACGAACAGAACAGCCATCGCGCGCTCGCCCCGACTCTCGGCAACCTGACCCTGCTCGAGCAGCCGTTGACCGAGCGCGTGTTCGGCGCCGCCTTCCCCGTCAAGCGAGATGAGGCGTATGCCCGCAGCGCGGTGCCGGCGACCCGCGAGCTCGCCGAGGTCCCGACCTGGAACACGGCCGCCATCACCCGGCGCACGGTCGCCCTCACCGCCGACCTGATCCGCATCTGGGCGCGACCGGCACTGCCGGAGATCGACGACGACGGCCTGACCCCGATCCTGGATGCCGTGCGCCGTCGCGGCTGGCCGACCGGCTGGGAACGCGAGTTCGACTACGTCGAGTACCGCGGTGAGCGCTGGGAGGTCCCCGACGTGAAGTACCTCTTCAACCGGGTCTTCCGACGCGCGTGGACCGACACGAGGGCCGCTGCCCTCGCCTACTGTGCCGCCCATGGCGGGCCGATTTACCAGGACATGGCGTGGAAGGGGCAGTGGGACGCGCTCGACGAATCCCACTTCCTCTACATGGGCTGGGACTCCAATTACATGATGACCGCTGTGCAGGGGGTGCTCGAGGAGTCGGGCATCGCCTCGGAGGTCTTCGTCAAGTACTCCTATATCGGGAATGTGATGTGATCATGACCACCGTCGTCCGCAAGCTGCTGGATCTCACCGTCGAAGAGCACACGCTCACCGTCCCTCTCGTATGGGGCGATCCTGCCGACTCCCGCACCATCGACATCTTCGCGCGCGTGGTCGCCCGCGAAGGCGGTGAGACCCTCCCCTTCCTGGTCTTCCTGCAGGGCGGACCAGGGCACGAAGCTCCCCGCCCGTTCCATTCTTCGACGTCGCCGGCCTGGCTGGATGAAGCTCTCGCCCACTACCGTCTGGTGCTCCTCGACCAGCGCGGAACGGGCCGCTCGACCCCGGTCGGCGATCACGATCTCGCCCGCGGCGCCGAGGCCGTGGCCGAGCAGCTGACCCACCTGCGCGCCGACTCGATCGTGCGCGACTGCGAGGCGATCCGCGAACACCTGGGAGCTGCCACCTGGAGCGTGCTCGGGCAGTCCTTCGGCGGCTTCACGACACTGGCCTACCTCTCGACGGACGCGTCCTCGCTGCAGGACGTCTTCATCACGGGCGGACTCAGCGCGATCGGGCGCCACCCCGATGATGTGTACGCGCTCTGCTACGAGAAAATGCGCACGACCTCCGAGCGTTACTACCGTCGGTTCCCGGAGCACCGCGACGCCATGCGGCGACTCGTCGATCTGGCAGACGCCGGCGATATCGTCCTCCCCGACGGCGAGGTCGTGTCCCGATCGCGGTTGCGATCGATGGGCTCGGCCCTCGGCACGAACGACGGCTGGCAGACCGTCTGGTCGTTGCTCGAGCGTGACCCTTCCTCCAACGCCTTCCGGCACGACCTGATGCACGCGATGCCGTTCGACGGCCGCAATCCGCTGTATTTCGCGTTCCACGAGTCCAGCTACGCCGACGGCCACGCCACCCGATGGTCGGCCGAACGCACAGAGCCCTCCGACTTCCGCGACGACCCGACGCTCTTCACGGGCGAGCACATCCGGCGCGACTGGACCGAGACGGTTCCCGCCTTCCGCCCCTGGCGTGACGTCACCCTCGCGCTCGCGGAGTACGAATGGCCGAGCATCTACGACGCCGAGGCGATCGCCGCGTCCGGGGCTACGGGCGCCGCCGCCGTCTATGTCGACGACGTGTACGTCCCGATGGAGTTCTCGCTCGAGACAGCACGCCTGCTACCCGGCGTGAAGCTGTGGGTGACCAGCGAGCACGAGCACAACGGGCTGCGCTCGGGTCCCGTGCTGTCGCGCCTCATCGACCTGGCGCAGGGCCGCCGCCTGCGCTGAGGATCATCCCTGAGGGGGATGGGCTCTCGCCGAATCGGGCATACGCTGTCGTCATGAACGAGGTGTTCGGCTGGATCTATGTGGCGATCGTCCTCATCGCAGGGCCCGGTCTCGTCGCGTTCGGCATCGCGCACACGTTCTCCCAGAAGCCCGTAGAAGAGAAGTACGACGGCGCAGGCGGTGGGTTCGGCGGCTCCTTCGATGCGATCTGGATGCCATCGGCATATGAGGCCGGGCTGGAACGCGACCGGCAGACGCAGCGGACGGCACCGGCGCCCTCGCCAGGCGACCCGCCGAGCCGCATCGACTCCGGCCGTATCGTCATCGACGTCTGAGACCGTCCCAGAGCCCTCGAGGAACGAAGAAGGCCCCACGCTCCGCGGAGCATGGGGCCTTCTTCGTGGCAGTCGTTACTTGGACGAGCCGCCGAAGCCCTTGAAGCGCTGGTTGAACTTCTCGACGCGGCCGGCCGAGTCCATGATGCGCTGCTTGCCCGTGTAGAACGGGTGCGACGCGGACGAGATCTCGACATCGATGACGGGGTACTCCACGCCGTCCAGCTCGATGGTCTTGTCGCCGGTCACGGTCGAACGGGTGAGGAACGTCTCGCCCGAGCCCAGGTCGCGGAACACGACAGCCTTGTACTCGGGGTGAATGTCAGTCTTCATGGGATTCCTTAGTTGCTGCCCTGGATTGTGCCAGGGACGAGGGAAGTCTGCGGTGCGGAGAGCACCAAGGATCGATTCTATCAGACCTGGATCAGGATGCTGCGCGGGCGGCGTAGCGGCCGTCTTCGCTGCTGAGCACGATGGGCATGCCGAACGTGTCGGTGAGCGCCTCGGCCGTGAGCGTCTCGGCGATCGGTCCGGCCGCGACGATCGCGCCGTCGCGAATCAGCATCACGTGCGTGAAACCCACCGGGATCTCCTCGACGTGGTGCGTCACCATCAGCATCGCCGGCGTCGTCGGCGAGGAAGCGTACCCGCTGAGCAGCGCCAGCAGCTCTTCTCGCGATCCGAGATCGAGCGAGGCGGTCGGCTCGTCCAGCAGCAGTAGCTCCGGATCGGTCATCACGGCGCGCGCGATCTGCACGCGCTTCTGCTCGCCATCGCTCAGCGTGCCGAACGTGCGGTCCGCCAGGTGGTCGAGGCGCCAGTCGGCGAGGACGCGGAGCGCGCGGCGCTCATCGATGTCCTCGTAGTTCTCGTTCCAGCGACCGAGCACCGAGTATGCGGCGGTGAGCACGGTGTTGAGGACCGTCTCGTCGCGGGGAACGCGCTTGGCCATCGCGGACGAGGCGAACCCGATGCGCGGGCGCACCTCGAAGACGTCGGTGCGGCCCAGAGTCTCGCCCAGCACGGCCACGGTGCCCGAGGTCGGGTGCATGAGGGTGTCGGCCAGCTGCAGGAGGGTGGTCTTGCCCGCCCCGTTCGGTCCGAGGATCACCCATCGCTGATCGTCGTCGACCTCCCAGGTCACGTGATCGATGATGTTGCGTCCTTCACGGCGCACGACGACGTCGGTGAATTCCAGAGCGCTCGGCATGGTTCCAGCCTATCGGCTCAGGCGGTGAGCTCCGCGTAGAGCGCGCGCGTCGTCTCCGCGATCGCGGCCCAGCTGAAGTCGTCCCGCGCGCGCTCGCGTCCGGCCTCACCGTAGGCCCGCGCGCGCTCCGGATCCATGGCGACCTCGGTGAGCACTGCGGCCAGGTCCGCCACGTAGCGCTCCGGATCCACCGGCGTGCCGGTGCCGTCCTGCAGCTGTTCGATCGGTACGAGCCGACCCGTGACGCCGTCGGACACGACCTCGGGGATGCCCCCGGTCGCGGTGCCGACGACCGCAGCGCCGCAGGCCATCGCCTCGAGGTTCACGATCCCGAGAGGTTCGTAGACGGAGGGACAGACGAAGGTCGTCGCCGCGGTCAGGATCGCCGACAGCTCATCGCGCGGCAGCATCCGCTCCACCCAGATGACGCCTTCACGCGTCTCCTGCAGAAGCCGCACTCCCTGTTGCACCTCGGCCATGATCTCCGGGGTGTCCGGGGCACCGGCGCACAGGACGAGCTGCACCTCGGGCGGTAGGAGTCGGGCGGCCTGCAGCAGATAAGGCAGACCCTTCTGCCGCGTGATCCGGCCGACGAACACGACGGAGGGACGTGCGGGATCCATTCCGATCGACCGGAGGAATGCCGCGTCCTGCACCGGGCGCCAGCGTTCGACGTCGATGCCGTTGTGGATCACGCGGACCTTCGCAGGGTCGACCTGCGGATAGCTGCGGAGGATGTCGGCGCGCATGCCGGCGCTCACCGCGATCACCGCGGCGGCGTTCTCGTAGGCGAGTCGCTCGATGCCGCTGGAGATCGCGTAACCGCCGCCCAGCTGCTCGGCCTTCCAGGGGCGGAGGGGCTCCAGGCTGTGCGCGGTGAGAACGTGCGGGATACCGTGAAGCTGCGAGGCCAGGTGGCCGGCGAAGTTCGCGTACCAGGTGTGACTGTGGACGAGGTCGGCGTCGGCGATGGCGGCGACGATCTCGAGGTCTGTCCCCAGCGTCTGCAGCGCGGGGTTCGCTCCGGTGAGTTCCGCGGGCGTGCGATAGGCGAAGGTACCGGGTTCGTCGCGGGTCGCCCCGAACGCACGCACCCGCACGTCGACGTGCTCTCGAAGCGCGGCGACGAGTTCCGCCACATGCACTCCGGCACCGCCGTAGACCTCGGGCGGGTACTCCTTCGTGATCATTTCGACTCGCATGTCTGAACGCTAGTACAGCGGCCGGGAACGCATCTATGGTGGAGCCATGTCCGCTCCAAAGAAGGTCTTCGGGATCATCCTCGCCGGCGGCGAGGGCAAGCGCCTCATGCCGCTCACGGCGGATCGCGCGAAACCCGCAGTGCCGTTCGGCGGACAGTATCGCCTGATCGATTTCGCCATCTCGAACCTCATCAACTCCGGCCTGCGGCAGATCGTCGTGCTGACGCAGTACAAGTCGCACAGCCTCGACCGGCACATCTCGCAGACCTGGCGGATGTCGGCGCTCCTCGATTCGTACGTGACCTCGGTCCCCGCGCAGCAGCGACTCGGCAAGCGATGGTTCTCGGGATCCGCCGACGCGATCCTGCAGAGCATGAACCTGATCAACGATGAGAAGCCCGACATCGTCGTCGTCATCGGCGCCGACCACGTGTACCGGATGGACTTCCGGCAGATGCTGGAGGCCCACATCGAATCCGGTGCGAAGGCGACCGTCGCCGGGATCCGCCAGCCCCTCGCCCTGGCTTCGCAGTTCGGGGTGATCGATGCCGATGCCGAGTCCGGGCGCATCAAGCAGTTCTTGGAGAAGCCGACCGACATCGCCGGCCTCGAGGATTCGCCGCACGAGGTGCTCGCCTCGATGGGGAACTACATCTTCGACGCCGACGCACTCATCGCCGCCGTCGAGGCCGACGGCGAGTCGCCGACCTCCGGGCACGACATGGGCGGCGACATCGTCCCGTACTTCGTCGACCGCGGCGAGGCCGGATACTACGACATGAAGCAGAACGACGTGCCCGGCTCCTCCCCGCGCGATCGTTCCTACTGGCGGGACGTGGGGACGATCGACTCGTTCTTCGACGCGCACCGCGACCTGATCTCGACCCTGCCCGTGTTCAACCTCTACAACATGGAGTGGCCGATCCACTCGCAAGCGGTCAACTCGCCGCCCGCGAAGTTCGTGCGGGACTCGGTCGGGCGCATCGGGAATGCGATCGACTCGATCGTCTCGCTCGGATCGGTCCTGTCCGGCACCCATCTGGAACGCAGTGTGGTCGGCCCCTGGACGCTCGCCGGCGGCGGCTCGACCATCACGGACTCGGTGGTCTTCGACCACGTCCAGGTGGGGCAGGGCGCGCGCATCCATCGGGCGATCCTCGACAAGAACGTGGTGCTGGCCGACGGGGCTACGGTGGGCGTCGATCGCGAGCGGGACCTCGCACGGGGTTTCACCGTGACGGAGTCCGGCATCACCGTCGTCGGCAAGGGCGTTTTCATCGAACGCTGACGCCGTCATGGCACATCGGCACGCCAGGTGATCGATAGGCTCGACGGGTGACCGCTGCGCGCTTCCTCGTCGTCCTCGATGCCGACTCCACCCTGATCCGCAACGAGGTGATCGAGCTGCTCGCCGACGAGGCCGGGCGCCGCGCGGAGGTGCAGGCGGCCACGGAGGCGGCCATGCGCGGCGAAGTCGACTTCTCCACGAGCCTTCGTTTCCGGGTCGCGGCCCTTCAGGGCGTGCCGGTCTCGGCATTCGAGCGGGTACGTGCACGGATCGAACCCACGCCCGGAGTGCGCGATCTCACCGCCGCCGTCCACGACCGCGGCGGTGTCGTCGGAGTCGTGTCCGGGGGGTTCCACGAGATCCTCGACCACATCGCGCCGGGGCTCGGAGTCGACCGGTGGCGGGCCAATCGTCTGGAGCTCGCCGACGGCGAACTCACCGGTCGCGTCGACGGCGACATCGTCGACGGAGCTTTCAAGGCCGCCTCGCTCCAGGAATGGGCAGCGGAACTCGGCGTACCCTCGCATGCGACGATCGCGATCGGCGACGGCGCGAACGACCTGCAGATGATGGCGGTCGCTGGACTCGGCCTCGCCTTCAACGCGAAGCCCGCGGTTCGCGAAGCGGCGAGCCTCGTCATCGGACCGCAGGATCTGTCCGAGGTCATCGCGCTGCTCCCGTAGCCGAGACCTGGTGAATGTCGGTCGCCGCAGCTAGCGTCGGCTCATGGACATCATCCTCATCCCCGGACTCTGGCTCGACGCCTCGAGCTGGAACGACGTGATCCCCGCTCTCGAACGGGCAGGGCACCGCGTGCACGCCCTCACCATGCCAGGGCTCGGCGAGCCCGCGGCCGCCACCTCCGATGTCGGCATCGCGGACTGGGTCGACGCCGCGGTCGCCGCAGTCGATGAGGTCGACGGCGATGTCGTGGTCGTCGGACACAGCGGAGGTGGCAACGTCGCATGGGGTGTCGCCGATGCGCGCCCCGACCGCGTGAGCCGAGTGATCTTCGTCGACACCGTCCCTCCTCCGCCCGGAAACGGGATCAGCGAGTTCCCGATCGTCGACGGGGTCGTCCCGTTCCCCGGCTGGGACTTCTTCGAGGATGAAGACGTGCACGACCTCGACGAGGCCACACGCGCACGCACAGCGCCGCTCACGTCGAGCGTCCCCGCACGCGTGCCGACCGACGGCATCGCCCTCACCGACCCCGCGCGCTATCGAGTGCCCGTCACACTGCTCATGGGCGATCTGGATCAGGCGACGTTCGAGGGGCTGATCGACCAGTGGGGCCCATTCGGCGAGGAGTACCGCGCGATCGAGGATGCGGAGGTCATCCGGATCGGCTCCGCCCACTGGCCGCAGTTCACCGTGCCGGATCGCCTCGGCGAACTCCTCACCGCAGCGATCTCGCGCTGATCGAACGGCGTGGGGTCAGTGCCCCATGCCGAGACCACCGTCGACGGGGATGACCGCACCAGAGATGTACCCGGCGTCGTCGCCCGCGAGCCAGGTCACGACGCCCGCGACCTCGTCGGGAGTGGCGAATCGTCCGGCCGGGATGTTCGCCTTGTACTGCTTCTGCGTCTCTTCCGGGAGCTCGGCCGTCATGTCGGTCTCGATGAATCCCGGGGCGACGACGTTGGCGGTGATCCCCCGCGCGCCGAGTTCGCGGGTGATCGAGCGGGCGAACCCGACGAGCGCGCTCTTCGACGCGGAGTAATTGACCTGACCCGCGGAACCGTAGAGCCCCACGACACTCGAGATCAGGATGATGCGGCCGAAACGCGCGCGGAGCATACCCTTCGAGGCGCGCTTGACGACGCGGAACGTGCCGCCGAGGTTCGTCGCGACCACGCTGTCGAAGTCGTCTTCGCTCATGCGGAGGAGCAGCGTGTCCTTCGTGATACCGGCGTTCGCGACAACGATCTCGACCGGGCCGAGCTGCTGCTCCACCTCGGTGAACGCCGCGTCGAGAGCCGCGGCGTCGGTCACATCCGCACGGACGGTGAGCGTCCCCTCCGGCCCTTCGCCGCTGCGGGCGGTGACGGCGACCCGGTACCCGTCGCGCACGAAGCGCTCTGCGATGGCGCGGCCTATGCCGCGATTGCCGCCGGTGACGAGGACGACGCGCTCAGCACTCATGGGGGACACTCCTGATCTGGCCGGTCGGCCCGCGGTCCCGGGCCGTCATCGATCCTATCGACCATGCCGCTGCCGGCTGCGCCCGCGTGCCGGGTCGGCTGCATCCTGGTGTTTGACAGACGGGGACGCTGCTGGAACCCTGATCGAGACGAAAGGCTTCATCGTGAGCGACAACCGCATCCCCTCTCCCGGTGGCGAGCCGCCGTTGACACCGCCTCCTCCGCCCGCCGCCCCCACTGCCACGCCGGCGCTTCCCGCCGAACCGGTACGGCCCGGTCCGCAGCCGACACAGAGCCACCCGGGAGCCGCGCCGACCTATGCGCCTCCGGCGTACCCGGCCTACGGCGCGCAGCCGGCCGCGGCACCGCAGCCGGGATACGCTCCACCGCCCGCACCGCCCGGTTATGCCTCCCCTGCCGACTACGCCGCGCCCGCCTCTCAGCCCGGCTACGCCACACCTCCGGTACAGCCCGGCTACGCCCCGCCTGCCTCTCAACCCGGTTACGGCGCCTACCCGAGCGGGGGGTATCCCGCCGCCGCGTCTCGCCCCACCAGTCCGCTGGCTGTCACCTCACTCATCTGCGGCATCGCCGGGCTCGTCCTGATCTGGGCCATCATCCCGGTGCTGGCCTCGATCGCGGCCGTCATCACGGGGCACATGGCGCTCGGACAGATCAAGCGCCAACCCGGAGTCGGCGGGCGTGGGCTCGCCATCGCCGGTCTCATCCTCGGCTACGCGGTGGTCGCGATCGGTGCGTTCACGATCGTCAGCACCATCATCAGCTTCCTGTTCGTCGGGGTGTTCACCCTGCCGTTCCTGTTCTCGAGCTGAGTCGCCGAACGGCACGCCGGGAGGGCTGCACCGGCGTAGGCTTGAGACATCGTGAAGAACGCGCGTCAAGTCCCGGCCGTCACCTCACTGCCGCAGTCTCCGCGGGATGAGGCTGATCATCGTGTGCGCCGTTATGCCTTGACGATGACCATCCGCATCGTGTGCTTCGGGCTCATGGTGCTCGTGCAGCCGTACGGCTGGTACACGTGGGTATTCGGGATCGCGGCCGCCGTACTGCCCTACATCGCGGTCGTCTTCGCGAACGCGGGAAGCGACAGCACTGAGGCCACAGCGGAGTCTCCGGTGCGCGAGCTCGACACCCCTCGACCTGCTCCGATCGAGACCGAAGCTCCGGCTCCGCAGGTGTTCACGATCCACGAAGGCCCGAAAGACCGATGACTGACCTCGAGTGCTCGCGCGCCGGCTGCCGGAGCGCGGCGACCAGACAAGTGGTGTGGCGCAATCCCCGCATCCATGCCGCCGATCGCGAGAAGGTGTGGCTGGCGTGTGACGAGCACGTGGACTTCCTCCGCGACTACCTGGCCGCACGGGACTTCCCGGTGACCGTCCGCGACGGTGTTCCCGCATGAGTCGCCGTCTGACCAGGTGGGCGGTGTACGTGCTCATCGCCATCGGCTTCGCCATCGCGTGCGTCTTCCTGTCGAATTGGCAGTTCGAGCGGAACGAGACTCGTGCCGCCCAGATCGAACTCGTCGAGCAGAACTACGACGCGGACCCCGTTCCCCTCGCCGATGTCATCGGCGCTGACGGTGCGCTCGACCCCTCAGACGAGTGGCGCCCTGTGACGCTGCAGGGTGAGTACCTGGCCGACCAGCAACTGCTCGTGCGCAATCGACCGCACGGCGGTACGAGCGCCTTCGAGGTACTGGTGCCGTTCCGCGACGCTGATGGTCGCGTGTTCATCGTCGATCGCGGCTGGGTGGCGCCGGGCGAGGGTGCGGAGCCCGACTCTGTGCCGTCCCCGCCGGAAGGCGAGGCCGAGGTCACGGTGCGCCTGCGGCCCGGGGAGCAGCTGCCCGCATCGGGCCGGGGCGCACCGGAAGGTCAGGTGCCGACCATCCATCTGCCCTCGATCGCCGCGCTGACCGACGGGGATGTGATCACCGGCGCCTACGGCCGCGTCGTGACCGAGGAGCCGGCCGGCGCCGGCGCGCTGGGTGGCTTCGACTCCCCCACGGACGACCCGGGCCCGCATCTCTCCTACGCGATCCAATGGATCCTGTTCGCCCTCATGGGCTTCATCTTCATCGGCTACATCATCCGGACCGAGATCGTGAAGCACCGTGAGGACGTCGAGGGCGTCCCGACACCCGTGAAGACTCCACGGCGCAAGGACCACGACGCCGACGTCGAAGACGAGCTGCTCGACGTCCGCTGACCGACTCTCCCGGAGTCAGTCCATCCAGGGCGTCATCGTGCATGCCCAGCCGGTCTCCGTGCGCTCGTAGACGATCCGCGTGTGGTCTCGTTCCGGCGACCCCTGCCAGAACTCGACTCGTGCGGCGATGATCCGCCAGAGGACCCACTCCCCTGGGGTGACGCCCTCACGAGCGGCGGCGGAACGCGCAGCGAGGTCTGCCGCACTTTCCTCCGCGGAGGCCTCCTGGACCCGCCCGCGAACGCGCACCGCTCGCAGGAGGGGCTGCCACCAGAAGTTCAGTGCCGCCGCAGGATGCGCGCCGATCTGCGCACCCTTTCGAGAGGAGCGCGCTCCGGCGAAGGCCCATCCGCGCTCGTCGACGTCCTTGAGGATCAGTGAGCGCGCATCCGGCATGCCGTCTTCGTCGACCGTCGCCAAGGTGGCGACGTGTGGCTCGGGCACGCCTGCGGTGGCGGCCTTCCCGATCCAGTCGAGGAAGAGTGAGACCGGATCGTCAGGAAGGTCAGCGCGTACGAGAGGAGGCGCCGCACCGGTGAGCCCGGGCTGAGCACGCAGCCACCGACTGACCTCTGACGAAGGGAGCCCCTGCTGTGCCGACATGTTCCCGACTATGCCATGGGTGCTCCGGCTGCACGCCGGAAGGCTCAGGCGAGTTCCCTCAGCTCAGGACTATCGGTGATCGGGGTCAGGACGTCGAGCACCTCGCGGAGCGTCGCGATCCGACGGGTGTCGCCGGACCAGTTCTGGTGGCCGCCGTCGAAGTGCACGAACTCCGCGCCGAGATCCTCCGCGATCTCCCGGTCGTGATTGGTGTCTCCGATGACGAGCACAGCGCTCGGCGGGAGGCCGGATGCCGACAGCCACCGCGCGATGACGTCGTGCTTGGACGCGCGATACGGGTCGTCGATCGACAGCACGTCCTCGAACGCGTCGCCCAGATCGTACGGGGCCATCTGCTGCGCGAGTGCATCGGGAAGGGTCGCCGAAGCGAGCACCTGGCGGATGCCGCGCTCGTGGAGAGCCGCGAGCGTGGCGCGCGCATCGGGGTGGAGCTGCGCCTCTCCGACCCGCGCCGCGAGCAGTTCGAGGTAGGCCGTCGCGGCGGGCACGAATCTGTCATCGCCGAGCCCGACGGAGCCGTAGAAGTCCCGGATCGGGAATCGGAAGACCGATCGGTAGGCGTGCTCATCGGTCAGCGGATCGAGCGCGTGCTCCTCGAGCACGGAGTTCATCACCTGACGACAGATCTCCACGTCGTCGAGCAGCGTGCCGTTCCAGTCCCAGCACACGGCGCGGATGTGATCCATGCTCATGCCCTCACGCTACAAGCGGTCGCCGACATTGGGGCCACCGCTCATCGCGCCCACGCAGCGGACGATCCGCCGATGTTCCGACGATTCGCCGAGATATCCGCGGGGAAAGGTCGGAGGATCGTCGTCGCTTCGGAGGATCGTGCGCGCGTCAGGCGAGCTCGATGAGGTCCTGGTACTCCTGGCTCCAGATGTCTTCGACTCCGTCGGGCAGGATGAGCACGCGCTCCGGGTTGAGCGACTGCACGGCGCCGGGATCGTGCGAGACGAGAACGACCGCCCCCTCGTAATGCGCGAGAGCGCCGAGGATCTCCTCGCGCGAGGCGGGATCGAGGTTGTTGGTCGGCTCGTCGAGCAGCAGCAGGTTCGCCGAGGAGACGACGAGTGTGGCGAGCGACAGACGCGTCTTCTCTCCACCGGAGAGGACTCCCGCCGGCTTCAGCACGTCGTCGCCGGTGAACAGGAACGAGCCCAGCACCTTGCGCGCCTCGGTCTCGGTGATGTGCGGTGCGGCCGAGACCATGTTCTCGAGCACCGAACGGTTCACGTCGAGGTTCTCGTGCTCCTGCGCGTAGTAGCCGACCTTGAGGCCGTGCCCCGGCTCGAGCTGTCCGGTGTCGGGCTGGTCCACACCCGCGAGCATCCGCAGCAGCGTGGTCTTGCCCGCACCGTTGAGGCCGAGCACCACGACCTTCGAGCCGCGATCGATCGCGAGATCGACATCGGTGAAGATCTCGAGCGACCCGTACGACTTCGAGAGCCCGCTCGCCATCATCGGCGTCTTGCCGCAGGGCGCCGGCTTCGGGAAGCGCAGCTTCGCGACCCGGTCTTCCTGGCGGACCTCGTCGAGTCCGGCGAGCAGCTTCTCGGCGCGCGCGATCATCTGGTGCGCCGCAGCCGCCTTGGATGCCTTCGCGCCGAAGCGTGCCGCCTGCAACTGCAGGGTCGTGGCCTTCTTCTCTGCGTTGGCGCGCTCCTTCTTGCGACGCTCCTCGTCGGCCACCCGCTGGCGCAGGTAGTTCTTCCAGTTCATGTTGTACGTGTCGATGATCTGGCGGTTCGCGTCGAGGTAGAACACGCGGTTGACGGTCTCGCCGACGAGCTCGACATCGTGGCTGATGACGATCAGGCCGCCCTTGTACCCCTTGAGGAACTCGCGGAGCCACACGACGCTGTCGGCGTCGAGGTGGTTGGTGGGCTCGTCGAGGATCATCGTCTGAGCATCGGAGAAGAGGATACGGGCGAGCTCGATGCGGCGACGCTGACCACCGGAGAGCGTCGACAACGGCTGATCCAGGATCCGGTCGGGAAGCGACAGGTTGTTCGCGATGGATGCGGCCTCCGCCTCCGCCGCGTAGCCGCCCTGGGCCTCGAACTGCTCGGTCAGGCGGGCGTAGCGCTTCATCGCCTTGTCGGCGACGGCGGGGTCGTCCGAGCCCATCGCGAGTGCCGCCTCGGTCATCCCGAGGTTCAGCTGCCCGAGTCCGCGGGCATCGAGGATGCGCGTGCGCGCCAGGTCTTCGGGGTTTCCGGAACGCGGGTCCTGCGGCAGGTAGCCGAGCTCGCCGGACCGTGTCACACTGCCGCCGGAGGGCAGCACATCACCGGCGAGCACCTTGGTGAGCGTGGTCTTCCCGGCCCCGTTGCGACCGACGAGTCCGATCTTGTCTCCGTCGGCGACGCGGAACGAGACGTTCTCCATCAGCAGGCGCGCGCCAACGCGGATCTCGAGGTCGTGCACGGCAAGCACAGCGGACGTCCGTTCTTTCAGGGAGGGTGTTCGGCCGATCGGCCAGCCTCCCAGTATAAGCGCCATGGCCGGGAGCGGCGGTCAGCAAGATCAGCCCGGAGAGTGAGGCCCGCGATACCCCAGAGGGATGACCGCCCGGGTACGCGCTGCATAGCGTGCAGGAGTGGACATCCTCAACGAGCTCATCATGCAGGCCATCGCCTCGCCCTGGCTGTACCTGGTCCTGTTCACGGTCACCGTGATCGACGGCTTCTTCCCCCCGGTGCCGAGCGAGACGGTGCTCGTGGCGGCCGCGGCCGTCGCCGCGTCCACCGGCGACGGGAATCTGCTTCTCCTCGGTGCGGTCGCCGCGATCGGCGCGGCGATCGGCGACAACATCGCCTTCGTGATCGGCCGACGGCTCGGCACCACGCGCTTCGCCTGGATGAGACGCCCCCGTGTGGCGGCGACATTCGCCTACGCTCAGCAGGCGCTCGATCGGCGCAGTGCCACCCTCATCCTCGGCGCCCGCTACATCCCGGTCGGACGCGTCGCGGTCAACATGTCCGCCGGGGCTCTCGGGTTCCCGTGGCGGCGTTTCCTGCCCCTGAGTCTGATCGCCGGTGCCAGCTGGAGCGTCTTCAGCCTGGCGATCGGCCTGCTCGCCGGCGCCTGGATCAAGGACCAGCCGCTGCTGAGCGCCGGTCTCGGCATCGTCATCGCGCTCGTGATCGGCTTCACGATCGACCGCATCGCCGCGGCCCGGCGCCGCCGCGCTCCCGCGCCGCAACTGGCAGGATGACAGTCATGGCACGCCGCCGACAGCGCACACCGCTGCGCCAACGGATCAGCCGTCGCACCTTCGCCCTCGGGGCGCTGGGTGCGGCGGTCGTGGCGTTGTACGCGATCCTCGTCCCGCTCCAGACCGTCCTGTCCGGCACGCCGCTGCCTCTGTCGTTCATCCTCGGCGCGGCGCTGTGCGTCTCGCCTGTGCTCGCGATCAGCCGCCCGGTCTGGGCGATCGGCTTGTTCACCGTGGGAGCACTCACCCTGCCACTCACGGTCGTGCCGGAACTCGCGATCCAGTCGCCGTGGCCCTGGTCCGTCCCCGCCCTCCTGACCTTCGCCCTGTTCGTCGGGGTGGTCACATTCCTCCATGGCGCACGGCTCGGTGCCTTCGCACTGATCCTCGGCGCGATCGCATCGCTTCTGGCGCCGGGGCTCCGCCCCGACATGGTGGCCACGCCGGAGTCATCCGCCAGCGCCACGGCCGACCTCATCGTCACGACAGCGGTGGCATCCGCGGTGTACCTCATCGCGGCGCTCGTCGCCGGGAGGGTCCGGGTCGCTGCCGAGCTGACGCGCGAGAAGGAGCACAGCGCGCTCGAGGAGGCCCGGCGCGCGCTCGTCGAGGAACGCACGCGGATCGCGCGCGAGCTGCACGACGTGGTCGCACACAGCATGTCCGTGATCCAGGTGCAGGCGTCGACCGCCAAATATCGCATTCCCGCGCTCAACGACGCGGCGACAGCCGAGTTCGACGACATCGCTGCGACCGCCCGCGGCTCGCTGGCCGAGATGCGGCGGATGCTCGGGGTGCTCCGCACCGAAGACCAGACCGCCGAGCTCGCTCCCCAACAGGGCATCGACGACATCCCGGCGCTGGTCGACACCATCCGCCGCGCGGGGGTCGAGGTCGGACTCGTGCTCGAGGGCGGCGAGGCCGCAGCAGCCGCGACACCCTCGGTGCAGATCGCCGCGTTCCGCATCGTCCAGGAGGCGCTGAGCAACGCCGTGCGGCATGCGCCCGGTGCCCGCATCGCCGTGCAGCTGCGTGCCGAGGCCCGCAGCATCCGCATCCGTGTGCACAACGGCGCACCGCCCCGCACGCCCGACGGCCCCGGCGGGGGCTACGGCCTGCGCGGGATGCGCGAACGCGCCGAGATCCTGGGCGGCAGCCTTTCGGCCGGCCCCTCATCCGATGGCGGCTGGGACGTGGAGGCCTTGCTCCCCCTGGATGCGGACGGTTCCGATGCGGGCGCAGCCGCTTCTCTCGACAAGGAGACCCCGTGACGATCAGCGTCCTCATCGCCGACGATCAGGCCATGGTCCGTGCGGGTTTCGCCGCTCTCCTCGATGCCCACGAGGGCATTCGGGTGTCCGGGCAGGCGGCGAACGGCGCCGAAGCCGTCGCCCTGGCGGCGCGTCTGGATCCCGACGTGATCCTGATGGACGTGCGCATGCCCGAACTCGACGGGATCGAAGCCACCCGGCGGATTCTCGGCCCGTCGTACCCCGCCGCGCATGTCCCCCGGATCCTGATGCTCACCACCTTCGACATCGACGACTACGTGTACGACGCGCTGGAGGCCGGAGCCAGCGGGTTCCTGCTGAAGGACGCACTCCCCGAGGAGCTCGTGCACGCGGTGCGCGTCGTCGCGAACGGGGATGCGCTCCTCGCGCCGAGCGTGACCCGACGAATCATCGAGCAGTTCGCCGGCCGCAGGCCCCGTGCACCTCGCCCGACCACTGCGCTCGCCGAACTCACCGACCGTGAGCGGGAGGTGCTGGTACTGATCGGGAAAGGGCGCTCGAACACCGAGATCGCGGCCGACCTCTTCATCGCGGAGCAGACCGTCAAGACCCATGTCGGCAAGGTACTCGCCAAGCTGAACCTCCGCGACCGCGTGCATGCGGTGATCCTCGCCTACGACACCGGACTGGTCGAGCCGTCCTCCTGACTCACACCGTCGTAGGGGGTCGTAACGGCACCCGAGGGTGATGCATCCGCGGACACGGCATCCATAGTCTCCTGGGACACCGCTCCCGAGGAGGACTCATGACCACCGTCCAGGCACCCACTGCCGGCATCATCGCGCCTCCGCAACGCGCGTCCCGTGACACCGGGATCGACTTCGTCCGGGCGCTCTGCGTCGTCGGCGTGGTCCTGCTCCACTCGATCATGGTGGGCGTCACCGTCGACGCGTCCGGCCCCGTGTTCGAGAACGCCAGCGACGGTACCGGGTGGATCGCACCGCTGAGTTGGCTCCTCCAGGTGATGCCGCTGTTCTTCGTCATCGGCGGGTTCTCCGGGCTCCTCGCCTACCGTCGGCTGCGGGAGCGCGGCGGGAGCGCCCTCGGGTTCGTGGCCGGGCGACTGCATCGTCTGCTGCGACCCGCCGTCTTCACGATCGCCATCGTCGGCGTCGGGCTCGCGCTGCTCACGGTCTTCGGTGTACCCGCCGATCTGATCGCGACCGCGGGCTTCCGCTACGGTCAGCCGCTCTGGTTCCTCGGCGTCTTCCTCCTGTGCCAGGCGCTGCTTCCCGCATTGGCCGCCGCCCACGAGCGCGCCCCCTACCGCACGATCGGTGCTCTCGTCGCGGCATCCATCGCCGTCGACGTGTTGCGCGCCGCGACCGGGCTCGAGGGCCTCGGCTTCCTGAACCTCGCCTTCGTGTGGATGACGCTGCAGCAGCTGGGGTTCTTCCTCGCCGACGGACGCATCGGGCGCCTGAGTCGACGCGTCCGGGCCACCGCGGGCCTCGGCGCCCTGCTCCTGCTCGTCGCAACGTTCCTGACCGGGGTGTACTCCCCCGACCTCATCGCCAACATCAACCCGCCGACTGCAGCCCTCCTGCTCGTCGGCGTCGCACACACCAGCCTGCTCTCCCTGCACCGCGAACGCATCGAGCGGTTCAGCCGCCGACCGCGCGTGGCGGCATTCACGGCGTTCGTGACGGTGCGCACCATGACGATCTATCTCTGGCACATGCCTGTCCTGCTGGTGATGGCCGGCGCGACCGCCGTGTATGCCCTCTTCACGGGCGTCGCGCTCCCGTCGCTCGACAGCGCGGACTGGTGGGCGGCCCGACCGCTCTGGCTCGCGACCGCGCTCGCGCTGACCGCACTCGTCGCTGTGGCCTTCAGCCGTTTCGAGTCACAGCCCGCGCCGCAGGCCACCGGTTCGCTACCCCGCCTCGTCGCGGGAGCGCTGAGCGGCCTGGTCGGTGTCCTGATGCTCCTGGTACTCGGCACATCCGTCGCGACCGCTCTGATCGCGGTCGCCCTGATCCTCGCGGCGCTCCGACTCGCGTCTCAGACGACGCCGCTGCCGCCGGTCGGAGTGCGCACGCTCGTCCCCGCATAGGGTCAGCCCAGGCCCCGTGCTGCCAGCGCGTCACCGACATCGTCCGCGTGTCGGAGGGCGAGAACGAGCAGGGGCACCACGGCGCGCACGCCCAACCGCACGTCGCGGGCTCGCGACGCATCCCGCACGCGCTCCGCGAAGCCGGCGATCACGGGGATCGTCGTGATCGTGAGCGAGATCGTGAGCGCCACCGCGTCGGGATCGACTCCCCATCGCTGGAACGGGCGCAGGATGCCCTGCAGCACCTCCACGAGATCCGCCATCCGGGTCGTGAGCGTCAACAGGCTCGCGAGCAGGAGAATCGTCACGACGCGCCCCGTGCCGACCCACGCCGCGAGAGGCGAGACGAAGACCCCGAGCGCCGCGGCGAGCACGACGATGATCCAGCGCAGACGCCAGATCTCGAGCAACGGCACCCGGATGGGCATTCCCCCGATGCCGTACAGCGCGAGGACCGCCGCGAGCGAGAGAGGGATGCTCACCGCGTCGTGGGGGTACAGCGACAGAACGAGTGCTCCGATCGCCAGCGCGGCGAGCTTGAGCCCGGCAGGAGCGCGATGGAGGATGCTGCTTCCGGGACGGTAGAGCGCGATCAACCGCACGCTCGACGATAGGCCGCGATCACGGTCGACGGCTCTCCGGACGCCGTGACCCGCCCGTCTTCGAACAGCATCGCGGCCTCACAGCGCGCGGCCAGTTCGAGGTCATGTGTCACCACGACGACCTGGGCCCGCTGTGCCAGGAGCAGGTCGCCGATGCGTCGGGAGTTGCGCAGGTCGAGGAGTGTCGTCGGTTCGTCCGCGACGATGAGCTGCGGTTCGGTGGCCAGTACTGCGGCCAGGGCGAGCATCTGCTTCTGGCCCCCCGACAGGCTGGATGCGGGGACATCCGCGTGGTCCGCCAGACCATGCACGGCGAGGGTGTCTCTGACGCGGTCGGCGACCTCGGCCTTCGCCCGGCCGCGCAGGGACAGCGCGATGTCTTCGGCCGGGGTGGGCATGAGGATCTGCGCATCGGGGTTCGTGAACACGAATCCGACGCGGCGGCGGAGGGCGGCGCGGTCACGCACCGTGTCGAGGCCGTGCACCCTCACCTCGCCGGCGCTCGGAGTGACGAGTCCGTTCAACAACCGGGCGAACGTGGACTTCCCCGACCCGTTCGCACCGATCACCGCGATCGTCGGAGCCGTCAGCGAGGCGGTGACCTCTCGCAGCACGGGGCGACCGTCGAGCACCACCGAGACCGCGTCCACGGCGATCGTCGCGACACCCGTCTCTCCTGTGCGTGTCATGCGGATCCCTCCGACGCGTTTCTCCTGAACACCGTTCACCTGAACGTCGTTCACTATAATCGGAGGATGAGCCCGGAGACGAATCAGGCACGGCACGACCGCGACAGCGTCGCCCGGAGCGCGCTCGCCCTCCTCGACGAAGTCGGGCTCGCCGACCTCTCGATGCGGCGCATCGCCGCCCGCCTGGATGTACAGCCCTCTGCCCTCTACTGGCACTTCACCAGCAAGCAGGAGCTGCTCGCCGAACTCGCCGACCGGATCACCGCATCGATCCCCCGCGGCAGCGACGGCGTGCTGGCAACCGCCCGAGGCATCCGCGACGCCCTCTTCACCCACCGCGACGGCGCCGAACTGGTCCTCAGCACCTATGCCCTGCAACTCGGCTCCTCGCACGCGCAGTCGGTGCTGACCGCGGCACTGGAGGCCCACGGCGCACCCGACGCCGCTGACCGGGGCGCGGCGATCCTGCACTTCGTCCTCGGACACGCCACCCTCGTGCAGCAGCGCATGCACGCCGACAGCCACGGTGCGCTGCCCACCGCCGGGGAGATCGACGTCACGGCCGGCCTCGACCGTGTCTTCGACCTCGGAGTGACTGCGCTCGCGGGGGTGCTCAGCGCACCGGCGACTCCGCCGCGTGCCCGAGCCTGAGTCCGGGAACGATCGCGAGAGCGACGAGTCCGACGCAGAAGGCGAACACCGCACCGAAAGCACCCGCCTCACCTCCGAGGGATGCCACCGCGAGACCGGCCAGCGCGATCGCGACGGCCGAACCGGTGGCGTCCGAGATCGACAGGGCAGAGGAGTTGAATCCCTGATTCGTCTCGTCCGAGTACGCGAGCGTCAGGACGGTCAACCGCGGGTACAGCAGCCCCATCCCGCCACCGGCGAATGCCCAGCCGAGCACCACCACCGCCGCCGAGACGTCGAAGAGCGCGGCGACGAGGACGCAGAGCAGCGCCACCAGGAGCGAGCCGAGACTGATCAGCGTGATGCGGTGATTCCCCAGACGCTCACCGTATCGCCCCTGCAGCGCCGAGGCGCCGGCCCAGGCCAATGCCGCCAGCATCAGTGCGACTCCCGCCCACGTCGCACTGAAGTCGAACTTCTTCATCAGCAGGTACGGGATGTAGGCCTCAGCGGCGAAGAACGCACCCGCCACGATGCCGCGCATCAGCACCACGCTCGGCAGCCCCTGGCCCGCGCGCAACGTGCGCCGTGGCAGCAGCGGGAGCACGGCGAGTCCGATCGCGACGACGGCGCCGAGCGCGACCGGCCAGCCGACCGACGGTGCCATGTCGGCAGAGAAGCCGATCACGACGGCGAGAACGGCCACGACCACGGCGAGTGCGAGGCGCACGACGAGGGCGCGTCGGTTCTGCGGCTCCCCCTGCCCCAGGTCGACACCACGGAGGCGGACAGCGATCATCACGAATGCGGCGCCCGTCAGCACCGCGACGCCCAGGAACGCCCATCGCCAGTCGAGGTACTCCGCGACGGCCCCGGCCAGGAATGGTCCGACCATCGACGGCACGACCCAGGCCGCGGCGAAGGCGGCGAAGATCCTGCCGTGCAGATGAGGCGGATACAGCCGCGCCACCACCACGTAGAGCGCGACGGTCTGCCCGCCGGTGCCGAGACCCTGGACGAGTCGTCCGATCAGGAACTGATGCATCGTCACGGCGAAGCCCGAGACGAGAAGACCGACGATGAAGAGCGTGACGGCGACGTACAGGGCGCCGCGCGGTCCGCGGGCGTCCGACCACGCGCCCGTGGCGACCATGCCGATCACACTCGTCGCCAGGGTGCCGGCGAAAGCAACGGCGTAGAGGGCCTCGCCGTGGAGAGCCTCGCTGACGATCGGCATGACCGTCGTCACCGCGAGTGCCTCGATGGCGGCGAGGAAGATCAGGGCGACCGCGCCGAGGGTCACCCAGATGCGTTGGCGGTCCCAGATCGTCGCGGCGTCGACCGGAGTCGTCATCGGCCCACGAGCGCCGCGATGCGCTCGATCGCCTCAGTGATGATCTCCGGGGAGGTGCCGAAGTTCAGCCGCACATGGCCCGCACCCTCGGCGCCGAAAGCCGGTCCGAAGTGCAGGGCGACCTTCGCGTCGCGCAGGATGCGTCGCGCGGGATTGTCGCCCCAGTCGAGCGCGGTGAGGTCGATCCACGCGAGGTACCCGGCGTCCGGAATGCGATAGCGCGCATCCGGCAGGTGAGCCGCCAGAAGGTCCTCGAGCAGCACTCGATTCTCATCGAGGGTGCGCAGCAGCCCATCCAGCCAGGGGTCGCTCTCTTCCGAGAATGCGGCCAAGGCGGCGAGCAGACCGAACTGTCCGGTACGCCACTCCACCTCGACGGGCAGGCCGCGCACGACCTCACTCGTCGCGTCGTCGGCGGTGACCATCAGGGCACACTTCAGACCTGCGAGGTTGAACGCCTTGCTGGCGCTGACGACTGCATAGCCGACGCGCCGGGCCGCATCGCTCACGGCGAGGAACGGCGTGAACCCGGTTCCCGGTTGCGCGAGCGGCGCATGGATCTCGTCCGAGACGACGGCCGCCCCGAACTCATCCGCCAGGTCCGCGAGCGCGGCGAGGCCGTCGCGGTCATGCACCGTGCCGGTCGGGTTGTGCGGGTTGCAGAGCAGGATCGCCGTCGCTCCGTCGTCGAAGGCCGCACGGATGCCGTCGAGATCGAGTTCCCATCGGGTTCCCGTGTCACGCAGCGGGACGCGCTCCACCTCTGCGCCGGCCTCGGCGACCAGGTCGTAGAACGGCGGATACACCGGAGGGGTCACGACGACCCGCTCCCCCGGCTGCGTCACACGGCGGAGGATCTCCACGATCCCCATGCTCACGTCCGCCGTGCTCCGCATGCGCGCGGGGTCGGGCTCCCAGCCGTAGCGTCGGTTCGCGAAAGCGGCGAACGACTCGGCGAGCGGTGTGCGCGATGCGACATACCCGGTGTCACCGATCTCCACGGCGCGCCGCAGCGCATCCGAGATCGCCGGCGCCAGCGGGAAGTCGGTCTCGGCGACGAACAGCGGAAGCACATCGTCCGGGTACTCACGCCACTTCTCGCTGCTGCGCTCGCGGAGCTCCGCCAGAGGCAGTGCCTTCACCTGAAGCATTCGTTCTCCCGAGGTTCCGAAACGCGTCATCGTCGTATCGTCGGATCCGACGCGCGCGTCGTCGTGCCGCCTCGCGGCAGCGGTCCCGTGCGGATCAGATCGCGAAGCCGAGCGCGCGCATCATGTCGCGCCCGTCGTCCGTGATCCGCTCCGGACCCCACGGCGGCATCCAGACCCAGTTGATGCGGAATCGATCGACGACGCTGTCCAGAGCCTGAGCGGTCTGGTCCTCGAGCACGTCGGTGAGCGGGCAGCCAGCGCTGGTCAGCGTCATGTGGATGACGAGAGCATCGTTCTCGTCATCCCAGGCGAGGTCGTAGATGAGGCCGAGGTCGACGACGTTGATCCCGAGCTCGGGGTCCATGACGTCTTTGAGAGCCTCGGTGACCGCGTCGTACTTCTCGTCCGTGAGGGTCGCTGTCATGCGATCAGCCTACGCCTCGATGGGGGCTGCAGGGTCGAGGAAACGGTCGTATCCCTCGTTCTCCAGCCGGTCTGCGAGCTCAGGGCCGCCCTCTTCGACGATCTTCCCCGCGACGACGACGTGGACGAAGTCGGGGCGGATGTAGCGGAGGATGCGGGTGTAGTGCGTGATCAGCAGTACGCCGAGTCCGGTGGACTCCTTCGCGCGGTTGACGCCCTCGGAGACGATCTTGAGCGCGTCGACGTCGAGACCCGAGTCGGTCTCGTCGAGGACTGCGAACTTCGGCTTCAGCACCTCGAGCTGCAGGATCTCGTGGCGCTTCTTCTCGCCGCCGGAGAAGCCCTCGTTGACGTTGCGCTGCGCGAACTTGGGGTCCATGCGCAGGTTCGACATGGCCGCCTTGACGTCCTTGGTCCAGCCGCGGATCGCCGGCGCTTCACCGTCGAGTGCAGTCTTCGCGGTGCGGAGGAAGTTCGTCACGGTGACGCCGGGGATCTCGACCGGGTACTGCATGGCGAGGAAGAGCCCGGCGCGGGCGCGCTCGTCGACCGTCATCTCCAGGACGTCCTGGCCGTCGAACGTGATCGACCCGGAGGTCACCGTGTACTTCGGGTGACCGGCGATCGTGTAGGCCAGGGTCGACTTGCCCGAACCGTTGGGGCCCATGATGGCGTGGGTCTCACCGGTGTTCATGGTGAGGTTGATTCCGTTGAGGATCGGGGTGGTCCCCGCATCGGTCTCGACCGTCACATGCAGGTCGCGGATCTCGAGAACAGACATTCTTCAAACTTCCTTAATAACAGTCGGATCGATGAGCACGTCGTCGCCGTCGATCTGGACGACGTAGACCGGGACGGGCTCATATGCGGGGAGATTCTGGGGCTTGCCGGTGAGCAGCGAGAACGCGGAGCCGTGAGCCCAGCACTCCACCGTGTCACCTTCGACGAAGCCTTCGGACAGCGAGATGTCGCCGTGGGTGCAGGTGTCGCCGATGGCGTGGATGACTCCCTCGCCGTCTTTGATCACCGTGATCGGCACGCCGCCCGGGTCGACACGCAGCGGCATGTCCTGCTCGAGGTCGGCGACTCCGCAGACGCGTTCGGCGGTCATGCACTCACCTCGGCCAGCTCCGCCTCGATCGCCGCCAGCAGCTCGGCCTCGAGGGCGGGGATGCCGAGGCGCTGCACGATGTCGGTGAGGAAGCCGAGCACGACGAGCCGACGTGCCTCCTCCTCGCTGATACCGCGCGCCTGCAGGTAGAACAGCTGCTCGTCGTCGAAACGACCCGTCGCACTCGCGTGTCCGGCGCCGAGGATGTCGCCGGTCTCGATCTCGAGGTTCGGGATCGAGTCGGCGCGGGCGCCCTCGGTGAGGACCAGGTTGCGGTTCGCCTCGTAGGAGTCGGTACCCGTGGCATCGGCACCGATCAGCACGTCGCCGATCCAGACGCTGTGTGCGCCCTGACCCTGCAGCGCGCCCTTGTAGAGGACGTCGCCCTTGGTGTGCGGTCCCTTGTGGTGCAGGTACACCTGGCTCTCCAGATGCTGCCCGGCGTCTGCATAGGACAGGCCGTAGAGGTACCCCTCGGAGCCTGCGCCTGCGAGCTCGACGTTCGGGTTGACGCGCACGACGCCGCCGCCGAAGCTCACGACGAAGTGCTTGAGCGTCGCATCCGCACCGACCCGTGCCTGGTGTGCAGACGCATGGACCGCGTCATCCGCCCACTGCTGCAGGCTGATGACCGACAGCTTCGCGCCGTCGCGGACGATGATCTCGACGTTCTGTGCGTACTGGGCGGACCCGGTGTGCTGCAGGACGACGGTCGCCGAGCTGTGCTCGAGCGCCTCGATCACGATGTGCGCATCGGCACGACGGTCGGCTCCGAGACCGGCGATGGAGACGAAGATCGGCTCTGCGACCTCTTCCTCGCGCGGGATCCGCACGTGGAGGGCCTCGGCGGATCCCTGCCAGGCCACGGCCGCGGTGACGTCTTCGGCGAGGAAGACCTCGCCGCGGGGGGCGGTACCGATCGCGAGCGGCGCGGCGATGTACTGCTCCCCCGCGTTGATCGTGTAACTCACACCGTCGTTCTGCGGAGCCACCTCGAACAGCGAGGTGAGCTGCGCGACGGGTGTGTGCTTCCAGTTGACCTCGCGCCCGGTGGGGGCGCCGAAGTCGGCCGGCTCGAAAGAGTGCGGACGCTCGGAGCGGGTCTGCACCGGGACGAATCCGGCCGCGGCCACCTGGGCGGCGGGGTCGATGTGCGCGTTCGTGTGCTGCGCCTCGGCAGGCGCTGTCGTAGCGGCGGTCACTAGCCGACCGATCCTTCCATGCCCATCTCGATGAGCTTGTTCAGTTCCATCGCGTATTCCATCGGCAGTTCCCGCGCGATCGGCTCGATGAAGCCGCGCACGATCATCGCCATCGCCTCGTCCTCGGGCATGCCGCGGGACTGCAGGTAGAACAGCTGCTCCTCGCTCACCTTCGAGACCGTGGCCTCGTGGCCGAGCTGCACGTCGTCGACACGGATGTCGATCGCCGGATAGGTGTCGGAGCGGGACTTCGTGTCGACGAGCAGAGCGTCGCAGCGCACGGTGTTCGCAGAGTGGTGTGCCGCGGCGTCCACGCGTACCTCACCGCGATAGCCGGCACGTCCTCCGCCGCGGGCGATCGACTTCGAGACGATCGACGACTGCGTGTAGGGCGCCATGTGGATCATCTTCGCGCCGGCGTCCTGGTGCTGACCGGGACCGGCGAAGGCGACCGACAGGGTCTCGCCCTTGGCGTGCTCGCCCATCAGATAGATCGACGGGTACTTCATCGTCACCTTGGAGCCGATGTTGCCGTCGACCCACTCCATGGTCGCACCCTCGTACGCCACGGCACGCTTGGTGACCAGGTTGTAGACGTTGTTCGACCAGTTCTGGATCGTCGTGTAGCGAACGCGGGCGTTCTTCTTCACGATGATCTCGACGACGGCCGAGTGCAGCGAGTCCGACTTGTAGATCGGGGCCGTGCAGCCCTCGATGTAGTGGACGTAGCTGTCCTCGTCGGCGATGATCAGGGTCCGCTCGAACTGGCCCATGTTCTCGGTGTTGATACGGAAGTACGCCTGCAGCGGGATCTCGACGTGCACGCCCTTGGGGACGTAGACGAAGGAGCCGCCCGACCACACGGCCGTGTTCAGCGCGGCGAACTTGTTGTCACCGGCGGGGATGACCGAGCCGAAGTACTCCTCGAAGAACTCGGGGTGCTCGCGCAGGGCCGTGTCGGTGTCCATGAAGATGACGCCCTGCGCCTCCAGGTCCTCGCGGATCTGGTGGTAGACGACCTCGGACTCGTACTGGGCTGCCACACCGGCCACGAGCCGCTGACGCTCGGCCTCGGGGATGCCGAGGCGCTCGTAGGTCTCGCGGATCTCGGCGGGAAGGTCTTCCCACGTCTGCGCCTGCTTCTCGGTGGAGCGGACGAAGTACTTGATGTTGTCGAAGTCGATCTCGCTGAGGTCGGCGCCCCAGGTCGGCATCGGCTTCTTCCCGAAGAGCTGGTACCCCTTGAGACGGGTCTTCAGCATCCATTCGGGTTCGCTCTTGAGTGCAGAGATTCCTCGCACGACCTCTTCCGAGATCCCGCGTTTGGCGATGGCGCCGGCGGCGTCTTCATCGTGCCAGCCGAATTCGTACACCCCCAGACCGTCAAGCTCCGGGCGGTCGATCAGTACATCCGACATCCAACACTCTCCTCACAGGTCCCAAACGGTGTCATCCGCCCCGACACACCTGATCCCCGTCGAGTCTGCGGGAGCGGGTGCCGTTGGTGGGCCCTCATCACCGGCGCTTCCATCGCGCCTAAACTGTTGTCGATGCTTCAGCGCGGTCAGCGCTCATCGCAACAATCCGATTCTACAGGTTCCGCCTGACAGACGGGCCATGCCCGCAGGTTCCAGCGCGGTCCGGAGGACTAATGCCCGAGACGACGATCCCCGCCTCCACTCCGACGCAGACGGCTCCGCCCCGTTCTGCTCCGTGGGGACGCGCGCTGACGGTCTTCGCCTGGCTCTCCTTCCTCAGCGAGACCATCATCATCGGCACCGGCGGCGCGGTGCGCCTCACCGGATCGGGCCTCGGATGCTCCGACTGGCCGCTGTGCACACCGGACTCCCTGGTCCCGATCCTCGAAGTGCAGGGCATCCACGGCATCATCGAGTTCGGCAACCGCCTGATGACGGGCGTGGTCGGGATCATCGCGCTGGCCGTCGTGCTGCTGGTCCTGCACCTCTTCAGCGGGAAGCGCGGCCTGGTCACCGCGCTCTGGTACGCCGCCGGCGGCATCGTGGCGGCCGTCGCCGCGTTCGGCATCGCCGCCCCCTTGCACTTCCCGGCCTCCCCCATCGCGCTCGGCGTGCTCTTGATCGCCGTCATCGCGGCGGCGGTCCGCTCCATCCGCACGACGCCCTCCCGACGTGACCTGGTCCTACTGGCCTGGCTCGTGCTCATCGGCGTGGTCGCCCAGGCGCTCGTCGGCGGCATCACGGTGCTGACCGGCCTCAACCCCTTCATCGTGGGCTTCCACTACACCTCGTCCCTGCTGCTCGTCTGCATCACGGCGGCGTTCCTGGTGCGCCTGAAGACGGACGGCGGACCCCGTGAGCGCGCGGTTCCCGCGTGGTTCGCGGCTGTCACCCACGTGACCGGCCTCGCACTCGCCGTGACGATCGTCTTCGGCGTGCTGACGACCGGGTCGGGTCCCCATTCCGGCGACGCGGATGTGCTGCGGCACGGCTTCGACGCGACCGTGCTCGCCCACGTGCACTCGTGGCCCGGCTACATCCTGGCCACCCTCGTGCTGTTCCTCACGGTCGCCGCCTGGGTGCTGCGCCTGGAGCCGCGGCGCTGGCTGCTCGTCCTGGTGCTGGCGATCCTGGTGCAGGTCGGTGTGGGGGTCTGGCAGGCACGTGAGGGACTCCCTCCGCTGCTCGTCGGCATCCACATGGTGCTCGCCTCGCTCTCGGCCGCCGCGTACACCGTGGTCGTGCTCCATCTGAAGCGCCGGGTCCCCGCCGAGGCCTGACCCCGCACAGGCGATCCACAGCTCGCACATCGCCGACTCATCAGCGTGTCCGCGATCGTGGACGACATGAACAAGTCACTCTCACGCAGCATCGGATTCTGGCTCCTCCTGGTCGTGTCCCTCGCCACGACAGCTGTCGGCGGATGGCTCATCTCCGGTCAGATCGGGACGATGACGACCACCCTGCTCGACGGCACGGCCACGGGCGTCGAGGTATACGTCGGCCAGTCTCTCGTCGTCGTGGGCGCAGGCGTCCTCGCGGCCGGAATCGTCGGCATCCTGCTCACCCTCGGGCTCGTCGCGGCACGCTCGCTCGTCCCCGCTCCCGCCCCGGCCGTCGTCGAGGCGATCGACTGGACCGCCGAGACCGCACAGCCTCAGGCCGCGGCCGAGACCGCAACGTCCGAAACCACCGCATCCCCCGAGGCAGCGCCGACGTACGACACGGCGACAGTCGACGAGGTGCCCGCCGCTGACGCGCACGACACGGCTCGGGACGACGCTCCCGCCGGCGACGCGAAGCCGGACGACTCGACGATCACACGCTGATCTTCTGAGCGGAAAGAACGACGGAGCGGCGCCGAGGAATCGGCGCCGCTCCGTCGTTTCAGAAGCTTCGGGTCAGAACGGCAGCAGCGGGTCGATCGCGACCGCGACGAAGATCAGCGTCAGGTAGGTGATCGAGGCGTGGAACACGCGCATGGGCCGCGGCTCGGTGCCGTGGACGGCACGGTTGTAGAGCCGGTGCGACTCGTAGATGAACCATCCGCCGAAGACCGTGGCGGACACGGTGTACACCAGACCCATGTTGGCGATCGGGACGAGAAGCAGAGAGCACGCCACCGTCGCCCACGCGTAGAGGATGACCTGGAGGCCGACCTGCGAGGCGTTGCGGGTGACACCCAGCATCGGCACGTCGACGTCTTCGTAGTCGTCCTTGTACTTCATCGACAGCGGCCAGTAGTGCGGTGGCGTCCAGAGGAAGATCAGGAGGAAGAGGACGAACGCCGGCCAGTCGAGCGAGCCGGTGACGGCGGACCAGCCGATGAGCACGGGGAAGCACCCGGCGATGCCGCCCCAGATGATGTTCTGCTCGGTGCGGCGCTTGAGGATCATTGTGTAGATCACGACGTAGAAGAAGATCGCGGTCGCGGACAGGGCTGCGGCGAGCCAGTTGGTCGTGGCGAGCAGCCAGACCGTCGAGACGATCGCGAGCGTCCAGGAGAAGATCAGCGCGCCGCGCGGGCTGATCTCGCCCGTGACCAGCGGTCGATTCTCGGTGCGGTGCATGTGCGCGTCGATGTCACGATCGAGGTACATGTTGAATGCGGCGGCGGAACCGGCGCTCAACGAGCCGCCGATGACGGTCGCCAGCACCAGCCACAGGTTGGGCAGTCCGCCCTGCGCCAGGAACATCACCGGAACGGTCGAGACGAGCAGAAGCTCGAGGACACGCGGCTTGGTCAGCGTGACGTAAGCCTTCACCGTGCGACCGATGGACGACTTCCTCACGGTCTGATCAGACATCGTCGAGATCTCGATCGCCTCCTCCGCACATGTGACCGGACAACCTCTCCAGTCTATGACACCGGATGACGTCATCCGCGCCGTCCACTCGCGTAGCACGACAGTCGTCTTCGCTATGCTGAAAGCACTCGCGCGCCCGGCGCTGCGCACACCCCTCCACCCGTCTCCGCGACGGTGCAGGATGCGCCAGGGAAGTTGCGGATGCGCCAGGGAATAAGGGCGCCCTCGAAACTGTCGGAAAGGGCATGAACGTGTCGGAATTGCAGTGGGATGAGATCGATCGACGCGCGGTGGACACCGCCCGAATCCTGGCGGCCGATGCCGTCGAGAAGGTCGGTAACGGTCACCCCGGCACGGCCATGAGCCTCGCTCCGGCCGCGTACCTCCTCTACCAGCGCGTGCTGCGCCACGACCCGACCGACGTCGACTGGCTGGGCCGCGACCGCTTCATCCTCTCCGCAGGACACTCCTCGCTCACGCAGTACGTGGAGCTCTACCTCGGTGGCTTCGGACTGGAGCTCGATGACCTCAAGGCGCTGCGCACGTGGGGCTCCCTCACCCCGGGTCACCCGGAGTACGGCCACACCAAGGGCGTCGAGATCACCACCGGCCCGCTCGGTCAGGGTCTCGCCTCCGCCGTCGGCTTCGCCTACGCCGCCCGCTACGAGCGCGGCCTGTTCGACCCCGAGGCGGCCGCCGGCACCAGCCCGTTCGACCACTTCGTCTACGTCGTGGCCGGGGACGGCGACCTGCAGGAGGGCGTGACCAGCGAGGCCTCCTCGCTCGCGGGCCACCAGCAGCTCGGCAACCTGATCGCCATCTACGACTCCAACCAGATCTCGATCGAGGATGACACCAACGTCGCCTTCACCGAGGACGTCGCGAAGCGCTACGAGGCCTACGGCTGGCAGGTGCAGACCGTCGACTGGAAGAAGACCGGTGAGTACGTCGAAGACGTCGCCGAACTGTTCGCCGCGATCGAGGCCGCCAAGGGCGAGACCTCGAAGCCGTCGCTCATCATCCTCAAGACGATCATCGGATGGCCGTCGCCCGGCAAGCAGAACTCCGGCAAGATCCACGGTTCCGCTCTCGGAGCCGACGAGCTCGCTGCCACGAAGAAGGTGCTCGGCTTCGACCCCGAGCAGACCTTCGTGGTCGCCGACGACGTACTCGCCCACACCCGCGGTCTCGCGGCTCGTGCCGCCGAAGCCCGCGCCGCCTGGCAGGAGTCCTTCGACGCCTGGGCCGCCGCGAACCCCGAGAAGAAGGCGCTCCTCGACCGTCTCGAGGCACAGGAGCTCCCCGCCGACATCACGGCCGCGCTCCCGGTGTTCGAGTCAGGCAAGGAGGTGTCGACCCGCGCCGCATCCGGCCAGGTCATCAACGCCCTCGCCGCCGAGCTTCCGGAGCTGTGGGGCGGTTCGGCCGACCTCGCCGAGTCGAACCTCACCACGATCAAGGGGGCGCCGTCGTTCATCCCGGCCGAGTGGTCGACCCATGAGTGGTCGGGCAACCCGTACGGACGGGTGCTGCACTTCGGCATCCGCGAGCACGCCATGGGCGCGATCGTCAACGGCATCGTCCTGCACGGCAAGACGCGCGCGTTCGGCGGCACGTTCCTCATCTTCAGCGACTACATGCGTCCCTCGGTGCGTCTCGCCGCCCTCATGAACATCCCGAGCATCTTCGTCTGGACCCACGACTCCGTCGCCCTCGGTGAGGACGGACCGACGCACCAGCCGATCGAGCAGCTCGCGACGCTCCGCGCGATCCCGAACTTCACGGTCGTCCGCCCCGCCGACGCCAACGAGACCTCGGCCACCTGGCTCGAGATCCTCCGTCGCCACGAGGGACCGGCCGGCATCGCGCTGACCCGCCAGAACATCCCGGTGTTCGAGCGCGGCGAGGGTGCAGCCTCCGGCGACACGTTCGCTTCGGCGGACAACGCGGCCAAGGGCGCCTACGTCCTCGCCGAGGCGCCGAACGGCACGCCGGACGTCATCATCGTGGCCACCGGCTCGGAAGTGCAGCTCGCCGTGAACGCCCGCGAGGCGCTGGCCGCCGACGGCGTGAACGTCCGCGTGGTCTCCGCTCCGTCGCTCGAGTGGTTCGACGAGCAGGACGAGGCCTACCGCGAGAGCGTGCTTCCCGCATCCGTCACCGCTCGCGTCTCCGTGGAGGCGGGCTCCGTGCTCTCCTGGCGCGGAATCGTGGGCGACCGCGGCCGCTCGGTCGGTATCGACCACTTCGGCGCCTCCGCCGATTACAAGACCCTGTTCGAGAAGTTCGGCATCACGACCGAGGCCGTCATCGCGGCCGCACGCGAGACCATCGCCGCAAACAGCACCAAGGAGAACGCATGAGCACCCCCACCGCACAGCTCGCCGCCGCAGGTGTCAGCATCTGGCTCGACGACCTCTCCCGCACCCGCATCGACTCCGGCAACCTCGCCGAGCTGATCTCGTCGCGCAACGTCGTCGGCGTCACGACGAACCCGACGATCTTCGCGAACGCGATCACCGACAAGAGCAACACGTCGTACGACGCACAGGTCACCGAGCTCGCCGCCTCCGGTGCGAGCGCCGAGGAAGCGGTGTTCGCCGCCACGACCCAGGACGTCGGCGCCGCACTCGATGTGTTCCGCCCCGTCTGGGAGGCCTCGGGACATGTCGACGGCCGCGTCTCGATCGAGGTCTCCCCCGACCTCGCCCACGACACCGCGGGCACCGTCGCTCAGGCCAAGGAGCTGTGGTCGAAGATCGACCGCCCCAACCTCCTCGTCAAGATCCCGGCCACCAAGGCAGGGCTTCCGGCGATCACCGAGGCGATCGCGACCGGCATCAGCGTCAACGTCACGCTGATCTTCAGCCTGGAGCGCTACGCCGAGGTCATCGACGCCTACCTGACCGGTCTGGAGCGCGCACACAGCGCCGATTTCGACCTGTCGAGCATCCATTCCGTCGCCTCGTTCTTCGTGTCTCGTGTCGACACCGAGACCGACAAGCGGCTGTCGGCGATCGGCACCCCCGAGGCCGAGGCACTCAAGAGCAAGGCCGGGCTCGCGAACGCGCGCCTCGCTTACGAGCTCTTCGAGCAGAAGTTCGCGGAGAAGCGCGCCCAGGACCTGATCAAGCTCGGCGCGAACCTGCAGCGTCCGCTGTGGGCCTCGACCGGCGTCAAGGACCCCGCGCTCCCCGACACCCTGTACGTGACCGAGCTGGTCGCCGACGGCGTGGTGAACACCATGCCCGAGAAGACCCTCGAGGCGACGTTCGATCACGGCGTCATCACCGGCGACACCATCACGGGCGGATACGCGGAGGCGCACCAGGTGTTCGATGACCTCGCCGCCGTGGGCATCGACCTCACCGACGTCACGCAGGTCCTGGAGGATGAGGGCGTCTCGAAGTTCATCGACTCCTGGCACGACCTGCTGGGTCAGGTGGCCGAGGCTCTGGAGTCCCAGCGATGACCTTCTCGATCCACACGTCCGGCGCGGCGCGAGCCGCGATCGATGAGACCGTGCCCAGCCTGGTCCACGATCTCGTCGCCTCGCGCATCACCGGGGGCGACCCCACCCTCTGGGGTGCGGCCGCCGAGGCCGAGGCCGCCGTGCGCCTCGGCTGGGTGGAGGCCGTCTCGGTCTCCCGCCCGCTCGTCGCCGATATCGTCGCCCTGCGCGCCGATCTGAACGCCAAGGGCGTCACCCGCGTGATCCTCGCCGGCATGGGCGGCTCCTCGCTCGCGCCCGAGGTCATCGCGCAGACCGCGGGTGTGCCGCTGACGATCCTCGACTCCACGGCCCCCGGCCAGGTGCTCGCCGCTCTCGACGAGGGGCTCACCGACACCGTGCTGGTCGTGTCGTCGAAGTCGGGCTCCACCGTCGAGACCGATTCGCAGCGCCGCACGTTCGAGGCCGCGTTCCGCGATCTCGGAATCGACCCCGTGGAGCGCATCGTCGTCGTGACCGACCCGGGTTCGCCGCTCGATGTCTCGGCCCGCGAAGCGGGATACCGCGTCTTCAATGCGGACCCGAACGTCGGCGGCCGCTACTCGGCACTCACCGCTTTCGGCCTGGTGCCTTCGGGCCTCGCGGGCGTCGACATCGACGAGCTGCTGAACGAAGCCGAAGCGTCTTCGCTCGAGGTCGCGGTGGACTCCGCCGAGAACCCCGCGCTCCGCCTCGGCGCAGCGATCGCCGCAACGAACCCGCGACGCGACAAGCTCGGTCTGATCACCGACGGCACGCACATCAAGGGTCTGCCGGACTGGATCGAGCAGCTCATCGCCGAATCCACCGGCAAGGACGGCACCGGCATCCTCCCGGTGGTCCTGCTCCCGGTCTCTCCTGAACTCGACCCGGTGCCCGCCGACCTGCAGATCGTCCGCCTGGTCGACGACGCCAACGAGTTCCACCTGCACGAGCGCCACGAGGGCGAGATCCTCGTGAGCGGCACCCTGGGTGCGCAGCTCATCGTCTGGGAGTATGCGACCGCGATCGCCGGTCACCTGCTCCGGATCAATCCTTTCGATCAGCCTGACGTGGAGTCGGCGAAGATCGCCGCCCGCGGCCTTCTCGATGCCCGTCCGGAGCCGACTGCTCCGGCATTCGTCGAGAACGGTGTCGAGGTGCGTTTGTCCGACACCGCCCTAGCCGCCTCCGGCACCGTCGAAGGTGTGCTCGATGCGCTCTGGGCCCAGCTCCCCGCCGATGGCTACGTGTCCATCCAGGCATACGTCAACCGCCTCGAGGTTCCGCAGCTTCAGGGCCTGCGCGAGCTCGTCGCCGCGGACTCGGGTCGCCCCACCACGTTCGGATGGGGCCCGCGTTTCCTGCACTCGACCGGCCAGTATCACAAGGGCGGACCGGCGCAGGGCGTGTTCCTGCAGATCCTGGAGCGCACCGAGGTCGATCTCGAGATCCCGGATCGCCCGTTCACCTTCGGGCAGCTCATCCAGGCCCAGGCCGCCGGTGACGCGGCCGTGCTCGCCGAGCACGGCCGCCCGGTCGTCACGCTGACGATCACCGAGTCCTCGGACGACGTGCTCGCCCTCTTCGAAGCCGCACAGAAGTAACAGCAGGAGAATCCCCCACCCATGTCTGTTCCCATCTCGCGCGGGCACAACCCGCTGCGTGACCCCGATGACCGTCGTCTCAACCGGATCGCGGGGCCCAGCGCTCTCGTGATCTTCGGCGTCACCGGAGACCTGTCACGCAAGAAGCTGATGCCCGCGGTCTACGATCTCGCCAACCGCGGTCTGCTCCCGCCGGGGTTCGCCCTCGTCGGGTTCGCTCGCCGCGACTGGGAGGACCAGGACTTCGCCCAGGTCGTCTACGACGCGGTCAAGGAGCACGCCCGTACGCCGTTCCGTGAGGAGACCTGGACGCAGCTGCTTCAGGGCATCCGGTTCGTGTCGGGTGAGTTCGACAACCCCGACTCGTTCCGCAAGCTCCGCGAGACCATCGAGAAGCTCGACGTGGAACGCGGCACGATGGGGAACCACGCGTTCTACCTGTCGATCCCGCCGAAGGACTTCCCGCTCGTCGCGAAGCAGCTGAAGGATTCGGGTCTCGTCGGCGAGAACAGCGATGATGACGAACGCTGGCGTCGCGTCGTGATCGAGAAGCCGTTCGGGCATGACCTCGAATCCGCCCGCGCGCTCAACGCGGCGCTCGAGGTCGCGTTCCCCGCGGACTCGATCTTCCGCATCGACCACTACCTGGGCAAGGAGACGGTCCAGAACATCCTGGCGCTGCGCTTCGCGAACGAGCTGTACGAGCCGATCTGGAACCGCAACTACGTCGACCATGTGCAGATCACGATGGCCGAGGACATCGGCGTCGGCGGTCGCGCCGGGTACTACGACGGTATCGGCGCCGCGCGCGACGTGATCCAGAACCACCTGCTGCAGCTGCTCGCGCTCACCGCGATGGAGGAGCCCATCAGCCTCTCGGCGGAGCACCTGCGTGCCGAGAAGGAGAAGGTGCTCGCCGCGGTGCACGTGCCGGACGACCTCTCCCTCGCCACGGCTCGCGGCCAGTACGCGGGCGGGTGGCAGGGCGGTGACAAGGTCACCGGCTTCCTGGATGAGGAGGGCATGAACCCCGACTCCACCACCGAGACGTATGCGGCCATCAAGCTCGAGATCGACACCCGCCGATGGGCCGACGTGCCGTTCTACCTGCGGACCGGCAAGCGTCTCGGACGCCGCGTGACCGAGATCGCCGTGGTCTTCAAGCGGGCTCCGCAGCACCTGTTCGGGCGTGGCAACGCCTCGGAGCTCGGGCAGAACGCGCTCGTCATCCGTGTGCAGCCCGATGAGGGTGTGACGATCCGCTTCGGATCCAAGGTGCCCGGCAGCGGGAGCAACGTGCGCGACGTCACGATGGACTTCGGCTACGGCCACGCCTTCACCGAGGCGAGCCCCGAGGCCTACGAGCGTCTGATCCTCGACGTCCTCCTGGGCGACCCGCCGCTGTTCCCGCGGCACGAGGAGGTCGAGCTCTCCTGGAAGATCCTCGACCCCGTGGAGAAGTACTGGGCGGCCGTCGGCGGTCCGGTGGAGCAGTACGCTCCGGGCTCGTGGGGTCCGGCATCCGCCGACGACCTGCTGGCCCGCGACGGACGAGTCTGGAGACGCCCGTGATCATCGACCTTCCCGACACGACCGTCAGTCAGGTCGCCAAGCAGCTCGTCAAGGTACGCGAAGAGGGCGGCGCCGTCGCCCTCGGCCGTGTGCTCACCCTGGTCATCGCCGCCCGCAACGGTGTCGCCGAAGCGGCCATCGATGCGGCCAACGACGCATCGCGTGAACACCCCATGCGCGTCATCGTCATCACCACGGGCGACGGCGATTCCCGCCTCGATGCCCAGATCCGCGTGGGCGGCGACGCCGGCGCGAGCGAGGTCGTCGTGCTGCGAGCCTACGGGGACGCCGCGAGCAACGAAGAGAGCCTGATCACCGGTCTCCTCCTGCCCGACGCTCCCGTGGTCGCCTGGTGGCCGGAGGATGCTCCGACCTCGCCGTCGACGTCACCGCTCGGCCGCATCGCCCAGCGCCGCATCACCGATGCCGCCACCTCGCCCGACGTGCGCGATCGGCTCGCGCTGCTCGGACGCACCCACGCCCCCGGGGACACGGACCTCGCCTGGACGCGTCTGACGCACTGGCGGGAGCAGCTGGCCGCTGTGCTCGATCAGCCGCCGTACGAACCCATCACGGGTGTCGAGGTGCGCGGTGGGTCGGCTTCTCCGTCGACCGCGCTGCTCGCCGCCTGGCTGCAGATGGCTCTGGGCGTTCGCGTGCGCTGGTCGTACGAGAACCCCGAGCACTGGCAGGAGGGCATCAAGTCGGTCCGTCTGACCCGCGCCTCCGGCGACATCCTGCTCGAGCGGCCTTCGCCCGGCATCGCCATCCTCACGCAGCCGGATCAGCCGAACCACGACCTCCACCTGCCGCGCCGCACGCTCCGCGAATGCCTCGCGGAGGAGCTGCGCAGGCTCGACCCCGATGTCCTGTACGGTCGAGTCATCACCGAGGGCTGGGAGAAACTGGGTCCGCCCGAGACTGGAGAGTGACGTCGATGCCGGTATCGTCCGCAGAGAAGCGGGTCGTGGTGGAATCCACCCCCGCCGCCCTCGCCGCCCGAGTAGCAGACCGTTTCCTCACGCGTGTTCGGGCGCGCACACGGAACGGTCGAGTCGCCCACATCGCCCTCACGGGTGGTTCGATGGGCGGTGCCGTGCTCCGCGCCGCGGCTGACGATCCGCGGTCCGCCGCGATCGACTGGTCACTCGTGCACTTCTGGTGGGGTGACGAGAGGTTCGTGCCGCGAGACGACGCGGACAGGAACTCCCTGCAGTCGCGCCGGGCTCTCCTCGACCACATCCCCGTGCCCACCGAGAACGTGCACGAGGTGGCGGGGCCCGAGACCGGACTCACGCTCGACGAGTCGGCCGCGGCCTACGCCGCCGAACTCGCCCGTTTCGGCACCGACGAGCACCCGTGGCCGTCATTCGCCGTCTGCTTCCTGGGCGTCGGTCCGGACGGACACATCGCCTCGCTGTTCCCGGATCGGGAGGAGGTCACGGTCACCGACGCCGCTGCGCTCGCCGTCCGCGACTCTCCGAAGCCCCCGCCCGAGCGCGTCACGCTCACCCGTCCGGTGCTCAACTCGTCGAAACGGGTGTGGCTCGTGCTCACCGGCGCCGACAAGGCCTCGGCACTCGGACTCGCCCTCGCCGGTGCGAGCTACACGAGCGTGCCGGCGGCCGGCGCCAAGGGGCGCAAGCGCACCGTGTTCTTCGTGGATGAGGCCGCCGCTTCCGAGGTCTCACCCGACCTCATCGATCAGGCGTACTGACCGGCGCGTCACTCACGGCCCTCGCTCGTGCAGCTACTGCTGCTCGGTGGGACCGGAGCGCCGCGGTGGAAGGTCGCCGTCATCCGGGCTCTCGGAGCTCTCCGGACGTTCGCGTTCCGTCGCGTCGACGGCTGTCGTCCGCGAGGAGGAGGCTTCTGCGGACGCCCCCTGCCCGGTCGGCGTGCTCCCGCGCTCGATTCCCAGCTCCTGGCTGTCGCTGAGCACCTGTGGGTGGTAACGGGCGAGACCCACCACTCCCCACACGGCGATGGCTCCGGCGATCGCGAAGATCACCATGACCCACGGCGGTGCGGCCGCGGCCTCGCCGAGAACGACCATGCCGATCAGAACCGCGACGAGCGGATCGACGACCGTGAGGCCGGCGATCACCAGGTCAGGCGGGCCCGAACTGTAGGCGGTCTGCACGAAGTACCCGCCGACCGCGGCCGCGGCCAGGAGCGCGAGCACGCAGATCGCGGTGATCCACTCGAACTGACCGGCCTCGATGCGCTTGATGATCACCTTGGCGAGGGTGGCGACGAAGCCGTAGAGCACACCGGCGCCCACCACGTAGAACAGCGCCCGCATGCGGTGGCGGAGTATCAGCCAGCAGGCTCCGAGGATGATGATGACGACGAGCAGGAGGGCGAGAATCACGAAGAGCTCGCGCTCGGTGACCTCCTGCTCCGTCGCGTAGATCGCGGCGAAGAAGACGAAGAGGAAGATACCGCCGACGCAGCAGGCTATGGCTGTGAGCGATTGTCTCGTCGGACTGTGACCGGAGACTCTCGCGTTCAAAAGCGTCGTGATGACGAGCGCGATGGCACCGAGCGGCTGCACGACGATCAGCGGCGCCTGGACGAGGGCCGCGAGCTGACAGACCACCGCGAGGCCGAGCATGAGCGTTCCGACGAGCCAGGAGGGCCGTGTGAGCAGTCGTTTCAACTGGTCGAAACTCAGCCCCGATGCCCCATCGGCGCCGCTGAGGCGCTCGACCTTCTCCACTCCTCGGTGCTGGTATTGCGCGCCGAGCGACATGAAGACCGCTCCGGCGAGGGCCAGGGGGATCCCGAGCAGGATGCCGGGGTTCTGGAAGGCTCCCACGAGTTGATCGCCGACCTGTTCGGCCCCGTTCATCCACACCCCAGCAGTCACGGTACGAGCCTACCGGGCGAGCGCCGCCGACTAGGGTTGTGACGTGGCTGTACTTCCGATTCGCATCATGGGCGACCCCGTCCTGCACTCCCCCGCATCCCCCGTCGACGAGATCACCGACGACATCCGCACGCTCGTCGCCGACATGTTCGAGACGATGGACACCGCTCCGGGCGTCGGGCTGGCGGCGCCGCAGGTCGGCGTGCCCCTGCGCATCTACACCTACGCCTACGTGGACGACGACGATCAGCCCTGGCGCGGCGTGCTCATCAACCCTGAGCTGTGGATGGTGCCGCTCGAACCGGGCGACCCCGACCCCGACCTCGAATCCGAGGGCTGCCTCTCGTTCCCCGGTGAGCGTTTCCCCCTGCGTCGCTCGGAGCGGGTGCACGTGACGGCGACGGATCTGGACGGCCGACCGGTCACGATCGACGTGGACGGGTGGCGTGCCCGGATCATGCAGCACGAGTTCGATCACCTCGACGGCATCCTCTATGTGGATCGTCTCTCCGACGGCGATTGGAAGACGGTGCAGAAGATCGCACGCAAGCGCGGATGGGGACGTCCGGGGGCGAGCTGGATGCCCGGTGTTGACGACCTCGAGGGCTGAGCCGCAGCACGAGTGGAGATCGTGTCCCCGAAGGCACGAAGGAAGATCAAGATGAAGCTGTACGAACGACCGTCTCTGCTGTTCGCCGCGTGCGCCCTGACGCTCGCGGTCGCCCTGACCGGCTGCGGGACCTCTGACCCCTCTCCTGAACGCAGTGCGACCGGCGACGGCGCTGGTGTCGCGAAGGTCGAGACGCCCGCGATGACGGTCGGTGACTGTCGCCTCGAAGCCACCAGCGGCCTGCCCGAAGACGCGGAAGTCGTCCCCTGCGCCGAACCCCACGACGAAGAGGTCTTCCACGAGATCGAGATGCCCGACGGCACCTTCTCGCAGCAGGCGGTCGAGGCAGCCTCCGCCGAGTGCGTCGGGGATGCGTTCACGGCCTTCGTCGGAGTGCAGCGGGAGGCGTCCGCGCTCGGCGTGTACCCGATCCCCCCGGCGGAAGAGACGTGGGACCAGCCCTACGGGCGCACCGTCTACTGCGTGCTGTTCGATCCGGCCGGACAGATCGAAGGAACGCTGGAGGGCGCCGCGCGCTGAGCGAACGCTCCGGTGACTCTCAGCCGTCCGACGCGCGCAGCGCGAGCCACGCGGCGACGCGATCGTCCGGATCGGCCAACGACAGCCCGATCAGATCCTCGATCCGTCGGATGCGAGCGGTCAGGGTCTGCCGGTGGATCCGCAGGCGGCTGGCACTCTCGCCCCATGCACTGTTCGTGGCGAGGAAGACCCGGAGCGTCTCGATGAGTTCCGTCCCTTGATCCCCCGAACGGAGCGGATCGAGCAGGCGGCCGACCCTGCCCACCTGCTCCCGATCGAGTTGCCCGAGCACGAACGACACGGTCGGGATCGCGGTGTAGCGGACCACACGTTCGCCACCGGCACGAGCCGCTTCGCACGCCTGGCGGGACTCGTCGACGCTCCGGGCGAGTGCGTCCGTGCCGGCCGGGCGTCCGAGGCCGAGGTACAGCGTCGAGGCGAAGGCCTCCACTCGGTGCGCGATCTCTTCCACGTGCTCTTCCCGCAACAGGCCCTGGATGAGTCCGCGCTGCGATGTGAAGACGTGCTCGGCGCCGAGTTCGTCCAGCCACAGTGCGAGTAGATGCTCGACGTCGACGCCGCTCGTGCGGGACGCCAGAGCGAATCCCACGAGGGTCCGCTCGTGCACACCCCAGCGGCGGAGGAGGCGCGTCGCCCGGTCTCCGCCCTCGAGAACCGTCTCGAGCATCATTGATCGACCGAGACGCTCGAGATGGCTGCTGTCGCGCGTCCTCATGAGCAGATCGAGCAGCGCAGCGGCTTGCGAGCTGAGTTCCCGGCCCCGACCGGAGCTGTCGTTGCGCGGGGCGGTGACGAGCTGCGCGGTGACGTCCTGTCCGGGGCCCACGGGATGAACCTGCAGTGCTCGATGACGCACGCGGACGGGCCGGCCGATCGCGACCGCGATCGCGTCGTCGATGTGCAGGCTTCCCGCACCGGCGGTCGTGATCACCTCGCCGTGCCGGTCGAGGAGCACGGCCCATCCGTCGATCCGGTGTGCGAGTTCGGCGATGACGCCTGTGATCCCGCTGCGTCGAGCCGCGAGCGTGAGAACCCGCATCGCCGAGGTGATCGCTCTGGCCTCCGCGGCCTGGTCGACGGCGAGGAGGGCCGTGAGCCGGGGCACGAGCAGTTCCTGCGATGTGTGCGCCCCCACGATCGCGGTGATCCGCGCGGCGGAGAGCACCTGACGCAGCGGAGGTGTGTCGACGCTCGTGACGAGCACGATGTCGCGCAGGAGCGTGGCGCGTTCCGGATCGTCGACGAGCGCGAGGATCGGCTTCTCGCCTGTCGTCACGAGTGTCGTGAAGAGCCGGTCGGTCGGGATGCCGAACGCGTCGATCGCGACCACCGAGTTCACGTGTCGGGTGCTCGGGACCTCGCCCTGCAGGAGTTCGCCGTCGAGGTACCGCGCTACGGAGACGACATCACGAACCATATCTCGATCATACGAAATGTCGAGTGCAGGCTATTCCATTCACACATTTGTCGAATGCTCTGACCGGGTGCGCTCTCCTAGCATCGTGCGCATCCCCTCTCCACCCGAAGGATGTCATGAAAGCTGTTGTCTTCCGCGATCCGCAGTCACCGATCGAGTTCGTCGACGTCGACCTCGCGCCCCCGCGCGCCGGCGAGGTCCGCGTGCGAATCGCGGCCGCCGGCGTCTGCCACTCCGACCTGCACGTGAAGCGCGGCGAGTGGGATGCCGCTGCTCCCTTGGTCATGGGCCACGAAGGATCCGGCGTCGTCACCGAACTCGGTGAAGGCGTGAACACGCTCGCCGTGGGCGATCACGTCGTGCTGAGCTGGGTGCCGCCGTGCGGCGAGTGCCGCTACTGCCGCGCCGGTCACGAGGCACGGTGTCAGAAGGTCGCGACCGTGGTCGCGCCCCTCGGCGTGCTGTTCGACGGGACCTCGCGTCTCAGCCGCGACGGCGAGACGCTGCATCACTACCTCGGCGTCTCCTCGTTCGCCGAGGAGGTCGTGGTGCCCGCGTCCGGAGCCGTGAAGGTGCGCGACGACGCCCCGCTCGATGTCGTCGCCGTCGTCGGGTGCGCCGTGGCCACCGGCGTCGGTGCGGTGCTCAACACGGCCGCGGTCGAGCCCGGTTCCACCGTCGCGGTGATCGGGTGCGGCGGCGTGGGCCTCAACGTTGTCCAGGGGGCGCGACTCGCCGGTGCGGAGCGCATCGTCGCGATCGACGTGCGACCCGAGAAGACCCAGCTGGCCCTGCAGTTCGGCGCGACCGACCGCATCGACGCCTCGCAGGGCGACGCCGTCGCGCAGCTGCGGGAACTGATCTCCGACGGGGTCGACTACGCCTTCGACGCCATCGGACGCACCAGCACGACGGAGCAGTCGATCCAGATGCTCGGGCTCGGCGGCGCCGCCGTGATCGTGGGCCTCCCCCCGACGGGCGCCCGCGCGTCATTCGAACCCCTCGTCCTCGCCGAAGCCGATCAGCGCATCCTCGGATCGAACTACGGCTCCGTCCGCCCCTCCATCGACGTTCCCGCTCTGGTGGACCGCTACATGGACGGACAGCTCAAGATCGACCCCCTGATCTCCGGGCGGCGCCCGCTGTCCGAGGCCGCGGCGGCCCTCGACGATCTCGAGACCGGTTCGGCACTGCGTACGCTCCTCATCCCCTGACCGCGCACCGCGGACCCTCACCCCTGAAACCCGAATCCAGGAGAACCCATGTCTGACACCGTCGTCGCCCCGCCCGGCGCGCCCCAGGATGCCGGCCTTCGCACCGGCGTCATGAGCGGCCCCGAACTCGCCGCTCAAGCCATCGCCAACATCGCCCCCAGCGCCGTCATCGCCTTCACCGCGGCGGCGATCTTCCTCGGTGCGGGCAACGGCACCATCTACGCCTTCGCCCTGGCGACGATCGTCATCCTGTGCGTCGGCTACTGCGTCGTCGTGTTCGCTCGCAAGCACGCCTCGGCGGGTTCGCTGTACACGTACGTGTCGAAGGGCCTCGGGCCGTTCGGCGCCTTCCTCGCCGGCGTCACCCTGCTGATCGGCTGCTTCGGCATCGCGGCCGCCTCCCTCAGCGGTTCCGTCAGCTACATGGCCCAGTTCCTCCGCATGCTCGGCCTTCCGGCCCAGGGACTCGGATGGGACATCGGCCTCGCCGTCGTACTCGGCGGGTTGGCGACGCTGTTCACCATCCGCGGCATCCGCCTGTCGGCCCGGGTCTCGCTCGTGCTCGAGCTCCTCTCCGTGGGTATCATCCTCGTGCTCCTGGTCGCGGCACTCATCTGGGCCGGACCCGCCGCGTGGGACCCCGCTCAGGTGCTCGCCACCGGATCCTCGTTCCAGGGGGTCGCGTCGGGCATGGTGCTCGGCATCCTCGGGTTCGTGGGGTTCTCCTCCGCTGACGCACTCGGCCGAGAGGCCAAGGAGCCGTACAAGGCGATCCCCCGCGCGATCATGTGGAGCGCGCTCGGCGTCGGAGTCCTGTACGTGTTCGCGGCGTATACGCAGATCACGGTGTTGGGCGACGACCTCGCCACCTCGGCCAGCCCGCTGGAGAGCATGTCGGCTCTCATCGGCATGCCGGCCTGGTTCGCCGCCGCCCTCACGATCGGTGTCTCGGCCTCGTTCTTCGCGGTCGTCGTCGCTCCGCTCAACGTGATCGGGCGCATCGTGTACGTCATGGGCAAGGAGGGCGTGGTCGCCGAGCGGTTCGGTCGCACCCACGAGCAGCACCTGACCCCGCACCGCGTGCTGATCATCGCCGGCGCGGCCGCGATCACGGTCGACATCGTGCTGCTGCTCTCGGGAGCGGCGACCGGCGACATCCTCGTCTGGGTGAACACCTGGGGCACCTACGGCTACATGGTCGCCTATGCCCTCGTCGCGATCGCCTGCGTCGTCTACACGCAGCGGGCGAAGATGCGCAACGGCCTCGTGAAGGTGTGCGCGACCATCGCGGTCGCCACCATGGCGTACGTGTTCTTCGCGAACGTCTGGCCGGTGCCGGCGTTCCCGTACAACGTGATCCCGTACATCTTCCTGGCCACCGTCGCCCTCGCGCTCACCCGGTACCTCTACCTGTCGCGTCGTCGACCCGACGTGATCGCCCGCATCGGCAACACCGAGACGAGCGCCATGGAGGGCGTCGGCTGACGCCGTCCTCCTCCACTGATGAGAAGAGCCCCTTCTACCGAAGGGGCTCTTCTCTCCATTTCAACCGCTCGATCCCGCGTCTGAACGAGAAAAGCCCCCTCCGTGGAGGGGGCTTTTCCCGTTGGCTCCCCGGCTTGGACTCGAACCAAGAACCTGCCGGTTAACAGCCGGCTGCTCTGCCAATTGAGCTACCGAGGAATGTGCCCGCTCAGCGGGCAACTCGACAAGCTTAGCAAACTCCGGAGCGACTTCAGGACACCGGGGCGCCCTTCGCGGATGCCGGGCGTGTCGTGCTCAGCGGCGAGAATCCGACTCCGCATTCGGGACCCAGAGCAGGTCACGTCCGACGCCCCGGGCGACCACGTGACCGGCGCGCAGCATGAGCGTTTCGGCGTTGAGCTCGCGGATGAAGTCCGCATCGTTGGTGACGAGCAGCGCGGCCATCCCCTGCTCCTTGCGGCGTCTGGTGATGGCGTCGAACACCACCGGTCGCACCTCGAGATCGAGGTTCGCGAGGATCTCGTCGGCGATCAGCACCTTCGGCTCCAGGACGAACGATCGTGCGATCGCGACACGCTGGCGCATCCCGGCGCTGAGCTCGTACGGGAACTTGGCCGCCGTGCCGAGCGGAAGGTGCAACTCGTCCAGGAGCGTCGCCACGCGGATCGAGAGCGCCTTGGTGTTGACCTTGCGCTCGCGGACGAGGATAGGCTCGGCGATGACCTCGTTGACGGTCAGCCGCGGCGGCAGGTCGGCACCCGCCCCCTGCGGCACGAAGCCGGTGCGGTAGGTGAGGATTCTGTGCTTGCGTCCCGGTCGGCGCACGTCGACGCCGCACACCTGCGCGCTCCCCCCGACGACCTTCACCGAAGGGTCGGTGGAACCGGCGAGAGCGGCGACCAGAGTGGATTTTCCGGAACCCGTGGGGCCGGCGACGCAGATCAGTCCCCCGGGAGCGAGAGAGAAGGTGACGCCGTCAACGGCGCGGGTCGGCATCCCGTGGCCGATCCGGTCGATCACGAGATCCGAGCAATCGATCGCGTTCGTGGATTCTGGCCTGCGGGACATGTGTCCATCCTGCCTTCTTCGCGGTGCAGGGCGGGGTTACGACTCGGCGAAGCGCTGACGCTCGGCATCGATGTCGCGCAGGCGCATCCGCAACGCACGGCCCCCATCGGAATCCGCCGGCACCCGCTGCACGGCGCCGAGAAGCTCCTGCTTGTCGCGCTCGAGCTGGCGCAGGACGAGTCGTCGGGCGAGGTCGGCCACGGTGGCGACGGCGCGCTCCTCATCCCGCGCGGGGAAAGGCGTCATCAGCAGCTCACCCGCCAGCGAGCGATAGGGCTCGCGGACGCTGTTGACGGCCTCCGTCACCCAGCCGGCCCTGGTGCGGTCGGGCGCCGCCGCCACGGCTTCGCGCACGGCGTCGAGACCCGGGGTGCGGAACGGCATGCCCAGCGCCCGATTCAGGAGGGCCTGATCGACCTGATGCCCGTACTGCAGGGCACCCATCAGCGCGTCCCGTTCGACCGCGACATCGGGGCTGCGCGGAAGACTGGCGAGTGTGACCGGCGCCACGACCGATGCCCCGGTCGCGGGATCGACCTGCGGAGCCTCGCGACGCGAGTGCTGCGGCGTGGAACCGCCACGCGCCGCGCGCTCGACCTCGCTACGCACCTCGGTGGGATCCATCCCGAGTCGCCGTGCCAGGACACGCTCGTAACCCGGGCGAAGGAGCTGGTCGCGGATCTCGGCCACGATCGGCGCCGCAGCCCTCAGAGCGCCCACGCGCCCCTCGACGGTGGAGAGATCGAAGCCGCCCAGCTTGCGGTCGATCGCGAACTCGAACATCGGCTGCTTGGTGTCCATCAGCCCGCGAACGGCCGCGTCGCCACGCTGGAGGCGCAGATCGCACGGATCGAGCCCGTCCGGGGCGACCGCCACGAAGGTCTGCGCGTTGAACCGATCGTCCTCCGTGAAGGCTCGCAGCGCCGCCTTCTGGCCGGCCTCGTCGCCGTCGAAGGTGAAGACGACCTCGCCGGAGGCGTTGTCATCACCCATCACACGCCGCAGCACTTTGATGTGATCGGTGCCGAAGGCGGTGCCACACGTCGCGATGGCCGTGGTGAGGCCGGCGAGGTGACAGGCCATCACATCGGTGTAGCCCTCGACCACGACGACGCGGCGGGGGTCTCCACGCGCGATGTCGCGCTTGGCGAGGTCCAGGCCGTAGAGGACCTGCGCCTTCTTGTAGATCGGGGTCTCCGGGGTGTTCAGGTACTTCGGGCCGTTGTCGTCGTCGAAGAGCTTGCGCGCGCCGAAGCCGATCGTCTGACCCGAGACGTCGCGGATCGGCCACACCAGGCGCCCGCGGAACCGGTCGTAGACGCCGCGCTGCCCGGTGGAGACCAGGCCGGCGTTGCTGAGCTCTTCGCGCGTGAAGCCCTGTGCGGTGAGTGCCTTGAGCATGCCGTCCCAGCCGCGCGGCGCGAAGCCGACGCCGAAATGCGCCGCGGCTCCGGCGTCGAAGCCGCGCTCCCCGAGGAAGCGGCGGCCGGCCTCGGCATCCGGCGTGAGCAACTGTGCGCGGAAGAACTCCGCGGCCGCGGTGTTCGCCGCGTAGAGACGGCTGCGGCCGCTCGTCTCCGGTGCCGCTCCCCCGTCCTCATAGTGCAGCGTGTACCCGATGCGGCCGGCGAGACGCTCGACCGCCTCGGTGAAGCTGACGTGGTCCATCTCGCGCAGGAACGAGTAGACGTCGCCCGACTCGCCGCAGCCGAAGCAGTGGTAGTAGCCCACCTGCTGGCGCACATGGAAGCTCGGGCTCTTCTCGTCGTGGAAGGGGCACAGTCCCTTGAGCGAACCCACGCCCGCCGACTTCAGCGCGACACGCTCACCGACGATGTCGGCGATGTTCGTGCGCGCCTTGACCTCGTCGACGTCGGCCTGCCGGATCCGCGGCATCAGCGCGCCCCTTCGGCGATTGGCCGCCTCTCGGCGTGCGCCCGAGCCCCGGGTCGGGCGTGACGAGGAGTCCAGATGCCCACCTCGGCCGGATCGATCTCTCCCACGAGCCGGTTGTGCCAGTCGATCGCGCTCTGGTCGGTGAGGCTCGCGATCTGATCCACGACGACCCTGGCGCGCTCGGCATCGTTCTCCGCCGCGATGAAATCGGCAGCGAACGCGGGCTCGAGCACGTCGGATCCGGCGGACCACAGGGCGTCTGTCGACCACAGCGCCTCGGCGAGCCGCGTCAGAACACGCCGCTGCTCCTTGTACACGCCCTTGCGAGCCTCGATCGTGACGATGGCCTGACCCATGATGCCCTTGAGTACCGCGATCTCGACCTCGATCACCCGCGGGACGACGACATGGGCGTTGTAGCGAACCAGAGCCGTGCTCCCGTACGCCTCTTTGGTGGCGGCGACCGCGGCTTTGGCGAAGCGGCCGATCAGGTCGCTCGTCAGGTTCTTGAGCCGGGCGAGCGCCTGGCGTGAGCGGTCGAACGACGCGAGCCACATCGGCTGGGACGAGAGACGGTACAGCGCATCCGCCAGCTCGTCGCGAGTGAAGTCGTATCCCACCCACTGCTGGATGCGTCCGAGCAGCGCATCGTGCGCACGCGGATCGGCCAGCTGCGCGACGTCGACGTATCCGTTGACGATCGCGTCCTCGAAGTCGTGCACCGAGTATGCGATGTCGTCGGAGAGATCCATGATCTCGGCCTCGATGCACCGCAGGCGTCCGGGGGCTCCCTCGCGCATCCACCGGAACACAGCCTCGTCCTCGGGGTACACGCCGAACTTGAGCCGCCCACCGGGATCCGGCACCGGACTGTCGACCGTCCACGGGTACTTGCACGTCGCGTCGAGACTGGCGCGCGTCAGGTTCAGTCCGACCGAGCGGTCATCGTCGTCGAGCACCTTGGCCTCGAGCCGCGAGAGGATGCGCAGCGACTGGGCATTGCCCTCGAAGCCGCCGATCGGCTCCGCCCATTCGTTGAGCGCCCGCTCGCCGTTGTGTCCGAACGGCGGGTGGCCCAGGTCATGGCTCAGACAGGCTGTGTCGACCACATCGGCCGAGACGCCGAGAGCGACCGCCAGTTCCCGTCCGACCTGGGCGACCTCGAGCGAGTGTGTCAGGCGATTGCGGGCGAAGTCGGCCGTGCTGGCCGGGCTCAGCACCTGTGTCTTCGCGGCGAGCCGACGCAGAGCTGCGGAATGCAGCACGCGTGCGCGATCGCGCGCGAAGTCGTTGCGCTCCGAACGATGGGTCTCCGCGAAGAAGCGCTCGGCGTCGCGCGCGTCGTAACCGTCGGCGCGCAGGCCGAACTGAGGATCAACCGCCACTGTTCTCGATCTCCGCTCCACGCATCATCTCCGATGCCGACGAGGCGAGCTCCCGCGACTCCAGCCACTTGTCCGGCAGTGCCGTCCGCTTCGGGTGCCCGGAGCGTCCGCGCTGCCCCTCGGCATCCGCACCGGGATACGGAGCGGTGTGATCGAGTCGCCCGAGGAAGTCGTCGATCTCCGCGAGGCTGGATGCGGTGGCGAGCCCGGTGCGGATGTCACCGCCGACCGGGTATCCCTTGAAATACCAGGAGACGTGCTTGCGGATGTCACGGCACCCGCGATCTTCGTCTTCGAAGAACTCGACCAGCAGCTCGGCATGCCGACGGAAGGCGTTCGCAACGAACCCGAGCGTGGCGTCGACCGTCTTGCCCTCGCCACCGAAGGCGGTGGCGAGCTCACCGAACAGCCACGGGCGTCCGAGGCAGCCGCGTCCGACCACGACACCGTCGCAGTCGGTCTGCGCCATCATGCGCACGGCATCGTCGGCGGACCAGATGTCGCCGTTGCCCAGCACGGGGATGCTCGTGACGGCCCGCTTCAGCTCGCCGATCGCGTTCCAGTCGGCGTGCCCGGAGTAGAACTCGCCCGCGGTGCGCGCGTGCAGGGCCACGGCGGCTGCACCGGCATCCTCCGCCGCGCGCCCGGCGTCGAGGAACGTCAGGTGATCCTTGTCGATTCCCTTGCGCATCTTCACCGTGAGCGGCACGTCACCCGCCGCCTTGACCGCCTGGTCGACGATGTCGGCGAACAGCTTCGACTTCCACGGCAGCGCTGCTCCCCCGCCGCGGCGGGTGACCTTCGGCACCGGGCATCCGAAGTTGAGATCGATGTGGTCGGCATGGTCTTCCGCGACGATGATGCGCACGGCCTCGGCGATCGTCTTCGGGTCGACACCGTAGAGCTGAATGGACCGCGGCGTCTCGGACTCGTGATGCCGGATCAGCCGCATGGTCGTCTCGTTGCGCTCGACCAGCGCGCGCGAGGTGATCATCTCGCTCACGTAGAGCCCGGCGCCGTACTCGCGGCACAGGCGCCGGAAGGCGGTGTTGGTGATACCCGCCATGGGTGCGAGGACGACCGGCACGTCGAGGTCGATCGGGCCGATGCGAAGGGGGCGGGCGGGGGCGGTGGCGAGAGTCATGTCCTGTCCATTCTCCCAGACGCGGAGCCCGGGGGGATGCGGCGACCTAAGCTGTGAATATGACCGATTCCGCGCTCCGTTCGATCCCGTTCACCGATGCCAAGGGCGAGGAGAAGACGCTCGACGATCTCGGCGCCGACGTGGTGCTGGTGGTCAACGTGGCGTCCAAGTGCGGACTCACCCCCCAGTACGAGCAGCTCGAGGAACTGCAGCGCCTGTACGGGGACCGCGGCTTCACGGTCGTCGGCTTCCCGTGCAACCAGTTCTTCGGCCAGGAGCCGGGCTCCGTCGACGACATCCTCGAGTTCTGCTCGACGACCTACGGCGTCACCTTCCCGGTCAATGACAAGGTCAAGGTGAACGGCAAGAACGCGTCGGAGCTCTACAAGGCTCTCAAGGAGACCCCGGACGAGGGCGGCAAGGCCGGCCGCGTCGAGTGGAACTTCGAGAAGTTCCTCGTGCTGCCCGACGGCGACGTCCTGCGCTTCCGTCCGAAGCAGAAGCCGGACGCCCCCGAGATCGTCAGCGCGATCGAAGCAGCACTGACCCGCTAAGTCACGTCGGATCGAGCGCGGGGTCGGTGCGGTTCACCTCCGCGTAAGCCGCGCGCTCCCCTGATCTGCGGGCGAACACGGGGCTCGTTCATCTCCTCGTCAGCCCGACGCCATCTGGCCTCCCTAGTCTCACCGCGGCGAACATCGCCCGAAGACGAAGGAGACCACGCATGCCCGACCGTCTGCCGATCAGCCGGCGCACCGTCCTCACCGCCGGAGCGCTCGGCGCTCTCGGAACCGCCCTGCCGCTCGGTACCGCCTCCGCAGCCGCGGCCTCGGACATCGCCCCGGCGGGCGCCGGAGCCGGCCGCGGTCTGCGTTTCCGCGCCGACGGGACCTTCAAGGTGGTGCAGTTCAACGACACGCAAGACGATGAACTCACCGACCGCCGCACGGTCGAACTGATGGAGAAGGTGCTCGATCAGGAGAAGCCCGACTTCGTCGTCATCAACGGCGATGTGATCACCGGCGGCTGCGAGACCCGGCTCGCCGTGAAGCAGGCGATCAACAACGTCGTCACGCCCATGGAGGCCCGACGGATCCCGTGGGCGGTCACCTACGGCAACCATGACGAGGACTCGCTGCCGCAGTCGGGCGTGGACGAGGCGGGAATGCTGAAGATCTACCGCTCGTACGAGTACAACGTGAACGCCGAGAGCACACGGGGCGTGACCGGTACCAGCAACACGATCGTGTCGATCGGCTCGGCCGCCCGGAAGAACCGCGAGGCGTTCGCCCTGTGGCTGATGGACTCGGGGCGCTACGCCCCCGGCACGATCGACGGCCAGGACTTCGCCGGATACCCGACCTGGGACTGGCTGCGGATGGACCAGGTGGCCTGGTACCGCGAGCAGTCGCAGCGTCTCGAACAGCGTCGCGGGCGCAAGGTGCCGGGGCTGATGTTCCTGCACATCGCGCTGTGGGAGCACCGCTTCATGTGGTGGGGCGGCGTGGACACCCGCACGGAGGCCGATGCCGCGCGCGGCAAGGCCCGGCACGCCATCGTCGGTGAGCGCAACGAAGACGAGTGCCCCGGTCCGTTCAACTCCGGGATGTTCAACGCGATCCTCGAGCGCGGCGACGTGAAGGGCGTGTTCGTCGGCCACGACCACATCAATGACTACGTGGGCGACTACTACGGCGTCATGCTGGGCTACGCCCCCGGCACCGGGTTCGGCGCCTACGGTCTCGACGGCGCTGAGCGCAACCGTATGCGCGGTGGTCGGGTCTTCGAACTCAAGGAAGCCGGTGACGAGGTGACGATCGCGACGCGTGTCGTCTATGCGCGCGAGCTCGGCATCGATCTGACGGCGAACGACCAGCCCATGGAGCCGCTGCCCCTCGGCCCGCGCCAGCAGCGGATCTGACGCTCACACAACACGACGCCGGGGACCCGTTCGGGTGCCCGGCGTCGTGGTGTCCGGCGGGTCTCAGGCCTCGACGGGTTCGTCCCGCTTGGCCCACAGGTCGCGGATCACGTTCTCGAACGCGGCCGGCGGCTGTGCGCCACTGATGCCGTACTGGCCGTCGACGACGAAGAACGGAACGCCCTGGATGCCGTAGGCCCGTGCCTGCGCCTGATCCTGACGCACGGCCGGGAGGTACTGCTCGCTCTCGAGCGCTGTGCGGGCGCGGTCGGCGTCGAGCCCCACCTCGGCCGCGAGGGCGACGAGGTCGTCGATACGCCCGACGTGCTTGCCCTCGGTGAAGTAGGCGGACATGAGCCGCTCCTCCATCTCGTGCTGCAGCCCTTCGGCCTTCGCGAAGTGCAGCAGCTCGTGCGCCTTCACGGTGTTGGTGTGCTGCAGGATGTCGAAACGGTACTCGAGCCCCGCGTTCGCGGCAACACCGGTCACGTTCGACAGCATCTGCTCGACCTGCTCCCGCGGCATGCCCTTGTGCCCGGCGAGGAAGTCGATCTCGTCGCCGTCGAAGTCGACCGGGGTGTCGGGCGACAGCTCGAACGAGTGGAAGGTGATGTTGACCTGCGGCGCGTCCTCGTCGGCAGCGACCGCTTCGAGACCCTTCTCGAGGTTGCGCTTGCCGATGTAGCACCAGGGGCAGGCGATGTCGGACCAGATGTCGATGGAGATGGGTTCAGTCACACTTTCATCCAACCGCATGCGCCTCCGAGCTATTCCGAGGCGGCGGGCGCGAGATCGATAGGATTCTCGGATGCTCACCGCCGCCGACCCGCTTCCCTTCCGGCCCGAGCGGGTCCTGATCGCCGGTGTCACGGGCTCCGGCAAGACCACTCTCGCGCGCCGCGTCGCCGGCGTGTGGGGACTGCGCCAGATCGAGATCGACGGCCTGTTCCACGGGCCGAACTGGGCTCCGCGGCCCGAGTTCCTCGACGATGTGCGCTCCTTCGCGGCCGAGGACCGCTGGGTCACCGAGTGGCAGTACACGAGCAAGGGCACCGACGAGATCCTCACGCCGCGCGCCGACCTCGCGATCTGGCTGGACTATCCGTACCGCGTGGTGCGCTCACGCCTGCTGCGTCGAACGCTGCGCCGCAGCATCCTGCGCACGCGGATGTGGAACGGCAACGTCGAGAAACCGATCTGGCAGATGTTCCGCAGCGATCCCGACGAGAACATCCTCGCCTGGCAGACCAAGACCCTGGGGCATTGGACAGAGCGGATGCCGGACTACACCCTGCGCTTCCCGCAGCTCACGATCGTCCGGCTCCGGACTCCGAACGAGACCGAGCAGTGGCTCCGGGCTCAGGCGGGTGAGTCAGGGGTGTCGATCGCGCCGCCGAAGCGACGGTCCCGCGACAGGTAGATGCCGATCGCCCGCCAGAGCTCTTCCCGCGAGAAGTCCGGCCAGAGCGTGTCAAGGAACACCATCTCGGCGTAGGCCGACTCCCACAGCAGGAAGTTCGAGGTGCGCTGCTCCCCCGAGCTCCGGAGGAAGAGATCGACGTCGGGCATGTCCGGCACGTACAGGTTCCGGCGGATCATCTTCTCGGTGATGGCCTTGGGCTTCACGCGCCCGGCAGCGACGTCTTCCGCGATCGCCCGCATCGCGTCGACGAGCTCGACCCGTCCGCCGTAATTGACGCACATCGTGAGGGTGAGCACGTCGTTGCCGCGGGTGAGCTGTTCGGCGTGCTGCAACTCCTTGATGACGCTGCCCCAGAGCCTCGGCTTGCGGCCGGCCCAGCGGATGCGGACGCCCCACTCGTTGAGCTGGTCGCGGCGGCGGTGCAGCACATCGCGGTTGTAGCCCATGAGGAAGCGCACCTCCTCGGGGGACCGCGCCCAGTTCTCGGTCGAGAACGCGTACACGGACAGATGCTTCACCCCGGCCTGGATTGCGCCGGCGACGACGTCGAGCAGCACCTCCTCGCCCGCCTTGTGGCCTTCGATGCGGTTGAGACCTCGGCGGTTGGCCCAGCGGCCGTTGCCGTCCATGACGATCGCGACGTGCTCGGGCACGGCCCGGAACGCCGGCGGGTGCACACCGGTCCAATCCAGCGGACGATAGGGCACCGCGTCTTTGTGCGTGTAGGGCTTGGGGCTCATCGTGGTCCTTCCGACGAGATGTCCGACACATGGGCGAGCGAGCGGATGCCGCGCTCCAGGTGCCACTGGGCGTAAGCGGAGACGAGTCCGGACGCGGCCGCGGTGTCGGCGGGCGGTGACGCATCGATGACGTCCCACTCGCCCGAGATCAAGGCGCGGAGAAGGGTCAGTGTCTTCTCGGCGACGCGGGGGCTGCCGGCCGGCGCGCAGTTGGTGCACACCAGTCCACCCAGCTGCGCGACGAATCGCGCGTGCGGTCCCGGTGTCCCGCAGCGCGCGCATTCGTCGAGCGAGGGCGCCCACCCGGAAAGCGACATGACCCGCAGGAGGTACGAATCGAGGATGCTGCGCGCGACGTGCTCTCCGCGCGACAGTGCCCGCAGCCCGCCCACGAGGAGCAGGTACTGATCGGGGGTCGCCTCGGCATCGCTCAGACGGTCGGCCGTCTCCACCATCGCGTTCGCCGCGGTGAACCGGTCGTAGTGCGCCGCGATGTCCGTGCCGTAGGAGCCGAGCGATTCCGCCTGCTGCACGATGTCGAGCGAGCGCCCCTGATAGAGCTGCACGTCGGCGACCATGAACGGCTCGAGCCTGGCGCCGAACTTCGACGAGGTGCGGCGCACGCCCTTAGCGACCGCGCGCACCTTACCGTGGCGGCGCGAGAGCATGGTGACGATGCGATCCGCCTCACCGAGCTTGTGAGTGCGCAGGATCACCGCTTCGTCTCGGTAGGTGGGCACCCCTCGATTATCCTCCGTACGGGAGAATGGACGGGTGACCGAACCGCTCTTCACCATTCCGCTGTGGGCGGACCTGCTCGGCGTCGGCCTCGGCGGGGTCCAGGGAGCGATGTTCGCTTCGGGGTTCCAGGGTCAGCGGCGCCTCGACTGGCTCGGCGTCGCGATCATCGGCATCATGATCGGGATGGGCGGCGGTCTGATCCGCGACATCCTGCTCGGGCAGACGCCGGCGACGCTGCAGAACCAGTGGTATCTCGTCACGGCGGCCGGGGCGGCACTCCTGGGCATGCTGCTCGCCGGTCTGTTCACCCGCCTGAACACCGCGATCGTGGTGCTCGACGCGGTGGTCATCGGGATGTTCGGTGCGTTCGGGACGAGCAAAGCTCTCGCCTTCGGCATCCCCGAGGTGCCGGCCGTGTTCATCGGCGTGTGCGCGGCCGTGGGCGGCAGCGTGCTCCGCGACATGCTCATGGGGCTGCCGACCGCGATCATGCACGTCGGGTCGCTCTACGCCGTCGCGGCCGGCGCCGGGTGCACGTTCATCGTCATCGCCGTCGCGCTCGGGATGCCCATCACGATCGCCGCCGTCGCCGGCATCGCCGTGACGACCGTCATCCGCATCCTCGCCGTCACGTTCGACGTCTCCTTGCCCGAGCAGCGCCGGATCTACCGCCGCAAGGTGGCCGCCGAGACGGGCGCCATCGCGATCGTCAAGCCCAGCGCCGACATCTGAGCCTCGATCTCAGGATCCCGGGTGCTCGCCGATGATCGCACGGAGGCCGTCGATCACCCTCGCCAGACCGAATTCCCACGCGACTGCGGCATCGTAGGGCGTCCCCAGGGACTCGCCCGCGGCCTGACCGACCGATTGCGCGAGCGGGTAGTCCTCCCCCAGGTAGGTAGCGAGACGCGGGCCCGCCTCCGCCCAAAATGCGCCGAACTGCTCCTTCTCGGCGCTCTCCCGCATCCTCATCGCCGCGGCGTGGACGAAGTCCAGGAGGAAGGACAGTGCCGCGTCGCGTTCGATGTCGCCCAGCCCCGTGTCATCGAACGCATGCAGCTCGCGGTCGTACTTGGCGATCGTGCCGGGCCCGAGCGCGGCACGCTGGTCCGCGATGTCGAGCACCCAGGGATGCCCTCGCAGCAGGGCGAGGTTGTCCTCGGCAACCGCGCGCACTCGCGCGGGCCAGCCGACTTCCTCGACCGAGCGAACCCGCATCCGAGAGTGCATCACGTCGACCATCAGGACGAGCAGGTCCGCACGGCTGTTCACGTGCGTGTAGATCGACATCGGCGGCAGCTGGAGTGACTGCGCGAGGGCGCGGATCGTCACGGCGTCCAGATCGGCGTGATCGGCGAGCTCGATCGCCCGCGAGATAACCTCCGCCGTCGAACGTCGGGCCCGAGGTCCACGACGACCGCCCGCGGCCGCCGACGATTCGTCCCGCCAGAGGAGATCCACCAGATTCTTGGCCATGTCGGAATAATCCTCTCACGGGATCTCTTAACCATGTACGTTGTACGTAGTTTAGACAGGAGACACCGTGAACATCACTCAGACCGCCATCTCTCTCAACGTCGACGACGTCGCCGCGTCAGCCGCGTTCGCGAAAACACACTTCGGATTCGAGGAGGCGATGTCCGCCGAGGGATTCGTCTCGCTGCAGCACCCGGACGCACCCAACCTCATCTTCCTGGAGACCGGCCTGGGAAGCTTCCGACCCCAGGAGATCGCCGGCTCCGCGGGTCAGGGCACCCTGCTCGTGTTCGTCGTGGAGGACATCGATGCGGAGTTCGCCCGCATCGACGCGGCGGGTGCGCGCGTCATCACTCCCCCGGAGACCGAGCCGTGGGGCGAGCGCTATTGCCAGTTCGCCGATCCGAACGGGATCATCTGGCAGCTCGTCCAGTGGGTCTGAACAGGGAATGACGAACGCCCCCTCGGTCGTCACCGAGGGGGCGTTCCTGCGCGGACTGTCAGACCGCCGCGAGCTCCTGCTGCCGCGTGCGGATCGAGCGGTTGACACCCGAGACGATCGCCTTGAGGGATGCCGTCGAGATGTCGCCGTCGATGCCGACGCCCCACAGGCGCTGGTCGCCGACCTGCAGCTCGACGTAGGCCGCGGCCTGTGCGTCGCCTCCGGCGCTGAGGGCGTGCTCCACGTAGTCGTACACGGTGATGTCGAAGCCCTGACCGCGCAGCACCTCGACGAACGCCGCCACCGGGCCGTTGCCGTTGCCCGACACCGAGACCTGCTCGTCGTCGTCGCGCAGCACCACGTCGAGCACCACGTCCCCGGACATGTCGCTGCGAGTCTGCGTCGCGAGCAGCTCGAACCGTCCCCACTTGGCCGCGGAGTCGTCGGCGGGCAGGTACTCGTCGTTGAAGATCGACCAGATCTGGTCGGACGTGACCTCGCCGCCCTCGGCATCCGTCTTGGCCTGCACGACGCCGGAGAATTCGATCTGGAGCTTGCGCGGCAGATCGATCGCGTGATCCGACTTCAGCAGGTACGCGACGCCGCCCTTGCCGGACTGCGAGTTCACCCGGATGACCGCCTCGTATGAGCGGCCCAGGTCCTTCGGGTCGACCGGCAGGTACGGAACCGCCCACTCGATCTCGTCGACCGTGACGCCCTCGGCGCTCGCCCGGGCCTCCATCGCTTCGAAGCCCTTCTTGATCGCATCCTGGTGCGACCCGCTGAACGCGGTGAAGACCAGGTCGCCCGCCCAGGGGCTGCGCTCGGGCACGGGCAGCTGGTTGCAGTACTCGACCGTTCGCTTGACCTGGTCGATGTCGCTGAAGTCGATCTGCGGGTCGATGCCCTGCGTGAACAGGTTGATGCCCAGGGCCACGATGTCGACGTTGCCCGTGCGCTCGCCGTTGCCGAACAGGCAGCCCTCGATGCGGTCGGCTCCGGCCATGTAGCCGAGCTCGGCGGCGGCGATCGCGGTACCGCGATCGTTGTGCGGGTGCAGCGACAGGATGACGTTCTCTCGGTGGTTGAGGTTCCGGCTCATCCACTCGATCGAGTCGGCGTAGACGTTGGGAGAGGCCATCTCGACGGTGGCGGGCAGGTTGATGATCACCTTGCGGTCTGCAGTCGGCTCGAAGACCTCGATCACCTGGTTGCAGATGTCGACCGCGAACTCGAGCTCTGTGCCCGTGTAGCTCTCGGGCGAGTACTCGTAGTAGACCTTCGTGTCCGGGATCGTCTTCTCGAACTTGCGGCACAGGCGCGCACCCTCGAGCGCGATGTCGATGATGCCCTGCTTGTCGGTGCGGAACACGACCTCGCGCTGCAGCACGCTCGTGGAGTTGTACAGGTGCACGATGGCCTGCTTGGCGCCCGCGATCGACTCGTAGGTGCGCTCGATCAGGTGCTCGCGTGCCTGGGTCAGCACCTGGATGGTGACGTCGTCGGGGATCAGGTTCTCTTCGATGAGCTGGCGGACGAAGTCGAAGTCCGTCTGGCTCGCCGACGGGAAGCCGACCTCGATCTCCTTGTAGCCCATGCTGACGAGCAGTTCGAACATCACGCGCTTGCGCTCGGGCGACATCGGGTCGATGAGTGCCTGGTTGCCGTCTCGGAGGTCGACGGCGCACCACCGCGGCGCCTCGGTGATCCGAGCATCAGGCCAGGTACGGTCAGGCAGGTGGACGTTGATCTGCTCGTGGAACGGCCGGTACTTGTGGATCGGCATCGCGGACGGGCGCTGAGTGTTCTGCATGATGGGGCTTCTTCTCTTCGTCAAGATGAACGGGCCAACACAAGCGCCGCGACGAGGAAGGCCCTAGCTTTAGGACTCGTCGCGGCAGCTAAGAAGAAGCAGACCGCCGAAAGGCATGTGGTCATGCTAGCAGGGATGGCCCGGCGGTTTCGACGCGTGTGAGACGATCACGCGGCCGGTGACACTCCCCGATATGAGCACATCGCAGCGTCGCCTGATCCTCGCCGTGGCATCGGCCGTCGGACTCCTCGCTTTGACCGCCTGCGCCGCGGGACCGGGCGGTTCCGCGGCGCCGACGAGCACGACCGTCCCGTCGGACCAGCGCCTCGAGAACGCACATCCTGAGCCTCCGGAGGGGCGCGTCATCGGGGTGGGCACCGTGCTGGACGACGCAGGCGACGTGGCGTTGTGCATGGGGGCGATCATGGAGTCCTACCCGCCCCAGTGCAGCGGGGTGCCACTGGACGACTGGACCTGGGACGGCGTCGACGGCAGCGAGACCAGCGGGGACGCGACCTGGGGCGCGTATGCCGTGTATGCCACGTACGACGGCGAGCGGCTCACCCGGACCGACCCGCCGATCATGCTCGCGCTGTACGACACGGTGGCTCCAGAAGATCCGACCGGCGGCGTCGAGGGCTCGACGGCCGAAGACGAGTTGACGCGGGTGCAGGACGACATCTCCGCGCGTCTCGGGACCGATGCCCTCACGGTCGGGACGGATCGAGGCTACGTCTGGCTGCAGGTCGTGTGGGATGACCGCACTCTCCAGGATGCGGTGGATGCCGAATACGGCGACGACGTGGTGGTCGTGACCTCCGCCCTGCGCGAGATCGACTGACCTAGGGGATCAGGGCGAGTTTCCCGCCAGGGTGGCCGGTCGCCAACACACGATGGGCCTGACGCGCCTCGTCGAGCGGAAAGGTCCGGGCGACGGGCACCACGAGGTCGCCGTTCTGCGCGAGGGCGATCAGCTCGCTGCGCACCTCATCGCGGAACCGGGCACTGGCGGGCATCGAGCCGGCGATCGCCTGGATCCCCTCGGCCTCGGCGCGCCCCAGGGCGGCGATGGTGACGATGCGACGGCGATCCGCGACCAGCTCGAGTGACACGTCGACGGCCTCGTCGGTGCCGACGGCATCGAGCGCTGCGGCCACCGGTCCGGCCGAGACCTCACGGACCCGGTCGGCGAGCCCCGGGCCGTATCGGACGGGCTCTCCCCCGAATCGCCGGACCTCGTCGAACCGGTCGGTGCTCGCGGTGCCGATGACGCGGATGCCGCGGAGCCGAGCCTGCTGCAGAACGCTCACGCCGACCGCGCCCGAGGCGCCGTGGAGGAGGACGGTCTCCCCCGGCGCCGCCCCGGTGACCGCGAGCATCTCCGCGGCCGTGGTGCCGACGAGAAGCAGGTTCGCCGCCTCCGGATGCGTGAGCGTGGACGGCTTCGCGAAGACCTTCTCCGCGGGGACCGTGACCGCTGTCGCGTAACCGCCGCGCACCCGGAAAGCGATCACCTCGTCGCCGATCGCCGCTGCACCGGAGCCGATCCGAGTGTCCGGACCGACCGCGCTGAGCACACCGGACACCTCGTACCCGATCGGAACGGGGAACTCCAGGCCCGACCCGCCGGACGCGACATGCTTCGCGTCGGCGGGGTTCACGCCGGACGCGTGCACTCGGATGGTGACCTCACCGTGCCCGGGTGCCGCCAGTCGCTCCTCGACGAACTCCCACGAATCCGGTCCACCGGGCGCGGTCGCCACCCAGTGCTGCGCCAGCGGCCGTTCCTCGGATGACATCGACTGCGACACGGTTCAGAGGAGGCAGCGGAGGTTGGTGACCGTGCCGGAGACGTTGCTCCAGCTCCCGGCAGCCACGGTCTTCAGGACGGTCGACCCGTTGCGCACCTGGACGGAGCCGGAGCCGCGGGCGTTGGCGACGGACTTGACCGCGAAGCTCGACGGGATCGTATGCACCGCGCACGTGCCGAACGTCAGGGATGCTCCGCCGAGCGAAGTGTTGCTGTAGGCGCAGATCCTGCCGGTGGTGCAGCTCCCGACCGACCACGATGACAAGCCCGAGGCTGCGGGCACGGTGAGCTCCATGTCGAGCTTGGGCCACACCGCGTGCCGCCCGTCGATGACGACACCGCCCGGCACCTCATCGAGCACCGCCGCCACCAGGGGGTCGACCTCACGGTCGTCGTCGACGGCGGCCATGGCGGGGGCCGCCCCCAGCGTCATGACGAGCCCGAGCAGAGCAGCGGCCAGAACGGTGGTGCGTTTCATCGAACGGTCTCCTCATCGAGATCCCACATCTGATACGAGATGATCGCGCCGGCGGGGAACACGTCATCGGCTTTCAGGACCGTGCGTTCGACGCCCACGATCCGCCCCGTGTCGCGCGACACCAGGACCAGGTCGCTCACGGCGCCGTCCGGGGACTGGACACGTACACCGGTCACGGCGCGCCCCAGGCGATCGGTCGTGTTGCCCAGTGCTTCGCCACCACCGGCCTCCTCGAGCAGGAGCAGGAGTTGCGCGTGCTGCGCGTCGGTCAGCGTCCACTGGTCCAGAACAGAGGTGAGCGCCAGCTCGACGTCGTACGCGGTGGGATCTGCCGGCATGCCGAACGCCTCGAGCATCGCCACCATGTCGTCCCGCGTCTCACCGGGCACCGTCGTCCAGGGGGTCTCGAAATCCCCCGGCTCCATCACCAGATCGGTGACGACCTTCCCGCTGCTCGAAACCTCGGCGGCGTTGCTGGCCACCGCGTCAGAGGGATCGTACGGCACTCCGGCGATGATGGTCATCCGCCCGGAGCCGTCCGGTTCCCACACGAGTGTGGAGAGCTGTGGCACGACAGTCGTGGTCTTCGCGTCGACATCGACTTGGAAGCCCCAGGAGGCCGTCCTGACTGTTCGCATCGGCACCGTCGGCCCCGGTGTCTCGGCAAGAGCCGTCTCCGCGTCGTCGACGATCTGAGCGACAGTGCTCGACCCACTGAACTCGAGCGGTGCGGGAGTGCCCGCCACGGCGGCGCCCTGCGGAGAGAGCACCCCGATCACCAGGGCGGTGGAAGCGGCGACGGCCGTGATCCCACCCGCCCAGCCGAGCGTCTGCACCCGACGGCGCTTCGGTGCGACATCGCGTCGGAGGATGCGGTCCCGGGTCGCGAGAGCACGGGCGTCGGGCGGTGCGTCACGTGGCGTCGGTGCAGGGTCGGCATCGATCAGCATCCGCTCGAGCACGGCGTTGTCAGGCATCACCCGTCATCAGCCCCTCCACGCCCAGCTCATCACGCAGACGACCCTGCGCGACGCCCAGCGTCTTCCGCACTCGGGACTCAGAAGCGCGCAGCAATTCCGCGATCTCCCCCACCGCGAGTCCATCCCAGTACGTGAGCATGATGATACGCCGTTGTACCGGAGTGAGGACACCCAAAGCTCGGATGACTACCAGGCGGGCCGTCAGCCCCGGCTGTTCGTCGGCGCCGGACACTCCGCTGTGCACGGCGTCGACGGCGCCGTTCGGCATCGACGACGGACGAGAACGAGAGCGCAGACGCCGATCGGCGGCACGGAGCAACCAGACCCGACCGGGCGGTCGAGCCGGCCTCAACCGGGACCAGGCATGCAGGAACACCTCGGAGACGATCTCGGTGACTTCCTCCTCGTCGCCGACGACGCCCTCGATGTGGTGCCGTACCGCCGCCCAGTGAGCGTCGAAGACTCGGGTGAAGACCTCGTTCCGCAGCGGATTCGGGTCATCGCTGCGGAAACTCATGTCTGCGGGGTCGGCGGCCTTCCCGCCGCCATCGACGTGTGACCGGGCCTCATCTCAGAAGCCGAGCCTGCCGAGCTGCTTCGGGTCGCGCTGCCATTCCTTCGCGACCTTGACGTGCAGGCCGAGGAACACGCGGGTGCCCACCAGCGCCTCGATGCCGACGCGGGCACGCGCGCCGACCTCGCTCAGTCGCTTGCCCTTGTGCCCGATGATGATCGCCTTCTGGCTGTCGCGCTCGACGACGATCGACGCGTGCACGTCGGTGAGGTCGGTGCCCTCGCGCGGCGCGATGTCGTCGATCACGACCGCGATCGAGTGCGGGAGTTCGTCGCGCACCCCCTCGAGAGCCGCCTCGCGGATCATTTCGGCGATGCGGTCCTCCTGCGACTCGTCAGTAGTGATGCCCTCCGGATACAGGGCCGGGCCCTTCGGCATCAGCAGCAGGATCTCGTCGGACAGGACGTCGAGCTGGTCCCTGGTGAGCGCGGACAGCGGGATCACCGCGGACCAGTCTTCACGCAGCGCGTCGACCTCCAGCAGACGCTCGGTGATCTCGTCGCGGGCCGCGACATCGGTCTTCGTCACGATCGCGATCTTCTTGGCGCGGGGATAGCCGTCGAGCGACGCGGCGATGCGGCGATCACCCGGGCCGACCTTCTCATTCGCCGGCACGCAGAACCCGATGACGTCGACGTCGCCGAGCACCTGCTCCACCAGGTCGTTCAGCCGTTCACCGAGCAGTGTCCGCGGCTTGTGGATTCCGGGGGTGTCGACGATGACGAGCTGCCCCTCCGGACGATTCACGATGCCGCGGATCGCTCGACGTGTGGTCTGCGGCTTCTCGCTGGTGATGGCGATCTTCTCGCCGACGAGTGCGTTCGTCAGCGTCGACTTGCCGACGTTGGGGCGGCCGACGAAGGTCACGAACCCGCTTCGGGTGTCGTCAGTCATCGTGTCGATCTCCTTCATCCTGCGAAGCGTCAGGGTCCCCTGCCGCACGTTCCACGAACACCGTCGCGATCCCGCGACCTCGGCCACGAGAGGCTCCTCCGGTGAGGACCAGGCCCTCCACCGTCGCCGTCGCCCCGGGTTGCGGGACCTGTCCCAGCGCCTTGCCGAGCAGACCGCCGATCGAGTCGACATCCTCGTCCTCGAGTTCGAGACCGAAGAGGTCGCCCACGTCCTCCAGGGAGAGACGGGCACTCACGCGGTAGCGTCCGTGACCGAGATCGACGAACTCTGCGGATACCTGATCGTACTCGTCGGAGATCTCGCCGACGAGTTCCTCGATCAGGTCCTCGAGGGTCACGAGGCCGGAGATGCCGCCGTGCTCGTCGATCACGAGGCACACGTGCACGGCGTCGCGCTTCATCTGCTGCAGGAGCGTCTCGGCGCGCATCGACTCGGGCACGAAGGTCGCCGGTCGCGCGATCGGCCGGATGGATGCGGCGCGCCAGGCGCTGTCGTCGCGATACGCGAACTGCACGAGGTCCTTGAGGTACAGCACACCCACCACGTCGTCCGCGTCGTCGTCCACGACGGGCATCCGGGAGACGCCGCGGTTCAGGAACAGTGACATCGCCTCGTCCGTCGTGGCGGTGGCATCGACGGTCACCATCTCCGTCCGCGGCACCATGACGGCACGGACGAACTGGTCCGTGAAGTCGAACACGGAGTGGATGAGGTCGCGGTCGTCCTCCTCGATCAGATCGTTCGAGGCGGCCTCATCGACCATGCTGAGCAGCTGGTCCTCGCTGGCGAAGGAGCTGCGGCCCGTGCCGGGTGTGACCTTGTTGCCCAGCACGACGAGCCCCTGCGCGAGCGGTCCGAGAAAGATGCGGAGCCCTCGGACGATCGAGGCCGTACCGCGGATCATTCCCTCGGCGTGCTGGCGACCGAACGACCGCGGGCTCGCGCCGACGAGCACGAAGGTGATCGCCGTCATCAGCAGAGCGGCGGCGAGCATCGCCCACCAGTTGTTGTCGATGAGCATGGTGAAGGCGACCGTCACCAGCACCGCAGCGGTCACCTCGGCGAGCACGCGGATGAACGCGACCGCGTTCACGTGCGCGTCGAGATCGGCGGCGATCCGTCCCAGCGCCTTGGCCCGGCGTCCCTCGGTCGCCATGTCGGCGAGATTGGCGCGGGAAGCGACACCGTAGGCGGCGTCGATCGCCGCCATGAGACCGCCGAACGCCACCAGCAGGACGGCGGCGATGAGAAGGAGGGCGGCCGTCATCGGCGGCGTTCAGCCGCGGCGAAGCCCTGGATCAGTTCCTTCTGCAGTCCGAACATCTCACGCTCCTCGTCGGGCTCGGCGTGATCGAATCCGAGAAGGTGCAGAAGGCCGTGGGTGGTGAGCAGGATCAGCTCGTCCATCAGGGTGTGACGCGCGGCCTGAGCCTGTGCCTCCGCCACCTGCGGGCACAGCACGATGTCGCCGAGGAGACCGGGAGCGGTGGGGCGGTCCTCCGTGCCCGGACGCAGTTCATCCATCGGGAAGCTGAGCACGTCGGTGGGACCGGGCTCATCCATCCACTGCACGTGGAGTGCCTCCATGGCGCCCTCGTCGACGAGGACGATCGCCACCTCGGCGTCCGGGCTGACGTGCAGCTGCGCCAGGTTGTAGTCCGTGAGTCGCTGCAGCACGGTCTCGTCGACGTCGATGGCCGACTCGTTGTTGATCTCGATCATGAGAGTCCTCGTTTCGGCATGCGGTCACGTGGTCCTGGGCGCTGCGCTCCCCTGCGGTCGGCGCGATTGGCGAACTCCGCCGCCTGCTCGCGCTCGAAGCGCTGCGCCGTGCGCTTCTCGTCGTACTCGCTGTACGCGTCGACGATGCGTCCGACCAGCGAGTGGCGCACCACGTCGTCGCTGGTGAGCCGTGAGAAGTGGATGTCGTCGATGCCGTCGAGCACGCGCGTGACCAGACGGAGTCCGGAGGAGCCCTGCGGAAGGTCGACCTGGGTGATGTCGCCCGTCACGACCATGCGCGTGCCGAAGCCGAGGCGCGTGAGGAACATCTTCATCTGCTCGGGTGTGGTGTTCTGCGCCTCGTCGAGCACGACGAACGAATCGTTCAGGGTACGCCCGCGCATGTAGGCGAGAGGGGCGACCTCGATGGTCCCGGTGGCCATCAGGCGCGGCACGATCTCGGGGTCCATCATCTCGTTGAGCGCGTCGTACAGCGGTCGCAGGTACGGATCGATCTTGTCGGTCAGCGTGCCGGGGAGGAACCCGAGGCGCTCTCCCGCTTCGACGGCAGGACGGGTGAGGATGATGCGCGTGACTTCCTTGCGCTGCAACGCCTGGACGGCCTTCGCCATCGCCAGGTAGGTCTTGCCCGTGCCGGCAGGGCCGATGCCGAAGACGATCGTGTTCTCCTCGATCGCGTCGACGTACTCCTTCTGCCCGAGCGTCTTCGGACGGATCACCTTGCCGCGCGTGGTCAGGATCGCCTCGCCCAGCACCTCGCTCGGCCGGGGACCCCCCTCTTGGCGCAGCATCCGGGCGGAGCTGGAGACGTCGCTCGGAGCCAGATCATGACCTGCCCTGGTCATGGCGAGCAGCTCTTCGACCAGCGCCTTGGCCTTCGCAACCGCATCCACGCCGCCGCCGAGAGTGATCTCGTTGCCGCGCACGAGCACCTGGACGTCAGGGTGCTCCTTCTCGAGCATCCGCAGCAGGCGGTCCTGCGGGCCGAGGAGCTGCACCATGGCGACACCGTCGGCATAGATCTTCTCGACGGCCTCGGGCGGTCGACCGCCCAGGCTGCGTTCCTGCGGTTCGTTGTTGTCAGGCACCGACGCTCTTCTCGGTCAATCCCCCGGCCAGCACATGGGCATGGACGTGGAAAACGGTCTGTCCGGCGTTCGCGCCGGTGTTGAAGACGAGGCGGAAGTCGCCGTCGTCGGTGTGCTCCTCGGCCAGCTTCCCGGCGAACGCCACCATCTCGGCCAGCAGGGACGGATCCCCTGCAGCGAGCTCGGTGACATCGCGGTACTCCGCGGTCTTCGGCACCACGAGGAGGTGCACCGGTGCCTGCGGGGCAATGTCACGCAGTGCGAACAGGCGGTCGGTCTCGCCGAGGATCTCGGCAGGGATCTCCCCGTTCAGAATGCGCGTGAAGATCGAGGGTTCCGTCATGCGCTCAAGTCTACTGATCGCCGCGTCCGTGGCGCCCTGGCGCCCTCGACGCCCGGACCAGCGCTCACCAGCGTCCGAGCGCGACCGACAGCACGGCGATCGCCGCCGGGCCCGCGGTCGAGGTCCGCAGCACAGTGTCGCCCAGGAGCACCCTTTCGGCGCCCGCGGCCGTCAGCCGGTCGAGCTCCTCCTCGGCGATCCCGCCTTCGGGCCCCACGACCAGCACCAGATCGCGACCGTCGGCCGTGATCTCGGAGAGACGCACGGAAGCCGTGGGGTCGAGGAGCAGCACCCGCTGCGAAGACGCCCGCTCGGCGAGCTGCTTCGTCGACACCGGTGCGATGACCTCGGGCAGCCAGGCCCGATGGGCCTGCTTCGCGGCCTCGCGCACGATGGTCGCCCATCGCTCGCGCCCCTTGACGGCCTTCGGCCCCTCCCAGCGGGAGACGCTACGGCTCGCCTGCCACGGCACGATCTCGTCGACGCCGAGCTCGCACGCCGCCTGCACGGCCAGCTCGTCGCGGTCGCCCTTCGCGAGCGCCTGGACCAGAACGATCCGAGGGCTCGGAGCCGGATGCTCGACGCGGTCGGAGATCCGCACCTCGACGCGGGTCGGGGACACCTCTTCGGCCGCACCGATCAGCCACACGCCCGCGCCGTCGCCGACCGTGACCGCCTCGCCGACCCGCAGGCGCCGCACGACGGCGGCATGCTTCGCCTCAGCGCCGGTCAACGACACGAGGTCGCCGACTCCGGCATCCGTCGACGACTCGACCAGGAAGTGCAGCGCCATGATCAGTGGCTGCGGAAACGGTCGCGGAGCTTCGAGAAGAGACCGGGCTGGAACTGCGCGAGCTGCGGATCCGGCGCCTTGGTCTTCTTCGCGAAGTCCTCGATCAGCGCCCGCTGCGCGGAGTCCAGCCGGGTGGGCGTCAGCACCTGCACGCCGACGCGCAGGTCTCCGCGCTGGGTCCCCCGGAGCGGGGTGATGCCACGCCCCTTGATGGTGAGCACGTCGCCGGACTGCACGCCCGCGCGGATCTCGAGGTCGACCTCGCCGTCGAGCCCCTGGATCGTGGTCTCGGTGCCGAGGATGGCGTCGGTCATCGACACCTCGAGCGTGGCGAGCAGGTCATCGCCCTCACGACTGAAAGCGGGGTGGGCGTTGACCGTGACCTCGACGTACAGGTCGCCGTTCGGGCCGCCCGCCTTGCCGACCTCGCCCGAGCCGGGCAGCTGAAGGCGAAGGCCGGTCTCGACGCCGGCGGGGATGTCGAGCGAGACCGTGCGACGCGAGCGCACGCGGCCCTGGCCTCCGCAGGTGCCGCACGGGAACGGAATGGTGGTGCCGTAGCCCTCGCACGTGCCGCAGGGCTGAGAGGTGACGACGTTGCCGAGCAGGCTGCGCACCTGACGCTGCACGTGTCCGGAGCCGCCGCAGATGTCGCAGGTGACGGGGGACGTACCCTCCTGGCAGCAGGAGCCCTGACACGTCTCGCACAGCACGGCGGTATCGACGTCGATGTCGCGGTGCGCGCCGAAGACGACGTCACCGAGGTCGAGCGTGACACGCACGAGAGCATCCTGTCCGCGCTCCCGGCGCGATCGGGGTCGTGCCCCGCGTCCGCCCCCCTGGGAGGCGCCGAAGAAGGTCTCGAAGATGTCGCCGAACCCGCCGAATCCGCCGAAGTTGCCGGCAGCGCCGTCTCCTCCGCCCATGTCGTAGCGGCGCCGCGACTCGTCGTCGCTCAGCACGTCGTACGCATGCGTGACGAGCTTGAACTTCTCCGCCGCATCCTCACCGGGATTCACATCCGGATGCAGCTGTCGCGCGAGGCGCCGATACGCCTTCTTGATCTCGTCGGTGGAAGCGTCTCGGGACACCCCGAGAACCTCATAGTGGTCCGCCACAATCGCCTTTCTGCGTGTGTCTTCCGGTCGCGACCGCGTCAGCGGCCGGCCTCGTCTTCGTCGAGCATCCGCGACAGGTAGCGGGCGACCGCCCGCGCCGCCGCGAGATTGCTCGGATAATCCATCCGCGTCGGCCCCATCACGCCGACGCGCGCGGTGCCGCTGGGTGCCGCGTAGTTGCTGGCGACGATCGATGCCTCACCGAGGCCGAACGGCGCGTTCTCGGTGCCGATGCTGGCCGCGAGCCCGTGCTCGTCGGTCACCATCTCGCTCATCAGCCGCAGCAGGGTCACCTGCTCCTCGATCGCCTCGAGGAGCGGATGGATGCTGCCGCGGAAGTCCTGTTCGCGACGGGCCAGGGTGGCTGCTCCCGCCATCACCAGACGCTCTTGGCGGAAACCGCTGAGCTCGTCCATGACGACGCTCGCGATCGCGCGCAGCACGTGATCCTTCGGCGCGTCCTGAACGGCGAGCAGTGCCTGCAGTCGGTCGGAGGCCTCGCCGATGCCGTGACCGGTGATCAAGGCGGCCATGCGCGCGCGCAGCACCGCCATCTCGGCCTCGTCGATGGCCTCCGGCAGCTGGGCCACGCGTTGCGACACACCGCCGGCGTCCGTCACGAGGACGATCAGGAGACGATTGGGGGCCAACGCCACCAGCTCGACGTGCGTGACGTGAGCACGTGCGAACGAGGGGTACTGCGCGAGCGCCACCTGACCGGTGAGCTGCGTCAGCACCCGCACGGTGCGCACCATCAGGTCGTCGAGGTCAGCGGGCTCGCCGAGGAACGACTCGATCGCCGAGCGCTGCGCGGACGAGAGCGGCCGCAGTTGCGCCAGGTGATTCACGAAGACGCGGTAGCCCTTGTCGGTCGGCACCCGACCGGACGAGGTGTGCGGCGCCATGATGAGCTCTTCGTCCTCGAGCAGCGCCATGTCGTTGCGGATCGTCGCCGCCGAGACGCCGAAGGAGTGCCGGTCGACGATGGATCGGCTGCCGACGGGTTCGTGGGTCTCGACGTAGTCCTGCACGATCGCGCGGAGAACCTGGAGTCCTCGCTCTGTGACCATCGCCCTTCCCTTCCGCTGGCACTCGGACGTTCAGAGTGCCAATCCTACCCCGTGCAGCTCGGGATTCTCCGTAGCGCGGATGCGCGACCCTAGGATGACGCTCATGACCTCCTCACCTCAGACCACGTTGTCGAGCGGCATCGTCCGCGGCTCCGCGGAGGAGGGGGTCGACCGCTACCTCGCCATCCCCTATGCTGCACCACCGTTCGGCGAGAACAGGTTCCGCGCCCCACGGCCGGTACCGGCGTGGGAGGGCATCCGTGAGGCGACGCAGTTCGGCCCCACGGCACCCCAGCTTCCCTACGCCGGCGCGATCGGCGCGCTCCTCGGCTCCGTGCATATCGACGGCGAGGACATCCTCACGGCCAATGTCTGGGCACCGTCCGGGGCCTCCGCGGCGCCGGTGCTCCTGTGGATCCACGGCGGGGCGCTGGAACGGGGCACCGCTGCTCTGCCCCTCTACGACGGCACGGTCTTCGCGAAAGCGGGGATCGTGTTCGTCTCCATCAATTACCGCCTGGGCTCGGAGGGTTTCTCGGTACTCGAAGGTGCACCGAGAAACCTCGGACTGCGCGACGCCGCTGCGGCGCTGGAGTGGGTGCACCGCGAGATCTCCGCGTTCGGCGGTGATCCCGCGCAGATCACCGCGATGGGAGAATCCGCCGGCGGGGCGATCGTCGCCGGGCTTCTCGCACGAGACGCTTCCCGCGAGCTGATCCATCGGGCGATCATCGAATCCGGGCCACTCACGGCACAGCCGGCGAAGAAGGCGGGACGGGTGACCGCACAGCTCGCGAAGCACCTCGGAGTCCGGGCGGACCGTGACTCGTTCGCCGCGCTCTCACCCGGTCAGCTGCTCGAGGCGCGGAAAGCCCAGTCCGCAGGCTCGTCCCCGTTGGGCGGAGCTCCCGGCTTCCAGTTCTCGATCGACCCGGAGAGCCTGCCGCGCTCACCGCACGAGGTGCTCGGCGACATCGACACGCCGCTCCTGATCGGCAGCAACACCGACGAGTACCGGTTGTGGTTCCCGCCCGCGGCTCTGGCCGGCATCAGCGAGCTGAAGCTGCAGGCGGCGCGGATCCTCTCCCGCATCCCGCAGCGCGCGGTGCGCGAGTACCGCTCGGCCTTCCCCGGGGCGAACACCGGCGAGGTGTTCGGGCAGCTCGTCACGGACATGCTGCTGCGGGCGCCACTGAGTCGCCTGGCGGCTGCGCGGCCGGAGCGCACGCACGTGTACGAGTTCGCGTGGCAGAGTCCGGTTCGCGATCTGCGGGCCGCGCATGCACTCGAGCTCGGCTTCGTCTTCGATCGGCTCGCGGACGACGAGACGGTGCGCTTGGCGGGCCACGACGCGCCGCAGACGCTTGCGGACGAGATGAACGCGGCCTGGGTGGGATTCGTCACGAACGGCGACCCCGGCTGGCCGGCGTACGGGCCCGGCCGACAGACGCGCATCTTCGACACCACGAGCGCGACGCTTCCGCAGCGCCGGACCGCGGGGATGGACCTGCTCCCGGGCTGAGCCCGCCCGCATCGGCCGATCAGTCGGTGAGCTCGCGCACGACGGCATCGGCGAGGAGCCGACCACGAAGCGTCAGCTGGACACGGCCGCGGATGGCGGCGGCCGGGTCCACGAGCCCGTCGGCGATCAGCCCGGCGACGCTGCGTCGGTTCGCGGCGGGCACCTCGTCGATAGCGATGCCCTCGCGGATGCGGCTCAGCAACAGGATCCGCTCCAGCGTCCGCGACTCGGCGTCCGGTCGTTCCGTGCCGGCTGCGGGTGACTCGGATGCCGCGAGCCGCTGTGCGTATGCCGCCGGATGCTTGACGTTCCACCAGCGCAGCCCGGCGACGTGGCTGTGCGCTCCGGGGCCGAAGCCCCACCAGTCACTCCCGCGCCAGTACGCGAGATTGTGCCGCGACCGCTGCTCGGGCGTGCGTGCCCAGTTGCTGACCTCGTACCAGTCGAAGCCCCCCGCCGCGAGACGGGCGTCGGCGAGCTCGTACATGTCGGCCTGCAGGTCGTCATCGGGGGTCGGAACCTCTCCGCGGCGGATCTGGCGAGCGAGCTTCGTGCCGTCCTCGATGATCAGCGCGTACGCGGAGATGTGGTCGGACTCCAGCGCGAGCGCCGCGTCGAGCGAGGCTTCCCAGTCGGCGAGCGACTCCCCCGGCGCCCCGTAGATCAGATCGACGCTGACGGCGAGACCCGCGTCTTTGGCCGCGGCGACCGCGGTGGTCACGTTCTCGGGCCGGTGCGTGCGGTCGAGCGAGGCGAGCACGTGCGGCACGGCCGACTGCATGCCCACCGACATCCGCGTCACTCCGGCGGCGGCCAGCGTACGCGCGACCGCGGGCGTCACCGTATCGGGGTTCGCCTCGACCGTGACCTCCGCGCCCTCCGCCAGTCCGAAAGCTGAGGTCGCGGCCTCCAGCATCCGCGCGAGATCGCCGGCCGGCAGCAGTGTGGGCGTACCCCCGCCGAAGAAGACGGTGTCCATCGGCCGCAGCGCCCCCGCATCGGCCAACACTCGACGGGCGAGGCCGATCTCGGAGATCAGCGTCGATGCGTAGTCCTCCTGCTTGGCGCCGCGGAGCTCGGTCGACGTGTAGGTGTTGAAGTCGCAGTAACCGCAGCGCACCGTGCAGAAGGGGATGTGCAGGTAAGCCGAGAAGGGCACGCTCGTGTCGACGGGAAGGTCGTCGGGCAGATGTCCGTCAGCCGGCGCAGGGTCTCCCAGAGGAAGCGGTCCCGCCATCACAGGGGGGTCGCGTAGAGCGGGGAGATCGCGCGGAGGTAGCGCGCGAAGAGCTCACGACGACGGCGCTTCACGAGCGCCGGCACGGTGCGGTACAGCAGCGCGTGCGGAGCGTCGAAGGCGCGGACGGTGAACCAGACCTCGTCGTTGTCTTCACGCCAGTCCACGTCGAAGGACTCCTCGCCACGGACGACGGATCCGCCGACGGTGCCGAGGACGAAGCCGATGCGCCGGGTCTCCTCGGTCACCGAGATCACGCGCAGCTCCGCGTCCGCACGCATGCTGCCGACGCGACCGCGCAGATGAAGAGTCATCCCCGCGCCGACGAAGGGCATGCCCTCCGCGTCGTAGCGGGGCTCGACGTCACGCTTGCTCGGCGCGATCGGGTTGCCCTCCGCGTCGAAGCTCACCCCCGCGTAGGCGGGGCCGGGCGCCGGACGCACGTCTTCGACGGAGAGTCCGGCCGCGCGCTGCGCCGTCCACGAGAGCAGCGCTTCACCGGCGGTCTGGAAGCGCTCGCTGCCGCTACCGATCCGCCAGGATTCCTCCGCCGGGATGCTGCGCTCCGGCGGGTACTGCATCAGATCGGGCGCGTGGGTCGCACCCACGGCCGCATAGTCCACCGTGTCGTCTCGGAAAGTCCCGCGCCGCATGAGTTCCAGCCTACTTCCCGTTGCCTGAGCGAACACCCCCACGCGCCGCACGGCGACACATCTTCGGTCAGTGAACCCGCTCAGTCGAGCGTCACTGCGTGCGGGAAGCCGCTGCTTCGGCCTGCACGATCTTCACGTAGCGCGCATGGGTCGCGCGCTGCACCATCCGCAGGGCAGGACCGAGAACACGCCAGAGTGCGGTGGAAGGGCAGGAGATGGACCGCGCTGTGAACACACCGCGCTCGTCGATCCGGAACGACTCCTCGCCGTAGATCGGGTGCCCGGGTCGCGTCTCGTAGCCGAAGCCGCTCTCATCGGCCCAGACGATACGCACCGGCTCGACGAAGCGGATGCCGAGCAGGCGCTTCGCGAGCACCCCTTCGAGTCCCGGTGTCGGCTCCTCGGACGGCACCGCGAATCCGGCGCGTCGTTTGAACTCCCACGAGCACACCAACGCCGCGACGGCATCGCGCGCCGCCGGATCGACCACGGTCGAATGCTCGGCGATCCGCATGCCCACCGGCGCTGTCGCGACAGGATGACGCGTGATTCCCCGCTCGTAGGCCGGTAGCGGCACGTGCTACTTCTTGTCCTTGCCCTCGACGTCGCCCGACAGCGCGGCGATGAACGCCTCCTGGGGGACCTCGACGCGACCGACCATCTTCATGCGCTTCTTGCCCTCCTTCTGCTTCTCGAGGAGCTTGCGCTTGCGGGTGATGTCACCGCCGTAGCACTTGGCGAGCACGTCCTTGCGGATCGCGCGGATCGTCTCTCGGGCGATGATGCGCGCACCGATCGCGGCCTGGATCGGCACCTCGAACTGCTGGCGAGGGATGAGCTTGCGCAGGCGTTCGGCCATCATCGTGCCATAGGCGTAGGCCTTGTCGCGGTGCACGATCGAGCTGAACGCGTCGACCTTCTCGCCCTGGAGGAGGATGTCGACCTTGACCAGGTCGGCCTCCTGCTGTCCGGACGGTTCGTAGTCGAGGGAGGCGTAGCCCTGCGTCTTGGACTTGAGCTGATCGAAGAAGTCGAACACGATCTCACCGAGCGGCATGTTGTAGCGCAGCTCGACCCGCTCCTCCGAGAAGTACTCCATGCCGAGCAGCGTCCCGCGACGGGACTGGCACAGCTCCATGACGGTGCCGACGTAGTCCTTGGGCAGCAGGATCGCCGCCTTCACCATCGGCTCCGAGACCGAGCCGATGCGCCCATCCGGGTACTCGCTCGGGTTGGTCACGGTGACGGTCTCGCCGGTGTCGCTCGTGAGCACCTCGTAGATCACGCTGGGCGCGGTGGTGATGAGGTCGAGGTCGAACTCTCGCGCGAGACGCTCGGTGATGATCTCCAGGTGCAGGAGACCGAGGAATCCGCAGCGGAAGCCGAAGCCGAGGGCCACCGAGGTCTCCGGTTCGTACACGAGCGAGGCGTCGGAGAGTTTCAGCTTGTCGAGCGCCTCACGCAGCTCCGCGTAGTCGCTGCCGTCGATCGGGTACAGACCCGAGAACACCATGGGCTTGGGGTCCGTGTACCCCGGAAGCGCCTCGGACGCGGGCTTGCGCGACGTCGTGATCGTGTCGCCGACCTTCGACTGACGCACGTCCTTCACACCCGTGATCAGGTAGCCGACCTCGCCCACCCCGAGTCCCTTGGTCGGGGTCGGCTCCGGGCTCGACACACCGACCTCGAGCGCTTCGTGATTCGCTCCGGTCGACATCATCTGGATGCGCTCGCGGGGCGAGAGGCTGCCGTCCACCATGCGCACATAGGTGACCACACCGCGGTAGGCGTCGTAGACCGAGTCGAAGATCATCGCGCGCGCCGGCGCGTCCGCGTCGCCCTTCGGGGCGGGGATCTCCTTGACGAGCCGGTCGAGCAGCTCCTCGACGCCGACGCCGGTCTTGCCCGAGACGCGGAGCACGTCCTCGGGCTTGCCGCCGATGAGGGATGCGAGCTCCTTCGCGTACTTCTCGGGGTCGGCCGCCGGCAGGTCGATCTTGTTGAGCACCGGGATGATGTGGAGGTCGTTCTCCAGCGCAAGGTAGAGGTTCGCCAGCGTCTGGGCCTCGATGCCCTGCGCCGCGTCCACGAGCAGGATCGCACCCTCGCAGGCCGCGAGCGAGCGCGATACCTCGTAGGTGAAGTCGACGTGGCCGGGGGTGTCGATCATGTTCAGGGCGACGGTCTGGCCGTCGAGTTCCCAGGGCATGCGCACGGCCTGGCTCTTGATCGTGATGCCGCGCTCGCGCTCGATGTCCATCCGGTCGAGGTACTGGGCCCGCATGTCGCGATCCGAGACGACACCGGTGATCTGGAGCATCCGGTCGGCGAGGGTGGACTTGCCGTGGTCGATGTGGGCGATGATGCAGAAATTGCGGATCTGCGCAGCCGGCGTCGAGGCAGGCTGAAGAGGTGTGAGAGCGCGTGGGGACATGTCCCCTCGATTCTACGGTCAGGCGGTGTGAATCCCCGATTCGCGCGCTGCTGTGCCGGGGAAAGCACACTGGGCGGCCCCGAAGGGACCGCCCAGTGTGGGGTGCGAACGGGGCTTACTTGGCCCAGCCCACGTTCTCCCAGAACTTCGCGCCGGTGACCGACTCGAACTGCGAGGGACCGTAGTTCACGAGGCCGTCGGCGATCGCGTACTGGTTCGGTCGTGCCGCGAGCGGGATCGTCACGGCTTCGCCCATGATGATCTTGTCGATCTCCTTCGCGATCTCGAGGCGCGCCTCGGGGTCGAGCTCGGCGTTGGCCTTCGCCCACAGATCGTCCAGACGCTCATCCGCGACACCGGGGAAGTTCTGCCCCGAGTCGGCCGGGTTGAAGATCGATTCCGTCGAGGAGATCGGGTACGGCGTACCCTGCCACGCGAAGATCGTCGCCTCGAAGTCACGCGTCTCGGTCGTGATGTACTTCGTGAAGAAGTCGGCCGACGGGACGGTGTCGATCTTGACGTCGAAGCCCGCCTTGGCGGCCATCGGCTGGATCTGCTGCGAGAGGATCGCCGAGTTCGGGGTCTCCGAGGGGATCACGAGGCGAACGGTCAGCTTGGTGCCGTCCTTCTCGCGGATGCCCTTGTCGCCCTCGACCCAGCCGGCGTCTTCCAGCTGCTTCTTCGCGGCGTCGACATCGAACGCGATGTCCGCGCCGTCGTCTTCGTAGCCGTTCTGGCCGTTGAGGAAGATGAGGTTGTTCAGGACCTCGGGCTCGACACCCAGCGGCTCGATGACGGCCTGAGCCATGATCTGACGGTCGAGCGACTTCGCGAAGGCCTGACGGACCTCGACGTCCTCGAACACGCCGGCGGTGCCGTTGAGCGTGACGTGGCTGTACGTCACACCCTTCGAGTTCAGGATCTCGGAGTCGGAGCGCGCCTTCGCGGACTCGAGCGTGTCGACGCTGGAGTTGATCGGAACGGCGTCGAACTCCTTGTTGGCGAACGCCTGGCCGACGGTCGACCGGTCGGTCGCCTTGTAGTTGATCGTGTCGAGCTTCGGCTTGTCGCCCCACCACGTCGGGTTCGGCTCGAACGTGATGGTCTTGCCGGTCGCGTCGAACTTGCTGACGATGAACGGACCGCCGGAGACGTAGGTCGAACCGTCAGCAGCGAACGGACCGTTCGCCCACGCGGTGTTGAAGCTCTCCGGCGTCTCCGTGAGCCAACGAGGGTAGATCGTGCCGGTGCCGAGGATGGAGGGCCAGTCGGCGTTCTTGTTCGCGAACGTGATCAGCACATCCTGGTCGTTCTCACCGGCCTCGACGGAGGCGATGTCGGACCAGACGTTGGTGGACGTCGGGGCGTACGCCTCGTTCTTACCGTTCAGGGCGTTGAACTGGCCCTGGAAGTCCTGGACACCGATGGGAGTGCCATCGGACCAGACGGCGTCGGGGTTGATCTTGACCTCGACGACCTGAGGGTCCTCGCTCTTGAGCTCGACCGACGTGGCGAAGTTCGGGTCGGCTTCCCAGCTGCCGTCCTCGTTCACGACGACGAAACCGGGGGTGAACAGGCTCGCGATCGTGTTGTCGTCGACGGTGCCGGAATCGAGGTTGTAGAGGTTCCAGTTGGCCGGCGTCTCGTCGAGCGGCAGGTTGAGCGTGCCGCCGTCCTTGACGGCGTCGCGGTCTGCGGCGACCCAGCCGGTCCCGGGAAGCGCCTCGGGCGAGGAACCGCCGTCCCCCTCGTTTCCGCCGTTCGTGGCGGGCGCGCACGCAGAGAGCGCCAGCGCGACCGCGGCGATCCCGGCGAGGCCCGCCCATTTCTTGGAGTTCGACTTCATCGATCTCCCCCTTCTATCGTTTCGTGCAGACTGCACAGGACTCGTCCGAGCCGGTACCGAAGACAGCGACCGGCTATGGAGCAACATCATCGATAATCGCCCCGTACACCGGCATGTCAGGCACGTGTTGTCCGGATCGTTACCTAGTTGTCGTTCAAGCCGCAGGATCGTGTGGCTGAAACGGGGTCGCGTCGTGGCTGACACCGCGTCGCGCCAGCCTGACCACCGTGAACATGGCAACATAGGGAGCCTGCCAGCGATCGAAGAGGATATGCCGGAGTTTTGGAAAGCGGGACTCGGGTGCCTAGAGTAGCGAGGCCGCAACAGATGTCGGGTGCGCGGCGATCCCGCGCCGAAGGAGCTCCATGATTGGATTCATCGCCAAGCGATTGGTGAACTATCTCATCCTCACCGTCATCGCCACGTTGGCCGGTTACGCCCTCGTCTCCACCACACTTCAGCCGGCGGCACGGTTCCTCGGCAAGAATCCCCCCGTCCCGCAGTCCAGCATCGACGCCGCGCTCGACAAGATGGGCGTCAATCCTGACGTCTCTCTGCTACAGCGCATGTGGGACTGGCTCGTCCAGTTCGTCACGACCGGCTCCCTCGGAATCTCCACTCGCAGCACCGAGGTGACGGCTGACATCATCGAACGGGCCGGCACGAGCCTCCGACTGCTGATCATCGGCTCCATCCTCGGCGCGATCTTCGGCATCCTGCTCGGTGTATGGGGAGCCATCCGCCAGTACCGCGCGAGTGATCAGATCATCACCTACGCGTCGTTCACCGTTCTCGCGACGCCGATCTTCGTGATCGCGGTACTCCTCATGATCGGCGCGACCTGGGTCAACAACGCGTCCGGTCAGCAGCTCATCAACTTCACCGGCGAGTACAGCGTCGGGGTCACCGGGTTCTGGCCCGTCATAGGCGATCGAATAGCGCATCTGCTGCTGCCCACGATCGCGCTCACCGTGACCGCGGCAGCCTCCTACTCCCGGTACCAGCGCAGCGCGATGCTCGACGTGCTGTCCTCGGACTTCATCCGCACGGCACGCGCGAAGGGCCGCACCCGCGGATCCGCCATCATGCGTCACGGCGTGCGCGTCGCACTGATCCCCATGTCGACCTTCTTCGCCTACTCGTTCGGCACCATCCTGGCGGGCGCGGCCGTGACGGAGAAGATCTTCAGCTGGCACGGCATGGGCGAATACCTCATCGACTCCGTGTCGAACAACGACATCAACGCCGCGACCGGATCCATCCTGTTCGCCGCGATCCTGGTGCTCATCGCGGGCACGCTGGCCGACGTCCTCTACGCGGCCCTCGACCCCCGAGTGAGGATGTGACATGACGCTCGATCCCACACAGCTCGACGCTCCACCGCTCGAGCCGGAGAAGGAGGAATCTCCCTCGATCCCCCGGTGGCGGCTGATCCTGGTCCGCACGTTCTCGACCAAGCGGGCCTGGATCGGCGCCGGCGTGCTCGTGCTGATGTTCCTGCTCGCGTACGTCGGACCGCTGCTCTACCCGTGGTCGTCCACCGACCAGGACTATCTCGCGTTCAACAAGGGGCCGAGCCTCGACCACTGGTTCGGCACCGACACGATCGGGCAGGACATCTTCGCCCAGTCGATGGCGGGTCTGCAGAAGTCCCTGCTCATCGGCCTCATCGTCGGACCGGTCACGGCACTCATCGCCGGGCTCGTCGGCGCGATCGCCGGGTACGTCGGCGGTGTCTGGGACCGGGTGATCGTCTGGATCATCGACCTGCTCCTCGTGCTGCCGAGCTTCTACATCCTCGTGCTGCTGAGCCCACTCTTCAAGGACCTGGCCTGGGTCGCGCTCGTCGTGTTCCTCCCCCTCTTCGGATGGATGGTGCTCGCGAGAGTCATCCGCGGTCAGACCATGTCGCTGCGCGAGCGCGACTACGTCAAGGCGGCTCGCTTCATGGGCGTCGGCGGTTTCACCATCATCCGCCGCCACATCATCCCCAACGTGGCATCGCTGCTGATCATCGACGCGACGCTGGGTGTCGGCGCCGCGATCCTCGCCGAGACCACACTCAGCTACTTCGGCTTCGGCATCCAGCCGCCCGACGTGTCACTCGGAACGCTGCTCGCTGCGGGAAGCGCCGCGGCGACCACCCGTCCCTGGCTCTTCATCCCGCCGGCGATCATCCTCGTCGCCACCGTGCTCGCGTCGAGTCTGCTCGGAGATGCCCTGCGTGACGCCGTCGACCCGACCTCGGAGAACAACCGTGCCTGAACCCCTGCTTCGCGTCCGCGACCTCAACGTCACCTTCGAGACGAAGGCCCGCACCGTCCACGCCGTCCGCGGTGTGAACTACGAGGTCAATCGCGGCGAGTTCCTCGCCATTGTGGGTGAGTCCGGTTCGGGCAAGTCCGTGTCGTCGATGGCGGTCATGGGCCTCCTCCCGAGCACCGCCAACGTCTCGGGCTCCATCACGTACGACGGCACCGAGCTCCTCGGCTCCACCGACCGGCAGCTGTCGAAGATGCGCGGTTCCGACATCGCGATGATCTTCCAGGACCCGCTCTCGGCACTGACGCCGGTCTACACGATCGGTCAGCAGATCATCGAGGGCCTCAAGCTGCACCAGCCCGGGCTCAGCAGCCAGGCTCTGGAGGCCCGCGCGGTCGAGCTGCTCGACATCGTCGGTATCCCGGAGCCGCGCCGACGGGTGAAGTCGTTCCCGCACGAGTTCTCGGGCGGCATGCGCCAGCGCGCGATGATCGCGATCGCCATCGCGAACGATCCGAAGCTGATCATCGCGGACGAGCCGACGACGGCACTGGATGTCACCATCCAGGCCCAGATCCTGGATGTGCTCCAGAAAGCGAAGGAAATCACCGGCGCTGCCGTGGTGCTCATCACGCATGATCTCGGCGTCGTCGCCGGCAACGCGGATCGCGTGGCCGTGATGTACGCGGGCCGCATCGTGGAGACCGCACCGGTCGACGAACTGTTCGCACGTCCGGCGATGCCGTACACGATCGGACTCCTGCGCTCGATGCCGAGCATCGCCAACGGGGCCTCCGAACGTCTCGTCCCGCTCGAGGGACGTCCGCCGCTGCTGACTGAGGTGCCCACCGGCTGCCCGTTCGCCGATCGCTGCCCCGCCGTGATCTCGGCGTGCCACGACATCGAACCCGATCTCGTCCCCGTCGCACCGCTGCAGTCCGCGGCGTGCATCCGTGCGGAGGAGATCGTCGACGGCCGGCTCCCCCGCGACGAGGTCTTCTCCCCGCCTGCCCCGGTCGAAGAGGTCGTCCGCGAGGTCGAGACCCGCGGCACCGTGCTCAAGGTCGAAGACCTGAAGCGGCACTACCCGCTCACCAAGGGCACCGTTTTCCGCCGCCGCATCGGCACCGTCCGCGCGGTCGACGGCGTCAGCTTCGAGCTGGACGGCGGCAAGACCCTCGGCCTGGTCGGAGAATCGGGCTGCGGAAAGTCGACCACCGTCATGGAGGTGATGGAACTCGCCCAGCCGCAGTCGGGGCGCGTCTCCGTCAACGGCATCGACACGGCCACGCTCTCCGCTTCACAGCGTCGCGCGCTCCGGACCGACATCCAGATCGTGTTCCAGGACCCGGCGGCCTCGCTCGACCCGCGTATGACCGTCGAAGAACTCATCGGCGAACCGCTCACCGTGCACGACGTCCCGGCGAAGGAGATCTCGCGCCGCGTGCGCCGGATGCTCGAGCTCGTCGGTCTCGAGCCGAGCTATGCCCGTCGCTACCCGCACGAGTTCTCCGGAGGTCAGCGCCAGCGCATCGGAATCGCGCGTGCGCTCGTCGTCGAACCGAAGATCCTCGTCCTCGACGAGCCGGTTTCCGCGCTCGACGTCTCGGTGCAGGCCGGCGTGATCAACCTGCTCGAGGATCTGAAGCAGCAGCTGGGACTCTCCTACCTGTTCGTCGCACACGACCTCGCCGTGGTGCACCACATCGCCGATGACGTCGCCGTGATGTACCTCGGGCGCATCATCGAGTACGGCGATGTCGACGCGATCTTCAGCAACCCGCGCCACCCGTACACGCGCGCGCTGCTGTCGGCCGTGCCGATCCCCGACCCGCAGATCGAGCGGACGCGCGAGCGCATCCTCCTCTCCGGAGACCTGCCATCGCCGACCGAGACGATCACGGGGTGCGCGTTCCGCTCACGGTGCCCGCTCTACGCGATCCTTCCTCCCGCACAGCAGGCCGAATGCGAGACCGTTTCTCCCGAGCTGCGCCCCGTGGAAGGACGCGACGTCTCCTGCCATTGGGCGGAGCAGGACATCCTGCAGACCGCGTGATCCGTGGTGACGGCGTGAGCGGCCGCGGCACTGACCGCATCGTCATCCGCGGTGCATCGGGCTGGTGGATCAGCGGTGTTCTGGCGGCGCTCTTCGCCTACCTGCTCATCGATGCGGCCGTTCGCGCGGAGTGGGCGATAGTGCTCCTCTCCCTCCCCTGGATGGGAGTGGTGCTGCTCGGGTGCTGGATGCTGCTGATCCGGCCGTGCGTGATCGTCGCGCCTGCCACGCTCACCGTGGTCAACGTCTTCCGCACACACACGATCCCGTGGCACGAGGTGGCCGAGCTCCACGTGCGGTATCAGCTCGTCGTCGAGTTGACGGACGGCACCGCGATCCGCGCCTGGGGTTCACCCACCGTCCGGCCGCGTCGGGACCGGGAAGCCGACGTGTCGACGTCCCATCGTTCCCGCGCCTTCGTCGGTGTGGTGGAGGCGATCGACCACGCGCGTGATGACGTCGGGCGGGCTCCGACGGGTGAGGCGGCGCGAACCGTGAGCGTTGCGTGGCTGCCTCTTCTCGCTCTCGCCCTCGCCGTGGCTCTCGGCGTCACAGCAGCCGGCCTGTTGTTGTGACGCGGGGTCTCGGCATAGACGCCGAGATCCTAAGCTGAACGCGTGAGCGCACAGATCGTCCTCGTGCACGGCATCCGCACGTCCGCCACCATGTGGCGCGCGCAGCTCGCCTATCTGGAAGCGCACGGATACGGCGCCACAGCCGTCGACGTGCCGGGACACGGCACCCGGATGGGCGAGGACTTCACGCTCCATGAGGCGCTGCACACGATCGACGTCGCGGTTCGCGCTGCGGCGGAGAAGGGGCCCGTCGTGCTCGTCGGGCATTCGATGGGCGGGCTCCTCTGCCTCGCCTACGTCGGCGGCGCGGAGACGCCGCCGGTCGCCGGACTGGTCGCGGCCGCGTGCACCTCGCTCCCCTCCGGCGCGGGCCTGCGTGCCTATCGGCTCTTCGCGAGGGCCGTGGACTCGCTCCCCGACCGCGGGATGTGGCTCACCGCGCGGATGCTCGAGGCCACCATCCCCGCCGAGACGCGGTCGGACTTCGCCGCAGGCGGCTACGCACTCGACACGCAGGATGCCGCGCTCCGCAGCCTCGCAGCTCTCGACGTCGCCGCCGCGGTCCCCCGCATCAAGATCCCCCTCTGGTTCGTGAACGGTCAGTACGACCAGCTGCGTCTGAACGAGACGCTCTTCCGTCGTCTCGCCTCACACGCCGAGCTGATCATCGTCCCCCGCACGACCCACCTGGTCACGGCCATGAGGCCGCGGATCTTCAACGCGGTGCTGCAGCTCGCGATCGCGACGGTGGAGCAGGACGCAGAGCCGTCATGAGCGCTTCGGCTCCCGCGCGAACGCCGTGAGCAGTCCCCCGACCAGGGACAGCACCGCTGCCGCGACGAACACCAGCCAGAACCCGCCGACCAGGGCGACCAGCGCGGCCCCGAGCACCGGTCCGATCAGCTGGCCGAGGGCGGCCGTGACGTTCACGATCCCGAGGTCACGCGCATGGTCCTGTTCATCCGGCAGCAGATCGGCGGCGAAGGCGAGTCCCACCGTCGAGAACGCGCCGTACCCGAGCCCCATCAGAGCCGCGGCCACCATCGTCATCTCGAACGTCGGCACCAGCGCGATCGCAACGCCCGATGCCGCCTGCACCACCGTGGCGGCGACCGCGAGCGTGCGCCGATTGCCCGTACGGTCGGAGACGAGACCGGTCACCACGGACGCGATCACCACAAAGACCGTGTACACGACGATGAGCAGTAGGAGGTTGTCCTGCGCGACGGCACTCGGCTGGCCGAGCCCGTGCAGGAGGAAGAACAGGAACAGCGCCGTCCCGAGTGCATTGCCGATGTTCGTCACCAGGCGACCGGAGAGCATCCAGGCGAAATCCCGGTCGCGCAGAGACGCCAGCCGACGGCGCCCCACCGTCTTCGGGCGCATCGCCTCGACACTCGGCGGGTCGGGCAGGAGCAGGGCGGCTGCCGATCCGATGACCGCGATCACGCCGGCGAGCAGCAGGTAGCCGTCGCGGATGCCGAGTCCGAGGAGAACGACGAGGCCGACGCCGAGCACGATGCCGACGGCCTGACTGGAACCGACCGCCGCGGAGGCCGCACCGCGCTGCGTGGACGGCAGCTGGTCGGCGATGAGAGCGGTGAAGGCGGCAGACGAGACCGCGACGCCGATCGACACGCCCACCCATCCGGCGCCGACCGCCCAGGGACCTTCCGCGTATCCGGTCAGGACGAGGCAGACCGCGGTGAACAGAACGCCGCCGAGCGCCCACGGACGGCGACGGTGGCGCCCCGCCGCCGCACGATCGGAGAGCGCTCCGGCCGCGGGACCGGCGATGATGCCGGCGAGCCCGCCGATTCCGAGAACCAGACCGGAAGAGACGACGCCGCGGATCCAGTCGTCTTCCGGCGTGTCCAGCTGCAGGGGAAGGAGCAGCTGCACCGGCGTGAGCTGCACGGTCCAGATCGCGAGCCACGCCAGCGTGAAGAGCGACATCCATCGTGCTCCCGCTCGAACGGTGCGCGTGCCGGTGACTTCGGTCATCTCCCCACCGCCGTCGCTGCCGCTGCGCGCGCACTCGCGATGACGTCGCGATACCAGTCGTAGGAGGCCTTGGGCGTCCGCTCCCCCGTCTCGAAGTCGACGTGGACGAGCCCGAACCGCTGGGTGTAGCCGTCGGCCCACTCCCAGTTGTCGAGCAGTGACCACACCGTGTACTCCTCCACGGGGACTCCGGCTGCCATCGCCTCCCCGACGGCGGCGAGGTGCCCGGCCAGATACGCGATCCGGTCCGTGTCGTCGACGCGGCCGGCGCGCGGCGGTTCCGGGAACGAGGCTCCGTTCTCACCGATGATGACCGGGGGAAGACGGGGGTGCCGGGCATGCAGGTCGACCAGGAGGTCGCGGAGGGCTCCGGGCACGATCGGCCACTCGGGACCGAAGCCGGTGACGGGAGCCCCGGGAGTGGGCACGATGTCGAAGGGGATGGGACTCCCCTCCGCTGCTGCCGTCACGGTCGTGGGGTTGTAGAAGTTGATGCCGTAGAAGTCGATCGAGCCGCCGATCTCCTCGAGGTCCCCGTCGCGCACCGGCATCGGCGGGAGGCCCAGCGACTCCAGGTCCGGGTAGGTGCCGGTGAGGAGCGGCTCGCTGAAGACCCGATTGTGGATCAGGTCGTAGAGCGCGGCCGCCTGGTGGTCGTCGGCTGTGTCGTGCAGCGGAAGCACCCACGTGTGGTTGTTCGCGAGCCCGACGGCGGAGGCGCCTCGCTCCCGCAGCACGGAGGCAGCGCGGGCATGGGCGAGCAGCTGGTGGTGGGCGGTCGGCAGCGCGCCGAAGAGCAGCTGTCTCCCCGGCGCGAGTGCGCCGACCGCGTATCCCTGCAACGTCGTCATGGCCGGCTCGTTGAGGGTGTACCACTGCCGCACGCGATCACCGAGGCGGTCGGCCACAATCGTCACGTAGTCGGCGAAGCGCTCGGCGGTGTCGCGCTCGAGCCAGCCGCCGTCGACCTCGACCGCGCTCGGCATTTCCCAGTGGAAAAGGGTCGGGAACGGCGCGACTCCCGCCTCCAGGAGAAGGTCGACCAGCCGCGAGTAGTGATCGAGGGCGGTCTTGTCACCGACTCCTCGGCCGTCCGGCTGCACGCGCGCCCAAGGGATCGAGAACCGATAGCGGTCGAGTCCCAACCCCGCGGCGAGGGCCACATCGGCTTCGGGATGCCGATAGCTGTCGCAGGCCGGATCCGCCGTCGATCCGTCGATGATCGCGCCGGGCCTCTCGAGGAAGTCGTCCCAGATGGAGCGTCCCGTGCTTCCCGTCGGACGCGATCCCTCGATCTGGAAGGCGGAGGTCGCGGCGGACCAGCGAAGGCCTGCGGGCACGGACGGAGGAACGCGTTCGGGGGTCATCTGGCTCCTTGACAGCGGTGTCGGGATAGTGATGATTCTGCACCCAGTACCATGAGATCCGCGACGGAGTTTCGCAATCCGTCGGCCGTTTCGCGTCTACACCCCCTCTGCTGGTAGACTCGGCTCTTGGCTTGCGTGTGGGTTCTTCCCTCACGACCGCCGTGCAGCAGCCCTCTTCTGCTGCCGGCATTCCGAACACTCCTGTACAGAAAGCGTCCACACGTGGCAAACATCAAGTCGCAGATCAAGCGCAACAAGACCAACGAGAAGGCGCGCGAGCGTAACAAGGCCGTGAAGAGCGAGCTCAAGACGGTCATCCGCACGACTCGCACGGCAGTTACCGCCGGCGACAAGGCCGCAGCCGAAGCCGGCCTGAAGAAGGCCGCCGTCAAGCTCGACAAGGCCGTCAGCAAGGGTGTCCTGCACAAGAACCAGGCGTCGAACCGCAAGTCGGCTCTCGCCAAGCAGGTCGCTTCTCTCTGAGCTGAAGCTTCTGAGAAAGGCCCGTCCCGTCTTCGGGGCGGGCCTTCTTCGCTCTTCGGCAGTGATCCGCGGCGTTCTGCGGAGCGAGGACGCGTGACTATTCCTCACCGAACGGTCGACGAGTGGCGATCACCGTGACCATGCGCTCGAGCGCGAAGATCGGATCGCGGGCGGCACCCTTGACCTCACCGTCGGCGCGCGCTGTGGCCTGGATCGCCATTCCGAGCGAACGCTCGTTCCACCCGGCGAGGTCACGGCGGGCACGATCGACCTGCCAGTCCTTCATACCCAGGCGCTGAGCGAGTTGGCGGCTCGGTTCGCGGTTTCCGGCGACCCGCGCCATGGTGCGGAGCTTCATCGCGAAGGCTGCGACCATCGGCACCGGATCAGCACCGGATGACAGTGCGTGGCGGAGCGCGACCAGCGCCTCACCGTAGCGGCCGGCGATCGCCGTGTCGGCAACGACGAACGCCGACACTTCGACGCGCCCGCCGTAGTACTTGGTGACGACTTCTTCGGAGATGTCGCCCTCGACGTCTCCGATGAGCTGCTGGCAGGCCGCCGCCAGCTCGGTGAGGTCATCGGCGAACGCGGAGACCAGCGCACGGAGCGCCGCCGGCGCGATGCGCTTCTTGGCGGTGCGGAACTCCCCCGCTGCGAAGTCGACCCGGTCGCCGTCGCGCTTGATCGCCGGGCAGGCGATCTCGATGCCTCCACCGGTGCCGGCGCGGACCGCATCGAGCAGCTTCTTGCCGCGCACGCTCGCCCCCGTGTGCCGGAGGATGACGGTCGCCCCCTCCTGCGGGTTGTCGAGGTACGACACCGCTTCCTGGATGAAAGCATCGGAGCACTTCTCCACGCCCGAGACACGAACCAGGCGTGGTTCGCCGAAAAGGGACGGGGAGGTGAGGGACAGCAGCGTTCCCGGCGCGTAGTCGTCGGCGCGCACATCGCTGACCTCGAGGGCGGGGTCCTCGGCGCGGAGATAGTCGCGGACGCCGGCGATCGCGCGCTCGGCGCAGACCTCTTCCGGCCCGGAGACGAGCACGAGCGGAGCGGGACGAGGCTCTCGCCAGGAGACCTGGGGGACCTTCGTGGGTTTCGCACCACCGCGGGAAGGGGGACGCGAAGCTGCCATGGATCCAGACTACCGGCGGTCGCCGACACCGCTGCCCGCTCGCTCATGGAGCAACCTTCTCCGTCCACACCTGCAGCTCGCTGTCGCCGGTGCCGAGGAGGCTCCGTCCCTGCCGATCGGTGCGCAGCGCCTGCGCCCCGGTCGCCGACAGGAGGTCGAGCGTCTCGATGCGCGGATGGCCGTAGTCGTTGTCCGCTCCCACGCTGAACAGCGCCACGCGAGCCTGCACGGCCTCATAGAGACCCGCGTGCTGGTCCGCGCTGCCGTGATGGGCGACTTTGACGACGTCGTAGTGACCCAGCCGAGCGGTGCGGAGCAGCATCCGCTGGGGTGCGGCCGAGAGGTCGCCGAGGTAGAGCGACCGAGGCACTCCTCCCCCATCGAACTCCATCACCACGCTCGCGTCGTTGCCGGCCGGAAAGGCGGCCGAACCCCGCACCGGCCAGAGCACTCGCCACGCGGCATCGCCGAGGTCGCCGCGTTGGCCTGCCCACGCCTCGTCGACCTGTGCACCCGAGGCGGCGAGGTCGGCGAGGAGACGTCGTTCGTCCTCCTCGAGCGCCGGCCCGTGGAGGACCGCGCCCACCCGTCCCTGCACGGCGGCGACACCGCCGACGTGGTCGAGGTCGTAGTGCGTGAGGACGAGAAGGTCGATGTGTCCGATGCCGAGAGACCGCAGACACGCCGCCAGCGGCTCCGGGGCGGGCCCCGTGTCGATCAGCGCCACTCTCGCCGCCGAGCGCACGAGCAGCGCATCGCCCTGTCCGACGTCGCATGCGGCGATCGCCCACCCCTCCGGCGTCGTGGCCGTGGCGAGTGGTCCGTCAAGGAGCACCCGGGCGCCGGCGAGCGAGAGCACGACGATCAGGACCGCCGCCGCGGCTCGCTGCACGATGAGTCCCCCACGCCCGATCGCCGCTCCCGTGCCCGGTCGACCGGATCTGATGACGACGACCGCGATGCACACGCTCACGAGACCCACGAGCAGTGCGCTGCCGATCCCGGCGGGCAGCAACAGCTGTGCTCCCGGCAGGCGAGCGGTCGTCGTCGCCGTCGCCGCGATCCAGGCAGCGGGCAGCCAGGCGGACGACGCCAGCAGATCAGCGAGACCCGGCAACGGAGCGGCCAGACATGCCAGCAGCCCGACGACGGTGGCGATCGGGGCCGCGGGCGCCGCGATGATGTTCGCGGCGATGCCGATGAGAGACTGCTGCTCGGCGAAGAGGGCGATGATCGGGCCGCAGGCCAACTGTGCGGCAAAAGGGACCGCGAGAGCCAGAGCCACCGGTCCGGGCATGATCCGGCCGAACCCCCGTGCGAGCGGAGGCGCGAGCAGGATCAACGCTCCGGAGGCCGCGACCGAGAGTGCGAATCCCGGCGTGGCGGCCAGCCAGGGGTCGACGAGGAGGATGCCCGCCGCGCACAGCGAGAGCATGCCGGCTCCGGCGCTCGGTTTGCCCAGAAGTAGGGTGAGCATCCCGACGGCCGCCATGACCGCCGCACGGATCACACTCGGCTCCGGCGTGACGAGGACGACAAACCCGGCAAGCCCCACGACAGCGAGGACGACCCGCAGCATTCGCCCCGCACCGCACAGGGCGGCGATCCAGAAGATCCCGCCGACGACGATCGCACAGTTCGCCCCGCTCACCGCGGTGAGGTGACTGAGACCGCTCGTGCGCATGTCGTCGTTCAGCTCGATCGACACCGCCCGAGTGTCCCCCACGGCGAGGCCCGGCAGAAGGCCCGCCCCGGGCTCGGGAAGCCGCAGGGAGCGCTCGACGAAGGCGTGCTTGAGCGCCGCTGCGACGCCGAACACTCCCGATGCCGGCTCGACGAACTCGGCATCGTTCGCGAAGACCACGAGCGCCGATCGCTCGCCCGCATCGGTGGCGGCGGCCTCGCCGATGACGCGGATGCGCGCGCCGAGGTCGAACCCGTCGCCCGGGTCCACTCCGATGCGCACGGGCGCCGACGAATCGCTCGCGCGCCCCGGCGGTCCGAGCGTGGATGTCGATGCCTCGAACCACAGCCGCCCGTCGCGACCGACCGACGCCGAGGAGGTGATCTCCCCTGTGGCCTCCACCACGCGACCGTCCCAGGACATCGCCTCCTCCCGTGCGGGGAGGGCGAACCCGACCGTCAAGGCCGCGGCCGAGGCTCCCGCGAGAAGCACGACGGCCAGACCGCCGGTCAGCCGCGAGACCCAGGTTCGCGGGCACCGGACGAGCAGCATCAGCACCAGACTCGCCACGAGACCGCAGGCGGCCGCACACCACCAGGCCGCCTCGGGTATCAGTACGCAGAGCAGGGCGGTGCCCCAGACAACCAGCGCGAGAGGGAGGAGACGGAGGTCGCGCGCCTTCACACCCTGACTCCGTCGCGCAGGCCGGCGAGCAGCTTCTCGCCGATGCCGGGAACCGCGAGCAGGTCGTCGACGGACCCGAAGCGCCCGTTCTCGTCGCGCCAGGCGATGATCCGCTCCGCCAGCGTCGGACCGATGCGCGGCAGCGTCTCCAGGGCGGCCTGATCCGCGGTGTTGAGGTCGACGCGGTCGTCACCCGGCGGCCCCGCTCCCGGTGCATCGGTCGCTGCGCCGACGGCCGGGACGACGATCTGCTCGCCGTCTTCGAGCAGCCTCGCGAGGTTGACCGCCGCCAGGTCGGCATCATCGGTGGCTCCCCCGGCCGCTGCCAGCGCATCGACGAGGCGGGCGTCCAGGTCCAGCACGTAGAGGCCGGGATGGGTGACGGAGCCCAGGACGTGCACGTACAGCTCACCGGACGCGCCGGCGGCCGTCGCGGCTTCCGTCAACGGTACGGATGCGGTCGGCGCGGCCTGGCCGCGGAGGATGCCGAGGCCGACGGCGGCAGACAGCACCACGAGCGCGAGTACCACCCCGGCGCCGATGCTCAGACGCAGTCGACGCCGCGGCGGAGGTGGTGCTTGCGGGGATGCCATCCGGCCAAGCTAGGTGCGCGAGGCAGACTCCCCGTACCCCACAGACCGGAGCCGTGGACAACCGCCGTCGGGCGCAGATGGTGCAGAGGAGCACCGACCCGCGCAACTCAGCCGCACGACCGACCCGGCTACATCCTCCGACCGATGCTCACCCGAGCCCACTGTCCGTAGCGTCGTGAGCATGCCCTCCACTCGTCTGTCCGTGCGCTCCGTCCTGCCCCTGGGCATCGCCTCGGCACTCGCCGCCCTCCTGTTGATCGTCCCGTTGCCGGGGAGCCTCAGCGTGGTCGGCACCCGATGGCTCAGCTCTGCAGGCTCGGCCGTCCCCGCGGTCGAGCTGATCTCCGAAGCGGGGCTCCTCCTGCTCGCCGCCGCCACGGCAGCGGTCATGGCTCGTGCATGGTGGAACCACCATGAACGACGCGTGCACATCGCAGCCTCCGCCGTCGGCGTGGTCCTGGCCTACCTCTTGAGCGAGGGCGGAAAGCTGCTCTTCGCCCAGGCGCGTCCGTGCGCGGTCTGGCAGATCGCCGGTGAGTGCCCGCCGCCCGGAGACTGGTCGCTGCCCTCGAACCACGCGACCCTCGCATTCGGCGCCGCCGCAGTGATCGCCGTCGCCGTCGGACGGTCGTGGCTCACATGGTCGGCGATCGCGCTCGCCTCCGTCGTCGCCGTCGGACGCGTCGCACAGGGCGTCCACTACGTCCACGACATCGCCCTCGGAGCGATCCTCGGCGTGGCCGTCCCGCTTCTCGGCGTCATCGGCATCGAGGCGATCATGCGCGTCGTTCAGGCCCGCAGAGCAGCGCGAAGGGGATGACGGCGACGGCCCCTGGCGCTCACGAGAGCGAGCACCAGGGGCCGGATGCAGTCCGCGCGGTGAGAGCCGATCAGCCCTTCACGACGATGCTGACGATCTTGGGCGCGCGCACGACGACCTTGACGATCTCGCGGTCACCGATCGAACGGATCACGCGCTCGTCCGCGCGAGCCAGCGCTTCGAGCTCGCTCTCGCCGATGCGCGCCGAGACCTCGAGCTGTGCGCGGACCTTGCCGCCCACCTGCACGACGGCGGTGATCGTGTCCTCGACCAGCAGCGCCGGATCGGCGGACCGCCACGGCACCAGGCCGACGGAGGGCTCGTGACCGAGGATCTCCCACACCTCTTCGGCGGTGTGCGGGGCCAACAGGTCGAGCATCACGGCGATCGTCTCGGCGGCCTCACGCACGGCGGGATCGGCGGCACCGGCAGCACCGTCGATCGTCTTGCGGGTGAGGTTCACCAGCTCCATGAGGCGGGCGACCAGCACGTTGAACTTGGTCTGCTCCACGAGAGCCGGGGCCTCGGCGAGCAGCTTGTGCGTCGCGCGGCGCAGTGCGGGGTTCCCACCGTCGAACACGACGTCGACCGGACTCGCGACGTCGCCGGCGATCCGCAGCACGCGGGCCAGGAACTTCTGCGCACCGGCCGTGGAGACGTCTTCCCAGTTGATGTCATCCTCCACCGGGCCCGCGAAGGCCAGAGCGACACGGACGACATCGGCACCGGGGTCGATCATGCTCGACGAGAACTCGACCAGGTTGCCCTTGCTCTTCGACATCTTCGATCCGTCGAGAAGAACCATGCCCTGGTTGATCAGCGTCGTGAAGGGCTCGGTGAAGTCGATCAGCCCCATGTCGAACAGCACCTTCGTGATGAAGCGCGCGTACAGCAGGTGCAGGATCGCGTGCTCGACACCACCGATGTACGAGTCGACAGGCGCCCACCGGTCGGCCTGAGCCGGGTCGAACGCCACGGTGTCGCTGTTCGGCGACAGGAAGCGCAGGAAGTACCAGGAGCTGTCGACGAAGGTGTCCATGGTGTCGGTGTCGCGCAGCACCGGGTCGCCGGTCCCGGGGGCCGTGGTGCGCACCCAGCGCTCCGCCGCCCCGAGCGGCGAGGTGCCCTTGGGAGAGAGGTCGAGACCTTCCACGCTGGGCAGCTTCACCGGCAGCTGGTCTTCGGGAACCGGGATGATGTCCCCGTCCTCGGTGTGCAGCATCGGGATGGGAGTGCCCCAGAAGCGCTGACGCGAGATCAGCCAGTCGCGCAGGCGGTAGTTCTTCGCCGCGCGTCCGGTGCCGGATGCCTCCAGCTGCTCGATCGCGCGGGCGATCGCGTTGCGCTTGGACAGTCCGTTCAGCGCACCCGAGTTGATCATGCGGCCTTCGCCGGTCAACGCGATGCCGGTGGATGCCGGGTTCTGCTCGTCGAGCGCGGCGCCGGTGTCGATCGGCACCCCTTCGTCGTCGACCTCGATCACGGGCATCGCGCCGGTGACAGGAGCTGTCGTGTCGACCACGACCTTGACGGGCAGGTCGAACGCGCGGGCGAAGTCGAGGTCGCGCTGATCGTGGGCGGGCACGGCCATGACGGCACCGTGACCGTAATCGGCGAGCACGTAGTCGGCTGCCCACACCGGCAGCTTCTCGCCGTTGACCGGGTTGATCGCGTAGCGCTCGAGGAAGACACCGGTCTTCGGGCGGTCCGTGGACTGCCGGGCGATGTCCGTCTCCTTCTGCACCTGCTCCAGGTAGGTGCGGAAGCGCTGGCGCACCTCGTCCGGCGCATCCGCCGCCAGCTCGGACGCCAGATCGGAATCGGGGGCGACGACGAAGAAGGTGGCTCCGTGCAGCGTGTCGGGGCGCGTCGAGAAGACGGTGACCGGCTCCTCGCGACCCTCGATCACGAAGTCGACGTCCGCACCGATCGAGCGTCCGATCCAGTTGCGCTGCATCTGCAGCACCTTGTGCGGCCAGAAGCCCTCGAGCTGGTTCAAGTCGTCGAGCAGCCGGTCGGCGTAGTCGGTGATGCGGAAGTACCACTGCGTGAGCTTCTTCTTGATGACCTCGGCACCGCAGCGCTCGCAGCGACCGTCGACCACCTGCTCGTTCGCCAGCACGGTCTGGTCGTTGGGGCACCAGTTGACCGGGCTCTTCTTGCGATAGGCCAGCCCGCGCTCGTACAGCTTCAGGAACAGCCACTGGTTCCAGCGGTAGTACTCGGGGTCGGACGTGTGCAGGACGCGCGTCCAGTCGTAGGAGGTGCCGAACTCCTTCAGGCTCTGCTTCTGCTGATCGATGTTCGCGTAGGTCCACTCCCGAGGGTCGGCGCCGCGCTTGATCGCCGCGTTCTCCGCGGGCAGGCCGAAGGAGTCCCAGCCGATCGGGTTGAGCACGTTGTGCCCGCGGTGACGCCAGAACCGGGCCACCATGTCGACGTACGCGTAGTTCTCGGCGTGCCCCATGTGCATGTCACCGGACGGGTAGGGGAACATCCCGAGCACGTACTTGCGCGGGCGGGTGTCTTCCTCCCCGCCGGTGAGGAACGTGCCGTTCTCCGCCCAGTACTTCTGCCACTTCGTCTGGATGGCGTGCGCCGACGGAGTCTCGTCATCGGCGGGAGCGGTGGACAGGTTCTCAGACAACGAACGCACGACCAATCTGAAGGAAAAAGCGGGATCAGTTCAGGATATCGGAACGCCAGACCCCCGGCATTTCCGCACCGAGCGCGGCGAGGGGAGCTCGCGCCTTGGTCGCGACCTCGGCGACTTCGGATGCGGCGACCGATCCCCAGGTGATGCCTCCGCCCGCGCCGACGACCGCCTGGTCGCCGTCGATCAGGATGCTGCGGATGACCATGGCGAGGTCGAGCACGCCGTCCGCCCCGATGTACCCGAAGCAGCCGGCGTAGACGCCGCGCGGCCCGCCTTCCAACTCGTGCAGTCTCGTCATCGCGGAGAGCTTGGGGGCGCCCGTCATGCTGCCGGCGGGGAAGGCCGCGTCGAGCAGCGAACCGACGGTCGTCCCGGCCGTGGCGACACCGCTCACGGTGCTCACGAGCTGGTGCACGGCCGGGTAGCTCTCGACCACCCACAGTCCGTCGACGCGGATGCTCCCCGGCTCGCACACGCGGGAGAGGTCGTTGCGCATCAGATCGACGATCATGACGTTCTCCGCGCGCTCCTTGCGATCCGCCGCGAGTTCTGCGGCCAGCGCGGCATCCTCCTCCGGGTCCGCACCGCGGGGCCGGGTGCCCTTGATGGGGCGGGTACGGATGACACCCCCCTCGGCGTGGAGGAACTGCTCGGGGCTGGCGCTCAGCAGGGTACGGCCGCCGATGCGGACGAAGCCGCCGTGGTGCGCGGGCGTCGCAGCGCGCAGGCGACGGTACACCTCGACGTCATCATGCGCCCCGGCCACCGTGAACCGCGTCGTCAGGCACAGCTGGTACGCGATGCCGGCGCGGATCAGGTCGCGGCAGCGTTCGATGAGCACGGCGTACTCGTGCGGATCGTGGCGCGCTTCGGCGACGCGACGCGCACCGTCGGGGACCTTCAGGGGGACCGTGTCGTCCGCCGGCTGCGGGACGGCGGAGACTTCCGCTGTCCACGAGGGGAGCTCGTCGTCCGCGCTGAGCACCCAGGTGCGCCGCGCGGCATGGTCGAACGCGACGACATGTGTGGCGCGCAGCCAGGAGCCGCCCGGCTCGTCGACGGGCCGACTCACCGGGGCGCCGGCGGCCGCGGCACCGGACTCATAGTCGAGCCAGCCGACCCACCCACCGGAGAAGGGCGGACGGGTGCGATCGGTCGGAGCCGCATCCAGTGCCACATCCCGCGGCAGCGACGACCGCTCCCCCGTGCCGACGAAGCTCCAGCCCTGCGCGGCATCCGCGCCGGCGTCGAGCCAGAAGACATCGGCGACGCGCGCTTCGAGCATCCGGAACACGGCCCACGGCTCCACCCAGGAGGAAAGGGGGCGAGCGGTCAGCTGTTCGGGCACCTTTCCAGCCTAGGACCGGGTCGCTCCCGTATTCTCATGACGTGGACGACCTCCTGCTCTGGCTCCTCGACACCGTGCAGTCGATCGATCCGATCACGCGCACACTGGTCGCGGGGCTCGCCGTCATGCTGGAGACCAGCATCCTGATCGGCCTCATCGTCCCCGGGGACACCATCGTCATCATCGCCTCGATGGGCGTAGCCACCGTGTGGGAGGGCATCGCGATGGGCGTCGCCGTCGTGATCGGAGCGCTGATCGGCGAGAGCATCGGATTCTGGCTCGGACGCTGGCTCGGCCCGCACATCCGCGTGTCGTGGCTCGGCCGCAGGATCGGCGAGCACAACTGGGTCCGTGCCGAGAACTATCTCGAACGCCGCGGCGGCATCGCGATCTTCCTGTCCCGGTTCCTCCCGGTGCTGCACTCCCTCGTGCCTCTCACCGTCGGCATGAGCGAGTACCCGTATCGCAAGTTCCTGGCCTGGACCGCTCCGGCGTGCGTGCTCTGGGCCACCGCGTATGTGAGCGTGACCTCCCTCGCGGCCGGCAGCTTCCGCGAACTCGTCGATCGCGTGCACTTCGCCGGCTACATCTTCGTCGGCGTCATCGCGCTGTTCCTGCTCCTCGCATTCCTCGGCAAGAAACTGCTGCAGCGGCTCGAAGCCCGTCATCAGGAGGCCCGGGAGTCGGCAGCCGACTCCGACGTGAAAGACTGAGTCAATGGCATCGGCTCCCCCAGCCCCCCGGATCCACTGGTTCGCCCGACTCGAGCATCGCCTCCATGTCTGGCGTGAAGGTCGTGCGCGCCGTCGTGGCCGTGTCGCCACGATCCTCCCGTTCCCCGGCTACGGCGGTCCGGGCTGGGTGCGGGTCGTGGGTCGAGTGCTGATCGTGCCCCCGCAGCGTCGCACCCGCGACGGCGAGCCGGCGAGCGTGCGCGGCTGGCGCAGCTTCGTCGGGATCCCGGTCGGGTACGCGACCGTGACCGTGCATGTCGGCGAGACGACGCATCAGCTGGTCGCCGATCGCGGTGGCGTGGTCGATGCGAAGATCCCCGTCGACCTGGAGCCCGGCTGGCAGAACTTCATGATCTCGGTCGAGGGGCAGGAGCCCGTCGAAGCCGGCGCCTTCATCGTCGCCAAGGACACCACGTTCGGCGTCGTGTCCGATGTCGACGACACCGTGATGGTCACGGCCCTGCCGCGTCCGTTCATCGCCTTCTGGAACTCCTTCGTGCTCGATGAGCATGCCCGCCTCCCCGTGCCCGGAATGGCCGTGCTGCTCGACCAGCTGCTGCGACAGCACCCCGGAGCACCGATGGTGTACCTGTCGACCGGTGCGTGGAACGTCGCTCCGACCCTCTGGCGCTTCCTCGGTCGCCACCTCTTCCCGGCGGGGTCGATGCTGTTGACCGACTGGGGCCCGACGCATGAGCGCTGGTTCCGCAGCGGGCGTGAGCACAAGCTCACCAACCTGCGCCGGCTCGCGGCGGAATTCCCCGACGTGAAGTGGTTGCTGATCGGCGATGACGGCCAGCACGACGAATCCATCTACTCGCAGTTCATGGACGAGCATCCCGATTCGGTCGCCGGGGTCGCCATCCGGCGCCTGCTGCCCGCAGAAGCCGTGCTCGCCGGCGGTCGTGCCGGCCGAGAGCCGCATTCCGAAGACGTGGCACCGTGGGTGAGTGCCGAAGACGGCGCCGGGCTTCGCGACCTGCTCGGTGAAGCCGGCATCCTGCACTGACGAGACCACAGCGCACATGCACACGCTGATCGAGAGGGCGCTCCCCCGCGAAGAATGGCTCACCCGTGAGCAGGCGCATCACGAGCGCGCCGACGCGCTGACCGCCGCGCATCGCGAGCGCTCCTCCCGATCCGAGAAGCACCCCGTGTGGGACTTCCTGTTCACGTACTACTCGTACAAGCCGGCACAGCTTCGGCGCTGGCACCCGGGAGCCGATGTCGAGCTGCAGGACGCGCCCGAACGTCTCTCGTGGCGCTGGTATTCGCCGGGCGAGACCGAAGGCGGTGTCGTGCCCGATCCCCGATCCTTCGCGCAGGAGAAGGCGGACCTCGCCGCGCTCGTGGAGCGGATGCTGCGCCGCACGGCGTCGCGCCCCGGCCAGTTCGGCTGCTTCGGCCTGCACGAGTGGGCGATGGTGTACCAGGCGGACGAGCACCGTCACGCGGTGCCGCTGCGTCTGGGACGGGCGGGCACGGATGCGGTCGTCGAGAGTCATGACCTGCGCTGCACGCACTTCGACGCGTTCCGGTTCTTCACCCCGGAGGCGGTCCCCCGCAATCGCACGCCCCTGAGCCGCGAGGACCAGCCGCTGTTCGAGCAACCGGGGTGTCTGCACGCGGGGATGGACCTCTACAAGTGGGCGACGAAGCTCGGGCCGCTCATCCCCGGCGAACTCCTCCTCGACTCGTTCGAGCTGGCGCGTGACATCCGGCTGCTGGACATGGAGGCCGCGCCGTACGATCTCTCGGCGTGGGATGTCACCCCCGTCCGCATCGAGACGCCGGAGGGCAAGGCGGAGTATGTGCGCCGGCAGCGCGTCTTCGCCGAACGCGGCACCGCGCTGCGCAGGGCTCTGCTGGACGCGTGGCTCGGCGACGGCACACGAGAAGCGGCCTGAGCGTCACTCCGCCTGTTCGCAGTCGGCGCAGAGCGTCCATCGCGCCGACGCCGCGGACAGTTGGGTTCGCAACGTGAGCACCCGCGTCGCCGCTTCTTCGAGCCGCTCCTTCGGCAGAGTGCCGGCTTCGACCGCCGCCGCGATCCCGGCCGCCATCTTGCCCGCGGTCTGCGCATCGGAGCCCGCGATCATCAGCACCAGGTCGTTGCCGGCGGCGATCGCGGCGACACCGTTGGCGACGGGATCCGCGTAGGCGGGATTCCCCGACGACAGCAGCATCCCGAGGTCGTCGGTCACCGCCACCCCCTCGAAGCCGAGTTCCTCCCTGGCGATCTCGTGCCACTTCGCCGAGAGGGAGGCGGGCAGGGCGTCCACGGCCGTGTAGGCGAGATGCCCGTACATGAGGAGAGATGCTCCGGCATCGACGCCCGCCGCGAACGGGACAGCCTCCGTACTGCGCCATTCGTCGAGCCCCATGCTCGTGCTCGGGATCGCGGAATGCGAGTCTCCGGGGGCTGCACCATGTCCGGGGAAGTGCTTGAGCGTCGAAGCGACGAACTGCTCCTGCGCGGTGGTGGCGGCCGACACGCGATCCGCGGCGCTCGCGGGATCGGTGCCGAGCGCGCGACCGTAGATGAAGGTTCCCGAGTCGGCCGTGAAGTCGGCCACGGTGCCGAAGTTCACCGTGATCCCCGCGCGGGCCACCAGCGACCCTCGAGCCGTGAACGCCGCCGAGGTGGCGTCGACCGGCTGCCGCTTCAGCGTGGTGGAGGCCGCGTACTCATCGCCGTGCAGACGCGAGACGATCCCGCCCTCCTGGTCGACAGCGATCAGCGGCGGCAACGCGGGATCGATGGTCATCGCGGCGGTGAGAGCCTGCAGCTGGGACTCCGAGTCGGGGATGTTCGCTCCCATGAGGATGAACCCGCCGAGACCGGAACTCATGTATGCCCGGAGCGCGGCGGGATCCGTTCCCGACACGTGCCCCATGACCACGGCGGAGGCCTGCTCGGCCACCGACATCTCCTTGACGAGAGCGGTCGCATGCGCGGCCGGGCCGGTTGGCTCCGCGACCGGGGAGACCGCGGCGGAGGTGCGGGAGGCAGCCGTCGACGGGGCGGTCGAAGCGACCGCTGCCGGTGAGGCGCACAGTGCCGCCGTCGCGACGACCGCCAGCGCTCCTGCGGCCCAGCGACGGTATCGGGACATGACGGGTCCGGTGCGGTGTGGACGCGTCAGCAGCCGAGCGCCTCGGTGATCGGCACCGCCGTGGCGGCGTCGCCGTTGCCGAAACGGATCGTGCGGCCGATGGTGCACGGTCCGTGGAGCGATGCGGCGATGACCCCGGCGACGTCTGCCCGCGACACGGCTCCGCTGCCCGCTGGGTCGATCTGGATCCGCGCGGTCGGCTCGTCGAACGTGAGCGTGCCGGGAGCGAGGATCGTGCCTTCCAACCCGCTGCCGCGCAGATGCTCGTCGGCCGCCCACTTCGCATCCGCGTACGGGAAGAAGGAGTCGCCCTCCGGGACACCGTGATCGGCCGTGGATCCGAGCCACGACACCATCACGTAGCGGCGGACGCCCGCCCGCTCGGCCGCATCCATCGATCGCTGAGCGGCGTCACGATCCACCGCGTACGTGCGCTCCGGTGATCCGCCACCGGCACCGGCCGACCACACGACCGCGTCGTGCCCGCGGATGATCTCGGCGAGCTCGTCCACGTCGAGATTCTCGATATCCGCGACGAGGGCCTCGGCCCCCGTCGCTTCGACATCGGAGGCGTGCTCCGGGTTGCGGATCACGCCGGTGACCTCATCACCGCGAGCGACGAGCAGTGGCGCGAGCAGAAGGGCGATGCGGCCGTGGCCGCCGAAGACGATGATGCGCGACATACCCTCACCCTACGCGCCCCCTCCGACCTCAGCGCGGGGTCTGATCGCTGTCGATCACGAACGCCTGCGGATGACTCGGCAGGTAGCGGACGACCACCGGTTCCCCGCTCGTCAGGAACGCATCGCGATCCGGGTACACGGCGGGAGTGAAGAAGTTGCTCTCCAGCGTGTACTCGACGCCCTCGGCGGTCGTGAACGTCACCCAGTCCCCCTCCAGTGTGCCGGTGGTGGGGCGGCCGTTGTCGTAGATGTAGGCCCGGGTCACGGGCACTCCGGTGAGGCTGAGGATCCCGATCACGAGCGATCCGACCATGACCAGCGCCAGCACGCGGGCACCGATACGGACGACGCCGGCCCAGACCCGACCTCGCGGGTGCTCCGTGGGGTGCAGGAGGCCCTCCCGCTCCCGGATGCTCCGCAGCGCCTCACCCGGAACCGCACCCCGCGCCGACAGCGCGAACAGCCCGAGGGTCGAGAACCCCGCGATGAAGACCATGGCGTATCCGTGAGAGGCCGGGAAGTTCACCAGCCAGACGAGGGTGTCCATCGGGTTCATCGTGCCGTCTCCTTCTCGATGGTCACCGCGACGGTCTGCGGGTCCTCCCGGCGGTAGAACGCCCATACGGGAGCTCCCACCTGGAGATGCGGGATCGCCTGGGGGTAGACGAACACGGTCGTGTCGGCCTCCCACGTCGCCGCCCCTTCGGGTGCCATGAGCACGCGCAGCGCGAGTTCGCTCTGCCCCTCGCGACGTCGGCCCGTCGGCCGCACCTCGAGCACCGACGCGGGCACCTGCGTCCCGCTGGTGCGCGCCCGTACCTGGCGGGGGTCGATCAAGCCTCGGTCGATGCGCCACTGCAGCATCGCGTCGCGCACAGCGGGGTCGCTGAGGTCCGCGAGCTCGACCGTGTCCTGGTCGGTCACGCTGTAGCGCACCGGGACCGGAAGCCCCACCTGGAGCGTCGCGAGATCCGTGGGCTGCACGAGCGTACGGAGCTGCCCTATGAAGTCATCGGCCGCACCCGGGTTCACGCGGATGAAGAGGTCGTACTGCGGCACATCGTTGACGGTCATCCCGGTGCGGGTGACCTCGACGATCGTGCCGACCCCGATCTGCGCCTCACCGCGCGGGGTCCTGCGACGCGCCAGGCCCGACAGCATCCCGCCGAACGTCAGCAGCAGGCCCCACGCGACGCCGATGATGATCGGGCCGCCGAGGGTGTCCTCACCGGCGAACGGGAGGATCGAATGACGCTGATCCACGCCGAACAGCCCTTCGCCGACCCAGATGACGAGCCAGGCGGAGAGCAGCAGCCAGACGACGAGGAACACGATGCGGAGCATGCTGTTCAGCGTAGCCAGGCGCCGGTCTCCGCCCGAACACGGATCCGTGTGCCGGGTCCCTCGTACGGCGGCACCGGGTCCTCTACACTCGGGTCAACGATGCCGACCCGAACGGTATCCCTCCCGACAGCAGGACGACGATGCCCACACCGCTGATCGAGCGCGAGATCACCGCGCCCGTCTCGCTCACGACTCCCGACGGGGCACTGAACCGCGATGCGCTCGGCTGGTCTCGAACGCCTCTGCACGACACATCCGGCATCCCCGGTCGAGGCCGCTGGGGGCGCAACAAGCGCTGGGAGTACTGGAACGTGATGACGCCGTCGCACATCATCGCGTTCACCGTGTCGTGCGTCGACTACCTGGCGCTGCACGAGGTCTGGGTACTCGACCGGGCGACCGGCGAGGACATCGGATCGACCGTGATCTCCCCCGGAGCGCGCTCCGCGACGCTGCCGCCATCGCTCGGGGACGGCCCGGTGCGGGCCCGGACCCGCCGCATCACGCTCGACGTCGACGAGGTGTTCGACGGCACGCGTCTGCGCGGCACCGCTCCTCGCGTGTCCTTCGACCTGCTCGCCGCGCGGCCGCTCGAGCACGAGTCACTCGGCGTGGTCGTGCCCTGGCGTCGGGGGGACGACATCCGCCGGTTCCAGTACACCGTGAAGGATGTGGCGCGGCCGACGACCGGCAGCATCGCCATCGACGGCACCGCCCACGACGTGCCGGTGGGCAGCTGGGCGGTGCTCGACCACGGACGCGGGCGCTGGCCGTATCAGGTGCGGTGGAACTGGGCCGCCGGTAGCGGCATCGTCGACGGCCGCACGATCGGGTTGCAGCTCGGCGCGAAGTGGACGGATGGCTCCGGGGCCACCGAGAACGCCCTGCTCGTCGACGGGCGCCTGTCGAAGATCAGCGAGGAACTCGTGTGGGACTACGACCCCGAGCAGTTCATGCGCCCCTGGCAGGTGCACGGTGCGACCGCCGACCTCACGTTCACACCGTTCTACGACAAGATGTCACGTACGAATGCGCTGGTCATCGCGAGTCGGACCGATCAGCTGTTCGGCGTCTGGTCGGGTTGGGTGCACGACGACACGGGTACGCCGGTGCGCGTCGACGGCATCGAGGGCTTCGCCGAAGAGGTGCTCAACCGCTGGTGACGCTCGCCCCGGCGGACCGCAGCGCGCGCTGCACACCTTTCGCCGCCGAACGCCCGGCACGATTGGCGCCGATCGTGCTCGCCGACGGCCCGTAACCGACCAGCTGCACCCGCGGGTCGGCGACCGCGGTCGTGCCGCGGCCGTTCCGGTCGAGCTGGATGCCGCCGGCCGCGCTGCGCAAGTGCAGGGGCGCCAGGTGGCTGATGGCCGGACGGAAACCCGTGGCCCAGAGGATGACGTCGACGTGCTCGAAGCTGCCGTCGGCCCAGCGCACGCCGTCGGGCTCGATGCGCTCGAACATCGGGCGACGTGCGGCATAGGCGCCCAGACGCTCGGCTTCGCGTTCCTGCGGGCGCAGCATGAGTCCGGTGACGCTGACCACGCTCTCGGGAGGGAGTCCTGCGGCGACGCGCTGCTCGACCAGAGCGACCGCGGCCGCACCGGCTTCGGGCGTGAAGTCGTCGTTCCGCCACACGGGTTCCCGACGGGTGACCCAGAGCGTGTCGGTGATCGGGGCGAGGGCACCGAGGAACTGCACCGCGGACGCCCCACCGCCCACCACGAGTACCCGCTTGCCGAGGAAGTGCTCGGGGCCGGGATAGTCGACCGTGTGCAGCTGCTCTCCGACGAAGGTCTCCATCCCGGGGTAGTGCGGGAGGAACGGATGCGACCACGTCCCCGTCGCGTTCACCAGCGTGCGGGTCGTCCACTCCCCCTCCCGCGCTCGCACGACAAGGAGTCCGTCTTCGTCCTCGACGCGTTCCACGTGCACCGGTCGGAGCACCGGGAGTGCATGAGTGCGCTCGTATGTCGCGAAGTAGTCGGGGACGGCCACGTTGGCACGGGCTCCGTCACGCGGCGGAGGCGTGTCGCCGGGCAACTCGGCGACACCGTGCACGTCGCTCATCGTCAGGGCGTCCCAGCGATGCTGCCAGGCGCCTCCAGGTCGCTCATCCGCGTCGAGGACGACGTGCGAGATGCCGAGCCGCGACAGGTGGAAGGACGCCGAGAGGCCGGCCTGCCCTGCGCCGATCACCAGACTGTCGAGGATGCTCACGAAGAACAGAACGCCCCGCCACTCCCGGTTGTTCCAGCCCGGTGACGACACTCCCGGGCGGCTGCCGCCGATTGGTGCTCGCGCGGATTCGTGTAGTACTCTTTTCAAGTTGCTCCGGCTTCTACGGAGCGGCATCTGGGCCTGTGGCGCAGCTGGTAGCGCACCTGCATGGCATGCAGGGGGTCAGGGGTTCGAGTCCCCTCAGGTCCACCAAATAGTTCTTACTCCAACCATTGACAAAGTGGTTGGCATTTAATGTTTCCTCGAAACTAGCGATCGATGCGTCGGCATCGATCGCTGTTTTATTTTCTGCGGCGAGCACGGCTGCGCGCCAGGCTGCCTGCGCCTCGATGAGCGCACGAGCAGGATCCGTAAGTTCAGATTCGACTCTGTCGTTGTCGACCACGAAGATCTTCGTGAAGATCGCTTGATTGAGCTGGCGGCGCATTTCGTTGCTTGCGTTCTTGTACAGCTCGTGCGGGTCTTTCAACAGCTCTAGCCAGCCGAGGATGCTCTGAACGCCCGTCGAAACATCGTCGACGACTCCTTTGAGCCGCTCCGTGATGATCTCGCGTTCCGCTTCGATTTCACGAATGCGTGCCGCCGCTCGCGCCGAAGCAAGTCCTCCGGTCGCAACGAGATCGACGAGGTTGTCGGCCTTGACTTCGAGTTGGTTGCGTTGGTTAGCGAGGTCACGCCGAAGCACCTCCTGTACCCGTTGCTGGTCACGAATGATCTCATCGAGCCCCGCCTTGACCGCAGCGACGAAGTCGGGCGCGAGTCTGATGGTTCGGTAGTGATCGATGACTGCGTCTTCGACATCGTCGATCGGAAGGTGCCGAGAACGGCATACGCCTTCTTGACGTCCTCGGCAGAAGAAGTAGAAGTACTCCGCTTTCGTGCGACCTACAGCCCTCTGGATGATCATGCGACGATTCACGTCACCGCGTTCCGCATAGCATTCTCCACACCAGAGGCTTCCCTTGAGATAGCTCTCGTAGATGCGGCGTCGTTCACCCGCGTGCCCGGTAGCGTCAAGGAGGTCCTGCACCTTGTTGAAGAGGTCGCGCTCGATGATCGGTTCATGCCGACCCTTGAACGTCTCGCCCTTGTAGGTTGTCTCACCGATGTAGTAGCGGTCACGCAGGAGGCGCGCCATGGTTGAGATTGCGACGCTTCCAGCGGGATGGTGCGCGGTTCGCCTAGTGGTGAACCCCCGCACATCCCATTCGTTGACGATGTCTTCGAGCGTCGACTCTCCGGTTGCGTACATCTCGAAGGCGAGCTGGACGAAGGGTGCGCGCTCTGGGTCGACGATGACGCTGTTGACCTTGCGCCCTTCGAAGAAGTCGGGAGCGTTGAGATAACCGATGGGCGCTCGCCCGAGGGTTCCGCCGTTCTTGGCTTTCTGGCCCATCTTGTACGCGATGTCCGCGCCGTCCGCGGCGGATCGGTATTGGTTGAAGGTGGCGAGGATGCCGTGCATGAGCTGCCCCTCAGGGCTGGCGTCGATCTGTTCCGTTGCGGAGATGAGTTCGACGCCGCGCTTGTTCAAGTCGGCCATCACGATCGCATCGTCGAGACGGTTCCGGGTGAAGCGGGACAGCTTGTGAACGATGACAAAGTCAACGTCCTTATCGCGACGGATGCGTTCGAGCATCTGCTGGAATGCAACGCGCTTAGTCATCTCCGTGGCGCTACGACCAGGCTCGATGAACTCCGCGACAACCGTCAGGCCCAGTTGCTCGGCCTTTCGTTCGCAGGCCACGCGTTGTGCCGGTATGGAGATGCCTTCTGGGTCGTAGTCGGTGTTTAACTGCCCCTTGCTTGAGACGCGAAGATACAGGACGGCTCGACTTCCGACCGGGGCACTCAGCACCGCGAGTGGGCTGCTCTCAACAGCATGCGCATTGGGCTCCGTGTCGCTGGCATGGATCGCGACAACCGGGCGCAGTGGCGGCGGTGATGCGCGGCGACGGCAAACCCGCAGTTACCCGAATATCCGGACTGTTCTACTTGGTCGAAGCGCTCGGGGACGGGATCCCGGAGCGCGCCTTCGACGAACTCGCCGTCCTCTATCGAGACCACGGGCTCGACCCGCTCACCAACGTCGGCGCCTACTTCTACCTCGCAGGCTGGGGCGTCGGGCTCGGTTCCGTGGATCAGCGCCGCAATGCCTACGTCGCCAGCCACTACGCGGGCGACGTATCAACGCCATGGCGGCGATCTGAACGTGGCATTGACGAGCTGGTCACGCTGATTCGCGACAGGGATGAGCACTCCCGACCGTGGGCGTTCGTGTCGATCTTCCAATCCGGAGATCGGTTCCAGCCGGTGCTCGACTTCAACATGCGCGAAGAGTCCTGGCAACCACCGACCGTGCAGATCGACAACGAACTCATCGACGTCGACTTCCATGTCCACCCCCACCCGACGATGCCAGGCGTTTTCACGAGGCGATTCGTCTTACCCGAGTCCACGCTGCAACTCGACGTCGGCTTTGCCGAACGCATGGCGGTACTGCGGGTCGGCTGGAACATGCCGGTCTGGCCCGTTTGGAGCGTGTTCTCGTGGACCGCCGACCCCCGTATCGCCGTCCACATGCGAACCTTCCGTGAGCGCGCCGTGGAGGTGTCGCTGCAATGGTGGCGAAAGACCCCGCCGGGCGGGGTCGAAGGGCTGGTCAGCGATGGCGCTATATGGGCGGAGCGACAGGACCCGAACACAATGAATCTGCCTGAGGGCTGGTCGGTCAACTAGTTGTGGGCAATCGGTGGGCTAGCTCGTTGGCACGACGGCCTCGATAGGTGTAGCCATCATCACGGCGGGTCCAGAAGTTGCACTGATAGTGGCGGTGACGGTGCCGGAGGCATCCTCTGCCCACATCTGCGGCGAGAGGATCTGTAGCGCGCCAGGCGTGCCGCTGACGATAGTGCGGCATCGCGCAAGACCGAGTTGGCCGCCGTACATCAGAGCCTTGTCCTGCGATGACGCGATCGATCCGTAGACGCGTCGCACGCCAGCGGTGAGCGCGTTCGCGCTGATCCAGACCTCGTACTCGCACAGCAGTCGCCCGGACGGCGGGAAGTAGACGCCCAGAGCGCCGATGCCGAGCACGGCACGGTACGTCGTCGGAAGGCTAATGGATGCCGGAGTGGCGAACGTGTTGCCGTACCCCTTGCGGACGCGCTCGATGCGTGCGCCGCGCGCGGTCGGCGGGATCAGCGTCCGCTTGCCCGCCCATGCCGAGCGGATGAACGACGGGACGCCGGATGTCCCGTTCGCCTGGAAGAGTTCCCAGATCGCGAAGTCGGAGAGCATCGTGAACGCGATGGCGTCGGTGTAGCGGAGAACCTCTACCCCGTCGAGAAGGATGGTGATCTCTTCGCGCACGTCGTCCAGGAGCGCCTCGATGCTGTGCACTCCGGTGAGCGGCCCGACGCGGGTCGTGTTGGTGCCGGTGTTCGTGCCGCCCACGTTCCGGCCCGACGAAACGATGCCCGCCGCTGTGACGGTGGTATGCAGCCCAGCGTTGACAATCCCACCCGCCCAGGATGTGTTGGGGATGACGATCGCGAGGGTGCCATTTCCGGCGTTTGGAATCTCGAACTCCATGCCGACGCGTCGGCACGGCCCGCCGATATCGGCCTGGATGTAGGCGGCGCTGTTCGATGCTGTGGTCGGTGAATGCGTGATGCGATCGCCCGTGACAGTCGCCGGGGAGTTGCCGAACGACGCGGACAATTCTCCGTGCGTAATGCTCGTGATTGCCCCGTTAGGTGCGCTGATCGCGTTCAGGTAGGCCTCGGGCATGGCATCCGCCACCGTGACAATGGTGTTGGAAAGCTCCGGCGCTTCTAACCGTGTCGGAACCTGCGTTTCCGGTAGTCGACCGTCCCGGTCGAGGGTTGCAATACCGTCAGCCTGCCCAGCACCAGCCACCTTCGACCGAGTCACGGACCCATCAGCGAGCTGAGCGGCACCAACGGCCCCCTCGGCGATCTTGCTGGCATTGACGCTGTTGCTGGCGAGCGCATCTCCTGTGACGGAGCTCGGCTTCAGTTGCGGTGCGCCGACGATGCCGGCTTTAAGGGTTCCGTCGTCGGCGTGGGCCTGCTTGAGGTAGTCGTTGAGGATATCTCCCCAGTTACCTTTATCTCCACCGACTTGCGGTAATCGTGCCATGCATTAGTTCTCCTGCTTACGTCGTTTTGTTCTTCCGATTGCCACCATGACGGCGGCCACGAGGAGCATCCCAGATCCCCAGATCAGCAGAGGGTGCTCGAGGGCGTTCTGCACGAAGCGTCCGAATCCCGTGTTCGGCGGCAGCACTGACTCACTCGCAGCGCCGGCCCCGTAGGCATTGCTGCCGTAGACCGAACTGTCGCCGTAGACGCTCTGGGCACCGACTGGCGCAGTGAGGCCGATCGTCGTCAGCGCGGCGACGGCGGTCATCAGCAGCGCGGCCATGAACTGCCGTATCGGCTGGCGAGCATATGATTCGGAGCTCAGAAGTGGGCTACTCACCGAAAGCTCGACCCCCGTAACCACTCGACCTTTCCGGGCTGCTTGTCGTCGGCTTCCTGACGGCTCTGTTCAAGGCATGAATCAGGCCGCTGATACCGATAACGCTCAGGAATGCGACGCCGCAATACTTCAAGAAGGCCTTGCGGTCCATCTCGGTGTTCAGCAGCTGATCTAGTCGTTCCCTCGTCTTCGTATTCATGCTCGTGCATCCTCTTTACCGGCCTGACTATGAAGCATGAGCGCAATCTGTTCAAGTCCTGTTCCGCCGTAGTTTTCACAACGCTCGCGATCGGAAGATCGACGTGCTGGAGTAGCGGTTCATACTCAGCGTCGTTCCTCATCGGCATGCGGCATGCAGGAGAACCACCCAGGTTCGCCGGCCGCTCCCGATGAGGAGGCTCACCATGAGTGAGAACCAACCCGCTGAAGTGCCGATGTCGGCACTCGGCCCCACGCGACCGCTTAGCGTTCGCATCACCGACGGCCTCCGGGCGCAGCTGGAAGTTATTGCCCAGCTCAACGACCGTTCCGTCACCGAAGAGATCCGCATCGCCCTCGAGGCCTGGGTCGAGACCAGTAAGTCCGACCCCAAGGTGCTCGCCAGGGCGGAGACGGTCCGCGCCGAGATCGAACGCGAGGCCAAGACCAAGCAGAACGCGATCGAGGCTATCTTCGGCGGCACCGGAGCCAAGGCTCCGCGTGCAAAGTCGGGCTCTGCCTGACGTAAGGCTCCCTCCCCCGCACTGGGGAACGGGAGAGGGGCGGCTGTCCGGGGATCTGAGCGCGTTGGGACGCTCTCCCCGGGCAGTTTGCCCGGAATCACTTTCGTGCCCTCGTTGCTGCCCCGCGGCTTGCCGAGAACCAGAGTTTCTCGGCCGCGACAACAGTAAGGAGGCCTGGAGGGTCGTCGGCTGTCAATCAGACAGGGCGTCGAACGCGTTAACGATTCTGTTGTGTCCATTCACATACGCGTAACGCCAGCGGGCCTGCTCAGCAGAATCTCCCGCGAGCGAGATGAACTTCTCCATCACGACGTTGAATACCCGAGTCATGATCCGGAGATATTGCTGGGCGTTCGCGATCGGCAGCGAGATCGTGAAATGCGTAAACCCGTCGGCTTGGTGGGGTGCTCGTGCACCGAGCCCGCCAACGCTGAACCCCGCGCCGTGCGATACGGCAGACAGATGCGAGTACTTGGCGTCGGGTTCGACGATCTCAGCGGCGGACATCACACCACACGCCAGCGCTGTGTAGCCCGGTGTCTTCTTCTCCTTGCGTCCGGCGACGCTCACCCGGCTGAGTGCCCTTTGAGCGTCGAGAAGCGCCTCCTCGTAGCTGACAGTTTCGTAAACGCCGTCACGAACGCGAACTGTAAGTCCGCTGCTGCCCTTCTCCCTCACCTCCGTGAGTCGCATCGCCGCCGCACGGTACTCAAGCTGGGCGGCATCGCAAGAATCAAGCAACCACCACGCGCGTCCAGCGACTTCCACGAAAGCGCGACACAACGCCGCAAACGATGGCCCGTGATCTTCCTTGGCGCGTAAAACCCAGGCGAATGCGCGACCGTGATCTGCGGCGGTGCTGATCGCCTGCATGATTGATGCGAACCCCGTCGACCAGCTCCCTCCCTCAAGCCATTTGTGAGCTGTCGTTCCGGGTTGGGGACCTGCGAGACGCGAGGTGCGACCGACCACTCGGTTGGTGCAGCTGATGATGCCAATGAGCGCTCCAGAAAGCTCAATTCGCGTCTCGTGCGGCGTGGGCCCACGAACGTCCATGGCTATCCCCTACCGCTCATCACCCGTGGCAGCGGCATCGGCGTCGGCGGAAGCGCGCCGCTGTGGCATCCGTTCGGCGATCTCATGGCCGAGCTTCTCGCCAACTACTTTCGCGTCTTCGAATGTCTTTATGCTGAAGCGTCGCACAACCTCGACGGCTTCACCGCTAGCTTCAACCGCCTTTTCCCTCGCTTCGCCTACCGCCTCATGCCAGCGCTTGGTCTCGATCTCCTGGCGAGTTGTATCAATCCCGATCCGCTCGTTGAAAACTAGGACGTCAGCCGCGACTTCATTGCTGGATCGCACGACGGTGGCCGCTTTGAAAGGATGCAGGAGCGCCTTTTCGTTCGCTGTGCTCGCCGCCGCGTCCATGCGAGCGAGCAGGCCGCGCGTCGTGGTTGCAATCTGTTCGCGGCGCTTGCGACGGGCAGCCTGAAGACCAGCGCGGTGGCTTTCGAGTTCGGCGGGCTCGGCATCGAGCACGCGGTCAAGTTCAAGTACTGCGAGGCCGTCCTGGAGCTGGAAGCAACGCGCAAGGACAGCCAACCATTCTTCGACGGTGGCGTCCGCCGCAGCAGCGACCTCCGCAACATCGCCGACGCTTCGCTTCTTCTCCAGCTTCTCGGCCAGGGCATCGAGCTGCCGCAGCGCGTAGGCCTGCGTAGTGGCGACGATCTGCGAAGCGCCCTGCACCTTCGACCACGTCACGTTCGATACCCGCCCGGTGTGCTCTCGGACAGTCATCGCCTCGTCGATGACGAAGCCGACGCCGATCATCTCGGCCAGCGCTGCGTCCTTCTGCGCACGCAGCACGTCATCGACCTTCTCATCGATCTTGGCGAGATAGTCCGTGATCTCGTCCATCGTCTGCTGCATGGCCAATTGCGCCATGATGCCTGCAGCACCTGCGAGCATCGCTGGATTAGTAAGCATCGATCCGACCGACCCGGGTTTCACGAACTCAAGGATCTTCGTGACCTTGCCCTTGCTTGTCGTCGCGATGGCGCGGCTCACGCCATCGGACGATCCCTTCATCGCTTTGCCAAGTTTGAGCGCTTTGGCGGAATCCTCGGTCAGTTTCACCCAGCGTCCCGAGTTCGCAGCAATCTGAGAGCCGGCCTGCGCGGCGCCCGAACCGGTGCTCAGGGCGGAGCCGAGCTTATGGTGAAGCGCGATCTCCTTCGACGGCACTCCAGCGGTGGAGAGGAAGAGGTCGATCTCTCTGGGGTCACCAAAGATGGCAACGCCGTCGCCGTCGCTCACCAGCTCGATTTCGCCGCTCATGCTCGCTCCTGTTCAAGGCAAAGGCCCGTCATGAGCCACGCTAGTCGAGGGCCCGGACGTAGCCGCGCTGCTTAGAGCGGCGGTTTTGCACGCAGGGCATCCAGCTTCCGCTTAGTGGCCCGCACGGACTCCTCGGCCTTCTCGACGTCACGTTCGACTTGTGCCACTTCCTCCATGTGCTGACGTCTGGCTTCCGCTGCGCGGGAAGTAGCACTCATGACCTTCTCGGAGCTGACAACGCCTCGAGTGAGCTCGCAATCAGGGCACCACTCAGTGGACAGACTCGGTCCGCTGTGCGAATGGTGCACGCTGACCTCGACGCGATGCCCGCAGGTGAGTGTCCGAGCCCAAACCACCAGGTCATCTTCTCGGCGAGGCGGTAGAGACGCCAAGAAGCGGCGGAGGTTCTCCAGGTGCCGTTCGGGGATCGGGAGCGGAGGACAGCACGAGCCGCAATGCGTCGCCCGTGAGCCAGCCATGCTCCAGCGGTGCGAATCACAGTCCGGGTGCATCTCGCGGAAGCGCGCTTCGACATTGTCGTACTCGATCCGCTCGCCCTCGCTCATGACGGAGGTACCGGGCCAGTTGTCCAGTCCATCGATGACCGGCAGGCCGCAGCCGCGGCAGGGTTCGCCGGCCTCGGCTTCGTCGCGTGTCAGATACATGCCCTCATCGGCCCACCGCAGCCGTTGCGCCTCGTGGCGGTGCGCGCGACGTTCCGCTCTCAAAGCTTCGTCCAGTCGGCGCTTCGCCATTCGGGCCAGCTTCTGTTCTTCGGTAAGCGCGATGATGCGTCTCCTTACGCGTGCAATGTCTGCGGCTTCTCGTAGCATCGCGGCACAGCACCCGAGCCCAGAGGAAACCGATGACATCCAACACCGGCAACCACCCCGTCGCCATCTCACGAATCACCGAAGACGACACCCGCGACGCTCAGAATCTACGAGCGCTCCGATGGCTCGCCGATCAAGAAGGCGGGCCAGTGATCGTCGTCACGCCCCAGAAGGACTTCGACGGCGACAGTTTGAAGCGCCTCATTAAGCAGCCAGGAGTCACACAGCACACCTGGCGCGGGTTCTCGGTCGGATCGCTACGTGGGCGTCGTGTTGTGTACTGCTGGCCCGACCGCCAGCATCTCAACGATCTGTGGGATGCGACACCTGACGCACTGGTCGTGATCGAGCACGGCGGCACGGAAGCCGAAGACTGGATTGAGGACGTCCATCCAGTCCAACTCCTCAAGGACGCGACAGTACCGCCTCGGATGGAGGCGGAGAGCGATACCCCAAGCGAGCCGTTGCCCAACGGCGTCGACGGCATCCTCGAGTACGTCGCTTCCATGGCTGCGGGCTACTCGTCGGGACTCAAGTGGAATGAGGAGGACATGCTCAAGGCCGACATGATGAACCGACCCGACCGCTGGGTTCCGATTACCGTCGAGCAGGTTCGCGCAAAGTGCCGCGAGCTCGGGATGCGCCCCAACGATGTCGACACCGTCGCCGGATTCTTGCAACGACGCAAGGACGGACGGCGCTTCAATGTCCGGAGCTCGTATAAGGACTTCGAGTTCAATTGAGCGCGCACCCTCGATGGAGTCGTGCACCCCACATCATTCGTCAGTGTTTCAAAAAAGACCTGTTCATGCGATAATTACCCCAGCAAGCTGAACCGGTTCGAGCCACGAATGCTCCCGACAGCATGTTCAAACCCGAGGCGCTCCCCCAAGGTGTCGGCATCGACCGATACCTTGGGGGTGAGCGTGACTACTACGAATCGCGCCATGCTGCGCAGGAGACAAACACAATGGCACCGACCACTAAAGAAGGCCAGCGCGCCGAGCTGCACAAGACGATCTGGCGGATCGCGAACGATCTACGTGGATCTGTCGATGGCTGGGACTTCAAGTCTTATGTGCTCGGCATGCTCTTCTATCGGTTCATCTCTGAGAACCTGGCGGCGTACATCAACATGGGTGAGCGCGCGGCCGGCGACACCGAGTTCGACTACGCCCTGCTCCCCGATGTTGCAGCCGAGTTCGGTCGCAGCGAGACCGTGGCCGAAAAGGGCTTCTATATCGTCCCTTCCGAGCTCTTCGCGAACGTGCGTGCCCGCGCCGCCTCCGACGAGAACCTCAACGAGACGCTAGAGCGGGTCTTCAAGAACATCGAGGCCTCGGCACTCGGAACGGACAGTGAGAACGACGTCAAGGGACTCTTCGACGACCTCGACGTCAACAGCAACAAGCTCGGCGCCACGGTGCCGAAGCGCAATGAGAAGCTCGTGAAGCTCCTGGACGCCATCGGTGATCTTCCTCTCGGCGATCTTCAGGACAACTCGATCGACCTGTTCGGCGATGCCTACGAGTACCTCATGCAGATGTATGCAGCCAATGCCGGAAAGTCTGGCGGCGAGTACTACACGCCACAGGAAGTCTCTGAGCTGTTGGCTCGGATCACCGTCCTCGGCAAGACCTCGGTCAACAAGGTTTACGACCCGGCCGCTGGCTCGGGCTCGCTGCTGTTGAAGTTCGCGAAGGTACTCGGCAAGGAGAACGTCCGGGAAGGCTTCTATGGTCAGGAGATCAACCTGACGACGTACAACCTTGCGCGCATCAACATGTTCCTGCATGACATCAACTACGAGAAGTTCAATCTCGCACACGGCGACACGCTCCTCGACCCGGCGCACTGGGATGACGAGCCGTTCGAGGCGATCGTCTCCAACCCCCCGTACTCAATCAAGTGGGATGGAGATGCGAACCCACTCCTGATTAACGATGAGCGCTTCGCGCCGGCCGGAGTGCTCGCACCAAAGTCGAAAGCCGACCTCGCCTTCACCATGCACATCCTCAGCTGGCTGGCGGTCAACGGCACGGCTGCCATCGTTGAGTTCCCGGGAGTGCTATACCGCGGAGGGGCGGAGCAAAAGATCCGTCAGTACCTCATCGACAACAACTACGTCGATGCCGTCATCCAGCTCCCGGCCGATCTGTTCTTCGGCACGACTATCGCGACGTGCATCATCGTGCTCAAGAAGTCCAAGACGGACAACTCCGTGCTGTTCCTCGATGCCTCGTCCGAGTTCAAGCGCGTCGGCAACAAGAACAAGCTGACGCCTGAGCACCAGCAGAACGTCTTGACGACCCTTGATGAGCGCGTCGAGGAAGTGCACTACTCCACACTGGTCTCGAACGCGGACATCGCTGCCAACGGCTACAACATCGCGGTGTCTTCCTACGTTGAGCAGGAAGACACACGCGAGGTCGTCGACATCACGGCATTGAACGCCGAGATCGCACAGATCGTGGCGCGCCAGGTGGAACTCCGCACTTCGATCGATGACATGGTGGCGAATCTGGAGGACTCCGAGTGAGTCGCATCGATAAACTGCTTCAAGAGCTCTGCCCGGAAGGGGTCGCTCGACGCCCGCTCGGATCTCTCGGAAAGCGGAACAAAGGCACTGCCATCACCGCCTCGAAGATGAAGACACTTGGCAGTCGCGGCCCCATCCGAGTCTTCGCTGGTGGTCAGACCGTTGCTGATGTCGCCGAGGACGCGATTCCGCCGAAGGATGTGGTTCGAGTCCCGAGCATCATCGTGAAGTCACGTGGACATATCGGTTTCACATACTACGATCGCCCATTCACGCACAAGAGTGAACTCTGGTCGTACTCGATCAACGAATCGGAAGTCGATCAGAAATTCGTCTACTACTATCTCCTAACGCAGGTCGAGAAGCTCCAGTCTCTGGCACGTGCAACCTCAGTAAAACTTCCACAGCTGAGCGTGAAGGACACCGATAATCTTCAAATCCCAGTTCCTCCCACGGAAGTTCAGCGCGAGATCGTTAGAGTATTGGACGGCTTCACGGAGCTGGAGGCGGAGCTAGAGGCGGAGCTGGAGGCCCGGCACCGCCAGTATGACCACTACCGAACCGAGGCTTTGGAATTCGATGACACTATCGATCGCGTCTCGCTTGCAGATTTGGCTGTCATCGGTACTGGAAGCCATGACACCAAGGATGCTGTGGTGGACGGCGAGTACGTCTTCTACGCGCGAGGGCGCGAACCACTCAGGCTCGATTCGTTTGATTTCAATGAGAACGCCATTATCACTGCGGGTGACGGCGTTGGTGTAGGGAAGGTCTTCCATTTCGCGTCGGGCCAGTACGCGCTCCACCAGCGCGCATATCGAATTGTGCCCAATTCGCGCGTGGATGCACGCTACCTCTATCACTACTTGATTGCTGACTTCGGTCGCTATCTGGAGCGTACCTCGGTACATGCATCGGTAACGTCCCTACGTCGACCGATGTTTCTGAAGTACCAGGTTGCAGTTCCGGCTTTGGAGCGCCAACATCGGATTGCGGCGGAACTCGACAAGTTCGATAAACTCGTCAACGATCCAGAGGTCGGTCTTCCCGCTGAGCTTGCTGCGCGTCGCAAACAGTACAAGTACTACCGCGACAAGCTGCTTACCTTCAAGGAGGCGGTCTAGATGACGGAGCCGCATGAGACGGTCGCGAGCTTGGCTGACGAGGTAATACAGGGGCTTGCCGAATCGCGAAGCGCATTGATCTACGCCCCGAACACAATTGGTAAGACTCGACTAGCTCAGCACCTAAAGAACCGCGACCCGGACGGGGTAGTTCTCTACAACTCTTTCGTCGAGGACGCATTTACCTGGGACAACGATCGCGTCGTGCTCAAAATGAACCCAGGATCAGAGTTGCTGGAAACTATCGTGACTCAAGGTCTTGACAGCGCAATCGTCGACAACTTCCAGTTTTTCACGAGCGGCAGAATTGAACCGAGAATCGACTTCGAGAACGGCGAGATTAGTTTCGGCATACACACCGGTGACGACGGCTCGACAGATGACATCAAGATATCTCGGGCCGAGGAAAGCATATTTGTTTGGAGCGTCTACTACTCGGTATTGAGTGAGGCGATTGAAACGCTCAGTGATAGCCCAGATCTGCGATCCACGGATAGCTATGACCAGCTGACGCTTGCAGTCATAGACGATCCCGTGTCGTCCATGGATGATGTTCGTATCATATCAGTGGCACTTGCGTTGTCGAACCTTGTCAAACGAGCGTCAGCGATCAACTTGAGATTCGTTATCACCACACACCACGCTCTCTTTTTTAATGTTCTTTTCAATTCGCTCCGCCGTAAAAGTGACCGAGCGTATGCTCTTACGAAAGGAACGGTCGACGGATGGATGCTTAACAATCAGCCGAAAGACTCTCCTTTTAGTTATCACTTGGGTATCGTGAAGGACGTTCAGGGGGCAATCTCGGCGAACGCGATCGAGCGAGCCCACTTTAACCAGTTTAGAGCTCTGCTCGAAAAGACGGCGAACTTCCTCGGACACACAGGCGGCTGGGGCGAGTTGCTGATCGGCCCGAATGCCGCGCTCGTTACGAAGGTTCTTAATTTGTACAGTCACGACCGATTCGCTGATATCGATGCTACTAATGTCGCCGACGAATACAAAGAAGCATTCAAGACCGAGTTTGAAGAGTTTTTGAAGGCTTTCAGATGGGCGGCCGGGGCATGAGCGACTTGTCTCCACGCAAGTACGACCCGATCGCCGTCTCTGCCGAGAGCACGGTCGTTGCTGAGTATGTCCCCGACTCTGCTCAGGCGGCGGCATATCAGTCGGAGGCGGATCTCGAGCGCGAGATGATCCGCCTGCTGCAGTCGCAGGCGTACGAGTATCTTCCGATCACCACGGAGGCGCAGCTCGTCGCGAACCTGCGCACCCAGCTTGAAGCGCTCAACGGCATCGTGTTCAGCGACGCGGAGTGGGAACACTTCTTCAAGAATAAGGTCGCGAGCCAGAACGACGGCATCGTCGAGAAGACGGTCCGCGTCCAGGAGGATCACGTTCAAATCCTGACGCGCGATGACGGTTCGACAAAGAACGTGATGCTCATCGACAAGAAGAACATTCACAACAACCGCCTGCAGGTGATCAACCAGTACGAGATCGGGCAGAACGACGACGGTGCGAAGCACGCCAACCGGTATGACGTGACGGTGCTCGTGAACGGCCTGCCGATGGTGCATGTCGAGCTCAAGCGCCGCGGCGTCGACATCCGTGAGGCGTTCAATCAGATCAACCGTTATCAGCGCAACAGCTTCTGGGCTGGCTCGGGTCTCTTCGAGTACGTCCAGCTCTTCGTGATCAGCAACGGCACGCTGACCAAGTACTACTCCAACACGACGCGCAACCGTCACATCGATGAGGGTAAGAAGACCTCGGGCAGCAAGAAGAAGACCAGCAATAGCTTCGAGTTCACGTCATGGTGGGCTGATGCCCAGAACCGGCCGATTCAGGAGCTCACCGCGTTCGTGAAGACGTTCTTCGCGAAGCACGCGCTGCTGAACATCCTGACGAAGTACTGCGTGCTCACCGTCGACCGCGACTTGCTGGTCATGCGTCCGTACCAGATCGTCGCGACTGAGCGGATCCTTCAACGCATCGACATCGCGACGAACTACAAGCGCCTCGGCACAGTCGAGGCCGGCGGCTATGTCTGGCACACCACGGGTTCGGGTAAGACCCTCACCTCGTTCAAGACGGCGCAGCTCGCCTCGAAACTTTCCAGCGTCGACAAGGTGCTGTTCGTCGTTGACCGTAAGGATCTCGACTACCAGACGATGCGCGAGTACGACCGATTCGAGAAGGGGGCCGCGAACTCGAACGCCTCGACGGCAGTACTGAAGAAGCAACTCGAAGACTCGAATGCCCGCATCATCATCACGACGATCCAAAAGCTCTCGAACTTCATTCGTGCTAACAAGGGCCATGAGATCTACTCGGGCCACGTCGTGATCATCTTCGACGAGTGCCACCGCTCACAGTTCGGTGACATGCACACCGACATCACCCGCGCCTTCAAGCGTTACAACCTCTTCGGATTCACCGGCACCCCGATCTTCGCCGCGAACTCCGGATCAGGGGGTAACCCGCAGCTCAAGACCACGGAGCAGGCGTTCGGCGACAAGCTGCACACCTACACAATCGTCGACGCGATCACGGACAAGAACGTGCTGCCGTTCCGGATCGACTACATCAACACGGTCAAGGTCGGTTCGCCGGATGACAAGCAGGTATCCGGTGTTGAGGCTGAGAAGGCCCTCCTCGACTCCCGGCGCCTAGCCCAAATCGTTGAGTACACGCTGGAACACTTCGACCAGAAGACACGACGAGCTTCGAGCTATGAGCACTCCGTTGTCACGAACGTCACGGAGTCTGTTCGGACGCGCCAACGAGCAGAGGCGCTCCGGGAGAAGAAGCGTGTTCGCGGCTTCAACGCCATCTTCGCGACGGCATCCATCGAGGCCGCGCAGCGCTACTACCTCGAGTTCAAGTCTCAGCAGAAGGAGCTGACGCCGGATCGTCGCCTGAAGGTTGGCGTCATCTTTTCTTACGGCGCGAATGACGCCCCGGTCGACGACATTCTTGACGACGAGGCGTTCGACACCGAGGGCCTCAGCGGCGACGCTCGCGAGTTCCTCGAATCCGCGATCAAGGATTACAACGGCTACTTCGGCACGAGCTACGACACCAGTGCCGACAAGTTCCAGAACTACTACAAGGACCTGTCGCAGCGGATGAAGAACCGCGAGATCGACCTTGTCATCGTGGTCAACATGTTCCTGACGGGCTTCGACGCGACAACTATGAACACGCTGTTCGTCGACAAGAATCTCCGCTCACATGGGCTCATCCAGGCGTACTCCCGTACCAACCGCATCCTGAACTCCGTCAAGACGTACGGCAACATCGTCTCGTTCCGGAACCTCGAAGATGCGACCAACGCCGCTCTCGAGCTCTTCGGCAACAAGGACGCGCGCGGCGTCGTGCTCCTGAAGCCGTACCAGGATTACTACGCCGACTACGCCGAGAAGGTCGTTCACCTTCTGCAACGCTTCCCGCTCGGCCACCAGATCGTCGGCGAAGAAGCACAGAAGGATTTCATCGCGCTGTTTGGTGCCATCCTCCGGCTTCAAAACATCCTGACCTCGTTCGATGATTTCGAGGGTCAAGACCCCCTGAGCGAACGCCAGGCCCAGGACTACCGCAGCCTTTACCTCGACTTCTATGCCGAGTTCCGGCGTGACCGCGACTCCGACAAGGAACTCATCAACGACGATGTCGTGTTCGAAATCGAGCTGATCAAGCAGGTCGAGATCAACGTCGACTACATCTTGATGCTCGTGGAGAAATACCGCGCCAGCTTCGGCGACGGCGATGACAAAGAGATCCGCGCCGAGATCGCGCGCGCGGTCGACGCTAGTCCGAGCCTGCGCAGCAAACGCGACCTTGTCGAGGACTTCGTCGACTCGGTATCCGTCACCGGTGCTGTCGACGAGCAATGGCAAGCGTTCGTGGCCGCCAAGCGCGAGGCTGAGCTTGAGAGCCTAATCGCGGATCAGAAACTTCGTCCCGATGAGACGCGCGCCTTCATCGACGCCGCGTTCCGTGACGGCCAGTTCCGTACGAGTGGCACCGCCATCATGAAGATTCTGCGACCGGTCTCCCGGTTCGCGCCCGACGGTAGCCATGGGGAAAAGAAGCGAATCGTCGTTGAAGCGTTGACACGCTTCTTCGAGCGGTTCTTTGGGCTCGGAACGGGGAGCAATTTGTGAAACTGACACGCATCAAGATCGAGAATTACCGACGACTCGAAGACACCGAGATCGAGGTTCGCGACCACCTCGTCCTTGTGGGTGCTAACGATGTCGGCAAGTCATCACTCCTTCGAGCGATCGACCTGGTGCTCGGCGCAAGCACGGCCCAGCTCTATGGCAACCTGAGCGCTGACGACTTCCGCGACTCCGACCACGAACTCAGGTTTGAGGTAGAGCTCTCCAACTTCTCGAAAGACGAGAAGGCGCTGTTTGCGGATGAAATTTATACCGACCCGACCACCAAATCCCGTTCCCTCACCCTCCAGCTCATTGCATCCGTTGATGCCAGCGAATCGCTCAGCATCTCAAGGATCGGACCACATGCGGGGACGGGCCGACAACTGTCGCGAGACCAGATCGCCGGACTCGGGTGGAAGTTCCTCAGCGCCACCGCTCAGACCCGCGACCTTCGCGAGGACCGTCGTTCCGCGCTGGACGATATGCTCCGCGCGGTCGAGCTGGGTGCCGAGAAGGCAGACTTCGATACGCTCACAACGGGCTTTCAGAAGGCACTCGACACGTCGAGTACACTCGGCGATCTCCGCAAGCAACTGGCCAGCCAACTCTCGAAGGCTTTGCCCGAGAAGCTGCGAAAGAAGGATCTATCGTTCGTCAGCGGCGCGTCCGCCGACGACGATCTTCTCAGTGATGTCCGCCTTCGAGTCTCTAAGGGCGGAGTCGAGCACGAGCTATCGCAGCAATCGGACGGCACGCGGGCGCTCTATGCAATCGCGCTATATGACCTCATGAGCGCGGGTGCGAACGTTGTAGGCATCGACGAGCCGGAGATCCATCTCCACCCCACGTCCCAGCGCAGTCTCGCTCGGCTCCTCCGCACGAGCAGCAACCAGAAAGTGCTCGCAACGCATTCGTCGGACATCGTCGGTGCGTTCGATGCGGACTCGATCGTGGTGGTTCGTCCCGGCGGCAAGATCGTCCAACCGGACGCGGGCTTCCTAGCGGCTGACGAGCGAACCTTCGTCAAGTGGTGGGTGCGCGACAAACTCGAGCCGCTTACTGCGACTCGAGTAGTCACCGTCGAGGGTCTTTCAGACCGCATCATCCTCGAGCGCGTCGCGGACTTGACTGACCGCAACCTTGACCGTCTTGGAGTCAGCGTCATCGAGACCGATGGTGCAAGCGAGATCCTTCCGATCGCCAAGCTCTTTGGCGCAACGGGCTTCAAGCTCTCGGTTTCTCGTCTCATCGACCTCGATGCCGAGAAGACAATCGCCAGCGCGCTCGGCATCGCTGCCAGCGACCTCCGGGCTAACTCAGTCTTCGTGTCGCAGCGCGATCTTGAAGACGAGTACGTCAGAGCCCTCGGAGGGCCCAACGTTCACGCTGCGCTACTCAGTGGCGGACACTTCTCGACAAACGAAATGGCAAACTGCGTCCCAACTGGCGCTGGCGGCACCTACACGGACAGCGACGTCGCGACGTTCTGCCGCGTGAACAAGCGCAAGGTTCGTGCTGCTCTTTCGGTACTGCCAATCTTGACGGAAACGAATGCGTCTGCGATCACAAGCGTCGATGAGCTCCTGACGGAGATCGCACCGTAGATGATTCAACCAACCGCTTCGCAACTTGCGATTCGTAACTCCACGGCACGTGATCTCCTGGTTATTGCACCCGCCGGCTGCGGCAAGACGGAAGCGCTCGCGCTCCGCATTCAGGGCTTGCTCCAGCGCGGCGACATCGTTGCACCGCAAAAGATCCTCGTGACCACCTTCTCGAATCGTGCGCGAGACAACATTCGCGAACGTCTTCAGGACTATCTTCCGAGCGGAACGCTTCGGGACCGAGTCACGATCACCAACTTCCATGGGCTGGCCGCACGGCTATTCAAAGCGCACGCCAACGTCATCGGGCTCGATCCTGCAATGACGATTCCGGACGGCGACTGGGTAGGAGCGCAGTGTCGCGCGAAAGGCTTCGACTTCAGTACGTCAGCGGCGGTGCAGACGACGCTCAGGATCGCGAAGCAAGAGCCACGCACCGACGACGAGATTCTGACGTACTTGAGCGCGCCCGGACGAGAGGCGGCACTCACGATCGAACGCCAGCGAGTGTCCGAGGGACGGCTCACCTACGATGACCTTCCGCGCTTGGCTGAGCTCATTCTCGCGAACGACCTGGTGGCGGACCTGTACCAGGCCCACTTCGGAAGCGTGATCGTCGACGAGTTCCAGGACCTCACGCCGCAACAGCTGCGGATCGTTAACCGCATCGGATACAAGAACACGACATACGCTGGCGATCTCGCTCAGGGCATCTATGGATTCGCGGGAGCGAAGCCAGTCGCGATCGACGCGGCCGTCCGCGCGGAGTGCACCGAGGTGATTGAGTTCTCCGAGTCTCATCGCTCGTCGCCCGCAGTGTTGGCGATGGTCAATGCAATGTCACCGCTGACAGCAGGAACACCGCTGACCGCCGCTGACCCTGCGTCGTGGCCCGGTGGTGGCCTCGCCGCGTCTGTAGGGCATCACACAGCAGATGCAGAGGGCGATTGGGTCACTCGGGTGGCCCAGGCTCTCGTCTCGCGCGTTCCTCAGCAACGTATTGGAGTCATAGCGCGGACGTTGGGAAGGCGACGGTTCGTGGAATCTGCGCTGAAGGCGGCAAAGGTGCCGTTTTTCCGCTGGGACGATGGCGTACTCGATACGGAGACAGCTCGTACTCTCAAGTCACTACTCGCGCGGTTCGATGTCCGTGGTTACGAAGCCGCAGCGGACAAGATGGCCTTCCTGCGCGACGCCGCGGGATTCGAGTCGGTCTCAGAGCCGAGCGGGCGCGAGAGCCTGCTCGACGCCCTGCACTGGTGTCACGATCTTCTCCGTAGTGGAGTGGCAGCCGGCGACATCCGGTCTCGTATTCAAATCGGCGACGCCGCGACCCTCATAACCGCTCCCGGAGTTCATCTGCTGACCGGACACGTTGGCAAGGGTCAGCAGTTTGACTGGGTCGTTATCGTCGGTCTTGAGGACGGAGTGATCCCGGATTTCCGGGCTACCAGTTCGGACGAAAAGATCGAGGAAGCTCGGGTTCTCTCGGTTATGTTGTCTCGCGCGCGACACGGAGTGATCGTAAGCCGGGCGGTGTCCGTCCCCACTAACGCGGGACGTCCGATGGATCGGAAGCCGTCGAGCTTCCTCACCAGTCTCGCGACGGCAAACCCTCGAAAAGCCGAAGAGCTCGTTGAGTGGTTCAACTCCGCTGACTGGGCAGCCATCGCCGTCCGGTGATGTCGTCAGGAAGAAGCTTAGATATGGGATTGACTCTGAGCCCCATCCTTCTCGATGCCGGGCTTGACCTCGCCGAAGTATTGGTGATCCGTCACGTCTATATCGAAGAACACACGGATACTGGCCTCCGCGGAATCCATGCGGACTCGACGGACGCGGAGATCATCGAGTACACGCGTCGCCAGTCCTCCAAGAGGACAAGTTTCCCAACGCTTCCGCCGCGCTACTGGGTTGTGTTCATTCCCGAGGGCGGCAACCAGGCACGATTCTGGGGTGTCGTGGAGAACTTTGGTGAGATGTCTAACGACGGCGTGCTTCGGGTGTTCGAGATCGGTAAGACCGACCATCTGGCTGATCTGCAGCGACGCCTAGTGATCGGTTGGCGAGCACCGCGAAGTTGGAAACTGCGCGGAACGACTGCAGCTACCTACCCGGTCCTCGGTATCGCCGACGCGGAACCAATCCCGTTTCCTGGCTTCGACCGCCTCGTCCTCAGTTATCCGCAGCTCGTGGCCGTCATGCGCGAGCATCGTTATGCGTCGTGGCGAACGGCACTTTCCTCAGTCGTTGGCATCTACCTCGTTACGGACACCCGCGATGGTCGGCACTACGTTGGCAAGGCGGACGGCGAGGAAAACATCCGTCAACGATGGACTGCGTATGCGACCAACGGGCATGGCGGCAACGTTGAGCTGCGAGCGCTGGACCCGTCAAGTTTTCGGTACTCGCTCCTGCGCGTTTTCGACCCGTCGACACCGACGTCAGCGATCGATATCGCCGAGAGTCATTTCAAGGTCGCGCTGGACTCGAGGCGGCATGGCCTGAACCGAAACTAGGCGCTGATACGGGCCTACGGAACAAGGTCGCGCTTGGCGTGTCGGTGTCTCCTGTCATAATCAGGTCACGATGGCAAGACTTATTCAACTCAAGCAGATCACGCTCACGTCGGGCGACGCCGTCGACGTAGCCTCCGGTGTTACAGCCATAGTTGGCCCGAATAACACCGGAAAGAGTTCGCTGCTCCGCGAGCTGCACGAGCGCATCATCTCGGACTCATCGTCTTGGACGGGCCGCCCCTGGAAGGTCGTCGGCCGAATTGAACTCGATTTTTCAGGAACTGTGCAGGATCAGGTCGAGGAGCTCGGACTACTATTCCCGCGTCGTGCACCAGGGCAGTACAACGACGGTCACTTCACCGAAGAGCATTTCCGACTTTCGAACGGTGGCGTTCTGACGCCGACCCAGATCACTCACTGGTGGGGGCGAACAGACGGCGGGCTCAACGGACTGGGGCAGTACTTCGCGACTTACCTGAACGCCGAACAACGACTCGGTCTGACTGGCAGCACTAGCTCTTTCGATCTTTATCGGGAGCAGCCTACGGGGCCGCTGCAAGTTCTGTATGCGAAGCGTGAACTCGAAGCCCAAATAGCCGAGCTTACGAAAGCTGCTTTCAAGGTGGGCGTCACGGTCAACCGCTACGCAGGAAGCCAGATCCACTTGCACTCAGGGAGCGTCACAATCGCGGAAGGCATCAGCCCGCAGCCACCGGAGTACATGGCCGAGCTCAACGCGCTGCCCCTGCTCTCAGATCAGGGTGATGGCATGCGTGCCTTTGTAGGGATGACCCTCTCTGTCCTCACCGGACGGTCTCCGCTCGTTTTGATCGACGAGCCAGAAGCCTTCTTGCACCCACCGCAGGCGCGAATGTTTGGTCAGTTCCTTGCAAGCTATGCAACCTCTGCGAACGGCGTGCAGGTGGTGGTCGCCACTCACAGTGAGGACATCATCGCAGGCCTCACGTCGACGCCTGCTGCTTCGGGAAAAATCTCCATCGCTCGGCTGACTCGGGATGGCACTCAAAATCACATTGCTCAGTTGCCGGCCACGGCCGTATCGGAGCTGTACGAGGATCCGCTGATCAAGCACTATGACATGCTGAACGGTCTTTTCTCGACGGGTGTGGTTCTCTGCGAAGCAGACTCCGATTGCACGTACTACCGTGCCGTACTCGACCTTCCGAGCCAGCAAGCCCTCACGTATGTACGAGAAGCACACTTCACGCACGCTGGCGGCAAAGCTCGAATTGCACGCGCCATCAAGGCCTTCGCAGCCACCGCCGTCCCAGTTGCTGCAATCTTCGATATCGATATCTTGCAGAACGACCACGAGTTCAATGCGCTCGTGGAGTCTGCTGGCGCAGACGCCTCAGCGCTCATCCCGCTACGCAACACTGTCGTGTCTGCTGTCCAGTCTCGCTCTCAAGTTCTCAAGCGAAGTGTAGTTCGAGCCGAGATCACAGAGGTCTTCGACCGATCCGCCTCAATCCACCTTTCGAAGGGCGACGCGCGGAAGATTCAGGAAGCTGCAGCCCCGAAATCAGGGTGGAAAGATCTGAAGAATTCGGGCTCCGCCCTACTCTCAGGCGATGCGCTTACTGCGTACCGTGGACTTGCGAATCACCTTGAGCGGCACGGCGTTTTCATTGTGGAGCAAGGAGAGCTCGAGCGTCTTCACCCGGAAGTGCCACAGGGCAACAAGGCGGACTGGCTGCGGTCAGTCATTGACCAGCGCACTTACGAATCATCACCTGCTATTGACCTTCTAGATCGAGTATCGGCGTACCTGGAAGCCGCACAGACGACAATTGAAGCTGCGCCAGACGAGGCAGAGGTCCTCGACCTAACCGTTCATGGTTGACCAGTCCAAGTTGAGCTCGTCGTGGACCATCCAATGCCGCGCCTCACCATTACGGACCACTTCAGCAGCCCGTCACCGGCCAGGAGGGGCAGCCTGGCAACAGGGATCACGCAGTTGTCATTCGCTCCCCGCCGAGCAGGTCGCACTCGGCAGCAGTCGATCAGCCTAGGCGCGCCCCGGCCGCGGTCGGATCAGGACACCCGCCGCACGTAGGGTCTTGATGACAGTGTGGGGCGCGAATCCAAGGCGCTTGCCGATGCCTGCGGCGGAGTCCCCAGCGAGATACGCGTCTGTGGCGAGCTTCATGTCAGATGCGGACATCCGTCTTCGAGACGTGTCGATGCCGCGCTCGCCCAGCAGCTTTGCCGCAGTCATGCGTGTGATGCCAAACTCGCAAGCGGCGTTCGTGAGATGACCCAGCTCGCGGAATCTTTCCTCGAGAGCGTCGACTTCTTCCTCGCGGAGCTGCCGCGCCCGCTGGATCGGCTTGTTCTGGCGCGTTTTTGACCGCTTCGATCGTTGCGACCGAAAGACCAAATCCAGAGGTGATTCGCCTACTCCGACATGTTTTGAGTGTTGTTGCAAGAGCCCCACAACGAAACCCGCGAGAGATCGCGGGTTTTCTTGTTTTCCAGGGCCCTTCGAAGCTGCGATGATCACCGGGAGCCGCGGGGAACGTCGCCGTCATAGGCTGACGACATGAGCAGAACCGATCGCGCCAGTCTCCTCGTCCACGTCGGCCGCGACGAGACGTTCGCTGCCTTGACCAGCCGCGAAGCGCTGCTCACCTGGCTGCCTCCCCACGGGATGCACGGGCGGTTCGAACGCTTCGACATGCGTGAAGGCGGCTCGTATCGACTGGTTCTCACGTATGACGACCCCACCGACTCGCCGGGCAAGACCTCGGCCGACTCGGACGCCTCCGAGGTGCGCGTCGCGCGGATCGTGCCGGGCGAGCTCATCGTGCAGGAGGTCGACTTCGACTCCGACGACCCGACGTTCCACGGCACGATGCGGATGGAGTGGCGTGTCCGCAGCGTGGCGGAGGGGACGGAGGTCGAGCTGACGGCCCGCGACGTGCCCGAGGGCGTCCGCGCCCGCGACCACGCGCAAGGACTGACATCGTCGCTGGCGAATCTCGCCGCGTATCTCGAGCCCTGATTCCCGGCGCCGTGGCTAGCGTGCGACTTCATGAGCGTCAACCCGGTTCATTCCGCACGCTCCAGGATCTAGCGTGAACGCACCTCGACGAAAGGATGCGATCATGTCGAACCCCATCATTCCTCCGGTCCCTCCCGTCCCCCACGATGACGATGCGGCCGACGTGCCCACCAGGGCCGTCGACGGTGAGCGCGTCCTCGATCCGGATGTCGATGACGCTCTCGTCGACAGCGCCGAGGCCGATCGCGTCGCCGCGGGAGCGGACGAGGACGCAGACGCCACCGGGGTCTGAGCGGGCCCGAGCCGCACCACCCCGCTTAGACTTACTCCATGGCACCGGTGGCGGCGACGCGGTTCGGAAGGAGCTCATCGAGCATCTTCCGGGGTGTGCTGTCGGGTGTGCTGCTCGTCGCCGCGGTCATCATCGGGCTGCTGGGCATGCACACTCTGAATCTGCACGGGACCGCAGCGGCCGATGCACCGGCTGCACTGACGATGACCGCTGTCGAGTCTTCCTCGGCGCACCACGGCACAGCTCAGGCGCATCCAACCGGGAGCCCCGCAGGCGCGGCCGATATGTCCTGCGCGGGTTGCAGCAGGGATGATCACACCGGGGCGGCGATGATGTGCATGCTCGCCCTTCTGCTCGTGCTCGTCCTCCTCATCGCGCCAGGAGTTCTCCGCAGCTGGTCGGGCACTCTGTTCCGGTCCCCCCTCATCGAGATCCTCACGGCACGGGTCCTCCCCCGCGCCCCCTCGCTTCACGTTCTCTGCATCAGTCGCACCTGAGCGGCTGTCGAGCCCGCGCTCTCGCGCACGGCTCCACACCTCTCACACACTCGCGCGCCGCCGCCCGGCGTGTGCGCCACGACTATGCGTATTGGAGAACACCCGTGAAGATTCGTGCTGCGGCCACAACCGCACTCGCGCTGTCTGCCGTCCTGCTCATGTCCGGCTGTACGACCGGCACCGATGACGGATCCATGCCTGGCATGGATCACGGCTCGTCGCCGTCCGCGGGCTTCGGTGATGCCGACGTCATGTTCGCCTTGATGATGATCGTCCACCACGAGCAGGCGATCGAGATGAGCGACATCGTGCTCGCAGCGAGCGGGATCGATCCCGCGGTGACCGAGCTCGCAGAGCGGATCACGGCCGCTCAGGGCCCGGAGATCGAACAGCTCGAAGGCTGGCTGGACGAATGGGACGTCAGCTCCGATGACCGCGACGCGAGTGGGATGGGTCACGGAGACGGAATGATGAGCGAGGACGACCTCACCGCCCTGCGGGAAGCCGAAGGCACCGCGGCCTCTCGCCTCTTCCTCGAGCAGATGATCATGCACCACGAGGGTGCCGTCGAGATGGCGCAGGCGCAGGTCGACGAGGGCAGCGACCCGGAAGCAGTCGAACTCGCCCAGACGATCATCGACGCGCAGACGGACGAGATCCAGGAGATGAAGGACCTCCTCACCGCCCTCTGACCCGTTCGGCGGCCGGTGTCGGCGCGCCCGGCACCGGCCCCGCTCCGTATGAAGGACCACGCCATGAACCACGACACGTCCACCCTTTTCACATTGCCTCGACGACGCAAGCTGTCCGCAGTGCTCGCCGCACTCGCCGTCGCCGGCATCGCCCTGGCCGGATGCAACGCGCCCGCACCCGACGCCGACCCGGCGGCGGCGCAGGAGATCCTCGCATCGCATGAACTCGCCGGACTCGACGTCGGAGAGGTGATCGAACGACTCGAGGCGATGCCCGTCGCGGACCGACCGGATCGTCTGCTCGCGTCGGTGCAACCCGATGCTCTCGTGCTCCGCGACGAAAGCGGTCGGGAGAGCCGGCTGCCGATGCCCCGAGATACGGTGTACGTCTCGATCGCACCGTTCCGCGAGCACACGCACGAGTGCCACTTCCACAGCCTTACGACGTGCCTCGGTGAGCTCTCCGATACCGAAGTACGGGTCAGCGTCACCGCTGAAGACGGCAAGACACTCGTCGACGAGACCCGACCCACCGAGGACAACGGCTTCATCGGCATCTGGGTGCCCCGGGACATCGAGGCGACGCTGACCGTCGAGAGCGAGGGCCTCACGGGTACCGTGCCCCTGTCGACCACTTCGCCGGACGACCGTACCTGCATCACCGATCTGCAACTGCTCTGACCGGACGCTGTTCCGATCGGACGCTGCTCGGACGACTGGCCGACGCAGCGAAACGCCCAGGGGACCCAGAAGCGCACCCCCTCGAGCATCGAGGGGGTGCGCTTCTGTACGACGCGGCAGCGACCGTCAGGTCGCCATCAGAGGCGGGCGGTGAGGAATCGTGATCGGACGGGTCGCGCGGCTGGAACCACGCATCCGCTCGACGTCCTCGAGCACCTCGAACGCGGTTCCGTAGCGAGTGGCGAGCGGCAGGTCACGGAGCCAGGTCACCTCGACCTCGGTCTCGGCGAGCTCGTAGACGCAGGCGACCACGTGGCGCGGATCGTTGGGTGAGTATCGAAGGTCGTTGATGACCCATTCCGACGCGGTGATGCGATTCAACATGAAGCGCGGATCGGGGAGTTCAGACATGCGGGGGCCCTCCAGGACTCTCTCGAGAAGAGCTTGCGCCCTCAGCGCTCCGAGGAGAAGCCCCTTGACAGCACCTGCGGAGGATGCGGGTCGGCTCAGCGGCCGGGGCGCACCGTCAGGTCGGTGATCTGTGCGTCCCGCGGAAGGTCGAGCGCCGTGAGGATGGTCGTGACCACGGCCTCCGGTGTGGCGTAGCGTTCCGCGTCGTACGCCTGGCCCTCCTGCTGGTGCACGCGCTCTTGCATCGGCGTCGCCGTGCGGCCGGGGTAGATCGAGGTCACCCGCACTCCGTGCAGCGCCTCCTCGGCGCGCAGAGCATCGGCCAGAGCTTTGAGCCCGTGCTTGGACGCCGCATACGCGGACCATCCGGCGTTGGCGCGCAGGCCGGCGCCGGAGTTCACGAACACCACCTGCCCCTGCGACACGCGCAGCACCGGAAGGAGAAGCCGGGTGAGCTCCGCCGGAGCGACGAGGTTGACGGCGAGCTGCTGCTCCCACAGCGCGGCCGGCAGATCAGCGACGTCGCCGAGGTCGACGACGCCGGCGACATGCACCAGCGAATCGATGCGGTCGGGCAGCTGCTGCTTCGACAACGCCCACGACAGTCGCCCCGGCTGCGCGAGGTCGCCGACGATGACGGATGCCCCGGGAAGGTCTTCCGCGATCTGCTTGGCACGCCCTGCATCCCGAGCCATCGCCACGACGACGTCGCCACGGTCCAGCAACCGGCGGGCGAGAACCGACCCGATGCCTGAACCCGCACCGGTGATCAGGTGCGTGGTCATGTCAGCTGGCGTCTGCCGCAGGCTCGGCCACGTCGATCGGAACGATCGGGCAGTCCTTCCAGAGGCGCTCGAGTCCGTAGTAGACGCGCTCCTCCTGGTGGAAGACGTGCACGATCAGGTCGCCGAAGTCGAGCAGCACCCAGCGGGCCTCCGCCCGCCCCTCACGACGCACGCGCTTGTGACCGGACTCGATCAGGCGGTCCTCGATCTCGTCCGCGATCGCGGCGACGTTGCGCTCGCTGTTTCCCGTCACGAGCAGGAAGATGTCGACGAGCGGCAGCGGCTCGGAGACGTTGAGCGCGACGAGATCCTCACCGCCCTTGTCGATGGCGGCTTGGGCTGCGAGGCGCAGCATCTCTTCGGCAGTTTCAGGTGATTGCATCAGATCATTTTCGTGGTGAAGGCGATGACGAGAACGACGCCGATCGCGAGGGCGAGTCCGCCGGCGATGATGGCGAGGGTCACCATCAGTCGGTTCCCCTTCTCGGGGGCAGGAGGTCGGATGACCTCTCCGGCCGGCTTGATGGTGCTGACGGCCGCACTCGCGGCGATCGGCGTGGGCGAGGATGCCGGCGGCAGCTCGCCATCGATGAGAACGGCGTCGACGTCCTTGCCGTCGGTGGTGCCGAGCGCATGGCCCTGCGAGCCCATGCCCTTCGGCAGCTCGTAGGAACCGGTGACGAGGATCTCTCCGGTCGACGCGACCGGGCCCGAGAGCGAGCCCTCCCCCGGCGACGGTGTGAAGATCAGCGCGTTGGGCGCGGAATGCTGTGACCCCGTCGAATCTCCCACGCCGATCAGCTCGTCGAACGAGGGCCGGAAAGGCGTGTGCGCTTCGGGGGCGTCGGCGAGAAGGCCTTCTCCGAACGAAGAGTTGACGGTCGGACGCACGTCGTCGTCTTCATCGTCGTCAGCATCGTGCACGTCGGCGAGGACGTCACCGTCGACAGCCTCGTCGCTGCCCTCGACGGGAAGTCCGAGCACCGCCTCGACATCGTCTTCGTCAACCGCGGCCTCTGCAGGGGTCTCGACGGCCTCGAGCGGGACGTCGCCGACCGTGTCGGCCGCGACTGCTGCGCTGACGGGGGCGACGGCGACCTCGTCATCCACATCGTCGTCCTCGTCATCGTCGACATCGACGGTCCGAGCGAAGTCCGGGACCCCGGAGACGAGCTCGACAGGGGCTTCTGCAGCGGCCACCGCGGGAGCTTCCTCCTGCTGCGGCGCCTCTTCTTCGACCTGCGCTGCGGCTGCTGCCTCGGCCTCATCGGCGGGCTCGGCGGATGGCACCGCTTCCGCCTCTTCGGCACCGATCACGGAGACGGAACCGGTGCGGGCCTTCTCCTGCTCGCGAACCTGGCGACGGGTCAGCGGGGCATCGCCGTTCGCTTCGTCGGTTACGGCGACCGGCACCGGTGCCGGCTCGATCTGGACGGGTTCCGCGGCACGGGGCAGCGGGGGCGCGGGGGGAGCCGCCTCGGCCGCCGCGGCGGCCTCCTCGCTGGAGATGACCGGGGTCGATCCCGTCAACCGGATCTCCCGCAACTGCTTGCGCGTCAGCGGACCGTGCCCTTGCTGATCCGATGTACTCATGCCTTGCTCCGATACAGGTGATGCTTCGCGATGTACTGAACGACCCCATCAGGGACCAGGTACCAGACCGGCTGATCGTCACGAACGCGTTCGCGGCAGTCCGTCGACGAGATCGACAGCGCCGGCACCTCGAGTTGGCTGACGTTGTCGCTCGGGAGGCCGTCAGTGCTCAGGACATGTCCAGGACGTGAGACCGCGACGAAGTGGGCCAACTCCCACAACTCATCATGGTCCCTCCAACTGAGAATTTGCGCCACGGCGTCGGCTCCCGTGATGAAGAAGAGCTCGGCGTCGGGTCGATCCCGCTTCAGATCGCGCAGGGTGTCGATCGTGTAGGTGGGGCCTTCGCGATCGATGTCGACCCGGCTCACCGTGAACTGCGGGTTCGAGGCGGTCGCGATCACGGTCATCAGATAGCGATGCTCGCTCGGCGAGACACCCGACTTCTGCCACGGATGCCCGGTCGGCACGAAGACGACCTCGTCGAGGCCGAAAGAGTTCGCGACCTCGCTCGCTGCGACCAGGTGGCCATGGTGGATGGGGTCGAACGTGCCGCCCATCACGCCGATGCGCGGGGGGCGCGTGGTCGCAGCGTCGTTCATGCGGGCCTAGTGGCCGTGTCCCGCCTCGTGGCCGTCTTTTCCGTGCTGCGCAGCCCATGCCTCGGCCTTCGCCGAGTGACGGTTGGCGACGTTCTTGTACGAGAACGTCACGAGGCCGAGCGCGCCGAACACGATCGCGGCGATGACCCCGAAGATCAGCGTCTCGAGCGCGACGTTGCCGTGGTGCTCGGTTTCGGCAGCGGCCATCGCGATCTGTGCGACGAGGTTCATCCTGGCTCCGTTTCGTGGCGTGCTGTTCGGGATCCTGCGGGGGTTACAGCGTCCCCCAGTCTAGCCCTCAGCCGCGCGTCTGCCCCGACCCACGCGCGAGCCATTTCGTGCTGGTCAGCTCGGAGAGCCCCATCGGTCCCCGCGCATGCAGCTTCTGGGTGGAGATGCCGACCTCCGCACCGAACCCGAACTCGCCTCCGTCGGTGAATCGCGTGGACGCGTTCACCATGACCACAGCCGAGTCCACCTCGGCGAGGAACCGCTCGGCATTGCGCGAATCCGTCGTGATGATCGACTCGGTGTGCCCCGTGCTATACCGACGGATGTGCGCGAGGGCCTCGTCGAGCGAGTCGACGACCTTCATCGCGATGTCGAGGCTCAGATACTCGGTCTCCCAGTCCTCCTCGGTGGCGGGGATCACGTTCGACATGAGCCCCACGACCATGTCGTCGCCGTGGATCGCGACACCCTCGCTCTCGAGAGCACTGGCCACCAGCGGCACGAGACGCGGCGCGGCCTGCCGGTGGACGAGGACCGTCTCGACGGCGTTGCACACACTCGGACGCTGCACCTTGGCATTCACGACGATGTCGCGCGCCCAGTCGTCGGGGGCGGTCTCGTCGAGGAAGATGTGGACGTTGCCCGCCCCGGTCTCGATGACGGGCACGGTCGACTCCGTCACCACGGTCTCGATGAGGCCCGCACTCCCCCGCGGGATCAGCACATCGATGAAGCCGCGACCGTGCATGAGCGCCTTCGCGCCGTCGCGGCCGAAGTCGTCGACGGTCTGGATCGCCTCCGCCGTGAGTCCGGCGCCCTCGACCGCCGCGCGCATGATGTCCACGAGCACGGCGTTGGAGTCGTGGGCGGCGCTGCCACCGCGCAGCACCACGGCGTTGCCCGATCGCAACGCGAGCGCGGCGATGTCGACGGTCACGTTGGGCCGGGCTTCGTAGATCGCACCGACCACACCGAAGGGGACCCGCACCTGCTCGAGCGCCACGCCGTTGGGCATGCGGTGACCGCCGACCACGCGCCCGACGGGGTCCGGGAGAGCGGCGACCTCGCGGACGGCGGCAGTCAGAGCCGCGACCCGCTTCTCGTCGAGTCGCAGCCGATCGATCAGGGACTCACCGATGCCGTCCTGCTGACCGCGCGAGATGTCACGACCGTTCGCCTCGATGATGCGCGGCGCGTCCGCCAGGAGCGCGAGAGCGATCGCTTCGAGCACACGAGCCTTGTCAGCGCTGGTCAGGGCCGCGGTGGCGCGGGAGGCCTCTTTGGCGCGCTCCAGGCGCGCCTGCGGGGTCTGGTCGGTCATCCGTCCAGTTTATGAGGTGGCGGGTTCGAACCAGGTTCCTATTTCGGCGCCGGAGAGCGCCTTGTCCACCAGATCTGCGCTGGTGACGAGCACGCCGATGCCGGACGCCGCGGCCAGGCGCGCCGCCGAGACCTTGGTCGCCGCTCCGCCGGTGCCGACGCTGTTGACCACCGTCGCACCGAATTCGAGCCCGGTGAGATCGGCGTCGGGGGCGACGATGTCGATCGGCTCCGCACCCGGATCCGTCGGCGGCTTCGTGTACAGCGACTCGATGTCGCTCAGGAGGATGAGCGCGTCGGCCTCGATCAGCTGCGCGACCAGGGCGCCCAGACGATCGTTGTCTCCGAACCGGATCTCCTGCGTCGCGACCGTGTCGTTCTCGTTGACGATCGGCAGAGTCCGCAGACCGAGCAGTCGCTCCATCGCACGCCGTGCGTTCGAGCGTGAGGTGGGATGCTCCAGGTCGCCGGTGGTGAGGAGGACTTGACCGGCGACGATGTCGAACGGGCGAAGCGATTCCTGATACCGGTACATGAGGATGTTCTGCCCCACGGCCGCGGCCGCCTGCTGGGTGGCGAGGTCGTTCGGCCGCGAGTCCAGACGCAGGAACGGGATCCCGGACGCGATCGCGCCGGAGGACACCAGCACGACCTCGGCCCCGCGTGCGTGCGCTGCGGCGAGGGCCTCGACGATCACAGGGATGCGCCACGACGACTCGCCGCTGATCGAGGACGAACCGACCTTGACGACGATTCGCGAGGCGGTCGCCAGATCAGCGCGGGTGCGTGCGGTCACTCGCCGTCCTCGCGGTACGCGGCCAGGCGCTGGGTCTCCACCTCAGCACGAGCCTCAGCCTTGGCATCCATGCGCTCGTAGTACTGCTCGCGGCGCTCCGACGTCGTCCGGCGCGAGTTGGGCGCCAGTCGGGGGTCGGTACCACGGGGAGCGCTCATGAGCTCTGCCGCCGAGGTCATCGTGGGTTCCCAGTCGAAGACGATGCTGTCGCCCTCGCCGATCACGACGGTCGACCCCTGCACCGCACCGAGGCGGAAGAGTTCGTCCTCGACGCCGAGCTTCTCGAGGCGATCCGCGAGGTAGCCCACAGCCTCTTCGTTCTGGAAGTCGGTCTGCTGAACCCAACGCACCGGCTTCTCTCCCATGATCCGGTAGACGTTGCCGTAGGTGCCACCCTCGACGCGGATGGTGAAGCCCTTCTTGGAGCCACGCGGGCGGATGACGACGCGCTCCGGCGGCGTCTCCAGCGCGGCTTCGGCGCGGGCCTTCTCGACGAGCTCGCCCAGCGCGAACGTCAGCGGACGCAGCCCCTCGTGCGAGACCGTGGAGATCTCGAACACACGGAAGCCGCGCGCTTCGAGATCGGGGCGCACCAGTTCGGCGAGGTCGCGCGCCTCGGGCACGTCGATCTTGTTCAGTGCGACGAACTGCGGGCGCTCGAGGAGAGGGGTCTGCCCCTCGGGCACCTCGTAGGCGCCGAGCTCGGCGAGGATGACATCGAGGTCGGAGATCGGGTCGCGCCCGGGCTCGAGGGTGGCGCAGTCGAGGACGTGCAGCAGGGCGGAGCAGCGCTCGACATGGCGGAGGAACTCGAGTCCGAGGCCGCGCCCCTCGCTCGCGCCCTCGATGAGGCCGGGCACGTCGGCGACCGTGTAGCGGAAGTCTCCCACCTGCACGACGCCGAGGTTGGGGTGCAGGGTGGTGAACGGGTAGTCGGCGATCTTGGGCCGAGCGGCCGAGATCGCGCCGATCAGACTCGACTTGCCGGCAGACGGGTAGCCGACGAGCGCGATGTCGGCGACGGTCTTCAGCTCGAGGACGACGTCCCCCTCGTATCCGGGCGTACCCAGAAGTGCGAAGCCGGGAGCCTTGCGCTTCGGAGTGGCGAGGGCGGCGTTGCCGAGCCCGCCCATCCCGCCCTTGGCGACGACGAACCGCTCGCCGGGGATGATCATGTCGATCAGGACCTCGCCCGCGGTGTTCTTAACCACGGTGCCCACCGGCACCGGCAGTTCGAGCGTCTCGCCGAGGAAACCGGAGCGGTGGTCGCCCATGCCGGGGCCGCCGTTGCCCGAGGAACGGTGCGGAGAGTGGTGGTACGAGAGCAGCGTGCCGGTCTGCGGGTCAGCGACGAGCACGATGTCGCCGCCGTCGCCGCCGTTGCCCCCGTCGGGGCCGCCCAGCGGCTTGAACTTCTCGCGGTGCACGGAGACGCAACCGCCGCCGCCCTTACCCGCACGCAGGTGCAGTGTGACGGTGTCGACGAACGTGACCATGTGCGGGTTCCCCTGGGTTCCTGTTTATGACGGTGTGCAGATACACGGACGGGGCGAGCCGAAGCCCGCCCCGAACCGGATGACTAGTGTCGTGCTGAGATCACTCAGCTGCAGCGACGATGTTGACGACCTTGCGGCCGCCCTTCGCTCCGAACTGGACCGCACCGGCGGCCAGAGCGAACAGCGTGTCGTCGCCACCACGGCCGACGTTGACGCCGGGGTGGAAGTGCGTGCCGCGCTGGCGGACGATGATCTCGCCGGCGAGGACCTGCTGACCGCCGAAGCGCTTCACGCCGAGGCGCTGAGCGTTGGAGTCACGACCGTTACGGGTGGAGCTTGCGCCCTTTTTATGTGCCATGTCCTAGTCCCCTCTGGCTTACTTGATGCCGGTGATCTTGACGCGCGTGAGCTCCTGACGGTGGCCCTGGCGCTTCTTGTAACCGGTCTTGTTCTTGTACTTCTGGATGATGATCTTCGGGCCGCGGAGGTTGCCGATGACCTCAGCCGTGACCTTGACCTTCGCCAGCGAGTCAGCGTCGGTGGTCACCGTGGCGCCGTCGACGAGCAGCACTGCGGCCAGCTCGATCTTCTCGCCCTGGGCAGCCTTGACACGGTCGAGCTGAACGATCGTGCCGACCTCGACCTTCTCCTGCCGCCCACCGGCGCGCACTACTGCGTAAACCACTTCATACCTGTTTCGTTGGGGAGCTCGCGGCTCCGAGATCTCACGGGAAGACTGTTGCTTGCATGCACCGTGGAACGGCGGGCGCGAACGCAAGACTCTCCGCTTCGACCGACGAGGACGACGCGGCATACGCACCAAGGGACTACTTTACCGGATGCGGGTCGGTGTCGCAAAGCGGGGCCGCTCCCGCTCCCCCGCGTGTCGCTCCCCCGGCCGCCAACGCCGGGAGCGGTCGTAGGCTGACGAGGTGACCGTACTCGTCGACGACCCCCTCTGGCCCGCCCACGGACGCCTGTGGGCGCACCTGGTCAGCGACGAGAGCCTCGACGAACTGCACACCTTCGCGAAGGCGAACGACGTGCCGGCGCGCGCCTTCGACCTCGACCATTACGACGTGCCGGAGGAGATGATCCCCCGGCTCGTCATCGCCGGCGCCCGCCCGGTCAAGGGCAAGGAGCTGGTGCGACGCCTGATCGCCTCAGGACTCCGAGTCCGCGGCCGCGACCGGCGCTGACGGCTCGTTGTTCACCGACACCGGGGTGCCGGTGAGTGCAGCAGTGCTCACCCGACGGCGACCTCGGCCCTGACCCGGAGCCTTCGGCTCCGGAAGGGCGTCGAGAACCGAGTCGAGCAGCTGCTCCGCCGGCGACTTCGGTGCCGAACGATCGCCACCGCGCTTCTTGCGGGCCTTCTTGGGCCGTTCGGCCGCCGTCGGCGCCTCGGACGCTGCCGGGGTGGTCTCCGCCTCTGCAGCGCCTTCCGCGGCCGGAACGATGGTGGAGGCCGCGATCTGAGCCAGCGCCGACTTGGCACCCTCGGTGATGCTGTGGGTCACGCTCGGAGCCGCAGGCGCGTTCTGACTCTGGCCGTTACCGCCGTTGTTTCCGTTGCCGCCGCGCTGACGACGACCGCTCTGGCCGTTGCCGTTGCTGCTGCCGCCGTTGTTGCTGGAGCGGTGCTTCACGACCGGATCGTGGTGCACGATGACACCGCGGCCGGCGCAGACCTCGCAGGCCTCGCTGAAGGTCTCGAGGAGTCCGAGGCCGAGCTTCTTGCGGGTCATCTGCACGAGCCCGAGCGAGGTGACCTCGGCGACCTGGTGCTTCGTCCGGTCGCGGCTCAGGCACTCGATCAGACGGCGGAGCACGAGGTCACGGTTGGACTCGAGCACCATGTCGATGAAGTCGACGACGATGATGCCGCCGATGTCGCGCAGTCGCAGCTGGCGGACGATCTCCTCCGCGGCCTCGAGGTTGTTCTTGGTGACCGTCTCCTCGAGGTTTCCGCCGGAGCCGACGAACTTTCCGGTGTTGACGTCGACGACGGTCATCGCCTCGGTACGGTCGATCACGAGCGAACCGCCCGACGGGAGCCAGACCTTGCGGTCGAGGGCCTTCTCGATCTGCTCCGTGATGCGGAACGCGTCGAACGGGTCGGCCTCCTCCTCGTATGCCTCGACACGCTCGAGCAGGTCGGGCGCGACGCTCTCCAGGTAGGCGCGGATGGTCTGCTGCGCGTCCTCACCCTGGATCAGCATCTTGGTGAAGTCCTCGTTGAAGACGTCACGGACGATCTTCACGAGCAGGTCGGGCTCCGCATGCAGGAGGGCAGGTGCCTGCTGGTTCTCGACCTGCTTCTGGACGTGCTCCCACTGCGCGGTGAGGCGCTGCACATCGCGCGTGAGCTGGTCCTCGGTCGCACCCTCGGCCGCAGTGCGCACGATCACGCCGGACGACTCGGGGAGGACCTCCTTGAGGATCCGCTTGAGTCGCGCACGCTCGTTGTCGGGAAGCTTGCGGCTGATGCCGTTCATCGAGCCGCCGGGCACGTAGACCAGGTAGCGGCCGGGAAGAGAGATCTGGCTGGTGAGGCGGGCGCCCTTGTGTCCGACCGGGTCCTTCGTGACCTGCACGAGCACGCGATCGCCGGGCTTGAGCGCGAGCTCGATGCGCCGCGGCTGGTTGCCGGTCTCCACGCCGTCCCAGTCGACCTCGCCGGAGTACAGCACGGCGTTGCGGCCACGGCCGATGTCGACGAACGCGGCCTCCATGCTCGGCAGCACGTTCTGGACGCGGCCGAGGTACACGTTGCCGATCAGCGAGGCGTCCTGGTTGCGGGCGACGTAGTGCTCGACGAGGACACCGTCTTCGAGGACGCCGATCTGCGTGCGGCCGTTCTTCGAGCGCACGACCATCTTGCGGTCGACGGACTCGCGACGCGCGAGGAACTCGGCCTCGGTGACGACCGGACGGCGGCGACCCGCGTCGCGTCCGTCGCGGCGACGCTGCTTCTTCGCCTCGAGCCGGGTGGAACCCTTGATGGCCTTCGGCTCGGTGATGTACTCGACGACGCGCTGACGCTGACGCGGCTCTTCACGCTGGTCGTCCCCGTCGGATCCGCCACGGCGACGGCCACGACCGCGGCCACGACCCGACGACTCGTCCTGCGACTGCTCGCGCTCGGCGATGCGGTCGAAGATGCGCTCTCCGCGGTCGGGCCGTGCGGGCAGCGGGGTGATCTCGGGCGCGTAGAAGTGCAGTTGCGTGGAGACCTGCGACACGAAGACCTCGGGCAGCAGACCGAGCGACACGGCGGTCACCACGGCCGGGGCCTCGGGAGCAGCCGGAGCCTTCTCGGCGACAGGTGCCTCGACGGTGGAATCCTCGGCAGCGGTCTCAGTGACGGCCGCTCCTTCGGCCGGAGCGTCGGGGACAGTGCTCTCCTCGACGATCGCCTCGACGTCGGCATCCGAGGGAACCACGGCATCGCCGCTCTCCGCCGCAGCGTCTGCCTCGACCTCGGATCCCGAAGCGTCAGCAGCCTCGGCAGCGATCACCGCGGCCGCCTCGTCGTCGGCAGCGGCATCCGCGGCGGCACCCGCCGCAGCGTCGTCCGCAGCGGCGGCTGCGTCTTCGGCGGCCGCGTAACCGGCGGCGACATCATCGGCGGCAGCGTCGGCCGCGACCTCTGCGGCGTCGTCCTCGTTCGCCGGCCCTTTCGGGTCGTCGGCGTCGGGAGCCGTGGGCTCCGTCAGCGGTCCCGCGGCGTCAGCCGGGAAGTCGAGGGTAGGTACGTTGTTGTCATTGTTCTCATCGGCCATCTCTGGCTTACTCCCTGCACGGGGCACTGGTGCTCCGTGAAATCTCATGCGGTACCCGCGGGTTCCGCGAACTCACTCGGTGTGCGACCGGCTCATGGCTCTGATCGCGTGGGGCATGGGGCCCCGAAGTCTGCGTCGGCACGTGTCGCGGCAAGGCCGTTCATCGTGTCACAGGCCATTATCGCACCAAGTGGGTCCGTTCACGGCATCCCATCGAGACCAGCGCGTTTTGTCCGGCCTGTTCTCGCCACATCCATAGCCATCGCAGGGATAATCCTCAGTATGAGCGAGCAGCGCACCCGCCCCGTCGTCTACGCCGTCTGGCTGATCATCGCGAGCGTGATCGGGTGGTTCGCCGCCTTCCAGCTCCTCACCGAGAAGCTCGCCAAGCTCGAGAATCCCGACGCGGTGTCCAACTGCTACGTGAGCGTGATGATCCAGTGCGACGTCAACCTCAACTCGTGGCAGGGCGAGGTCTTCGGCTTCGCGAACCCGATCATCGGCCTCACACTGTGGATGGCGCCGCTGGTCGTCGGCGTGGCGCTGCTCGCCGGCGCGCGCTTCCCCCGTTGGTTCTGGCTGGCTTTCGGTGCCGGGATCACGTTCGCGTTCGGCTTCGTCGTCTGGCTCATCAGCCAGAGCCTGTACGCGCCGAACCTCGGTGTGTTGTGCCCGTGGTGCATGGCCACGTGGGCGGTCACCATCCCGACCTTCTTCGCGACCATGGTGCATCTCACCCGCAACGGCACGTTCACGAGCAGCGAGCGGGCGCAGGAGCGCGCGAACCGGCTGATGCCCTGGGTGCCACTCGCGACGATCCTCGCCTACGCGTTGATCATCCTGCTCGTCCAGCTGCGCGGCCTCGACCTCCTCGGCGAGGTCATCGGCATGATCTTCTGATCCACCGCACGCAAAGACGAACCCGCCGCCGATCCTCGGATCGACGGCGGGTTTTCTCTGTCTCGGATCTCAGTCGAACCAGATGCCCAGCTCGCGCGCGGCCGACTCGGGGCTGTCCGAGCCGTGCACGAGGTTCTGCTGCACCTTGAGGCCCCAGTCGCGGCCGAAGTCGCCGCGGATCGTGCCGGGCGCGGCCGTGGTCGGGTCGGTCGTGCCGGCGAGCGAGCGGAAGCCCTCGATCACACGGTTGCCCGCGAGACGGATGGCGACCGACGGTCCCGAGAGCATGAACTCGAGCAGCGGCTCGTAGAACGGCTTTCCCTCGTGCTCGGCGTAGTGCTCGGCGAGCAGATCGCGGTCGGGCTCGACGAGGCGGATGTCGACGAGGGCGTACCCCTTCGCCTCGATGCGGGCGAGGATCGTCCCGGTGAGGCCGCGGGCGACACCATCGGGCTTGACGAGGACGAGGGTTTCTTCGGTGGCCATGTCATTCACTCTCTGTCTGAGTCTCGGTCGTGGGCTCGGCGGGGCGTCGTGCGTCCAGTCGGGCCCCTCCGATGGTCGCATACGCCCACATGCCGCCGAAAATCAGGACGACGAGCAGGATGGCAGGAACGAAGAACGCCGACAGCGCGACGATGGCCTGGACGACCCATCCGGCCGTGAGGGCCCAGGGCTTCGTGATCATCCCGGCGATGGCGATGCAGGCGATCCCGAGGACTGCACCGCCGACGATCCCCCACCACTGCTCGACACCGTCGGGCAGTTGGCGCAGGCCGAAGATCGTGAGTCCGACGAGGAACACCACGATCGCCTCGAACCCGAGCACGATGGGCGCGAGCTTCTGCACGAGCGTGCGCGGCGGCCGCGGGGCGCGTGCGGGGGCGGCATCCGCACTCACGCGCGCCACCCCGACTTCCAGTCCTCTTCCTCGGCGAGGGCGATCGCCTCGCCGGCGAGAACGACCGAGCCGGCGATGACGACGGCGCGGCGATCGGATGCGGCCGCCCACTCGCGCGCCGCGTCGGCAGCGTCGGAGAGGGAGTGATGCACGGTCGCCCGCTGACCCGCCTGCTCGACGAGGTCGGCGATCGCGTCGGCGTCGCTCGCGCGATCCGAGTCCGGCGCCGTGGCGAAAACGTGCGCGACGGCGGGAGCGAGTCGGCCGACGATGCCTGCGGCGTCCTTGTCGTCGAGCACACCGAGCACGAGGCCCCACTCGTCGAAGTCGAAGCTGTCGTCCAGCGCCTGGGCGAGGGCCGTGGCTCCATGGGGATTGTGCGCGGCGTCGACGATCACGGTGGGCGCGATCCCGAGCAGCTGGAGCCGTCCGGGAGACGTCGTGCCCTGGAGTCCATCGGAGATGATGTCGCCCGCGATCGCCTGGGTCGCCCCGCCGATGAGCGACTCGACGGCGGCGACGGCGAGTGCGGCGTTGTGGCCCTGGTGGGCTCCGTACAGCGGCAGGTACTCCTCGGCGTACTCCCCCGCGAGTCCGCGGATCGTGAGCAGCTGGCCGCCGACGGCGAGCTTCTGCTCCGTGATGCCGAACTCCTCGCCCTCGAAGGCGATGGTCGCGTTGCGCTCCGCCGCCACGCGACGCAGCACCTCGGCGGCCTCGGGAGTCTGCTGGGCGGAGACGACCGCCGCGCCCTCCTTGATGATGCCCGCCTTGACCTCCGCGATCTCGGCGATCGTGTCGCCGAGCCGATCCGCATGGTCGATGTCGATCGGTGCGAACACCGCGACGTCGCCGTCGGCCGTGTTCGTGGAGTCCCACTCCCCGCCCATGCCGACCTCGAGCACCAGCACATCCACCGGCGCATCCGCCACGGCGACGAACGCCATGACCGTCAGTAGTTCGAAGAAGGTCAGCGGCGCATCCCCCGCGGCCTCGAACTCGGCATCGACGATGTCGACGAAGGGCTCGATCTCATCCCACGCGTCAGCGATCGCCTCGTCGGCGATCGGCTCGCCGTCGATCATGATGCGCTCCGTGAAACGCTCCAGGTGCGGGCTGGTGAACAGCCCCGTGCGCAGATCGTGGGCACGCAGGAGGCTCTCGATCATGCGCGCCGTCGAGGTCTTGCCGTTCGTGCCCGTGATGTGGACGACGCGGTAGGTGCGCTGCGGGTCGTCCAGGAAGGCGAGGATGCGCGCGGTGCGCTCCTTGCGCGGCTGCACCCAGCGCTCCCCCGCACGGCTCAGCAGCGCCTCGTAGACGGCGTCCGCTCGTTCCCTCTCGCTCATGCTCCGGCCTTTCCGCTCGCGACCGCAGTCGCATCGATCGTCACGATCACCGGGGCCTTCGTCGACCCCAGCGCTCGCGCTCCCGAACGGAAGACGCCGTCGCCGGGGCTCGTGACCTCATCGACCAGGGCCTCGAGGTCGTCGGTCGGCTGCACGGCGAAGGCGACTGCGAGCGTCTCCGCGGCGATCAGCTCTGCATGGGCTTCCAGCGCGGCGGCGTCGTCGGGCGACGCGTTCAGTGCCAGGACGATGCGGTCGCTGACGTCGAGACCCGCATTCTTCCGCGCCTCCTGGACCACGCGGATCGCGTCGCGGGCGAGACCCTCGGCCTCGAGCTGCGGCGTGGTCTGCGTGTCGAGCAGCACGAACCCGCCCGAGGGAACGATCGCCAGCGCCTCGCCGTCCGGACGCCCGGTGGTCTCCAGCGCGAGGTCGTACTCGGTGGGCTCCAGGGCGATTCCGCCCGCGGTGACGACCCCTCCCTCCTCGGACCAGTCCCCCGCCTTGGCGGCCTTGATCACGGTCTGCACGTTCTTGCCGAGACGCGGACCCGCGGCACGCGCGTTCACGCTCAGGCGGTGCGTGATGCCGTATTCGGCGGCGGTCGAGTCCTGCAGGGCGACGAGCTCGACCGACTTGACGTTGAGCTCCTCGCGCAGGATGTCCTCGAACTGCCCCAGCGTTCCGGCCAGCGGCGACACGACGGTCAGACGCGCCAGCGGGAGTCGCACGCGCAGCTTCTCCTTCTTGCGCAGCGCATTGCCGACGCTCGAGAGCTCGCGCACCGCATCCATCGCGTCACGGATCTCGTCGGCGGCGGGGAACTGCGTGTCATCCGGCCAGTCCGTCAGGTGCACGCTGCGCCCGCCGGTGAGCCCCTGCCACACGCGCTCACTGATCAGCGGCACGAGCGGTGCCGCGACGCGGGTGAGCGTCTCGAGCACCGTGTACAGCGTGTCGAATGCCTCGCGGCTCTTCGGGTCTTCGGTCACACCGACCCAGAAGCGGTCGCGCGAGCGACGGATGTACCAGTTCGTCAGCACCTCGGCGAAGTCGCGCAGGCGCGCCGATGCCGTGGTCGAATCGAGCCCTTCCAGGTCCGCTCGAACCTCGCGCACGAGGTCACCGAGGCGAGCCAGGATGTAGCGGTCGAGCACGTCAGTGGAATCCGTGCGCCATTCGGCCTCGTAGCCGTCGGGGCCGGACGCGTTCGCGTAGGTGGCGAAGAAGTACCAGGAGTTCCACAGCGGCAGCAGGAACTCGCGGACGCCGGAGCGGATGCCCTCTTCGGTCACCGCGAGGTTGCCGCCGCGCAGCACGGAGCTCGACATCAGGAACCAGCGCATCGCGTCGGAGCCGTCGCGATCGAGCACCTCGGAAACGTCCGGGTAGTTGCGCAGCGACTTCGACATCTTGTACCCGTCGCTGCCCAGCACGATGCCGTGGCAGCTGACACCGGTGAACGCCGGGCGGTCGAACAACGCCGTCGACAGCACGTGCATGACGTAGAACCAGCCGCGGGTCTGACCGATGTACTCGACGATGAAGTCCGCCGGCGCGTGCGAGTCGAACCACTCCTGGTTCTCGAACGGGTAGTGCACCTGGGCGTAGGGCATCGACCCCGAGTCGAACCACACGTCGAAGACGTCTTCGATCCGTCGCATCGTGCTCTTGCCCGTGGGGTCGTCGGGGTTCGGGCGCGTCAGGTCGTCGATGTACGGGCGGTGCAGGTCGATCTCGCCCTCGGGGTTACGCGGCAGCGTGCCGAAGTCGCGCTCCAGATCCTCGAGCGAGCCGTAGGCGTCGACGCGCGGGTACTCCGAGTCGTCGCTCTTCCAGATGGGGATCGGCGAACCCCAGTAGCGGTTGCGGCTGATCGACCAGTCGCGCGCGCCCTCGAGCCACTTGCCGAACTGGCCGTGCTTCACGTTCTCCGGCACCCAGGTGATCTGCTCGTTGTTCGCGAGCATGTCGTCCTTGATGTCCGTCACGCGGATGAACCAGCTCGACACGGCCTTGTAGATCAGGGGATTCCGGCAGCGCCAGCAGTGCGGGTACGAGTGCTCGTAGCTCTGCAGACGGATCAGACGACCGTTCTCGCGGATCAGGCGCACCAGCGGCGTGTTCGCGTCCATCCACAGCTGACCCGCCACATCGGTGACGTTCGGGAGGAACTTCCCGCCGTCGTCGAGAGACAGGATCGTGGGGATGCCGGCCGCGCCCGCGACCCGCTGGTCGTCCTCACCGTAGGCCGGGGCCTGGTGGACGATGCCGGTGCCGTCGCTGACCGTGACGTAGTCGTCGACCAGGATGCGCCAGGCGTTCTCGGTGCCGTACGTCTCGGTGTCGGCGTAGTAGTCGAACAGACGGTCGTAGGTGACGTCCTGCAGCTCGGCGCCGCGGACGGTGGCGTCGACCGCGGCGAGCGCGTCCTCCGCACTCTCGTACCCGAGGTCCTTCGCGTAACCGCCGACGAGCTCACGGGCGAGCAGGTAGCGATGCGCGGACGACTCGATCGCGGCGTCCGTGGTCCCGGCGACCTGATGCACGTCGGCCGCGCCGAGGGGACCGGCCGGCAGCACGACGTACTCGATCTCCGGCCCCACGGCGAGTGCGACGTTGGTCGGCAACGTCCAGGGCGTGGTCGTCCACGCGAGGGCACGGACCCCCGTGAGGCCGAGCGACTCGGCCTTGGCCCCGGTCAACGGGAAGGTCACCGTGACGGAGGGGTCCTGACGCATCTGGTACACGTCGTCGTCCATGCGCAGCTCGTGGGCGCTGAGCGGGGTCTCATCACGCCAGCAGTACGGCAGGACGCGGTAGCCCTCGTAGGCGAGACCCTTGTCGTACAGCGTCTTGAACGCCCAGAGCACGCTCTCCATGTACCCGAGGTCGAGCGTCTTGTAGCCGCGGTCGAAGTCGACCCAGCGCGCCTGGCGGGTGACGTAGTCCTGCCATTCGTGCGTGTAGGCGAGTACCGAGCTCTTCGCCTTCGCATTGAAGACGTCGATTCCCATCTCCTCGATCTCGGCCTTCTCGGTGATGCCGAGCTGCTTCATCGCCTCGAGCTCGGCGGGAAGTCCGTGCGTGTCCCAGCCGAAGACCCGGTCGACCTTGTGGCCGGCCATGGTCTGGAAGCGCGGGAACACGTCCTTGGCGTACCCGGTGAGGAGGTGGCCGTAGTGCGGCAGGCCGTTCGCGAACGGCGGGCCGTCGTAGAACACCCACTCCGGCGATCCCTCACGCTGCTCGATCGAGGCGCGGAAGGTGTCGTCGTCCTTCCAGAACGCGAGCACCTCCTCCTCGATCTGCGGGAAGCGGGGGCTGGGCGCGACAGAATCGGCGGCGGGGCCGAAGGAGGAACGGGGGTAGGTCATCGTGTCTCGCAGTGGTCGTCGTGGCGGATGCTCCTGCGAGGACGACCCTCACGGACCGCGGTACCACCTCGCGTGCCACGCCTTGCGACGCGACCACTCTCACTGCGGCTGTGACGGGCCTGCCCCGCTCGGTTCTACTGAGCACACCCCGGGGGATGCGCCGTTCTTCCGAGAGCTCCCCGGTGATGCCGGATCGATGCTCGTCCCTCCAGTGTACGCGGGTCCCGCGCGGTGGGACGCCCTGCGCTTCCCGCGCTTCCCGCCGTCCTGCGCTTCCGCGGACTTTCGCGCTTCCCGCGGCCTTTCGCGCTTCCCGCGGTCGAAATCGAGGAGATTGGCCGAACAAAAGACGAAAGGCCGAGGGAGCGACGCCTCCGAATACCGACAGGCCCCGTGCCCCGTGCACGTCTCGGCGACTCAGGCCTCGTGCATCCCCTGCGCGACGGCGCGCATGATCAGGTCCTGCACTGCTGGCCACTCGAACATCATCTGAGAGTACGAGACTCGGATGACGTGGTATCCCCCGAGCTTCAACACAGCGTCATGCCGGATGTCTTCACTGCGCTGTGCACCGACATGATGCCCACCGTCGATCTGGATGACGAGGCGGCTGCCGATCAGAGCGTCGACACGGTGACCTGCGATCCAGATCTGAGCGCGCACGGGCACCCGGAGCCAGCGGAGCCGCTCGCGGAGGTACGTCTCCAATCCCGCATCCGAGAAGGGCGTGGCGGTCGCCAGAACTCGACGAGCGGCTGGTCTCCAGGGAAGGCCCCTCAGGTCCTCGATCTTCACAAGCGATCTGTTCAATGCGGACTCCCACGTGGCGAGCGCCTGCTCAAACGGTTCGCACTCGGCGATGTGCGCCAGCACGTTCTCTACCGGATCGACCAACGCGTCAGGGTGACGCGGGATGACCGGTGCTCCCCAGTGCACTTTGGCTCGGAGGTCGCGCCGACTCGCAGAGTTCGTCCCGACGGCGACGTGCGGGACACCGTTCGGGTCATGCACCCAGAGCCGGAGGCGGCCGGCCTGAGTCCGACAGGTGAGTACCACCCCGTGTCGGGCTGCGCCCAGCAGGAGCGGGTCGGCCGTGGGCGAGGCGAGCCATCCACGTCGAGGACGGGTGATGGCTCCGGCTCTGAGCGCAGCTTCCACTGCCGTCCTGCCGAACCCGAGATCAGCGACGCGTCCGGACCGCACGATACCGCCGAGGTCGACGATTCGCTCCGTGAGTCCCTCCGCCGTTCGCCGCACCCGTCCAGTGTGAAGCTGTGATGCTCCGTCGCCGAGCGCGAAAACGCCATCTGTGCACCGCTGTGCGCTTCCAGGTCGGGTGGAGGACAAGTCGCGGTCGCATGTCTTCAGGTATTTCGCGCTCCGCTCGGCCGAAATCCGTGCGGGTGGCCGCGCCGAGCGCAGAAGGCCGGGGCGACTGTGAGTCGACAGCCTGCAGCGCCCGGCAGGAAGTCGGAGCGTGCGACTCGGGTGTGAAACTGCGTGCCGAGGCCGGGGCCGGGGCCGTGTCCGTGTCAGGCCATAGCCTCGGAGCATGGCCCGCACCGCAGAGTCCCCCGCACCGCCCCGTATCAGCGACCCCGATCTGCCCCGGGAGTTCGAGCCCGCATCCCCCGCGCGCAGCGCCGACATCATCGCCGCGAGGCTCGAGCTCAGCGGAACGGTGGACCTCGCCTACGCGACACTCGAACAGTGCACCGTGTCGGCAGATGCCGAAGCCGTCGACCTCACGGGCGCGACGGTGGTCGACGTCGAGATGTCCGGGGCACGCATCGCTTCACTGCGGATGCGCGACACCGGTGTGCGACGACTGCGGATCGCTGGCGGCCGCATCGGCACCCTCGACCTCAGCGAGGCACGCATCTCGGAACTCGAGTTGCGTGACGTACGGATCGACTACCTCAACCTCGGTGCCGCGAAGGTGACCGACCTCGAGATCTCCGGCTGCGCGATCCGCACGATCGACATGCCGCAGGCCGACCTCACCCGCGTCCGGTTCACCGCCACGACCAGCGACGAGGTCGACCCGCGGGGCATGCGCGCCACAGACGTCGATCTGCGCGGTCTCGATGCGATGACCTATCTCGACGCCAACAGCCTCCGCGGGACGACACTCTCGTCGTTCCAGGTGCAGCAGCTGGCACCGGTGATCGCGGCGGGTCTGGGCATCCAGATCAAGGACTGACGGGACCGCTCGCGGCCAGCAGCTCCTGCGTGAACGGATGCTGCGGCGCCGCGAACACGTCGGCGGTCACCCCCTGCTCGACGATCCGGCCGTCCTGCATGACGAGCACCTCGTCAGCGACGGCCCCGACCACATCGAGATCGTGCGAGACCAGGATCATCGTCAGCTGCCGCTCGCGCTGCAGTCGGGCGAGCAGCTGCAGCACGCGTTCACGTACCGAGGGATCGAGCGCCGACACGGGTTCGTCGAGGACCAGCACCTCGGGATCGGCGGCGAGCGCCCTGGCGATCGCCGCACGCTGACGCTGTCCGCCGGAGAGTGCGCGAGGACGGCGATCGCCGAGCTCGGCTGCGAGGCCGACCTCGTCCAGCAGTTCGGTGACCCGCACGGCCCTGCTGCCCCGTGGCACCCCGGCCGCCTCGAGCCCCTCGCGCAGGGAGCGCCCGATCGTCCACCGAGGATCGAATGCGCCGAGCGGGTTCTGATGCACGAGCTGCACCCGCGGCGCGCCGATCCAGCGCAGCGAGCCGGCGTCCGGCTGCTCGACACCGACGATCATTCGTGCCAGAGTCGTCTTCCCCGATCCGGACTCCCCCACGACGCCGAGCGTCTGCCCTGCCGTAACGGTGAACGAGGCGCCTGTGACCGCCGGCACCGCGTCGAAGCTCTTCGAGAGTCCGTCCGCGACCAGCACCGGCAGGGAGTCCGACTCCACGGCCGCACGAGGTTCGTGGATCGTCGCCGCGATCAGCTGACGCGTGTACTCGTGCTGCGGGTTCTCCAGCACCTCGGCCACAGTGCCGGACTCGACCACCCGACCGCCCTTCATGACCAGCACCCGATCCGCGAGTCGTCGGACGGCCGCGAAGTCGTGGCTGATGAAGACGAGCGCCGTCCCCGCATCCGTGATCTCGCGCAACAGAGCGAGGATCCGTGCCTGCACGGTGGCATCGAGCGCGGTCGTCGGCTCGTCGGCCACCAGGACCACGGGGGCCGCGGCGATCGCGGAGGCGATCAGCGCCCGCTGCCGGAGCCCACCCGAGAGCTCGTGCGCATACTGCCGGGCGCGACGCTCCGCATCGGGCATCCACACGCGCCGCAGCAGTTCCCGCACCCGGGAATCGAGCGCCGCCCTGCCCCGCGCGAGGTCGTGCAGGCGCAAGGGCTCCGCCACCTCCGCACCGATGCGGCGGAGCGGGTCGAGCGAGACCAGGGCATCCTGCGAGACGAGGCCGATGCCGGAGCCGCGGAGTCCCCGCCAGCCGTGCTCGGAGAGCGTCGCCGCATCCCGCCCGTCCACGATGAGGGTGTCGACCGTCACCGTCGCCTCCGACGGTGTGAGCCCGAGCAGTGCGCGCGCGGTGAGGGTCTTGCCCGCGCCCGACTCCCCGACGATCGCGACGCACTCCCCCGGCTCCACCGCGAACCCGACGCCGTCGACCACCGGCTCCGCGCCGAACGCGATCCGCAGTCCCCGCACCTCCAGCGCACTCACGACGTCCGCCCTTCTGCGCGTGCCCGCAGGATTCGCCCGATGACGGTCGCCGAGATGACGGTGAGGGTGATGGCGATTCCGGGGAACACCGCGATCCACCATGCCTGTCCGAGCACGTTGCGTCCTCCGGCGAGCATCAGCCCCCATTCGGGCGTCGGCTCGGACGGCCCGAGGCCGAGGAAGCTGAGGCCCGCTGCGGCCAGGATGCTCGACCCGATGCCGATCGTCGCGAGCACGCTCAGCGCTCCGAGCACACCGGGGACGACGTGACGTGTGAACGCTGTCACCCTCGGCACGCCCAGGATGCGCGCGGCTTCGACGTGCTCGGCGACCCGCAGCGTCTGCGTCTGCACGCGGGCGAGCCGGATGTACACGGGCACCGCGGCGAGCGTGACCGCGATCGCGATGTTCACCGGCCCCGGTCCGAGCACCGCGACCACGACGAGAGCGACGAGGAACTCAGGAAAAGCCATCAGCACGTCATTCACCCGCATCACGGTGGTGTCGATCGCCCGGGGCGCGACCCCGGCGAGAGCACCGACGACGAGGCCGACCGCCAGCGCGACCGCCGTGGCGAGAAACCCGATTCCCAGCGAGCGCCCCGCCCCGTAGATGACGCGTGAGTAGACGTCGCGACCGCTCTGGTCGGTGCCGAAGAGATACTCGGCACTCGGCGGGAGCAGCGCCGAGCGCACGTCGGTCTGCAGCGGATCGTGAGTCGCGAGCACTCCGGGGAAGACGGCGGCGAAGACGATCACGGCGAGCACTGCCGCGGCCGCCCACAGCAGCACGCGCTGTGCGCGCTTCATCGGACGCCTCCGGATCGGGCCGCTCGGACGCGCGGATCGATCAGCGGGTGCACGAGCTCGACGACGAGGTTCACGACGGCGAACACGAGTGCACTCAGGAGGATGATGCCGGTGATGACCGGAAGGTCCCGGTCGCTGATCGCGGCGAGTGTGACGCGACCGAGTCCCGGCCGGGCGAAGACGGTCTCGACGAGCACGGCCCCACCGAGCACGGAACCCGTGAGGTACGCGGCGAGCGTGATGGCGGAGGCCGCGCCGTGACGCAGCCCATGACGCACCGTGAACCACGAGGGACTGGCACCGCGGGCACGCACGGTCTCCGCGAACGGCATCCGCTCCGCCTGCATCAGGCCGTCCCGCAGCACCTGACTCAGCAACGCCGCGACCGGAAGGGCGAGGGTGATCGCCGGCAGCACGAGAGTGGCCGGGTTCCGCGCCCCCGAGACGGGGAACCAGCCCAGGCCGAAGGCGAAGACGCTGAGCAGGATGAGCCCGATCCAGAACACGGGTGACGACAGCACGACCAGTTCGATGCCCGCGGCGACGGTACGAGCCACCTGGCCGCGCACCAGCACCGCGACGGAGAGCGCCAGCACCAGGGCGATGAGGAGCGCGAGCGCCGAGAGCTGCACCGTCGCGCCGAGCTGACGTCCGATGACTTCGGACACCGGCAACCGCAGCTGGTACGACTCGCCCAGGTCTCCGCGGGCCAGCTGCCCGATGAAGCCGACGTACTGCTCGAGCGGCGGCCGATCCAGCCCGAGGTCGGCGCGGATCCCGTCTTTCACCGCCTCGCTGACCTGCGCCTGGGGGCCGAGCATCACCGACACGGGATCACCGGGGATCACCCGGAACGCGAGGAACGCGACGGTGGCGGCGCCCCACAGGACGATGACGACGGATGCAGCGAGGCCGGCGACGCGGACGAGAGCAGCCTTCACCACCCCAGCCTTCCGCTCAGCCGGCGGTTCAGCCGACGGTCACATCGTAGAACAGCGGTCGACCGTACAGGTCGTACTGCAGTCCCTCGACGCGCTCGCCGACCGCGGTGATCGCCGACGGGCTGTACAGCGGCACGATGGCGGTGTGTTCGGCGTTCCACTGCTGCAGCTGCGCGTAGAGCTCGTCGCGCTCGTCCTGGTCGCTGCTGGCCACGGCCTGCGCCAGCAGTGCGTCGATCTCGGGATCGCTCACCTGCGACGCGTTCTGGATGCCGTCGGTGTGCAGGTGGCTGCGCAGCAGGTCGGGGTCGACGCCCGAGAAACCCCAGTCGGTGAGGTCGAACGTCTTCGGCTCGTACTGCGCGTTGTAGGCGCCGGGTTCGAGCACCTCGCGCTTCACCTCGAAGCCGATCCCCTTGAGGTCGGACTGGATCGCGTTGGCGAGCGCCGCGCGGTCGTCGGGAACCGGCGTCCAGGCGATCCAGCGCACCGACAGCCGCTCGCCGTCCTTCATGCGGATGCCATCGGTGTCGCGCTCGGTCCATCCGGCTTCGTCGAGAAGCGCGTTCGCGGCGTCCTGGTCGAACGGCCAGCTGCCCTCGAGCGAGGAGTCGTAGCCCGGGGTCGTCGACCCGAGGATGCTCCATGCGCGCGGGAACTGTCCGAAGTAGATCTCTTCGACCGCCGCGTCGATGTCGATGCCGCGGGCGAAAGCCTGACGCACCTTCTCGTCGGCGAAGGCGCCGTACTTCTCGTTGAGGTACAGCGAGTAGGGCAGACCGGGGTACTCGATCGAGTCGACCGTGACCCCGTCGCCGAGGTCCTGCGCGAGGTTCGGCGGGATGTTGCTGGCGAGGTCGGCCTCGCCGCTGGTCACCACGCCCGTGCGTACGGAGGCCTCGGGCTGGATCTCGACGCGGAGCGTCTCGAACTTCGGCGCCTTCGTGTCGTGCGGGCCCCAGGCGTACTCGTCGTTGCGGGTGTACACGAGCTCCTGGTCGGGCGTGTACTCGGTCAGCTCGAACGGACCGGTGCCGACGGTGATGCCGGGGCCGCCCGCCTTGAGCTTGTCGGCTGACTCCTCGAGCACTGCCGGCGAGTAGAACCCGAGCTGGGGCGTGCTGGCCGCCTGCAGGAAGGGGGCGTACGGCTGGGTGAAGGAGACCTTCACCGTGTGGTCGTCGATGACCTCGGTGCCCTCGTAGAAGGCCGCGCCCATCATGCTCGCCGCCTGCGCCGAAACCGTCGCGGGGTCGACGATGCGGTCGAAGTTCGCCTTGACCGCCGCCGCGTCGAAGGGCTCGCCATCGGTGAAGGTCACGTCGTCGCGGAGCGTGAAGGTGTACTCGGTGCTGTCCGGCGAGACCTCCCACTCCTTCGCCAGCCACGGCGTGAATGTGCCGTCGGTCTCCTGGAAGACGAGCGAGTCGAGCACCGCCCGTTGCACCATGCCCGACACGTCGAGCTGGCTGATCTGCGGGTCCATGTGCCCGGCGGACAGGTTCGCGCCCTCGATGGACCAGACGAGTTCTCCCTCGCCCTCGCCTTCCGAGGCAGGGGCCGCGCAGGCGCTCAGCACCAGGGCGGTGGCGGCGGCGAGCGCAGCGAAGGGCAGGAGACGGCGCACGGGTTTTGCGGGCATGACGATCCTCAGAACGGACGGGGCGGGATGCGTCTATTCTACGGCGATTTCTTGGACTGGGTCGAAAAGCATGCCCCCCGCGGCTCCGGGGCTCCTCACTCCCCGTCGAACACGATGCGATGGCGGTCGGCGGGCGAGACGATCTCGTCTTTCGTCCTCGTCTCGCCGTGGACGATGACGGCGACATCCAGGTTCTGCACGCGAGGCCGGGGCACACCCACCAGGCGCGCTTGCACGCGCAGGTCCGCCCTCTCCCCGGCGATCCGCCAGAGCAGCTCGGCCTCGGTGGCGGATGCGATCACCCGCTCGGCGAAGGGCTTCTGAACGGGGTGCATGCCGCCGATCGTGGCGATGTGGGCCGCAAGGCGGGAATCACGGATGCCCGGCGGCACATCCTCGAGGACGTGATCGGCCAGGCCCGGATACTCGGCGGCGGATCGGCCCTCTCGGATGGCGTCATCGATCGCCCGTGCCGCGGTCACGGTCTCCGGCCACGGCCGCACCACGGCCGACGGCGCGTCGGCACCGTCGAGCGCGTCCTGCAGTGCGGCACCGGCCACACGCCGTGCACCGAACTCGTCCGAGTTCCCGAACGCCACCGCGCCGATGCCGGTCGCCGCATGCCAGCGCATGTGGGCGGAGAAGCCCGGAAGGCCCCCGGAGTGCTGCACGATGCGGCCGAACCGCCGGTCCTGCTCCACGAAGAGTCCGTACCCGTAGCCGGCACCGGCGAGGTCGCGTCCGTCGAACATCCCCGATGGCACGTCGATGGGTGTCCGCGGCTGCTGCATCTCCCTCCGCGAGGAGGGAGCGAGCACGTGCGGCGCGAGCGGATCGTCGGTGAAGGCCGAACCGAGGAACCACATCCAGGTGGCGATGTCGTCCACGGTGCTGAACATGCTCCCGATGCAACCGAGGGCGCCGGTGCGCACATACGGCTCGGGGTGGAAGGTCGCGCCGTCGTCGAAGGTGCGGAAGCCGCGGGCCAGGGTGTCGTGCGCATAGCCGTCGGCCGAATGGGCGGTGCTCGTCAGTCCCAGTGGCTCGAGCAGTGTCTCCCGCACCACGTCCTCGACGGCTCGTCCGGTGACGGCCTCGACCGCCGCGCCGACCAGCGACTGCCCGAGATTGGAGTACTGGTACGTGGTTCCGGGCGCGGCGGAGAGCAGCATCCCCTCGGAGAACAGCGCAGCGATCTCCGCTCGGGAGTCGCCCAGGTGGCGGTCGACCCAGGCGTTGTCCTCGCCGAGCCCCGACCGGTTGGAGAGCAGCAGGTCTCCGGTGAGCACGGCATCCGCGCCCCGGTGCCTGGCGCGCACGGCGGGGAGATACTCGGTGATCGGGGCATGGAGATCGAGGGCGCCGCTGTCGCGCAGGGCGAGTGCCGTCGCGGCGAGAAAGCTCTTCGACATCGATGCGATCCGGAACACGGTGTCCCGACTCGTCGTCGCGGCGTCGGCGCGCGGATGTCCGTGGGCGCGGACACCCCGCACCTCCCCGCGCTCGCACACGGCGACGATCGATGCGGGGGCGGTCCGACGCGCCCTCTCGTCCAGCCCGCGCCGGAGGGCGCGGTCCACCGTCGTCGTCGCGAGCGGAGCGGCCGCCGTGTTCACCCGCGCCCTCCGACCAGGATCTCGTCCGCGAACGCCTCGACGATCGCACGGCTGACCTCGGTGTTGTGCGCGTCGACCTCCTCGGCGGCGGCGATCAGGCGCGCCAAGGATCGTCCTTCTCCGCGCAAGGCGGCATCGTCCCAGCGGGCGAGATCGGCGGCCGAGGCCTCCGGGTGGAACTGCACGCCGCGGACGTGCCGCCCCAGCCGGAAGGCCTGAATCTCGATGGCGTCGCTGGATGCGAGCAGCACCGCCCGCGGCGGCAGACGGGTGATCATGTCCTGGTGGTTCTCGATCATCGGGGCACCGTCGCCGAGTGTCGCGATCACCGCGTCCTCCCGGCCGGACGGGGTCGGACGGATGTGCGTCGCCCCGCGCTCGACGGGGCCGGTCTTCGCCTTCACCTCTCCTCCGGCCACGTGCGCGAGCACCTGCGCGCCCAGGCAGATGCCGAGCGTCGGGAGGTCGTGGTCGATGGCCTCGGCGGCGAGCGCGCGCTCGACCGCGAGCCAGGGCGCACGGTCGTCCTCGTCCGGCATCAGGCCGCCGCCGAGGAGCACCAGTCCGGCGTAGCCGTCGAGAGTGGCGGGGAGCTCCTCCTCCGCTGCGACCACGGCGTCGACCGCGATGCCGCGGTCGACGAGCCAGGCCCCGAGGCGCCGCGGTCCGGAGCTCGCGGAGTTGACGACGACGAGCACGCGCGGGCTCACAGCGCTCCCTCCCGCGTCGACACATCGACGGCGGGCACCAGCGCGGCGGTCGCGGGCGGTGCGGCCCGCCCTGCCAGGAAGGACTCGTGATCGCGATCGGAGGCCTCCAGGACCCGGAGCACGTTCTCGTGCGCGAGGCCGGCGAGGTCGGTCTCCGACCATCCCCGCGCTCGCAGCTCTGCGAACAGCACCGGGTAGCCGGAGACGTCGGCGAGCCCGTCCGGCATCGCGTCCGTGCCGTCGTAGTCCGCGCCGATGCCCACGGCGTGTGGTCCCGCGACCCGTCGGATGTGGTCGAGATGATCGGCGACGTCGCGGACGCTCACGGCCGGCGCCTCGCCCTCGCCTCCGGCCTCCCACCAGTCGCGGCGGGCCTGCGAGACGAACGTGGGCACGAAAGCGACCATCACCACTCCGCCCTGGGCACCGATCGCGGCGAGCACGTCGTCGGGGACGTTGCGCGGGTGATCGCAGAGGGCGAGAGCACCGGAGTGGCTCACCATCACGGGGCGGGTGGTCTCCTCGAGGGCGTGACGCATCGTCGTCGGGGCCACGTGGGAGAGATCGACGAGGACCCCGATGCGGTTCATCTCGCGCACGACCTCGCGGCCCCACGCACTGAGACCGCCGTGATGCGCGTCGTCGGTCGCGGAGTCGGCCCAGGTGGTCGTCCGCGACCAGGTGAGCGTCATGTACCGCGCGCCCAGACGGGCGTACTGGCGCAGCACCGCGAGCGAACCGCCGAGCTGGCTGCCGCCTTCGATGCCGATGAGCGAGGCGATCCGCCCTTCCGCCATCGCCTGGCGCACATCCGCTGCGGTCCGCGCGAAGGCGAGGCGCTCGGGGTGCGCGTCGACCAGACGGTGTACGAAGTCGATCTGCTCCAGCGTTCCGACGACCTGCTCGGCGCCCTGCAGCACCGGATCGACCCATACCGACCAGAACTGTCCGGCCACCCCGCCGATCGCGAGCCGGGGAAGGTCGGTCTGCGTCGACGGCACGCCGTCCGCGAGTTCCTCCACCCCGTACCCGAGCAGGGTCCTGCTCGCCCACGCCAGGTCGTTGTGTCCGTCGATCACACTGTCGAGCATCCGCTGTGCACCTCTCTCAGTCCTCGCGCGCGTCCAGCGCCGCGTTCATCCGCACGGTCAGGTCATGGTCGATGAACCGCTCCGCACCGTCGAGCTGCCCCACCGGCACCGCGCCGCGCGTGCTGGAGCACAACCACAGCGCATCCGCCCGATCCAGATCGTCGCGCATGAGCACCCCGATCCTCGTCGGGACGTCGGTGATTCCCGAGAATGCATCGGCCTGGGTCGTTCCGGGGAGGACGCCGAGCTCGGCGGGTGGTGTGACGAGCTCGCCGTCGATGCGCGCGATCAGCGTCGAGCGCGGGCCCTCGAGCACGAATCCGTCTGCGCTCACGAAGATCACGTCATCGGCGCCGCGACGGGCCGCCTCCCGAAGGGCAGCCTGATTCACCGCATAGGCGAGCGACTTCGCTCCCTGCAGCAGCCAGGGGGCGGTCTGCATCACGTCGTGCCGGTAGCCGCGATCCAGCACGACGGCGCGGACGCCGCGCATACGGACGGCGGAGGGGTCGCTGCCGGCGAACCCGAGCACCCAACCGGTCGGCCCTCCCTGGTCGAATTCGTCGCCTCGGGTCATGACGAACTTGACGGACGCGATCTCCCCTTCCTCCAGCACTCCGGGAAGGGACACCGCCGCGGCCGCCCGGAGCACCGCGGCTCGCCACAGGTCACGTCGGGGCGCGGGCAGCTCCATCAGCGCCGCCGAGCGTTCGAGGCGCGTCAGATGAGCCTCGAGTGCTTGCGGCCTGCCGCCGCGGACCACGGCGGTCTCGAACACCCCGTCGCCGCGATTGACGCCGAGGTCGGTCGCCCTGACGATCGGCTCACGCGGGTCGATGGGGTGGATGCTCTCCTCGACGGCGGACGTGCCCGACAGGTCGAGGCGAAACAGCAGCAGCGCACGCATGATGGTCCTCTCCGGAATGGGCGTCTCACCCGTGTGTGAGCGCGGGATCGCGGACGGTGGTGTCGGCGGAATCCCAGGTGCGGAACGCGGCCCGCTCGATCCGCTCCACGAGGACGTCGTGGCCGATGCCCGCTCCGCGAGGAACCTGCACCCTGCCCTCCACCGCGGTGACGGGTGGGGCGATGATGTCGTCGACGTAGTACTTGTCGGAACCGGAGACGTCCGACGGGAGGAGGAACCCGGGCAGTGCCGAGATCGCGACGTTCGCCGCCCGACCGATCCCGAACTCGTGCATGCCCCCGCACCAGACGGGGATGCCGGCGTCGACGGCGAGGTCGTGCGCCGCCTTCGCGACGGTGAGTCCCCCCATCCGCGACACCTTGATGTTGAGGATGCGCGCGGCGGAGAGCCTGATCATCGTGCGCAGATCGCCGAGCCCGATGACGGACTCGTCCAGGCACACCGCCGTTCCGATCCGGGCCTGGAGCGTCGCATGCGCCACCATCTCCCGCGGGGCGAACGGCTGCTCGATCATGGTCAGACCCAGTGCGTCGAGCTGTGTGAACACGGCAGCGGAGTCGTCGTCGTCGGGATACGCGCCGTTCGCGTCGACGTGGAGGTCGAGGTCGGGGTGCGCGTCGCGCACCGCTCGCACCGGCTCCACGTCCCACCCGGGGGCGATCTTGAGCTTCACGCGCGGATATCCTGCGGCGCGCTGCAGCTCCACCTGGCCCAGGAGCTCGTCGATCGACGGCTCGATGCCGAGCGAGACTCCTGCCACCACCTCGTCACGGGTGCCCCCGAGCGCCGTCGCGAGGGAGAGCCCCCGGCGGCGGGCGAAGAGGTCCCACACCGCGCCGGAGAAGCCGGCTCGGGCGAACTCGTTGCCGCGTACCCGCGCCCACGTCATCTCCAGATCGGCAGGTTCCTCACCCTCGGCGCCGACGAGGGCCGGCACGAGGTAGCGGGTGGCGATCTCCCACGCCGTCGTGGTCGTCTCCGCGCCGAAGTACGGGTCGCTGGGCGCGGCGATCTCTCCCCAGCCACGACGGCCTTCCTCGTCGGTGGCCTCGACGATGATGTGCTCGATGCCGGATTTACGATGCGAACTGGTCTCGAAGCTGTGCCGCAGGTCCTGACGCACCGCGAACAGCCGGATGCGGGTGATCTTCACGTCTCCACCTCCTCGTCGACCTCGGGCCGCGAGGGATCCGAACTGTACAGTCCCAGTCGTGCGACGAGCCGATCGCGCTCAGCCAGGCGACGGCGGGCTCCCTTCGCGCTCGCCGTCGTCAGCGCACTCAGCAGGTGGCAGACGGCCGCGACCGGGGTGGGCGAGTCCGCGTAGGAGGCCGACCCGGTGCGCACCCGGATGAGCGAGGTCGCGAGCGGCGCCAGCGGGGCGTCCTCGCTGTCGGTGATCACCACGAGCTGCCCGCCGGCCTCCCGGAACAACTGCCCGAGCCGCACGGTCTCCTCGCGGTAGCGCCGGAGGGAGAAGGCGATGAGCACGTCGGAGGCCCGTACATCCGTCAGCACGGTCAGCGGCTGCAGCGCATGCCCGTCGACGAGGAAGACGTTGGACAGCGTCGCGGACAGGTCGGCGTTGAGCAGCTGCGCGTAGGCCGCCGCCTTCCCCTCACCCGCGACGTAGCGTCGTCGGGCGCCCAGCAGCAGCGCCGCGGCCTGCGGCACCTGGGCCGACGTGCTCAGCTCCTCGAACGTGAGCGCGAGCGTGCGCAGCTCGGTCTCGATGATGCGCGCCTGGATGCTCTCCGCCGAGAGGTTGGTCCGGATGCGCTCGCCGAAGCGGTCCCGCGGCGAAACGAGCTCGCGGTCCTCGTGCTGCTGGTCGCTCATGCGATGGCCTTTCCTGAAGTGGCGCGGTAGACCGCGGTGTGCTCGTCGACACGGGAGGCCGCGACGAGCACGTCGCCTCGCCGGAACACCTCCGTCATCGCACTCTCCAGCTGCCGCCGCAGCGCCGGGCGCTCGCCGGGGGCGAGCTCATCCGCACGCGCGGGGATCGCGATCCAATCGGCGTCGCCGACGTGCACGACGCGCCCCCAGTCCTCCCTGCCCAGTCCCGCCGGAACGCCCGATCGCGGCGCCCGGGGTGCGGTCGTGGTCGCGGTCAGATCCCAGGAGACCACGAGCCGGTCGGTGTCGGGCCGGGCGTAGTAGTCGCGTTCGAACGCGATGCCGACCGCACCGAGTGAGCTGAGGTTGAAGTGCGCGTTCCGCGCCAGCAGCGGATCGAAGGTCCAGCGCATGGACTGCTGCCCCCACCGGAGCGCGACGTCGCGTTGAGCGAGCTTGAGCGCCTGACCGACTCCGCGGCCCTGCTGCGCGGCATCGACCGCGGCCGCCTGCGAGTAGTGGAAGTGGGTCCCGCTCGCATCGCAGCCCGCGAAGCCGTACGCGAACCCGATGAGCCCCCCGTCGTCTGCGAAGGCCCCCACCGCGGATCCGCCGTTACGTGCGAGCGCGGTGAGCAGATTGGCGTTGAGCGCGTACTCCTGCTCGGTGTACGCGAAGACGCGCGCATAGAGTGCCGCCGCCTCACGGAACTCGGAGTACTGGGTCAGTTCGCGGCAGTCGTAACCGACGCCCGCGTCGGCGGCCACCGAAGAGTGAGGCACGATACGTTTCCTAAGATCGAACGAGTGATGCAGCTGGGAGCGATGTTATCGGCGGCTTGCACCTCAATCAAGAGGCAGATACGGTTCGTAACTGTGACCACTTTCCCGGCAGCTCCCGGAGCGGACCACCCTTCAGACGACATCATCGCACTCGTGCGCGAACTTGTGACCCGCGAGTCGCCCACCCGCGATGCCGTGGCGAGCCGCAGCATCGCCGATCTCCTCACCGGATGGTTCGAGGGCGTCGGCGGGGAGGTCCGCCAGGAGCCGACCGCCGCGGGAACGGATCTCGTCATCGACGTCGCCGGAGCCGGCGATCCGTACCTCCTGATCGGTCACACCGACACCGTGTGGCCGGAGGGCACCCTCGACGGCGCGCTGCCCTGGTCTCAGCAGGGGGACGTGGTGCGCGGGCCCGGCGCCTACGACATGAAGGCCGGGATCGTGGTCATGCTCGAAGCCCTGCGGCGACTTCAGCCGCTCCCGCGCGAACGCCGCAGAGCCGTGCGCATCGTCCTGGTCGCCGACGAGGAGGTCGGCTCGCCCGAGTCGGGTCCCCTGCTCGCCGAACGCGCACGCGGAGCTGTCGCGGCCATCGGATTCGAGTCGCCACATCCGGACGGCGCCCTCAAGGTCGGCAGGCGCGGGAGCGCACGGGTCAGGATCGCGGTCACCGGGCGCGCCGCACACGCCGCCCTCGACCCCGAGCACGGCATCTCCGCCGTGGACGAGCTCGTCGATCAGTTGATGCGGGTGCGAGAGATCGTCGCGGATCCCGCCTTGCCGGGACCCGTGCTCTGCAATGTGGGGACGATCTCCGGTGGCGCCCGCGCCAACGTGATCCCCGCACGGGCAGAGGCGGAGATCGGTCTCCGCTTCACCGATCCGGTCACCGAGGAGCGGGTGATGCGGGCACTCGCCGCACTGCGGCCCGTCCGCGCCGGTGCGGAGATCGTCGTCGAGACCTTGAGCGCCCGCCCTGCCTGGCTCGCCTCCGCGCAGGACGCCGCGCTGGTGGCGGCCATCGAACGGTCCGCCGCCGGCATCGGACAGCGCATCGAGGCGCGTCCGGCGGCCGGCGCGGGCGACACCAATCTGCTGGGCGCCCTCGGGCTGCCGACGGTCGACGGATTCGGACCCCGCGGAGGCGGCGCGCATGCGGAGGACGAGCACTTCCTGCGCTCCTCCCTCGGCGAGCGCATCGCACTCCTGCGTGCCGTGCTCACCCTGCCCGCGGAGTGAGGATACGATTCCCGTTTGCGCCCTGATCACGCTGATCCGAGGGATACGTTCCGGATCTCGGGACGGAAATACCGCATCTTCGAACTCCCTTCGCGTGGGGCGCATCCTTGCATCCGCATGTTTCCGGGCTGTTACACCCGGAAAGCAACCTGCGCCCAGATGCCGACTTACGAAAAATCTTCGACGATACGCAACGAATCCCTTGACCCGGAGGCAGACTTCCGCTTGCATGGTCTCCACCGACCCGGCTTCATCGTGGATCCGGGCGGTGCCCGAAGGGACTTCTTCTATGCGTCTTGCCCCCCGCTCCAGAACAGCACGAAGTCTGACCGCCGCTGCGATCGCCTCCGCGCTCCTCATCGCTGCTCCCGCCGGTGCCGCTCAGGCGCAGTCCGTGAGTGCCGCCACCGAATCCCCCGCCTCCGAGACCACGTTGCGCATCGCGACGTCCGGCTTCGTCGACACGTTCAACCCGTTCATCTCGATCTACCTGACGCCGACGAACATCATCCGCTACGTGTACGAGTCCCTCGTGCAGAACGACGCCGAGGACGGTTCCCCCACCAAGGGCCTCGCCGACTCCTGGGAGGCCAGCGACGGCGGCCAGACCTGGACCTTCACCCTGCAGGACGATCTCACCTGGTCGGACGGCGAGCCGATCACCTCGGCCGATGTGAAGTACACCTACGACCAGATGATGACCGTGCCGGCCCTCGGGACCGCGAACGGCAACCTCGTCTCCAACTTCGACTCGGTCGAGACCCCCGACGACAAGACCGTGGTGATCTCGCTCAAGACGCCGCAGGCACCCAACCCCGGCTCCGAGATCCCGATCGTCCCGCAGCACATCTGGGAGGCGGTCGACGACCCGACCACGTTCGCGAACGACTCCGAGGTGGTCGGCTCCGGCCCCTTCGTCCTGGACAGCTACTCGGCCAACCAGTCGATCGTGCTCAAGGCGAACAAGAACTTCTGGCGTGGTGCCCCCAAGATCGACGCGATCCAGTACGTGTACTACACCAACTCGGACGCCCAGGTGCAGGCGCTGAAGGCCGGCGACGTCGACCTCGTCTCGGGCCTCACCCCGACGCAGTTCGAGGCGCTCGACGGCGTCGAGGGCATCACGACCCATTCCGGGATCGGCCGCCGCTATCACTCGATCAGCATCAACCTGGGCCAGCAGACCCGCGAGAACGTGCCCTACGGCACCGGTAACGCGGCGCTGAAGGACCTCGAGGTCCGACAGGCGATCCGCCTCGGCACCGACACGGAGACGCTGCTCGACAAGGTGCTCTCCGGCGAGGGCGTGCAGGCCACCAGCTTCATCCCCGCGTCCTTCCCGAAGTGGCACCTCTCGGACGATGATGAGGTGATCGTCGGGTTCGACCCCGACGCCGCGAAGGCGAAGCTCGACGACGCGGGCTGGGTGCCCGCTGCCGACGGCATCAGGGAGAAGGACGGACAGCGTCTGAGCCTGCGCCTGCTGACGGACGCCGACGACTCGAACGAGCAGTCCATCGCCGAGTTCTTCGTCCCGTGGATGAAGGACATCGGGATCGAGATCGCGGTCGAGTCGACCGACTCGGACACCATCAGCGCGAAGGCCACGTCCGGCGACTACGACCTGTACTTCAGCGGATGGTCCGTCAACCCCGACCCCGACTACCAGCTCGGCATCAACACCTGCATGAACCTGCCCACGGCGACAGACGGCACCGGCGGCACCACGCAGGACGGCTACTGCAACCCCGAGTTCGACGAGTTGTACGCCCAGCAGCGCTCGGAGATCGACGAGGAGAAGCGCCAGGAGATCGTGCACGACATGCTGGCGCTGAACTACACCGACACGGCGCAGGTCGCCACCTGGTACGCCAACTCGCTCGAGGCCTACCGCTCCGACCGGTTCACCGGCTTCACCCTGCAGCCCAAGGACGGTGGCATCATCGCGAACCAGGCCGGCTACTGGGGCTACCTCACGGTGGAGCCCGTCGAGGGCGCGACCGCCAGCGGCACCGGCACGAACACCGGACTCATCATCGGAGGCATCGTGGTGGGAGTGGTCCTCATCGGAGGACTGGTCTTCTTCCTGATCCGTCGTCGCAACATCGCCGACGTCGAATGACTCCAGCGAGACGCCGTGGGCGGCGGGCATCCGCCCCCGCGGCGTCTCCCGGTCCGCTGTAAGGAGACTTCATGTCGAACGCGGTTCCCCCATCCACATCCGCCATCGCCACCAGCGCCGCAGCCGAGGAGCAGCCGAGAGGTCTCGGCGGCCTCCGCTACTTCCTGGTCAAGCTGGGCGGCGCGGCCATCAGCATGGCGATGGTCATCCTCCTCGGATTCTTCGCCTTCAAGATCCTGCCCGGAGACCCGGTCGCATCGATCGCGCGCGAGCGCGGCATGAGCGCCGAACAGGTGGCGCAGCTGCGCGAGCAGCTCGGCCTGAACAAGCCCCTGTGGCAGCAGTTCATCGACTACCTCGGCAACGTCTTCACGCTGAACTTCGGCACGAGCTACGTGTACCGCACGTCGGTCTCCGAACTCATCGGCATGTACTTCTGGAACACGATCCTCCTCACCGGCACCGCGGCGATCATCGCCATCGCCCTCGGCCTGTGGCTCGGGCAGAAGGCCGCGTGGAAGCACGGCTCCACCTTCGACCGCATCGTCTCGGGCACCTCGCTGGTGTTCTGGTCGGTCCCGACGTTCTGGCTCGCCCTGCTGCTGCTGATGATCTTCGGCGGCACGCTGCACTGGTTCCCCACCGGCGGGATGGTCTCCCCCAACCCGCCCACCGATCCCGTCGGCGCCGTCCTCGACGTGATCTCGCACATGGTCCTGCCCGTGATCACGATGGTCGCCGTCGTCTATGCGCAGTACCTGATGGTGATGCGCAGCTCGCTCCTGGAGGAGATGGGCGCCGACTATCTCACGACCGCGCGCGCGAAGGGACTGCGGGAGGACCTCGTGCGCCGACGCCACGCCGTCCCCAACGCCCTGCTCCCGACCGTCACCCTCGTCTTCATGCACATCGGCGGGCTGATCGCCGGGGCGGTGACGGTGGAGACCGTGTTCTCGTGGCCCGGACTGGGCAAGCTCACCTTCGAGGCCATCTCCGGTCCCGACCTGCCCCTCCTGCAGGGCACCTTCGTGGTGTTCTCCACGATCATCATCGTGATGAACCTCATCGCGGACCTCATCTACCGTCAGCTCGACCCGAGGGTGAGGCGCGCATGAGCACGGCATCCACTTCCATCCGCTCGCCCCGCGCGCTCGCCTGGCACCGCCGTGGGGCGGCGTTCGCCGACTTCTGCCGCCAGTTCACGCACCACCGCGCGGGCATGGTCGGTCTGATCTTCCTGGTCATCGTCGCGGCGGTGGCGATCCTGGCACCGGTGATCGCACCGTCGAGCATGCTCGACGTCACCAAGCTCGTCGACCCGGAGCGGTTCGCGCCGCCCTCGTGGCAGCACCCGCTCGGCACCGATCAACAGGGCCGCGAGATCTGGGTCCGCATGGTATGGGGGGCGCGCGTCTCCCTTCTGGTCGGACTCGCGGCCACCGCCATGTCGATGGTCATCGGCACACTGGTCGGGCTCTCCGCCGGTCACTTCACCGGCTTCTTCGGCGGCCTGATGATGCGCATCATCGACTTCTTCCTCGTACTGCCCTCGCTCATCCTCGCCATCGTGCTCTCCTCGGTGCTCAGCCGCGGTGTCTGGACGATCATCATCGCGATCGGGCTCACCTCCTGGGCGGGGACGGCGCGCGTGGTGCGGGCGCAGACCCTGTCGATCGAATCGCGCGACTACATCGAGCGCTCGCGGGCCCTCGGCGCCGGCCACTGGCACATCATCATCAAGCACCTCCTCCCCGGCGTGCTGCCTCTGGTGCTCGCCAACACCACGCTCACGGTGGGTTCGGCGATCATCTCCGAGTCCACGCTGGCGTTCCTCGGGCTCGGCGACACCACGCTGCAGTCCTGGGGCTCGATCCTGAAGAACGCGATGGACGTGTCCGCGGCGACCAGCGGCTACTGGTGGTACGTGCTCGTGCCCGGTATCGCGATCGTCCTGGTGGTGCTGTCGTTCACCCTGATGGGCCGCGCCGTCGAGAACATCACGAACCCGACGCTGAGGAGCCGATGACATGCCCGATCTGATCTTCGACGACGTCTCGATCACCTACCGCACCGCCGGGCGCGCCGGGCGGGACGAGGTCGCCGCCGTCCGCAACGTCTCACTGACGCTGCCGGCGGGCCAGACGCTCGGCATCGCCGGGGAGTCGGGGTCCGGTAAATCGACCCTGGCGATGAGCGTGCTGCGCCTGCTGCCCCACAACGCACGCCTGAGCGGCCGCGTGCTCCTGGGCGACCAGGACGTCGCGGAGCTCTCCTTCGGCCAGCTCCGCGCGGTGCGCTGGGCGCAGACCTCCATCGTGTTCCAGGGGGCGATGCACTCGCTGAACCCGGTACGGACCGTGGGCTGGCAGCTGCTCGAGGCCCTGGAGCTGCACGCGTCGGATCGCTGGAAGAGCGAGAAGGGCCGCAAGCAGCGTATGGCGGAGCTGCTGGATGTCGTCGACCTCCCGCAGCAGAAGTCCGAGTCGTACCCGCACGAGCTCTCCGGCGGCCAGAAGCAGCGGGTGATGATCGCGATGGCCCTGGCGTGCGACCCCGAGGTCATCATCGCCGACGAGCCGACGACCGCTCTCGATGTCATCGTGCAGAAGCAGATCCTCGACATGATCTCGCGGCTCGTCTCCGAGCGCGGCATCTCGATGCTGATGATCAGCCACGACCTGTCGGTCCTCGCGACGGCGTGCCAGCGCATCGCCATCATGCGCGACGGCGAACTCGTCGAGGTCGGTGAGAGCTACGCCGTCTGCACGCGTCCGACGCAGGACTACACCCGGCAGCTGGCCGACGCCTTCCCCACCATCGGCGATCCGGCCTCCCGCCTGGCGCCGGTGACCCGGCACGGGCAGGGCGCCGACGAGGTGCCGGACATCGCCCATGGCGACGAGGTGCTGCTGGAGGCCCGCGGGGTCAACGTCACCTATCGCTCGGGTAGTCGACCGGTGCACGCCGTGCGCGACGTCGACCTCACCGTGCGTCGAGGCGAGATCGTCGCGCTCGTCGGACAATCCGGTTCGGGGAAGTCGACACTCGCCAGGGCGCTCATGGGCCTGCAGCCCGCCGACCCCGGCTCACGGATCCTCTTCGACGGCGCGGAGATGCCCACGAAGGGCCGCGACCTCGCGCACTTCCGCTCTCAGGTGCAGCTCGTGCTCCAGGATCCCTGGGCCGCGCTGAACCCGAAGCACAGCGTGTACGAGTCGGTCGCCGAAGGTCTGCGGGTGCAGCACTTCACAGGCGACGAACGCGAGCGCGTGGCCCAGAGCCTCACGGATGCCGAGATGACGCCGCCGGAGAGGTTCTTCAGTGCCATCCCACAGGAGCTCAGCGGCGGGCAGCGCCAGCGCGTGGTCATCGCCGGTGCCCTCGCCGTGCAGCCGCAGATGCTCATCGCCGACGAACCCGTCGCTTCGCTCGACGCCTCGGTGCGGGGAGAGATCCTCGGCCTGCTGCTCGACCTGCGCCGGCGGCTCGGACTCTCCGCGCTCGTCATCACGCACGATTTGGGCCTCGCCTGGAACATCGCCCACAGCGTCGCCGTGATGTACCGCGGGGAGATCGTCGAACGGGGCACGACCGAGGAGGTCCTGTTGAATCCACAGCACGAGTACACCCGGCATCTGCTCTCCGCAGCACCGCGCATCGAGGAGCAGCCGGCATGACCCGCACGACCTCTCCTTACCTCGACTCCGCCCCGCTGCAGCCCGGAGACACCGTGGCGATCGTCTCGCCGTCCGGGCCGGGGAACGAGGAGAACACTCAGCGCGCGGTCGACTACTACGAGTCATGGGGTCTGCGGGTGCGGGTGGGCGACCACGTGCTCACCCCGCACCCGCGCGCGTCGTACCTCGCCGGTCCCGACGATGTGCGCCGCTCGGATCTCGTCGATGCGTGGATGGACCCGGACGTGGACGCCGTCGTGGCCGCCCGGGGCGGGTACGGGGCACTGCGACTGCTCGACGGCATCGACTGGGCGGAGATGCGTCGCGGAGCGCTGCGGCGCGACGGTCGTCCGAAGCTCCTCACCGGCTCCTCCGACATCACCGCGCTGCACGAGACCATGCGCGCGCACCTGGACCTGGCGACGCTGTTCTGCCCGATGGCGGGCAACAACGTCTTCCGCGACTCGGAACAGGTGCGCGCCGACGTGCAGCGGTGGTTGTTCGAGCCCTGGCGCGGACGCGAGCTGATCGGCCCGAAGACCGAGGTGATGACACCGGGGCGTGCGATCGGGCGTTTCACCGGCGGCAATCTCAGCTTGCTCGCCGCCGGGCTCGGCGCCCCCGAGGCTGCCGTGCCCGCTCCCGGCGTCCTCTTCCTCGAGGACATCACCGAGGAGCCGTACCGGCTGGACAGCTTCGTGACGCAGCTGCGGAGGGCGGGGCGACTCGCGCAGGCGACCGGGATCGTGCTGGGCTCCTGGCACGAATGCGGCGACCTCGAGCTCGTGCACGCCCTCATGCGCGACGAGTTCCAGGACGCCGGTGTGCCCGTGCTGTGGGAGCAGGGCTTCGGGCACGACCCGCACGCCCTGACGATCCCCCTCGGCGTCGACGGCGTCCTCGATGCGATGACGGATGAGCCGCGACTCACGGTGGGAGTGCCCGGATGATCGCCGTGCCGACGCTCGACCCCCGCATCACCTGGTCGGTGCGGATGATCGACGCCGACAGCGGCGCCACCCTCGCCGAGCACGACCCACACGTGCAGTGCGAGACCGCCAGCATCGGCAAGATCTTCCTCCTGCTCGAAGTCGCGCGCCGGCTCGAAGACGGCACGCTCGATCCGGATCAGCCGGTCGCCATCCCGGAGGGGCACCGTGTGGAGGACTCCGGTCTGCTCTACCGGATGCGCAATCAGGGTATCGGCGTGCACGACGCCGCCCTCCTCGTCGGCGCGGTGAGCGACAACCTCGCCACGAACGCCCTCATCCACCTGTGCGGCCTCGAGTCCGTGCGCGCCGTCGCGCCGGCCCTCGGATACACGCAGACCTCGCTGCACGACTACATCCGCAACGAGCGCACGCCCGACCTGCCCTGGACACCGTCGTACGGCACCGCGGCGGAACTGGCCGACCTGATGCGCCGCCTCGGTGCCGGTGAGGCCTTCTCCCCCGCGGTGAGCGCACGCGTGCTCGACTGGCTGGCCGCCGACACCGACACGTCCATGACCGCCGATGCCTTCCTGCTCGACCCGCTCGCCCACGTGGACGCCGAGTACCAGGGCATGGTCCTGCGGCACAAGACCGGCAGCGTCGGATTCGCCCGCGTCGACACCGGCCTGCTCCGCGGCCCCGTCGCGACCGTCGCCTACGCGGTGGCCGCGAACTGGAAGCAGAGTCCGACCGATCTGCGCGCGCCCGTCATCGACGGCATGAGAGACATCGGAGAACGGATCCGACTGCATGTCACCGGGCTCGCGCGTGACGAGACGGGGCTCGCATGAGCGTCATCGGCGCGGAACTGCCTGCGGATCACGGCACGGTGTGGTCCGTCCTGGTGAAGGACATCGACACCGGCGAGGTGCTGCTGCAGCATGAGCCCGAGGCGGCGCTCGACACCGCGAGCGTCGGCAAGATCTTCCTCCTGCATCGGCTGCTCACCGAGGTCGATGCCGGGACGCGGAGCCTGGAAGAGCGCGTGACGCGCCGCCCCGTGGAGTCCATCGACGACTCCGGACTCTGGTACCTGCTGCAAGCGGCGGAGCTGTCGCTCTACGACGTGGCCGCCCTCATCGGCGCGGTCAGCGACAACGCCGCGACGAACACCCTGGGCCGGGTGATCGGGATCCCCGTGGTCCAGGAGCACACGCGCGCCCTCGGCTACACCTCCTCCGCGCTGGACGACATCGTGCGATGGCCGATCCCGCCCGGCGCTCCGACGACGCTGTCGCATGCGAGCGCCACCGAACTGGTGCGATTCATGACGCGTCTCGCCGACGGGACCGACCTGACCCCGGCATCGGCCGACACCCTCCGACGCTGGCTCGGCGCGGGCATGGACCTGTCGATGGTCGCGTCCGCCTTCGACCTCGACCCGCTCGCACACTGGGGCTTCGACCGCGGCATCTGGCTGCTCAACAAGACCGGCACGATCTCCCGGGTGCGCGCCGACACGGGCATCGTGATGTCGCCGGATCGCCGGATCGCCTATGCGGTGCTGGCGAACTGGGACCGCGGCGCGGACGGGCGCGGACCGGTGCTGACCGCGATGCGCACGATCGGCGAGGGCATCCGCAGCGCGCTCGCCGGGTGAGTTCAGAGCTCAGGAATTCCGCGTGTGGTCGGGGCGAAACGCCGCCCCGACGCGAATCGGCGCTGCGTTCTTCCTGAGTTGTGCACGCGGGTCAGACGGCCCCGGCGCGGGCGAGACGCGCCCGGACCTCGTCGATGGGCACCGCACGCGCGGTCCGACCATCGGGGCCGACGGTCGTCTCGGCGGCGAGCACGGAGTTGATCAGGGCCTCCTCCACGGCATCCATCGTGGCGGCGAACAGCGGCGACAGCACGTCGTCCGCCACCGGCCCTCCGAGCGCCGGATCGTGCACCGAGAACGCGATCGCGTAGTCGCCGCTGCCCTGCGCGTAGTCGGCGCCGACGCCCCGCATCGCGAACACCGCACGGCCGGCCACCCGCCCGAGCTGGCGTCCGTCGACGGGCGCATCCGTCGCGACGACGATCATGCACGAGTTGCCGACGGGTTGAGCTGCGGCCTCGGCCAGCAGCTCCTCCGCGGGAAGCGGTACTCCCGCGATCCGCAACGTCCCACTGAAGTTGGTCTGCACCAGGGCACCGACCGTGCGCGTCCGTCCGGCGACGTCGACGAGTCGGGACGACGTGCCGATGCCGCCCTTGTAGCCGAGCGCGACCGTCCCCGCACCGGCCCCGACGCACCCCTCCACGACGGGGCCGGCGGCCGCCGCCTCCAACGCCTGGACCACCTGCTCCTCGCCGACGGCCCGGCGCCGGATGTCGGAGAGGAAGCCGTCGTTCGTCTCACCCACGACCGGGTTCAGCGTCATCGTCCGCGCGTGGGACGGGGTCGCCAGCAGGTGTCCGAGCAGCGCGTCGGCGACGCGGAAGACCGACAGGGTCGAGGTGAGGAGGATCGGGGTCTCCAGTGCGCCGAGCTCGCGGAGCTGCGTGGCACCGACGAGCTTGCCGTAGCCGTTGCCGACCGAGAGGTTCGCGGGGAGGCTGCGGCGCTCCCCGGTCAGGGCATCGGGCACGATCGCGGTGACCCCGGTGTGGAGACCATCGCCGTGCAGCGTGGCGTGCCCGACCCGGACACCGCCGACATCGGTGATCGCGTTCTCCGCACCGCGCGCGAACGCCCCCGACGGGACGCCGAGGTCGGCGAGGCGGGGACGGGAGGAGGCGGACGACAGCGGTGTCATGCTCCGATCCTTCCAGGGGCGGAGGAGCGGACATCCGCGCCGCGCCGGGCGACTCCGCCGTGTCCAGCCGGCCTTCCGCTCGCTCGGTAGACTGGTCCGCACACCCCACACTCAGGCACGCTCACACAGTGCCGCATACATCGCTCGAGGAGACCCCATGCCTGCTTCCGAATCGATTCCCACCGGGATTCCCGACAAGCCCGTACTCGAAGGTCTCGAAGCGAAGTGGGACGCCGCCTGGGCGGAGCAGGGCACCTACCTGTTCGACCGTCTGCGCGCGGCACAGGCCGGCCGTGAGGGCGTGTACTCGATCGACACCCCGCCGCCGACGGCATCCGGAAGCCTGCACATCGGGCACGTGTTCTCGTACACGCACACCGACGTGAAGGCCCGCTACGAGCGCATGCGCGGCAAGACCGTGTTCTACCCGATGGGCTGGGACGACAACGGCCTTCCCACGGAGCGCCGCGTGCAGAACTACTACGGCGTGCGCTGCGATCCCTCGCTCCCCTACGACGCCGACTTCACGCCCCCGTTCGAGGGCGGCGACAACAAGTCGAGCCGCGCGGCCGACCAGCAGCCGATCAGCCGCCGCAACTTCATCGAGCTCTGCGAGCGCCTCACCATCGAGGACGAGAAGCAGTTCGAGGCGCTGTTCCGTCAGCTCGGACTGAGCGTGGACTGGACCCAGACCTACCGCACGATCTCGGACGACACTATCCGCCAGAGCCAGCTCGCATTCCTGCGCAACATCGAGCGCGGCGAGGCCTACCAGGCACTCGCACCGACCCTGTGGGACATCGACTTCCGCTCCGCCATCGCGCAGGCAGAGCTCGAGGACCGCGACCAGCAGGCCGCGTACCACACGATCGAATTCCCCTTCGCGGACGGCTCGGGATCGATCGCGATCGACACCACGCGCCCGGAGCTACTCCCCGCATGCATCGCCCTCGTGACGCACCCGGAGGGTCCGCACAAGCACCTCATCGGGACGAAGGTGAAGACGCCGTTCTTCGGCGCCGAGATCGAGATCCACGGACACCACCTCGCCCAGCCCGACAAGGGCACGGGAGCGGCGATGGTCTGCACCTTCGGCGACGTGACCGACATCGTGTGGTGGCGAGAGCTGCGCACCACCGAGAACGAGCCCCTGCCGAACATGACCACGATCGGCCTCGACGGACGCTTCCTCCCCGAGGCGCCCTCGTCCGTCGAGAACCCGGAGGCGGTCTCCTGGTACGCCGAGGAGCTCGCGGGCAAGACCGTGTTCAGCGCGCGCAAGGCGATCGTCGAGAAGCTGCAGGAGACCGGCGACATGACGGCCGTCGGCAAGCCGTTCAACCACGCGGTGAAGTTCTTCGAGAAGGGCGACCGTCCGCTCGAGATCGTGTCGACCCGCCAGTGGTACATCCGCAACGGCGCCCGCGACGGCGAACTGCGCGACACGCTCATCGCCCACGGTCAGGAGCTCGCCTGGCACCCGGAGTTCATGCGCGTGCGCTACGAGAACTGGGTCGGCGGCCTCACCGGCGACTGGCTGGTGTCGCGCCAGCGGTTCTTCGGAGTGCCGATCCCGCTCTGGTACGCGCTCGACGAGAACGGCGAGCGCGACTACGACCGTGTGCTCGCCCCCGACGCGGCGACGCTCCCGATCGACCCGACGACCGATGTCCCCGCCGGATACACCGAGGACCAGCGCGGCGTGGCCGGCGGGTTCGACGCCGAGGCCGACATCCTCGACACCTGGGCGACGTCGTCCCTCACGCCGCAGCTCGCGGGTGGCTGGCAGCGCGACGAGGAACTCTGGAACCTCACCGCGCCGTTCGACCTGCGCCCGCAGGGTCAGGACATCATCCGCACGTGGCTGTTCTCGACCATGCTGCGCTCCACTCTCGAAGACGACCGGACCCCGTGGCGTAACGCCGCGATCTCCGGCTTCATCGTCGACCCCGACCGCAAGAAGATGTCGAAGTCCAAGGGCAACGTCGTCACCCCGGCCGATGTGCTCGAAGCTCACGGCTCCGACGCGGTGCGCTACTGGGCGGCATCGAGCCGACTCGGCATGGATGCGGCGTTCGACCCGCAGAACCCGACGCAGGTGAAGATCGGCCGTCGCCTCGCCATCAAGGTGCTGAACGCGGCCAAGTTCGTGCTGTCGTTCCCCGTGCCCGAGGGCGCGCAGGTGACGCATGCCCTGGATGCATCGATGCTGACCGCCCTCGACGGTGTGGTGACCGAGGCGACCAAGGCGTTCGATCGCTACGACGCCGCCCGCGCGCTCGAACTGACCGAGGCGTTCTTCTGGACCTTCTGCGACGACTACCTCGAGCTCGTGAAGGAGCGCGCCTACAACCAGGCCGACGTGGGTCAGGCTTCCGCAGCGCTCTCGCTGCGCCTGGCCCTCTCGACGCTCCTCCGCCTGCTGGCGCCGGTGCTGTCCTTCGCCACCGAGGAATCGTGGTCGTGGTTCGAGGAAGGGTCCGTGCACACGGCGGAGTGGCCCACGCCGCTCGGCATCGACGGCGACCCGGCCGTGCTCGCTGCCGCGAGTGAGGCGCTGATCGGCATCCGTCGGGCGAAGACCGAGGCGAAGGCGTCCCAGAAGACTCCGGTCTCGCGCGCCGCGATCGCCGCTCCGGCTGCGAAGCTCGAGGCGCTCCGTGCCGCCGCCGATGACCTCCGCGCCGTCGGCCGCATCGCCGAGCTCGAGTTCAGCGAGGCCGAGGAGTTCGCGGTCACCGCGATCGATCTCGCACCGGTCGAGGGTTCCTGATGCAGCTCGGCACTCGATGGGCGGCCGGATCCGAGGCACCGGCCTCGGTCCCCGCATCGCTGCGTCCCGCGATCGCCGCGGTGGAGGCGAAGGGCCTCACCGGCCACTGGACCCTCACCTGGCTCGAGGGACGCGCCATCGCGGAGCTCGACGCCGGCTGGGAGGTCTTCCAGGCCGCATCCGGCGAGGTCGTCGCCCGCCCTTTCGCGGACTGAGCCGGCCCGCGCGGAGAGACGCGGAGAGACTTCGGCCTCCTTCAGAACCGAGGGATGTCGAGCTGCGCGAGCGCGCGGGTCAACGACTGCGGATCCTGTGTCGGTGTCTGCTGCTGCCGCAGTCTGTCGAGAACGCGCGCGTGCCGCTCGACCCGGCGGGCGACGCGGCGAGCGACCCATGCGGTGAGAGTCTCGGCCAGCCGAAGTAGCCGAGCCTCGGTGTGGGTCGGAGCCATCAGGTGAAGCGTTGCGGTGGTCATGCTTCCTCCTCCGAGTCGGTGGCGGGTGCGGATGACGCGGTCGACGGTGTCGACAGGTCGAAGAGCTCGGTCCGCAGCGACACCCGCCGCACGTCCGGGCCGGTCTGACCCCGGTAGCGCTCGATCGCGCCCTCGACGATCGCCTCGAGCTCATCGCGGAGCGACACCGCCTGCTCCGGCGTCAGATCCAGGTGCGTGGTCATGATGACGCCGGTGTCGCGCCACTCCTCCGGCACGTCCGCCTGAGGGCGATTGACGTAGGCCATGAGGGTCTCGTGACGAAGACGGAAGAACTCCGAGTTGACGATCTGGGCCGCCGCGCGATTGGCGGGCGAGGTCATCTCGTCGGGACCGGGAACGTCGATCCGTCCCTTCGGCCGTTCCCACCACCGCTCGCGGGCGGTGCCTCGCCCCTCGACCTCGCGGATGAGGTCGTGCGCGGCGAGTGCGCGAAGGTGGTAGCTCGTGGATCCGGAGGTCTCCCCCACCAGGGCCGCCAGCGAACTGGCGGTCTGCGGACCGCGAGCCGCGAGGAGGTCGAAGATCTTCACCCGAAGCGGATGCGCCAGCGCCTTGAGTGCCCCGGCATCGAGCGTCCGTACCTGCGTCCCGTTCGTCATGTATGCAAAGATACCTTTGCAAAGCTTTCTTTGCAAGTGTTTCTTTGCAAGACTCTCCTGACGATTCCTGAGCTCTGACGACCTCGGTGGATAGGCTCGGAGGATGACCGACGCCACGAATCCGCTCCTCCAGCCGTCGACTCTCCCCTTCGGGCTCCCCGATTACCCCGCGATCCGGCCCGAGCACTATCTCCCGGCGTTCCAGGCCGGGTTCGAGGAGCAACTCCGCGAGGTCGCCCGCATCACGATGGTGCGATCGATGCCGACCTTCGAGAACACCCTCGAGGCGCTCGAACGCTCGGGCGAGCTGCTCGACCGGGTCGCGCACGCCTTCTACACGGTCAGCTCCGCGGATGCGACGCCGGAGATCCAGGAGATCGACGAGCAGCTCGCACCCCTCATGGCCGCCCACCAGGACGCGATCACCCTCGACGCGCAGCTGTACTGGCGCGTGCAGCAGGTGTTCGAGCAGCGGGATGCTCTCGGTCTCGACGCCGAGCAGCGCTACCTGGTGGAGCGCCACCACCGCGAGATGACGCACGCGGGTGCCGGCCTCGACGACCAGGCCAAAGAACGACTGACGGCGCTGAACCAGAAGCTCTCGACGCTGACGAACACGTTCGAGCGCAACCTGCTGAACGACACGAACGACCTCGCCGTGGTGTTCGACACCCCCGCGGAGCTCGATGGTCTGAGCACCGGAGAGCTGTCGGCCGCGGCGCGTGCCGCGACGGACCGCGGGCTCGACGGCAAGCTGCTCATCACGCTGCCGCTGTTCACGGGACACCCCGCGCTGGCCCAGCTGCGAGTGCGGGAGTCGCGACGGCGCATCATGGCCGCCTCTCTCGCGCGCGGATCCCGCGACAACGCGAACGACAACCGCCCGGTCCTCCTCGAGATCGTGCGGCTGCGGGCGGAGCGTGCGGCTCTGCTCGGGTACGAGTCGCACGCGGCGTACGTCACCGCCGACGAGACGGCCGGGACTCCCGATGCCGTCGAGCAGATGCTGCGTCGGCTCGCCGCGCCCTCCGCACGTAATGCGACGGCCGAGCACACCGCTCTGCAGGCGATCGTCGACGAGACCGAATCCACGCCGTTCGCCGTGGAGGCCCACGACTGGGCGTACTACACCGAACGGGAGCGCACGGCGCGGTACGACATCGACTCCAGCGCCCTGCGCCCCTGGTTCGAGGCGGAGCGCGTGCTGCAGGACGGAGTCTTCTTCGCCGCGACGCAGCTGTACGGTGTGACGTTCGCGGAGCGCGAGGACCTGGTGGCGTACCACCCCGGGACTCGCGTGTTCGAGGTGCGCAACGACGACGGAACTCCCGTCGGCCTGTACGTCCTCGACCTGTACACGCGCGATTCGAAGCGCGGTGGGGCGTGGATGAACGCGATCGTGAGCCAGTCACGACTGCGCGGAACCGCACCGGTCGTCGTCAACAACCTCAACGTGCCGCTGCCCGGCGACGGCGAGCCCACACTGTTGACTCTCGACGAAGTCACCACGCTGTTCCACGAGTTCGGACATGCCCTCCACGGACTCTTCGCGACGGTGACCTACCCGCACTTCGCCGGGACGAACGTGTTCCGGGACTTCGTCGAGTTCCCGAGCCAGGTGAACGAGATGTGGATCCTCTGGCCGGAGGTCCTCGACAACTACGCCCGACACCACGAGACCGGCGAACCCCTCGACCCCGCCATCGTCGAGCGCCTGCGCGCGACCGAGACGTTCGATCAAGGCCACGCGACGAGCGAGTACCTGGCCGCCGCATGGCTGGACCAGGCGTGGCACCGCGTGGGCGTCGACGCGGAGATCGGCGACGTCGCCGCGTTCGAGGCCGCCGCCCTCGCCGACATCGGCCTCGACGACCCGGCTGTCCCCACCCGCTACTCGTCCACATACTTCGCGCACGTCTTCTCCGGCGGGTACAGCGCGGGCTACTACTCCTACATCTGGAGCGAGGTGCTCGACGCCGACACGGTCGACTGGTTCCGGGAGAACGGCGGGCTCACCCGCGCCAACGGTGACCGGTTCCGCGGGCGCTTGCTCGGGGTCGGCGGTTCGAAGGACCCCCTGCAGGCGTACCGCGACTTCCGGGGTCGCGACGCTGAGATCGAGCCGCTGTTGAAGCGCCGTGGCCTCGGCGGCTGAGTCGTGAGACCCTGAGGGCATGAACGCATTCCCCGACGCACCGTTCGGCCCGGCTGACCGTCTGGACCTCGACGCCGTTCCGCTCGCGGTGATCCGTCACAACGGCATCCGCATCGCCGACCTTTCCGACGCGTTCGACGCGGGCTACTCGGCGATCGCCCTGACGTTCGCCGGCGACGTGCTGACCCCGGCCGGCCCCGCGCTCGCGATCTACCACGGCGACCCGATGGACGTCTTCGATCTCGAACTCGGCTACCCCGTGGTCTCCCCGCCGGAGAATCCGATCCCCACGGCGAGCGGGAGTGTCATCATCGGCTCGGCCCTGCCGTCGGGGCCCGCTGTCGCGACGACCGTGCTCGGCTCCTACGAGGAACTCGGTGCCGGATGGGCGGGTCTCGTCGAACGCGCCGGAGCGCAGGGGCTCCGTACCGGAAGTGTCTGGATCGAGGTGTACGTGTCCGATCCGAGCACAACGCCGGCAGAGCTGCGCACCGACCTCATCTTGCCGCTGGCCTGATCGAGGTCACGCGCTCTTGCGCTTGCGCTCCATCACGATGGTGGGCGGCGCGCCTTCGTCGACGGCCGCGCGGGTCACGATGACCTTGGCGACGTCTTCTGCCGAGGGGATCTCGAACATGATCGGACCGAGGACGTCTTCGAGGATGGCACGGAGCCCGCGGGCACCGGTCTTGCGCTCGACGGCGAGGTCGGCGATGGAACGCAGAGCCTCTTCTTCGAACTCGAGCTGCACGCCGTCGATCTCGAACATGCGCTGATACTGCTTCACCAGCGCGTTGCGCGGGCCGGTCAGGATGTCGATCAGCGCGGCCTGATCGAGCGGCGAGACCGACGTGACGACGGGAAGACGGCCGATGAACTCGGGGATCAGGCCGAACTTGTGCAGGTCTTCGGGGAGCACCTCGCTGAACAGGTCGAGGTCCTTGCCCTTGTCGTGCAGCGGCGCACCGAAGCCGATCCCGTGCTTGCCGACACGTGCGGACACGATGTCCTCGAGCCCGGCGAAAGCCCCGGCGACGATGAACAGCACGTTCGAGGTGTCGATCTGCAGGAACTCCTGGTGCGGGTGCTTGCGGCCACCCTGCGGCGGAACCGACGCGACCGTGCCCTCGATGATCTTCAGGAGCGCCTGCTGCACGCCCTCACCCGAGACGTCACGGGTGATCGACGGGTTCTCGGCCTTGCGGGCGATCTTGTCGACCTCGTCGATGTAGATGATGCCCTGCTCAGCGCGCTTGACGTCGTAGTCGGCGGCCTGGATGAGCTTGAGCAGGATGTTCTCGACGTCTTCGCCGACGTACCCTGCCTCGGTGAGCGCGGTGGCGTCGGCCACGGCGAAGGGCACGTTCAGGCGCTTGGCGAGCGTCTGCGCGAGGTAGGTCTTGCCGCAGCCCGTCGGACCGATGAGCAGGATGTTGCTCTTCGCGATCTCGACCTCTTCGGCCCGCTGCTCGGCGGACTGCAGAGTGCCGAGTGCACGAACGCGCTTGTAGTGGTTGTAGACGGCGACGGAGAGAGCGCGCTTGGCGGGCTCCTGACCGACGACGTACTCCTCGAGGAACGAGAAGATCTCACGCGGCTTAGGCAGCTCGAACTCCGCGACACCGTCGCCGGAGGACTCGGCCATCCGCTCTTCGATGATCTCGTTGCAGAGCTCGACGCACTCATCGCAGATGTACACGCCGGGTCCGGCGATCAGCTGCTGGACCTGCTTCTGACTCTTTCCGCAGAATGAGCATTTGAACAGGTCAGCGCTTTCACCGATGCGGGCCATGCGCGTCCTCCTATGGGGGGATCAGAGATCGTCCTTCGAGCCTAACCGCTGCATACGACACTGGGCCGCATTGGACCGTACTCGGCATCGGGTCGCGACACATGAGGAGTCAGGAACCGCCGCTATCCCCGGTTCCGAGGCGGCGATTCCCGACCCCTCACGAGATCTGCAGAGCCGCGTCAGACCATGCTCTTGGTGTGCCAGACCGTCTTCACCTCGGTGAAGGCGCCGATCCGCTCGGGAGAGGCGACGACCTCACCCGGAGTGAGCACACGCTTGAGGGTGTCTGCGGCCGCGATCTGCATGTCGACCCAGTCGAGGTCGCCGGCACCCGCGAGGTCGAGGGCGTTCACATCCTGGTGCGACGCCAGCCACGGGGCGACCTCCGCAGGCGAACCCGTCAGCACGTTGACGACGCCGCCCGGCACGTCACTCGTGGCCAGGACCTCGGCGAGGCTGATGGCCGAGAGCGGATGCCGTTCGCTGGCCACCACCACGACCGTGTTGCCCGCCACGAGCGCCGGAGCGACGACCGAGACCAGCCCCAGCAGCGCGGAATCCTGCGGCGCGATGATCGCGACGACGCCCGTCGGCTCCGGAACCGAGATGTTGAAGTACGGGCCCGAGACCGGGTTCGCGTTCCCCGCGACCTGGGCGTACTTGTCGCACCAGCCCGCGTACCAGACCCAGAGATCGATGGCGTCGTCTACCTGCGTGGCCGCGGCCGAGGACGAGAGTCCCTGCTGGGCGACGATCTCGTCGATGAACTGCGCACGCCGACCCTCGAGCACCTCGGCGACACGGTAGAGCACCTGTCCGCGGTTGTAGGCGGTCGCCCCGGACCAGCCCTTGACCGCGGCGCGCGCGGCCACCACGGCGTCACGGGCATCCTTGCGGGAACCCTTCGCGGCATTGGCGAGGAATTCGCCCTTGGGCGAGAGCACCTCGTACGTGCGACCTGACTCGCTGCGCGGGAAGGCCCCACCGATCGCGAGCTTGTACGTCTTCGGGACGGTCAGTCGCTTGCTCATGCTGTGGCTCCCTTGAGGTAGGCGGTGAGACCCTGGCGTCCGCCCTCGCGGCCGTATCCGGACTCCTTGTATCCACCGAACGGGCTCGACGGATCGAAGCGGTTGAAGGTGTTGGCCCAGATCACGCCGGCGCGGAGCCGGTCGGCCACCGCGAGGATGCGGGATCCCTTGTCGGACCAGATGCCCGCCGACAGCCCGTAGGGCGTGTTGTTCGCCTTCGCCACGGCCTCGGCCGGTGTGCGGAAGGTGAGCACCGAGAGCACGGGACCGAAGACCTCGTCACGGGCGATGCGGTGCGACGCCTCGACTCCGGTGAAGATGGTCGGAGCGAACCAGAACCCCTGCTCGGGGATCGCGCAGTCCGCCGTCCAGCGCTCCGCACCTTCGGCCTCGCCGATGTCGCTCAGCTCGCGGATGCGGGCGAGCTGCGCCGCCGAGTTGATCGCACCGATGTCGGTGTTCTTGTCGAGCGGGTCGCCGAGGCGCAGAGTCGACAGGCGCGACTTGAGCCGGTCGACGACCTCATCGTGGATCGACTCCTGCACCAGCAGGCGGCTCCCTGCGCAGCAGACGTGGCCCTGGTTGAAGAAGATGCCGTTGACGATGCCCTCGACGGCCTGGTCGATCGGAGCATCGTCGAACACGATGTTCGCGGCCTTGCCGCCCAGTTCCAGCGTCACCTTCTTCTTCGTACCGGCCACGGCGCGCGCGATGTCGCGACCGACGCCGGTCGAGCCGGTGAAGGCGACCTTGTCCACATCAGGGTGACGCACGAGCGTCGAGCCCGTGGCTCCCGCGCCGGTGACGATGTTCACGACACCGGCCGGAAGGTCGGCCTGCTGCAGGATCTCGGCGAAGATCAGCGCCGTGAGCGGCGTAGTCTCGGCGGGCTTGAGCACGACCGTGTTGCCGGCGGCGAGAGCGGGCGCGATCTTCCACGCGAGCATGAGCAGCGGGAAGTTCCACGGGATGATCTGTCCGGCGACGCCGAGAGCGCGGGGGTTCGCGCCGAGCCCGGCGTGATCGAGCTTGTCCGCCCAGCCCGCGTAGTAGAAGAACCAGGAGGCGACGAGCGGCACGTCGACGTCGCGACTCTCCTTGATCGGCTTGCCGTTGTCGAGGCTCTCCGCGACGGCGAGCTCGCGAGCACGCTCCTGCACGAGGCGGGCGATGCGGAAGAGGTACTTGCCGCGGTCGCGGCCGCTCATCCGAGACCAGGTCTTCTCGTAGGCGCGACGCGCCGCCTTGACCGCACGGTCCACGTCGTCGTCACTCGCGGAGGCGATCTCCGCGATGTGCTTCTCGGTCGCCGGGGAGATGGTGTTGAAGGGCGTGCCCGACCCGTCGACGAACTCGCCGTCGATGAACAGCCCGTAGCTGTTCTTGAGGTTCAGGACCGCAGTGGACTCCGGTGCGGGAGCGTATTCCAGAAATGACATGTTCGTCTTCCCGTCAGTCGATCGTGACGTAGTCGGGGCCCGAGTAGTGGCCGGAGCTGAGCTTCTGACGCTGCAGGAGCACATCGTTGAGAAGGCTGGACGCACCGAAGCGGAACAGGTGCGGCTGCAGCCACTCCTCCCCCACGGTCTCGGCCACCGTGACGAGATACTTCACCGCGTCCTTCGAGGAGCGGATGCCGCCGGCCGGCTTCACGCCGATCTTCTCACCCGTGCCGCGGTGCCAGTCGCGGACCGTCTCGAGCATCAGCAGCGTGGTCGGCAGGGTCGCCGCAGGCTGCACTTTTCCGGTCGACGTCTTGATGAAGTCGCCTCCCGCCAGGATGCCGAGCCAGGAAGCGCGCTTGATGTTGTCGTAGGTGTTCAGTTCACCGGTCTCGAGGATCACCTTGAGGGAGGCGGACGAACCGTCTTCGCGGCGGCAGGCTTCCTTCACCTGGGCGATCTGATCGAACACGAGGCCGTAGCGCCCGGAGAGGAAGGCTCCCCGATCGATGACCATGTCGATCTCGTCTGCGCCCGCGGCGACCGCCTCGGCGGTGTCGGCGAGCTTGATCGCGAGCGACGCACGGCCGCTCGGGAACGCCGTGGCCACTGCCGCGACCGAGATCAGACCGTCGTCGGGGTCGCCGTGCAGGCCGCCCAGGGCGGTGACCGCGTCGCCCACCATGTCGCCGTACACGCACACGGCCGCGACCCGAGGGGTCGAGGGGTCGGCGGCGTCCGGATTCTTCGCCTTCGCGACGAGCGATCGCACCTTGCCAGGAGTGTCCGCACCCTCGAGTGTGGTGAGGTCGATCAGCTTGATGATGGTGTCGAGGGCCCAGGCCTTCGACGTGGTCTTGATGGAGCGGGTGCCGAGGCCCGCAGCGCGCTGCTCCAGGCCGACCGCGTCGACGCCGGGGAGCCCGTGCAGGAAGCGACGGAGGGTGGCATCGTCCGGCTCACCGCCGAGGACATCCACCGCCGTCCTGCGGCTGATTTCTGTGGTCGTCACTGTTCCTCCAACAATGCTCGTGCTGTGGTCTCATCGGTCACCAGTACACCGCACAGGCCACTGGTCACGACCGTGCGTGCGATGTCGTGCTTGGCGGGGCCCGCCGTGACGAAGATCGCGTGGGCGGCTCCGCGCAGCCGGTCGAGCGACACGCCGACCGTCCGGGCGTCGAGCTGCGAGTCGACGATGTTGCCCTCGGCATCGACGTAGCGGCCGAGAACGTCACCGACCGCGCCGCGCCGCGCCAGCTCCTCGACCTCCTCGCCCGTGAGGTAGCCGTTCTCGACGTGGGCGGACGAGGCATCGCAAGGTCCCGCGGTGAACAGGAACGCCTGCGCCTCGGCAGCTTCTTCGAGAACCGCCGCGACCGTGCGGTCGGACTCGATGGCCTGTTTGGTCTCCACGCGCTCGAGGATCGCCGGGCTCGGCAGCAGCGACACCTGCCCGGAGGCGCGCTGGGCGATCGTCACGGCCAGCCCGGCCGCGCCGCCGGAGCGGCGGTTCAGGCTGACGCCGCCGTTGAGCTGCACGACGGTGACACCGTTGGCCCATCCGTCGGGGAGGGCTTCAGCGACGGCACGGAGCGTACGCCCCCAGCTCACGCCGAGGGTGCGCGGAACCGGACGCAGCGCGGTCAGGAAGTCGGCGGCAGCCTGCGCGACGCGCTCGAGCGTCCCGTCGTCGCCGTCCGGCGCGGGCACGACGACGGCATCGGTGAGGCCGAACCGCTCCACCAGCATCCGCTCCAGACCGAGCCGACGGGCACGCGGGTGCACGATCTCGATGCGCACGATGCCGCGGTCCTTGGCCTGGACCAGAAGTCGGCCGACCTTCCAGCGGGAGATCTTGAGGAGCCCGCCGATCTCGTCCTGGGTCTTGTCCTCGTCGTAGTAGAGCTCGGCGACGCGAACCATGAGTAGATCTTCTTCCACGGCATCCTCCTTCCTCACCCAGCGTAGGCCGGAAACTGCGTTCGCGCACGCAATTGCTCATATGAGCAGAACGCCCGCAGCGCGTGCACATTCGCCGGACACGGCGAAGGGGCGCCCGTCATGATGACGGACGCCCCTTCAGAACCGAACGGTCTCAGACCCGCTTGCGCGTGGTGAGCACCTGGTCGACGATGCCGTACTCCAGCGCCTGCGCGGCGGAGAGGATGTTGTCGCGATCGATGTCACGGTTCACCTGCTCCGGGGTGCGCTTGGTGTGCCCTGCCAGGGTCTCCTCGAGCCAGGTCCGCATACGGAGGATCTCCGCGGCCTGGATCTCGATGTCCGAAGCCTGGCCGTGGCCGGCCTCGCCCATCGCGGGCTGGTGGATCAACACTCGGGCGTTCGGCAGCGCGAGACGCTTGCCGGGCGCGCCGGCCGCGAGCAGCACGGCCGCGGCGGATGCCGCCTGGCCGAGCACCACGGTCTGGATCTGCGGCGCGACGTACTGCATCGTGTCGTAGATCGCCGTCATCGCGGTGAACGAACCACCGGGCGAGTTGATGTACATCGTGATGTCACGCTCGGAGTCCTGGCTCTCCAGGACGAGGAGCTGCGCCATCACGTCGTCGGCCGACGCGTCATCGACCTGCACGCCGAGGAAGATCACGCGGTCTTCGAACAGCTTGTTGTACGGGTCCTGACGCTTGAACCCGTAGGCCGTGCGCTCCTCGAACTGCGGGAGCACGTAGCGGCTGGAGGGCAGGTCACCGGCAGCGCGGAAGGTGGGTGTGTACATGAGCGTCCTTTCGCTTTCCGTTACTCGGTGTCCTGGTCGGTTCCGCCGCCGCCGATGACGTCGGAGGCCGATTCGCGGATGTGGTCGACGAAGCCGTACTCGAGCGCTTCCTCGGCGGTGAACCAGCGGTCGCGGTCACCGTCGGCGTTGATCTGCTCGACAGACTTGCCGGTCTGCGCTGCGGTGATCTCGGCGAGGCGGTTCTTCATCGACATGATGAGCTGCGCCTGGGTCTGGATGTCACTCGACGTACCGCCGAAGCCACCGTGCGGCTGGTGCAGCAGCACCCGGGCGTTGGGCGTGATGTAGCGCTTGCCCTTGGTGCCCGCGGTCAGCAGCAGCTGGCCCATCGAGGCTGCCATTCCGATGCCGACGGTGACGATGTCGTTCGGCACGAACTGCATCGTGTCGTAGATCGCCATACCCGCGGTGATCGAGCCACCCGGCGAGTTCACGTAGAGGTAGATGTCTCGCTCGGAGTCCTCTGCGGCGAGAAGAAGGATCTTCGCGCAGATCTCGTTCGCGTTCTCGTCTCGCACCTCCGAGCCGAGCCAGATGATGCGGTCCTTCAGCAACCTGTCGAAGACGCTCGTTGCGAGGAGGGGTTCTGCAGCCATGTCAGCTCCTGATTCCGTGTTTCAGTGATTCGAATCTACCGGCGACAACGCAGCACTCAGGCCATGTTCGCCGTCGGCATATCAGGTGTCGGTGCCGGCGATCTCGTGGGCGTAGGCCGTCATCGAGCGGTGGTACCGCGGGAGGTGCGGCACGAGGGCGAGCAACGCGACCGAGAGCCCCTGCGCCGGTCGCCCGGCACTCGCGAGGATGAGTGCGTGGACCGTCGCGACGGCGTCGCGATAGGGCCCATCAGCCGACAGCTCCTCCTCGGCACGGATGACGGCGAGAGCCTCGTCGTACTCCCCCAGGTTGCGCAGGGAGCTCGCCAGCTGGATCACGCACTGCGGGCGGTGCTCCTCGTCGAGACCGAGCTGCAGGGCGCGCCGGTACAGTTCCACGGCCTCGGCCGGCTTCCCCGCAGAGTCGCGCGCACCCGCACGTTCGAACTCCGCGCGTGCGTCGTCCGATCCGCGCTCGGCGGCCAGGGCATCGATCCGCGCGATCGTGTCGTCGCCGACCTCTTCGCCCGTCGCGTCCTCCCACACCTCGTCGATGCGCTCATCCCACGTCGTCATCGCTGCTCCCTCCCTGGATGGAAAAGAGGGCGGATGCCGCAGCACCCGCCCTCTTCACTGGATCGTGTCCGATCACTCAGCCTTGTCGGCAGCCTTCTTGGCCGGAGCCTTCTTGGCGGCGGGCTTCTTGGCAGCCGGCTTCTTCTCGGCGGTCTCGTCCGCAGCGTCGGCTTCGGCCTTCTTGGCGGGAGCCTTCTTGGCGGGAGCCTTCTTGGCCGGAGCCTTCTTGGCCGGCTTCTCCTCGGCTTCCGCCTCGGTCTCGGCCTCGTCGTCCGTGACGATGAAGTCGGAGAGGTCGACGGCCTTGCCGTTGCTGTCGACGACCTTGACCTTGCCGAGCGCGATGGCGAGGGCCTTGTTCCGGGCCACCTCACCGACGAGCGCGGGCAGCTGGTTCGAGGACTGCAGCGCCTCGACGAACTCCTGCGGAGCCATCCCGTACTGCGCGGCAGACTGGATCAGGTACTGGCTCAGCTCTTCCTGCGAGACCTGCACGTCGGCCTGCTCGGCGATCGTGTCGAGCAGCACCTGCGTGCGGAACTGCTTCTCGCTCGCCTCGGTGACCTCGGCGCGGTGCACGTCGTCCTCGAGACGGCCTTCGCCCTCGAGGTGGTTGTGCACCTCGTCCTCGATGAGCTGCGGCGGAACCGGGATCTCGATCTTCTCGAGCAGCGCCTCGACGAGCTTGTCGCGCGCGGCGGAACCCTGCGTGAAGACGCCCTGCTGTGCGACGCGCTCAGCCAGGCTCTCGCGGAGCTCCGCGATGGTGTCGAACTCGCTCGCGATCTGCGCGAAGTCGTCGTCGGCCTCGGGAAGCTCGCGCTCCTTGACGGCCTTGACGGACACGGAGACCTCGGCCTCGGAGCCGGCGTGGTCGCCGCCCACGAGAGCCGAGCGGAACGTGGTGTCCTCACCGGCGGTGAGCGACTCGATCGCGTCGTCGATGCCCTCGAGCAGCTCGCCGGAGCCGATCTCGTAGGAGACGCCCTCGGCGCGGTCGATCTCGGCGCCGTCGATCGTCGCGACGAGGTCGAGTTCGACGAAGTCGCCCTTCGCTGCCGGACGGTCGACCGGCACCAGCGTGCCGAAGCGCGCACGCATGTTGTCGAGCTCGGCATCCAGTGCGGCCTCGTCGGCCTCGACGGCGTCGACCGTCACGGTGATGTCGTCGTAGGAGGGCAGCTCGATGTCGGGGCGGACGTCCACCTCGATGTCGACGAGCAGGTCACCGGAGAAGTCCTTCTCGTTCGGCCACTGCGTGATGTCGGCGGCCGGACGGCCGACGACGCGCAGCTTGTGCTCGACCGTGGCGTCACGGAAGAACTTGTCCAGGCCCTCGTTCACCGCGTGCTCGATGACCGCACCGCGGCCGATGCGCTGATCGATGATGGGCGCCGGGACCTTGCCCTTGCGGAAGCCGGGGATCTGCACGTCCTGAGCGATGTGCTCGTAGGCGTGCGCGATGCTGGGCTTGAGGTCGTCCGGGGTGACCGTGATGGTGAGCTTGACCCGGGTCGGGGTCAGCTTCTCGACGGTGCTGTTCGCCATGCTGGTGTGTTCTCCTTGTGATTTCCGCGCGGTATCGCGGCTGTAAGGTCCGTGGGGCCGTGTCGGGGCGACAGGAGTTGAACCTGCGACCTCCCGCTCCCAAAGCGGGCGCTCTACCAAGCTGAGCTACGCCCCGGGGAATCCGCACGCAGATTCAGCCCCACCGAGTCTAACGGACGAGAGCACCCCCGACTGTCCGGTATGATCGATGAGTCCGGAGATGCGACTCCGGCCCGTCCCCGAGATTCCGCGGGGATCCGGGGCTGTAGCTTAGTGGTAAAGCCTTAGTCTTCCAAACTAATGATGCGGGTTCGATTCCCGTCAGCCCCTCCGGATCAGAAGGCCCCCATCGGAAACGGTGGGGGCCTTCTCGCATGCTCGGCGGTCGGTCCAATACTCTGAAAGCATCGACTCTCGCAGTCTCCGACCGGAAGGCACCATCGAATGGGCACGACGTGACCGCCCCGCTTCCGTCCGGCCTGGAGGCTTCGATCCCCCTGACACGCGGGCCCCACGAGCTGCCGGCGCGCTTCTCCTCGAGTCCGAATCCGACCGCGCGTCCCCGTGCTCGCCGACGCCCGCATCAAGGCCTCCTCATCGGCGTTCTCGGCGGCGCCGCGGTGATCGCCGCCCTCGGCATCACCCAGCTGTCCGCGAACCTCGGCTACGACGCTGCCGCGGACCGATTCGCCGACACCCTGCGGACCGCGACGGCGATCACGTCGGAAACCGCTCACACCCGAGACGTGCTGACCCGGGCGACGGATGCCGGCCACGTCATCCTGGACGCGGGCAGCGCACAGATCGCCGTGCCGGAGGAGACCGTCTCTGCACTGTCGACCGCCGTCGCCGAGGGGGAAGAAGCCGGAGCGGTCGCGGAGAAGCTCCTCGCCACCGCCTTGCCGTCCCCCGAAGAGAAGCCGGTCTGGTTCTGGGAGCTGTTCGGAGCGTCCGCGGCGCTCGTCGAGGACGAGAGCGCGCTCGACGAACTGGCGCAGGAGCTCGAAACCGCGTCCGAGAGCGCCGTCGAAGCCGAGGAGGCCGTTCAGGAGAGTGGCCTGGGCGTGCTCACCGCAGCCGGTGAGGCGGCAGCGGGTTTCGAGACGGCACACCCCTCAGCCCGCAACGATGCCGTGATCGCGCTCCGGAGCGCCGCCGCGGATGCGCTGGCGGCGACGACCGTCGATGACGACGCGGCGACCACCTATGTCGCATTGCAGGACGCCGGCGCGCAGGTCATCGCGACCGAGTCCGAAGAGATGGCGGAGAAGTCGGGGCCGTTGCGAGGTGCTCGCCTGGAGATCGAGGCCTTCGCCCGCTCACTCGCCCCCGGCGTGCTCCTCGAATTCGACTGGTCCCCCGTGGTCAACGGCGCGGGTTACAACGGCAGCATGGGCGGGTACACCACGTGGTGGTGGGATGACCCCGGCCGCGCCAACATCGAGCTGTCGAACTCGGTCGCCGAGCAGTGGCCGGCGGAGCGGAGCAAGGCACTGGTCGCGCACGAGGTCGGTCACGCGATCAGTGTCAAGTGCGAGGACATGTACGACGCGTCGACACAGGACAGCATCGAGAAATGGGCGACTGCGTGGGCCATCAGCATGGGATACACCGACGATGCCAACGGGGTCTGGGCCTACGGATACCCGCCCCAGGAGTACATCGACGCCGCCGCAGGCTGCCGCTGAGCTCTGAGCGAGGAACTGACAAAGCAAGAAGCCGCCGTGATCGCTCACGGCGGCTTCTTCGATGTCAGGTCGAGGTCACTGTCCCCGACGCTCGCGCAGCTGGGTGAGCGCGTCGTCGAGAAGCTGGACGGCTTCCTCGTCGGTACGACGCTCCTTCACATACGCGAGGTGCGTCTTGTACGGCTCCGCCTTCGCGAGAGCAGGAGGGTTCTCCTTGTCACGCCCGGCCGGGAGACCCGACTGCGGGTGATCGATCGTCTCGGGGATCTCCTCTTCGGGGAGTCCCGCAGCGAAGTAGCGCACGGTCTCGTTGCCGAGTCCGTCCCAGTACGAGACCGCGATTCGGTCGGCGTGATAACCGTGATCCTGCTCGCCCATCGGGCCGGAGCCGACACGGGTGCCGCGGATGGCGTTTCCACCGGTAGCCATCAGATGACCTCGAATTTCGTGATGAGGCCCAGCGCGACGATGGCGACGAACCATGTCAGTGCCAGGACGACGGTGAAGCGGTTCAGGTTCCGCTCCGCAAGACCGGAGGAGCCGACCGCAGAGGTCATGCCTCCACCGAACATGTCGGACAGTCCACCGCCCCGACCTTTGTGCAGGAGGATGAGGAGGGTCAGCAGAACGCTGGTGATGCCCAGCACGACCTGCAGGACGAACTCGAGAATTGCCACGAGAAAGAGCCTTTCGCTGGGGCCGGAACGCCCCCGTAACGGTCAAGTATACGGTGCAGCGGGGCCGCAGCCCCGCTGCACTCACACTCCGACGTGCTTCTCGAAGCGGATGATCGCTGCGAACTCGTCCACGACGAGGCTCGCCCCGCCGACCAGTGCGCCGTCCACATCGGGCTCGCGCATGAAGCTGGCGATGTTCGCCGCCTTCACGGAGCCGCCGTAGAGGATGCGCGTGCGCGCGGCTGCCTCGTCGCCCAGAACCTTCGCGACGACCGCACGCAGAGCGGCGCAGACATCCTGCGCCTGCTGCGGCGTCGCGGCCTGGCCGGAGCCGATCGCCCACACCGGCTCGTACGCCACCACGATCTCCGCCTTCGGGGACACGCCCTGAAGCGCGGCCTCGAGCTGCGACACCGGAACGGCGCTCGCACCGAACTTCTCCAGGTCGCCCGCGGTCTCACCGACGCAGATCACCGGCACGAGACCGTGCTTGAGCGATGCCTGCACCTTGGCCGCCACGACATCGTCGCCCTCGGCGTGGTATTCACGACGCTCCGAGTGGCCGATGATGACGTACTTCGCGTCGAGCTTCGCCAGGAAAGCCCCGGAGACCTCGCCGGTGTATGCACCGGAGTCGTGTGCCGACACATCCTGCGCACCGAGCGCGAACGGGATCTTGTCCGCGTCGATGAGCGTCTGCACGCTGCGGATGTCGGTGAACGGCGGGAAGACCGCGACCTCGACGGATCCGTCTTCGTGCTTGGCATCCTTCAACGTCCAGTGCAGCTTCTGCACGAACGCGACCGCCTGAAGGTGGTCGAGATTCATCTTCCAGTTTCCCGCGATCAGCGGGGTACGGGAGTTCACACCCATCCGAGGACCTCCAGCCCAGGTAGTTTCTTGCCCTCGAGGAACTCGAGGCTCGCGCCGCCGCCGGTCGAGATGTGACCGAACTGGTCGTCGGTGAATCCGAGCTGACGCACGGCCGCGGCGGAATCGCCGCCACCGACGACACTGAGGCCGTCGACCTCGGTGAGCGCCTGCGCGACGGTCTTGGTGCCGGCCGCGAACGCCGGGAACTCGAACACGCCCATCGGGCCGTTCCAGAACACGGTCTTCGATTCGCGGATGACGTCGGCGAAGCGTGCTGCCGTCTCCGGACCGATGTCGAGTCCGATGCCGGAGGCACCGAACGGCGTCGACTCGATCGCGTCCGCCGCGGCGACTTCGTGCGCGGCGTCCGCGCCGAACGATGCGGCGACGACGACATCGGTGGGGAGCACGAGCTCGACACCGCGTTCGGCCGCCTCGGCGATGTAGCCGCGAACCGTCTCGAGCTGATCCTCTTCCAGCAGGCTCGAAGCCACAGCGTGCCCCTGCGCCTTCAGGAAGGTGAAGAGCATTCCGCCACCGACGAGAATCCTGTCGACGCGCGGCAGCAGGTGCGAGATGACGCCGAGCTTGTCGCTGACCTTCGACCCGCCGAGCACGACCGCGTACGGGCGCTCGGGGTTCTCGGTCAGGCGGTCGAGCACGTCGAGCTCGGCCGCGATCAGCAGACCGGCCGCCGACGGGAGCAGCTCGGCGAGCTCGTAGACGCTCGCCTGCTTGCGGTGCACGACCCCGAATCCGTCGGAGACGAGCACGTCGCCGAGCTCGGCGAGCTCAGCCGCGAAGGCTGCGCGCACGGATTCGTCCTTCGCGGTCTCCCCCGGGTTGAACCGCAGGTTCTCGATGACGACGACCCCGCCGTCCTCGAGCGAGGCGACGGCCTCCTTCGCCGACTCGCCGACCGTGTCGCGTGCGAACGCGACCGGAGCGCCGAGCAGCTCGGACAGCCGCTGAGCCACCGGCTCCAGGCTGTACTGCGGGTCGGGCGCGCCATCCGGCCGTCCGAGGTGAGAGCACACGACGACGCGGGCGCCCGCGTTGATGAGTGCATTGAGGGTCGGCAGCGAGGCGCGGACACGGCCATCGTCCGTGATGATCCCGTCCCGGAGCGGGACGTTGAGATCACAACGGACGATGACGCGCTTGCCCTCGAGCGACCCCAGTGTGTCCAGGGTGCGCAGAGTCATGTTCCTGAGCTTAGAGGCGCTCGGCCACGTACTCGGTCAGGTCGACGAGACGGTTGGAGTAGCCCCACTCGTTGTCGTACCAGCTCGAGACCTTGATCAGGTTGCCGCTCACGTTGGTGAGCGTCGAGTCGAAGATCGACGAGTGCGGGTTGTGCACGATGTCGCTCGACACGATCGGGTCCTCGTTGTACTGGAGGTAGCCGGCGAGGCGACCCTCGGCAGCAGCCTTCTTGTACGCCTCGTTGACCTCGTCGACCGTGAGGTTCTCACGGTCGGTGATGAGGGTGAGGTCGACGATCGAACCGGTGGGAACCGGAACGCGGTACGACGAGCCGCTGAGCTTGCCCTGGAGCTCCGGGAGCACCTCGCCGATGGCCTTGGCAGCACCGGTGGAAGCCGGGGTGATGTTGATCGCGGCGGCGCGTGCACGACGGAGGTCGCTGTGCGGGCCGTCCTGCAGGTTCTGGTCGGCGGTGTACGCGTGCGCGGTCATCATGAAGCCGCGGTCGATGCCGAACGCGTCGTTGAAGACCTGCGCGAGCGGTGCGAGGCAGTTCGTGGTGCAAGATGCGTTGGAGATGATGTGATCCGTCTCCGGGTTGTACGTGTCCTCGTTCACGCCCATGACGAACGTTCCGTCGACACCGGTGCCCGGAGCCGAGATGAGGACCTTCTTCGCGCCGGCCTCGATGTGCTTCTTGGCGAGCTCGGCCTTGGTGAAGAAGCCGGTCGACTCGATGACGATGTCCACACCCAGCTCGCCCCACGGGAGACCGGCGGGGTCGCGCTCGGCGAAGGCCTTGATGACCTTGCCGTTGACGGTGATGCTCTCGTCGTCGTAGCTGATCTCGGCGTCGAGGACGCCGCCCACCGAGTCGTACTTCAGCAGGTGCGCCAGGGTCTTGTTGTCGGTGAGGTCGTTGACGGCGACGATCTCAAGGTCCGCTCCCTGCGCGAGAGCCGCGCGGAAGTAGTTGCGTCCGATGCGGCCGAAGCCGTTGATACCGATCTTGACAGACACTCAGGTCTCCCTGTTTCTCGTGCGCTGCACACAGCTTTCCAGCATGTATGAAGCGCGGGGTTTTTTGGCTGAGAGGGCGTCCCGACGAGCCGTGGCCCGTCGGGACGCGACCCGATTACGACAGTACCAGCAGGCCGTTCGTCTGCTTGCGGGCGACCTCGAGGCGCTGGGCGACGTTCTCCCAGTTCGCGATGTTCCACGCGGCCTTGACGTAGTCCGCCTTGACGTTCAGGTAGTCGAGGTAGAACGCGTGCTCCCACATGTCGAGCTGGAACAGCGGGATGGTGCCCTGCGCCGTGTTCGACTGCTGGTCGAACAGCTGCTGGATGATCAGGCGCGAGCCGATCGAGTCCCAGCTGAGCACGGCCCAGCCGGAGCCCTGGATGCCGGTCGCCGCCGCGGTGAAGTGCGCCTGAAACTTCTCGAACGAGCCGAAGTACTCGTCGATGGCCGCCTTCAGCTCGCCCTCGGGCTGGCCTCCGCCGTTCGGCGACAGGTTCGTCCAGAAGATCGAGTGGTTGACGTGGCCGCCGAGGTTGAAGGCGAGGTCCTTCTCGAGCTTGTTGACGTTCGCGAGGTTGCCGCTCTCGCGGGCTTCTGCGAGCTGGTCGAGCGCGGTGTTCGCACCCGCGACGTACGTCGCGTGGTGCTTGTCATGGTGCAGTTCCATGATCTTGCCGCTGATGTGCGGCTCGAGGGCCGCGAAGTCGTAGGGAAGGTCGGGGAGCGTGTAAGTCGCCATATCGCTTTCATCCAATCCGCGCCGCGCCGCGGCGCTTGCCGATCCTCCGCGCCGCCGATGTGCGGCGTAGAGCGGACATCTTTCATCCTACTGACGACAACGCGGGTGCGCCCCGGAACCTTCCGCCATATGACGGTTCGGACCGGTCGACCCGGATCAGGCGTTCAGCCCCATCTGCGGGATGCCGAGGGCGAACGGACTGAGCACGAGCTTGCGACGGTCGACGTACATCAGCGAGTCTTGTCGGAGCGCCGCCGGATTCGGCGCCCCCGTAGCCACGACCTGCTCCAGGAGTGCGCCCGCGGCGATGGATGCGTTCTCGGGGGTGGCGGGGAACGAGATCCGCTCTGCGTGCGCCTTCCCGCCCACCGGCATCACATGTATGTTCCCGGTCCCCGCCTTGAACGCGATGCTCAGCGAGGTCTTGCGACGCGCCGCCCAGCGGTCGGCCCTGGCGAGGGCGTCATGTGCCGGATCGGCGTACCAGACGTGCAGCTGCGCCTCGGAACGCCCGTCCCCCAGTGCGGCCGTCGCCTCGCACAGCGTGACGAGTGTCCGGGTCAGGACCGGAGCCAGCGCGTCGAAATCGTCGACGACCCGCTCCCCCGGCAGGTAGCTGCCTTCGGGGAGGAGGCCGATGTCATCCGCGCGCCACCGGTAGGGAAGAGCAGAGTCGGGCAGGGACTCGAAGTTCCGATACTCCTCGTCAGCGACGGCATCCGTGTGCGCGACGAGGATCTGCGCACCGCCACTGCTCGACGGACGGACGGAGATCTGCCGCGCGCCGTCGTACCAGCGGACGAAAGGCCCCTCGGTGATCGTGGGAGCGACGCCGAGGACCGTGATCGCATCACGGATCGTCTCTGCGAACGGCGTCTCGACCGTCGCCTCACCGAACTCTGCACTGCGCCAGCCGAAGACACTCATGCAGGGATTCTCTCAGACGTCGAGTCCCACGGGCACGGCGGCCTCGGTGCCCGGAATGCCCTCCTGCTGAGCGCGCTTGTCGGCCATCGCCAGCAGGCGCCGGATGCGGCCGGCGACAGCATCCTTCGTCAGCGGCGGGTCGGCGTGATGGCCGAGCTCGTCGAGGCTGGCATCCCGGTGAGCCAGACGCAGCTCTCCGGCGACCTTCAGATGATCGGGTACCTCGTCGGCCAGGATCTCGAGTGCGCGCTCCACACGCGCGCAGGCGGCGACCGCGGCCTGCGCCGAGCGGCGCAGGTTCGCGTCGTCGAAGTTCACGAGGCGGTTGACCCCGGCCCGGACCTCGCGGCGCTGACGGAGTTCTTCCCACGCGATGGCGGTCTTCTGCGCGCCCATCTCGTTGAGGATGGTGCGGATCGCCTCCCCTTCGCGCACGACGACACGCGGCATGCCGCGGACCTCGCGAGCCTTGGCGGCCACGCCGAGCCGGTGCGCGGCACCGACGAGGGCCATCGCCGCTTCCGACGACGGGCAGACGACCTCGAGCATGGCCGAACGGCCCGGCTCGCTCAGGGTGCCGGCGGCGAGGAACGCTCCGCGCCACAGGCCGGCGACCTCGGCCCGAGAACCGGTCGTGAGGCGGTTCGGGAGCCCGCGCACGGGACGCCGCCGCTGGTCGAGAAGGCCCGTCTGACGGGCGAGCGTCTCGCCCTGGGCGATCACCCGCACGGCCCACCGGGCGCCGTCGTTCGCGGTGCTCGACTGCACCTGCGCGATCTCGGGACGCACGCCGTAGATCTCGGCGAGGTCACGTGCGACGCGGCGCGCGAGAGTCTCGGCGTCCACCTCGGCCTCCACGGCCACGCGGCCGGCGATCGAATGCAGACCACCGGCGAACCGGAGGATCGCGGTGACTTCCGCAACTCGCACCGTCGGGGGTGCATTGCGGATGCTGACCAGCTCGGCCTTGACGTCGGTGGTTAGTGCCACGACACTCCTTCACGTTCACGCGCCGGGTCGCGGCGCAAACGTCCAGCTTACTCGGCCGGGCGGACCGCTATTCTCGGCCGAGGTCTCGATGGCGGACGTTGACGGCGACGCCGGGGATCGCGGACAGCCTGCGCGCGAGCTCCTCCGACATCGCGACCGAACGGTGCTTTCCCCCCGTGCAACCGATCGCGATCGTGGAGTGGCTCTTGTTCTCTCGCTGATACCCCTCGAGGACCGGGACGAGGGCGGTCGAGTAGGCGTCCAGGAACTCCATCGCACCGGGCCGCGAGAGAACGTAGTCACGAACCGTCTCGTCCTGGCCGGTGAGGCCGCGGAGTTCTTCGTTCCAGAACGGGTTGGGCAGGAACCTCATGTCGGCGACGATGTCGACGTCGGTCGGAAGCCCGTACTTGAATCCGAAGCTGAGGAGCGTCACGCGGTGGCGCGCCGCGCCCTCCTCCGAGAAGATGTCCGAAACCTGCGTCGCCAGTTGATGGATGTTGAGCCGCGAGGTGTCGATGACCAGGTCGGCCGCCTCACGGATCGGCGCGAGCCTGGTGCGCTCGATGCGGATCCCGTCGAGAAGCGTCCCATCCCCCTGGAGCGGATGCGGCCGTCGGACGGACTCGAAGCGCCGCACGAGGACGTCGTCGGAGGCGTCGAGGAACAGGACGCGGACAGACCCTCGAGACCGGAGAGCGCGCGCGACGCCGGGGAAGTCGTCGAAGAGGTTGCGTCCCCGGACATCGACCACGGCGGCGACCTTGGGAAGCGCATTGCCACCCATATCGGTCAGATCCAGCAGCGGCCGGAGGATCTGGGGCGGGAGGTTGTCGACGACGTACCAGCCGAGATCCTCCAGCGCATTCGCCACCGTGGTCCGACCCGCGCCGGACATTCCCGTGACGATGAGGAACTCGCCCTTTTCCTCGTCAGACATTGCTCAGTGCTCCCTCTCCCCCTCGGCCTCCAGCCTAGCGAGTGGACAGGTGCGAATGGATGTTCTGGGCGAGCACGGGCCCGATTCCCTGCACTTCTTCGATCTGTCCCGGTTCGGCTGCGCGCAGCGCCGTCACCGAGCCGAAGTGCTTGAGCAGCACCTTGATGCGGGATGCCCCGAGCCCCGGCACCTCGGCGAGCACGGAGGAGATGTCGTTGCGCCGTCGCTTGCGCTGGTGCGTGATCGCGAAGCGGTGCGCCTCGTCACGAAGACGCTGCAGCAGATAGAGCGCCTCGCTGGTACGCGGCAGGATCACCGGGAAATCGTCACCCGGGAGCCACACTTCCTCCAAACGCTTCGCGATTCCGCAGACCGCGATCTCGGTGTGCCCGGCGTCACGGAGGGCCCGGGCCGCTGCTTCCACCTGCGGTTGCCCACCATCGACGAGCAGGAGCTGCGGCGGGTAGGCGAATCGCGGCTTTCGCCGCGCGGTCGCCTCTCCCACGTCTTCTCCGACGACTGCCTCGGTCGTCGGATCGATGACCTCCGGTTCCTCGGGACGATCGAGGTAGGCGAGCCGACGACGAAGCACCTGGTACATCGAGTCGGTGTCATCCGTCGTCTCGGCGATGTTGAAGGAGCGGTACTGGTCCTTGCGGGGAAGACCGTCCTCGAACACGACCATCGATGCCACGACGTTCGTTCCGCCGAGGTGCGAGATGTCGAAGCACTCGATGCGCAGCGGGGCCTCGGACATCCCGAGAGCCTCCTGCAGATCGGTGAGCGCCTGCGTGCGGGCGACGTAGTCGCTCGTGCGCCGGGTCTTGTAGCGGATCAACGCCTGCTGCGCGTTCAACGTCGCGGTGCGCATGAGGTCTGCCCGCTGCCCGCGCTGCGCGACCGCGATCTCGACTTTCTTGCCGCGACGTTCGCGCAGCCAGACTTCGAGCTCGGCAGCGTCGTCCGGAAGGGTCGGGACGAGGATTCGGCGAGGGACGTCCTGCGCCTCGCCGTATGCCTGCTGCAGCACCTGTTCGACGAGATCACCACTCGAGATGTCGATCTCCTTCTCGATGGTCAGCGCACGCACACCGCGTACCCTGCCGCCGCGGATCACGAAATGCTGCACAGCTGCCGCCAGCTCATCCTCGGCGATGCCGAAGAGATCGGCGTCCTCGTCGGCCGGGAGCACGAGCGCGCTCTTGCCCAGAACTGCTTCGATCGCCGAGAGCTTGTCCCGGTACTTCGCCGCCGCCTCGTAGTCCATCGCCGCCGAGGCAGCCAGCATCCGCTTGGTGAGCTCCCGGGTGAAGCGCTCATCACCGCCGGCCATGAACGCCACGAAGTCATCGACCATGGCCCGGTGCTCCTCAATGCTCACCGTCATAGAGCAGGGGCCGCCGCACTTGCCGATCTGCCCGGGGAAACAGGGCCTGCCGGTCTGCATCGCGCGCTTGTAGCTGGAATCGCTGCAGGTGCGGATCGGGAACGCCTTGATCATCAGATCGATGGTCTCGTGCACTGCCCACACCTTCGGGAACGGGCCGAAGTACCGCGCACCGGGGATCTTGCGATTGCGTGTGACGATCACCCTGGGCGCTTCGTCGGCGAGCGTCACCGCCATGAAGGGATACGACTTGTCGTCTTTGTAGCGCACGTTGAACGGCGGATCGAACTCCTTGATCCACATGTATTCCAGCTGCAGCGAGTCGACGTCCGTCGACACGACCGTCCATTCGACGGATGCCGCTGTCGTGACCATGCGCCGGGTGCGCTCGTGGAGCGTACGCAGCGGGGCGAAGTAGTTCGACAGGCGCTGACGCAGGTTCTTCGCCTTGCCGACATAAAGCACCCGCCCGGACGCATCACGGAAGCGGTACACGCCGGGATCGGTCGGGATCTCCCCCGGCCGCGGCTTGTACGGCAGCACGTCGGCCATCAGCTGGCCTTCCGCGCGGCGCGCCCCTCACCCAGGATCTCGCCGAGGAACAGCCCGGTGTGGCTCGCCTCGACGCGTGCGATCTGCTCCGGGGTGCCGGTGGCGACGATCTGGCCGCCGCCGGAACCGCCCTCGGGGCCGAGATCGATCACCCAGTCGGCCGACTTGATCACATCGAGGTTGTGCTCGATGACGATCACGGTGTTCCCCTTGTCGACCAGTCCGTTGAGCACCTCGAGGAGCTTGCGGACGTCTTCGAAGTGCAGGCCTGTCGTCGGCTCGTCGAGCACGTAGATGCTGCGTCCGTTGCTACGACGCTGAAGCTCGGTGGCGAGCTTGACGCGCTGCGCTTCACCGCCGGAGAGCGTCGTCGCCGACTGTCCGAGTCGGACGTAGCCGAGCCCGACGTCGACGAGCGTCTTCATGTAACGGTGGATCGCCTGGATCGGCTCGAAGAACTCAGCGGCCTCCTCGATCGGCATCTCGAGCACCTCGGCGATGTTCTTGCCCTTGTAGTGCACGGCCAGCGTGTCGCGGTTGTACCGCTTACCGTGGCAGACCTCGCAGTCGACGTACACATCGGGCAGGAAGTTCATCTCGATCTTGATCGTGCCGTCGCCGGAGCATGCCTCGCAGCGGCCACCCTTGACGTTGAAGCTGAAGCGACCGGGCTGATAGCCGCGGACCTTCGCCTCCGGTGTCTCGCTGAAGAGTGTGCGGATGCGATCGAACACGCCCGTGTACGTGGCGGGGTTCGACCGCGGGGTGCGGCCGATCGGCGCCTGGTCGACGTGGACGACCTTGTCGAGGTTGTCGAGTCCGGTCACACGCGTGTGCTTGCCGGGGACCGTGCGAGCCCCGTTCAGCCGCGACGCGAGCACCTGGTACAGGATGTCGTTCACGAGCGAGGACTTGCCGGAGCCGCTGACACCGGTGACGGCGGTGAGCACACCCAGCGGGAAGTCGGCCGTGACGTTGCGGAGGTTGTTGGCCCGAGCGCCGACGACGCTCAGCATCCGCTTCTTGTCGATCTTGCGGCGCTTCGTCGGCATGGGGATCTCACGGCGACCCGAGAGGTACTCCCCCGTCATCGAGTCGCTGTCGTCGAGCAGAGCCGAATACGGACCCGAATGCACGACCTCGCCACCGTTGACGCCGGCGCCGGGGCCGATGTCTACCACCCAGTCGGCCGCTTCGATCGTCTCCTCGTCGTGCTCGACGACGATGAGGGTGTTGCCGAGGTCGCGCAGCTTCAGCAGCGTGTCGATGAGGCGCCGGTTGTCACGCTGGTGGAGTCCGATCGACGGCTCGTCGAGCACGTAGAGGACACCGGTGAGGCCGGAGCCGATCTGCGTGGCCAGGCGGATGCGCTGCGCCTCTCCACCGGACAGGGATCCGGCCGAGCGGCTGAGGTTGAGGTAGGAGAGTCCGACCTGGAGCAGGAAGTCGAGGCGCAGGCGGATCTCGCGCAGCACCTGAGCGGCGATCTTGGCCTCACGGTCGGTGAGCGTGAGCGTCTCCATGAACGCGCGGGCGTCGGCGAGGCTGAGGTGCGAGACTTCGGCGATGGAGTGTCCGTGCACCTGCACGGCCAGCACCTCGGGCTTCAGACGATTGCCGTCGCAGACCGGGCACGGCACTTCGCGGAGGTACTCGCCCCACCGGCTGCGCTGGTTGTCGGACTCCGCCTGCAGATACTGCCGCTCGATGTAGGGGACCACGCCCTCGAAGCCGGAGGCGTAGCGCATCTCGCGTCCGTAGCGGTTCTTCCACTTGACGGTCACCTTGTAGTTCTCGCCGCGCAGGATCGCGTTCTGCACATCGGAGTGCAGCTTGCGCCACGGGGTGTCCAGCGAGAAGTCCAGATCGCGGGAGAGTCCCTCGAGCAGGCGCTCGTAGTACTGGAACAACCCCTTACCCTGGGTGGTCCAGGGGATGATGACACCTTCACGGATCGAGAGGTCTTCGTCACCCAGCATCAGGTCGACGTCGACCGACATGCGGGTACCGAGCCCGGAGCATGCCGGGCACGCACCGAACGGCGCGTTGAAGGAGAATGTGCGCGGCTCGATCTCGGTGAGAGTGAGCGCGTGCCCGTTCGGGCAGGCCAGCTTCTCGGAGAACGTCTGCCATGCGTCGTCGCCCTCGCCGTCGACGTAGTTGATCTGCACCACTCCGCCGGCGAGACCGAGCGCGGTCTCGACCGAATCGGTCACGCGGCCGAGGATGTCATCAGACGCCACGAGGCGGTCGACGACCACCGCGATGTCGTGCTTGTAGCTCTTCTTGAGCGTCGGCGGCTCGGCGAGTTGGACGAGATCTCCGTCGACGATGGCACGCGAGTAGCCCTTCGCACCCAGTTCGCGGAACAGGTCGACGAACTCGCCCTTCTTCTGGGAGACGATCGGTGCGACGACCTGGTAGCGGGTGCGCTCCGGAAGTTCCATGAGCTGATCGGCGATCTGCTGCACGGTCTGACGCTGGATGCGTTCACCGCATTCGGGACAGTGCGGGATACCGATGCGCGCCCAGAGCAGGCGCATGTAGTCGTAGATCTCGGTGATCGTGCCGACGGTGGACCGCGGGTTGCGGTTGGTCGACTTCTGGTCGATCGAGACGGCCGGGCTGAGGCCCTCGATGAAATCGACGTCGGGGCGGTCGACCTGCCCGAGGAACTGGCGCGCGTACGCACTCAGCGATTCGACGTAGCGACGCTGCCCCTCGGCGAAGATCGTGTCGAACGCGAGACTCGACTTGCCCGACCCGGACAGGCCGGTGAACACGACCAGCGAGTCGCGGGGGATGTCGATGTCGACGTTCTTGAGATTGTGGACGCGGGCACCGCGGACACTGAGTTTTCCTGGGGAAGCAACGGGGACGATGGGCACCGAACAAGTCTACGAGGGACCACGGACATCGGCTCCGACTCCGGCATCCACTCCGGCCTCTCCCCCGCCCGAGGCCGCGTGCGCCGGATCGCCGTCCGACCGCTTCGCCGCCCGCAGAGCGAGGAGCACGCCCATGACCAGGGCCGCGGCCGCGACCGGCGCGAGCCACTCCGTTCCACGGTCGACACCGCTCGGAGCGAGCAGCCACATCGCGAACACCAGCGGCTGCGACAGGAGCTGCACGATGCCGAAACGCAGGAAGGTCGGCCGGAGCACCCGCACCGCGAGGCGCGACCTCAGCGGCACGACCAGGCTCAGCGCGGCGAGGACGTGGATCGCGTGCACGAGTAGGAGCGCAAGAGCCGTCCGCCCCGGGGACGGCTCCGTGAGGATCACCCCGAACGGGAGGCATGCCGCAGCCGCCCACGCCGCGAGTGTGCGCGGGATGACGACGGCGACGACGACCGCGACCACGGCGATCGCCTGCCAGAGCGGGAACGGGACCAGCGTCACCGCCCCGACCGCGACCACGCCGACGAGCAGCAGCCGGACCGTGACCCCGGGTACGGCACCCGGCACCCGAATCTGCCGGATCGCGCGACTCATCGTCGCACCGCCCTCATCCGCTGCTGGCGCAGGTCCGCCAAACGCATGGCGGCATCGACGTCGGGCGCCGCCCACGACACCACCTCGATGCCCGCATGGCGCAGCTCGGTCAGGATGTCGGTGCGCTCCGCGAGGACGGTGCGCAACGCGATGTGCTGCTCCCGAGTGAGACGTGACGCGTCCGATGTCGGAAGGACGTCCACCGCGACGACGGCGTGGCCGGACGCTCGCCATCGGGTCGCCAGCTGGGCAGCCACCCCGTCGAAGAAGGTCGAGAGCACGAACACGATGGAGCCGGAGGGAACGACGGGTGATCGGCGATAGGGCGAGCCGTCGGTACTCGGACCGGTCGCGGCGATGACATCGCGCACCCGGGCGAGGTGTCGTGCTCCTCCGCCCGAAGGGATGCTCCGCCCGCCGCTCGACAGCGCGTGGTAGGCGATCCTGTCGCCCGCGCCGACGGCCGTGGTCGCGATCGACAAAGCCGCTTCTCGGGCGAGGTCCAGCGAGGTCACGCCGGACCGGTCGGGGTCGGCGGCGCCCCAGCCCGCGACCACGACACCGAGATCCTCTGCCGTGTCCACCGCGATGACGACCGACGAATCGCTCAGGGTGTTGTTCCGTCGCACGAGGAGCTCGCCGGGCCGCTGGGCAGCCCGGGCAGTGGCCCGCCAGTCGACGCGGCGCAGCTCGTCACCCGGCGCGAACGGATGGATGTCGCGGAAGTCGCCACCCTGCCCCGGGCGTCCGCCCTCATGAGCGCCATGAAGCCCGGTGAGTCGCGGTGCCACGGGGAGTCCCGCGAGCCGGAGTACGCGCGGCGGCGTGTTCCACCGGATACCGGCGGCCGGAGCCTCCTCCGTGATCCAGGCGCCGTCCTGCGCCACGCACCGCGCCGTCACGCTCAACAGATCCAAGGGGCCGGAATGCTGAAGGCGTGTCCTCGTGGTGACCACGGATCGACCGACGCCGACATCTGCGAGTCGCTGCGGGCCCTTGTCCTGCGCGACGGCGAGCTGCACCCAATCCGCATCGACGTGGATGTCGAGGTCGCCCCATGCCTCCGCCTGCTCACCGCCCACGCCGGCCTGCGCGCGCAGTTCGACCCGCAGATCGGCCGTCGCAGGCCGGCGCACCAGCATCCAGGCCGTCGTCAGCGCGAGAGGCAGGCCGATGCCGATGATGTCCGGCCGCGAGAAGGCGAGCCCCGCCGCGACGAGCAGCGCCGCCCCGGCCACACCGATCGCGACGACGGGGGTCCGCCGCCAGCGGAGAGTCGTGCGCTCGGAGACGCGGATCGGATCGGTCATCGCACCGCGGAGACGGTCGGCGGCACCGACGTCTTCGCGACGACCGCCGCGACGACCGCTCGGGGATCCACGCCCTGCGCCCAGGCCTGCGGGGTGAGGGTGAGGCGGTGCGCGAGCACGGGCTCCGCGATGCGCTTGATGTCGTCCGGTCGCACATACGCACGTCCGTCCAGTGCCGCGAGAGCGCGTCCGAGCAGCACCAGGGACTGCGAGCCGCGTGGAGAGGCGCCCACCGAGACGTTCACCGCCTCGCGTGTGGCGCGGACCAGCTCGACGCAGTAGCGGGCGACATCCGCGTCGACGTGGATCCGTTCCACCGCTCGCTGGATCGCCAGCAAGCCGTCGCCGTCGACGACCGGTTCGACGGACACGTCGGGCGACTGTCGTCGCACCCGGTCCAGGATGATGCGGGTCTCGTCGTCCGCGTCCGGATATCCGACCGAGAGTCGCACCATGAAGCGGTCGAGCTGGGCCTCGGGAAGCGCGTAGGTCCCCTCGTACTCGATCGGATTCGATGTGGCGATGACGTGGAACGGCCGGGGCAGTGGGAAGCTGTTGCCCTCGACGGTGACCTGACGCTCGGCCATCGCCTCGAGCATCGCCGACTGCGTCTTGGGGGTGGTGCGGTTGATCTCGTCCGCCAGCAGCAGTCCGGTGAAGATGGGCCCCGGCCGGAACGGGAACTCGCCCGTCGCCGGCGCGTACACGTACGACCCTGTGACGTCACCGGGGAGCATGTCGGGAGTGCACTGCAATCGCCGGAAGTCCAGGCCCAGCGCAGAGGCCAGGCTCCGCGCTGCGAGTGTCTTGCCGAGTCCCGGGACGTCTTCGAACAGCACGTGACCACCGGCGAAGATCGCGGCCAGGGCGATCGTGACCGGCTCGTCCATGCCGACGACGACTGCGCCGACGCTCTCCCGCACTCGACGCCCGAGGGCGGCGATCTGTGTGACGTCTTCCGTGTTCATCGGTTCTCCTCTGTGCCGACTTTCGCGGCGGTCTGGGGGTCTGAGTTCGCGGGGACCTCGGTGGTGATGCGCTCGACCGCGTCGAGGACCCGCTCGAGATCGGCAGCCTGAACCTCGCGATTGTGCAGAGAGTCACGTACTCCCGGCCCGAGGAGCGCGTCGATCGCCGCGTGTTGAGCGGGGTCGTCGAGGTCGAGCCCCCGGTGGGCCAGTCGTCGCCGCAGCACGTTCTGCACCCGACGGACGACCACGTGCCCGGCGACACCGGTGCGCGAGTTGATCGACCAGGCGAGCCGAGACACCTCGGAGCCGCGCTCCGCACGTCGGCGTCGCTCCGGGGGCCAGAGGGAGGCTTCGTCGAAGAAGACCTGACGGCTCACGAGCGCGATCGTCAGCACGATCAGCAGCCAGGACGCGGCGAACAGCGTCGGCACGCCGAGTGCGCCGAGCAGCACGAGGACCACGGCCGCGACAGCCGCCCCGACTCCCAGGAGAATCAGCCGTCCCTTCATCGCCACCCCGCCTGGATGCCACGTAGACACGCTGCTGCCGTGGCGCGGTCGCGTTCCTCCGCGACGAGACCGCCGAAACGGACCTGTTCGTACAGTCCGAGCAGCGCGACGACGTCAGCCGCGATTCCCGCGCGGCGTCCGATGATCCGGACCGTGAACTCGGACGGCGTCTCGTGCGGGGCCCGACCGGCACCGGCATCCGTCGCCGATTCCTCCAGACCGACCCACGCGGCGACGATGCTGTCACCCGGCGCCGGGTCGACATCGATCGTCCGCAGCGCTTCGTCGATCCCTCTTCGGATGATCGCGGCGTCGGGCTCGGCATCCGTCCCGGCGATGACCACGCTCATCGCGTCGACGGCGGCCGCCTCGCGCCTCTCGAGCGGTCGATCTCGCCAGAGTCCGCGCAGGTAGCGGACCAGCATGCGCGCGCCGAAGAACAGCAGCGTCAGCACCGCGATCGCGACGAGGACCGCCAGGATCACCTTGAACAGTGGCGATTCCTCGGTCTGTTCCATCGGCCCGGGCGTCATCTCGGCGGGCGCCGGCTCGGAGGTCCCGACGTCGACGAGTTCCGTTCCACCGCCCGGCAGCGGGCGGAACTGCGGAAGGCCCTGCTGCGCTGCTACGAACATGACGACGGCGAAGAAACCCGCGACTGCGACGAGAGGCAGCAGAACCCGGAGCACGCGCGAGCCGCCGACGCGCCGGTCCCCGGAAACCGGGGCTTCGTGGCGCGACATGACTCCACCCTAGGACGCGACTCCCGAGGAATCCGTCGTCGGGACGCGAGCCGCGCTCGGCGGAGTCGGTCGGACTCAGCCGAGATCGGGACGCCGCCCGGCGAACGGACCGAGGCCGTCGCGGAGTGCGGCGACCTCATCGATACCCATGCCGACCGCCGCCATGACCTGGTGCGGAACGTCTACAGCCCGTTCGCGCAGCGCCGCGCCCGCCGCGGTCAGGGTGATCTCCAGACGCCGCTCGTCCTCACTGCTTCGCTGTCGGGCCACGAGGCCTTCTGCTTCGAGCCGCTTGACCAGGGGCGATGCCGTCGCGGGTTCCAGAGCGAGATCCAGAGCGAGATCGTTCAGCGTCCGCGGCGCCCGCTCCCACAGGGCGAGCATCACGAGGTACTGCGGGTGCGTGAGACCCAGAGGCTCGAGGATCGGGCGGTAGAGGGCGATGACGTTGCGCGCCGCGGTCACCAGGGCGAAGCACAGCTGGTTCTCCAGCTTGAGCAGGTCGTCTGTAGCCGTCACAACCTCGACTATACATCTGCACTAATCATTAGTACACTAAGCAACATGGCACAGGACCCGGACCGCCCACCCCTTCGCACCCGCATTCGCGAAGCAGGTGGCCTCTATTCCTGGGTGAACACCAATCTCATCCGGCTCGCCGGTCCTGCCTCCGTCGGCCCGTATGAGAAGACTCCCCCACCGAGCGCCGCAGAACGCGCCGAACGCGCGTGCCCGCTGTGCGGCGCCCCGATGACGCAGCACGAGATCGACCGCTCGGGTCCCAAGCCTCTGATGCACTGCCCGTAGGGTCAGTCCTGGTTGGATCCATCGGTCGCCGAGCCGGAGGACTCGCGCGCGACGTCGAGCCAGAACATCAGACCGCCGTCGTCCTCGATGACCTCGGGCGAGACGTCGAGCCATCCGGATCCCATCGTGCGCGAGCCCATCACCGCCCGGGCGACACCCGTGCGCGTCACGAGCGCCGCTCCGTTCTCGTCGTCGACACGCACCAGAAGCACGCCGCCCGGCCGCGCTCCGAGAAGGATGCGCCCGTCGTCGAGGAAAGCCCGGGTTCCGAACATCCGCCGCTCCTCGATTCCGACGTCGGCGCTCAGCAGCGCCCGGATCCGATCGGCCAGCTCGTTCCCCGCAGCATCCATGGTCCGAGTCGCGCCTTACGCGTGCCCCGCGCGTTCCATCGCCCGCAGCTCCTTCTTGAGGTCTTGCACCTCGTCGCGCAGGCGTCCGGCGAGCTCGAATTTCAACTCCGCGGCTGCCGCAAGCATCTGGTCGGATAGATCCTGGATCGTGGCTTCGAGCTGTTGCGCTCCCTCGGCCGCGATGCCCGTGCGACGCAGGTTGGGCGTCGGCGACTTGCCCTTGCCCGATGCGCGACCACGGCCCGACATCATCTCCGCCGTGTCTGCGCCTTCGCGGGCGAGCACCTCGGTGATGTCCGCGATGCGTTTGCGGAGGGGCTGCGGGTCGATGCCGTGCTCCTTGTTGTACGCGACCTGCTTCTCGCGGCGACGATCCGTCTCCTCGATCGCCTTCGCCATCGAGTCGGTCATCTTGTCGGCGTACATGTGCACTTCGCCCGAGACGTTTCGGGCGGCGCGACCGATGGTCTGGATGAGTGAGGTCCCCGACCGCAGGAAGCCCTCCTTGTCGGCATCCAGGATCGCCACGAGCGAGACCTCCGGAAGATCGAGACCTTCACGCAGCAGGTTGATGCCGACCAGCACGTCGTACACGCCGGCACGCAGCTCACTGAGGAGTTCGACACGACGCAGCGTGTCGACATCGGAGTGCAGGTAGCGCACGCGCACACCGTGCTCCCCGAGGAAGTCGGTCAGCTCTTCGGCCATCTTCTTCGTGAGGGTCGTGACGAGAACCCGCTCGTCCCGCTCGACGCGGACGCGGATCTCCTCCAGCAGGTCGTCGATCTGCCCCTTCGACGGCTTGACGACGATGTGCGGGTCGACCAGACCGGTGGGACGGATGATCTGCTCGACGATGCCGTCGGCGATCCCCATCTCGTATTTGCCGGGCGTGGCCGACAGATAGACGGTCTGTCCGATCCGGTTCTTGAACTCGTCCCATCGCAGCGGACGGTTGTCCATCGCGCTCGGCAGCCGGAAACCGTGATCGACGAGGGTGCGCTTGCGGGACGCGTCTCCCTCGTACATCGCGCCGATCTGGGGCACGGTGACGTGCGACTCGTCGATGACCAGCAGGAAGTCGTCGGGGAAGAAGTCGAGCAGCGTGTGCGGCGGCTCCCCCGGCATGCGCCCGTCCATGTGACGCGAGTAGTTCTCGATCCCCGAGCAGAAGCCCAACTGCTGCAGCATCTCGAGATCGAACGTGGTGCGCATGCGCAGACGCTGCGCCTCGAGGAGCTTGCCCTGCCGCTCGAACTCGGCCAGGCGCTCTTCCAGCTCGTGCTCGATGGTGCCGATGGAACGCTGGATCACATCGGTGCCGGCAACGTAGTGAGACGCAGGGAAGATCGGGACGGCGTCGAGTTTCTCGATCACCTCGCCCGTGAGCGGGTGGAGCGAGTACAGGGCCTCGATCTCGTCGCCGAACAGCTCGATACGGATGGCGTGCTCTTCGTAGACGGGGATGATCTCGATCGTGTCGCCGCGTACCCGGAAATTGCCCCGTGAGAAGTCGACGTCGTTGCGGTTGTACTGCATCGCGATGAACTGGCGGATCAGCGCGTCGCGGTCGTATCGCTCCCCCACCTGCAGGGCCACCATGGCGCGCAGATACTCTTCGGGAGCGCCGAGTCCGTAGATGCAGGAGACGGTCGAGACCACGATCACGTCGCGACGGCTCAGCAGCGAGTTCGTCGTCGAATGCCGCAGCCGCTCGACCTCGGAGTTGATCGACGAGTCCTTCTCGATGAAGGTGTCTGTCTGTGGAACGTAGGCCTCTGGCTGGTAGTAGTCGTAGTACGAGACGAAGTACTCGACGGCGTTGTTCGGCATGAGCTCGCGGAATTCGTTGGCCAATTGGGCCGCGAGCGTCTTGTTGTGCGCGAGCACGAGCGTGGGCCGCTGCACCTGCTCGACGAGCCAGGCCGTGGTCGCCGACTTTCCCGTACCCGTCGCTCCGAGCAGCACGACGTCGGTCTCGCCCGCATTGATCCGCGCCGCCAGATCGGCGATCGCCGCCGGCTGGTCGCCGGCGGGCGCGTACTCGCTGATGACCTCGAAGGGGCGGACACTGCGCGTGGGTTGCATACCTCCAGCGTATGCCGCCCCTCCGACATCGAGGCCGTCAGGCGACGATGGTCGCCGTCTTCGCAGACGGCTCTGAGGACCACGTGGTCGTGCCGCCGCCGATGAGGCGCATCGTGGCCGTCGACGTGAGCGTCCCGCCTGCGGAGCCGACCACGTTGAACGTCAGCGCGTCGCCGAAGCTCGCCGGCGTCTTGGTGAAGGTGAACGTCCGTGCGGACGAACCGCTCGCGGGATCCGGAGCCCAGGACCCGAGAGACGATCCGGGGTCGAGTGTTACGGGCGAGCTGAACTCGACGACGACCACCAGCGATGCACCGGTCGGCGGGTTCACCCAGTCCGGCTGGGATCGATAACTGATCTGCGTGCTGAAAGTGGCTCTGAGCCCTCCGGCTGCCGGCACGAGGGCCGTGTAGCCACCCTGCGCCTCGGCGTCCCAGTAGTAGTTCGCCAGGTCGTTGCTGGTGTTGGCCCCGCTCGCGGCGGCCATCGGCAATGCCACTGCTGCGGCGATCACTGGCACCGACCAGGCTGCGCCCTTCATGACGGTCCGACGTGAGATTCCACGGTTGTCCTGAGTCACTTCTCCACTCCCCAGAGCGCGGAAAAGCTATCCCCCAGCAGACCATCCCCTGGTGCGTCCCCACGCCCACAACCAGAATACCAGCGGGCCCGAGTGCCCCGAGTTCGCGCGATGCCGCTGACACGCCCGCGATCCCGGGGCGTGCCCGGGTAAGGTCACCGGTGTCGGATGCGCTCCCAGAGCGCGTCGGTCTGCTCGTGCGTGCGCTCCAGGGTTCCTGCCGTGTCGATCACGACATCCGCGATGGCGAGCCGCCTCTCGTCGGAGACCTGAGCGTCGACCCTCTCCTGCGCCGCTTTCTCTTCCATGCCCCGCAGCTCGGTCAGCCGCTGGAGCCGCACCGCCGCGGGGGCGTGCGCGACCACGATCAGGTCCCACGGATCGTCGACTCTGGCCTCCACCAGCAGGGGGACGTCGTAGACGACCACGGCATCCGCATCAGTAGTGAACGCCGCATCGAATCGGCGCTGCGACTCCTCCCGAACGGCGGGGTGCACGATCGCGTTCAGCTGAGCGAGCAGCTCGGGGTCTCCGAAGACCTTCGCACCCAGGGCTGCGCGGTCGAGCGCGCCCTCGCCGTCGATCATCGATGCTCCGAACGTCTCCGCTATTCGCTCCAGCGCCGGCGAGCCCGGCGCCTGCACGTCGCGGACGATCTGGTCGGCGTCGACGATCACCGCACCGTGCTCCGCCAGTCGCCGGGCAATGGTCGATTTCCCCGAGGCGATGCCGCCGGTGAGCGCGATGAGTGGCATGTCGCCAGTCTATGTTTCGATCCGATCGATGCTCAGCGGGCGAGCAGCTGGCGCCGCGAGCTGATCACGCCGGTGTCGAACCCGGCGAGGTGCAGACCGCCGTGGAATCGCGCGTGCTCGATCTTGATGCAGCGATCCATCACGACCGAGAGCCCTGCCGCCTCGGCGACCGCCGCAGCGTCTTCATTCCATGAGCCGAGCTGCAGCCACAGTGTCTGCGCGCCCGCGTCGATCGCCTCCTGTGCGACACCCGGAAGGTCGTCGTGCCGGCGGAACACATCCACGATGTCGGGGACGACGGGAAGGCCGCTCAGCGACGCGTAGACCGGCTGCCCGAGGATCTCGGTCTCGCGCGGGTTGACGAGGTAGACGTCGTACGACGTGCTGGAGAGCAGGTATGTCGTCACGAAGTACGACGCGCGTGCCGGATTGTTCGACGCCCCCACGATCGCGATGGACTTGGCCCGCCGGAGCAGACCGAAGCGCTCTTGCTGACTCGGCCCCGGCCAGGTCCGCTCAGGGTGAGCTGCCGGTGCGCCGGGCAGCGCACAGGCCACCCCGTCCGACTCCGCCGGAACGGCGCAGGAATCCGCGGCGGTCGTCTGCGTCTCGCTCATCGGTTCGCTCCCGTCGCGGTCGTGAGGGCCTGGTCGAGGTCCCAGATGATGTCTTCGGCGTCTTCGAGTCCCACCGAGATGCGGATCAGGTCGGGGCGCACGCCCGCGGCGACGAGCTGCGCCTCGGTGAGCTGGCGGTGCGTCGTCGAGGCCGGGTGGATGACGAGGGTGCGAGCGTCGCCGATGTTGGCGAGATGGGAGGCGAGCTGCAGGTTCTCGATCACCGTCTCCCCCGCCTTCCGGCCGTCCTCCGCCGCGACGCCGAACGCGAACACCGAACCGGGGCCGAGCGGCAGGTACTTGGCCACCCGATCATGGTGCGGATGCCCTTCGAGGCCGGCCCACGTCACGTATGCGACCCGGGGATCGGAGGCGAGCCAGTCCGCGACGATGCGCGCGTTCGCGAGGTGCGCGTCGATGCGCTGCGGCAGTGTCTCGATCCCCTGGAGCAGGTTGAACGCCGACTGCGGACTGAGTGCCGGGCCGATGTCACGCAACTGCTCCGAGCGGAGTTTGGTGAGGAAACCGTACTCCCCGAAGTTGTCCCACCATTTGATGCCGCCGTAGGAATCGACGGGCTCGGTCATCTGCGGGAACTTTCCGTTGCCCCAGTCGAACGTCCCCTTCTCGATGACGACGCCGCCGAGGGTGGTGCCGTGTCCGCCCAGGAACTTCGTCACGGAGTGGATCACGATGTCGGCGCCGTGCTCGAGCGGCCGTGCCAGGTAGGGCGTGGCGAGAGTCGCGTCCACCACGAGGGGAACCCCGGCCTCGTGGGCGACGGCGGCCAGTCCTTCGATGTCGGCGATCTCCCCGGACGGGTTGCCGATCATCTCGACGTAGACGACCTTGGTCTCCGGACGGATGGCCGCCGCATAGTCGGCAGGGTCGGAGGACGTGACGAACGTCGTCTCCACGCCGAACCGTCGCAGCGTCACGTCGAGTTGCGTCACGGTCCCGCCGTAGAGCTGAGCCGCAGCGACGACGTGGTCGCCGGCCCCGACGAGGGCCGCGAACGTGATGAACTCGGCGCTCATGCCCGATGCGGTCGCGACGGCGCCGATGCCGCCTTCGAGCGATGCCAGGCGCTCCTCCAGTGCGGCGACCGTGGGATTGCCGATCCGCGAGTAGATGTTTCCGTACTTCTGCAGGGCGAACAGATTCCCCGCATCCGCCGCATCCTCGAAGACGAACGAGGTCGTCTGGTAGATCGGCACCGCTCGGGCGCCGGTCGCCGCGTCGGGCGTGCCACCGGCGTGCAGGGCTCTGGTGCGAAATCCGAAGCGGTGTTCTTCCGTCATGCTGTCCTCAGTTCGGCGGCGGCGAGCACGTCGGCGATGTCATCGACGGCCCAGGGGTTCTGCAGCGATGTGGTATCCCCGAGGGGGCCGGGGTCGCGGCCGGCTCTGCGATCCTGTTCGGCCTCCCACAACTGTGCCAGGAGTCTGCGCATGATCTTGCCCGAGCGGGTCTTCGGCAGGTCGGGCACGATCACGATGTGCTTCGGCTTGGCGACGGGGCCGATGGATCGCGCGACCTGGGTGCGCAGGTCGGATGGGGTGATCTCTGCCCGGCCGGACGGGGTGACGAAGGCGACGACGGCCTGTCCGGTGACCGGATCGGACACGCCGGCGGACCCGGCCTCCCCCACGGTGTCGTGTGCGACCAGAGCCGATTCGATCTCGATCGTGGAGAGTCGGTGTCCCGAGACGTTCACGACGTCGTCGAGTCGGCCGAGGATCCAGATGTATCCGTCGGCGTCCCTGGTCGCTCCGTCACCTGCCACGTAGAACCCGCCGTGGTCACCCCTACCTGCGAACGTCGACCAGTAGGCGTCGCGATAGCGGGTGGGGTCGCCCCACACGGTCCTGGCCATTCCCGGCCAGGGCCTGCGGACGACGAGGGTTCCCGAGCGGCCGGGCGCGACCTCGTCGCCCCGCTCGTCCACCACCGCCGCGTCGATACCCGGGAGCGGGACCGAGGCAGACCCCGGCTTGAGGGCGGTTACTCCCGGGAGCGGGGCGATCATCGCCGCGCCGGTCTCGGATTGCCACCACGTGTCGATGACGGGCAGTTCGTCGCGGCCGAAGTTGCGTCGGAACCACACCCAGGCTTCCGGGTTGATCGCCTCCCCGACGGTGCCGAGCAGTCGCAGGGTGGAGAGGTCGTGGCCCTGTGGCAGCTCCGCACCGAACCAGGTCATGAACGTGCGGATCAGAGTGGGCGCCGTGTAGTAGACGGTCACCCCGTAGCGCTCGATGATCTCGAAGTGGCGTTCCCGGTGCGGTGCGTCGGGAGTCCCCTCGTAGACGACCTGCGTGAGTCCATTCGACAGCGGACCGTAGATCTCGTAGGTGTGCGCCGTGACCCACGCGAGGTCTGCGGTACACCAGTGCACGTCGTCGGGCTTCGCGTCGAAATGGGCCCAGTGCGCCCAGCTCGCGTGCGTCAGGTACCCGCCGGACGTGTGCACCAGCCCCTTCGGCTTCCCCGTCGTGCCGGACGTGTAGATGATGAAGAGCGGATGCTCGGCGTCGAAGGATTCCGCTTCGTGCTCCGGCGACGCCGTGTCGACGACGTCATGCCACCACACGTCGCGACCGTCCGTCCACGGGACGTCCTGACCGGTGCGGCGCAGGACGAGGACGTGCTCGAGATCGGGAAGATCCGTCGCGGCGACATCGGCCGTCGACTTCACCTCGGTGGCGGTGCCGCGGCGATACTGACCGTCACTCGTGACGAGCAGCTTCGCGCCGGTGTCGGCGAGACGGAACCGCACGGCTTCGGCCGAGAAGCCACCGAAGACGAGCGAATGCACGGCGCCGATCCGCGCACAGGCGAGAGTGATCACGATCGTCTCGACGAGCACGGGGAGGTAGATCACGACGCGGTCCCCGGGACGGATGCCGAGAGCTGTGAGCGCGTTGGCGGCCTGCGACACGCGGCGCTGCAGATCGGCGTATGTGACCGAGAGGCGGTCGCCCGGCTCCCCCTCGAAGTGCAGCGCCACCTTGTCGCCGCGTCCGGCTTCCACGTGACGGTCCACGCAGTTGACCGCGACGTTGAGTCTGCCGCCGACGAACCAGCGCGCCGCCGGAACGGCATCGCCGACCGGCGGATCCCATTCGTGGGCGGTGTGCCACGGCTCGGACCAGTCCAGGCGGCGCGCGGCCTCTTCCCAGAACGCGATCGGATCCGCGGCGGCGCGCGCATACGCGTCCGCGGTGACGTTCGCGTCACTGAAGCCAGCGTCCGGCACGTACACCCGCGACTCCTGCAGCCGAGCCTCGGTCACCGTCACACCCACCGACGGAGCAGGTATTTCTCGACCAGCACGAGGATCCCGTTGGTGAGCGTGCCCAGAAGTGCGAGCAGCACGATCGAGAGCAGGATGCGGTCCACGCGCCCACTGCTCTGCGACTCGGTCAGCAGGAAGCCCAGGCCCATGGACGCTGCGATGAGCTCTGCGGCGACGAGGAACAGCCACGCTTGCGCGAGTGCCAGACGCAGCCCGGACACGACGGACGGCACCACCGCCGGCAGCTGCACGATGCGGAACAGCGACCAGCCGCGCAGGCTGAACGAACGCCCGGCTTCGACGAGCTGCGGATCGACGTGTCGGAGCGCCGACGAGACCGTCGTATACACCGGGAAGAACGCACCGATCGCGATCAGAGTGACCTTCGACTCCTCGCCGATCTGCATCCAGAGGATGAGGAGCGGCACCCAGGCCAGCGACGGCACGGCGCGGACTGCGGTGAGTGTCGGACTGAGAAGCACCTCTCCCAGCCGGGAGAGCCCGACGATGCCGGCCGCGGCCAACCCGATGACGGATCCGATCGCGAAACCGAGCAGCACGCGCTGCACCGAGATCGCGATGTGCGTCCAGAGCTGTCCGGTCTCGGCCAGCTCCACACCGGCCTGGAACACCGACGCCGGTGTGGGCAGGCGGTACGGCGGCACCATCCCGCTCGTCGTCACCACCTGCCAGGCCGTCAGGATGATCACGGGCAGCAGGAGACCGGCGATGATCCGCACGACCGGCCGGTCCCACGAGCGCCGCGTAGCCCCGCTCCGGGGCTGGGACGTGCCCTTCGCGAAGTCGAGCGCGTCCCGAGACTCCTCGGGAACGATCAGTCGGTCGGGAATGGTCACTCGCCGTCGACCGCCTTCTTCGCGAACGTGTCGTTCACGATCGATGAGAGCGCCTTGTCGACGGAGTCCTTGCCGCCCTGCACGTCACCGGACTCGACGAGCACGGGCGCGATCTTCTCGAGCACCGCGATCTGGTCGTCACCGGGGACACCGCTCACGTCGAGGTTCGAGCGCTCCTCGATCACGGTGGTGGCGACTTCGGGGTCGATGCCGGCGACCTCGGCGAGCAGCGCGGCAGTCTCCTCAGGGTTCTCGAGCGCCCACTCTCGCGCCTGCTCGTACGCGTCGACGACAGCCTGCGCGAGGTCGGGGTGGTTCGTGGTGAAGTCCTCGGTCGCGTTCAGGAAGCCGTAGGTGTTGAAGTCGACGTTGCGGTAGATGAGCTGGTCACCCGACTCCACCTCGGCGGCGGCCATGATCGGGTCGAGCCCGGCCCAGGCGTCCACGGAGCCGCCGTCGAGTGCGGCCCGGCCGTCAGCATGCTGCAGATTCTGCACCTCCACGTCGGAGAGCGACAGGCCGCCCTCCTCGAGCGCCTGCAGCAGGAAGAAGTAGGGGTCGGTGCCCTTGGTCGCCGCGATGGAGGCGCCCTTGAGATCTTCGAGGCCGGTGATGTCGCTGTCCGGGCCCACGACGATGGCAGACCACTCGGGCTGCGAGTAGATGTCGATGACCTGGATGGGCGAGCCGTTCGCACGGGCGAGCAGTGCGGCCGATCCTGCGGTCGAGCCGACATCGACGGAGCCGGAGCGCAGCAGTTCGTTGGCCTTGTTCGAGCCGGCGGACTGCACCCACTCGACCTCGACGTCATCGCCGAGGATCTCCTCGAGGATGCCCTGATCCTTGACGACCAGACTCAGCGGGTTGTAGGTGGCGAAGTCGATCGACAGGGTGTCCGCCGACCACTCGGTCGTGCCCGGCGTGCCCTCGGTGTCCGATGCCTTGGCGTTCTCTCCGGCCACGCACCCGGTCGCGACGAGCATCATCGTCCCGGCGATCGCGATCGCGGGGATGATTCGGCGTGTGGTGGTGCTCATCGGGACTCCTCGGTGATGCGGTGGTGGGTGTCGACGCCGAGTCCTTCGAGAAGGTCGGCGCGCAGGTCGGCGAGGCCGCGGTCGGCGCGGTCGCGGGGACGGACGCCCGGCACGGAGATCGTGCGGGCGATGGATTGGTCGTCGTCGGCGCCCGTGCCCGAGCTGTCCAGCGTCCGCAGGAGCAGCACGCGGTCGGCGAGGTAGAGCGCCTCTTCGACGTCGTGGGTGACCAGCAGGATCGTGGTGGGCTCGGCCGCATGGATCTTCAGGAGCAGATCGTGCATGCGCAGACGCGTCAGGGCGTCGAGCGCCCCGAACGGCTCATCGAGCAGCAGCACCCCAGGGTTTCGGGCGAGCGCCCGGGCTAGGGAGGCGCGCTGGGCCATACCGCCGGAGACCTCGCGCGGGCGCTGGTCGCCCGCGTGCTCGAGCCCCACGAGGTGCAGCAGCTCGCGCACTCGCTCACGGCCGACACGGCGGGCGGTTCCTCGCGGCAGGCCGAGCTCGATGTTCTGGGCGATGGTGCGCCATGGGAGCAGTCGCGGCTCCTGGAAGGCGATGGCGGTCCGCTCGTCGACGTCGGCGACACCGATGTCGTCGAGGAGGATGCGTCCGCTCGTCGGAGCATCCAGTCCGCCGACGAGACGGAGGAGGGTGGACTTGCCGCACCCGGAGGGACCGACGACCGCGAGGATCTCCCCGGCCGCGATGTGGAGGTCGATGCCGCGGAGCACGTCGCGCCTCCCGCGCGGCAGCGCGAAGGAACGGTCGATTCCGTCGAGACGGACAGCCTGCGCAGTTCCTGCCGACGGCGAAGCGTCAGCGGTGCGCGACGCGGGCAGCAGAGCAGTCATAACCCCATGCTGGCGGGGCGGACCGATTGTTACGAATGCCGACGTAATGTTCCGTCACGCAAAAGCAGCAGCACCCCGGAAAAGCGAAACGGGCCGCCACACCCGCCCGAAGGCGAGGTGGCGACCCGATTCAGAGTGCTGCTTAAGCGTTGCCGCCCGAGAGCTTCTCGCGCAGAGCCGCGAGAGCCTCGTCGTCGGCGAGGGTGCCGGCGCCGGCGACCTCGCTGGTGAAGGACTGGCCTCCGCCGAAGTCCTCTCCGGCTGCAGCCTCGGCCTCGGCCGCCTTGACGACCTGAGCCTTGTGCGCCTCCCAGCGAGCCTGGGCTGCAGCGTACTCCTGCTCCCATGCCTCGCGCTGGGCGTCGAAGCCTTCCTTCCACGCACCGGTCTCGGCGTCGAAGCCCTCCGGGTACTTGTACTCGCCGTTCTCGTCGTACTCGGCGAGCATGCCGTAGAGAGCCGGGTCGAACTCGGTGCCGTTGGGGTCGACCGACTCGTTGGCCTGCTTCAGCGACAGCGAGATGCGGCGACGCTCGAGGTCGATGTCGATGACCTTGACGAAGACCTCTTCGCCGACCGACACGACCTGCTCGGCCAGCTCGACGTGCTTGCTGGAGAGCTCGGAGATGTGGACGAGGCCCTCGATGCCGTCTGCGACGCGGACGAACGCACCGAACGGAACGAGCTTGGTGACCTTACCCGGCGTGACCTGACCGATCGCGTGGGTGCGGGCGAAGACCTGCCACGGGTCTTCCTGCGTCGCCTTCAGCGACAGGGAGACGCGCTCGCGGTCGAGGTCGACCTCGAGGATCTCGACGGTGACCTCCTGGCCCACCTCGACGACCTCGGAGGCGTGCTCGATGTGCTTCCAGGACAGCTCGGAGACGTGCACGAGGCCGTCCACGCCACCCAGGTCGACGAACGCGCCGAAGTTGACGATCGACGACACGACACCCTTGCGGACCTGACCCTTGTGCAGGTTGTTCAGGAACGTGGTGCGCGACTCCGACTGCGTCTGCTCGAGCAGCGCGCGACGGCTGAGGACGACGTTGTTGCGGTTCTTGTCGAGCTCGAGGATCTTGGCCTCGATCTCCTGGCCGAGGTACGGCGTGAGGTCGCGGACGCGACGCAGCTCGATGAGCGACGCCGGCAGGAAGCCACGGAGGCCGATGTCGACGATGAGTCCACCCTTGACGACCTCGATGACCGTACCGGTGACGACGCCGTCGTTCTCCTTGATCTTCTCGACGTCTCCCCAGGCACGCTCGTACTGTGCGCGCTTCTTGGAGAGGATCAGACGGCCTTCCTTGTCCTCCTTCTGGAGAACGAGGGCCTCGACCAGGTCGCCGACAGCGACGACCTCGTTGGGGTCGACGTCGTGCTTGATCGAGAGCTCGCGCGAGGGGATGACACCCTCGGTCTTGTAGCCGACATCGAGGAGGACCTCATCGCGGTCGATCTTGACGATCGTGCCTTCGATGATGTCGCCGTCGTTGAAGAACTTCAGGGTCTTCTCGACCGCGGCCAGGAAGTCCTCAGCAGATCCGATGTCGTTGATGGCGACCTGCTTGGTGGCCGGGGCGGTCGTTGCGGTAGTCATGTAGTGGGTTGTCCTTGTTGAATGGAGACTCGGGCTGAGACTCAACGGCCGCGCACGGCCGACTGCATGCTTCTCAGCGGTTGGATTTTGGTTTTCTCGCCACGAGGGCATGCGCATGCACGCCACGAGTGACGGTTAAGGCTATCAGAACTTCGGATCCCGGAGGAAGTCGGATTCCGGCGTCGCGAGCTGTGGATAACTCGAACGGGCAGACGGCCCTCTGAATTAGCGTGACCGGGTGATCTCCCCGACGTCTTCTTCCCGCTCGTTCGCGCGCGCCGCAGCCTTGGCGAGCGCCCTCCTCCTGCTCGTCGGCTGCGCGCCCGATCCTTCACCCTCACCCACTCCGACGCCCGCCTTCGCCTCGGAAGAAGAGGCCTTCGCCGCCGCCGAGGTGACATATCGGGAGTTCAACGATGTAAGCAACGCTCGCCGAGCTGGTGACGCAGACGCGAGTCCTGCCGACTATCTGATCGGAGACGCCCTCGAGGCGGACCAAGAGGCTTCCGAGTATCTGCTGGAGGCTGGCCTCAGACTGACCGGAGAGGCAGAGGTAGTCAGTTTTCGGGGAGTAGAGGCGGTGATCAATGACGGTCGCCCCTCCGTGACAGCGATCGTATGCCTTGACTCATCTGCGACACGAGTGGTTGATGCCGACGGAAAGGATGCCACACCTCCTGGTCGCCATACGATGGTCGCGCTCACCGCCCACATGATCATCGTGGGCGCCACATTCCGCATTCAGGAGGAGCACGAAGAAGGGACAGAGCAGTGCTGAAGACAGTGGCCATGCTCGCCACGGTATTAATAGTCATGTTCTCGGCGGCGCCCGAGCTGAGCATTGCCCCGCTGGGCAAATCGTGCGGGAGAGAACTGCAACTCGCCGGTCTCTGCGGCTCCCAAACCAACGGCGACCGTCTGGAGATCTTCGGAACCGAGACCCGCACTGTCCCAGACCTCGACAGTCCCGACTCGTCGGAGCGCCGCGGCCCGACCGAGAAGCCGAAGCCCTGCACAACCGACCCCGTCCGCCAGGCGTCCTGCAACTTCACCGCTGAGCGGGTGACGAACGACGAAGGCCACCCCCTCACCATCACCGACGTCGCACAGTTCGCTCCTGCACCCGTCACCACCGCCGGAGAGCCGGGCAACGTCGGCATCGCAGGCATGCCGACGAACTTCGTGGCAGCCGCAGCCGTGCACACGCGCGCCGGCACGCTGTTCGACAGACCGATCAGCGTACGATTCACGCCTGTCCGTTTCAGGTTCGCGTTCGGTGACGGCACAGCGGCCACCTCGAACACAGGCGGTCGGTCCTGGGCTTCCCTGGGGCAGGCGCAGTTCACCCCGACCCCGACGAGTCACTCGTATCGCGACCGCGGCACGTATTCGGCGCACGTCACCGTCCACTACACCGCCGAGGTCGACATCGGCGGTGGGTGGTTCCCGATCGACGGCGAGCTGTCCATCGATGGCCCGGCGCGGCAGATCCGTGTCTACGAAGCAGAGACCGCACTGGTCGCTCGCACCTGCGTCGAGCAACCCGGTGCGCCCGGTTGCTGACGCGGGCCGACCGCGCTCTACGCTGAGTCCATGACCCGCGCCGACCGCCTCATGCTGCTCGACACCGCCAGCCTCTACTTCCGCGCCTTCTACGGCGTTCCCGACAAAGTGACGGCGCCGGACGGATCGCCCATCAACGCGGCCCGCGGTCTGCTCGACATCATCGCCAAGCTCGTCACCCTGTATGAGCCGACGCATGTGATCGCGTGCTGGGACGACGACTGGCGCCCGCAGTGGCGCGTCGATCTCATCCCGAGCTACAAGACCCATCGCGTCGTCGAGATCGTGGCCAGTGGGCCGGACGTCGAGGAGATCCCCGACCCGCTCGAGGCGCAGATCCCTCTGATCCGCGAGACGCTCGCCGCCATCGGTATCCCCATCATCGGCGTCGCGGAACACGAGGCCGATGATGTGATCGGCACACTCGCGACCGACGCCACGATGCCGGTCGACATCGTCACGGGCGACCGCGACCTGTTCCAGCTCGTCGACGACGCCCGCGACGTGCGCGTCATCTACACCGCGCGCGGCATGAGCAACCTAGAGATCGTGACCGATGCGACCGTCGTCGCCAAGTACGGGGTCCTCCCGTCTCAGTACGCGGACTTCGCGACCATGCGCGGTGACGCCTCCGACGGGCTCCCTGGCGTCCCCGGCGTGGGAGAGAAGACAGCGGCGACCCTCCTCCAGACGCACAGTGACCTCACCGGCATCCGCGCCGCGGCGGAAGCCGGCGAGGGGATGAGCGCGGGAGTCCGCGCGAAGGTCCTGGCGGCTTCGGACTACCTCGAGGTCGCACCCACCGTGGTCGCCGTGGCGACCTCGCTGCCGATCAGCGCCCCCGGCATCCCGCTCCGCGTCCTCGATCCCGCCGAGGTCGACGCCGCCACCGCTCTCGCCGAGAAGTGGAACCTCGGCGGTTCCATGACGCGGGCGGTCGCAGCCGTGTCGAAGGCTGCCCTGCAGGCCGACTGATCGGCGTGCGGGCCCGACTCACTCGGCCCAGGCGAGCAAGCGGGAGAGGCCCCAGGTCGTCACGATCCGTGATGCGGGGATCCCCGCCCGTTCCGCGCGCTCGGCGCCGTGATCCAGCAACGACAGCTGCCCCGGTGCGTGCGCATCCGAATCGATGGAGAACAGGCACCCCGCGTCGAGCGCGATGGCGATCAGCTCGTCCGGAGGGTCCTGCCGCTCGGGCCGCGAGTTGATCTCCACCGCCACGCCGTTCTCCGCGCAGGCGGCGAAGACGGCTGCGGCGTCGAACGCCGACGGCGGACGCGTTCCCCGATCGCCCTGCACGAGCCGGCCCGTGCAATGCCCGAGTACATTCACCCGAGGATCCGAGACGGCGGCGATCATCCGCGCCGTCATCGGCCGTGCGTCCATGCGCAGCTTGGAGTGCACGGAGGCCACGACGATGTCGAGTTCCGCGAGCAGCCCATCCTCCTGGTCGAGTGTGCCGTCCTCCAGGATGTCCACCTCGATCCCCGCGAGCAAAGTGAATCCGTCGCCGGACTCGGCACGCACCAACGGCATCTGCTCACGAAGGCGCTCGGCAGACAACCCGCGTGCCACCCGTAGTCGTGGAGAGTGATCCGTGATCGCCTGATACTCGTGTCCCAGCGCCCGCGCGGCCGCGGCTATCACCGGGATGGGTGTCGTGCCGTCCGACCAGTCGGTGTGCGCGTGCAGGTCACCGCGCAGCTTGGCCCGCAGCGCCGAGACGCGCTCCGGCTCGACGTCGCCGCGCAACTCGACGAGATAGTCGGGAATCCGACCCGCCTGCGCCTGACGGATGACCGCGAATGTGGACTCGCCGATGCCCTTTGCCGCACGAAGCCTCGTCGGATCGGCCTGCACGTCGTCCGGCAGATCCTGCAGAGTCACCGCGGCCTGGCGGAACGCCTTCGCCCGATACCGTGACGCACGCTCGCGTTCGAGGAGGGAGGCGATCTCGAGCAGCGCGTCGACGGGATCCACGATCACTCCTGGGGTGCCGCCAGCTCGCGGCTGACGCCGATCCACTGATCGAGCTTGGCCAGGGCACGACCGTCGTCGACCGCCGCGGCGGCCGTGTCGTACCCCGCGCGCAACCGCTCGAGGATGGGCCGCTGCACCTGCGTGGCGTCCTGCGAGAGCTCGAAGGCGACGATTCCGGCAGCGGCGTTGAGGAGCACGATGTCGCGTACTGCGCCGGTCTCCCCCGCGAGCGTGCGCCGGAGCACCTCGGCGTTGTGCTGCGGTGAGCCGCCGATCAGGTCGGCGAGATCGGCGATCGGGATGTCGAGGTCGCGGGGGTCGAGGTCGTGCTCGTGGATGTCTCCTCGGGTGACCTCCCAGATACGACTGTGTCCGGTGGTCGTCAGCTCGTCGAGCCCGTCGTCGCCGCGGAAGACGAGTGCGGTCGCGCCGCGGGTGCGGAACACGCCCGTGATCAGCGGCACCCGTTCGATCTGCGCGACACCGACGGCATTGGCTTCGGCACGCGCCGGGTTGCACAGCGGGCCGAGCATGTTGAAGACCGTCGGCACCCCGAGCTCGGCACGCACGGTGCCTGCGTGCTTGAAGCCCGGGTGGAACGCCCCGGCCCACGCGAACGTGATGCCGGTGCGGTCGAGAATGGATGCCACGTCGGCGGGGTTCAGAGAAAGCTCCAGGCCGAGCGCTCCGAGCACGTCCGAGGATCCGGAGGCGGAGCTGGCCGCACGGTTGCCGTGCTTCACGACGGGCACGCCGGTGGCACCGATGATGATCGCCGCGGTCGTGGACACGTTGACCGTACCGACGCGGTCCCCTCCGGTTCCGACGATGTCGAGCACGTCCGGGGAGACCGGCAGCGGCACGGCGGCCTCGAGGATCGCATCGCGGAACCCGACGATCTCGTCGATCGTCTCGCCCTTCGCACGGAGAGCGACGAGGAAACCGGCGAGCTGCGCCTCGCTCACGCCACCCTGCATGATCTGACGCATCGCCCACGTGGACTCCCAGACGCTGAGATCGCGGCGCTCCAACAGCGAGGTGAGCACGTCGGGCCAGGTCAACGAATCAGGCATGTGTGCGATCCTATCGGCGTGGAGAAAACATGCAGATGCTTCCGCACGCATGCGCACTCCGTGCCCACCCCCTGTTTCCCGCGGATTCACCGGGTATTCGCAGTGTTTTCTTAGGGTCCCCTAAGTCCAGGTCCGGCGATTCGAAGGTCGTGGGTGCAAGAATCACGCCCCAGGATCGGCCATAATGGAGGGGTGACGACCTCAGCGACGTATGCCCCGGCGGCGAGAACGATTAAGCGGCCCAACCCGGTAGCTGTCGGCACCATTGTGTGGCTCGGCAGTGAGGTGATGTTCTTCGCGGGACTCTTCGCGATCTACTTCACGCTCCGCAGCACCTCCCCGGAGCTGTGGGCAGACCGGACCGAGCTGCTGAACGTCCCGTTCGCCGCAGTGAACACTGCGATCCTCGTCCTCTCCTCGTTCACGTGCCAGATGGGCGTGTTCGCGGCAGAAGACCTGCAGCCCTACAAGATCGGTAAGGGGCAGAAGAACGGCGCCGGACGCCGTCGCCTCTTCGGCTGGGGAATGGTCGAGTGGTTCTTCCTCACCTTCGCCCTCGGCGCGATCTTCGTCTCCGGCCAGGTGTGGGAGTACGCACAGCTGGTCGCTGAAGGCATGCCGATCAACGCCGACTCGTACGCCTCCGCCTTCTACCTGACGACCGGCTTCCACGCCCTTCACGTCACGGGCGGCCTCGTCGCGTTCCTGCTCGTCATCGGACGCGCATACGCCGTCAAGAACTTCCGGCACAAGGAGGCGACCTCCTCGATCGTGGTGTCCTACTACTGGCACTTCGTCGACGTCGTCTGGATCGTGCTGTTCCTCGTTATCTACTTCCTGAAATAAGAGCGGAGCTGATCCCCGAGATGGCACGAGAGAAGAAGCGCCGTTCCAGCGGTCGTCGCAGCCCTTTGGCGGCGGCCGCGCTCATCGGCGCAGGCCTCATGATCACCGGCGCCGTGTACGCCGGTGCGACGGCTGCGTTCGCCGCGTCCGACACGCCGACCGCGTCGACGCAGCTGACCGTCGAAGACGGCGAGAAGCTGTTCCAGGCGAACTGCGCCACCTGCCACGGTCTCGACCTGCAGGGAACCGCCAACGGCCCCAGCCTGTACGGCGTGGGCGAGCTGGCGACCGAGTTCCAGCTGTCGACCGGTCGCATGCCCCTGCAGATGCAGGGACCGCAGGCGCCGCAGAAGGCACCGCAGTTCACCGAGGACCAGATCCTCGCGATCTCCTCGTTCGTGCAGTCCGAGGCTCCCGGCCCGACGTTCCCCGCCGACCACATCCTGGACGGAGAAGGTGACGTCGCGAACGGCGCCGAGCTGTTCCGCGTCAACTGCGCGATGTGCCACAACGTGGCCGCAGCGGGTGGAGCGCTCACCGAGGGCAAGTACGCACCCGGTCTCCAGGAGACCAGCGCGCTGCACATGTACGCGGCGATGGTCACCGGCCCGCAGAACATGCCGGTCTTCGGCGACATGAACCTGTCCGACGAGGACAAGCGCGACATCATCTCGGCGCTGCTCTTCCAGCAGCAGTCCGTGCAGATCGGCGGATTCTCGCTCGGTTCGCTCGGACCGGTCTCCGAGGGCCTGTTCGTCTGGATCTTCGGAATCGGCGCGCTCGTCGCCATCACCGTGTGGATCACGGCGAAGTCCAACTGACGCTTATTCATCGAAGAGGAACGTACGAGGAGCACCATGGCACACGACGACGACTCGCAGGCTCTTGACAGGGCCTACCAGCCCTCTCCGGGGCTGGGTGTCGCAGTCAGCGATCCCGTGCAGAACCCCGGGCTTCCGCCGCACCGCGAGCGGATGACCGACAAGGACCCGCGCGCTGAGAAGGCCGCTGTCCGCACTGTCTACACGCTGTTCTACCTCTCGCTGGCCGGGAGCATCTGGGCGGTCGCCGCCTACATGCTGTTCCCGATCGAGAGCGGCGCGCTCATCGACATCCGGCAGAACAACCTCTTCATCGGTCTCGGCATCGCCCTCGCGCTGCTGGCCCTCGGCATCGGTGCGATCCACTGGTCCAAGGCGCTCATGTCCGACAAGGAGTTCATCGAGCACCGCCACCCCACCCGTGGCAAGGACGCGACCCGCGAGGCGGCCATCCAGGCCTTCTCCGACGCGAACGAGGAGTCCGGTTTCGGACGCCGCACGGTGATCCGCAACTCGCTGTTCGCCGCACTCGTCGCCTCGATCATCCCGGGCGTCACGCTCTTCCGTGGTCTCGCTCCGCACTCGACGCCGGATGACCCCACCGCGGGCGACCCGGTCGTTCTCCTCAAGCACACGATGTGGGAGAAGGGTGCGCGCCTCGTCCGCGACCCCGACGGCACCCCGATCCGCGCCGCGGACGTGACCCTCGGGTCGGCGTTCCACGTGATCCCCGAAGAGCTCGCGACGCTCAGCCACCACGACGGCTACCTCGAGGAGAAGGCCAAGGCCATCGTGCTGATGATGCGTCTGCGCCCCGAGCAGCTGATCGAGGCCGAGGACCGCAAGGACTGGTCCTACGACGGCATCGTCGCCTATTCCAAGGTCTGCACGCACGTCGGATGCCCTGTGGCTCTGTACGAGCAGCAGACGCACCACCTGCTGTGCCCGTGCCACCAGTCGCAGTTCGACGTCACGGACCACGCCAAGGTCATCTTCGGCCCGGCGGCTCGTCCGCTGCCGCAGCTGCCCATCACCGTCGATGACGAGGGCTACCTGGTCGCACGCAGCGACTTCAAGGAACCCGTCGGCCCGAGCTTCTGGGAGCGCCATTGAGCACCGCAACGCTGTCCAAAGAGGACAAGGACACCAAAGCGCCCCTCGGCGGTCGCTTCGTCGGTGCCGCGTCGAACTACATCGACGAGCGCACCAGCCTCTCCGGCTTCGTCAAGGAGCTCGGACGCAAGATCTTCCCCGACCACTGGTCGTTCATGCTCGGCGAGATCGCGCTGTGGAGCTTCGTCGTCGTGTTCCTCTCCGGAACCTTCCTGACGTTCTTCTTCCAGGCATCCATGGTCGAGACCCACTACACCGGCGCCTACGCGCCGATGCGTGGTATCGAGATGTCGGCGGCGCTCGAGTCATCGCTGCACATCTCGTTCGACCTGCGCGGCGGGCTCCTGGTCCGCCAGATCCACCACTGGGCGGCGCTCGTGTTCATCGCCGGCATCGGCGTGCACATGCTCCGCGTGTTCTTCACCGGCGCGTTCCGCAAGCCGCGTGAGCTCAACTGGGTCATCGGCTTCGTCCTGTTCATCCTCGCGATGGCAGAGGGCTTCACCGGCTACTCGCTTCCCGACGACCTGCTCTCGGGTAACGGCCTCCGCATCATCGACGGCATGATCAAGGGTCTCCCCCTGATCGGCACCTGGACCTCGTTCCTCCTCTTCGGCGGCGAGTTCCCCGGGACCGACATCGTCGGACGTCTGTACACGCTGCACATCCTGTTGCTGCCGATGCTCGTCATCGCGCTCATCGTCGTGCACCTGATGCTGATGATCATCAACAAGCACACGCAGTTCGCGGGCCCCGGCCGCACGAACGACAACGTCGTGGGCTACCCGATGATGCCGGTCTACATGTCGAAGATGGGCGGCTACCTGTTCATCGTGTTCGGCGTGATCGTCATGATCGCGACGTTCTTCCAGATCAACCCGATCTGGAACTACGGCCCGTACGACCCGTCCCCTGTCTCGGCCGGCACGCAGCCGGACTGGTACATCGGCTTCGCCGACGGCGCTCTGCGTCTGGCGCCGTCGAACTGGGACATCGTGTTCCTCGACCGCACGTGGTCCTTCGGAATCATCGCGCCCGTGCTCGTGCTCGGCCTGTTCATCGTGGTCGTCGCGATCTACCCGTTCATCGAGGCGTGGGTCACCGGCGACAAGCGCGAGCACCACATCGCACAGCGTCCCCGCAACGCGGCGACGCGCACCGCGATCGGCGTCGCCGGCGTCATCTTCTACGCCGTCCTCTGGGCTGCAGCATCGTCTGACCTCATCGCGACGCACTTCATGCTCACGATGGAAGGCGTCATCCACACGCTGCAGGCGTTGCTGTTCCTGGGCCCGATCCTCGGATACTTCGTCACCAAGCGCATCTGCATCGCGCTGCAGAAGAAGGACCGCGAGATCGTGCTGCACGGCTTCGAGTCGGGGCGCATCGTCCGTCTCCCCGGTGGCGAGTTCATCGAGGTCCACCAGCCGGTCGACCAGTACGACCGCTGGAAGCTCATCGATGTCGACTCCTACGAGCCTCTCGTGGTTCGCCCGAACGCCAAGGGCCGCATCCCGTGGACGGAAAACCTCCGTTCCTCGATCTCCCGGTGGTTCTTCGAAGATCGTCTGGCCCCGCTCACGCAGGCCGAGGTCGAAGCAGCCGATGCGCACCAGCACCACGTCACGGCTCAGAACGATGAGACCGAGGCCGCAGAGATCCAGGGTGCTCACGAGCGCGCCGGCTTCCCTGATGCCCCGCTCACGGTCGATGAGACGCACGTCGACGAGACGCCGAACACCCCCAGCACGGTCATCGCGACCGAGCCGGTGAAGAAGCCTCGCAAGAAGAAGGAGGATGGCGAGTAGTCGCCACTCCCCCACGATGAAGGCCTCGTCCACACGGACGGGGCCTTCATCGTTAATCCGTGAATGAGAGGATCGAACCATGTCATCTGCCGTCCAGCTGATCCGCGCCACTGCCCTCGCCGACGCCCCCTACGCCTATGCCGCCACTGCACCGGCGGGTTCGCGTTTCATCTTCCTCGCGGGAGCCTGCCCTCTGAACGACGACGGGACGACCGCCGCACCGGGCGACTACGCGGCTCAGGCGGCCCGATGCGTGCAGACGCTCGAGGCAGCACTCGACGTCGCTGGCGCGAACCTCACCGATGTCATCAGCACACGAGTGCTGGTGGCCTCCTCCGCGCAGGCCGACCTCGTCACGGCGTGGGACGTGGTCCACGCTGCCTTCGGCGACCACGATGTCCCCAGCACCCTCCTGGGTGTCACGGTGCTCGGTTACGATGACCAGCTCGTCGAGATCGAGGCCATCGCCGCCGTCGCAGGAGAGTGACCATGGAGATCCGAGTACGTCCTGCGCATCCGGCGGATGACGCGGAGACCGAACAGATCGAAGCCGCGGCGGATGCTCTGCTCGTCGATCGTTTCGACGCGGTCGACTGGCCGCCCCCGACCACTGCTCGGGAGCGCGCTTCGATGCCGGGCTTCGTGCTCGTCGCTGAGCCCCACGAGGCCTCAGCCCCCTCTTCGGGCCCCGTCGGCTTCGTGCACGTCCTGGAGATCGACGGGCACGCTCATCTAGAGCAGCTCTCTGTGCTGCCCACGTACGGCCGGCGCGGGATCGGGCGTCGGCTCGTCCAGGCGGCGCTCTCTGAGACCCGAGACCGCGGACATCGTACGATCACCCTCCGCACCTACCGTGACGTCCCCTGGAACGCGCCGTTCTACGCCTCCTGCGGCTTCACGGAGACCGAGCTGGACTCCGCTCTGCTCCGCTCCCTCATCGACACGGAGACCGCCCTCGGGCTCTTCAGATACGGCCCTCGCGTGCAGATGACTGCCACCCTCTGATGCGTCGACGCTGACGGCATTCGCTCTCTGGGCAACGCCGACGGTGTGCACTGCCGACCTGTCGACCCACTGACCGGCATCGCACGGGTCCGAACGAGGTCGTGAAGATCCCCGCCGCCCGCACACGAACCGACCCACTGGCACGTACACGATGAAGGCCCCCGGACGAATCCGGGGGCCTTCATCTATTCAGATGTCTCAGCGGGCGAAGTTGCCGCGGTAGTACTCGTAGACCCAGCCGACGATCGCGACGACGAAGATCGCGAGACCGATCGGGAGCAGGAAGTGTCCGACAGCAAGGCCGACGACGAAAACACCGGCCGAAGCCGCGAGCACGATCGGCCACCAGGACCACGGGCTGAACTCGCCGAGCTCGGGGTCACCGTCGTCGATGTCCGCCGTCAGGATGTCTTCCGGCAGCTCACCGTTCTGCGCCTTGTGCGTGCGATCGAGATAGAACGCGACCATCGCGGCCATGAAGGCTGCGAAGAACAGGGCGACAGTGCCGACCCACTCGATCCGCATCGCGAAGTTGTCGGACGGAGTGACCAGGATGTGCCAGCCGGTGTAGACGACACCGACGAGGGCGAAGAACGCTGTCAGCACCCACCAGAGAATGACGTTGTCGCGCATGACTTAGTGGGCCTCTCGCTCGCCGGGCGCCGTAGTCGCGAACTCGGCAGCCTCCGGGTGATTCAGGTCGAACGCGGGACGCTCGCTGCGGATACGCGGGATCGACGTGAAGTTGTGCCGCGGCGGCGGGCACGACGTCGCCCACTCGAGCGAAGCACCGTAGCCCCACGGGTCGTTTACCGTGACCTTCGGAGCCTTGCGGGCCGTGATCCACACGTTCAGGAAGAACGGGAGCATCGAGGCGCCGAGGATGATCGCACCGATCGTGGAGACCTGGTTCTGCCAGGTCCAGCCGTCTGCTGCGGAGTAGTCCGCGTAGCGGCGCACCATGCCGTCGACACCCAGCCAGTGCTGGATGAGGAACGTCATGTGGAAGCCGATGAACAGCATCCAGAAGTGCACGTAGCCGAGACGCTCGTTGAGCATGCGACCGGTCCACTTCGGCCACCAGAAGTAGAAGCCGGCGAACATGGCGAACACGACGGTGCCGAACACCACGTAGTGGAAGTGAGCGACGACGAAGTACGAGTCGGAGAGCGCGAAGTCCAGCGGCGGGGCCGCGAGGATGACACCGGTCAGACCGCCGAAGACGAACGACACGAGGAATCCGAGTGCGAAGACCATCGGAGTCTCGAAGGTCACCGATCCTCGCCAGAGCGTGCCGATCCAGTTGAAGATCTTCACACCCGTCGGCACGGCGATGAGCATCGTCATGAGGGCGAAGAAGGGCAGCAGCACCGATCCGGTCACGTACATGTGGTGCGCCCACACGGCCACGGAGAGAGCGGCGATCGCGATCGTCGCGTAGACCAGCGTCTTGTATCCGAAGATCGGCTTACGGCTGAAGACCGGGAAGATCTCCGACACGATGCCGAAGAACGGCAGAGCGATGATGTAGACCTCGGGGTGGCCGAAGAACCAGAACAGGTGCTGCCACAGCAGGACACCGCCGTTGGCGGGGTCGTAGATGTGAGCGCCGAGGATGCGGTCCGCTGCAGCGGCGAAGATCGCTGCCGCGAGCACGGGGAACGCCATCAGGATGAGCAGGCTCGTGATGAGCGTGTTCCAGGAGAAGATCGGCATGCGCCACATCGTCATGCCGGGAGCGCGCATCGTGATGATCGTGGTGATGAAGTTGACGGCACCGAGGATGGTTCCGAAACCGGAGATACCCAGTCCGACCATCCAGAGGTTTCCACCCGCGCCCGGCGAGAACGACGCACCGGCCAGCGGTTGATAGGCGAACCATCCGAAGGAGGCCGCGCCCTGCGGGGTGAGGAAGCCGGCGACCGCGATGGTCGAGCCGAAGAGGAAGAGCCAGAAGGCGAACGCGTTCAGACGCGGGAAGGCCACGTCGGGGGCGCCGATCTGCAACGGCAGGATCGCGTTGGCGAAGCCCGCGAAGAGCGGCGTCGCGAACATCAGCAGCATGATCGTGCCGTGCATCGTGAACAGCTGGTTGTACTGCTCCTTCGTCGGGACGATCTGCATGCCCGGCGCGAACAGCTCGGCGCGGATGACGAGGGCCATCACGCCACCGAGGAGGAAGAACAGCACGGACGCGATCAGGTACATGTACCCGATGGTCTTGTGGTCGGTGGAGGTGATCCACTTGACGACGATGTTGCCCTTCTGCTCCACGCGCGAGGAGCTCATGAGAGCGGCCTGGCGGGCGGGCAGAGTGGTCGGACGCGACTGGGGAGTCTCGTCGGTACGGGGAGCTTCTGTGGTCGACATGACTTACTCCCCTCCTTCCTCGGTGTCGGTCTTCGGGGTCGTCCCCGGGAAGTTCGAGAGACGGTCGTACGCGTCGGTGATGTCGCCCGTGTTGCCCTTCTCCTCGAGCGACTCGAGGTACGCGTCGTAGTCGTCCTGAGAGACGACCTTGACGTTGAAGAGCATCATCGAGTGATACTCACCGCAGAGCTCGGCACACTTGCCGGCGTACTCGCCCTCACGGGTGGGGATGAACGACCAGGAGTTGTCCTTCCCGATGAACATGTCCTTCTTGTAGAGGAAGTCGATGATCCAGAAAGAGTGGATGACGTCGCGCGACTGCAGGTCGATCGTGACCTTCTTGTCGACCGGCAGAACCAGCGTCGGCAGCTGCGACTGATCGATGTTGCCTTCAGCGTCGGGCTGGGCCTGGATGCCCATCGTCCACACGGCGTCGGAGTTGTCCTCTTCTTCACCGTCGTACTGGAAGTCCCACGCCCACTGCTTGGCGATCGCGGTGATCTCGACGTCGGGCTCGTCCCACTTGGCCTCGATCTCGGTCTGATCACGAGCGGTGAAGAAGAACATACCCAGCACGAGGATGAGCGGCACGATCGTGTAGAAGATCTCGATCGGCATGTTGTAGCGCATCTGCACCGGGAGGCCGGTCTGGCCCTTGCGGCGACGGTACGCGATCGCGGCCCAGGCCATCAGGCCCCAGGTGATGATGCCGACGGCGAGAAGCACGATCCAGGAGTTCACCCAGAGCGAGGAGACGCGCTCGGTCTGATTGGTGGCTGCGGGGCCACCCTCCACGAAGCCCGGAAGAAAGCCGTTCAGCTCGGTGGGAGAACATCCCGCCAGGGCCAAGGCTGCCACGACTCCCACAGGGAGTGCGGCCCAACGAAGGCTGCGTTTCGAGGGCACGATGCACCTTTCAGATCGCGAACAGAGCACACCCAAGTCTAGGGCAACCTCACACCTGATTCATGCCAACCACGCAGGTTCCGAAAGCGGAACGGCCGCCGTCACCCATGGTGACGGCGGCCGTTCGGCAGACGGACGATCAGTGGAAGCTGTCGCCGCAGGCGCAGCTGCCCGCTGCGTTGGGGTTGTCGATCGTGAACCCCTGCTCGGAGATCGTGTCCTTGAAGTCGATCGCCGCACCGTCGAGGTACGGGACGCTCATGTTGTCGATGATCACCTCGACGCCGTCGAAGTCGACGGTCTCGTCGCCTTCGAGGTAGCGCTCGTCGAAGTACAGCTGGTAGATCAGGCCCGAGCATCCGCCGGGCTGCACGGCGACGCGAAGACGGAGATCGTCGCGGCCTTCCTGCTCGAGGAGGTTCTTCACCTTGACGGCGGCAGCGTCGGTCAGGGTGACGCCGTGTGCGCGGGTGGTCTCTGGGGAGAGTGTGGTGTCGCTCATGTCGCTCCTTGTGACGGGCCGCAGGTGCACGGCTTCTCGGACGATTCTACCGCCGCAGATCCTGTGAGGCTCAGAGTTCTGCAGCATTCATGCGGGTGAGCAGCAGCGCCTCGGTCGCGACCGCATGGCGGAAGGTGTCGAGGTGCAGCGACTCGTTGGGGCTGTGCGCCCGCGAATGCGGGTCCTCGACACCGGTGACGAGGATCTGCGCGGCCGGGAACTCCCGCACCAGGTCGGCGATGAACGGGATCGAACCGCCGACGCCCAGGTCCACCGGCGGAACCCCGTAGCCGTCGTGCATCGCGTCGCGCGTGAGCTGCACCGCCCAGCCGCTGGTGTCGACGAGGAAGCCATCCCCCAGGTCGACATCCGAGAAGGTGAGCTCCGCGCCGAACGGAGCGTGAGCCCGCAGGTGGCTCTCGAGGGCGTCATACGCGGCCTGCCCCGTCTGCCCGGGCGCGACACGAGCGCTGATCACGACCGTGACCTCGGGAAGCAGGGTGTTGGATGCCGCCGCCACGCTCGTCGCGTCGATGCCGATCACCGTCACCGCGGGCTTGTTCCAGATCCGGCTGAGGATCGTGCCGTCACCGATCGGAGTGGTGCCGGGAAGGAGCCCTGCCTCGTCACGGAGTGTCGCCTCGGTGTAATCGGGAGTGGGCGCATCGCGCTCAGTCATCCCCGCCACCGCCACCGAGCCGTCGGAGTTCCACAGCGTGGAGAGCAGCTTCACGGTCGACATCATCGCGTCGGGCACCGCTCCCCCGAACATCCCCGAGTGGGACGCGTGATCGAGGGTGCGCACGCGCAGCGTGAAGCGCGCGTTCCCGCGAAGCGAGACGGTGAGGCCCGGGGTGACCGAATCCCAGTTACCGGAGTCGGCGACGACGATGGCGTCCGCGCGGAGCGCCTCCTTGTTGTCGGAGAGGAACTGAGCGAAGGAACGAGACCCGTACTCCTCCTCCCCCTCGATGAACATCGCGATACCGAGGTCGAGGTCGTCCCCCAGCACCTCGTGTACGGCTCGGATCGACGCGATGTGCGCCATGATCCCCGCCTTGTCGTCTGCGGCGCCGCGTCCGTACAGACGCCCGTCACGGACCGTCGGCTCAAACGGCGGGGTCTCCCAGAGGGCGTCATCACCGGGAGGCTGCACGTCGTGGTGCGCGTAGAGCAGGATCGTCGGCTTGCCGTTGCGGGCCGCGCGCGTGGCGAGGACTGCCGGCTGTCCCTGCTCATCGGTGCCCGGGATCGCGGCACGGAGCACACGCACCTCGTCGAAGACACCGGTGTCCGAGGCCAGCGTCGCCACGGCTTCCGCGCTGCGCTCCAGCTGGGTCTGATCGAACGCGGGCCAGGCCATTCCCGGGATGCGCACGAGGTGGCCGAGGTCCGACAACGCGGAGGGGATACCGGTCGCCACAGCCTCGAGGACGGCGGCATCGGGCTCACGGGGAGGAACAGGAGAGGTCATGCGAGTAATCTTAAGGTGATCCCCCGCAGCGAACCGAGGAACTCCGTGGCCACTACCCCTGTCTCCCCTTCGACGAACGACGACGCCCCCGAGACGCCCGCCGTCGGAAAGGGGCGCGCGACGCCGACCCGTGCGGAGCAGGAGGCTGCCCGCCGCCGCCCCCTGGTCGCCAACACCAAAGAGGCCAAAGCCGCCGCCAAGGCCGAGCTCAACGAGCGCCGAGCCAAGGCACAGGCCGGCATGGCCGCCGGCGAGGAGAAGTACCTCCCCGTCCGCGACAAGGGGCCTCAGCGCCGCTGGGTGCGCGACTACGTCGATGCGGGCTGGCACCCGGCCGAGTTCGTGATGGGCGTCATGGTGCTGGTCATCCTCGCCTCGCTGCTGCCCACGAACATGATGATCTCGTTCTACGCGTACCTGGTGATGATGGGGTACCTGGTGATCGCGATCGGCGGCATGGTCCTGCTGGCCATGCGGGTCAAGCGCAAGGCTGCGGCGAAGTTCGGCAAGGAGCGTCTCGAGCGCGGTCTCGGCTGGTACGCGGCGATGCGGGCCCTGCAGATGCGATTCATGCGCTTGCCGAAGCCGCAGGTCAAGCGCGGGCAGTACCCCGACTGATCAGTCCCCTGTTGATCTCGCGGCCCCAGAACGGACCGCGGTACAGGAACGCCGTGTAGCCCTGCACGAGAGTGGCGCCGGCTTCCAGACGCTCCTGCACGTCTGCAGCGGTCTCGACACCGCCGACCGCGATCACGCAGAAGTCGGCGGGAACCGCGCCTCGCACGACGCGCAGCACCTCGAGCGAGCGCCGCTTCAACGGCGCCCCCGACAGACCACCGGCGCCGGCGGCCTCGACCTTCGCCGCATCCGAGAGCAGGCCGTCTCGGCTGATGGTCGTGTTGTTCGCGATGATGCCGGCGAGTCCTTCGGCCACTGCCAGCTGCGCGATCGCCGCGATCTCCTCGTCCGGAAGGTCCGGTGCGATCTTCACGAGCAGCGGCGTGGCACCGGAGGCCTGCTTGACCGCCCGCAAGAGCGGGGCGAGGGTCTCCACCGCCTGCAGCCCGCGCAGCCCCGGCGTGTTGGGAGACGACACGTTCACGGCGAGGTAGTCGGCGAGCGGGGCGAGACGAGTCGCGGAAGCCACGTAGTCGGCCGTCGCGTTCTCCACGTCCACCACCCGACTCTTGCCGATGTTGACGCCGACCACCGTGTCGGGCGCTCCACGGCGCAGACGGGCCAGACGGCGCGCTGCCGCGTCCGCGCCCGCGTTGTTGAAGCCCATCCGGTTGATGACGGCACGATCGGCGATGAGACGGAACAGACGCGGCTTGGGGTTGCCCTCCTGCGGGATCGCGGTGAGCGTGCCGACCTCCACGTGCCCGAAGCCGAGAGCTGCCAGGCCCCGCACCCCGACCGCGTTCTTATCGAACCCGGCCGCGATGCCGAACGGCGAGGGGAAGGTGAGACCGAGAGCCTCGACACGCAGCGATGGGTCCGGGCGCGTCATGGCACGCGTCGCCCAGGAGAGGGGGCGCACGCCGAGAACGCGGATCACCGCCATGCCGGCGTGGTGGGCGAACTCGGGGTCGAAGCGCGAGAGGACAGCGCGGAAGAGCAGCGGATACATCCCTGCCAGATTACCGCTCCGCGGACTCCTGCTTCGTGTGGTCGGCCCGCAGATCGGTGATCGCCGCCTCGAAGTCCTCGAGCGAGTCGAACGCCTGGTAGACGCTGGCGAAGCGGAGGAACGCGACCTCGTCGAGCTCACGCAACGGGCCCAGGATGGCGAGACCGATCTCGTTCGCGTCGAGCTGCGAGACACCGGTCTGGCGAACGGCCTCCTCCACACGCTGCGCGAGGATCGCGAGGTCGGCCTCGGTCACCGGCCGCCCCTGACAGGCCTTGCGCACGCCGGAGATGACCTTCTCGCGGCTGAACGGCTCCATGACGCCGGAGCGCTTGATGACGTTGAGGCTCGCCGTCTCGGTCGTGGTGAACCGGCCCCCGCATTCCGGGCACTGGCGGCGGCGTCTAATCGACAGCCCGTCGTCGCTGGTGCGCGAGTCGATGACACGGGAGTCGGGATGACGACAGAAGGGGCAGTGCATCTGACCGATCCTACGCCGTGAAACGCGCCTCGATCGCCTCGCCGTGTGCCGGGAGCACCTCGGTTTCGGCGAGGGCCACGACACCGGCGCGAACGACTGACAACGCCGCGCGATCATACGAGATGACCTGCTGCGGGCGCAGGAACGTGTAGGACCCGAGACCGGGCGCATACCGCGCCTGACCACCGGTCGGGAGCACGTGGTTGCTTCCCGCCATGTAGTCACCGAGGCTGACGGGAGTCTGGTCGCCGACGAAGACGGCACCCGCGCTGGTGAACGCCGCCGCCGCATCTGCGGCGTCGGCGAGGTGCAGCTCGAGGTGCTCCGGAGCGTAGGCGTTGCTGAAAGCCGTCGCCATGGCACGGTCGTCGACGAGGACGATCGCGGATTGCGGACCGCTCAGAGCCGCCCCGACACGCTCGCTGTGGCGTGTGACCGCCGCCATCCGCTCGACCTCGACGGCGACCTGATCCGCGAGCCCGGCAGCATCCGTCACCAGGACGGCGGAAGCCTGTTCATCATGCTCCGCCTGGCTGACCAGATCCGCAGCGATGAGTCTCGCATCGGCATCGGCATCGGCCACGACGAGAATCTCGGTCGCTCCGGCCTCGGAATCCGTCCCGACGACGCCGGCGACGGCCCGCTTCGCAGACGCGACATAGTTGTTCCCCGGGCCGGAGACCACGTCGACGGGGTCGAGGCCGAGCGACGGAACGCCATGCGCGAAGGCGCCGATCGCGCCGGCTCCCCCCATGGCGTAGACCTCGGTGACGCCCAACAGGGCGGCGGCCGCAAGGATCGTCGGATGGATCCGACCGCCCTGATCGGCCTGCGGCGGGGACGCCAGAGCGATCTGCTCGACGCCCGCCACCTGCGCGGGAACCACGTTCATGATCACGCTCGACGGGTAGACCGCCTTGCCGCCGGGAATGTAGACGCCCACGCGGTGCACGGGCTGCCACCGCTGCAGAATGCGCGCCCCAGGGCCGATCTCGGTGGTCTGAGGCGCCGGCACCTGGGCCTCGGACCCACGGCGCACGCGCACGATCGCCTCTTCGAGCGCAGCGCGGACGGGGGGCTCGATGGATGCGAGGGCGTCGGCGATGTGCGCGGCGGGAACCCGCACCTCGTGGCCCGTCACCCGGTCGAACTGCTCCGCCTGCTCACGGAGAGCGGCCTCACCGCGAACGCGCACGTCCTCGACGATCCGGGCGGCGGTGTCGAGCGCCTCCGCCCGAGCCTGCGTGGCGCGCGGCACGGCCGCGAGCATGTCAGCGGGCGAGAGCTCGCGCCCCCGCAGATCGATCGTGCGCATTTCAGCCCTTCGAGATGTCGGAGATGTCGTGGAGGTAGCCGATCCGTCCGTCGTCATGTCGGACGACGTACGCACCTCCACGGTCCTCGATCACGAGGGCCCAGGCACTCGGCCCGATGCGGAACAGCGGTTCTCCTCGCTCGTCATGCACATCCCGTTCGGAGGCGGCGAGGATCCAGAACGGCTGCGCGGCGGGAGCCGCCTCGCGAGGATTCGTCGCGTCGAGATCAGCGTCGGCGTCGGCGAAGCCCTCGACGATGCGGGGCTCCGCTTCGGCCAGGACATCGCCGGTCTCGTAGGTCGCTGCGGTCTCGAGCAGCGACTCGATGCTTCCGGTGTCCGAGACGATCTCGGGCTCCTGTCCACGGGATCGACGGGAGTAGGCGGGCACATAGTCCTCGTCGGAGGCGTCCTGGTCGGTCCCGACGCCACCGGCGGAGGCATGCGCCGTGAGAGGTACCTGCTCCGCGAGGTCGAGTCGGGCGATCTCGTCAGTCGCCTGTCGCCCGGTCGTCTCGATGTCGAGGCCGGTCACCGGGGGCAGCCCTGACGCATCGACGGTGACCTCGGGCTCGGTGCTGCTGGGGGAAACGGTCGACTCCGCGACGGGAGCGGGCTCGGGGCGCGCGATGACCGGGCGCACCGGATTCGCATTTCGATGCGCGAGCGTGACGAGGCGGCCGTGGAAGTCCTCCTTGAGACCCGGAATGATCGGGGCGAAGACTGTGAGCACGACCAGCGCGAGAGACGTGATGACCATCCCCACGCCGTTCCACGGGAGCCCCCAGTAGCCGGTGGCGATCAGCCCGGAGATCGAGAGCCACAGATTCCCGACCCAGACGACGGCCGCGACGGAGAACGCCACGGAGGCGAACTGGTCGATGCCCAGCGAGCCCACTCGGCGGATGCCATCCGGCGAGAAGCGGCGCAGCACCAGCAGGAAGACGGCCACGGTGGGAAGCGCGATGGGGAGGATCCACTGGATACCGATCCCCCAGAGCGAGAGGCCGCCGGTCAGCGGGAAGAAGGACAGCACGAAGGCCACCACCCATACGCCCACGATCAGAAGTTCACGCAGCGTGAATCCGAGAATGCCGAATTCCGGAGTCACCTCGTCGTCGTAGAGCACGCCGTCGTCGTCGCTGAAGATCGAGTCCTCGGGGTCCGACTCGGGAAGGTCGGGTTCGGAGGTGTCCGTACTCATGGTGGTCCTTTCGTCACAGTGCTCGACGGGGGTGTTCGTCGTGCTGCCGACGGCTCACGATCCTACCCGCTCACCCCAGACAGGTGGGTCCGAGCAGTGACTTGAGGTCACCGAAGAGGTCTGCGGAGACCTTGACCGGCATCGGCACTTCGAAGACCTTCGCGGTCCCCCCACGATGCACGCGGAGCAGCACTTCGGTATCGCCGTTGTGGCGGCGAAGCACCTCGGCGAGCTCGGTCATCACCCGCTCCGTCGCGCGCTGCTCGGCGAGGACGAGCGACAGCGGACCCGCCGCATCGAACGAGCCGATGTCCGGCGCGAACGCCGATTGGGCGTGCAGGTTGAGCCCGTCGTCACGTCGGGAGACTCGTCCGCGGACAGCGAGGATCGCATCCTGCTGCAGCGTGTGCTGGAACTCGGTGTAGGTCTTCCCCATGAACATCACGGTCACCTCGCCGTTGAAGTCCTCGACCGTGATCATGCCGTAGGGGTTTCCGCTGGCCTTGGCGACGCGGTGCTGCACGCTGGTCACGAGTCCGGCGACCGTCACCTGATCGCCGTCCTGAAGGTCCTCGGAGTTGTTGAGGTCGTGGATCGAGATCGACGCGTGCTTGGCCAGCGGGACCTCGAGGCCCGCGAGCGGGTGATCGGAGACGTAGAGGCCGAGCATCTCCCGCTCGAAGGCGAGCTTGTCCTTCTTGATCCACTCCGGGCGGGCGGGCACCTTGGCGGGAGCCGCCTCTTCCATGCCGTCGTAGAGGCTGTCGAAATCGAAACCGATCGCTCCCTGGGCCTCATTGCGCTTACGGTCGACGGCTGCCTCGACCGCGTCCTCGTGTACCTCCATGAGAGCCCGCCGCGAGTCCCCCATCGAGTCGAAGGCACCGGCTTTGATCAGCGATTCGACGGTGCGCTTGTTCGAGACGTGCAGAGGGACTTTGTCGAGGAAGTGATGGAACGAGGTGAACCGCTCGTCCTTTCGAGCCCGCACGATGCCGTCGACGACATTGCTGCCGACGTTGCGCACAGCGCCGAGACCGAAGCGGATGTCATCGTCGACGGCCGCGAAGTAGTTGATCGAGTCGGACACGTCGGGAGGGAGCACCTTGATGCCCATGCGACGGCACTCGTTGAGGTACAGCGCCATCTTGTCTTTCGAGTCACCGACGCTGGTCAGCAGTGCCGCCATGTACTCGGCGGGATAGTGCGCCTTGAGGTAGGCGGTCCAGTACGACACGAGGCCGTACGCGGCGGAGTGGGCTTTGTTGAACGCGTAGTCCGAGAACGGAAGCAGGATGTCCCAGAGGGCCTTGATCGCCGCCTCTCCGAATCCGCGCTGCTTCATGCCCCCCGCGAAGCCCTCGTACTGCTTGTCGAGCTCGGACTTCTTCTTCTTTCCCATCGCTCGGCGCAGGATGTCTGCTTGTCCGAGGCTGAATCCGGCCACCGCCTGAGCGATCGCCATCACCTGCTCCTGGTAGATGATGAGGCCGTAGGACTCCTCCAGGATCTCCGCCAGAGGCTCCTCGAGTTCAGGGTGGATCGGCGTGATCTCCTGTAGACCGTTCTTGCGCAGCGCGTAGTTCGTGTGCGAGTTCGCTCCCATGGGACCAGGGCGGTAGAGGGCGATGAGGGCCGAGATGTCACCGAAGTTGTCGGGCTTCATGAGGCGCATCAGCGAGCGCAGCGGCGGACTGTCGAGCTGGAAGACACCCAGGGTGTCGCCGCGCGCGAGCAGTTCGTACACCCCGGGATCATCGAGGCCGAGGTGCTCGAGGTCGAGTTCCTCGCCACGGTTCGTGCGGATGTTGTCGAGCGCGTCGGAGATGATCGTGAGGTTACGGAGCCCCAGGAAGTCCATCTTGATCAGGCCGAGCGACTCGCACGACGGATAGTCGAACTGCGTGACGATCTGACCGTCCTGCTCCCGCTTCATGATCGGGATGATGTCGAGCAGCGGGTCGGACGACATGATCACGCCGGCGGCGTGCACGCCCCATTGACGCTTCAGACCTTCGAGACCGAGCGCGCGGTCGAAGACCGTCTTCGCCTCGGGGTCGGTCTCGATCAGCGCACGGAACTCGCTCGCCTCTTTGTACCGCGGGTGCGCCGAGTCGAACATACCGTCGAGGGGCATGTCCTTGCCCATGACGGGCGGCGGCATCGCCTTGGTCAGACGCTCCCCCATGCTGAACGGGAAGCCGAGCACGCGGCCCGCATCCTTCAGCGCCTGCTTGGACTTGATGGTGCCGTAGGTGACGATCTGGGCGACGCGCTCCGAGCCGTACTTCTCCGTGACGTAGTCGATGACCTCGCCACGACGGCGATCATCGAAGTCGACGTCGAAGTCGGGCATCGAGACGCGGTCGGGGTTCAGGAAGCGCTCGAAGATCAGGCCGTGCTCGAGGGGGTCGAGGTCGGTGATCTTCATCGCGTACGCGACCATGGAACCGGCACCGGAGCCGCGTCCGGGACCGACGCGGATGCCGTTGTCCTTGGCCCAGTTGATGAAGTCGGCGACGACCAGGAAGTACCCGGGGAAGCCCATCTGCAGGATGATGCCGGTCTCGTACTCGGCCTGCTTGCGCACCTTGTCGGGGATGCCACCCGGGTACCGGTAGTGCAGGCCTGCCTCGACCTCTTTGATGAGCCAGCTGTCTTCGGTCTCGCCGTCCGGCACCGGGAACCGCGGCATGTAGTTCGCCGAGGTGTCGAACTCGACCTCGCAGCGCTCGGCGATCAACAGAGTGTTGTCGCAGGCCTCGGGGTGATCGCGGAACAGCTGCCGCATCTCCGCGGCGGTCTTGATGTAATAGCCGTCGCCGTCGAACTTGAAGCGGTTCGGGTCGTCCATGGTGGAGCCCGACTGCACGCACAGCAGAGCCTCGTGCGCATCGGCCTCGTGCTGATGCGTGTAGTGCGAGTCGTTGGTCGCGACCAGCGGGATATTCAGGTCTTTCGCGAGGCGGAGCAGATCGGTCATCACCCGACGCTCGATGGAGAGACCGTGGTCCATGATCTCGGCGAAGTAGTTCTCCTTGCCGAAGATGTCCTGGAACTCTGCCGCCGCCGCCCGTGCCGCGTCGTACTGCCCCAGCCGGAGCCGCGTCTGCACTTCGCCAGACGGGCACCCCGTCGTCGCGATGATGCCCTTGCCATAGGTCTGGAGCAGCTCGCGGTCCATGCGGGGCTTGAAGTAGTAGCCCTCCATGCTCGACCGTGAACTGATCCGGAAGAGGTTGTGCATGCCCTGGGTGCTCTGGCTCCACATCGTCATGTGGGTGTAAGCGCCCGAGCCGGAGACGTCGTCGCTCTTCTGGTCGGGCGAGCCCCACTGCACGCGCGTCTTGTCGCTGCGGTGTGTGCCCGGCGTCATGTACGCCTCGAGCCCGATGATGGGCTTGATGCCCGCATTCCGCGCCGCGTTGTAGAACTCGAACGCCGCGAAGGTGTTGCCGTGATCGGTCACCGCGATGGCCGGCATGCCGTAATCGGCGGCCGCCTGGGTCATCGCATTGATCTTCGCCGCACCGTCCAACATGGAGTACTCGCTGTGCACATGAAGGTGGACGAAGGAGTCGGATGCCATGCCTTCGAGTCTACGGCGGAGCCCCGACACCGCAGGTCGGTGTCGGGGCTCGTTGCCGGCGATCGGCGACCGCTACGGACCCGAATTCACGAGGGAAACGGTGTACGTCGTCCGGATGTCGGGCACGTCTGCGGGCACCATGTCCCCCGAAGCACCGGACTCACGGTCGTAACGCACAGTATGGACAGTCACCCATCCCGTCGTCTCGTCGACGAGCATCGTCTCGGTCCGCGGGGAGTACTGTTCTCGGCGGACCTCGAAGCTGACGGTCCCGTCGTCCGACGGTGTGGTCCGCGCGAGGCCACTCAGAGTCAATGCACCCATGTACGCCTCGCGAACATCGGCCGGCGCGAAGTTCGACAGCAACGTGGACGTCATGTTCTCGAGGAGTGCATCATCCGTCTCCTCCTGGCCGGACGTCCATGTGCCGACGACCGCCCGCAGATGATCGAGAAGTGCGTGCGGTTCCCGCGGAAGGTCCGCGTAGTACTCCGTCGAACCCACGGGGGGAAAAGCGTCGCCCGCCAGCCCACCCGTGCTCCACGTCTCCCCGACCTTGCCGTCCATCGGCATGAGGGTGTTCCACCTCTGCTCCTCATCGGGCCCTTGCGCCCCAGGGAAGAGCGTCACCTTCTCGGCCGTGGGGCCGTGCGCCTGATACCAATCGCCCGAGCGATCCGCGGGAACGTACTGCTCGTCGTGATCGCGCGCCAGCAGAGCGGAGACGGGTGGGGACGACGACTGGGTCGTCCAGGCCCACGGGAACACCTCCCCTGACGAGGATCGGTAGTGCAGACGTTCGGTGACGCTGACGATGTGGAGGTACTGCCCCGCCTGCGGGGTCGTACCGGGGAAAGGCTCGGTCGTCCCGGTTCCCGAGGTCGCGGAGGGCTGCGGACTCGGCGACGCCTGCGGCTGCGGCGTCGCTGTCGGTGTCGGTGTCGGAATCGCCTCGACGCGAGGCGGCGGCGCTGTCTCCTGCGTGAAGACCACCACGGCTGTGGCCACCGCGGCTGTGGTCGCCACGGCGCCGGCGATCAACAGGGTTCGATGCGCGAGACGTCGGCGATTCCGCTCCCGGCTTTCGTCGATCCCACTCAGGAGGCGTGCACGAGCCGCGGCTACACGGTCGTCCGTGAGGCTCGCGCTCGTGTTCACCTCACGCACGCGTTCGAAAACGTCCATCGACCTCTCCTTCCTTCTCGCTCACAACTCGTTCTCGGCGGCTCCCTCTGGTCGGATCGAGTCGAGTTCGTATTCGATTCATTCGCGAGCGGACGGTGCCCACAGGTACGCCGAGGGCGACGGCGACCTCCTCATACGTCAGGTCTCCCCAGGCGTAGAGCAGCAGCGTGTCCCGTTCCTTCGCTGACAGCGCGGCGATGCGGGGCGCCAGCTCTCGGGTGGAGATCTCGGCGTCGAGGCGAGCGATCGTCCCCTCGAGGTCGCCGTGCGACACGTGTTCCTCGCGGTGTGCGGACTCCACGCTCGATCGGTGGTGCTTCGCCTCCCGAACTCGGTGCTTCTTGATCAACCGCGAGGCGATGCCGAACAACCACGGCAGCGCGGAGTCCCACGCCGCATCGAAAGATCTCCGTCGCGCGAAAGCGACCAGGAATGTCTCGCTGAGGATGTCCTCACCGGCATCGGGACCGAGGCGGCGAGCGGCATATCGACCCACCGATCCCGCGTGCCGATCGAACAGTTCAGCGAAGGCTCGGGGTTGCCCGAGCGACCGCTGAATGATCTCGCTATCTGTGCTCACACTATGTATTGCCCCTGAGTCGGCAAACGGTTCGAAATTATCTTGGGCGTCCCGCCGAGTCTACGGCGGAGCCCCGAAACCGGAGGTCGGTGTCGGGGCTCTCTGCCGGGTCGCTAGCCCTGGGGCGCGGAGTCCACGACGGAGGTGCGCACCGTGGTGGTGGAGTCGACCGTGTCGCCCGCAGGTCCTCCGCTTCCGTAGTTCTCCGAGATCGAGTCGACGAGGCCCTGCTCGGTATCGATCGCGATCTTCGTCGTCCGGTGGCCGGGAACGACGTACTGCAGCGTCGCCGTCGAATCATCCTCCGCCACCACCTCGAATCCGGGGATCAGCGCGATCGCGAGGAAGAACGCCGAGCGCAGGTCGGCAGGCATCAGGTTGATCGCCGACGGGTCGCTGAGACTCGCCACGAGCCAGCGGTCCCCCTCCTCCCCCGTCATCCCCGACTGCGCGCGGAGCCAGTCGAGCAGCGTCTGAGGATCCCTCGGCATATCGTCGTAATACGGCCGGTACCGGTCCGCCAGGTACGGCATCGGCGGTTCGTCGCCTCCCACGGCGAGATACTCGCCCGCCGGGAGCGTCTCGATCGTGCCGCGTCCACGAATCGCGGAGCCGGGCGAGGACGACCATTCCCGTGCTGCCTCCGCGCCACGGGGTCCGAAGGAGTCCACGACCTCGGAGGAGCCCCAGTCGTAGAACCAGTCACCAGCCCGGTCGGCCGGGACGTAGAGCACGCGCGTGTCGCGCTCCAGCACGGCGGCGTCGCCGCCGTCTCGCGAGGCGTTGAACGCGAACGTGTTCTCGTCATCATCATCGGCCCATTCGGCCTTCCAGAAATGGAGGTACTCACCGACGGTCTCGATCCGCAGGTACTGCCCGGGGACGAGTGTCGTGTCCTGCGCATCGAACGTCACCGCTGACGCACGCTCCAGCACTTCGGCTGCGGCCGCGTCGGGTGCGTTCGGTGGCGCGATGACAGAACCGGCCACGATCGCGGTCACGGCTACTCCGGCCACGAGACCACCGAGACCGATCCCGGTCCACGTGCGTCGTCGCGACGGCCGCGCTCGCTCCGGACGCGCACTCCGCGCCATCTCTCGCGTCAGCGCCCGTCGCGCAGCGAGAACGGTGTCTTCATCCACGCGGGACTCATCGATCCCGATCTCACGAACTTGTTCCATAAGCTGCATCGCTCTCCTCCTTCGCCATCCATGTCAGTCGGGCTGCTCCGTGCGAGCCCGGCGGCGCGAGCTTTCGGCGAACGCGATTCAGCCGGGACCGAACGGTTCCGACCGGCACGCCCAGCGCAGCGGCGATCTGCTCATACGTGAGGTCGCCCCACGCATGCAGCAGCAAGGTGTCGCGATCCTTCGCCGCGAGGGCCGCGATCCGCGTGGCCAGCGCCCGCAGAGCGGCATCGGCATCGATCCGCGACTCGGAGGCGGCCTGCGGAGTTTCCACGGCGACCTCCTCCGCTGATGCCGAGGCTTCGAACGCCCGCCACTGCCGCGCTTCCGCAGCCCGATGGCTCTTCACCACCCTGGTCGCGATGCCGAGCAGCCAGGGCCGCGCCGACTCCGTCCCGAGGTCGAAGGACGCGCGCCGCCGGAAGGCGACGAGGAACGTCTCACTCAGGACGTCGTCGACGGCGTCCGCGCCTACCCGTCGCCGGATGTAGCCGCCGACGGGTCGGACGTTCCGCTCGAAGATCTCGGAGAAGACTCCGGGCTCTTCGAGCGACCGCTGGATGATCTCGCTGTCCGTGCTCACACTGAGTATTGGGACGATTCCCGAAAACGGTTCACGCTTTCTTCTACGCCTTTCGTGAGGTGCCCAGATCGAGCCGCATCAGCACCCGCGGGAACCCGTCGAGGACGGAGCCCGTGTCGGCTGCCTTCACGAAGCCTGCGCTCTCGAAGAGCGCGCGCGTGCCGACGTACGCCATCGTCAGGTTGACCTTCTCCCCGCCGTTGTCGACGGGATACCCCTCGATCGCCGGCGCGCCGCACTCCCTCGCGTAGGCCACGGCACCGTCGATCAGCGCGTGCGTGATCCCTTGCTTCCGATGCCCTGGCCTTACGCGGAAGCACCACAGTGACCACACATCGAGTTCGTCGACGTGCGGGATCAGCCGATTGCGTGCGAAGCTCGTGTCGCGCCGCGGATGCAGCGCCGCCCAGCCGACCGGCTCGTCATCGAGGTAGGCGATGACCCCAGGTGGCGGATCCTGATGGCACAGCTCGCGCACGCGATCAGCGCGCTGCGACCCGCGCAGCGCCACATTCTCCTTGCTGCCGATGCGATACCTCAGGCAGAAGCACACGTTGGACGTCGGCTTCTTCGGGCCGACGAGCGTCGCGACATCGTCGAACTCCGTTGCTGGTCGAACCTCGATGCCCATGCGATCAGTGTGGCGCACGACGCAGACATCGCGTCGATGAAGCGCGGGCTATTCGCCGCGGAGCACGTCCAGCGCGTGCCGGAAGTCCTCGGGGTACGGCGACTCGAACTGCACCCAATCCCCCGTCGCCGGGTGCGCGAACGCCAGCTGATGCGCATGAAGCCACTGTCGCGTGAGCCCGAGGCGGGCCGACATGGTCGGGTCGGCTCCGTACAGTGGATCGCCGACGCACGGATGCCGGTGGGCGGCCATGTGCACACGGATCTGGTGGGTGCGCCCCGTCTCGAGATGGATCTCGAGGAGCGAAGCACCGGGGAACGCCTCGAGCGTCTCGTAGTGGGTGACCGAGGGCTTGCCGTCGGGAACGACGGCGAACTTCCAGGAGTGGTTCGGGTGGCGCCCGATCGGCGCGTCGATCGTCCCTGCGAGCGGGTCGGGGTGCCCTTGCACCACGGCGTGATAGATCTTCTCGACCGTTCGATCCTTGAACGCCTGCTTCAGCACCGTGTAGGCGTGTTCGGATTTCGCGACGACCATCAGGCCGCTGGTGCCGACATCGAGCCGATGCACGACTCCCTGGCGCTCGGGAGCACCACTCGTGGCGACGCGGAATCCCGCGGCGGCAAGAGCGCCGACCACCGTCGGACCCTCCCAACCGACCGACGGATGCGCCGCGACGCCGGTGGGCTTGTCGACCACGACGATGTCGTCGTCGTCGTACACGATGCCGAGCTCGGGCACCGCGATCGGAATGATCTTCGGTGCTTCCTTCGGCTGCCACTCGACATCGAGCCAGCCGCCGCCGCGGAGGCGGTCGGACTTGTCGAGCGTCACGCCGTCCAACCGCACACCGCCTGCTGCGGCGACGTCGGCGGCGAAGGTGCGGGAGAAGCCCATGAGCTTCGCCAGAGCTGCGTCGACGCGAGTGCCGTCCAGACCGTCGGGCACCGGCAGAGACCGCGACTCCACGGTCAGCGTCCTTCGGATGCGGGAGCCGCATCCTCCGATGACGCATCGTCGTCGCTCGAGCGTCCTGTGCCTGCGGCATCCGTCGCTGCATCATCCGCGTCCACGAATTCTGCATCCGTCTCGGTCGCGACCATAGCGGCCACAGCAGCCGCTTCGGCTTCTTCCTCGGTCTCGACGACAGCATGGTCGCGCTCGCGCGTGCCGTCGAATCGGAGCCCGAACACGACGAGAAGGGCGACCGAGATCATTCCGGTCACGATGAAGACGTCTGCCACGTTGAAGATCGCGGGCATCATCCACGGCATCGAGATCATGTCGACGACGTGCCCCACGGGGAAACCGGGCTCACGAAGCAGCCGGTCCGTGAGGTTGCCCAGCACACCACCGAGCAGGCACCCGAGAACGACGGCCCACAGTCGGGACTTGATCCCGAACGCCTTCCAGATGATGATCGAGGCCACCACCGCGAGGGCGATCGTGAAGATCCACGTCACCTCGGACCCGAGCGAGAATGCCGCGCCGGGATTGCGGACGTAGTACAGCTGAAGGAACTCACCGAGAACCGGAACCGGCTCATGCAGGGGCAGGTTCTCGATCGTGAGGTACTTCACAAACTGATCGGCGGCCAGCACGAGCGCTGCGAGAATCGCAACGATCGCACCGGCCGCCGACCGACGAAGGGGCGAGCGTCCTGACAAGGGGCGCCTTACAGACCGATCGCGGAGACGGGCGTGGAGTCCGTGGATGCCGACTTCTCGTCGAGCTCGCGGAGCTGACCCTCGATGTAGCCGCGCAGCTGCGAGCGGTAGTCGCGCTCGAAGTTGCGGAGTTCGGTGATGCGGGCTTCGAGCGTGTTGCGCTCGCGCTCCAGGCGTGCCGACTCTTCGCGCTGCTTCGCCTCGGCCTCGGTGCGGATACGCGCCACCTCGGTCTCGGCCTCGGCGATGAGCGCGTTGCGCTTCGCCTCACCCTCGGCCACGTGCTCGTCGTGCAGACGCTGCGCGAGCTCGATGATGCCGGCAGTCGCGGTGGCGGAGCCGGTCGGTGCGGGCTCGGCAGCAACCTCGGCGACGGGCGCGGGGGCCTCGGTCGCGACGGGTGCAGCGGCGGGCGCGGCGGCCTCGGGGGCAGCACCGGTCTCGTACGCGGCCAGCTTGGCCTTCAGCTCGACGTTCTCCTCGAGAGCCTTGCGCCACTCGATGACGATCTCGTCGAGGAAGTCGTCCACCTCGTCCGGGTCGAAGCCGTCCTTGAATCGGACGTGCTGGAACTGCTTGGTGACGACGTCATCCGGGGTAAGTGCCATGAGTGGCTCCTCTTTCGATGAGTTCGAATGCCAGTATCGATGTATGGCGTGGTCGTGATGTGGCGCGAACCCGGGGCGCGCACCTGGGTGCCAGCATAGCCCCCGCGCCTCAGCGCCGCGATGTCGCGACACCCAGAGAACACGAACTCGGGGCGTGCCCGACACACGGAGCGGGCGGAGTTCAGCGGATGAAAAGCCGCACGATGTTCATCAGGATCAGCACCACCAACAGGGTGAGTGTGAACCCGAAGTCGAGTGACAGCGATCCGATCCGCAGCGGTGGGATGAGCCTCCGGAAGAACCGGATGGGTGGATCGGTGACCGTGTAGACGGCCTCAGCGGCGACCAGACCGAAACCCTTCGGACGCCATTCCCGATTGAACATCGGGATGTAGTCCAGGATGAGGCGCGCGAAGAGCACGAAGATGTACAGCAGCAGCACCAGGTGGACGATGCTCGCTGCGACGGAGACCAGCTCCACGGGCTACGACTGGTCGAAGCCCGCAGACTCAGCGTCTGCGTGTGCGATGCCCCCGTGGCCCGAAACCGCGATGTTCTCCGGCGAGAGCAGGAACACCTTCGAAGTGACGCGCTCGATACGGCCGTACAGACCGAGGGAGAGCCCGCTCGCGAAGTCGATGAGGCGACGCGCGTCGGCATCGCTCATCTGGGAGAGGTTGATGATGACGGGGACGCCCTCACGGAAGCTCTCGGCGATCAGCTGTGCGTCGCGGTACTGCTTCGGGTGGACGGTGAGGATCTCGTTCACGGCTCCTGCAGACGGCTGGCGGACGGCGACAGGGCGGCGCAACGGCGTGACGGGGGCCGGTGCCGGCTCCTCGCGGTCACGGTCACGTTCGCGGTGAGCGCGGGCAGGAGCCTGCGCCTCTTCCTCATAGACCTCTTCCTCGTCGGCGAGGCCGAGATACACCATGGTCTTCTTCAGCGGGTTACCCATCGTGTCCTCCGGTTCGAACGTTTGGGGCTGGTCTTTTCACAGGTTAACCCCGGTCGGGCCGGGGTCCGGTGATTGCGGAGCCGATCCGCAGGTGTGTCGCGCCGGCGGCGATCGCCTCGGCGAAGTCGCCGGTCATCCCGGCCGAGATCCAAGTCGCGTCAGGGGCGGTGGCTCGGACGACGTCGGAGACGTCGCGCAGCCGAGCGAATGCGGCAGCAGGCTCCTCATCGAGAGGAGCGACAGCCATCACGCCGCGCAGACGCAGGGAGGGCAGGGCGAGCACATGCTCGACAAGACCGACCGCATCGGCGGGGGCCACGCCTCCTCTACCCGGATCATCCGTCAGGTTGACCTGCACGAGCACGTCGAGCACATCGTCGCCGTCGGCGGCTCTGTGCAGGGCATCGGCGAACCGGTCTCGGTCGACCGAGTGCACCACATCGGCGCTGCGACGGATGGCCGCCGCCTTGTTGGTCTGCCCCTGGCCGATGAAGTGCCAGGCCAGGTCGAGGGCGGCGAGCTCAGCCTGCTTGGCCGACAGCTCCTGCTGTCGGTTCTCGCCGACCGCGCGCACACCGATCGCATGCAGGTCGCGCACGAGCGATGCCGGGTGGAACTTCGTCACCACGATCCTGGTGAGCTCTTCTGGATCTCTGCCTGCGGCACGCGCGGCGGCGGCGATCCGTTCGTCGATCGCCGCCAGCCGCGCAGCCAGGCCCGATGGCTCCTGGCCGTCGACCGCCGAGGTCACTTCAGGAATTCGGGGATGTCGATGTCGTCGTCGGCGAAGGCCGGCTCGATGCTCGTGGCGGGCACCCGCTGGTGCACGGGCTCGGCCTGTGCGGGCTCGCTCTTCGTCTCGGACTCTTCCGGGAGGGACACCTCAGGAAGTGTCGCGGCCGACGGACGCGAGACCACCATCGGGTCGAGGCGCAGCGAGGGCTCTCCCCCGTCGAACCCGGCGGCGATCACGGTCACGCGCACCTCGTCACCGAGGGTGTCGTCGATGACCGTACCGAAGATGATGTTCGCCTCGGGGTGCGCGGCCTCCTTGACGAGGTCGGCGGCATCGTGGATCTCGAAGATGCCGAGGTTCGATCCTCCCTGGATCGAGAGCAGCACACCGTGCGCACCCTCGATGGATGCTTCGAGGAGCGGCGACTCCACGGCGAGCTCTGCGGCCTTGATCGCACGGTCGGCGCCGCGAGCGGAGCCGATGCCCATGAGCGCCGAACCTGCGCCCTGCATGACCGACTTGACGTCGGCGAAATCGAGGTTGATCAGACCCGGGGTCGTGATGAGGTCGGTGATGCCCTGGACACCGGCGAGCAGAACCTGGTCGGCGGTGGCGAAGGCCTCGATCATCGAGATGCCGCGATCGCTGATCTCGAGGAGACGGTCGTTCGGCACCACGATGAGGGTGTCGACCTCTTCCTTGAGCTTGGCGACGCCGGCCTCCGCCTGGCTCTGACGGCGGCGACCTTCGAAGGAGAACGGCTTGGTGACGACACCGATGGTGAGGGCGCCGATGGACTTCGCGATGCGAGCGACGACCGGGGCACCTCCGGTTCCGGTTCCGCCGCCTTCGCCGGCGGTCACGAAGACCATGTCGGCGCCGGTCAGGGCCTGCTCGATCTCCTCGGCGTGATCCTCCGCGGCGCGTCGACCCACTTCGGGGTCCGCGCCGGCACCGAGGCCGCGGGTGAGCTCACGGCCCACATCGAGCTTGACGTCGGCGTCGCTCATCAGCAGCGCCTGCGCGTCGGTGTTGACGGCGATGAACTCGACTCCGCGGAGACCGAGATCGATCATGCGATTGACGGCATTGACGCCGCCACCGCCGACGCCGACGACCTTGATCACGGCGAGGTAGTTCTGGTTCTGGCTCATGGCCGGCCTCCGATTATTCGAGCCTGGAAAAGGGTGAACCTTAAACCTCAACTAGAGGTGTAAAGTATTTCCCGGTATTGCGTTCTCTTTGATCGAAGGTAAGCGCCGCCTGCCTGCGCGCGCGCAATCGCCTGGGCGTGTCGCGCCATTCCCCCGGGAAAGCCGTCGGCTCGACCTCGAAAGGCGTCAGCCGACGACGGCTACCTCAGGAGAAGTGACGTCGATGGAGGCGGCGTCCGGGTTCTTGACCATGGCTGCCGAGAGGGCGAGCGCCTTGAGCGCAGACTCCTCCGCACTTCCCCAGACCACGGTCAGCCCGGAATCGAGGGTCAGGGTCACATCGTCCGCGGTCGTCGCACGCACACCCGTGAGCGCAGCGCGGACATCTGCCGGCAGCGCGCGCACGACGAGACCGGCGCTCTGGAAAGCACGCGACTCCACGCCGCCGTCGACCTCGATCACCGGCTGTCCCGCCGGCTGATCGGACGTGGTCGAGAGAGCGACTCCCGCGGCATCGACGAGGGTGTACCCGGCACCCGATCGGATGACGCCGACCGGCGTGCGTTCCACGATCCGCACCGTGAGGTCGTGCGGAGGACGCGCTTCGAGTGCGTACGTCTCGATGAGCGGGAACGCCAGCAGCGCAGCCTTCACCTCGCTGGTGTCCACGAGCGCCAGTGGTGTGCCGAGCTGGTCGCCCAGGGCCGCCTCGATGGCGGCGGGGTCGAGGCTCGCGGCCCCGACCACGGAGATCTTCTCCACGGCGAACAATGGGCTGTACGCGGCCGCGACACTGCCCCCGATCAGCAGGACCACGGCGCCGATGCTGCTCAGCCAGACGATCCGCCGACGCCGGGAGCGCTGCGTGAAGCGCCGGATCTCTGAACGGAGGGCCTTGCGACGGGCCCGTGCCGCGCGCCACACGTCGCGCGTCGAGGTCGGCTCCGGCTCGTCCGCGCCAGCAGCGTAGAATCCGTCGTGGGCCGGAGGCTCCGGCACCGACCCATCCGGTTCGGACCGCACCCCGCTGCGGTCGCTCCGCCGTCCGTGGCGTGCCCGTGCTTCTGACGCGTCGCCCTTCTCCACCGGGCTCTCCGGTGCGGACGGAAGCGGTGCGGGACGGCGCATCGTTACGCCTCGTCGGTCCGGCGCAGCGAATCCAGGACCTGCGGGATGATCTGGTAGACGTTGCCGCAGCCGAGCGTGACGACGAAGTCGCCATCACGGGCCACCGCGGCGGTGTAGTCGGCCGCCTGCTGCCAGTCGGCGACGAAGTGCACATGCGACGGATCGCGGAACGCCGTGCTCACCAGCTCGCCCGTGACACCGGGGACGGGGTCTTCGCGAGCGCCGTACACGTCGAGCATCACCGTGTGATCGGCGAACTCCTCGAGGACGTCGGCGAACTCCTGATACATGTGCTGTGTGCGGGAGTAGGTGTGCGGCTGCTGGATCGCGATGATCCGTCCCGACCCCGCGATGCTGCGCATGGCCTCGAGCGCCGCCCGCACCTCCGTCGGATGGTGCGAGTAGTCGTCGTAGACCGTGACGCCTCGTTCGACGCCGTGCTGCTCCAGGCGGCGCACGGTCCCGGCGAAGCCCTCGACCGCGCGCACGGCGTCGACGAGCGGGTACCCGAGTGCTCGGAGCACCGCGACGACTCCGGCCGCGTTGATCGCGTTGTGCACGCCGGGGACCGCGAGCTGCATGCGCGCCTGCTCATCCCCTTGGCTGATGGTCGCGGCGACCAGTCCGGCCGCGACGATGTCGGTGACGCGCACGTCGGCGTTCTCCGCCTGGCCGAACGTGAGCACGTTCGGGTGGGACAGCCCTGCACCGACGCGGAGCGCACCGGCGTCGTCGCTCGAGATGACGACGGCTTCGGTGGCGGCATCGGCGAACCGCACGAAAGCGTCGTGGAATGCCTCTTCCGAGCCGTAGTGGTCGAGGTGGTCAGGATCGACATTGGTGATGAGCGCCACCGCGGTGTCGTAGAGCAGGAACGTGCCGTCGGACTCGTCGGCCTCGACCACGAACAGGTCGCCCGTGCCCGTGGCACTCGAGGTGCCGAGCTGCTCGATGACGCCTCCGTTGACGAAGTGCGGGTCGGCGCCCAGCTCACGCAGCGCCGTGACGATCATCCCGGTCGAGGTGGTCTTCCCGTGGGCACCGGCGACCGAGACCAGCCGCCGCGAACCGATCAGCCAATGCAGTGCCTGCGACCGGTGGATCACGTGCAGGCCGCGAGCCTTCGCCGTCACGAACTCGGGGTTCTCGGGCCAGATCGCGCCCGTGTGCACGACGGTGTCGGCATCACCGAGGTGGGCGGCGTCGTGGCCGACGTGCACCGTCGCGCCCGCGTCCGCCAGGGCACGCAGATTGTCGCTGTCCGCCCGGTCGCTGCCGGAGACGCGGATACCCGCGTCGAGGAACATCTTCGCGAGGCCGCTCATGCCGGAACCGCCGATGCCGATGAAGTGCGCAGCGGTGATCGTCTCGGGAATGGGGAGGGAGAGGTCGGGTCTGATCATGTCCGCTTCAGTCTACTTTTCTTCGGTGTCAACGACCGTGTCAGACCGCGTCCAATGCGCGGTCGATCAACCCGATCACGTTCTCGGTGCCGTTGCGGGTGCCCGCCGTCTCGGCCGCGGCGGCCATCCGGTCGAGCCTGTCCCTGTCTCCCAGGACCGGCACGACGATCCGCCGTACGGCGTCGCCGTCGAACGTCGCGTCGTCGAGAAGCTCGGCCGCTCCTGCCGCCACCGCAGACGCCGCGTTCAGGCGCTGCTCGCCGTTGCCGACCGAGTACGGCACGTAGAGGGCGGGGATGCCCAGCGCACTGATCTCGCTGACCGTCGCCGAGCCGGACCGCGACACGATCAGGTCCGCCAGAGCGAAGGCCAGATCCATCCGGTCGACGTAGCGCCGCAGCGCGTACCCCTCGGCGCCTGGATCGGCGAGATCGCTGCGCTCGCCCGTCACGTGCAGCAGCTGCCACCCGGCTGCGAGGACATCGCGCCAGGAGTCCGCGAGGGCCTCGTTGAGGCGCTGGGCGCCGAGCGAGCCGCCGAACGCGAGCAGCACCGGGCGATCCGGGTCGAGACCGAAGTAGTCCGCGGCCTCCACGCGCGTCGCCGCACGATCGAGCGTGATGACCTCCTGGCGCAGCGGCATCCCGACCGTCTCGCTGCCCCGGAGCGGCGTGCCCTCGAACGCCACGCCTACGGCCGCGGCACGGCGGGCCCCGAGCACGTTGGCGAGACCGGGCTTGGCGTTGGCCTCGTGCACCACGAACGGCACGCCCTCACGCCGCGCAGCCACGTAGGCGGGTGCGGATGCGTAGCCCCCGAATCCGACGACGACATCGACGCCGTGTCGGCGGATGTGCGCGCGCACCTGAGCGATCGCCTTGCGGAACCGCATCGGGAAGGCCGCGGCCTGGCGGTTCGGACGACGCGGGAACGGGACCTTGTCGACGACGAGCAATTCGTACCCTCGAGCAGGTACCAGCCGGGACTCCAGCCCCTCGGCCGTACCGAGCACGAGCACGGTGGCATCGGCGTCGCGTTCACGAAGTGCGTCGGCGACGGCGAGCAGGGGGTTCACATGGCCGGCGGTGCCACCGCCGGCGAGGAGGTACGAGGTCACCTGGTGACCCTACCCCGCTCGGCTGAGGGCTTCTCGACCACGGGAATGGTGCGCGCGAAGGCGAGCAGCACCCCACACGCGATCAGCACGGCGAGCAGTGCCGTGCCTCCCTGAGACATGAACGGGAGCGGGACTCCCATCACCGGGAACACACCGATGACGACGCCGATGTTGAGCACGGCCTGACCGACGATCCACACCGTGATTCCGCCGGCCGCGACGCGGATGAAGGGATCCGGCGTCTTCCGGATCACGTGGAAGGCACCGACCGTGAAGAACGTGAACAGCGCCAGAACGACGATGCAGCCGATCAGCCCGAGCTCTTCCCCGACGATCGCGAAGATGAAGTCGTTGCCGGCGGCGGGCAGCCAGCCGTACTTCTCCTGGGAGTTGCCGAGTCCGAGCCCGAATATCCCGCCCGATGCCATCCCCCAGATGCCGTGGATGGACTGGTAGCAGTCGCTCTCGTACAGCGCCATGTTGTCGCAGGTCGCCGTGATGCGCCGCATCCGGTCCTGGCTCGACAGCGCGTAGGCGAGGACCGCGCCGATGCCGATCACCACCGGGATGATGAACAGGCGAAGCTTGACGCCCGAGAAGAAGAGACAGCCCAGCAGGATGAGCACCAGCACCATCGCGGTGCCGAGGTCCTTGCCGGCGAGCACGGTACCGATCGCCAGCGCCCCGACCGGGATCACGGGGATGAAGACGTGGTGCCAGGTGCCGAGCATGGCCTGCTTGCGCAGCAGCACCGCGGCGATCCACAGAGCCAGTGCGAGCTTCAGGAACTCGGAGGGCTGCAGCGTGAAGCCGCCGATGTCGATCCAGTTCCGGTTTCCGCCGTCTTCGATCCCCAGGGGGGTGAACACGAGTAGCTGCAGGGCGACGGCGCCGAACAGCGCGGGCCACGCCATCTTCTTCAGGAACGCGACGGGTAGACGGCTGATCAGGAACATCAGCGGGACTCCGAGGAGCGCGAACACGCCCTGGCGGAGGACGCCGCCCATCGGATCGGCTCCGCTCGCGACCGCGGTCGCGCTGGTCGCGGAGAGCACCATGACCAGGCCGAAGAGTGTCAGCAGCAGGGCGGTCGACGCGATGAGGAGGAACTCGGTCGACACCGGCGTGAACCGGCGTCCGAGCGACACCCTGGCGGCGAGTCCGCCGGACTCAGAGCGCGGAGGGCGGGACACCTGCGTCATCGGCGCTCCCCCGGTCTATCCAGTCACGCACCGCCTCGGCGAAACGGTGACCTCGATCCGCGTAGCTCGAGAACTGATCGAACGATGCCGCCGCCGGGGCCAGCAGGACTGTGCCCTCGCCTTCGACGATCCCCGACGCGATCTCCACGACACGGTTCATGACCTGTCCAGTCTCGCCAGCATCGACCTCGAACACCGGTACCGACGGCGCGTGTCGCTGGAATGCCGCGACCACGGAGTCCCTCTCGACCCCGATCACGACAGCGGCTCGCGCCGTGGCACCGACATCGGCGACCAGATCGGCGATGTCGACGCCCTTCAAGTCACCCCCGACGATCCACACCGCGCCGGGGTAGGCCCGCAGCGACGACGCCGCGGCGTGCGGATTGGTGGCCTTGGAGTCGTCAACCCAGGTGACGCCCGCATGCCGCGCGATGACCTGGATGCGGTGCGCGTCCAGCCGGAAATTCTGCAGCGCCGTGTGGATCGCCTCCGGTTCGACTCCCAGTGACCGCGCCAGAGCACTGGCGGCGAGGATGTTCTGGACGATGTGCGGAGCCGCGAGCCCGGCCTCGTCCAGGGCCGCGATGGTCGTCAGCTCGAGAGCGCTGCGTGCGCGGTCGTCGAGGAAGGCGCGGTCGACGATGAGCCCCTCCACGATGCCGAGGTCGCTCGGTCCGGGGATGCCGAGATCGAAACCGATCGCGCGGGCTCCTTCGACGACCTCGGCTTCTTCGACCATGAGCCGGGTCGCCTCATCGGCCTTGTTGTAGACACAGGCGACGCGGGTGTTGCGGTAGACCACGGCCTTCGCGTCGCGATATGCCTGGGCGCTGCCGTGCCACACCAGGTGGTCGTCGGCGAGGTTGAGGCACACGGCCGCGTGGGGGAAGAGCTCGCCCTCGGGCCGCGACTGGCCGAGGTACCAGAGCTGGTGGCTGGAGAGCTCGACCACGAGCACGTCGAAGCCGGCGGGATCCCGCACCGCGTCGAGGACGGGTACGCCGATGTTGCCGCAGGGCGCCGCACGAAGGCCACCCTCGACCAGCAGCGAGGCCGTGAGCTGCGTCGTGGTCGTCTTGCCGTTGGTCCCGGTGATGAGCACCCAATCAGCCGGCGTTCCGTCGGCGCGGAGCACCTTGTCACGGACACGCCAGGCGAGTTCGACATCGCCCCAGATCGCGATTCCCGACGCCTGGGCCCAGCGGATCACGGAGTGCGACGGCGAGAAACCGGGCGAGGCGATCACCACTTCGGGGGCGAAGTCCACCAGTGCGGCCGGCACCTCGGCCAGGGAGCCGAGTTCGAGCGCGGCACCGATCACCGGGAGCAGACGCGCATACTCCTCTTCTGCGGACTCGCTGAGGACGAGCACCTCCGCACCGAGCTCTGCGAGAGTGTCGGCCACCGAGAAGCCCGTCATCGACAAGCCGAGCACGGCGACGCGGAGATCACGCCAATCGGCGTTCCAGCTCGTGAGTCCGCTCAGGCGATCAGTCGACACGGGTGAGCCACTCGACGTAGAAGAGGCCGACCGCCGAGACCGCAAGGAGTCCGGCGATGATCCACATGCGCACCACGATCGTGACCTCGGACCAGCCGCGCATCTCAAGGTGGTGATGGAAGGGACTCATCAGGAACAGCCGCTTGCCGCGCGTGATCTTGAAGTACGCCCGCTGCAGGATGACGGAGCCGGAGGACAGGACGAACACGCCGGCGATCACCAGCAGGAGAAGCTCGGTGCGGGTCAGGATCGCCATCGCGGTGATCACGCCGCCGATCGCCATCGAGCCGACGTCACCCATGAAGACCTTCGCCTTGGGTGCGTTCCACCAGAGGAACCCGATGAGGCTGGCGGCGACCGATGCCGCGATGATGGCCAGGTTGAACGGGTCGCGCACCTCGTAGAATCCGCCGAGGGCGTCGGGATCGCCGCCGATGCAGGGCTGCTTGAACTGCCAGAACGCGATCACGCTGTAGGCGCCGACGACGATGACTCCGGCCCCGGCGGCGAGACCGTCGAGACCATCTGTCAGGTTCACACTGTTCGAGGTCGCGACGCCGATGATCGAGATCCACACGAGGTAGAGGATCCAGCCGAGGACGACGCCGAAGGCGAAGAGGTTTAGCCAGGTGATGTCGCGGAAGAGCGAGATCGCGGGGCTCGCCGGCATCTGCCCCCACCTGTTCGGGAAGTTCAGAGCGACGATGCCGAAGGGGATGATGACCAGCAACTGGCCGATCACCTTGCGCCAGCCGGACAGCCCGAGGCTGCGCTGGCTGCGCACCTTCATGTAGTCGTCGATGAAGCCCACGGCGCCGAAGCCGACCATCAGCCAGATCACCAGGATCGCCGAGAGTGCCGGCACCTCGCCGCTCACCAGCACGCCGGTGAAGTAGCCGACGATGGATCCGACGATGAAGATCACGCCACCCATGGTGGGGGTTCCGCGCTTCGCCTCGTGGCTCGGATTGTGCACCGACTCCGGGGTGCGGATGACCTGCCCCCAGCCCCACTTCCGGAAGAGCCGGAGGAAGACAGGAGTCAGGAACAGGGTGAAGGCGAGCGAGATCGCCGCCGACATGATGAGAGACCTCACGAGAACAATTCTCCCAGACGATCGCCGAGATGCCGGAGGCCCACGGAATTGGATGACTTCACGAGTACACGGTCACCGTCGCGGAGCTCGGTGCGCAGGTACTCGAAGGCTGCCTCCTGGTCGGGGAGGTGGATGGCCTCGCTGTCCCAGGAGCCCTCGCCGACCGCAGCGAGGTAGAGCCGCCGCGCCTCAGGGCCGACGACGACGATGCGTTGGATGTTGAGCCGCACCGCGAGCAGACCGATACGGTCGTGCTCCTCCCCCGCACCTTCTCCGAGCTCGGTCATCGCGCCGAGAACGGCGACGGTGCGCTCCTCCGGCCCGGTGATCTGCGCGAGAGTCCGCAGCGCCGCGGCCATGGAATCGGGGCTCGCGTTGTAGGCGTCGTTGATGATCCGCACACGGTCGCTGCCCAGCGGCTGCATGCGCCACCGCTCGGCGATCTCGACCGTCTCCAGACGCGCGACCGCGTCTGGGGGAGTGACGCCGACGACGAGCGCTGCGGCGATGGCTGCCAGCGCGTTGGACACGTGATGCGCGCCGAGGACCCGCAGGCGCAGCGTCAGGCGGTCACCGCCGACCTCGACGGTGCAGGTCGTGCCGGAGGCGGAAACGGAGATGTCGTGCGCGCGGACATCGGCACTCGGACCCTGCCCGAAGCCGACGACCTGCAAGCCACGCGCTTCGGCGAGCTCCTGCATGGCGGCGACCCTGCTGTCGTCGACGTTGAGAACGGCGGTCCCGGGCACGCGAGCCGCTTCGACGAGCTCGGCCTTCGCCTTCGCAGTGGCTTCGATCCCCCCGAATCCGCCGGCGTGCGCCATGCCGACCATGAGCACGACGGCCACGTCGGGCTCGACGAGACCGGCGAGGTGCGCGATGCTGCCCGGTGCCGCCGCCCCGAACTCGCTCACCAGGAACCGCGTGTTCTCGGTGACGCGGAGCATCGTGACGGGGGCGCCGACCTCGTTGTTGAACGACTTGACCGGCGCGACGGTTTCGCCCTCACCCTCGAGGATGCGTGCGAGGAAGTTCTTCGTGGTGGTCTTGCCGTTGGATCCGGTGATCCCGATGATGCGGAGGGAGCCGCCGGCACGCACGCGAGCCACGACCTCTCTGGCCAGCTCTCCCAGCGCCGCGACGGCGTCGGCGACGACGATCTGGCTGACGGGGACATCGACCGGGTGCTCCACGATCGCCAGCACGGCGCCGGCCGCGACAGCAGCTCCCACGAACTGGTGACCGTCGGTCTCCGCGCCGGGCTTCGCGACGAAGATTGAGCCGGGAACCATCGTCCGCGAGTCCGTGTCGACGGGGCCGTCGACGACGGTCTCGGCCGTGTCTTCTCCGGCCACGCGCAGATCACCGCTCACTGCGGCGGTGATCTCAGCGAGCGTCAGGGCGATCATTTCATCTCCATGCGCGGCTCTCGCCGACTATCCGAACTTGGGAAGGAGCTCGTCCATCGGGACAGAGGACGGCATCACGCGATACGTTTTCATCACCTGCGTCATCGCCTTCTGGAAGGCGGATGCGGTGGCCGCGGACGATACAACCTTAGTCGGCTCATCGAGGGTGACCACGACGACGTACTGGGGATCGTCCACCGGCGCGAAGCCCACCATGCTGGTGTAGTACACGCCGTTCTTGTAGCCGCCGTTGACGGGGTCTGCGACCTGAGCGGTACCGGTCTTGCTGGTCACACGGTAGCCGGGCACCTGGATCCGCTCGGCGTTACCGCCCTGAACGGCCACGTTCTCGAGCATGCGGGTGATCTCGGCCGCGGTCTGCTTCTCGATGATCTGCTCGTGCTTCGGCTTGTCGGGCGCGGCGACGGTGCCGTCCGCTTTGGTGCAGGACTCGACCAGCGAGAGATCGATCTTCTCGCCGCCGTTGGCGATCGCCTGGTACGCGCCGGCGAGCTGTGCGGCGGTGACCGTGTAGTACTGGCCGAAGGTCGTCGTGTAGAGCGACTGGCTGTCCCATTCGCTGACCGGGTGCAGTGTTCCCCCGACCTCGGAGGGGAAGTCGATCGTCTTGTCGCCGACCCCGAACCGCTCCAGGTAGTCGTAGCGCACCTCGGGACTCACCTTGGTGCCGAACTTCGACAGCGCCACGTTCGAGGAGTCGATGAGTCCACCGGCGAGGGTGTAGTTGTACGCCGGGTGGTTGAACGCATCGTTGATCACGGCGCCGTTGGGGAACGTCTCCCGCGACGACGCGGTGACCGTGCTCAGGGGCGTCAGTCCCGCGCCCTCGATGACGGCGGCGGCGGTGATGGCTTTGAACGTCGATCCCGGCTCGAAGTCCCGGTGGAAGATCTGGCTGTATCGCGTCTCGGGCGTCGAGGAGTCGAGGTCGTTGGGGTCCAGGGACGGCCACTCCGCCGCCGCTCGGATCTTCCCCGTCTTCGCCTCGACGACGGTGACGGTGCCACCCTTCGCTCCTTGCTTACGCGCCTCTTCGCCGACCATCTGCTGCAGGTACCACTGCAGATCGCTGTTGATGGTCAACTGCACCGAGCCGCCGTCCACGGCATCCACCGTGCGCTCGCTTCCCGGGATCACGACGCCGTTCGCGCCGCGGCGATAGGACTCCTCGCCGTCGATCGGCGCCAGGCACTCTTCGCCCAGCTGCTCGACACCGGCCTGCGCCGTTCCGGAGCCGTCGAGGAAGCCGAGGATGTTGCCGGCGACCGCGCCGTTCGGGTACACCCGGGTCTCCCGTCCCTCCATGTGGAGGTAGGCGAGCTTCAGGTCACGCAGCTCGATGTACTGCTCGGTGGTGAGGGACTTCTTCAGCGGTGCGTACTGACTCTGCGAATCCTTCGCGAGTGCATCGGCGACGAGCGCGCGGACCTCGTCGCCGGTCTGCCCGGTGATCGCCGCGATCTTCTCGGACGCTTCCGCCCAGGGAACCTTCGGGTCCTTCTCTTCGAACTGGTTGATGACGAGCGGGCTGAGTTGCGCGTCGTACACGAGCACGCTCGAGGCGAGGACCGTTCCACCGGCGTCGACGACCGATCCGCGCTGACCCGGGATCTTGTCGCCCGCGCCGATCTTGGTGAGCGACTGAGCGACGTGCTCGTCGGCGCTCACGACCTGGATGTCGACCAGACGCACCACGAAGGCCGCCAGCACGGACAGGATGACGGCGAGGGCGACGACGGTGCGTCGCCGCGGTCCGCGGGTGGCTCGTGTCGTCATGGGTCTCTCCGTCGATCGTGGGCGTTCAGCGTGTGGTGGGGCTCGGGAGTCCGTCGGTGATCGCCGGCGGCAGTTCTGGGGTCGTCGCGTCCGAGGGGCCGTCATCTGTTGCCGTCTTCGTCTCCGTCGGCGCGGGCTTGACGATCAGTGAGTTGCTCACTGCACCCGCTCCACCCGGGTTCACGGTCGACGTCCAGTCCGCTCCCGCCCCGGTGCCGAACACCGCGCCATCGCTCAGACGCAGGTACGACGGCGATCCCGCCACCACCATCCCGAGTCCCGCAGCGCTGTTGGCGAGCACCTGCGGTGAGCTCAGACCGGTGAGCTCCTCCTGGAGAGCGTGCGTCTGCAGACTCAGCTCACGCTGCTGGGACGAGAGACCGGCGAGTGTGAACGAGTCCTGTGTGATCGCGAGCGACAGCGCGACCTGAGCCGCGCCGATCGCCAGCGCACCGCCCAGGGCGACGAGCGCGTAGGCGAGCTTGGGCTTGCGGCGGACTGCAGGTCGGGTGACCGGCTGCAGTCTCCGTTGGGGCTCTCGCGCCGGTGCGACCGGCTGGACCGGTTTGCGGACGACGGCGTTCAGGCTCATGCGCTCTCCCGCAGCTTCTCGGCGGCGCGGAGCCGCACGGGGATCGCCCGCGGGTTGCGCGCGCGTTCTTCGTCGGAGGCGAGTTCCGCCCCCTTGGTGAGGATGCGGAACTTCGGAGCATGCTCGGGAAGCTCGACGGGGAGCCCTGCCGGAGCAGTCGAGGCTGCGGCGGCGGCGAACGCCTGCTTGACCAGGCGGTCCTCGAGCGACTGGTACGACATCACGACGATGCGTCCACCGACGCTGAGCGCATCCATCGCGGACGGGATGGCATCGGCGAGCACGTTGAGCTCCCTGTTCACCTCGATGCGCAGGGCCTGGAACACGCGCTTGGCCGGGTGCCCGGCGCGCTGAGCGGCCGCCGGAGTCGCGGCGATCAGGATCTCGACCAGCTGGCCGGAGCGCGTGATCGGCTGCTTCTGCCGAGCATCGATGATGAAGCGCGCGTAACGGCCGGCGAGCTTCTCCTCGCCGTACCGCTCGAAGATGCGCCGCAGGTTGCCCTCGTTGTAGGTCGCGATGACGTCGGCCGCTGTGACGCCCTTGGTCTGATCCATACGCATGTCGAGCGGAGCATCCTTCGAGTACGCGAATCCTCGCTCGGCCTCGTCCAGCTGCAGCGAGGAGACGCCGAGGTCGAAGAGGATGCCCGCGGCGCCCTGGGCGTGCAGGCCGATCTCGTCGTACACCGTATGCACGAGCGTCACGCGGTCTTTGAAGCGCGCGAGCCGCTCCCCCGCGATGCGCAGGGCGTCGGTGTCGCGGTCTAGTCCGACGAGGCGGATGTTCGGGAAGCGCTCGAGCAGCGCCTCCGAGTGGCCGCCCATGCCGAGCGTGGCATCGACGAGCACCGCTCCGTCCGCCTGGAGGGCGGGAGCGAGCAGCTCGACGCAGCGGTCGAGCAGTACGGGGGTGTGAATGTCTCGGAGGTTCATGATCTTTCTCGGGGTGACCTTCGGCTCTGATCCCCCTCCGCTTCTCGACCCGGCACCGGGGAAGTGTGTCGGGGCGGGAGCGGCGGGGCATCACAGCCGTGGTCAGAAGAGTCCCGGAATCACCTCCTGCTCGAGGTCCGAGTAGGTCTCCTCGCCGGCGGCGAGGTAGGTGTTCCAGCTCTCGGCATCCCAGATCTCGGCGTGTGCGCCGACTCCGGTGACGATGAGCTCTTTCTGCAGACCTGCGTACTGACGCAGGTGCGCGGGGATGGTGATGCGGTTCTGGCTGTCGGGCATCTCCGCGCTCGCTCCGGAGAGGAACAGTCGCATGAAGTCACGCGCCTGCTTGTTGGCGAGCGGGGCCTGACGGATCCGCTCGTGCATCGCCTCGAACTCGGCCGTGCTGAAGACGTAGAGGCAGCGTTCCTGGCCTCGGGTGACGACGATGCCGCCGCCGAGGTCTTCGCGGAACTTCGCAGGAAGGATGACCCGTCCTTTGTCGTCCAGCTTGGGTGAGTGCGTACCCAGCAGCATCGGCCACCACCCCCTCTCCGTCCGGCCAACTCGAGGTGCGCCCCACTTTACTCCACTTTCCTCCACTTACCTACGACCAATCCGCAGATATCGCACCATCGGCCCGAAGGGCGCGCCGAAGAACCGCGGAATTCCGCGGTGGAGGAAGGTGGAGGCTCAGTGGAGGAGCAGAGCGGGGCGCGCGTTAACGACAGAAGCCCGGATGCTCAGCATCCGGGCTTCTGTCGTGAAAATCTGCGGGGGGTCAGTGACCGTCCTGGCGCCGATCCCAGCGATCATTCATACGGTCCATGAACGAGGCGGAATCCTGACGCTTCGGGGCGGAACGCTCTCGCGGCTCGGCGGGAGTCGCTCGACGCACGGGCGTGACGGCGACCATGACTCCGGCGAGCATCGCCGCGAATCCGATCACGCCGACCACGATGCCCCACACGCCGCCGAGGATGACGCCGGCCACGAGGCCGCCGACTCCGGCGAGCAGGAGAAGAGCCCCGTAGACCAGATTTCGGTAGCTCAGCGCACGGTCGCCGGACGGCGCGCTGACGACGTCGGCATCGTTGTGGAGGAGATGGCGTTCCATCTCGTCGAGCAGACGCTGCTCCTGTTCGGAGAGTGGCATTTCGTCCCCCTCGGGTATCGTGCGTTCCATTCTACGCGCGCCCGGGCGTCCGGGGCTAGCAGTTCGGCGTCCCCTTGCTTTACGTATGCTGGGAGTCGTGCCGACTTCCTCCCCCGTTCCCGGTGCGGTCGCCGCACGCCTCGACCGATTCCTCACTCGGATGCGCGAGGAATCCTCGGAGTACGGCCCGGATGCCGCCTCCTTCTTCGATGCCGCTGCCGGCACGCTCGAAGGAGGGAAGCGGTTGCGCGCCCGGTTCTGCCACGCCGGGTGGCGGGCCGTCAGCCGATTCAGCGATCGCACCGCGACCGAGACGGATGCCCTCTGGGACATCTGCACCGCGTTGGAGATCTTTCAATCGGCCGCGCTCGTCCATGACGATCTGATCGACAACTCGGACACGCGCCGCGGCCGCCCGGCCGCCCACCGCGCCCTCGAGGAGTCGCACCGTTCGGCCGGCTGGTCCGGCGATGCTGAGGCCTTCGGCCGCGCTTCCGCGATCCTCCTCGGTGATCTCCTCGTCGCCTGGAGCGACGACCTGCTCGAGTCCGCCCTCGAGGGGCTCCCGCACGCCGGGGACGTGCGCTCCGAATACGCCAGGATGCGCCGAGACGTGACCACGGGGCAGTTTCTCGACATCGCCGAGGAGTCGGCCTGGAGCGTCAACGACGGTGGACTCCATGCCGAGCGAGCGCTGCGCGTGGCGTCGCTGAAGTCCGCCAGGTACAGCATCGAGCAGCCGCTGGTCCTGGGCGCGGCCCTCGCCGGCGCCGAACCCGATCAGACGGCGGCGCTGCGTCGCTTCGGACACCCGATCGGCATGGCCTTCCAACTCCGCGACGACGTGCTCGGGGTCTTCGGAGACGCGTCCGTCACGGGCAAGCCGGCCGGGGATGATCTTCGAGAGGGAAAGCGCACGGTACTCATCGCCCTCACCCGGCAGGCCCTCGACCCGTCGGCGCGGAATCTTCTCGACGAGATGCTCGGCGACCCGGAGCTGACCGCGCAGCAGGTGTCGTTCCTGCAGGCCACCATCACCGACTCCGGTGCACTGGACCGGGTGGAGGCGATGATCGCCGATTATGCGCGCGAAGCGGATCGCGCCCTATCGGGTGCTCGCCTCGACAACGCGGCAGTCGGCGAGCTGCGCGAGCTGGCGCGAGCCGCCACCGTCCGCTCCGCCTGACGCGGAACCCGTCTCAGGCGAGGGTGCGCGCGAGCCGCCGGACCGCGCTCTTGTGCCCGGCCAGCAGCGCGTCGATCGGCGAGCGACCGAGGGTCTCCTCCTCCGTGAGGAGCCAGTCGATCAGCTCATCGTCGGAGAAGCCGGCATCCTGCAGCACGATGATCGTCCCCCGCAGCGAGCTGAGCGGATGCCCGTCGACGATGAACACCGCCGGAACCGCGAAGGTGCCGCTGCGACGCGACCCGACCAGATAGTGGTCGTCGATCAGGCGGCGGACACGACCGAGGGGCTCGTCGAGCACCTCGACGAGATCGGGCATGGTCAGCCACTCGACATCAGCGGCGGCGGGGGTTCCAGCAACGTTCTCAGACACGTTGCCCACTATCTCATCTCTGCAGAGGCATCGCATGTCGCCCCTCCAGTCACATCCTTCACTTGCATCACTTCTGTTGACTTCCGTTTACATCCGTGTCAGCGTGAAGTGCTCGAAAAGGGGGCCCGCCTTGAGAACCAAGACCGCCACGCGTCGGACGCGAAGCCTGCAGTTCGGAGTGCCCGCCGCCGTGCTCGGCGCTCTCGCCGCCACTCTCACCGCTGCTCCGGCCGAAGCAGCCGCGACGACCACCGATCTCGCTCCGATCGAGCGCCACCGCAGCATTCCCGTGCGCGTGGTGCCGGCACAGGCAGCGCCGGCGAGCTATGTCGTGCGACCGGGCGACACGGTCTCATCGATCGCCTCGCGTTTCGGACTCCGCACCGTCGACGTGCTCGCCTGGAACCATCTCTCCTGGCGCTCGGTGATCTACCCGGGCCAGACGCTGACGCTGCGGACAGCCGCTGCGTCTCCCGCCCCTGCTCCCGCTCCTGCTGCTGCGACCTCCACCTCGCACAAGGTGGTCGCGGGCGACACCGTGTACGCCATCGCGCAGAAGTACGGAACCACCGTCGATGCGGTCCTGGCTGCGAACGGGCTCACGCGCGCATCGGTGATCTACCCCGGACAGGCCCTGGCGGTGACCGGCTCGGCTGCGCCCGCCGCCGCACCGGCAGCAGCACCGGCGTCCGCGCCCACGCCCGCCGCCACGGCATCGCACATGGTCGTCGCCGGCGACACCGTCTACGGGATCGCCCAGAAGTACGGCATCACCACGCAGACGGTGTTCGCCCTGAACGGACTGGGCCCGTCCTCGATCATCTACCCCGGGCAGAAGCTCGCGGTTCGTGCGGCACCTGCTGCCGCACCTCCCGCAGCGGCAACAGCCACGGTGGGCGGACAGCGGTCTGCGACCCTCGACAGCGAGCAGGCGGCGAACGCCGCGCTCATCATCCGCGTCGGTCGAGAGCTCGGCATCCCCGATCGGGGAATCGCCCTCGCACTCGCGACCGGCATGGTGGAATCGGGTCTCCGCAACCTCGACTGGGGTGACCGCGACTCCCTCGGCATCTTCCAGCAGCGTCCGAGCACCGGGTGGGGAACGCCGGCGCAGATCATGGACGCCGACCGGAGCACCCGCGTCTTCTACGGCGGGCGGAACGACCCGAACGGACACATGACGCGCGGTCTGCTCGACATCGCCGGGTGGGAGAGCATGCCGTTCACATCCGCCGCTCAGGCCGTGCAGATCTCCGCCTATCCGGACAAGTACGGGCAGTGGGAGACGCAGGCCTACAGCTGGCTCGCCCTCCACGGCTGACCACTTCCATAAAATCCGCAGGGCCGAGAGGTGAGCCGCTCCCCTGTCTTTCAGGCAGTTCTCAATAGAATTCTGACGTGACGACCAATCAGCAGGCCGACCCCCTCATCGGGCGGCTTGTCGACGGTCGCTACCGCGTCCGTGCTCGGATCGCGCGCGGAGGGATGGCGACGGTCTACGTCGCCACCGACCTCCGCCTCGAGCGGCGCATCGCGCTCAAGGTCATGCACGCCCACCTCAGCGACGATTCGGCGTTCCAGAGCCGCTTCATCCAGGAGGCCCGCGCAGCCGCCAGGCTGGCGGATCCACACGTCGTCAACGTCTTCGATCAGGGGCAGGACGGCGAACTCGCCTACCTCGTGATGGAGTATCTGCCCGGCATCACCCTGCGCGAGCTGCTGCGTGAGCAGAAACGACTCACCATCCCGCAGACGATCACGATCATGGATGCGATCCTCGCCGGGCTCTCGGCCGCGCATCGCGCCGGAATCGTGCACCGCGACGTCAAGCCGGAGAACGTGCTCCTCGCGGAGGACGGGCGCATCAAGATCGGCGACTTCGGGCTGGCCAGAGCGACCACGGCGAACACGGCGACCGGGCAGCAGCTGCTCGGGACGATCGCCTACCTCGCCCCGGAGCTGGTGACCCGTGGGACCGCGGACGCCCGCAGCGACATCTATGCCCTCGGCATAATGCTGTACGAGATGCTCGTCGGCGAGCAGCCCTACAAGGGCGAGCAGCCCATGCAGATCGCGTTCCAGCACGCCACCGAGTCGGTGCCGCGTCCGAGCGTGCGCAACCCCGCCGTGCCGGAACAGCTCGACGAACTCGTGCTCTGGGCGACGGAGAAGTCTCCCGACGAGCGACCGGACGACGCCCAGCAGATGCTCGAGCGCCTGCGTGCCATCGAGCGCGAACTCGGTGTCACCCCGACCGCAGCGAGAGCGACCGCTCCGCAACACAGCCATGCCGACTCCGGAGACCTCACCAAGGTGATGCCGGGGACGATGGTCATCGCGGATCCGACTGCACCGGTCCCTGCCGAGATCGACAACGCGACGCTCCTTCGACGCCGAGCGTCGAAGCGCCGGGCCCGCGGAGCGTTCCTCCTGACACTGGTGCTGCTGTTGGCGGTGCTCGCCGGCGGTGTGGGCTGGTGGTTCGGATCCGGCCCCGGCTCACTGATCGCCATGCCGGGTGTCGCCGGCAAGACGTACGACGAGGCCGCGGCCCTCCTGGTCGACGCCGGGTTCGTCCCGACGCAGAAGGACGAGCCTTCCGTCGATGTCGAGGCCGGTGCGGTGATAGAGACCGACCCCGAAGAAGGTGCCCGCCTCGACAAGGGGACGACCGTCACGGTCGTGGTGTCGTCGGGTCCTGCATCCCACGACATCGCCCCGGTCGCCGGCGTGGCGTCGGACGACGTCCGCGCGGCGCTGCAGGCGGCCAACCTCGAACTCACGGACGACGAGGAATACTTCGGTGACCTCGACGACGGCAAGGTCATCAACGTCCGCATAACACCGCGCGACGGCGGAGACGCATTCGGCTGCGCCGAGGGCTGCACGGTACATGAGACCGACACGGCGACGATCCAGGTGTCGCGCGGCGCGGTCCCCGATGTCAGCGACCTCAGCGTCGCCCAGGCCACGGACGCGCTCACGGGCAAGGGGCTGAAGGTCAACCCGGACAGCCTCTACCAGACCAGCGACGGCATCGGGAAGGACCGGGTCATCGGGATCGCCGACCGGCCGACGGAAGGCGCCTGGCGCCCGGGCGAGACCGTGCAGCTCATCATCTCCGAGGGTCCCCCGCTGTTCGACGTGCCCGATGTGTCCGGAAAGACCCGTGACGAGGCGACGCGCGCGCTGAACGACGCCGGCTTCAAGTGGTCGTACACGAGCGGCACCGGACTCCCGGATTCGGTGTGGGATCTCTTCGCCAACGAGAACACCAAGGTCGAGTCGTACAGCCCGACCGACGCCCAGCGCAAGGGTACGACCATCACCCTCACGATGAGCTTCTCCGGCTGAGGCCGAACAGACGAAGAGGGGGCCGGAATGCGATTCCGGCCCCCTCTTCGTCTACAGCGTCAGCGCTTCTCGAGCTCCTCGGCCACGAGGAACGCCAGCTCCAGCGACTGCATGTGGTTCAGGCGCGGGTCGCACAGGCTCTCGTAGCGGGTCGCCAGCGCGGCCTCGTCGATCTGCTCGGACCCGCCGAGGCACTCGGTGACGTCGTCCCCGGTGAGCTCGACGTGGATCCCGCCCGGGAACGTGCCGACCGCACGGTGCGCCTCGAAGAAGCCGCGCACCTCGTCGACGACGTCGTCGAAGCGACGGGTCTTGTATCCGGTCGGCGTGGTGATGCCGTTGCCGTGCATCGGGTCGGTGACCCACAGCGGCTGCGCCCCGGAGTCACGGACGGCCTCGAGCAGCGGCGGCAGAGCGTCGCGGATCTTGCCCGCACCCATCCGCGTGATGAAGGTGAGCCGACCGGGCTCACGCTCGGGGTCGAGCTTGTCGATCAGGGCGAGCGCGGTCTCGGGCGTCGTCGTCGGTCCGAGCTTCACTCCGATCGGGTTGCGGATCTTGGAGAAGTAGTCGACGTGCGCGCCGTCGAGCTCCCGCGTGCGCTCGCCGATCCAGAGGAAGTGCGCGGAGGTGTTGTACGGGGTGTCGGTGCGCGAGTCGATGCGCGTCATCGGACGCTCGTAGTCCATCAGCAGGCCCTCGTGGCCGGTGAAGAACTCCACTCGCTTGAGCTCATCGAAGTCGGCACCCGCCGCCTCCATGAACTTGATCGCACGGTCGATCTCGGCCGCCATGCGCTCGTAACGCTGGTTGGCCGGGTTCTGCGCGAAGCCCTTGTTCCACGAGTGCACCTCGCGGAGGTCGGCGAACCCACCCTGCGTGAACGCACGGATCAGGTTCAGCGTGGATGCCGCCGTGTGGTACCCCTGCAGGAGACGAGCAGGGTCCGCCGTGCGGGATCCCTCGGTGAAGTCATAGCCGTTCACGATGTCGCCGCGGTACGCGGGCAGGGTGACCTCGCCACGCGTCTCGTTGTCGCTGGAGCGCGGCTTGGCGAACTGACCGGCCATGCGGCCCATCTTGACGATCGGCATCGACGCACCGTAGGTCAGCACCACGGCCATCTGCAGCACCGTCTTGATGCGATTGCGGATCTGCTCGGCCGTCGCTCCCGCGAAGGTCTCGGCGCAGTCTCCGCCTTGCAGGAGGAACGCCTGCCCGGAGGCGGCGCGCGCGAGGCGCTCGCGGAGGTTGTCGACCTCACCCGCGAACACCAGCGGCGGGAGGCCTGCGATCTGACGGGAGACGTCGGCGACGCGGTCCGCGTCGGGCCACTGCGGCTGCTGCTTGATGGGAAGCGAGCGCCATGCATCAAGGGCTTCGATGTGGTGCGGGAGCATGCGTTCCAGCCTAGTGGTCGCGCGTACTGCCCAGACGCGCGCCGAGGGCTATGTGACGCGGGTCGGGAGGCGGTCTTTGACCGTCGACGCGTAGACGTCCTCGTAGGTCTGCTCGCCGAGGCGCTGCAGGGCCACCATGATCTCGTCGGTGACCGATCGGAGGATGTAGCGGTCGTTCTCCATGCCGGCGTACCGGGAGAAGTCGAGAGGCTCCCCGATCACGATGCCGACGCGCACGATGCGCGGCAGGCGCCTGCCGATCGGCATGGCCGTGTCGGTGTCGACCATGATCACGGGGACCACGGGGACCTTCGCCTCGAGCGCCATCCGGGCGATGCCCGTTCGACCGCGGTACAGCTTGCCGTCGGGGCTGCGCGTGCCCTCGGGGTAGATGCCGAGCAGGTCGCCACCGCCGAGCACCTGAAGCCCCGTGTTCAGGGAGGCCTCCGAGGCCTTGCCGCCGGACCGGTCGATCGGGATCTGACCGGTGGCCTTCATGAAGAACTTCGTCGCCCAGCCTTTGAGTCCGCGCCCGGTGAAGTAGTCGCTCTTCGCGAGGAAGGACATCGACCGGTCGATGACCAGCGGCAGGAAGATGGAATCGGCGAAGGAGAGGTGGTTGCTCGCGAGGATCGCCGCACCGTTCGCGGGCACGTTGTTCCGCCCCACGATCCAGGGGCGGAAGACACCCTTGACCACGGGGCCGATAACGACGTACTTCATCAGCCAGTAGAACATCGAGGTGAAGTCTAGCGCCGCCGCGCCCCGTGCCTCGGAGTTCTCGCGTTCTCGACCTCAGGAGCGACTGAGTCTCACCTCGGGCGCGACCCGATTCCATGCCCTACACTCGAAGGACACCCGTGCCCGACCGGTACCGAAGGAGCTGCCGTGGTCCAGTTTGAAGTCCCCGCGATCGTCCCCGCCGATCCCGACGCGAACGTCGCCGACCTGCTGGTGAAGCGCGTCGAAGCCACTCCGGATCGTGCGCTCTTCTCCGTGCCCGACGGCGACGGCTGGCGCGACATCTCCGCAGCCGACTTCCAGACGGCCGTCGTCGCTCTGGCGAAGGGCTTCGCCGCGGCCGGCATCCAGCCCGGCGAGAAGGTCGGCTTCCTCGCACGCACGACGTACGAGTGGACGCTCGTGGATTTCGCGCTCTTCTACGCCGGCGCGGTGATGGTGCCGATCTACGAGACCAGCTCGCCGTCGCAGATCCAGTGGATCCTCGAAGACTCCGGTGCGATCGCTCTGATCGTGGAGACCTCCGAGCACTTCGCACGCGTCGATGAGGTGCGCGGGGACCTGCCGCTGCTCCGCGAGGTCTGGCAGCTGCACCTCGGCGCCATCGACACCCTGACCGCTCAGGGCGCCTCGGTGACCGACGCGGAGATCGAACGACGCCGTACCCTCGCCGTCGGTTCCGACATCGCGACACTCATCTACACCTCCGGCTCGACCGGGCGGCCGAAGGGGTGCGTGCTCACGCACAGCAACTTCGTCGAGCTGTCCCGCAACTCGGCCAAGGCGCTCGACGCCGTCGTACAGACCCCCGGCGCTTCCACGCTGCTCTTCATCACCACGGCGCACGTGTTCGCGCGCTTCATCTCGATCCTCGACATCCACGCCGGGGTGCGCACCGGTCACCAGCCGGACACGCGCCAGCTCCTGCCCGCGCTCGGGTCGTTCAAGCCCACCTTCCTTCTCGCCGTGCCCCGCGTGTTCGAGAAGGTGTACAACTCCGCCGAGCAGAAGGCCGAGGCCGGGGGCAAGGGCAAGATCTTCCGCGCCGCGGCCGACGTCGCCATCGAGCACTCGAAGCTGTTGGAGGCGGGCAAGAAGATCCCGTTCGGGATGAAGCTCAAGTTCGCCCTCTTCAACAAGCTCGTGTACAGCAAGCTCCGCGAGGCGATGGGCGGCAACGTCGTGTATGCCGTCTCGGGCTCCGCTCCCCTGGGCTCGCGGCTGGGTCACTTCTTCCACAGCCTCGGCGTGGTCATCCTCGAGGGATACGGTCTCACCGAGACGACGGCACCCGCGACGGTGAACCTGGCGGACAAGTCCAAGATCGGGACCGTCGGCCCTGCGCTCCCGGGTGTGGGCGTGCGCCTCGCCGACGACGGCGAGATCGAAGTGCGCGGCATCAACGTGTTCAAGGAGTACTGGAACAACCCCGAAGCGACGGCGGAAGCCTTCAGCGAGGGCGGCTGGTTCCACACCGGTGACATCGGCAGCTTCGACTCCGAGGGCTTCCTCACGATCACCGGACGCAAGAAGGAGATCATCGTCACCGCCGGCGGCAAGAACGTCGCTCCCGCAGCACTCGAGGACCCGATCCGCGCCAACCCGATCATCGGACAGGTCGTCGTGGTGGGCGACCAGCGTCCGTTCATCTCGGCGCTCGTCACCCTCGACCCCGAGATGCTCCCGACGTGGCTCGCGAACAACGGCCTCGAGGCGAAGATGTCGCTCGAGGACGCGTCCAAGAACGCCGCTGTCCGTGCCGAGGTGCAGCGAGCGGTGGACATCGCGAACGCCCACGTCTCGCGTGCCGAGTCGATCCGGAAATTCACGATCCTCGACTCGGAGTGGACGGAGGCTTCCGGTCACCTGACGCCGAAGCTCTCGATCAAGCGCAACGTCATCATGAACGACTTCGCCGACGAGATCGCCGCGATCTACGACGAGCCCGTCGCCACGACCAACGTGGCGATCGGCGGCTGACGCTCCGACGGACTATCTTCACGAAGAAGGGCCCCGCTCGCGCGGGGCCCTTCTTCGTATGTTCAGAACCAGGCGCTCTCGCGGACCTCGCGCATGGCGATCTTGCGGGTCTCCGGGTCGAGACGCGTCAGGAACAGCTTGCCGTCGAGGTGATCGGTCTCGTGCTGCAGCGCCTGGGCGAGCAGCCCCTCGCCCTCGAGCACCACGGTCTCGCCGTCGAGGTCGATGCCCTCGACGCGCGCCCACGGGTAGCGCTGGGCATCGTGCCAGAGGCCGGGAACCGAGAGGCATCCCTCCCCCGTCGGCTGCGGCTCACCGCGCACCTCGGTGAGGACGGGGTTGAGCACGTACCCGATGTCGCCGTCGATGTTGTAGCTGAAGGCGCGGAGCGCGACACCGATCTGCGGGGCGGCGACGCCGGCACGTCCGGGGAGTTCGACGGTGTCGACGAGGTCGGCCACGAGCGCCCGCACACCGTCGTCGATCTCGTCGATCGGTGCGCAGACGCTGCGCAGAACCGGGTCGCCGAAGATGCGGATCTCACGAACCGCCATCAGGCAGCCTTCGCCCGCAGGCCCTCGACCAGCAGTGCCGCCAGCTCTCGGGCGGCGATCCGGGTCTCCGGGAGCAGGTTCGCGAACACGATCGTCCCTCCACCCGCGATCTGCGGGTCGTAGGGGACACGGACGACGCTGCGGGCACGGGTGGCGAAGTGCGCCTGGAGTTCGTTCAGTCGCACCAACGGGGTTCCCGGCGTCGACTGGTTGAGAACCACGATCGCGTCGCGCGCCTGCTCCGCATAGCCGTTGGTCTCGAGCCAGGTGAGGGTCTCGGAGGCCAGCCGGGCCTCGTCGACGCTGAGTCCGGAGACGATGACGATCTGATCCGCGAGGTCGAGGGTCGCCGACATCACCGAGTGGACGATGCCGGTTCCGGTGTCCGTGAGGACCAGGGAGTAGTAGTGCGCGGCGACACCGGCGACGTCACGGTAGTCGCTGTCGCTGAAGGCCTCGGCGATGCGCGGGTCGGAGTCGGAGGCGAGCACGTCGAGTCGTGTCGCGTCCCTGGCGACGATGGCCGAGATGTCGTGGTATCCCTTGACGTCGTCATGGATGCGGACGAGGTCGCGTACGGACTTACTGTGGTGCGGACGCACGATGCGCTCCGCGAGCGTGCCCCGATCAGGGTTGGCGTCGACAGCGATCACACGATCCTCGCGCGCGTCGGCCAGAGCCATGCCGAGCAGCGCGGTGATCGTCGTCTTGCCGACTCCCCCCTTGCGCGAGAGCACCGGGACGAACCGCGCTCCGCCGGCGAGCGGAGCGGCGATCCGCGCCGACAGGGCCTTGCGCTCGCGCGCACGGCGTCCGTCTCCGATGTTGATGCGCCGCCCGGAGACGGCATAGAGGAAGTGGCTCCACGCGCCTTCCGGTTCGGGCTTCGCGAGCCGGTGCGGGTCGAGCAGCCGGTCGGCGGTCAGCAGGTCAGCCGACTCCCTCGAGGCATCGCCCAGGTCGTCCAGACGTTTGGACGTGAGCGTGACGTCGACGCGCGGAGCGGGTCGGACGGGCTGGGAGGCGACGGACTTGTTCTCATCGGGAGTGGACACGGACCTGTTCTCCTTCTCGACGGACGCTCTGGCAGGCACGGACGCAGCGGGCGCCGGTGCAGCGGGCACGGACGCAGCGGGCGCCGGTGCAGCGGGCGCCGGTGCGGCGTCGGCCTTCGCTCTGGCGAGGAAGCGTTCCGCAGTGGCCGCCTCTTCGGACTGCTCGTCGTCGTCCGGCGTATCGACGAGCGCGGTGGCGTCGGGTTCTTCGATGACCACGGCATCGATGATGTTCTCCGAACGCGGATGGACCAGCGGAGGCGAGGACACCGGGGCCTCGTCGATCGCGGCGGCGTGGACGACCGCCGACTCGACGACCTCGGCCTCGGGCTCGGGCTCGTCGACCGCGGGCTTCTCGACCGCGGTCTCGTCGACCCCTCTCGCCGGACGCCCGAGATCTTCGACCTTCTTCGGAGCCGGGACCGGGGTCGGGATCGGGGTCTTCGCCGCTGCCTTCTGCTTCTTCGGCTTCTTCGCGGGGGCCGCACGCTCGGCCGGAGCGGCGGTCGCCTCCACGGCGGGCTCCCCCGAGGCCAACGGCTTCGCCGCGGACGCGGGCGCCACCGCGGGCTGCACGGCAGCGGGAGGGTCGATCACGAGGTCGCCGACCACCTCTCCCTCGACGACCCCGTCGTCGGTGAGGTCGTCATCCTCGTCCTTGGGCAGCGTCACGCTGACCTGCGCGGTCCCGCCGAGGATGCCGATGCCGGCCGTGTCGAGTGACGCGGCTTCATCGAGCACCCCCAGCGGGCTCTCGTCGGGGTCAGTGATGTTCTTCGGTGTCACGATCTCGCTCCCAGCCTGTGCGGGCCTCGGGTATGCGCACATGGTGCGCAGGCCTCGCCCGCACAAGGTTAGTGCGCGGGGCGGATCACGACCAAAAGATCTCCGGCATCCACCTGCTGCGTCTCGGCGATCGCATGGCGCTCGATGACGCCGTCGACGGGCGCGGTGATGGCCGCTTCCATCTTCATCGCCTCGATCGACGCGACCGGCTCCCCGGCCCGCACTGCGGCGCCGACTTCGGCCTTCAGAGTCACGACCCCCGAGAACGGAGCCGCGACCTGCCCGGGAACAGAGGTGTCCGCCTTCTCCACCTCGTGCGCGTCGACGACGATCGAGCGATCGCGCACGAACACGGGGCGGAGCTGTCCGTTGAGCGTCGTCATCACGGTCCGCATGCCCTTGTCGTCCGCTTCACCGATCGCTTCGATACCGACGTAGAGCTGCACTCCCCGATCGATCTCGATCATGTGCTCCTGCCCTGCGACCAAGCCGTAGAGGTAGTCGCTGGTGTCGAGCACGGAGAGATCGCCGAAGAGCTCACGGCGCTGGGCGAATTCCGCGGTCGGTCCGGGGAACAGCAGGGTGTTCAGTCGTGTCCGCCGCTCGGCGCTGGTTCCGGCGAGTGCTGCCTCGTCCTCCGAGGTGATCTCCGTGAGACCGAGCCGCACCGAGCGTCCGGCGAGAACCTTCGTCCGGAAGGGCTCCGGCCACCCGCCGGGCAGATCGCCCAGCTCGCCCGCCATGAAGCCGACGACCGAATCCGGCACGTCGTACTTCTCCGGGTTGGCCTCGAAGTCGGCGGGATCCGCCTTCACGGCTGCGAGGTGAAGGGCCAGGTCGCCGACCACCTTGGAGGAGGGAGTCACCTTCGGCACGCGTCCCAGGATCCGGTCGGCGGCTGCGTACATGTCCTCGATGAGCTCGAAGTCGTCCGCGAGGCCCAGCGCCTTCGCCTGCTGACGCAGATTCGAGAGCTGACCGCCGGGGATCTCGTGGTGGTAGACGCGCCCCGTCGGCCCCGGAAGCCCGGACTCGAACGGAGCGTACGCCCGACGCACCGCTTCCCAGTACGGCTCGAGGTCGGACACGCCGTCGAGCGAGATCCCGCTGTCCCGCTCGGTGTGCGCGAGAGCTGCGACGAGCGAAGACAGGGACGGCTGGCTCGTGGTGCCGGACAGAGGTGCCGACGCCGCATCCACGGCATCGACGCCGACGGCGCTGGCTGCGAGGAGCGTGGCCAGCTGACCGCCCGGCGTGTCGTGCGTGTGCAGATGCACCGGGAGGTCGAAACGCTCACGCAGCGCTGCGACGAGCTTCGCCGCGGCCGCCGGGCGCAGCAGGCCCGCCATGTCCTTGATCGCGATGATGTGCGCGCCCGCCTCGACGATCTGGTCGGCCAGCTTCAGGTAGTAGTCGAGCGTGTAGAGGTCTTCTGCGGGGTCGAGCAGGTCGCCGGTGTAGCAGAGCGCCACCTCGGCGACAGCCGTGCCCGTCTTGCGGACGGCCTCGATCGCCGGTCGCATCTGCTCCACGTCGTTGAGCGCGTCGAAGATGCGGAAGATGTCGACACCACTGGCAGCCGCCTCCGCGACGAACGCCTCGGTGACCGCCGTCGGGTAGGGCGTGTAGCCGACCGTGTTGCGGCCGCGCAGCAGCATCTGGATCGCGACGTTCGGCAATGCGGCACGCAGCTTGTCGAGCCGCTCCCACGGGTCCTCGCCCAGGAACCGCAGGGCGACGTCGTAGGTCGCGCCGCCCCAGGCCTCGACGGACAGCAGTCCAGGGGTCAGCCGCGCCAGGTACGGAGCGGCCGCGACGAGGTCCTTCGTGCGGACCCTCGTCGCCAGGAGGGACTGGTGCGCATCACGGAAGGTGGTGTCGGTGATCGCCAAGGTGGTCTGCTCGCGGAGGCTGCGGGCGAAGCCCTCCGGCCCGAGTTCGAGAAGCCGCTGACGAGAGCCGGCCGGCGGTTCCGTGGTCAGCTCGACCGTCGGCAGCTTCGACGAGGGATCGATCACTCCCGGGTGGGCGCCGTGCGGCTTGTTGACGGTGACATCGACCAGCCAGTTCAAGTACTTCGTCCCGCGGTCCTTCGACACCCGCCCGCGCAGAAGCTCGGGCCGCTCGTCGATGAACGAGGTGCTCACATCGCCCGCGATGAACGCGTCATCCTCCAGCAGCGCCTGCAGGAAGGGGATGTTGGTGGAGACGCCGCGGATGCGGAATTCCGCCAGGGCGCGACGCGCTCGGGCGACGGCGGCGGGGAAGTCGCGACCACGGCAGGTCAGCTTCGCCAGCATGGAGTCGAAGTGCGGGCTGATCTGTGCCCCCTGGTGCACGGTTCCGCCGTCGAGACGGATGCCGGCGCCGCCGGGCGAGCGGTAGGTCGTGATCTTTCCGGTGTCGGGACGGAAGCCCTGCGTCGGGTCCTCCGTCGTGATCCGGCACTGCAGCGCCGCGCCACGCAGATGCAGATTCTCCTGCTGCAGGCCCAGGTCGGCGAGGGTCTGCCCGGACGCGATGCGCATCTGGCTCTGCACGAGGTCGACGTCGGTCACCTCCTCGGTGACCGTGTGCTCCACCTGGATGCGCGGGTTCATCTCGATGAAGACGACCTCGCCCGTGCGCTCCCCCGCCGTCTCGAGCAGGAACTCGACCGTGCCGGCGTTCTCGTAGCCGATGGACCGCGCGAACGCGACCGCGTACCCGTGCAGCGCGGTGCGGACGCTGTCGTCGAGGTTCGGAGCCGGAGCGATCTCCACGACCTTCTGGTGACGTCGCTGCACCGAGCAGTCGCGCTCGAACAGGTGCACGGTCTCGCCGGTCTTGTCCGCGAGGATCTGCACCTCGATGTGCCGCGGGCGCACGACCGCCTGCTCGAGGAACATCCGGGCGTCTCCGAATGCGCTGGCCGCCTCGCGCATGGCCTCGGCCAGCGCGGGGGCGAGATCACCGAACGTCTCGACACGGCGCATGCCGCGACCGCCGCCGCCGGCGACCGCCTTGGCGAAGAGCGGGAACCCGATGTCCTCCGCCTGGGCGACGAGAGCATCGACGTCGTCGGAGGCTTCCGTGGATCGGAGGACGGGCACGCCCGCCTCGATCGCATGACGCTTCGCCTCGACCTTGTTCCCCGCCATCTCCAGGACTTTGGAGGGCGGACCGATGAACACGATGCCGTTGGCTGCAGCCTTCTCGGCCAGCTCGGGGTTCTCCGAGAGGAAGCCGTATCCGGGGTAGATCGCATCCGCTCCCGATTCGAGAGCGACGCGGATGATCTCGTCGACGTTGAGGTATGCGCGCACCGGATGGCCGCGCTCCCCGATCTCGTAGGCCTCGTCGGCCTTGAGCCGATGCACCGAGCCGCGGTCCTCATGAGGGAACACCGCGACGGTGCGCGCCCCCACTTCGACTGCTGCACGGAATGCGCGGATCGCGATCTCGCCGCGGTTCGCCACAAGGATCTTCTGGAACATGCACACCTCTGAAAGCTCGATGCGCAGCGTTTTCGATGCGCATGGGGCGGGGCTGAGTGTTCCCTCAGCCTAGGGGAAGGTAACGTGGTGTCCGTGCACGTACTCAGCGTCAGCTCTCTCAAGGGGGGCGTCGGCAAGACGACCGTGACACTCGGGCTGGCCTCAGCGGCTTTCGCCCGAGGCGTCCGGACTCTCGTCGTCGACCTCGACCCGCAGTCCGACGTCTCCACCGGGATGGACATCCAGGTGGCCGGACGACTCAACATCGCCGACGTCCTGGCGAACCCGAAAGAGAAGGTGGTCCGTCAGGCGATCACCTCCAGCGGCTGGGCGAAGGTCCACCCCGGCACCATCGACGTGCTGATCGGGAGCCCTTCTGCGATCAACTTCGACGGCCCGCACCCGAGCGTGCGCGACGTCTGGAAGCTCGAGGAGGCGCTCGCCTCCGTCGAGGCGGACTACGACCTCGTGCTCGTCGACTGCGCGCCCTCGCTGAACGCCCTGACCCGCACCGCCTGGGCCGCGAGCGATCGCGTCATGGTCGTCACCGAGCCCGGTCTCTTCTCCGTGGCCGCCGCCGATCGCGCCCTCCGCGCCATCGAGGAGATCCGTCGCGGTCTCTCTCCCCGACTGCAGCCTCTCGGCATCGTCGTGAACCGCGTGCGCCCGCAGTCCATCGAGCACCAGTTCCGCATCAAGGAACTGCGCGACATGTTCGGCCCCCTCGTGCTCTCCCCGCAGCTGCCGGAGCGCACTTCGCTGCAGCAGGCGCAGGGTGCCGCCAAGCCGCTGCACATCTGGCCCGGCGATTCCGCCCAGGAACTGGCGGCCGACTTCGATTCGCTTCTCGACCGGATCATCCGCACCGGTCGGATCGCCGTGCCCGAGAGCGGTCCACAGAGCTGATCCTCCCCACGCGCACAGCGAAACGGCCACCCTCATCGAGGACGGCCGTTTTCTGTATGTCGGGGAGGCGCGGTGTCAGGCGGAGCGCTTGGTCCGACGGGCGGAGAGCTCGTCGACCGGATCCGGAGCGGTCGCATCGAATGCGACCAGCGTCGACTCCACCTCACGGAGGACCTTGCCGACGGCGATGCCGAAGACGCCCTGGCCGCGGCTCACGAGGTCGATGACCTCGTCGTTCGAGGTGCACAGGTAGACCGACGCACCGTCGCTCATGAGCGTCGTACCGGCGAGGTCGCGGATACCCGCACGTCGCAGCTCGTCGACGGCCGTTCGGATCTGCTGCAGCGAGATGCCCGTGTCGAGCAGGCTCTTCACGAGCTTCAGCACGAGGATGTCGCGGAAGCCGTAGAGACGCTGCGAGCCGGAACCGTTCGCCCCGCGAACGGTGGGTTCCACCAGCTCGGTACGCGCCCAGTAGTCCAGCTGACGGTAGGTGATGCCGGCGGCGCGAGCGGCGACCGCGCCACGGTAGCCGACCTCGTCATCCATGGCCGGAAGACCGTCGGTGAAGAGGAGTTCGGGTACGAACCGCGGGTCTCCTGCGAGCTCATCCGCATTCATCTGAAATCCTCCCTGGAACGGTTATCTTCCACGGTAGAGCAGTGCCTGGGCACCGGCAATCACATCCGCGGGACCGCGAAGGTGTGTCGCAACCAGTTCGTTACGAAAGCACTCGTGACAGTGCGTCCCTGACGAAGAGCGAGCGCACTTCGTCGATCTTCGTCGCCAGTTCGGGCGCGAGTTCGCTGGCCTTGGCGCGAGACGGTGCGTCCGTCCGACGCAGCAGCGCGGACATCGCCGATTCGATGAGCGCGACCTCGCGCTCCGCCCCCTGACGCAGGGAACGCAGGTGCCGCGGCTCGATGCCGTGGCGGTCGAGGGCGACGAGGCCGCGCAGCAGCGTGACCGTCGTCTCCTGGTAGCTCTCCTGCGCGATGATGACGCCGGTGCTGATCGCATCGTTGAGCAGCTGCGGGCCCGCACCGGCTGCGGCCAGCAGCTCGTCGCGACGGTATCTGCGCGGCGCCGGCGTGATCGAGGGCGGCGGAGCGAGCGGTGTCGCCTCCCCACCCGCATCGACGTCGTCGAGCTGCTCGCGGATCACGCTCAGCGGAAGATAGTGGTCGCGCTGCAGGGTGAGGCCGAGCCGCAGCCTCTCGATGTCCGACGCGGAGAACTTGCGGTAGCCGGACTCGGTTCGAGAGGGACTGACGATGCCCTGCACCTCGAGGAAGCGCAGTTTGCTGGAGGTGAGGTCGGGGAACTCCGGTGTGAGCCGAGCGAGGACCTGGCCGATGCTCAGCAAGCCCGCGGACGCGGAACGTTCGCGGGCGGGAGTAGCCGCCATCAGTCGTTCGCCGCCGCGCGATCGCGAGGGGAGGCGAAGAAGTTCAGGCGGAACTTGCCGACACGCAGTTCTGAGCCGTCCACGAGCGGGCTGCGGTCGACGCGCTCCCCGTTGACGTACGTTCCGTTGAGCGAGCGCTGATCGATGATCTCGAACGTCGACCCGGTGCGGGTGATCTCGGCATGACGACGGGACACGGTCACGTCGTCGAAGAAGATGTCGGCCTCCGGGTGACGGCCGACCGTGGTCACATCGGTGTCGAGGAGGTAGCGCGCACCGGCGAGGGCGCCGGAACGGACCAGCAGCAACGCCGATCCTGCGGGGAGGGCGCTGATCGCGCTCTGCTCCACATCGGTGAGTTCCACCCCGAACGGCACGAATGACAGGTCGGAATCGTGCCCGAACGTCTGCGTCACGTCATGTCTCTGCTCACCGGAACGGTGGATCGCGGCTTCTCCGGCCGGTCGGCTGTCGCTGTCAGTCACTGTGCCCTCCTTGGTTGTCCAGACTAACGGATGCCGAGGCCCTCGCGGGAGGCCGCTTTCGCACTCAGCCACCACATACCGGTGTTTCCTAGGGTGGAGCCGTGAAGACCAAAGCCCTGCGGCGCCCGGCGACCCCGATCGCCCTCGCCGCCACCCTGCTCGCTGCGTTCCTCGTTCTCCTCTCGCCGCTCTCGGCCTCCGCGCACGACGCGCTCGTGTCGTCGTCTCCGGCCGCGGACGAGTCCGTCGAGACCGTGCCTTCGGCGCTGACCCTCACCTTCAGCGCGAAGCTCATCGACGGCGACGGCGCGACCGAGGTCGTCGTCACCGGCCCCGACGGTTCCTCGATCACCGACGGCGCCGCGACGGTCGACGGCGCGATCGTCACCCAGCCGCTGCAGGGCTCGGGCCCGGCCGGCGAGTACCACGTCATCTGGAAGGTCGTCTCGAGCGACGGTCATCCCACCTCCGGCGAGTACTCCTTCACCGTGACCGTCGGCGACGACGCGGCTCCGACAGAGGAACCCACTGCCGCCCCCACGTCCGCGGCACCGACGGCCGAGCAGACTGCCGCCCCCGAGGCGACCACGACGCCGGCGGCGGATTCCGGTGACGCCGAAGGTGGGTCCCCGTGGATCTGGGTACTCGTGATCGTCGCGGTGCTGGTCGTCGCCGGCGTGGTCACGTGGATCGTCGTGAGCCGCCGTCGTGGCGGTTCCGCGACCGGTTCCGACGCCCCAGTAGAGCGATAGGCTTAAGGCATGCCACATTACGACGTCGTCATCCTTGGTGCAGGTCCTGGCGGATACGTCGCTGCGGTTCGCAGCGCGCAGCTCGGTCTGTCCACCGCCATCATCGAGGAGAAGTACTGGGGCGGTGTCTGCCTCAACGTCGGCTGCATCCCGTCCAAGGCGCTCCTGAAGAACGCGGAGCTCGCGCACACCCTGAATCACAAGGCTGATTTCTTCGGAATCTCCGGCGAGTTCACGATCGACTACGGCAAGGCGTTCGACCGCAGCCGCGTGGTCGCCGATGGCCGCGTCAAGGGCATCCACTTCCTGATGAAGAAGAACAAGGTGACCGAGTACGACGGTCGCGGCACCTTCACCGGCCCCAAGGCCATCTCGGTCGCCAAGGCCGACGGCTCGACTGAAGAGGTCACCTTCGACAACGTGATTATCGCGACCGGCTCCAAGGTGCGCCTGCTGCCCGGTGTGACGCTCAGCGAGAACGTCGTCACGTACGAAGAGCAGATCATGAGCCGTGAGCTGCCCGAATCGATCGTCATCGTCGGCGCCGGCGCCATCGGCATGGAGTTCGCCTACGTGATGACGAACTACGGCGTGAAGGTCACGATCATCGAGTTCCTCGACCGTGCGCTCCCCAACGAGGACGCCGACGTGTCGAAGGAGATCGCGAAGCAATACAAGAATTACGGCGTCGACATCCTCACCTCCACCAAGGTGGAGTCGGTCGTCGACAACGGCTCGTCCGTCACCGTCACCTACACCGCCAAGGACGGGCAGCAGTCGTCGATCAAGGCCGGCAAGGTCCTCATGTCGGTCGGATTCGCCCCGAACATCGAGGGCTTCGGCCTCGAGGCCACGGGTGTGAAGCTGACCGAGCGCGGCGCGATCGACATCGACGACCACATGCGCACCAACGTCGAGGGCATCTACGCCATCGGCGACGTGACCGCCAAGCTGCAGCTCGCCCACGTGGCCGAGGCACAGGGCGTCGTCGCGGCCGAGACCATCGGCGGCGCGGAGACGCAGACACTGGGCGACTACCGCATGATGCCGCGCGCGACGTTCTGCTCCCCGCAGGTGGCCTCGTTCGGCCTCACCGAGCAGCAGGCCAAGGACGAGGGGCGCGAGATCAAGGTCGCCACCTTCCCGTTCATGGCGAACGGCAAGGCGCACGGTCTGGGCGAGCCGGTCGGCTTCGTCAAGCTGATCGCCGACGCCGAGCACCTCGAGCTCATCGGCGCCCACATGATCGGCCCGGATGTCTCCGAGCTCCTGCCCGAGCTGACGCTGGCCCAGAAGTGGGACCTCACGGCCCTGGAGCTGGCCCGCAACGTGCACACGCACCCGACGCTGTCGGAGGCGCTGCAGGAGGGCTTCCACGGGCTCGCCGGCCACATGATCAACTTCTGATCCACCCCCTCGAAGGCCCGGTCCCGCGCACTGCGGACCGGGCCTTCGTGCGTCAGAGGCCGTACGTCAGAGACCGCGCATAGTGAGGAGTCCGGCCGTCCATCCTCGCACCGGCGGCGAGCCGAGTGCGCGCATCAGGAGCTCCCTGCTGCGGACCACGGGCATCGGCGCCGGAGCACCCATCGACATGTAGAACGCCGAGCGCCGCTGTGCGCGCGACGCAGAGCGCAGGACGTGCCACTCGAACCTCGCCAGCTCCGGCATCCGATGCGGCAGCGACCGCGCGAGCTCGGATGCGAGGCGTCGGGCATCCACCCACCCCAGGTTCATCCCCTGCCCGCCGATGGGACTGATCTCGTGCGCGGCGTCTCCGAGGAGCACGACCCGACCCCTGGTCAGCCGTGTCGCCCGGTGCTGTGCGGCGACGAAGGAAGTCGGCTCCGCGTCGGGCGGGAGCGGGATGGCGATCCCGGTGCGCGCCTCGATCACGGCGCGAAAGGCCTCGGGGTCACGCAGATCCCCGTCGGACCCTTCACGTACGACCCAGCGCCGCACTCCACCGGGAAGCGGGAAGGACTCGACGAGACCGGCGGGTTCGCAGTGCAGGACGGCATGCTCACCCGGTGAGGCGTCTGCGACGTCGAGCATCGAGTACGACGCGCGTCCCGGACGACGGCCCCAGCCGAGATCGAGATCATCGCGCAGACGGCTGCGCACCCCGTCCGCCCCCACGACGATCGACGCCGTGAACGTGCGCGGTCCCGCCCCGCTCTGCGTCAAGACCTGAACAGCATCGGCAGTCTCCCGCACACTCTGCACCGTGCACCCGGGGATCAACGCATCCGGGGAGAGCATCTGCAGGCGGGCTCGGAGCAGCGCACTCGTCCGCGGCTGCGGGAGGATCAGGACGGGGCGGTCCGGGCCGAAGGTCAGCGTCGCCAACGCCCGTCGGCGACTGCGCACCTCTCCGCCTTCGAGCCGCAGTGCTTCCGACCGGACGTCCGTCCCGATTCCGACCGCATCGAGAGCGTCCAGCCCCGGCCGATGGATGCCGATCGCCCTGGTCCGATCGTCGGCATCCGTGCGCCGCTCGCAGACCACCACCCGCAATCCGTCCTGCAGCAGCAGGCAGGCCAGGAGCAGACCGACGGGCCCTGCTCCCACTATCAGCACGTCATGATCGGGCACTGCCCTCCTCCCACCGCAGCTCCAGCCGCGAGGGCAGTCCCCCGCGGACGGTCCACCCGGTCGGAGCGATCGCCGTCAGCTCGGCGACCGTGTACGAGCGTCGGATGCTGATGAGACCGTCTTCGCGGATGAACGAGTCGGCGAGGAGGGTGCGCGAGATCGGCCAGGTCGCCGCGGCGAACAGCACGTGGGCGGTCCGGCTCCGGGCGATGTCGTGGTGGGACACCAGCCCGCCCGGCGCGACGAGCCGCATCGAGTCGCTGAGGACCGTCTGGAGCTCGTCCTCGTCCAGATGGTGCAGCACGTGGTTGGACAGCACGACGTCGTAGGTGTCGCCCGCGTCGACCAGCTCGGTGGTCAGCGCCCGTCGATAGCGGATGCCGGCGCCGCGGTCGTGCGCCGAGGCCCACCGGATCGCCCGCTCATCGGCATCGAGTGCGGTGATCTCGGCGTCGTACCCGTCGTGACGCAGCCGCCCCGCGAGCAGACGGCAGAGGTCTCCGCCGCCGGCGCCGACATCGAGGATGCGCAGCCGCCCCGCACGCTCCGCACGCTCCACACGCGGGAGGATATCGCGGCGATAGAGGGTGCCAGGACGCGAGACCAGCGCGTTCACGAAGCCGAAGCGTCCGTAGGTCCGCGCCAACATTCGCGCATCGGCGTGCGGGTCGTCCATCAGCTCACGGGTCTCGACGTCCCTGACCGCCAGGGCTGGACTCATGAGGCCGAGGGGGCGACGACGGTGAGCAGCGCGCTCTCGGCGGTCAGCCCCGGCCCGAAGGCCATCGCGGCGACACGCTCGCCCGCAGCCGCGCCCTCCTCCTCCAGGATGCGCTTGAGGACGAAGAGCACCGTGGCGCTGGACATGTTGCCGTTCTCGCGCAGCACTTCGCGGGCGGGGTGCAGCTGCGCATCGCTGAGATGCATCCGCTCCTGCACCCGGTCCAGGATGCTGCGGCCCCCGGGGTGGATCGCCCAGTGCTCGACCTTCTCCCCCACCCGCCCCGCCTCGAAAGCTTCGGCCATCTCCGCATCAGCGGAGTACAGCGGCCGGAGCGCGCCGATGATGGTCTCCCCGATGATCTGCGGGACGGCGGTGGAGAGGATCATCTCGAATCCGGTGTCGCCGATCGTCCAGGCCATGTCCTTCTCGCCCTCCGGGGCGATGGCCGTGTGGAACCGGTCCAACCGCAGGGCGGGTGATGTCGACGGAAGGTCGCGGGCCGTGACGATGCCGGCCGCCGCACCGTCGGCGAACAGCGAGGAGGCGACGATCGTGTCCGGGTTCTCCGAGGAGCGCAGATGCAGGGTGCACAGCTCGACGCTGACGACCAGGACGACCGCGTTCTCGTCGGCGATGCAGAACTGACTCGCTGCCCGCAGCGCCGGCATCGAGGCGTAGCAGCCCATGAACCCGAGGTGGAACCGCTGCACCGCATCGGACAGCCCGAGTGCGCGCACGATCTCGTACTCCGGCCCGGGAGCGTGGAACCCGGTGCAGGACACCGTGATGACGTGAGTCACATCCTCCGGGCCGATCTCGGGGTCGGCCTCGAGGGCCCGCCGCGCGACGTCGACGAAGAGCCGGGCGGCCTCTCGGGTGTAGATGTCGTTGCGCGCCTTCGTGCCCGGAGCCAGCAGCTCTCCGGAACGCCGGTCGAAGAAGACGGGATCGGCAACGTCGGATTCGAGCGACAACTCGTCGATCACGGTGTGGCGGCGGTCGATGCCCGAGACGTTGAACGATGTCGTGACGATCCGCTGCGCCAATCGTCCGAGGTCGGGCTGCTGGGCGAAGACGTCGCGCACCTGCTCCTGGACGAGGACGGTGTCGGGGACGATCGTCTGCAGCGATCGGAGCACAGGCGGTCGACTCATGCTGTCACTCAAGCACGCGGTGTCGTCCCGGGGAAAGGGGTTGCGTTCGACTCGGCCGTCTGACTAGAAGCCGAGGGCGCGGGCGAGCTTGGAACCGGATGCCGATTCCCGGCCTCCTGCGGCCAAAACCGCGCGCTCCACCGCATCGAAGAAGGCGGCGCGCGCCTCGTCGTCTGCCGGGGCTGCGGGACCGAGCTCCATCTCCCACTCGCGCCATTCGCGCTGCACGTCGCCTCGGAGATCCGTCGCCTGCACCCGGTCGTCGACGAACTCGGCCACGACTCCCGCGGGACCGGTGAGCAGGTAGGCGGTGCGGTCGTTGCGGATGCGGGCGAGCGGGGTGAGTGGCGCGGTCGTCCAGGCGGACACGGTGTCGGCCACGGCCCCGGGGAGCTCGTCGCCCTCGCCGAGCGGCCAGCCGAGTTCGAGCCGGCCGTCGCCCTCCCGCGGTCCCTTCACGTGCCAGCCCTCGTCCGGGCCGCCGGTGCGACGGCGCAGCGCCACCCCAGCACGGGCGAGATCGCCGTCGGCTGTGTCGAAGTACTGCGCGTCGAGCGCCCGGGCTTCCCCGGCGGTGACGGCGTCGACCCCGGGGATCGCTTCCCAGACCGGCAGCGGGGTCTCGCCGTCGACGTCGTATTTGCGCTCGACCTCGACCGTGCGGGACGGTTCAGTCATCGTCGTTGAGAGTGAGATCCTCGAGAGACTCTTCGAACCAGTAGTCGACCTCGGTCGGCCCATCGTTCGGGCCGGTGTTGTGCGGTTCGCTGCGGCGGTTGTACACCACCTGCGTCTCGCTGTAGGGGACGATCAGCTTGTCGTCCGCGTCGCCGAGGGGGATGATCTGCCCGTCCAGCGGGCCGCCGTGAAGCCGTGCAAGTGCCATGTGCTTCAGGGTAGCCCCGACATCGGACTATCCGTGCGAGGCCCGGCGGATTCAGCCGAGGACGATGCCGAGGAGCGCGCCGATGATCATCCACGGTCCGAAGGCGATGCGGGTGGCCCCGTGTGCTCGGCGCAGGAGGATGAGCACGAGCGCGTAGAGCGCCCCGAGCACGAACGCCGAGGCGGCTCCGATCGCGAGCGACTGCCAGCCGTGCCAGCCGAGCACGAACCCGATGACCGCGGCGAGCTTCACATCGCCGCCACCCATCCCCGCACGACTGATCCCCCGCAGCACGGCGTAGAAGCCCCCCAGGATCACCATGCCGAGGAGGGCGCGGAGGAACGCGGTGCTCTGCCCCGTGACCAGGGCGTCGCCGGCACCGAGCACGATCAGGGCGGCGAGCGTCGGCAGCACGATGCGATTCGGGAGGCGGTGCGTGCGCGCATCGATCACGATCAGCCATCCACCGACGCCCGCCAGCATCACGTGCACGAGCGAGAGGAGGGCGAGCCGGGGATCCATACGCGCAGGTTAGGAGATCTGCGGGCCCGGTGCCGACGCCCTGTGGAGAACTCCGCCGATGTCCGATGTACGAACTATCGTCATCCACACGACTTGTTATATTAGAATATATCTTCGAGAAAGGATGCAGGGTGATCGGTCTCGATGCGCTGGCCTCCCTCTCGCCGGCGAGCGACTCCCGCGCGGGAGAAGTGCTGCGACTGCGCCGCGAGATCAGCCGGATGCAACGGCGGCGCAGCGAGCATACGCTCCTCCCCCTCGACCCCGCCTTCTCCGCCCTCCTCCCCGAGGAGGGCCTGCAGACCGGCACCTCCTACACCGTCTCCCCCTCGCCGAGCCTCGTGCTCGCACTGCTCAGCGCCGCATCGCAGAAGGGGCACTGGTGCGCCGTCGTCGGCATGCCGACACTCGGCGTCGAAGCGGCGGCCGCATTCGGCATCGATCTCGCCCGTCTGATCCTCGTCCCCGACCCGGGAGAACGCTGGCTCGCGGCGACCTCCGCGCTGGCCGAGGTCGTACCCCTGATCGTCGTGCACCCCGCCACACGGGCGCGGGATGCCGATGTCTCCCGTCTGAGCGCACGCCTGCGCGATCGCGGATGCACGCTCCTGGTCACCGAGACGCCCGGCACCGGACGGTGGCCGCAGAGCGAGGGGACGATACGCCTGCAGGACCCGCACTGGCACGGCCTCGGCGCCGGCTGGGGCCTGCTCTCCGACTGCACGGTGACCGTGACCGCGCAGACCCGGCACACCTCTCGCCCGTCGAGCGTGCAGGTGCGCCTGCCGGGAGGCCACGGCGCCGTCGAGACCGTCGGGGCCGAGCTCACCGCGCTGCCCGCGCTCCCGCCCGAGATCGTCGGGCAGGGCGATTCCGCACCGCCCGAACTCCTGCGATGGGCGGAAGCCGGATGAACAGCCCGCTCCGCGTGCTCGTGCTGTGGTTCCCCGACTGGCCCCTGCGGGCCGCGCTCGGCAGTCCGCCTCCGCACCCGCCCACCGCCCTGGTGCAGGCGAACACGATCGTCGCCTGCACCGCCTCCGCCCGAGAGCACGGCGTGCGCACCGGTCAGCGCCGCCGCGTCGCACAGGGGCATCTCTCCTCGCTGCGCGTGCTCCCCCACGACCCCGACCGCGACGAGCGTGCCTTCCTCCCCGTGCTGCACCTCATCGAGAAGCATGCGCCCGGGGTGACGCTGCTGCGACCGGGACTCGCGATCGTCCGCGCCCGGGGCATCTCCCGATATCACGGCGGGGAGGCGGAGGCGGCCGAGGCGCTCACCACCGTCCTCGCGGAGGCCGGTCTCCCCGAGGTGCGCATCGGCGTCGCGGACGGCCCGTTCACCGCCGAGATCGCCGCGCGGGGACCCACCCCCTGCACGGTCGTGCCGCCCGGCGGTTCCCGGGAGTTCCTCGCCCCCTACCCCGTGCAGGTGCTGCGCGACGAGCAGATCGCCGGTCTCCTCGTCCGACTCGGGGTGCGCACCCTCGGCGAGTTCACCGCGCTCGCCCCGCTCGACGTGCGCGACCGCTTCGGCGAACACGGCGCGCGCCTGCACGCACTCGCCGCCGGTGCCGACTCCCGTGCGCTGACGCCGCGTCCGCCCGACCCCGAGCTCGTTCGGGACATCGAGTTCGACTCGCCGTTGGCCGGAGCGGACCAGGTCGCCTTCGCGGTGCGGCAGACGGCGGATGCGGTCATGCTCGCACTCGGCGACGCCTCGGTCGTGTGCACGGAGGTGCGGATCGATCTCACCGATGACAACGGCGTGGTCTTCTCCCGGGCCTGGCTGCATCCGACGTGCTTCGACGCCTCCGATCTCGTCGACCGGGTGCGCTGGCAGCTGGAGGCACTGGCCGCGCAGTCGGCGAAGGAGCCGGTCGATGAGGCACGGGCGTTCGGCGGCATCATGGCGGTGCGCATCGTCCCCGCCGCCGTGGACGACGCCGCCCATCACCAGCCGGGGCTCTTCGGATCCGGCACCGACGAGCGCCTGCACCATGCGGTCTCCCGCGTGCAGACCATGCTGGGCCATCAGGGCGTCGTCACCGCCGCGGTCGCCGGCGGCCGCTGGCTCGCCGATCGGCAGGTGTTGACGCCCTGGGGCGAGCGCACGGTCCCCCCGCGCGACCCGGAATCGCCCTGGCCGGGGAGCCTGCCCGATCCGCTCCCGGCAGAGGTGTTCCGCCCGCCGCGTCCGATCGGAGTGCTGTCCGCGGACGAGACCACGATCACCATCGATGAGCGCGGGGCGCTCTCGAGCGATCCCGCCCGCATCGACGGGGCGGCCGTGCAAGCGTGGGCCGGCCCCTGGCCCATCCACGAGCGTCGCTGGTCGTCCGGCGGGGGCAAGCGCGGGCACCGACTGCAGATCGTCGACGACCGCGACCGCGCCTGGCTGGTCTTCCACACCGGCGAGCGCTGGTGGGCCGAGGGGAGGTATCGCTGATGGGCTGGCACAACCCGCCCCTCTCCTGGAAAGACCTGGAGCGCACCCTCAGCGGCGACGAGTCGCCCCCGCCCCCTCCCGGCGCCGAGCCGCGCGGCCAGCGGACGGATCCAGGGCCGGTGAGCCGGCGCCGCAAGCGCACTCCGCCCACCGCCATCGCTCGCCCCGAGGATGCGGTCCCCTACGCCGAGTTGCACGCCCATTCCTCGTACTCGTTCCTCGACGGCGCCTCCTCCCCCGAGGATCTCCTCGCCGAGGCCGACCGTCTCGGCCTGACCGCCCTCGCCCTCACCGACCACGACGGCTTCTACGGCGCTGCCCGCTTCGCCGAGGTCGCCGACCTCATGGAGAGTCCGCTGCAGACGGTGTTCGGAGCCGAGTTGTCGCTCGACCTGCCCGCACCGCAACGAGGCTCCGCCGATCCCGCTGGGGAGCATCTGCTGGTCCTCGCTCGCGGGATGGAGGGCTACCACCGGCTCTCGGGCGCGATCTCCGCCGCACAGCTGCGCGGTGGAGAGAAAGGGCGTCCCGTCTATGACCTCGACGATCTCGCCGCGCGCGCGGGCGGGCACTGGACGATCCTGACCGGATGCCGCAAAGGTGCGGTGCGCCGTGGGCTCGCGGCCGGAGACGCGGCCACTCCGCTGCGCTCCCTCGCCGACCTGTTCGGAGCCGACAACGTCGCCGTCGAGCTCTTCGACCACGGCGACCCCCTGGACACCCGCCGTAACGACGCCCTCGCCGATCACGCCCGTCGGATGCGGCTGCCGGTGGTCGCGACCAACAACGTGCACTACGCCACCCCCGCACAGGCACCGCTCGCCGAGGCGGTGGCCGCGGTCCGCGCGGTGCGTAGCATGGATGAGCTCGACGGCTGGCTGCCCGCACACGGCGGTGCGCATCTGCGCAGCGGAGCCGAGATGTCCGCCCGCTTCCAGCGCTACCCCGGCGCGATCTCGTACGGGCTCGAGCTGGCCGCGGCATCCGCATTCCCGCTTCGTCTCGCACGACCGGCGCTCCCCCAGCAGCAGGTACCGGAGGGGCACACGCCGATGAGCTGGCTGCGCCACCTGGTCTGGGAGGCCGTACCGTCGAAGTACCCCCGGCTGGACGACGCCGGCCACCGCCGCATCGAACGCGAGTTGGACGTGATCGAGGAGAAGGACTTCCCCGGGTACTTCCTGATCGTGCACGGCATCGTCGCCGAGGCGCGCAGACGCGGCATCCTCTGCCAGGGCCGGGGGTCGGCCGCGGCGAGCGCGGTCTGCTACCTGCTGGGGATCACCGCGGTCGACCCGATCCTCTACCGCCTGCCCTTCGAGCGATTCCTCGCGACCACGCGGACGGAGGAGCCGGACATCGACGTGGACTTCGACTCCGACCGCCGCGAGGAGATCATCCAGTGGGTGTACCGGGAGTACGGACGGGAGCGGGCGGCCCAGGTGGCGAACGTCATCCAGTACCGTCCGAAGAACGCGGTGCGCGACATGGCGAGGGCGCTCGGTCATTCCCCCGGGCAGCAGGACGCCTGGTCACGTCAGGTGGACGGCTGGGGCGTGGGGCTCGAGCCCGTCGAGGGTCATGACATCCCGGAGAACGTGCTCGCCTATGCGGGTGAGCTGCTGAAGGCGCCCCGTCACCTCGGCATCCACTCCGGGGGCATGGTGCTCACCGCGCGCCCGGTCGGCGAGGTCGTGCCGGTGGAGCATGCCCGCATGGAGAACCGCACCGTCATCCAGTGGGACAAGGACGACTCCGCCTTCATGGGCCTGGTGAAGTTCGACCTGCTGGGACTCGGGATGCTCGCCGCCCTCCAGCACTGCTTCGACCTGATCCGGGAGAACACCGGCGAGGAGTGGACGCTGGAGAGCATCCCCAAAGAGGAGGCGGGGGTGTACGACATGCTCTGTCGCGCGGATTCGATCGGAGTCTTCCAAGTGGAATCCCGCGCACAGATCGGCCTGCTCCCCCGGCTGCAGCCGCGCTGCTTCTACGACCTCGCCATCCAGATCGCGCTCATCCGTCCCGGTCCCATCCAGGGTGGGGCCGTGCACCCCTTCGTACGGCGCAAGATGGCGAAGGATCGTGTCGACGAAGAGAACCGGGGGCGCCGGGCACGGGGCGAGGAGCCCGTGGACTTCACGATCCCCTACCCGCACAGCGACCTGGAGAACATCCTCAAACGCACGCTGGGCATCCCGATCTTCCAGGAGCAGCTCATCCAGATGGCGACGGCCATCGGCGACTGCACGGCCGACGAAGCCGACCTGCTCCGCCGGGCCATGGGATCGAAACGCGGCCTGGAGAAGATCGAGAAGGTCAGGGACAAGCTGTACGCCGGCATGGCCAGGCGCGGCCTCGTCGATGAAGCGGCCGATCGCATCTACGCCCAGATCCAGGCGTTCTCCAACTTCGGCTTCGCGGAGTCGCATTCACTGTCGTTCGCTCTGCTCGTCTACGCCAGCTCCTGGCTGAAGCTGCACTACCCCGCCGCCTTCCTCGCCGGCCTGCTGCGCTCGCAGCCGATGGGCTTCTACTCGGCGTCGACCCTCACCGCGGATGCCCGACGGCACGGGGTGGAAGTGCGTCGTCCCGATCTGCACGTCTCGGGAGCGACGGAGATGCTGGAGCCTCTCGACGAGGGCGCGTCCATGCACGGGCCGACGGGGCGGGAGGACTGCCTCGACGATCCGCAACCGCCCACCCTCCGCTTCGACAGGGGGGCTCCAGACGAGTCCGCGACGCATCGGCGGGACGGTGGATCCGCGGTGCGACTGGGGCTCAGCGGCATCCGTGGGATCGGTGTGCCGATGGCGGAGAAGATCGTCGCCGAGCGTGAAGCGCATGGGCGTTACCGTGATCTGCACGATCTGGTTCGCCGGACGGATGCCACCGCCACGCAGCTGGAGGCGCTCGCCACCGCCGGCGCTTTCGACTGCCTGGGGCTGGAGCGCCGAGAGGCCATCTGGCTCGCCGGCGCCGCGGCGGACGACCGCTCCCGCTTCCTTCCGGGGACCACCGTCGCCGTGCAGCCGCCCCTGTTCGCGGATCAGACCAGCTACGAGCGGCTCTCGGCGGACCTCTGGGCGACCGGAGTGTCGACCGACGACCATCCGATGGCGCACTTCCGGGAGGCGCTGCGCACCCGCGGGGTGCTCACCGCCGCCGATCTGCAGGGCCACGAGGTCGGTCGCCGTATCGAGGTCGCCGGCCTCGTGACCCATCGCCAGCGGCCGGCGACGGCGTCCGGGATCACCTTCGTCAACCTCGAGGACGAGAGCGGCCTGGTGAACATCGTCTGCTCGGCCGGGGTCTGGAACCGTTACCGCCGTGTCGCCAGGGAATCACCGGCGCTCATCATCCGCGGCATCCTGGAGCGGTCGGCCGAGGGCGTGGTCAACGTGCTCGCCGACGGTTTCGAGGATATGCGCACCGGCCTCACGCATCGGTCTCGGGACTTCCGTTGAGGGCGACCACCCCGCATCACCAGAAGCGCTCGGGCTCCTCCACCGGGGGACGATCCGCGCCACCCCATCGGTCGGCTTCGGCCTTCGCCGCATCGGCGGCCGCGTCGGCGCCGCGCAGCGCGATCTTGGCTCCGGTCGCTCCGGGGCCGATGGGATCGACCAGCAGAGTGGTGCGCGCCCCGATCCCGCCGATGGTCACCGTGCACTCCAGCACCCGGCCGATCCATCGCGAGAAGTCGCCGCCCGGCTCCTCCGTGCGGCGGTAGCGGATGCCCGTGTCGAGGTCGACGAGAGCGAGGACGACGGGTTCATCGGTGAGCGGATCGACCTGCTCCGTCACCTCGACCCGGTGGCCGTGGGTGATGGCGACCTGAGCGGGGAGCACGAGCATTCTGTCCATGAGTCCACCCTAGGCATCGCCGCCGGGAAGACAACAGGCGACCGGAATCGCAACATTCGCAAATTTCTTTGTCCCCCAAATGGCGGACAAGCCGATTAAGCGGTACTCTGCTCAGGTAGCGGGGGCTACAGGCTGAGATCTGGGGAGATCAGCCGAGAGCGCAGCGAGAACTTCGCCGCCTCCCCAACCGTCCGGGAAGGACGGTCAGCCCTCTCGGCGGTACCGTCTGGGGCGGATCGTTCGGGAGGGCATACCCCGCCGACTAGCCCTGATCCCCGACGTGACCCGGTGCCGTGAGCGACAGCACCCGCTCGACGAAGGCGGCGTACTCGTTCATGTAGTGCTGCAGGAACTCCCGCGTGCCGGCATCCTTCACCTCGCCGTCCGCGCCGAAGACCTCCGGATCGAACGTGATGTACGCCTCCGGCGCGTTCAGTTGCGGGGCGTTGAGGAAGCTCAGGACGCTGCGCATCGACGACTGCATCACTGCCGTACCGATGGCTCCGGTAGAAGCGCCGATGATGCCGGTGGGCTTGCGGGCGAAGGAGTTGTGGCCCCAGGGGCGGGAGCCCCAGTCGATCGCGTTCTTCAGCGCACCGGGGATGGAGCGGTTGTACTCGGGCGACACCAGCAGCAGCCCCTCGGAGCCCTCGATGGCGCGCTTGAACTCCGTCACCGCGGCGACCGGATCGAGCTCATCGTCGCGGTTGTAGAGCGGGAGGTCCCGGATCGGGATCTCGACGAGCTCCAGGCTGGGCGGCGCGAGCCCCACGAGCGCTTTCGCGAGAATCCGGTTGATCGAGTCCTGCGCGAGACTTCCGATGAGATAGCCGATGCGATGCGTCATGGTGTGCTCCGCAGGGAGGGCAGTCGGTCGAATGCGTCAGCGTGATCCCCGCGTCCTTCCATTTCCAGGATATCTCCGGGATGGGGGCTTGCCGCAAGGCCCCCTCCATGCGGCAGAATCGACCCTCGCTCGTGCGATCCGGCCCTCGCGCGTGAAGGAGACCCATGCCTTTCGATCCCTTCCACCTGCCCGAGAATCTGAGCACGAAAGCCACCCCCGCCCTTCTCGATGCCGACCGCGAGCACCTCCGACGGATCGCCGACACCCTGGAGGAGCAGCGCGCCGAGGTCACCCGACGTCTCGCCGAGGTGCGCCGCCAGCGTGCGGGATTCGGCGACAGTGCCGTAGACCGAGACCTGGAGATCCGACGCCTGAGCGGGAGGCTCCGGATCCTGCAACGGTTCGGCATCGACATCTGCCTGGGCCGGATGACTCCGACCGAGGGCGAACCGATCTACATCGGCCGCACGGGGCTGGCTGCGGCGGACGGCACCCGGCTGCTCGTCGATTGGCGGACCCCGGCGGCCGAACCGTACTTCGCCGCGACCATGGAGGATCCGCGCGGCATCGTCTCGCGTCGTCGATACCGCTGGATGGACGGGCTCATCAACGACTACTGGGACGAGGCGCTCACCCCCGCCGGGTTCGACGGCGCAGCGTCCCTGGACGATCAGTCCGCGTTCATCGCCAGCCTCGGCACGCACCGCACCTCGCGGATGCGCGACGTGCTCGCGACGATCCAGGCCGACCAGGACGCGATCATCCGCACGCCCTCCCCCGGCGCGCTCGTCGTGGACGGCGGTCCGGGCACGGGAAAGACGGTCGTCGCTCTGCACCGGGCCGCGCAGCTGCTGTACGCGGAGCCGCGCCTGACCCAGAGCGCCGGAGGCATGCTGCTCGTCGGGCCGAACGCGCACTATCTCGCATACGTGGAAGATGTGCTGCCGAGTCTCGGCGAGGACACGGTGCGACTGTGCACGCTGCGGGACCTCGTCCCGGAGGGCGCGACCGCCGTCGACGAGCCGGATGCGCGCGTGGCCTCGCGGAAGGCCTCCCTCTCCCCCGACCTGATGCTCGATGCCGCGGCGCGGTCTTTCGAGCGTCCGCCGCAGCATGCCATGCGCCTGGAATCCCCCTGGGCTGACCTCTGGCTGAGCCGTCAGGAGTGGGTCGAGGTGTTCGCCGCTGCCGACCCCGCAGCGTCGCACAACGAGGCTCGGGATGATGTGTGGGAGGAGCTCTTGGAGATCCTCGTCGACCAGGTCGGCGACGAGGAGGTGCCACCGCACGCGATCCGGCGTTGGCTGCGTCAGGACGACGAGCTCACCGGGACGTTCGTGCGCGCCTGGCCGCTGCTGTCGCCGACCACCGTGGTGGAGCGGATGTGGAGCTCGCCCGATCTGCTCCGGAAGTGCGCTCCGGGGCTGTCCGCTGACGACGTCGCGCTGCTGCACCGGGAAGGGACGGCGCCGTGGACGACGGCGGACCTCCCGTTCCTCGACGCGGCGCGGCGCCGCATCGGCGACCCGGAGTCCGTGCGCGAGGAGCACCGCCGTCAGGCCGTGATCGCCTCGGCGCAGGAGCAGATCTCCCACGTCGTCGACCACCTGATCGAAGACGACGACAGCGAGATGAAGGTGATGTCGATCCTGCGCGGGCAGGACGCACGGAACGTGCTGCTCGGCGTCGACGCCCCGCCGGCGCTCACCCCCGACGCGCTGGCCGGCCCCTTCGGCCACATCGTCGTCGACGAAGCGCAGGAGCTGACGGATGCGGAATGGCGGATGCTCGTCGCCCGCTGCCCCTCGCGCAGCTTCACGGTCGTCGGCGACCGCGCGCAGGCGCGGCAGGGCTTCACCGAGACCTGGGAGGAGAGGCTCATGCGCATCGGTCTGCGCGACGTGCGGATCACCCACCTCGGAGTGAACTACCGGACCCCCGCGGAGGTGATGGCGACGGCGGCCCCCCTCGTGCTGGCGGCGATCCCGGACGCGAACGTGCCGACGTCGGTGCGAGAGAGCGGCGTTCCGGTGCGCTTCGGCGAAGCCTCATCACTGCCGGAGGTGCTGCACACCTGGCTCGACGCGCATCCCGACGGCGTGGCGTGCGTCATCGGCGACCCCGGCTTCGCACCGAGGGAAAGGGTACGGTCGCTGACCCCCGAGGGCGCGAAGGGGCTCGAGTTCGACCTGGTCGCCCTCGTGCGGCCGGAGCAGTTCGGTGACGATGTGACGGGCGCCGTCGACCGCTACGTCGCCATGACTAGGACCACTCGAGAGCTGGTCATCCTGAGGTGAGAAGCGGCCCCTCAGGCGAGCGCGTCACGCAGCGTGAGGAGGTGGGCGCGGCTGAGGTCGGCCGCGCCTTTCGCGTCGCGGTCGGCGATCGCCCGGGCGAGCACGGCGTGCGCATCGTGGTCCTCGTCGCCGCCGAACACCCGGCGGATGCGGAGCATCTCGACCATGGCCTCCCGCAGCCGCGGGGTGAAGCTGTCGAACAGATCGAGCAGGACCGGGTTGTGTGCTGCGGCGACGATCGACCGGTGGAAGACCGTGTCGGCGTCGACGTGGCTCTCGATATCCGAGCGGTGCGCAGCACGACCGGCCAGAGCACGGCGGATGGCGCGCAGATCGGCGGGCGTGCGTCGTGAGGCGGCGAGCGCCGCCGCCTCGGTCTCGATCGCGACCCTCGCCTCGATCACCGCGACGACTCCGGCCCGGCGGAGGACCGAGTCCCAGTCCTCCGGGGCGTCCAGCGCGGTGACGAAGACTCCTGACCCCTGCCTCGAGGCCAGCACCCCGCGCCCGGCGAGCTGACGGATCGCCTCGCGGACCGTGGAGCGCCCCACTCCGAGCTGCGGTGCGAGAGTCGTCTCGCCGGGGAGCTTCTCCCCCAGCGTCCACTCTCCCGCGCGGATCCGCTCCAGCAGCAGCTCCGCGGCCTGATCCGCCAGCGGTGCGCGCTTCACCTGCGCCATGATCGTCCGATCTCTCATCGATAGGTTTCGTCTACTTGTCTGAGGAGTTCTGCTACAGTCTAGCCATGTTCACGTCAGAGCACCTTCTTCTTCGCCGCCACGGCGGGGCATAGCCGGACCGGCTCCCCGTCGTGGAGTCGGACATGCGCCGGTCGCCTCTCTGAACGAAGGAAGCAGCACCGCCATGACCACGACACCCGCCTCCCGCATCTCCACGCCGGCCGGTCCGGTACCCGCACACGCACCGTCCTGGAACCGGCAACGGCACTCGCAGATGCCCTCGCACCGCTACCGCGACGTGTTCTCGCGAGTGGAAGTTCCCCTGATCAAGCGCGACTGGCCCACGCACCGCCTGACTGCGGCGCCCCTGTGGGTACCCGTCGACCTGCGCGACGGCAACCAGGCACTCGCCGAACCGATGGACCCCGACCGGAAGCGGCGTTTCTTCGAGCTGATGGTCTCGATGGGCTACAAGGAGATCGAGGTCGGATACCCCTCGGCGTCGCAGACCGATCACGACTTCGTCCGCCTCATCGCCGAGAGCGACATCGCGCCGGACGACGTGACCATCGTCGTCTTCACCCCGGCCCGTCGCGATCTCATCGAGCGCACGGTCGCCTCCATCCGCGGCATCCGCAATCCGGTCGTGATCCACATGTACACCGCGACGGCTCCGACCTGGCGCGACATGGTCCTCGGCTACGGCGAAGCAGATCTGAAGCAGCTCATCCTCGCCGGCGGTCGCGACGTGCTCGAGTTCGCCGGCGATCTGCCGAACGTGCGGTTCGAGTTCTCGCCCGAGGTGTTCAACCTCACCGAGCCCGACTACGTCCTGGACATCTGCGACGCCATGACCGACCTGTGGGATGCGACTCCCGAGCGCCCGGTCATCCTGAACCTGCCGGCGACGGTCGAGGTGGCGACTCCCAACGTGTACGCCGACCAGATCGAGTACATGCACAAGAACCTGGCTCGCCGCGATGCGGTGATCCTCTCGGTGCATCCGCACAACGATCGCGGTACCGGGATCGCCTGCGCAGAGCTGGCCGTGCTCGCCGGAGCTCAGCGGGTGGAAGGCTGCATCTTCGGGAACGGCGAGCGCACCGGCAATGTCGACATCGCGACCCTCGCACTGAACCTGCACGCACAGGGCATCGACCCGATGATCGACTTCTCGGACATCGACGAGATCCGCCGCACTGTCGAGTACAGCAATCGGATCGAGGTGCCTGCCCGGCATCCGTACGTGGGCGACCTCGTGCACACGGCGTTCAGCGGGACCCATCAGGATGCGATCAAGAAGGGCTTCGCCGAGCACCGCGCCCGTGCGGCCGCAGAGGGGCGCCCGGAGCACGAGATCGAGTGGCGGGTTCCCTACCTGCCGATCGATCCCGCCGACATCGGACGCGACTACGACGCGGTGATCCGTGTGAACTCGCAATCCGGCAAGGGCGGCATCGCCTACCTGCTGGAGACCGAGTACGGCGTCGAACTGCCCCGGCGCCTGCAGATCGACTTCGCCCGCCACGTGCAGCGCCACGCGGATGCGACCGGAGCGGAGATCACGGCCGCCGAGCTGTGGGACGTGTTCGGGAGCGCGTACATCCGCCCGGCCGCCGCTGCCGTCGAGCTCGTCGCGTACGACATCGCCGAGAGCGCCGGGCGCACCCACACCGCCATCACGCTGCGCATCGACGGACACGCGCACGTCACCGACCACACCGAGGTCGGCCCGGTCGAGGCCCTCACCGCTGCACTCGACGCCCACGGCATCCGCGTCGATGTGGTCAGCCTGCATCAGACGAGCGTCGGCTCCGGCAACGACAGCGACGCACTGACCCTGTTGGAGCACCGCTCGTCGGGCGGCGACCGATGGATGGCCGGCCGAGGGCGCTCGGTGCTGGCGGCCACCCTGTCGGCCGTGATCGCCGCCGCGAACAGCATCCGCACCACGGTGCCGGTGGGCAGCGCCGCCTGATCGGGCTGCCGCGCTCGCGCCACCCCCATCAGTGCACGAGCGCCTTGAGCACGACGAACGCGATCCCGAACGACGCCGTGGCCAGCGCCCCGAGCAGGCGGACGACCTGGGGGCTTCCGCGGCGGAGGAATGCCACGTAGCCGAGGAAGGCGAGGATCACGACTCCCGACCACAGCGCGAGGTCGTTCGCGAGCCCGTCGGGGATCACCCGTGTCGTTCCGGCGAGCAGGATGATCGCCGGAACGGCCGCCGAGGTGAGCATGCCCAGGGAGTGCTTCACCGACGCGACGAACGCCGCCCGCACACCGACGCGCTCACCGCGAGCTCGCTCATCACGGTCGCTGACTCTCGCCACGGTGCCGGCGTAGACATGCGCACCCCAGAACACGAGGACCGTGACGGCTACGGAGATGAGAACCGCGAAGGATGTCTCCCCGTGCGCGGACGACACCGCGACGAGACCGCTGACGAGGATGGTGCCGTAGACGGCGGCCTCCGTCCCGAATCCGGGGCGCAGCACACGGTGCACACGCAGGATCCCGTCGTCCGCAGCAGACCTGTTCGTCGTCATCTCCGTCGCCGCTTCCGCTCGCCGCGCACCGCCCTCGTCGAGTTTCACTCCTCTCCCGCCCGGAGCGGGACCTTCACGTCGCCACCGGCCTCCTCGGTGAGCCGCGCGCCCATCTGCACGAACGTCGGCTCGGCGATGAAACCACCGGCGAACAGCGCCTGCCCCTGCACGAACTGCGCGGACCGACGGATGGCCTCCTCCGAGGCGAAGCCGAACACGTCGGCGAGCTCGGCGAGGTCTCGGGGTGCATTGACCCGCATCAGCGCGAGGTTGTCGCACTGCGAGAGGACGTTGGGGTGGATCTTCGTCGGCCGCTGGGTGGAGAGCAGCAACCAGAGCCCGAACTTGCGCCCCTCGGCCGCGATCTGCACCAGCTGCTCCGTGAGGGCTCGCTCGACCGCCGTCTCCGGATTCGGCGAGCACAGGTTGTGCGCCTCATCGATCACGATCAGCAACGGGCGGCGCTCCTCCCGCCGGGACCAGAGGTGCTCGAGCACGGCGAGCGCGGCGACCTTCGGCTCCGGCCGGTGCTCGAAGCCACCGAGGTCGAGGACGGTCGCCCGCGGGCGCTGGTCGATCGTGTCCACCACCGACAGGGCACCGCGCGACCACAGTTCCCACTCCAGGACCTCGAGGTTCTCCATCCGGTTCGCGAGTCCGACCAGGGCGGGGTCGTCCGACGCGCGCAGGTCGGGGAGCATGTCGCGCGCGTCGAAGCTCTCGGCCTCCTGCTCGACATGGATCAGAGCGTTGTACTCCTCGGCGTCGGCGATGGGATCCATCCGCAGCACGGCCGCCTTCGATGAGGGCACCAGATCGACGAAGCGCACATGCAGCCGATCCCCGTCGCCCACCCCTGCGCCAGAACGGAACACCCGGATGTCCGCCGCGGCGATCCGCGACGCATCCGCATCGTTCGCCGTGGCCCTGGTCTCGCGCAACCGGGTGAAGTCGCCGTTCGGATCGAGGATGAGCATCGGCAGCTCGGTCTCCAGCAGCAGCTGCTCCAGCAGCACGCCGAGCGCGTACGTCTTGCCGCTCCCGCTCTGACCGACCCAGAAGGTGTGGCGGTTGAAACGCCGCGCGTCGAGTTCGGCTCTTGCCCCGGCATCGCCGAGAACAGTTCCGATCGTGAGGTTCGTCATCGTCGCGGTACGCCCTTTCGTTCACGGTGTCCTGGCGATGATCGATATCATCCTCGATCCCGCGGCTGGGCGCCAGAGTCGGCGGCGTTGCGTCACGGGATCCCGATCGCGAAGCCCGGGGCCCAGGCCACGGCCGCGTAGGACACGAACGGAGCGATGGCGAGCAGGATCACCCCGGTGACGACCACGCCCCGCTCTCACCCGATGACCTTGCCGGGGTTGAGGATTCCGGCGGGGTCGAGCGCGGCCTTGATCGCTCGATGCATGTCGAGGACGGCGGGAGCGAGCTCTGACACCAACCCCTCGCGCTTGAGCAGACCCACGCCGTGCTCGCCGGTGACAGTGCCTCCGAGCGCGAGGGCGGCGTCGATGATCTCCGTGAACGCCTTCTCCGCGCGAGCGCGCGCCTCGTCGTCACCGGCCGGAACGACGAGGAGCGGGTGCAGGTTGCCGTCGCCCGCATGCGCGATGTTGGCGATGAGCACGTCGTTCGCGAGCCCGATGGCCTCGATGCGTCCGAGCATCTCCGCAACGGCGGCTTTCGGGACGCACACGTCTTCGGTCAGGACGGGACCGAGGCGTTCCAAGGCCGGATAGGCCAGTCGTCGGGCGGCGAAGAGCGCCTCCCCCTCGGCCTCGTCCGTGCTCCGGTCGGCCCACGTGGCACCGCCGCGCTCGAAGGCGGCCAACAGTGCGGCGGCCTCTTCCTCCCCCGCGGCACCCGGGGTGTCCACGCGCCCGAGCAGCACGACCGCGGCGTCGGCCGAGAGCCCCATGTTCTTCCAGTCGTCGACCGCGCGCAGGCAGTTCCGGTCGATCAGCTCCAGCGCCGACGGCGTGAGCCCGGCAGCCGCGACCTCGCGCACCGTCTCCCCCGCGTCGGCGAGCGAGTCGAAGAACCCGGCGATCGTCTGCTCGGGCGGGCGAGCCGGCCGCAGTCGCACCGTGATCTCGGTGACGATACCGAGCGTCCCCTCGGATCCGACCAGAAGACCGGTCAGGTCGTATCCCGCGACGCCCTTCGCGGTGCGGCGTCCGAGGCGGACGAGCTCTCCCGTCCCGGTCACGACCTGCATACCGAGCACGTAGTCCCGGGTGACGCCGTACTTCACGCAGCAGACCCCGCCGGCATTCGTCGCGACGTTGCCGCCGATGGTCGACCAGGGCGAGCTCGCCGGATCCGGTGGATACCAGAGGCCGTTCTGGGCGACGCGGGCGCGGAGGTCGTCGTTCACCACCCCGGGCTGCACGACGGCGAGGCGCTCGAGCTCGTCCACCTCGAGCACGGCGTTCATCCGCTCCAGGGAGATCACGACGCAGCCGGGGAGCGCATTGGCACCGCCGGAGAGCCCGGTGCCCGCCCCACGGGCGACGACCGCGGTGTCATGGCGCAGGCATGCCCGGACCACTGCCTGCACCTCCTCGGGGGTGCACGGTCGCACGAGGCAGGCGGGCAGCGACCACTCCGCCCACTCGGCGTCGTCGTGCGCGTAGCTCTCGAGCACATCCGGGTCCGTCGTCAGACGGTCGGCGGGAAGCACCGCGGAGAGATCGGCGAGGAGCGCGGACTCAGTCACGGGCATCGTCGCCGTGGATGGATCCCGAGCGCGTGTGGCAGGTCTTGAGGTAGCTCAGGAACGAGGCCTGCAACCCGGTGAGGTGGGTCTCGTGCAGCATGGCCCTCGAGACGTCCCCCGCGCGTCCCCTCGCATGCAGTTCTTCGAGGACGGTGAGCAGGTTGCGCCCGATCTCCCGGTAGATGGGAATCTCTCCGAACAGCTCGGCTTCGTTCAGCGTGACGTGCAGCCGCCGAGCGGAGGAGGCGGGATCGTGGTTCGAAAGCGCGGCGATCAGCGGGAACACCTGGCTGTCCGTGGCCGCGACACCCGGGCTGCCGGCGCCGAAAGTCGCGAACGGAGACGTCGCCTGCAACCAGGCGTACAGGGCGAAGAGACCTCCGTAGGAGTAGCCGAAGAGCCCATGACCGGTCTCGCTCACACGGAACTTCGACTGCAGGAGGGGGTGGAGCTCCTCCGTCAGGAATTCGAGGAAGACGTCGGCGTGGGTGTCGGCCAGCTGGGCGAGGTAGGCGTCGACGTGCTCCGGGGTCATCGCCCCGGAGTCGCGGGCGGCCGTGAGCGTCCTGCGCATCTCGTCGCCCACGGGTTCTCCCGGCGGCACGAGGTCGCGGTTGCGAAGCTGGGCCCACTGCGCGGCCTCGTCACCGGCATAGCCGACGCTGACCTGGATGTAGGGAGCGATCGTGAGGTAGGGGTCCGCCTGGGTGACGATGAGCGGGGCCGTGAGCCCGACCGCCCAGTTGCCGTCCGTCACGTAGATCAGCGGCAGGGGCTCGGCGGATTCCGCATAGCCCGGGGGTGTCGTCACCCAGACGGCGTAGCGATGCCCCGACCGTGCCGTGACCTCGAGGTACTCCGTGTCGGCCAAGCAGCCGTTCAGCATCGCGCTCACTGGGTGTCTCCCTTCATGATGCGGCCGGCCTTCACGACGAAGGCGGCCATGTCCGGATCCGCGAAGATGCGGGCGTCGTCGAGCGGGTTCCGCTCCCACGCGACCATGTCGGCCGCCATCCCCACGCGGAGCATCCCGACGGTGTCTCCGATGCCGAGGATGTCGGCATTGACGCGGGTGGCCGAGACGAGCGCCTGCATGGGCGACTCCAGCTCGGCGCGCAGTCGCAGCTCCTCGCCTCTGCGGTATTGCTCGGGTCCGAGGAGGTCAGAGCCGAGGCCGATCCGCATGCCCGCTGCACGGGAGATCTCGAGCGCGTTCGCCATGCGGCGACGAGCGCCGGCCAGGCGGTCGCGTGTCGATGGGTCCACGTCGAGGCTCCCGGGGTCCATGATCTGATCGACCACCGCGAAGGTGGGGACGAGCGCCACGTCGTGCTCCCGCATGAGCTGTGCGGTCGGCTCGTCGATGTCTGTCCCGTGCTCCACACAGCGCACGCCCGCCCGCACCGCATTGCGGATGCCGGCGTTGTTGTGCGCATGCACGGTCACATAGGTGCCGCGCGCGGCGGCCTCCTCGACGGCGACCGCGATCTCCGCCACCGTGAACTGCGTGTCGTCGAGGCGGTCGTGACCCCCGACGACACCGCCCGTGACGCACAGTTTCAGGAAGGTCGCCCCGCGCCGGAACGACTCCCGCACATTGCGCCGCAGCTCGTCGGCGTTACCCGACATGAGGGACAGGGCCGTGAGCCCGGGGATGTGGTGCGTCTCCCACAGCTCGGTCGGCTCCCACGCCGCCCCGTAGTAGCCATGTCCGCCGGTCTGACACTGCACGGGGCCGCACGACAGCACCCGCGGACCACGGACCTTGCCCTTCGCGATGACGTCGACCACTCCCCCATCGATGCCTCCGGTGTCGCGCACGGTGGTGAATCCCGCGTCGAGGGTGCGGCTCGCGGTGTGGAAGATGTCGGCGGCGATCTCCGCGGCCGAGAGCTGGAAGCCGAACTGCGCGCGGATCGGGCTCGAGAGTCCGAAGTGCACATGGGCGTCGATCAGGCCGGGCGTCAGCAGCATGCCGTCGAGGTCCACGGTGGTCGCGCTCGCCGGAGCCGATCCGATCCGGGTGATCACGCCGTCTTCCACGCAGACGTCCGCGGGCGAAGGCTCGGCGCCGGACCCGTCGGCGATGATCCCGTCTGCGAACCAGATCTCGGTCATGACGCCTCTTCCGAGAACGACTGCGTCCTCAACAGTGGTGAATTGGTTGTGCGCTAACGTACTCAACAGTGGTGAAGAAGTCAACGGAGGCAACATGCGAGCACCGGTGGGCGAAGGAAGGGCACGGCTCCTGGAGGCGCTGTTCGACGAGTTCGGCGAGAACGGCCCCAGCCCGAACCTGTCGATGCGGCAGGTGGCGGAGCGCCTCGGCGTGCACCACACGCTGCTGACCTACCACTTCGGTTCGCGGCCGGGTCTGCTCAGCGCTGTGCTCTCCGAAGCACGCCGCCGCGACAATCTCATGATCGCGGCGACGAGCGGGGGCCTCGGATTCATCGATCTGTTCCGGGCGATCTGGGACTTCTATTCGAGCACAGCACAGGAGGAGCGGACCCGTGCGTTCTTCCACTTGATCGGCCTGGCCGTGTATGAGCGCGGCGCCTACGACGAGTTCGTGGCCGATCTCGATGATCTGACGCGTCTCCTCGAAGCGGCTGCCCGTCGCGACGGATCCTCGGCGACGGATGCCGCGCAGTCGAGCCTCGTCGCCGTCGCCGGCATGCGCGGACTCCTGCTGCAGCGACTGCTCAGCCCCTCGGCGGAGGTGGATGCCGCCGCATACCGTTTCATCGCATTGTTCACGAAGGAGTCGACGACATGAGCCAGGGCTACTCTCACATCGTCATCGGCGCCGGAGCCATCGGATCCGCGGCCGCCTACTGGCTGGCGCAGGGCGGCGCAGAGCGCGTTCTCGTGCTGGAGCAGTTCGAGCTCGGCCATGCCTTCGGATCCTCCGGTGACCATTCTCGGATCATCCGCCGCGCCTACCATCGCGAGGAGTACACCCGGCTCACGGATGCGATGTTCGCCGCCTGGGCCCAGGTCGAGGAGCGTTCTGGTCTGCAGGTCTACACGAAGACCGGAGGGATCGACCTCGCGGCCGCGGGCAGCCCCGGCGCGGCGGAGATCGACGGGTACCGCCGGGCGATGGATGCCGCGGGCATCCGCTACGACGAACTGACGATCGACGACATCCGCACGCAGTACCCGCAGTGGAACGTGAGCGACGACACGATCGGGATTCATCAGGCAGAGGGCGGCATCCTCGACATCCGCCGGTCAGTGTCCGCTCATGTGTCGCTCGCCCGGGCCGCCGGGGTCGAGTTCCGCTCGGGGGTGGTCGTGACCGGTGTGCGGGTCACCGCCGAAGGGGTCACGGTGACGACTTCGGAGGGCTCGTTCGACGCTGGCCACCTCGTCGTCGCCGCCGGTTCGTGGCTGGGCGACCTCATGCCTGACCTCGGCCTCTCCTTCGAACTCACGCTGAGCCAGGAGCAGGTCGGGTACTTCTCCTCATCGAACCTCGCGGAGTTCACTCCGGACAGGTTCCCCATCTGGATCCATCACGCCGACGAGGTGCACTACGGGTTCCCCGTCTACGGCGAAGCGGCGATCAAGATCGCCCGGGACATGCGCGGGCGCTTCATTTCATCTGCCGAGCGGACGTTCGTGCCCGACGACACGGAGCCGCTGCTGCTCCACGACTTCCTCCGGGAGCACCTTCCGGCCGCCGCCGGCCCGCTCCTGGTGAGCAAGACCTGCGTGTACGACATGCCCGCCGACCGGGACTTCGTGCTCGACACCATCCCCGGCCATCCCCATGTCGCGGTGTTCAACGGCGCCGGCCACGCGGGCAAGTTCGCGAGCCTGATGGGGCGGATCCTCGCCGAACTGCTGACCGTCGGCCGCACCGAGCACGACATCTCCGCGTTCAGCCTGCGGCGGCCGGCGATCGTCGACCCCGACTTCGTGCCCGTCTTCCGGCTGGGGCCGGGGTGACGGGACGGCGGGCGCGTCAGCCTCATCCAGCAGTGCTGTCCCGCACCCCTGAGCGGAGGATGAGACCTCGGAGAAATGCGGCTGTGTCCTCCCAACCTGCAACGGCTTTGCAGGGGACGCCCATCGCGAGCACCGGATAGTCGTTCCCGTCGACGTCCAGACGGTCGCCGACGAAGAGCATGTCGTCGAGCGGGATGCCTGTCTGCTCGACGAGCCGCTTCATCCCGTAGGCCTTGTCGATACCGCGCTCGGTGATGTCGACCGAGGTCGAGCCACCCGACCGCACCTCCAGCTCCGGGAGGCGAGCGGCGACGGCGGCGCGCAGCGCATTCTTCTTCGTTCCGGTCGGGTCCCACGCGGACTTGGCACCGACGGGAGCGTGCTGGCCCAGCGCGGAGAATGTGACTTGCGACCCTCGGTCTTCAACGATCTCGCCCCAGGGCCTGGTCTCCCACAGGCCGAGTCGCCGAGCCTCCTCCTCCACTACAGCCATTGCCTCGGCTCGGGCGTCTGCGGCGAGGCTGCGGGCGTACACGGTCTCGACGCCGGCGAGTCCGATTCGGTAGTACTGGGTTCCGCAGGCAGGAAGCAGGTGAAAGCTGGAGAGAGTCGCGGCATCCGCCTCGGGCAGTCGATCCACGACTTGAACGAGGAACTGCTCGAGGCTTCCTCCCGAGATGATGGCGACGTCGATGCGGCCGGCGAGCGCACACAGCAGCCTTCCCATCACGGGGTGGATAGCGCTCTTCGACGGCGCGAGCGTGTCGTCGAGATCGAACGCGATCAGACGGGGAGCGCCGTCGTTCATTCGTTCCCTTCCGGGAGGGTCTCCGACGGCATCGGCACCTTCGCCGTGCTTCCCCGCACCACGAACTCGACCGCGGGCAAGTCGATCGGCGCGTGCTCCCGCTCTTCGATCAGCGCCACCAGTGTGCGGGCGCAGGCATTGCCCCACCGGAAGACGTCTTGTCGCACCGTGGTCAGCGGCGGTGTGATGTACGGCGCCAGCGGGATGTCGTCGAATCCCACCACCGAGAGGTCCTGCGGCACACGCAGACCCCGGTCGATCGCTGCCGAGATTCCCGCAATCGCCATGATGTCGTTGGCGTAGATGATCGCCGTCGGCGCTTCCGTCTGGTCGAGCAGCTCGTGCGTGGCTCGTGCTCCCGATCCTCCGGTGAAGTCCCCCTGCGCCACACCACCCGGCTCGAGCCCGAGCCGTCGCATCTCCGATTCCCAGGCTTCACGGCGCACGCGCGAGTGCACGTACCTGTCACCCCCGGCGACATGGGCGATGCGCTGGTGACCGAGCGCATGCAGATGACGGACGGCGCGCCGGACGCCGGCCGCGTCGTCCAATCCGATGGGAGCACTCCCCTCACCCTCGGGCGATCCGAGGACGACGTAGGGCACACCCAACGCGGCGAGCGCGCTCGGCCGCTCGTCGTCGACACGAAGGTCGGTGATGAACACTCCGTCGACGCGCGCTTCTCGCGCGAACCGCGAGTATGCCTCCTTCTCGGCGTCCTGTCCGTCTACGACCTGAAGCACCAGGGCATATCCGACCGTCGAGAGGTGGCTTTCCACACCGGCGACGAACTGAGCGAAGAACGGATCGGTGCTGACCAGTTCAGGGTCACGGAGGATCACGAGCCCCAGAGCCTGTGCGCGGCTCCGCGACAGGGCACGCGCTCGCGCATCCGGACGCCACTCGAGTTCACGGGCCGCCTGGAGGATGCGCTCCTTCGTCTCCTCACCCACACCTGGCCGACCGTTGAACGCGAACGACACCGCGCTCTTGGAAACGCCGGCCCGAGCTGCGACGTCATCGATCGTCACTTTGCGGTCGCGCGGAGCCGCCGCCGCGATGGAGTCTCTCGCACCCGTACCACTATCCGGCGCTTCGGAGGGGGTCGCTGTCATGCTCGAATCGTATCCCACGTTTAGCCGGATTTAGTCACTCTGAGATCTCCAATATGGCCTGTGTCGCGCCGAATCCCGCCGACATGATCAGGGCGACCCCACCAGTTGACCAGATTGACCAAAACCGGTTTACTAAGAGAGTTGTCAACGCCGGGACCCGTCCGAGATCGATGCACGGGCACTCGGCGGACGGTCGTATCAGTGAGGAACACACGCCATGGGCAGTGACGCACCAGCGCAGGAATCGAACGTCGGGGTTCGCCGACGCGGCAGCACGCTGCGTCGCTGGCTCGGCGAGAATCCGCTCGGCCTGCTGTTGAGCGCCCCCTACATGCTCTTCGTCATCGTGGTGTTCCTGATCCCCTTCGGCTTCGGCATCTGGATGTCGGTGCACGACTTCTACTTCACCGCCCCTGGGGTGGAGGTGCCCCACCCCTTCGTGGGCTTCGAGAACTTCGCGACGGTCCTCGGCGACCCCGTTGTGCATCAGGCGTTCGGCAACCTCCTGATCTTCCTCGTGATCAACGTGCCACTCACCGTCGTCCTCGGACTGCTGCTCTCGTCCGGTCTCGACGCCGTCGTGCACTGGAAGGGCTTCTTCCGCATCTCGTACTACGTTCCGTACGTGACGGCATCCGTCGCGACGCTCGCGGTCTGGATCTTCCTCTTCAACGGCAACGGCGTCGTGAACTCGATGCTCGGATCGCTCGCGCCCGACCCCTCGTGGCTCGCGAACCCTGCCCTGATCATGCCGCTCATCGCGGTGTACGTCACGTGGAAGAACCTCGGCTTCTACATCCTGCTCTACCTCGCCGCCCTGCAGAACGTGCCGAATGAGCTGCATGAGGCCGCGCAGCTCGACGGGGCAGGACGCTGGCAGCGCTTCCGCTCGGTCACGCTCCCTGCCGTGCGCCCCGTGACCTCGCTCGTCGTGCTGCTGTCGATCATCACCACCGGCCAGATCTTCACCGAGCCGTACCTGCTGACCGGCGGCGGGCCGAACGGCGCATCGATGACCCCGGCGCTGCTCATGTACCAGCAGGGGATCCAGCAGGGGAAGCCCGATATCGCCGCCGCGATCGGGATGATCCTCGTCATCGCCGTGATGATCGTCTCGCTCGTCTCGCGCCGCATCACGGAAGGCAGGACCCGATGACCGCCACGACCACCCGGGCGACGCGCCCCGGCCGCAGCGGCCGGGTGATCTCCGCCCTGAGATTCGCCCTGCTCCTCGTCGGGGCCGTCGCCGCCCTCGTGCCGTTCTACTACATGGTGATCGGCGCCCTCCAGCGCAAACGCGACACCAGTCTGCTCGGCCTTCTCCCGCTGCCGCAGAACCTCACCTTGGACAACTTCGTCGAGATCAACGAATCGGTGAACCTGTTCGGCTCGCTGCTGAACTCGCTCATCTTCACCGCCGGCGTGGTGGGCTGCACGCTCGTCTTCGGGCTGCTCGTGGGCTACGCGCTCGCGGTGCTGTCGTTCCGAGGACGCGGGCTCGTGTTCGCGCTCGTGCTGCTCGTGCAGGCGATCCCGTTCCAGTTGCTCATGATCCCGCTGTACGTCATGGTCGTGCGCTACTTCGGCCTGGCCGACAACTTCATCGGGATGATCCTGCCGTTCGCGATCAACTCGGTCGCCGTGCTGATCTTCCGCCAGTACTTCCTGCAGATCCCCCGCGACGTGTTCGACGCCGCACGCATCGACGGAGCCAGCGAACTGCGCATCCTGCTCCTCATCGCGGTTCCGCTCGTGCGCCCGGCCGTGCTCACGGCGATGCTCGTGACGTTCATCGGTCCGTGGAACGAGTTCCTGTGGCCGTTCCTCGTCACCAAGGATGCGACGAAGCAGACGCTCGCCGTCAGCCTCGCGAACTTCTCGCAGACGAACGGGTCGTTCCTCGAGAACCCGATGGGAGCCGTCCTCGCGGGCGCGTGCGTGCTCGCCGTGCCGGTGGTCGTGCTGTTCCTGATGTTCCAGCGACACTTCACGTCCGCGAACCTCGGCTCCGCCATCAAGGGCTGAGCCGTCGACCCCGAAACACCCCGAAAGCAAGGCAATGACCCCATTCCCCTCCTCCGCTCCGACGACTGCGATCCCCTACGCCCTGACGCGACTGGGCACGATCATGACCGCCGACCCCGCCGACCCGCTCGAGGCCGAGGGCGTCCTCAACCCCGGCACCGCCTGGGGGCCGGACGACGAGCTCTACCTCTACCCACGGGTCGTCGCAGAGGGCAACGTCTCACGAATCGCGCGAGCCCGCGTCATCATCGAGGACGGCGTGCCGACGGGTGTCGAGCGCCTCGGCCTCGTGCTCTCCCCCGACGAGCAGTGGGAGCACGGCCACCAGAACGCCGGAGTCGAAGACCCGCGCATCACCTTCCTGGAACCGCTCGGTCTGCACGTCATGACGTACATCGCCTACGGACCGCTGGGGCCACGACCGGCGCTCGCGTACTCGCGCGACACCGTCACGTGGCACCGTCTCGGCCCGATCCAGTTCGCCTATCAGCCCGAACTCGCGACCGACCTGAACCTGTTCGCCAACAAGGACATCGTCTTCTTCCCCGAGCCGGTGCCCGGTCCTGACGGGAAGCCGCGCATCGCCGTGCTGCACCGCCCGATGTGGGATCTCGACTGGCTGCGACCCGGCGAGGGGGCACGACCCCCGGCAGGCATCGACGAAGTACGTCCCTCGATCTGGATCGGCTACATCGACCTCGACGAGGCGACGGCAGACATCACGGCCCTGACGCGCCTGCACGACTCGGCGATGCTCGTCGGGCCCGAGATGGCCTACGAGAGCGCGAAGATCGGCGCCGGACCCTCGCCGCTGCGCGTGCCGGAAGGCTGGCTGCTGCTGCACCACGGCGTCTCCGGCGCCACTCCGAAGGGCTTCGAGCTGGCCTACGGCTCGCGCTACTCGGCCGGTGCGATCCTGCTCGACGCGGAGGACCCTCGCCGCGTGCTCGCCCGCTCGGCGGAGCCCCTGCTCGCACCCGAGACCGCGGAGGAGCTGCAGGGAACCCTCGGAAACGTCGTGTTCCCCACTGCGGTCGAGGAGATCGGAGGACGGACGTTCGTCTTCTACGGCATGGCCGACTCGTCGATCGGTGTCGCGGAGCTCACCCGCCTCTGATCCGCAGCCTTCGAAGGGCCGTCTCCTGATCGGGGAGGCGGCCCTTCCGCATGCGTGGTCCGAACAAGGGCCTGGCGTTCGCGCGAGGGCACCGACGAAGGGGCCGCCTCCCTCGGGAGACGGCCCCTGCGTCGGTGCCGCGGTTCAGTCGCGGGGCTGCCGTCGCGCCTTCATCGCTAAAGCGCCCGAGAGCAGCAGCAGCAGCGCCATGGCGAGCGTCCACGGCAGCCAGGCGAGTTCGCCTCCGGTGGCGGGGAGCGCGCCGGATCCGTCGGTTCCGCCGTCGCCCGGCCCGCCCGGCGCACCCGGGCCGGCGGCGGCGATGATCCGCACCGGGGTCGAGGCGATGTCCGCCCCGTCGTGCATCACGACGAGCGTATGCGCGCCGGCCTCGACATCTTCGGGCACGACTCCGCGGAAGGCGAAGCTGCCATCCGTCTCGGCGGTCACGGTCCCGAGATCGGCCGGAGTGGAACGCAGCTGGACGGTGTACTCGATCCCCGGCTGGAATCCGACGCCGCTGACGTCGATGCGTCCACCGACCTTCGGCGAGCCTTCGACCGTCACGCTCGGGGTCACCACCTCGGGATCGACCACGACGACGATCGCGGCGGAGGGCACGGACCACCCGCCCGCGTTCTGCGCCCGCACCGTCACGGCGTACTCGCCGGCGGCGAGCCCGGTGACGGCTGCCGTGAGCACGGCCCCTTCGGCCTGCACGACACGGTCGCCCACGGCGACCTCGTACGCGATGATGGGCGATCCGCCCACGTTCTCGGGCACCGTCCACTGCACGTTCACCCGGTCGCCGGAAGCGGTCGCGACGACATCGCGCGGCGCGCTCGGAGCGGCATCGAGTCGGATGAGCCCGGCGAGTGCCGCCGCGAGAGCGTCGGCCGCCGCATCCACCTGACCCTGCGCGGACCCGGGCGCGGCGAGCACGTCCTTGCCCGCCTCGAGCGCGGGCAGCAGCGGCTTCCAGCTGGCCGACGTGTAGGCCGTGCTGTCGAGGGTGTTCGCCGCGTCGACCTGTGCCTGCAGCCGACCCGTGTCGGCGATCACGGTGACCGTGCACCAGGCGATCTCGCTGCCGCCCTGATGGCGGATGCCGACGGTCGTGCGCCCGGGTTCGCGGGTCGCGAGGTCGACCTCGACCCGGCCGTCTGCCGAGACACGGGCGTCGCCCTTCACGGTTGCGACGGAGTCGTCCATCACCACCGCCGTGAACGTGTCGGCGGGGTTCACCGGCGACACCGTCGCGGCGACGACGGCCGCACCGTCGCGCCCGGCCGAGACCGGTCCCGCGCACTCGAAGGTGTACCCGCCGTACAGCTCGAGCTCCCAGATGTTGAGCCCGTACTGCGTCGCCGGCATGCCGGACAGGCGCACGTACCGCACGTCGGTCGCCGCGAAGTCGTGCTGATGGATGAGCGTCGGCTGCGCAGCCTGGACGCGGGCCAGGGGCATCCAGGTCGTGCCGTCGACCGAGCCCTCGATGCGATAGTCGTTGGACGTGCCGGCTTCCCAGGCGACCACGGCGCGCGAGACCGACCGCACGCTCTCCAGGTCGACCTGAAGCCAGTGCTCGGCGGCTGCTCGCGCCGACGACCACTTGGTCGAGCGGGAACCGTCGGTCGCCTTCGGCCCGGTGATCGTGGCGTTGTTCTGGTGGACGCTGTCGGCCGTCGTCGGGCGACCGAGCGCGAGGTTGGCGTTGCCCACCGGAACGGCGGGGGCCTCGGCGACCAGCCGATCGGAGAAGATCTCGAACTCCCACAGCGAGGGTCCGTAGTCCAGAGCACGCGTGACGGTCTGCATCCGCACGAAACGGGCGCTCTGGTCGTTCAGCGTGATCACATCGACACCGCCGTCGCTCCCGGCTGAAGGGGTGACATAGGCGTCGCGCCAGTTCCTGCCGTCGTCGGACAGCTGGATCCGGTACGCCTTGGCATACGCCGCCTCCCACGAGAGCCGCACCGTCGACACGGGCTTCGATTCGCCGAGATCGACCTGCGCCCAGGCGCTGTTGGCGTTGTTGCCGCGCCAGCGCGTGGACGGATCGCCGTCGGCGAGGGCGTGGACGAGGTTGTATCCCGCGTAGCCCGAAGCCCGCGTCGCACCGTCGATCGAGAGATTGACGCTCGACGCCACCGACAGCTCGCGGATGCCGTAGCCCTCCCCCTCGCCGTCGAGCAGAAGCACGCGCACATGCTCCGCCGGGGTCGGGTCGAGCGGGATCTCGTCGACCCCGCCGTCGCCGTCGGTGACGTGGGCTCGGTCGGTCCAGTCGACGCCGTTCTGCGACGTCTGCACGACGAAGTCGCCGGCGGGAGCATCCGTCCAGTCGATGGTCGCCTTCGTGACCCACGATCCGCGGGGCAGCGTGACGGCCGCCCACTGCGTGCCGTCGCCGGCCGATCGCCACGCGGTGTCCCGGTCGTCATCCCCGAGCGCGGCGGCGGACGAGCCGTCTGCCGTGCTGCTCGCCGAGAACGCAGAGGTCGCCGGGAGCGGGCCCGCGGCGAGCGCGGAAGTGACGGTCCTGCCCATGTTCTCGCCCGATCCGAGCGCGAACCTCGCGTGCTGGTCCTGGCCGCCGCCGGTGAGGGAGACCCCGACGGACAGCCCGGGGCGGTCGGGGTTGGAGAGGCTGACGACGGGGGTCTCGCCGCGCTCGTCCAGCAGGACGATGCTGGGCTGGTCGACGGTCAGCGCGCGGCCGCCGCCGAGATCGAGCGTCCCGGCGGCGTAGAACGTCGCCATGGTGATCCCTGCCGCGTCGTGCCGCACCGCCTGCACCGAGGTGTCGTTGCGGAGCGTGCGCATGGCGGGCGCGTCGGCGAAGGCGGCGACCTCGGCGGGGGTGGCCGCCGGCAGCACCGTGTAGTCGTACGTGCCGGCGGTCGGCTTGGTCCCATGGTCGACGTACAGCGTGAAAGCGTCGCGGCTGACGGCTTCCTGCCCCTCCCAGCTGCCGGACTGGGCCCGGTTCGAGACCCTCACGTCCTGGCCGTCTGCGAAGACGTATCCGACCTCGTCGTTGTAGGCCCACCGGGCGCCCCCGACGCTCTGGTCGTCTGCATCGCCCGCGACGGGCTTGCCGCCGACGGTCGCGTTCTCCTTGGCGGATGCCTGATTGATCGTCGTGTGCACGGCCGCGCCACTCGTCGAGGCGATGCCGGCGCCGAGCGCGACCATGCCCTCGTCGAATGTGAAGTAGCTCTTCCGCGCGCCGGTGCCCGCGGCGTCGAGGGTGAGCACGCTCGCGCCGAACTCCCCGTCGGACGTGCCGCCGGTGAAGCTCGCGCCGTCTCCGTTGCGCCCACGGTTCTCGAATCCGCGTTCCGTTCGCTTCTCGTCGGGAGCGGTCACTCCGGGGTAGTGCCACCAGTCGAACGTGGGACCCAGATCGAGGTACTCGCGGTTATTGACCTGGATGGCGGTCGAGCCCATCGCGTTCCAGAAGACGGGGTTGCCGAGATCGTCACGGTAGGACGTGCGCAGCTCGGCGCCGAACGTGCGAGACGAGTTGAGACGAGTGAAGATGCCGTAGTCGTCGCGCTGATGAGAGGCGAACTCCGAGCGCCAGAAGTACTTCGCGCCGGTGACGCCGTTCGTCTCGGTCTTACCGAGCACCCCGTCGAGCACGGCCTGGTAGGCGGTCGAGTAGAGGGCGTCCGTGCGCACCATGCGCTGCAGCGGCTCGATGAACTCGGAGGCGTGGCTGGTGATGTCGCTCACGGTCTTCGGCGGCCGGTAGTTGAGGTAGAGCATGCCGATCTCTCCGCGGATGAGCCAGCGGGTGCCCTCGATGAAGTAGAAGGCGATCGAGTCCAGCTGCGCGCGCGTGAACGCGAGTCCGGTGCCGCGTGCGACGTCCGACCACAGGGCCGCGTAGGTGAACAGCACCATCCCGTAGCCCTCGCTATACAGCTGCGCGCCGTGGGCCCAGAAGCTGGCGTCCGGCTGGACCGCCTCTTTCACGGTGCCGGAGTGGTCGACCGCGATGGTGGCGACGATCGTCGCGAACCCCTCCTTCACCTTGGCGATGTCGCCGGTGGAGAGGGCCTCGAAGATGTAGTTCGACGTGCGCCACGAGCCGTTCGCCCCGACCGGGTCGAGCTTGCCGGTGTTGTGCGCGAGGCTGACACGGAAGGCGTCTTCACTGAGCTCGGAGCCGAGGAACATCGAGATGCGTCCCATCGCGATCGACTCGCCGATCTCGGTCTCCCACCAGTTGGTGTTGCCGGGGTTCACCCGGTCCCAGTGCAGCAGCGCCCGCTGCACCGCGTCGACCAGCCGCTTGTCACCGTGGCCTGCGGCCTTCGGGTCCTTGTACGCCTGCGTCATCGCGAGCATCCGGTAGAGCGCCGTGTACGCCGACCAGACGCTGCCGTTCGCCGAGCTCGTGCGATCGGCGTAGTCGACGTCGGCCCACGATCCGTCCTCCTTCTGCGACGCGACGTAGTCCAGCGCCTCCGAGGTCTTGGCGAGGTAGATGCCGTTGGCGATGATGATGTCGTCGCCCTGCCCGAGGTAGTACTCCTCGAGGCGGTCGATGACCGTCGCGACATCGTCTTCGGGAGCGGCGGATGCCGGCACCGTGGTGAGCGCGGACGAGCCGATGACGAGGGCGACGGTGAAGGCGATGAACGCGGTGATGCGTCTCATGGCTGGGCTCCTTTGCCGGTGTGCCGAAGGGCAGGCGAGGCGGATGCCTCAGCGGGAGGAAGAACGCGACCGCGCGCGCCTGCGGGTGCACGGAGCGAAGCCCGGGGTGCGCGATCGCGCGCACCCCGGGGTGATCGGCCGGGGAATGCTCGGATCGATCAGCCCTGGGCGATCAGGGCGTCGATCTTGTCTGCGGCCGTCGAGAAGGTCTCCTTCAGATCGCCCTCGCCGGCCTGCACGGCCTGACCCCACGCGTCGCGGAAGGTCTGCCACATCTCGGTCGCGTCGGCGACGTTGGGCACGTCGACGGTGAGCGGGACGGAGGCGGCGAACGTCGACAGCACCGGGTCGCCGGCCAGGAAGTCGCCGGCGATCGTGTCGATGTCACCGCGGATGGGGAACTGCCCGGTGGTCTCGAGCAGGGCGAGGTCGTTGTCGGCGTCCATCGAGAACTTCACGAAGTCCCAGGCGGTCTGCTTGTTCTCGCACGAGGTGTAGAGCCCGACGTTCTTCGAGTCGCCGAACGTGTAGGTGTGCTCTGGCGCGGTGCCGTCGGCGGTCGGCAGAGGCACGATGCCGTAATCGACCTTGCCGTCGAACGCTCCGGCACCCCACGGGCCCGCGATGCCCATGGCCGACACCCCGTCGGCGAAGGGACCGGCCCAGGCGTCGCCGCTGTACGCCTCGGCCGAGGAGTAGCCCTCGGCGTAGAGGGTCTTCCAGAACTCGAGGGTCTCGAGGCCCTCATCGCTGGTGAACGCGGCGGCGCCGTCGCTCACCAGCTGGGTGCCGCCGGAGTTGGCGAGGAAGAACGGATAGAAGTCGAAGAGCGCGTTGGTGTAGTCGCCGGATGCAGGCGGGTAGAGCGAGTAGTCGGCGGCACCGCTCTCCTTGATCGCCGCCGCGGCCGCGATCACGTCGTCGTAGGTCGCCAGCTCGGGGTTCTCGGGGTCGAGTCCGGCCGCCGCGAAGACGTCCTTGTTGTAGTAGAGCATGAAGGGGTTGGCCTTCCACGGCACCTGGTACAGGTCGCCGTCGGGCGAGCGGAAGCCGTCTGCCGCGGCCCCCGACCGCTCGGTGATGAACGACTCACCGTCGTCGAAGGTCGTCGAGATGTTGACCAGACCGCCCTGCTTCTGGAAGGCCGGCACGGCGGCCGGGGCCGTGTTGTAGACGAGGCACGGCGTGTTGCCCGCCGTGATCGCGGCGCCGATCGCGTCTTCGGACGACTTGCCGGACGGGATCGCGGCGGCCGTGACCTTCTCATCGGGGTGGTCGGCGTTCCAGCCCTCGACCACGGCTTCCGCCCAGGCGATCTCCTGCTCGTTCGTGGAGTACCAGATCGTGATCGGGCCCGAGGTCAACTCTGCGCTCTCGGGGGCGTCGCCGCCACCGGTCGAGCCGCAGGCGGCGAGGGGCAGGGCGAGGGCGGCCAGGGCGAGGACACCTGCATAACGCTTCATTGCGAGAAACTCCTTCGTTCGGAAGCTCGGGTGACGGCTTCCTTGCTGTCGGGACCGGGCGCTTACGGGAGGCCGGGCACGATCAGTAAACCGGTTTTGTTTCGTTAAGTCAATGCCCGTGGGATCCTCGCGCATCCCCTTGTCTAGCAAGCGATCCTGGACCCTCGCTCGCCACCATAATGCTAAACAGCACTAAACCCGCGGTTGGTTCACGACGCCCTGCCCCTGAGCGCCGCCGCCGAGGCGCACCGACTCATGGATACCGGCGAGGTGCTCGGGCGCATCGTGCTCCTGCCTTGAATCCCTCACCACCAGGACCCTTCTCGTAGAGTCGATCCGTGCCTCACACGTTGACGGTGAACGGTCGTCCGACTCTCGAACACGTCGATCTGGAGCTTCTCGATTCGTACCGTTTTCCGGACGGAGGAGGGTTCCCCGAGTCGTATCGTGCGTTCATCCGGCATGCGGGCTGGGCTCGACTCTTCGACCTCTGGCTGATCTACCCACCGGTTCTTCCCGGCTTCGCCGACGGCCTTCAGGGGCGCGGGGAGAACCTCACCGCTCGGTTTCTATCCGTGTATCGGGAGGGCGAGGAAGAGGAGTTCGAGTGGATGGTCGAGCCCGATTCCGATTGGTCGCGGCCGGCGTCGTTGCGAGTGTTCGGGTGGAGCGAGAACGGTGACGCGCTGCTGTGGGACACTTCGTCGCGCACCCCGGACGAGGAGTTCGCCGTCTGGGAATCTCGCTCGCTCGATTCGCTCCACCGACTCGGCGGAAGCCTCTCCGAAGCGTTGCCTCTGATCCAGGCGCGGGCGCGCGGATCGTTCGGCGCCCGAGGCCACGACGTCGAACCGCTGCCCGCCGTCCGCCTCTGAGATCCCTCGCGGTCAGCTCGTCAGCGCTCGACCGTGAACCAGGCCGTCGGGCCATTGGTGAGCAGCGGAGCATCCTTCGCCCCGAAACGGGACGCGGCATCCGGCCACGCGACGAAGTTCCTCTCCGCGCGAGGCGCCACGCTCTTCGTCATCGGGTCGACGGCGAACACGCCCATGCCGCGGGTGCGCACCACGCGCATCAGTTCACGGATGTACTCGGTGGTGCGGGTGTCATCTTCCGGCGCGGATGCCCGCAACTCGCCGTTCCACAAGCCGTCGTCGTCGGAACGCGACCGCACGAAGCTCGCGAGGCCGGCCCCGACGATCGCGTACACCCACCCCTGACCGGACGGGTGAGGCACTACGTAGTCACGATGGAAGACGCTCTCGGAGATGATGCTCGTGTCCACGAGGGTGATGTGAGGGCCCGCGCACTCGCTCAGTGACGAGCGAAACGTCGGGGTGCGTGTCTCGGGTTGTTGAGTGGCGTCGACGAACCGCACCGCGGGAAGGCTGGTTCGCACCGCGTCGCTGAACTGTTCTTCATCGGCGGGTGTCAGGAAGACGCAGAGCCGGTGGAGCTTCGACGGCGTGCTCATGGCACCAGCGGTGACGTGATCTTGGTCGCCCGGTACGACTGCCCATCTTTCGTGGCACGCCACCGGCGCCAGTGCTTCGCCGACAGGCGGAAGGGCAGGTGCTTCTGCACGTGGGCGGCAGCATCGTGCAACCGGTCGTCGGCGGGGAACGCGAGCCAGAGCGAGAGGGAGGAGGCTGTCGTGCCGAACGTGGCACGCACCCCGGACGCGCCGAGGAGGCGCCCGTAGCCATCCACCGCGAACCCACCGAACGCGTCGGCGTCGATCCCCTCGTACGTCGATCCTGTCGCGGTGTCGACGAGAGCCACCGGCGCGCTCCAGACCAGCGAGGCCAGCGGGTGCCCATGGGTGGTCACGGCTCCCGAACCCGCACCGCTCAGGGTGTCGAGCGTGGCATCGACGTCATCTGCGCGAACCCGCCACTGGGTGTGTGTGCGCTGCCGGCTCTGCGGTCCCCCGAGGTGCGCGGCCGCGAACGATTCGAGACGGTCGGTTTCGTCGGGCGGCCCTCCGGCCCAGAGTTGGAAGGACATCTCCGGCGCACCGATGGTCACCACGGCGGCGTCGAGGAAAGCCTGAACGCTCTCGTAGGCAGTGCGGGGATTCTTGGTGCGAAGCGAATGCGCGCCTCCCGCCGAGGCCGGCAAACCGTCGTAGGTCACGACCTCCTGAGTCAACGTCACCGCTCCATTATCCCGACGACCAGGACACGCGCGAAGCGTGCGGTGCGAGCGGGACCGGCCCGGCACGGCAGGAGCGACGACAGCTCGCACAACTAATCTGAGTTGTGCGGCGGGGACGACAGCCCGCGGACTCACGGGTGAACGGATGAGGACATCATGAGCAAGCGGACCATGGTGCTGCACAGTGCGCACCAGGACCAGTTCGACGTGCCGGACAGGGACCTCGTGTTCTACGACCAGCCCTACGACGCCGAGCAGCTGTCGCGCATCACCGATGTGCACCTGTGGTCTCCGCTGGACGGACCGATCGACCGTCTCCCGGAGATCATCTCGGCGATGACGAATTTGAAAGCCCTCAGCATCGGCCCGGGGCGGGTCCTCCCCACCATCGTCACCGAACTGCGGCAGGGCGATCTCCCCGAGAGTCTGGAAGACCTCTCGGTGCACATCGGCGATCGGACCCTGGTGTGGCGGGATGTGGTGGTGCCGAACCTGAAGACCCTCTACGTCGGCGAACCCTTCCGCTTCAAGAACGAGCACTTCCCCCGGCTCCAGGCCCTCTCCCTCTACCCGCAGAGATCTCTGAACAATGTGCGGCAGGCGCTCGAACTGCCGCTGGAGGAATTGAACCTGTTGAACGTGCCCACAGACGAGGAGATCTTCCGCCTCGTCGAACCGGTCGGGCTTCGCCGGCTCGGGTTGATCGGTGGACGCACGCTGACGAGCCTCACCGGGATCAGCGTGCTCCCCCAGTTGGAATCGTTGCGGCTGAAGAATCTCACCGCCCTGGGTGACATCTCCGAGTTGGCTGCCCTCCAGCGACTCGAGATCGTGAACATCCAGTACTGCAAGAAGATCACCGGCATCGCCGCCGTCAACGACCTCCCTCGACTGCGCCGGCTTACCCTGGTCGGATGCGGGAACATCGGCCTCGCGACGATCGAGGCGAAGCTGTCGACACTGGAATGGGCCAACACGGGCGCGACCACGTGACCGTCTGCCTGAAGAGACTGCTCGGTAGCCTGGAAGCATGACGGAACTCTTCCGACGTGCCACCGGATGCCTGCAGGAAGCCGGGTGGACGTGTGAGCCGCCGCTGTCCACGGAAGACGGAGTTCCCTCCGCGCTGCTCACGGCACCCGACACAGTGGCCGGCTGGGCGTCCTCGTTCTCACAGTTGTCGAACGCAGACGAGACCGTGTGGTTCTTGTCCCGCCACGACTACTCGAACGGCGCGGAGGATGCATTCGCGTGGAACGAGTTCGAACAGCTGAGCATCCAGGCGGCGACAACGGATGATGAGTTGGTCGCGGTCTCCCGTTTCTGGAAGCGCCACCTACCCATCCTGCTTTCCGTTCGCAACGGATACGAGTACCTGGCAGTGCGCGACGATGGAGCTGTCGTCCACGGAAGGGAGCCGGAGTTCGAAGAAGCGGTGGTTGTCTTCTCTCGCTTCGAGGACCTGCTGAGGTACATCATCGCGCGGCCGGCAGCACGGAACGACGTCGTCGAGAGACTCCTGTTCGATGCGAGCGGCACGCCCGACACGGGGCTGGGCCACTAGCTCGCGACCTCCTCATCAGGAACTGCCTACGCGTCGGGGGCGGCCTCGTCGTCGATGAGGAAGGCGATCTTCGCTCGCTCCGCGTCCGCGTCGAAGGCAGGGTCACGAGCAGCGATGCGACTCATGAGGTCGGCGATCGCCCGGTGGATCGTCTGCCGCAGGAAGGCGACCGGATCAGAGGCGGCGCTGACATCGTCGTTGCTGATCCGGATCTCTCCCGTGGCAGTGCGTCGCGACAGGAACACCCGCGGTGTTCGCAACCCGGATGGCCCGGGCACCGGCGTGATCTCGCCGCCGACCGTCAGGAAGAGGTCGAGATGGTACGAGAATTCCGCCGTGCGCAGGTGCTGCTTTATCCGCGCAACCTCTTCGATGAAGCCCGCCTGCGGCGACGGGCCACCCCACACCGTGCGGAACGTGAGCCGCCCATTCGGCACGCCGTCGATTCCGGAGGGATCAGTCATCGTGCGGCCCCACCTGGATCGGGTCGGTGGCGCCGTCCGGCGTCACGACCTCATATTCGACGGTGTTCACCGAGGCAGTTTATCGATCGCGCTTCGAGGGCCGCGAGCGGTGTTGTCGCGTTCGGCTAGAAATCGAGAAAGCCTGCGACGACGTCGCGCACGATCCCGTCCGCGCCCGGTGTGCCGTAGAAGTACACCGAGCCGTATCCCCACAGATACTCCTCGATGAGGTCTTCGAGCTCGCCCTCCACGGGCCACCCGTCCTCATCGATCTGAAAGAGGAAGCGATGCCCGTCGGCGCGCACGGCATCAGCGAACGCCGGCTCGTTCTGGATCAAGACGGGTTCGTCATCGATCCGCACCAGAGCCGGTGTGGACGCGGCGTCCGGTCGTTGGATCAGCGCTGTCGCACGCAGCCCTGGCCACCCCAGGTCGTCCCGCCCGCCACGCGGCGAGGGGTCATGGACGATCGCCCGCATCGCCATGTCCGGATAGACGACATCCTCGTCTTCGATGCCGAAGCCGGCACGCAGCACCACCGACACCTCACGGCCGCCCGTCCACGACGCGCTGCCTGCGGCGAGAGTCAGCAGATACCGATGCGTCTCCAGAAGCGGATGCGTCTCGATCGCCGATGGCGGAGCACCACCCAACCGCGCCCCATCCCCGCGATCCGGCAACGCGGGATACAAGAACGCAGGCATGGTTCCACCCTATGGGGCGGTCCCGCACGGCGGCGGATACGACAGAGGCTCGGAATCTCGCGACTTCCGCGTGATTCCGAGCCTCAATGTGGTCGGGCTGACAGGATTTGAACCTGCGACCCCTTGACCCCCAGTCAAGTGCGCTACCAAGCTGCGCCACAGCCCGTTGTTCTGCACTCTCGCGCAGGCAACTCCCCTATCTTAGCCGCAACCCGAGCCCCTCCGCGAACCGAGCCGTTGCGGGTTGTCGGATGCCGCGCGTACCGTCGCGTGCATGGTGACGATCACGACCGAGGTGGCGACGACCGACCGCTGGGACGATGTGCAGCATGCTCTCACTGGCGGCGGTGACGGAGCGAGCTGCCAGTGCATCTGGCCCATGCTGAGCAACAAGGACTGGAACACGACGACGACTCCGCAGCGCACCGAGATGTTCCGCGCCGAGATCGACGAGGGACCACCGCCCGGGATCGTCGCCTACGTCGACGGCGAGGCTGCCGGGTGGATCAGGATCGGGCCACGCACCCGCCAGGCGCGCATCCCGCGGACGCGCATCATCGCGGCGGCGACCACCGAGCCGTTCGACGACGAGTCGGTCTGGGCGGTCACGTGCTTCGTCGTGCGCCGCGAGCACCGCGGCGCCGGGCTGAATCACGCACTGCTCGACGCCGCCGTGGAGTACGCCCGCGAATCCGGCGCTCGACTGATCGAGGGGTACCCGATCGACACACGCGGCGAGAAGCAGCGGGCCAACGATCTGTTCCACGGCACGCTCGGCACATTCCTCGCCGCCGGCTTCACCGAGAAGACCGCACTCAAGCCGGGGCGCGCCCTCGTCGCCCTCGACCTGGCCCCAGGATCGCGCCACACCCCCGAGCCACTAGCGTGAAGGCATGAGCGACGCGAGCCCGACCATCGACGATCCCGAACTCGGCACCTTCACCCGCGCCACATCCGAGCTCACCGACGGCTCCGTGCTCACACACGACTGGTTCGTCGGCACGGTCTCAGTCGAGGGCACGGAACTCGAGCTCATGCTCGAGGGAACGACTCCCGACGAGGTGGCACCGCTGCTCCCCCGCACGCGCGAGGTCGTCAAGCGGCTGCACACGCTGCGACGGATCGCGACGGATGCCGTGGTCACGAACTTCAACACGGGCGAGCCCGAGCCTCAGGATCTCGATGACGCCGCCTCCGATCTCGCGCTCGAGGCGATCGAGGCCACCCCCGACGGCACGGTCATCCTCCACTTCACCGACAGCTGCGGCGAGCACTTCCCCGAGGGATACTGGCCGGCCGTGCACCTGGGCATCGACGATGCCGTCCAGCAGGTCACCGTCGAATCCTGAGCCCGCTCATGCCTCGTCCGACAGCGCGCCCGACGATCGGCCGAGCCTACGATGGGGAGATGCAGCGCCGCGCCCCGTCCTCGCTGATCGCCTGGACGTTCCTCCCCTACGTCGCGGTCTCCGTTCTCCACGTCATCCTGCTCGCCGTCGGAAGCCCGCTCGCCGGACCGACGAAGCTGCTGCTGATGCCGATGCTCGCCGTCCCCGTCCTGGCCGCTGCCCGGTGGATCAAGCCGCTGATGACCCTGGTCCTGCTCCTCGCGGCGGTGCTCTTCTCCTGGCTCGGGGATGGCGTGGGCGCGTTCTTCCCCGCGGCACCGGAACTCCCCCTCATGCTGCTGTTCTTCGGCATCGCCCATGTGGCATACATCCTGCTCTTCGCCCGCCGGCTGAGCGTGCGGCGGATGCCCCGGTGGGCCCTGATCTACGCACTCTGGTGGGTGGCGATGATCGCGGTTCTCGGCCCGCATACAGGCGGCCTGCTGATCGCGGTCGCCCTCTACGGACTCGTGCTCGGCGGGACGGCGGCATTCTCGGCGCGGTGCCATCCGCTCGTCGCGGTCGGCGGAGCGTTCTTCCTCGCCAGCGACACACTGCTCGCGTTCCGGCTCTTCCTCGCCGACGGGCTCCCGGCGTGGAGCAGCCCGGCCGTGATGCTCACCTACACGCTCGGCCAAGGCCTCATCATCGCGGGCGCGCTGGTCACGCTGCGAAAGCGGGCTTCCTGATGGATGCGGCACGCGTCGACAGCTGGCTCTGGGCGATCCGCGTCTACAAGACCCGGTCGGCCGCGACCACCGCATGCCGCGCGGGGCATGTACGGGTGAACGGCGACAAGGTGAAGGCTGCACAGCAGATCCGCGTGGGCGACGAGCTGCGTATCCGCATCGCCGGATTCGACCGGATCCTCTTCGTACGTCAGCTTCTCGTCAAGCGAGTCGGCGCTCCTGTGGCGGCGCTCGCATACGAGGACAAGACGCCCGAACGGGAGCCCCAGGCGGCACTCGGTCTGCGTGACCGCGGGGCCGGGCGACCCACGAAGCGGGAGCGTCGCGACATCGACAAACTGCGCGGGCGGAACCACGACCCAGAGGATTGATATGCCGTCATCCTCGCGCCGCACTTTCGAATATTTGTTCTAGAATAGGGGTATGGCTACTCGGACCGACATCGACCTCGAACTCGCGGAGCGACGCCGCGTGCTCGATGCCTGGGCCGAGAAGCGACGGCGCATCGCCGCGCTCGAAGCGGAGGCCGCAGAGCTGCTGGTGGAGCAGATCGCTCTCCACGATGCCGAGGTGTCAGAGAGCCCGTTCCACCACGACGCGATCCACCGCTCGATGATCGCGGAGTTCTCCGCCGCCGGTCATGTCTCCCGTGGGTCGATGGACTTCGCATTCGCCGACGCACAGGCGCTTCACGACCACCTCCCCGCGGTCCGTGCAGCGTTCGCCGCGGGTTCCCTGAGCGCCGGCCATGTCCGCGAGATCGCCCGCGCGAGTGCGCTCGTGGCCGAAGCCATCCGCAACAAGAAGGTCGATGCCGGCGTCATGGCCCTGTTCGAGACGGCAGTCCTGGTCGTCGCCGAGCAAGACACGGCTGCTCGCACCCGTGCGCACGCCAGACAGGTCGCCAGCGCACTCATCGGCGAGAGTATCAGGGAACGGCATCAGCGAGCGGCGAAGGAACGCTGCGTGACCGTGAAGTCGCTCGACGACGGCCTCGCCCTACTCACGGCGGTGTTGCCGGAGTGGATCGCGACCGCCATCTCCGACCGGCTGAGCCGGATGACGCGGGAGGTCGTGCGAGCGCGGGAGGATCATGTACCCGAGTTCCTGCCCTGGTGGTCGGACGAAGACATCGATGCTCTGCATCCCGAAGACTTCGCGCTCGACGACCCGGCCTTCGACGCCTACGCCGAGACAGGCGCCGACGGGAGGATCTTCGGCGCCGACGGAGAGACCTTCGGCGCCGACGGAGAGACCTTCGCCACCGATCCCGAGATCGAGCACATCCCTGCCGACACGCGCACGTGGGCGCAGATCCAGGCAGACCTCCTCACCGACCTCCTCCTCGCCGGCGACCCGTCCCTCGCGCACGGCGACGGCCTCGGTCGCATCCAGGGACGCGTCCAGGTCACGGTCGCCGCGACCACGCTCGCCGGTATCGATGACCGACCTGCCGAGCTCGACGGGCACGGCCCGTTGCACCCCGACATCGCCCGCGCTCTCGCGGGGTGGAACACCGGATGGACCCGTCTGTTCCTCGACGCCGCCGGGATGCTCGTCGAGACCGATACGTACACCCCGACCGAGGGCATGCGACGGTTCCTGCGTGCTCGTGACCAGCACTGCCGCTTCCCCGGCTGCCGCATGCCGGTGCACCGCTGCGAGATCGACCACCAGCACGACCATGCCAAGGGCGGGAAGACGCGCCTCGACAACCTCGGGCATCTCTGCCGCGCGCACCACACCCTCAAGCACCCCGACATTCCCGACCCGCATCGCTGGGCGGCGCAACAGGAACGAGACGGCAGCATCACCTGGCACAGCCCGCTCGGACGCGCCTACACCGATCCGCCACCCCGACGGGTCATGTTCGTCTGACGCCGGTTCGGCGGATGAACCCTGACCCCCGGAGGGAAGCCCGGCTCAGTGATCGATCAGGTCGCGCAGCCATCCGGCCGATCGCACATGCTCGGCACCGGCGTGCTCGACCCGTTCGCGCAGGCCCCGGTCACTCGTCACCGCGACCACGGTGTGCTTCGCGGCCACCAGACGCTCGACTTCGGCGACGATCGCATCGTCGCCCGCGGCGTCGGCGCGGATGACGGAGACCACACTCGAATCGGAGTCGATACCGCGAGCCTGACCCTCGACCACCATCGACACCTCCGGGAACCACGCGGATCCCTCGAGTTCCAGGTCGGCCGCGGGCACGGTCAATCCCTCGAGGCGCGCACGCAACCGCCGGGCCGCTCCCGCGCGGTCCTTCCACCACCCGTCCGGCACCGACCCGACGACGTTCGCCGCGTCGACGACGACCACAGGCCGCACCTCGAGCAGAGTCCGCAACGCCGGCCACGACGCACCGAATCCCGGATGCAGCGGCCGCTCATCGACCTGGTCGAGCGGCACCCACTCGAGCGCCGCGCTCTCCGGATCGCTGATCACGGGCTCGAACGGCACGCGCACATCCGCGACGACCGTCGTGTACGACCAGATGCCCAGATCGAGGACGCTCGTGAAGCGAGGTCGCACGGCGCCGTCCGGCACACCGGCTTCCTCCTGCGCCTCGCGGATGGCGCCCACGATCGCACTCTCGCCCTCGTGCAGCGCACCGCCGGGCAGCCCCCACGTGCCGCCGAAATGACTCCACGCGACCCGATGCTGCAGCAGAATGCCGCGAGCGGGGTCATACGCCAGCAGACCGGCAGCACCGAAACGCCCCCAGTACCGCTCCCCCGACTCGGCGACCACCCACGCGTCGCCCGGGTCCCGCGGCCCCTCGGGGCGACGCGGTTCACCGGCGGCAGGAGGTACGACAGTCACCCCCTCAGCCTTTCACAGCATGGGGGTATCGGCACCACGGCGCGACATGCGCCGGAACAGATCAGCGCTGGCGCTTCTCACGCACACGCATGTTGATGACGATCGGCGTGCCCTCGAACGAGTAGAGCTCGCGCAGACGCCGCTGGATGAACCGACGGTACCCGGGGTCGAGGAAACCGGTCGTGAACAGCACGAACGTCGGCGGGCGCGTCGACGCCTGCGTGCCGAACAGGATGCGCGGCTGCTTGCCACCACGCAGCGGGTGCGGGTGCTCGGCCACGAGCTCCGCGAGGAAAGCGTTGAACTTGCCCGTCGGGATACGACGGTCCCAGTTCTCCAGCGCCGTCTCCAGCGCGGGAACCAGCTTGTCGAGGTGACGACCGGTCTTGGCCGAGATGTTCACGCGCGGAGCCCACGCGACGTGCGCGAGGTCCTGCTCGATCTCACGCTCCAGGTAACGACGGCGGTCGGCGTTCTCGAGGTCGTCGTCGTTCAGACGGTCCCACTTGTTGAACGCGAGCACGAGCGAGCGGCCGGACTCCAGCACGAGGTCGATGATGCGGACGTCCTGCTCGCTGATCGTCTCCGACACGTCGAGCACGACGACGGCCACTTCGGCCTTCTCCAGTGCCGCGGAGGTGCGGAGCGAAGCGTAGAAGTCCGCCCCCTGCGCCATGTGCACGCGACGACGGATGCCGGCGGTATCGACCAGGCGCCACATCTTCCCGCCGAGCTCGACGACCTCGTCCACCGGGTCGCGGGTCGTGCCGGCCAGGTCGTTCACGACCACGCGCTCTTCGCCGGCCGCCTTGTTCAGCAGCGACGACTTGCCCACGTTCGGGCGACCGAGGATGGCGACACGACGCGGTCCGCCGATCTCCTGCTTCGCGACGGCCGAGACCTCGGGCAGCTTCTTCAGCACGGCGTCCAGCAGGTCGGCGACACCACGGCCGTGGATGGCGGAGACCGGATGCGGCTCACCGAGGCCGAGGCTCCACAGAGCCGCGATCTCGGGCTCCTGACGGGCATCGTCGATCTTGTTGGCGACGAGGAACACCGGCTTGCCGCTCTTGCGGAGCAGCTTGACGACGTGCTCGTCGGTCGAAGTGGCGCCGACCATCGCGTCGACCACGAACAGCACCATGTCGGCGAGGTCGATCGCGACCTCGGCCTGCATCGCAACGGAACGGTCGATGCCGCGCGCGTCGGGCTCCCACCCACCGGTGTCGACGAGCGAGAACCGCCGGTCGCCCCACTCGGCCTTGTACGTCACGCGGTCGCGGGTCACACCGGGGGTGTCCTCCACGACGGCTTCGCGACGGCCGAGGATGCGGTTCACGAGCGCGGACTTGCCCACGTTCGGTCGTCCGACGATCGCCACGACGGGAAGCGCCGGGCTGAACAGGATGCCATCTTCGCCGACCGTGATGCCGGCGAGCAGCGCCGCGTCCTCATCGTCCAGGTCGTAGTCGGCGAGCCCGGCGCGCAGCGTCTCCGCCCGCTGCTCGGCGAGATGCTCGTCGATCTGTTCCATCTTCTCGGCGAGCTGGTCGGGGCCGCCTTCGTATTCTTCGTCAGCCACGGTGTGCTCCTTGGATTCGCTCGATCACCGTGAGGACGGCGTCGATGGTCTGGGGGAAATCGAGTTCCGTCGAATCGACGACCTCGACGCCTTCTGCGGCGTTCAGGAAGTCGACGACGGCGCTGTCTGAGGCGTCGCGCTTGTGCAACGCCGCGGCGACAGCTGCCGCGTTCTCGCCGGCGAGTTCACCGGCACGTCGAGCGGCCCGTACTTCGGGGGCCGCGGTGAGGAGGATCCGCACGGGGGCGTCCGGTGCGACGACGGTCGTGATGTCGCGGCCTTCGACCACGACGGCCGGGTACGACGACTCGGCGACGAGCGTGCGGAACAGCTCGTTCACCTGGGCGCGCACGGCGGGCACGCGCGCCACGCCGCTCACGGCACCGGAGACCCGCGGGTCCCGGATGGCTTCGGTCACATCGGCATCGCCGACGCGGACGGTGCGGTCGTCGGGGTCGAGCCCCAGTCGCACCGTGAAATCGGATGCGGCGGCGAGGACGGCCTCGGCATCGGAGGTGTCGGCGCCGCGGTCCAGTACATGCCAGGCGAGTGCGCGGTACGCGGAGCCCGTGTCGAGGTAGCCGAAACCGAGCGTGCGGGCGACGGCCTTCGACACGCTGGACTTGCCCGAACCGGCCGGGCCGTCGATGGCGATGAACTTGTGCGCGTCGGTCGCGGAAGCCGGTGCCGCGGACGGGGTGGTGGTGTCAGTCATTGGTGTTCCCCGCAATCCGCCAGCCGCGTTCCTGGAGCCCGGTGATCGCCCCGTGCAGTGCAGCGGGGTCGACGCTGATCTCGGCCAGGCCGAACTGGGCCCCGGGCGAGTGCTCGAGTCGGAGGTCCTCGACGTTCACACCGAGTTCTCCGAGCTCGCCGAACAAGCGACCCAGCTGACCGGCGGTGTCGTCGATCATGACGATGAGCGACTCGAAGCGCTGGTTCTGTCCGTGCTTTCCGGGAAGACGGTCGACGCCGTCGTTCCCCTGACGGATCGTCTCCGCGACGATGCGCCGGGCACCGGGAGCGCCCGGCTCACGCAGCGCGGCGGCGACATCGGCGAGATCGCCCGCGAGAGCGTCGAGGATCTCGACGACGGGACCGGCGTTGGCGCCGAGGATCTGCACCCAGAGCTCGGGGGCGGAGGCGGCGATGCGTGTGGTGTCGCGCACTCCCTGGCCGGCGAGGCGCAGAGCGCCCTCCTCGGCATCCGCGAGACGGCCGGCGAGCAGGCTCGCCACCACCTGCGGCACGTGGGAGGTGAGCGCGACGGAGCGGTCGTGCTCCTCCGGCGTCATCTCGAGCGGCATGGCCCCCACGTCGAGCGCGAGGGCTTCGACCAGGGCGAGATCGGCGGCCTTCGTGTCTTCGTCACGGCACACGACCCAGGGGCGACCGACGAACAGGTCGGCGCGCGCCGAGATCGCTCCCCCGCGCTCGCGCCCGGCGAGCGGATGCGAGCCGATGTAGCGGGTGAGGTCGACGCCGCGTGCCTGCAGCGTGCGGAACGGCTCGAGCTTCACGCTGGCGACGTCGGTGACGACGGCCTCCGGGAAGCGTTCGAGTTCGGCCTGGATCACGTCGGCGGTGACGTCGGGCGGCACGGCCACCACGATCAGGGCGGGCTCGTCTTCGTCGGCGGCGAGGCGACCGGCGCCGTAGTCGACCGCGAGGCGGAGCTGCGCGGGCGAGGCATCCGTCAGCACGACGTCGATGCCCTTCGACCGGAGCGCATGTCCGACGCTCGCCCCGAGCAGGCCGGCACCGACGACGCGGACGGTGCCGGAGAGCCGCGGCGCGACGGCGCCTGCCCTCCGCGCCGTGGGCGCACTCGTCGTATCGGTCATTCGTTCTCCTGCTCGCCTGGCGCCTCGGCGACACCGGAATCACGGCGCGACAAGGTCAAAAGCGCGCCGAGTTCGATTTTAGTCAGTTCCCGCGTCTTCCCGGCCGGGAGGGTTCCCAGGTGGAGCGGTCCGAACTGCCGACGCACCAGTTCGGTGACCGGGTGGCCGACCGCGGCGAGCATCCGGCGCACGATGCGGTTGCGTCCGGAGTGCAGCGTCAGCTCGACCAGGCTCGACCCGCGCGAGGTGTCCAGCAGGCGCGCCTTGTCGGCCGCGATCGGACCGTCCTCGAGCTCGATGCCCTTCGTGAGCTTCGAGATCGTCTGGGCCAGCACCGTGCCCTCGACCTTGGCGATGTAGACCTTGGTCACCCCGAAGGACGGGTGGGCGAGCACGTGCGCGAGCGCGCCGTCGTTGGTGAGGATCAGCAGACCGCTGGTCTCCGCGTCGAGGCGGCCCACGTTGTAGAGACGCTCCTCGTAGTCTTCGGTGAAGCGACGGAGGTCGGGACGACCGTTCTCGTCCTTCATGCTGCTGACGACGCCGGTGGGCTTGTTGAGCATGACGTAGCGCTTGGAGACGTCCAGCTGCACGGCGGTGCCGTCGACGTCGACGAGGTCGTGCTCCGGGTCGATGCGCCGGCCGAGCTCCGAGACGACGATGCCGTTGACGCGGATGCGCCCCTCGGTGATGTACTGCTCGACGACGCGGCGCGAAGCCACCCCGGCGCCGGCGAGCACCTTCTGCAGACGGATGCCCTCGGGGGCGCCCTCGGAGTCGGTGGAGGCCTCGAAGCCGCTCATCGGATGGTCCCTTCGTCGAAACCGTCTGCACCGTCATCGAGCAGAGGGGAGATCGGGGGCAGCTCGTCCAGCGAGTTGATGCCCAGGTGCTGCAGGAGTGCGTCGGTGGTGCCGTAGTTGATCGCGCCGGTCTCGGAGTCGGCGAACAGCTCGGTGATGAGACCACGGGCGAGGAGGGTGCGCACGACGGAGTCCACGTTCACCGCACGGATGGAGGCGACCTGACTGCGCGTCACCGGCTGCTTGTACGCGATGACCGCCAACGTCTCGAGCGCCGCCTGCGAGAGTCGAGCCGGGGCCTGTCCGCCGACGAACTCGGCGACCAGCGAATCGAGGTCCTCGCGCACATAGAGACGCCAGCCGCCGCCGACCTCGCGGAGCTCGAAACCACGGCGCGGGCCCTTGCCCTTCCCGTCGTAGTCGTCGACCAGCGTCTCGAGCGTCTGCCGCACGGCGGGCACCGGGGATCCGACCGCGGCGGCCAGCGCCACCAGCCCGAGCGGCTCGTCGACGATGAGGAGGATGGCCTCGATGCGCTCGGACAGCGGGATCTCGGTCGCCTCGGTCGCCTCGGTCACCTCGTCCACGGTCTCGGTCATGTCATCGGTCATAGTCGGCCCCCAGGGTCGCAAGAGTCTCGTCCGACCAGGAGTCGGCTGCCCAGCGCAGCGTGAGCTCACCGAGCGGTTCCAGTTGTTCGAAGGACAGGGCCGCGTGGCGGTACAGCTCCAGCACCGAGATGAAGCGCGCGACGACGATGCCGGGCTCGCTCACCCCCGAGACGAGCTCGCGGAAGCTCAGCGACTCCGTGCCGCGCAGCAACGTGACGACGATCGCCGCCTGCTCGCGGATGCTGACCAGCGGCGCGTGCAGATGATCGAGGCCGACGTGCGGGATCTCCTTGGGCGCGAAGGCCAAGAGCGCGAGTGCCGCGAAGTCGTCGACGGTCAAGGACCACACGAGCTCGGGCGTCTGCTTGCGGTGCTTCTCGTCGAGGCGTGCCGCGCGCACGTGCCGACGGTCCTCACGCTGCAGACAGCGGGAGAACCACGCCGAGACCTCCTTGAAGGCCCGGTACTGCAGCAGCCGCGCGAACAGCAGGTCGCGCGCCTCCAGCAGCGCGACGGCCTCGGCATCCACCAATTCGCCCTGCGGGAGAAGCCCGGCCACCTTCATGTCGAGGAGCGTCGCCGCGACCACGAGGAACTCGGACGCCTGGTCCAGCTCCTCCTCGTTCTCGAGCTGACCGAGGTAGGCGATGAACTCGTTCGTGACCGCGCTCAGCGAGACCTCGGTGATGTCCATCTCGTGCTTCGAGATGAGGTTCAGGAGCAGATCGAACGGGCCGTCGAAGTTGGACAGCGAGACCCGGAAGCCCGGCTCGGACACGACCGTATCTTCCGCGCTCTCCTCGAGCGTCGCGTCGACGGACTCCTCGCTAGGCGACAGCGCCACGGGCGACCAGCTCCCGCGCCAGCCGCAGGTATGCCTGAGCGGCCGCGTGCTCGGGGGCGAACTCGGTGATGGGCACACCCGACACCGAGGCGTCGGGGAACTTCACGGTACGGCCGATCACGGTCTCCAGCACATCGTCTCCGAAGGCCTCGACCACGCGCTCGAGGACCTCGCGGGAGTGCAGCGTGCGCGGGTCGTACATCGTCGCCAGCAGGCCGTCCATCGTGATGGAGGGGTTCAACCGGTCGCGCACCTTGTCGATCGTCTCGATGAGCAGGGCCACACCGCGCAGGGCGAAGAACTCGCACTCGAGCGGGATGATCACGCCGTGTGCGGCGGTGAGGGCGTTGACCGTGAGGATGCCGAGCGAGGGCTGGCAGTCGATGAGGATGACGTCGTACTCCCCCGCGACCTGGCGCAGGACCCGGGCGAGGATCGTCTCGCGGGCGACCTCGTTGACGAGGTGCACCTCGGCGGCCGACAGGTCGATGTTCGCGGGCATCACGTCGAGGCCCTCGACGCTGGAGTGCACGATCGCGTCATGCGCGTCGCGCTTCGTGTCGAGCAGGAGGTCGTAGATCGTCGGCACGTCGTGCGTCGGGATGCCGAGACCGGCGGACAGTGCGCCCTGCGGGTCGAAGTCGACGGCGAGCACCTTCCGGCCGTACTCCGCGAGAGCTGCGGCCAGGTTGATGGAGGTCGTCGTCTTGCCGACGCCGCCCTTCTGATTGCACAGCGCGATGATGCGTGCAGGGCCGTGGGACTTCAGCGGTTCCGGGATCGCGAACCCGTGATACGGACGGCCGGTGGGTCCCATGGGGGTCTCGTCGGCCTTCTGCGCCTTCGCCCTGGACTTCGCCACTTTCTCAGCCACCGATTCTCCTGCTCCTTCGTGCTTGGTCGATTGTACCGGTCGGCCCGTTCCTCAGCCGCCTCGGCACGCGGCACGGCGCCCGTCCCGCATCGGCGGAGGTCACCGCGCGCGCGGGTGCGAGGTGGCGTAGATGTCTCGCAGGGTGTCCACCGAGACGTGCGTGTAGATCTGCGTCGTCGCGACCGACGAGTGCCCGAGCAGCTCCTGCACCACGCGCACGTCGGCTCCGCCCTGCAGCAGATGCGTCGCGAAGGAGTGCCGCAGCGTGTGCGGCGATACCTCGGAGGTGATCTGCGCCTTCTCGGCGGCCGCCCGGATCACGAGCCAGGCGCTCTGCCGCGACAACGGTGATCCGCGTGCACCGAGGAAGAGCCGGGCCGAGGCGTGCCCCTTCGCCGCGAGCGCCGGACGCACGCGCGTGAGATACGCATCGACGGCTGCGCGCGCGAACGATCCGATCGGCACGATGCGCTCCTTCGACCCCTTGCCCCGCAGCCGCAGCACATCGCCGTGTGCCAGGTCGTCGACGTCGAGCCCGATCGCCTCGGACACGCGGGCACCCGTGGCATAGAGAAGCTCCAGGAGCGCGCGGTCGCGCACGCCGATCGGATCCTCCGGTGACGGAGCACCGAGCAGCCGCTCGACCTGATCGATCGTCAGCGCCTTCGGGAGTCGACGCGGGGCCTTGGGGGGACGCAGCCGTCCGCTCGGGTCATCGATCTCGATTCCTTCCCGAGCGAGGAATCGATGCCAGCCCCGCACCGACGATTGCAGCCGCGCGAGACTCGACGACGCCGGGGCCGGCTCGGCCGAGGCGCGTTCCGCGATGAAGCGGTCGATCACCGCCGCCGTGACCGCCGACGTGTCGGTGATGCCTTCGGCCGCCAGCCACTCCGTGTAGACCCCGAGGTCGCGCCGATACGCGGCGATCGTGTGCTCGCTCAGACCGCGCTCGATCGTGACATGACGCAGGTACGCGTCGAGGGCGCGCTCGAGCAGCATCCCTCAGCCCCGATCGCGGAGCCTCTGCGCCGCGGCCAGCACGCCGATCGTGAGGATGCCGTTGTGCATGCGGCCGCCGAGAACGGCCTCCACCGCATCGTCCAGCGGCACCCACTCGACGCGGATGTCGGCTTCCTCGTCCTCACGGTCGTGCGGGCGCTCGGCCGAGGCGATGCCCGTCGCGAGGAAGATGTGGATCATCTCGTCGTTGCCGCCGGGGGTGGTCCACGAGGAGACCAGCGGCTCCCAGTGGGTGGCCACCAGATCCGCCTCCTCCGCGAGCTCGCGCTGGGCGGCCGCGAGCGGCTCCTCCCCCTCGACGTCGAGCAGACCCGCGGGCAGCTCCCAATCCCGATGACGGATCGGATGCCGGTACTGCTGGATCAGCAGGACACGCCCGTCGTCGTCGAGCGCGAGGATAGCCACGGCGCCCGTGTGGTCGACGTACTGCCGCACGATCTCGCCGTCGCCGTAGCGCACGCGGTCGGAGCGCACGTCCCAGACCCTGCCTTCGTAGACGAGGTCGCTCTGGAGCACCTCCGGCTCGAACGGCTCGTCCCGGAGGGGCTCGATCGACTCAGGCATCGGCCGTGACGTCATCGCTCACGTCGAACAGTTCGCTCGCACGGTGACGCTCGATCGCGGCGCCGACGAGCCCGCGGAACAGCGGGTGCGGCGCGGTCGGGCGCGAGCGCAGTTCCGGGTGCGCCTGCGTGGCGATGTAGTACGGGTGCACGTCGCGCGGGAGCTCGACGTACTCGACCAGGTCGAGCTCGGGGTTGAGGCCCGAGAAGACCAGGCCGGCGTCCGTCAGACGGTCGCGGTAGGCGTTGTTGACCTCGTAGCGGTGACGGTGCCGCTCGGAGGCCTCCGGCGCACCGTACAGCTCGCGGGCGAGCGATCCTTCGGCGAGGGCCGCCTGGTACAGACCGAGGCGCATCGTGCCGCCGAGGTCGCCGCCGTCGAGGATGTCGATCTGCTCGGCCATCGTGGCGATGACGGGCTCGGCGGTCTCCGGGTCGAACTCGCTCGACGAGGCGCCGACGATACCGGCCACATCGCGCGCGTACTCGATGACCATGCACTGCAGGCCGAGGCACAGGCCCAGCGTCGGGATGCCCTGCTCACGTGCGAACTTGAGCGCGCCGAGCTTGCCCTCGATGCCGCGGATGCCGAAGCCGCCGGGCACGCAGATGCCGTCGAGCTCGGCCAGCTGCTCCTGGGCGCCTTCCGGCGTCTCGCAGAGGTCCGAGGGGATCCAGCGGATGTTGACCTTGGTCTCCTGCGCGAAACCACCGGCCTTGAGGGCCTCGGTCACGGAGAGGTAGGCGTCGGGCAGGTCGATGTACTTGCCGACCAGGCCGATCGTGACCTCGTGCTTGGGGTTGTGCACGGCGTGCAGCACCTTGCTCCAGCGCGTCCAATCGACCTCTTCCGCGGCCTTCTGGTCGAGGCCGAGGCGGCGCACGATGTACGAGTCGAGACCCTGGTCGTTGAGCGTCGACGGGATGTCGTAAATGCTCGGCAGGTCGACCGTGTTGATGACGCCTTCGACATCGACGTCGCACATGAGGGCGATCTTGTTGCGGTTGCTCGCGCTCACGGGGCGATCGCTGCGGAGCACGAGCGCGTCGGGCTGGATACCCACCTGACGGAGCGCCGCGACGGAGTGCTGCGTGGGCTTGGTCTTCTGCTCCCCCGACGCACCCATGAACGGGACGAGCGAGACGTGCACGAAGAACACGCTGTCGCGGCCGAGCTCGTGGCGCAGCTGGCGGGCGGATTCGAGGAAGGGCTGCGACTCGATGTCGCCGACCGTGCCGCCGACCTCGGTGATGATCACGTCGGGGCGCGGGTCTTCCGAAGCCTGCAGGCGCATGCGGCGCTTGATCTCGTCGGTGATGTGCGGGATGACCTGCACCGTGTCGCCCAGGTACTCGCCGCGGCGCTCGCGCGCGATCACCTGCGAGTAGATCTGGCCGGTGGTGACGTTCGCGGCCTCGGACAGGTTGATGTCGAGGAACCGCTCGTAGTGGCCGATGTCGAGGTCGGTCTCGGCGCCGTCGTCCGTGACGAAGACCTCACCGTGCTGGAACGGGTTCATCGTGCCGGGATCGACGTTCAGATAAGGGTCGAGCTTCTGCATCACGACGCGCAGACCGCGGGCCGTGAGGAGGTTGCCGAGGCTGGCCGCCGTCAGTCCCTTACCCAAAGACGAAACGACACCACCAGTCACGAAGATGTGCTTGGTCGTGTCGTTCTTGGGTGCCGCGGAAGAAGAGTTCATCACGGGCTTCGATCCTATCAGGCGGTGGGGACGCGGAGGCTGAGAAGTTCACGCGCATGGGTCAGCGCGGCGTCGGAATCGGTGAGTCCGGACAGCAGACGGGCCATCTCGGCCTCTCGGTCTTCGCCCTCGAGACGCCGCACGCTCGAGGCCGTGACCGCGCCATCATTGGCCTTCACGACCGACAGGTGATTGTTCGCGAACGCCGCCACCTGCGCGAGGTGCGTCACCGCGATGACTTGCGATTTCTCTGCGAGCCGGGCGAGTCGCCGCCCCACTTCGATGGCGGCCGCACCTCCGATACCGGAGTCGACCTCGTCGAAGACGAACGTCGGGACCGGGTCGGTCGCCGCGATGACGACCTCGATCGCGAGCATCACGCGAGACAACTCGCCGCCCGAGGCCCCCTTGGAGACGGAGCGCGGCTCAGCGCCAGGATGCGGGGCGAGGAGGATGGCGACGTCGTCCCGACCGTGGGTGCTCTCGGCCCCCTCCGAGACGGCGACCTCGAGGCGCGCATCCGGCATCGCGAGGGCGTGCAGCTCGTCGGTCACGGCGTCGCCGAGGCGGACGGCGGCGTCCGTGCGCACAGCGGTCAGCGCGGCGGCGTGCGCATCGAGTTCGGCGCGCGCCGCGTCACGCTCGGCGATGAGACGTTCGATGCGATCGCCGTCGTCATCGAGCTCGGCCAGGCGGGCGGACCCCGTCTGCCACAGCGCGAGAGCTTCGTCGAGGGAACCGTGTGCACGGATCAAGGTCCCGAGCGCCGCGCGGCGCTCTTCGACGGCGGCGAGCTCGTGGGGGCCCGTCTCGTCGAGGTCGGCCAGATAGGCGGAGAGCAGACCGGCGGTGTCGGCGATCCGGTATCCGATGTCGGCGATGCTTTCGCCGATCTCGGTGAGTTTCGCATCGGCGGTGCGCTCGAGCAGGCGACGCGCCTCGGCGACGAGGGCCGATGCGTCGGGTTCGCCGTCTTCGCTCGAGAGCGCGCCATGCGCGAGAGAGGCCGCGAGGCGCAGCTCTTCGGCGTTCGCGAGTCGCTCCGCGCGTTCGGCGAGCTCCTGATCCTCCCCCGGCTCCGGCGCGGTCGCCTCGATCAGGGCGAGGGCTTCGCGCAGCCGAGCTGCTTCCTCCGCACGGCGGTCGCGGTTCTCGGTGATCTCGGAGATCTCGGCGTCGAGTGTCCGCCACCGGACGAAGGAGCCGGCGTACGCCTCGAGCGCCTTCGCGATCGGCGCACCGCCGAAGCGGTCGAGCGCGTCGCGCTGCGCAGCCGTGGAGCGCAGACGCAGCTGCTCAGACTGTCCGTGGACCACGACGAGTTCCTCGGCCAGAGCCGAGAGCACGCCTGCCGGTGCCGCGCGGCCACCGACGCTCGCGCGGCTGCGGCCCTCGGCGCTCAGCGTGCGCGAGACGTAGAGTTCGGCGTTGCCTGCCCCTGCGGGCTCCAGCTCTCCCCCGGCGTCCGCGACGATCTCGGCCACGTCGCCGCTCTCGGGGACGATCCAGACTCCTGCCACCGAAGCCTGGGCAGCGCCGGCGCGCACCGCGCCGGAATCGGCGCGCTGACCCAGCAGCAGCCCGAGTCCCGTGACCACCATCGTCTTGCCGGCACCGGTCTCGCCGGTGATCGCCGTGAATCCCGGACCGAGGGGCAGCACGGCGTCGGCGATCACGCCGAGGCCCTGCATCCGCATCTCCTCGATCATGACGGCGCCCCCGGGGTCTGACCGCGCCATCCTTCGACGGGCAGCTGGAACTTGCGCACGAGACGATCCGTGAACGCCGTGGGGTGCAGCCGCGCGAGGCGGACCGGGCGTGAGGACCGCCGGACGACGACGCGTGCGCCGGGAGGCAGGTCGTGCGAGCGTCGCCCGTCGCACCACAGGATGCCGGAGCCGTCGGTGCGCTCGAGCATCTCGATGGCGACTGCGGCATCAGGGCTCACGACCAGGGGTTTGGCGAAGAGCGCGTGCGCCGACAGCGGCACCACGGCGATCGCCTCGACGCTGGGCCAGATGACCGGTCCCCCAGCGGAGAAGTTGTAGGCGGTCGAGCCGGTGGGAGTGGAGATGACCATGCCGTCGCAGCCGAAACTCGACAGCGGGCGACCGTCGATCTCCAGGACGACTTCGATCATCCGCTCCCGGCTCGCCTTCTCGACCGTGGCCTCGTTGAGGGCCCAGGTCTCGTACACGACCGCCCCTGCGGCATCCTTCACCCGCACGGAAAGCGCGAGTCGTTCCTCGACCTCGTAGTCACGATCGATCACGCGGCGGACGGCCTTGTCCATGTCGTCGCGGTCGATCTCGGCGAGGAAGCCGACGTGGCCCATGTTGATGCCCAGCACGGGTGCGCCGCTGTCACGGACGAGCTCGGCCGCACGAAGGATGGTCCCGTCGCCGCCCAGCACGATCGCCAGTTCGAGGTCGGCCGGATCGACGGATGCGCCGAGCACCTCGGTGTCGGCGAAGAACTCGTCCACGGCGACGAGGGCCTCATGGTCGTCGGCGGCCAGCACCGGCCGGGCTCCGGCCTCGCGAAGCGCCCCGATCACCCGACGGGCCGCGTCGACCGTGTCCACTCGGCCGGCGTGGGCGACGACCAGGATGCTGCGCTCGTTCATCGTCCTCCTGCCAGTCGGTTGATGGTGTCCAACCATTCTGTCGGATTGCTGCCCCGACCCGGCGCGAGGTGCACCAGATACTCGGCATTCCCGTGCGTTCCGAGGATCGGGGAGGGCAGGATGCCGAGCATCCCGAACCCGAGATCCCAGGCGGTCCACACCGTGCGGGCGACGGCGTCCGCACGCGTGGCGGGGTCGGTCACCAGACCGCCGCGCACCGCGGTTCGCCCGACCTCGAACTGCGGCTTCACGAGCAGCAGGACGTCGGATCCCGGCTCGGCGATGACCGCCACTGCGGGCAGAACGAGCTCTAGCGAGATGAACGACAGGTCCCCGACGATGAGGTCGGGCGCGTCGCTCTCGCCGGTCGCCTCCGCGAGGTTCTCACGCGTCATGTGCCGCACGTTGTAGCCCTCGACGGCGACGACGCCGGGGTCGGCCGCGATCGACGCGGCGAGCTGTCCGTGCCCGACGTCGACCGCCAGGACCTTTCGTGCGCCGCGCTCGCGGAGCACCTGCGTGAAACCTCCCGTGGAGGCCCCCATGTCCAGTGCGAGCCGCCCCTCGACGGGGATCGCGAATCCGTCGAGCCCGGCGATGAGCTTGTGGGCCGCGCGGCCGACATAGTGGTCGGCACCCGCGATCGTGATCTGCGCCTCATCGTCGACGGCGGTCGAAGCCTTCACCGCCTGGCGGCCATCGATGCTCACGAGCCCTTCGGCGATGAGCGTGGCGGCGTGGCTGCGCGAACGGGCGAGTCCTCGGGCGGCGAGGGCGGCATCGAGTCGCGTCATCGGGATCCCGGAGTCTCCCGTTGATCGAGCTTCGCGCCGCTCTCGAGGCGTCGGGAGAGCTCGTCGTGCAGGCTCGCGTACGCATCGGCTCGCGCCGGAAGGGGCTGCCCCTCGATCAGACGCAGACGGCTCCACAGGCCGTCGGTCGGCGCACTCGTCGTCTCTTCGCTCACGGTTCCACTGTACGCGGCGCCTCCGACGGCGGCCGGAGCGACGCGAGCTGCCTCAGGGGCGATGGAAGGGGTCGTCGTAGAGACGCTCGGGAACGCGCAGCACGAACACGGGTGTCCCCGATGCCCAGATCGCGGCCGCGCCGGCGCGCAGCAGGTCGATCTGAGATCCGGACTCCGTCACGATCTCGACGTCCGCCCCCACGACCCGCACGGCTGCGCCGTTCACGTCGAACACGCCATCGCGTTCCGTGACCTCCGGGTACGGCACATGCAGCTCGCGCAGGTCGCCGAGGATGTACGTCGGGCGCGATCCCTCGGGCGCCGCCAGCACATGCTTGGGTCGGTCGATTCCGGTGAGGACGAGCACTGAGTCGATCCCGACCCGGCTCGCACCCATGATGTCCGTGTCGAGCCGGTCGCCGATGAACAGCGCCTTCTGTGCGCCGAACCGGGCGAGCGCCTCTTCGAAGATGGGGGCCTCCGGCTTGCCGGCGACGGTAGCCAGCCGACCGATGGCCGTGTGCACCGCGGATACGAGAGTGCCGTTACCCGGTGCGACACCGCGCTCACGCGGGATCGTCCAATCCGTGTTCGTGGCGATCCATGGGATCCCACCCTCGTCTTCGGGAAGTTTGAGGGCGAATGCGGCTTCGGCGAGATCGGTCCACGCCACCTCCGGGGCGAACCCCTGGACGACGGCGCTCGGCGAATCCTCGGCGCTGCGCGTGACCGTGTAGCCGGCCTTCTGCACCTCGTCGACGAGGCCGTCGCCGCCGACGACGAGGATCGTCGCCGGCGCGGGCACCATCTTCGCCATCAGCCGCATCGCCGCCTGCGGGCTCGTGACCACATCGGCCGCATCGACGCGGAGCCCCAGGCTGCTGAGGTGCTCCGCGACGGATGCGTCAGTGCGGGCCGCGTTGTTGGTGATGTAACCGAGTCGCGCCGACTTCGCGGCCTCATTGAGACTGTCGACCGCATGCGGCAATGCGCCGGGGCCTGCGTACACCACGCCGTCGAGATCAGCGAGGATCGTGTCGACCCCGTCGACGGGGGTGCGCAGAGCGCGCTTGCGTGAGAACAGCGCCACTACGCCTCCGGGTCCGCGTCGTCGGTCTCGTCCTCACCCAGGAGCTCGCGGACCTCGTCCTCGACCGTGGGCTCTTCGGCGTCGGTCTCGTCAGCCATGGCGTCGGAGTCCGCAGCGGGCTCTTCAGACACTTTCTCGTCCGCTTCGTCATCCGTCTCGTCGGAATCCGCAGTGGCCTCGACGACGTCAGCCTCGTCTGCTTCATCGGCCGGTTCGGCGACCTCGTCGTCGAGGAACTCGCCCTCGATCATGCTGTCCTCGATGAAGATCTCCTCGTCACCGGCCTCGTCGATCCCGAGTGCCTCGGCAGCGACCTCGGCACGGTGTGCCCAGAAAGCGGCCTCATCGGTGCGTCCGAGGTCTTCGAGAACAGCGGCACGAGCGGCGAACAGAGCAGGGCTCCATTCGAAAGCCCGATCCGGGTCGAGCTCGGGGATCTCGAGCTCGCCGAGCGCAAGCTCCAGATCGCCCTGATCCAGACGAGCACCCGACATCGCGATCGCCAGTGCGACACGCACGGGAGTCTCGAGGGCAGACCGGTCAACAGCGCGGCCGGTCTCGAGCGCGCGATCGGAACGTCCTATGCCACGCTCGCTGTCGACCATCAGCGCGATCTGATCGTCCTTGCCCGAGATGCGTCGGTAGGTGCGGAGTTCGCGGAGAGCAAGGGCGAAGTCACCCGTCGCGTAAGCGGTGATGCCGAGAGTCTCGCGGACGATCGCGATACGGCCGGCGCGTCGAGACGCCGCCAGCGCGTGCTCGTGCGCAAGCGCGGGGTCCTCGTCGATGAGCTTCGAAGCCATCGCCAGGTGACGCGCGACGTGCTCGGCGTTCTCCTTGCTCAGGGTCTTGAGCTCGTTGCGAGCGCCCCCGTTGAGGTCGCGCGCAGTGATCTCGTCGGGAATCTGCGGCTCATCGAACCGCGGACGCTCATTCGCCGCCTGAGACGGACGCTCCCGACCGGCGCCTCCGCGCTGCGGGAACGAGCGGGACTTGTCGCGATCACCACCGTCACGGCGCGGCGCCGAATCACGACGCGGGGCACCACCGTCACGGTTGTAGCCACCACCTTCGCGGCGCGGGGCACCACCGTCACGGTTGTAGCCACCCTCGCGGCGCGGGGCACCACCGTCCCGGTTGTAGCCACCGCCCTCACGGCGGGGAGCTGCACCATCACGGTTGTACCCGCCACCCTCACGACGGGGGGCACCATCCCGGTTGTAGCCACCGCCTTCACGGCGCGGGGCACCACCATCACGGTTGTAGCCACCTTCGCGACGCGGGGCACCACCGTCACGGTTGTAGCCACCTTCGCGACGCGGGGCACCACCGTCACGGTTATACCCGCCACCCTCACGACGGGGGGCACCGTCACGGTTGTAGCCACCACCTTCACGGCGCGGGGCACCACCATCACGGTTGTAGCCACCTTCGCGACGCGGGGCACCACCATCACGGTTGTAGCCACCGCCCTCACGGCGCGGGGCACCACCATCACGGTTGTACCCACCACCCTCACGGCGCGGGGCTGCACCGTCACGGTTGTAGCCACCGCCCTCACGGCGCGGGGCACCACCATCACGGTTGTAGCCGCCACCTTCACGGCGCGGGGCACCACCATCACGGTTGTAGCCACCGCCCTCACGGCGCGGGGCACCACCATCACGGTTGTAGCCACCGCCCTCACGGCGCGGGGCACCACCATCACGGTTGTAGCCACCGCCCTCACGACGCGGGGCACCACCATCACGGTTGTAGCCACCGCCCTCACGACGCGGGGCACCACCATCACGGTTGTACCCGCCACCTTCACGGCGCGGGGCTGCACCGTCACGGCTGTTTCCGGGGCGTCCACCAGAAGCGCGATTACCGCGCGATCCGCTGTCGTCGTTGCGACGCGGACGGCGCTCTTCCTCTTCTGGCATGATGCTCCCTGTTCTATTCGTGTAAACGCAAAATGGCCACCCATCGATGGGTGGCCATTTTGTCTAAAAGGAGTCCGGCGGTGTCCTACTCTCCCACAGGGTCCCCCCTGCAGTACCATCGGCGCTGTGAGGCTTAGCTTCCGGGTTCGGAATGTAACCGGGCGTTTCCCTCACGCTATGGCCGCCGAAACACTATTGATGTTTCAATCAAACACATAACAAAGTCATTGTTGTTATGCGGTTCTCGACCGTACATCGAGAACCACTCAGTGGACGCGTAGCACCAACAAACGGTGTGTTATCAAGTCATCGGCTTATTAGTACCAGTCAGCTGCATGCATTACTGCACTTCCACATCTGGCCTATCAACCCAGTAGTCTGGCTGGGAGCCTCTCACCCGAAGGTATGGAAATCTCATCTTGAGGCCGGCTTCCCGCTTAGATGCTTTCAGCGGTTATCCATCCCGAACGTAGCTAATCAGCGGTGCTCCTGGCGGAACAACTGACACACCAGAGGTTCGTCCAACCCGGTCCTCTCGTACTAGGGTCAGATCCTCTCAAATTTCCTACGCGCGCAGCGGATAGGGACCGAACTGTCTCACGACGTTCTAAACCCAGCTCGCGTACCGCTTTAATGGGCGAACAGCCCAACCCTTGGGACCTACTCCAGCCCCAGGATGCGACGAGCCGACATCGAGGTGCCAAACCATGCCGTCGATATGGACTCTTGGGCAAGATCAGCCTGTTATCCCCGAGGTACCTTTTATCCGTTGAGCGACAGCGCTTCCACAAGCCACTGCCGGATCACTAGTCCCGACTTTCGTCCCTGCTCGACCTGTCAGTCTCACAGTCAAGCTCCCTTGTGCACTTACACTCGACACCTGATTGCCAACCAGGTTGAGGGAACCTTTGGGCGCCTCCGTTACTTTTTGGGAGGCAACCGCCCCAGTTAAACTACCCACCAGGCACTGTCCCTGAACCGGATTACGGTTCGAAGTTAGATATCCAGAGTGACCAGAGTGGTATTTCAACAATGACTCCACACGAACTAGCGTCCATGCTTCAAAGTCTCCCACCTATCCTACACAAGCCACACCGAACACCAATACCAAGCTGTAGTAAAGGTCACGGGGTCTTTCCGTCCTGCTGCGCGTAACGAGCATCTTTACTCGTAATGCAATTTCGCCGAGTTCGCGGTTGAGACAGTTGGGAAGTCGTTACGCCATTCGTGCAGGTCGGAACTTACCCGACAAGGAATTTCGCTACCTTAGGATGGTTATAGTTACCACCGCCGTTTACTGGGGCTTAAATTCTCAGCTTCGCCTTACGGCTAACCGGTCCTCTTAACCTTCCAGCACCGGGCAGGCGTCAGTCCGTATACATCGTCTTGCGACTTGGCACGGACCTGTGTTTTTAGTAAACAGTCGCTACCCACTAGTCTCTGCGGCCTCCAAACGCTTTCGGGAGTAAATCCCTATACGCCGAAGGCCCCCCTTCTCCCGAAGTTACGGGGGCATTTTGCCGAGTTCCTTAACCACGATTCTCTCGATCTCCTTGGTATTCTCTACCTGACCACCTGAGTCGGTTTGGGGTACGGGCGGCTAGAACCTCGCGTCGATGCTTTTCTTGGCAGCATAGGATCACCCACTTTTTATCCGCATCGTGTCTCAGCCTTAATGAATCGCGGATTTGCCTACGACTCGGCCTACGCACTTGCACCAGGACAACCATCGCCTGGCTTGGGCTACCTTCCTGCGTCACACCTGTTAATACGCTAACCGCACCAGAATGGGGTCGTGCGCTAGGCCCAGAGCGTCACCCCGAAGGGATCAGTCACTGGGATTCAGACACTTAGCACTACTGGATTAGCTTGGGCGGTTCTTCGCCGGTACGGGAATATCAACCCGTTGTCCATCGACTACGCCTGTCGGCCTCGCCTTAGGTCCCGACTTACCCAGGGAAGATTAGCTTGACCCTGGAACCCTTGGTCTTTCGGAGGACGTGTTTCTCACACGTCATTCGCTACTCATGCCTGCATTCTCACTCGTGTAGCCTCCACGGCTGGTTCACACCGCCGCTTCGCTGGCCACACGACGCTCTCCTACCCATCAACACGGCTGGACCACGAAGGCCTACCAATAATGTCAATGCCACAACTTCGGTGGCGTGCTTGAGCCCCGTTACATTGTCGGCGCGGAATCACTTGACCAGTGAGCTATTACGCACTCTTTCAAGGGTGGCTGCTTCTAAGCCAACCTCCTGGTTGTCAAGGCAACTCCACATCCTTTCCCACTTAGCACGCGCTTTGGGACCTTAGTTGGTGGTCTGGGTTGTTTCCCTCTCGACTATGAAGCTTATCCCCCACAGTCTCACTGCTGCGCTCTCACTTACCGGCATTCGGAGTTTGGCTGACGTCAGTAACCTTGTAGGGCCCATCGGCCATCCAGTAGCTCTACCTCCGGCAAGAAACACGCAACGCTGCACCTAAATGCATTTCGGAGAGAACCAGCTATCACGAAGTTTGATTGGCCTTTCACCCCTATCCACAGCTCATCCCCTCAGTTTTCAACCTAAGTGGGTTCGGTCCTCCACGACGTCTTACCGTCGCTTCAACCTGGCCATGGATAGATCACTTCGCTTCGGGTCTAGGACATGCGACTGAATCGCCCTATTCAGACTCGCTTTCGCTACGGCTACCCCACACGGGTTAACCTCGCCACATATCGCTAACTCGCAGGCTCATTCTTCAAAAGGCACGCTGTCACCCCTACTAAGGAGGCTCCAACGGTTTGTAAGCAAACGGTTTCAGGTACTATTTCACTCCCCTCCCGGGGTACTTTTCACCTTTCCCTCACGGTACTTGTCCGCTATCGGTCATCTGGGAGTATTTAGGCTTATCAGGTGGTCCTGACAGATTCACACGGGATTTCACGGGCCCCGTGCTACTTGGGATACTCTTCGCGCCAAGAGAGGCATTTCGACTACGGGGTTGGCACCCTCTATGACCGGCCTTTCAAGACCGTTCGTCTATACCTTCTTGTAACGCCGCCACCTCGGCAGAGATGACTGAAAAGTCCCACAACCCCCAACGTGCAACGCCTGCCGGCTATCACACACGCTAGGTTTAGCCTGTTCCGGTTTCGCTCGCCACTACTAACGGAATCGCGGTTGCTTTCTCTTCCTGTGGGTACTGAGATGTTTCACTTCCCCACGTTCCCTCTACCCGCCCTATATATTCAGGCGGGAGTCACTAGGTCGGCACGCCGCCCAGCGGGGTTTCCCCATTCGGACACCCTCGGATCAAAACTTGCTTATCAGTTCCCCGAGGCTTATCGCAGATTGCTACGTCCTTCTTCGGCTCCAGATGCCAAGGCATCCACCGTTTGCTCTTAAAGACTTGAAATCACATGAGTTTGAATCAAAAACTCGACCCCACCCGAAGATGGAATCTGAAATTGACTAATGATCTTTAAGATCATCTTGTGCAACTGACCGAAGTCAGCTGCAAGATGCTCGCGTCCACTGTGTAGTTCTCAAAGTACGGGCGGTGCCCCTATCCACAACCCCACAAAAGGGGAAACAGAAAGAGGCCCAGAGTAACCGACTGTGCACTCGACCCAAAGGCCAGTGCGCATCCGGTCCCTCAGGACCCAACAGCGTGCAGGTGCGACATCCGCCACCCTCCCCGTTCCCACCAGATCCGAAGACCCGACGTACTAGAGAAGAACAACATCCTTCACACCATGTCAAATGTTCCACCCATGAGCTCCCAGCGAAGAACGTATGCCTTCGATCTGGGTTCTGGACACCCGAAGGTGTCAGATGCTCCTTAGAAAGGAGGTGATCCAGCCGCACCTTCCGGTACGGCTACCTTGTTACGACTTAGTCCTAATTACCGATCCCACCTTCGACGGCTCCCTCCAAAAAGGTTAGGCCACCGGCTTCAGGTGTTACCGACTTTCATGACTTGACGGGCGGTGTGTACAAGACCCGGGAACGTATTCACCGCAGCGTTGCTGATCTGCGATTACTAGCGACTCCGACTTCATGAGGTCGAGTTGCAGACCTCAATCCGAACTGGGACCGGCTTTTTGGGATTCGCTCCACCTCGCGGTATTGCAGCCCTTTGTACCGGCCATTGTAGCATGCGTGAAGCCCAAGACATAAGGGGCATGATGATTTGACGTCATCCCCACCTTCCTCCGAGTTGACCCCGGCAGTATCCCATGAGTTCCCACCATTACGTGCTGGCAACATAGAACGAGGGTTGCGCTCGTTGCGGGACTTAACCCAACATCTCACGACACGAGCTGACGACAACCATGCACCACCTGTTTACGAGTGTCCAAAGAGTTGACCATTTCTGGCCCGTTCTCGTATATGTCAAGCCTTGGTAAGGTTCTTCGCGTTGCATCGAATTAATCCGCATGCTCCGCCGCTTGTGCGGGTCCCCGTCAATTCCTTTGAGTTTTAGCCTTGCGGCCGTACTCCCCAGGCGGGGAACTTAATGCGTTAGCTGCGTCACGGAATCCGTGGAATGGACCCCACAACTAGTTCCCAACGTTTACGGGGTGGACTACCAGGGTATCTAAGCCTGTTTGCTCCCCACCCTTTCGCTCCTCAGCGTCAGTTACGGCCCAGAGATCTGCCTTCGCCATCGGTGTTCCTCCTGATATCTGCGCATTCCACCGCTACACCAGGAATTCCAATCTCCCCTACCGCACTCTAGTCTGCCCGTACCCACTGCAGGCCGGAGGTTGAGCCTCCGGATTTCACAGCAGACGCGACAAACCGCCTACGAGCTCTTTACGCCCAATAATTCCGGATAACGCTTGCGCCCTACGTATTACCGCGGCTGCTGGCACGTAGTTAGCCGGCGCTTTTTCTGCAGGTACCGTCACTTTCGCTTCTTCCCTGCTAAAAGAGGTTTACAACCCGAAGGCCGTCGTCCCTCACGCGGCGTTGCTGCATCAGGCTTGCGCCCATTGTGCAATATTCCCCACTGCTGCCTCCCGTAGGAGTCTGGGCCGTGTCTCAGTCCCAGTGTGGCCGGTCACCCTCTCAGGCCGGCTACCCGTCGACGCCTTGGTGAGCCATTACCTCACCAACAAGCTGATAGGCCGCGAGCCCATCCCCAACCGAAATTCTTTCCAGACGCAGACCATGCGGTCACGTCACATATCCAGTATTAGACGCCGTTTCCAGCGCTTATCCCAGAGTCAGGGGCAGGTTGCTCACGTGTTACTCACCCGTTCGCCACTGATCCCACAGAGCAAGCTCCGTGTTCACCGTTCGACTTGCATGTGTTAAGCACGCCGCCAGCGTTCATCCTGAGCCAGGATCAAACTCTCCGTAAAAAAGAAATGCATACGACACCGGGAAAACGATGACGCAGCGAGTTTGATGCTGACCAAAGAGACAAATTCATTGCTGACTTCATCCATTGCCAACCCCCCGGAAGGAGTTGGTCTTTGATCCAAAGGAATTCTCACCCCCACCGAAGTGGAGACGAGGATAATTTGGCATTTGACAAGTGCACGCTGTTGAGTTCTCAAGGATCGGATGCTCCCACGACCCAGCCATCACAGCCAGGCCCGCAGGGCAACTTCTCTATCTTACCCACCCTGTCCCGCTTGTCAAATCGGCGCGCCGTGCAGATCAGAGATCCGCAGCGCAGCTGATGACAGCCGCAGAAGAGGTGGATTCCCTATCCTAGACGCAAGCGCCTGATCTCTCAAGTGAGAGTGGATCGGGAGTGGTTCTCCGCTTGAGGGGGGTGAAGCTCTTGGCTCCTCCGCTTCCCTGTGGGGCGAACAAGTAATAAGTTACGTGGGTTCCGGGGTTCTGGCAAATCGGGGCATACAGCCCGGGCGTGTCGTTCGAGCGTTCCGCGCGCTTTACGCCGGGTCAACCGCGGTTTCCGCCGCGTCGTGCCGCCGAGAGTACGATCTGGCCATGCTCCCACTCAACACTGACCCGGCTCCCAACGCGGGAGCTGCTCTGCTCGACCGCGTCAGGATCCTGCTCGATCTCCCCGCCACAGAGGGAACGACCGAAGCTCACGCCGCCGTAGCCCTGCCCTCTCGGCTCGCCACCGCGGAACTCGCCTGGGCCAGCGTCGCCTCTGCCCTGCTCGCCGCCGGTCGCTCGCCCGCGCTCATCGACCCGCACCGTGTGGCCACCGCCTACCGGAGCGACCGCGTGCTCTCGATCGACGGCGTCGCTCCCCCGGTGTGGTCGCCCTACTCGGGTTTCTGGCGGACTGCGGACGGATGGGTCAGGACCCATGGGAACTATCCGCATCACTCCGCCGCTCTGCGCACCGCACTCGGACTGCAGGATGACGCCGACGCCGATGCGGTCCGCGTCGCACTCGAGGAACGGACGACGGCTGACGCCGTCGCGGGGATCACCCGACTCGGCGGACTCGCCGTCGCCGTGGCCGCCGAGGACCCCGCCGCTGATCGCGCCCTCCGAGCGACGCCGCTTCTCGAGGTCCGACGCACCGACACCCCCGCACGTCGTCACTCCCGCCACTCACGTTCGACGGCGGCGCAGGATGATCGCCACCCCCTCGCCGGTATGCGCGTGCTCGACCTCACCCGCGTTATCGCCGGTCCCGTCTGCACCCGCACGCTCGCTCTCCTCGGCGCCGACGTGCTGCGCATCGATCCGCCGCACCTGCCCGAACCCGAGTGGCAGCACCTCGACACCGGGCACGGCAAGCGCTCGGCACGGTTGGATGCGCGCACCGCGCAGATGCACGACCTGCTCTCAGACGCCGATGCCGTGGTGCTCGGCTACCGTCCCGCCGCGCTGGACCGACTGGGACTTCAACCGAGTGTGCTCGCCGAACGGTATCCGGACCTGGTCGTCGCGCAACTGAGTGCCTGGGGCACGGAGCATCCCGATCGCGCCGGCTTCGACAGCCTCGTCCAGGCGGCATCCGGAATCGCGCTCATCGAGTCGCCGGACGGGGACCGCCCGGGCACGCTTCCAGCCCAGGCGCTCGACCACAGTGCCGGATACCTGCTCGCCGCCGCGGTGACGGCGCTGCTGCAACGCCGCACCGGCGAAGGCGGGTCCTGGTATGCCGGCACCTCGCTCCGCCGCATCGCCGCCGAACTTCTCGGGATGCCGCGCAGCCGGGAGCCGGAAGGGGAGGCCGAGTTCGACGTCGGCCCGCACCTCGCGCGCTTCGAGGTCGACGGCAGGTCCCTCGTCACCTCGCGACCGGCGATGACCGGCCTCGAGTTCGATGCCCCGCACCTCTGGGGGTCGGATCAGGCGATCTGGTGACGACGGCCGCGAACCGCCAGAACGACGCAGAGCACGAAGGTGATCGCACCCCAGAGCGCACATGCCGGAGGCAGCACGCGATAGGCCAGATGCTGCACGGTGAACTCCGTGTCGATGGGACCGAACGCGATGATCCCCCAGACGAGCGCAGCGACCAGGATCACCGGAAGCGAGACCCACCACGCGATGCGCACCCCCTGCGGCAGCGACTGCGCGAAATCCGCGCGCGCTTCCCGTCGACGCAGCCAGAGCAGTGCCCAGACACCGATGATGAGCAGGCCGATCACACTCGACCCGTGCTGAAGCCACTTGAATCCGGGCAGCGGACCCCACATCGCGTCGAGACCGGGGAGCAGCTGCACGCCGGCACGACCTTCATGCGTGAAGAGATCCCAGAGGATGTGCGAGGCCACGCCGATCAGGAAAGACACCGCGAGGAGCACCGGATACCAGCGCTTCTCCCCCACGCCGACGGCTCGTCGTGCGGCTTCCGCACCGCCCTCGCTCCAGTCCTCCGGGAGCCGACGCGCCAGCCACAGCGGCGCGAGTTCCGGCACCGCGGGACGCAGGATCACGCGCCAGACGAGGAAGAGCACGAACGCGAGGAGTGCCGTCCACAGGATGTTGCCGAACGTGTGGGTGAACGAGTAGTTCAGCCCGACACCCCGCACGAACAGCGGCAGATCCGGCGTCATGGCGCCGATCGCGATCGCCGCGGGCACCAACGGCGTTCGGATGAACGGCAGCGCGACGAGCGCGTGGCTGGGAGTGAAAGGCATCCGGCTCTGCTATCCGAAGCGCGAAGGCTCAGCCGAGGAAGACGCCGGCAAGGGTCTTCTTGCCACGACGGAGTACGGACACTCCCCCGGGAAGCGTGCCCTGGACCGCGGCAGTCTCGTCTTCGACGCGGTTGCCGTCGAGCGTGACACCGCCCTGCGCGATCGCACGCCTCGCCTCGGAGAGGCTGGCGACCAGCCCGGTCGCGACCAGCACGTCCACCACCGGGGTGCCGGTGGCGACGGTCGCATTCGGGAGCTCTTCCAGCGCGGTGCGGAGTGTCTGCGCGTCGAGCGCGGTCAGATCGCCCTGTCCGAACAGGGCCTCGGATGCCGCGATCACCGCCGCCGCCGCGTCGATGCCGTGCACGGTCGCCACCACTTCGAGCGCGAGACGCTTCTGGGCGGCACGACGGAACGGCTCCGTCGCCACGAGTTCGGCGTACCCCTCGATCTCCGAGCGGCTCAGGAACGTGAAGACCTTCAGGCGGTCGACGACGTCGGAATCCGCGGTGCTCAGCCAGAACTGGTACATCCGGTACGGGCTGCACATCTCGGCGTCGAGCCAGATCGCATTGCCCTCGCTCTTGCCGAACTTCGTGCCGTCGCTGTTGGTGATCAGCGGTGTGCCGATCGCATGCACGGACGAGCCCTCGGCGCGGCGGATCAGATCCGTCCCGCTGGTGAGGTTGCCCCACTGGTCGGACCCACCCGTCTGCAACACGCAGTCGTACTGGCGGTAGAGCTCGAGGTAATCCATCCCCTGCAGGATCTGGTAGCTGAACTCGGTGTAGCTGATGCCCTCGTCGGAGTTCAGCCGCGCGGCGACCGCATCCTTCTTGAGCATCGTGCCGACGCGGTAGTACTTGCCGATCTCGCGGAGGAAGTCGATCGCGCTCAGCGGCGCGGTCCAGTCGAGGTTGTTCACGATGCGTGCCGCATTCTCACCCTCGAAGCTGAGGTAGCGCTCGACCTGCGCGCGAAGCCGCCCGACCCACTCCTCGACGGTCTCGCGGGTGTTCAGCGTTCGCTCGGCAGTCGGACGCGGATCGCCGATGAGTCCGGTGGACCCGCCGACCAGACCGAGAGGCTTGTGTCCGGCGAGCTGGATGCGGCGCAGCGTCAGCAACTGCACGAGGTTGCCCAGGTGCAGGCTCGGTGCCGTCGGATCGAAGCCGCAGTAATAGGTGATGGGGTCTCCCGCGAGCAGGGCGCGCAGCGCCTCCTGGTCGGTGGACACCTGGACCAGGCCACGCCACACGAGTTCGTCCCACACGTTCTCGAACGCGGGGTCGATCGCCTGGGGTGCGGTCGTCAGATCGGGAGTTGACACGCGCTCCAGGCTATCAGCGCCGCGCACCGCCGAATCGCCTCACGCCGGCTCGTCGAGGAGAGTGATCTCCTCGACGGACAGGGAGATCGACGCCGCATCCATCGCGACATCCAGCTGATCGAGCTTGCTGCCGCCGAGGATGGGACGGATGCCTCGCGCGAGCTGCCACGCCAGCACGATCTGCCCTCGGCCGAGGTCCCGCGCCGCCGCGATCTCGGCCAGCACCGCGAGCCGACGCGCAGTCCCGGGGTGGTCGTACACCTCGGGCACGGGTTTCGCCGGGTTGTCATACGCACCGGAGAGCAGCGGGGTGTACGCCCAGATCTCGATCCCGTTCGCCCGGGCGAAGTCCCGCTGCTCGTCGCTCAGCACGCCGAACGGGTGCGCCACTCCGGGAGGAAGCGTTCCCGGACGCGTGCGCAGGTATGTGCTGTTCAACTGGAACGCGTCGAGGGGGACGCTTCCGATCTTTCTCGCGTGCGCGCGGGCGCGCTCGATGCGCCAGGCCGGGTGGTTGGAGGCGCCGACACGGCCCACCGTCCCGTCGACGGTGAGCGCCGCGAGGGCGTCCACCGTGTCCTCGATCGCGACCGTGCGGTCCTCCTGGTGCAGCCAGAGCAGGTCGATCCTGTCGACGCCCAGGCGTTCGAGGCTCCCTTCGACGGCAGCGTGGATCGCACGCGGAGAGAGACCGGCCCGGTGCTCAGGCCAGGAGCCGGGCCACAGCGGCTCGGCACCGACCTTGGTCGAGATGCGGACGTGCGCTCGTGCATCCGGACGCGCCGCCAGCCAGCGTCCGAGCACCTCTTCGGAGGCTCCCCCCTGCCCCGTCTCACTCGTCCAGAAGCTGTAGCAGTCGGCGGTGTCGATCCAGATGCCGCCGCGGTCGACGAAGCGGTCGAGCAGAGCGAAAGAGGTCTCCTCGTCGACGAGCGTGCCGAATGACATCGCTCCGAGGACGAGCGGGGATGCAGGGGTGTTCCGGTTGGTCATGACTTCACTGTGCAACCTGGAGTGCACTCCAGGTCAAGTCCTATGCTCCGATCATGACGACGTACACGCCGGCGGAGACCGCGGCCCGCTCCGGATTCAGCATCGACACGCTCCGGTACTACGAGCGCGAGGGCATCCTGCCCGCGGTGTCGCGCACGGCCGGCGGGCATCGCGCGTACACCGATGCCGAGCTCGGCCTCCTGGAGTTCCTCAAGTGCCTCCGCGAGACCGGCATGCCGGTGGAACGCCTGCGTCGCTACGGCCAGCTCTGCCAGCGAGAAGACTCCATCCCGGAGCGGATAGCGCTTCTCGAAGAGCACGCGGTGACGGTCGAGAAGCAGCTCGCCGAGGTTCTCGCGCAACAGCAGCGACTCGCGGAGAAGCTGGACTGGTACCGCTCCGTGGGCTGATTCGGAACCGTCGTCAGCTGTGCGCCGCCCACCAGACGAGGAAGGCGGCGCCGAGGGCGATGACCCAGCTGACGAGACTGCCCACGAGGAAGTACTCGGCTCTGGCGCCGGTCTCACCGTCGCGGGAGATCTCCGGGAAGCGGACGATCCCCTTCGCCGCCAGCATCGCCGCGAGGATCGGGTACGCGGCGGCGAGCGTGAGGATCAGGACGAGGAGGCGTTCGAGCGGGCCGATCAGTCGCCCGCCCTGGAAGCCGGCCCGCGGATCAGGGGCGGCCGCCACCACAGGTGCCGGATCCGTCGTCGGTTCTGCGAGGGCTGTCGTCGGTTCTGGGAGGGTCCGGCTCATCTCCGCGCCGACCGATGCAGCCTCGACGACGGGTGTGGCCTCGGTGACCTGCTCGGCGGGGCGCCAGGTGTGTTCGCCGTCGAGAGCGGCGCGCACCACGAGGTTCGCGGACTCGAGGAGGAACGCCGACACCCCGAGCACCAGGATCGCCAGGTCGAACGTGACCTCACCGAACGGCGAACGCAACTGCCACACCTCGCCGATGAGTCCGGCCTGGGCGCGTGCTCCCATCGAGATCACGGCTCCGACGACGACGAGCGCGAGGACCACGGCGGGCCAGAACCCCGCGCGTGACGGTCGCCCGTCGGGCATGCACCAGACCCAGAGCGCGCCGGACGCGAGCGCGGCGATCATGGGCAGGAGAGCATCGCTGACGCTGCCGAGCAGGAGCAGCACGACGGCCGCGGCCAGGTATCCGATCCAACGCCGCGGGACGAACTGCCGCACGAGGTCTGCGGCTCCGATGGCGAGCAGGATGAATCCGGCGATGATCATGCCGGCTCTCCCTTCAGGGCGGCGAGTCCTTCGATGAGCGCGGCGGATCCGGCACGTCGCAGCGACTTCGAGACGCTCGGCTGGGAGATGCCCTCCTGCGCCGCGAGCTCCTGCTGCGAGCGGCCGACCAGGCGCCCGTAGGTGAGTCGCCGCTCGCGCGCACTCATCGCACCCACGAGCTCGTCACGCGCGAGCAGGTAGGCATTGGAGACCGCGATCGTCGACGCCATGACCTCATCCTGCCCCGGGGCTCCGACAATCCAGGTGCGCGTGCGCGGCACGGCGCGCTGCTCGCGGGAGTGCACGGTCTCGATCGCGGCCCGCGCGGCGTACCAGCCCGGCCCGTCGGCGAGCTCGCCGTGCACGGAGGCGACGGCGCGCACCTCCCCCACGCCGATGCCGAATCGGAAGGCGATCCCGTCGGGCAGTCGCAGCTGAATGAGGAAGAGCGAGCTGAGCGCATCGCCGAGCTCCCGGTAGACGCCCTGCTGCTCGTCTCCTACGGTGGGCGTCAACGGCTGCGCCGCCAGCGGGAGGTCGATCTCGGCCTGCGCGATGGTCTCATCCAGCACGCGCTGTGCGGCGCCGCGGTCCCCGAGTTCACGGGAGCCCACGATGTCTGCGATCACAGCGATGACCATGCGATAACCTTATCACGAATATTCTTAGTTATATGCACTATTTGGTTATGGGATGGAAATATGCCTGATTCGAGCATCCTTGCCTGGTCCGCGGGAACCTGGACCCACGACCCCGCCGCCGTGGAAGACGCGGAGCACTTCGACGTCACTGCCGTCGAAGGCAGCGACGCCTGGCGGCACACCGCCTACGGGTTCGTGCACGACACCGAACACGCCCTGCTCGCACCGCTCGCCGTGGGCGAGGCGATGGAGGTGTCGTTCCGGGCGCCGTGGGACGGCCAGTTCGACCAGGCGGGCATCTTCGTGCGGATCGACGACGAACACTGGGTGAAGACCGGCGTCGAGTACGCCGACGACCACCTCGGGCTCGGCGCCGTGGTCACCGACGGAGGGTCGGACTGGTCCGTCGGCTTCGTCGACGAGTGGCTCGAGAGCGAGATCACAGTGCGCGTGAGCCGCTGGGCGGACTCCGTGATCGTGCGGGCGCGCACCGCCGAGGAGCCGTGGCGGCTCGTGCGGGTCGCTCCGTTCGACGGCCAGGCAGCGGCATCCGCCGGGCCCTTCCTCGCCGCCCCGACACGTGCGGGTCTCACCGTACGGTTCACCCGGTGGGCGCGGTCCGCGGCCGACGCCGAACTGCACTGAGCTCGACACGGCCGCCGACCGCGAGTCCGGCTACAGGCCGAGCGCGTGGGCGGCGGCCTGGGCGCGGGCGACGAGCTCGGCGCGCTGCTCCGCGACGCGGACCGGTGCGGTGCCGCCGACACCGGTCCGAGACGCGACCGAACCCTCGATCGTGAGGACCTCGCGGACCTCGGGGACGAGATGCGGGGACACCGACAACAGCAGTTCATCGGAAGCGTCTTCCAGCCCGATCCCCTCTTCTTCACACGCACGCACGAGCGCGCCGGAGATCTCGTGGGCGTCGCGGAACGGCACCCGCCGCTTCACGAGCCATTCCGCGACATCGGTCGCGAGCGAGAAGCCCTGGGGCGCCAGCGCCGCCATCCGCTCGGTGTCGAAACGCAGCGTCGCGATCATGCCGGCGAACGCGGGGAGCACCACCTCGAGGGTCTGCACCGAGTCGAAGACCGGCTCCTTGTCCTCCTGCAGATCGCGGTTGTACGCCAGCGGGAGCCCCTTGAGCGTGGCCATCAGCCCGGAGAGGTTGCCGATGAGACGGCCCGACTTGCCTCGCGCGAGCTCGGCGATGTCGGGGTTCTTCTTCTGCGGCATGATGCTCGACCCCGTCGAGTACCCGTCGTCGAGCGTGACGAAACCGAACTCGCGGGTGTTCCAGAGGATGATCTCCTCGGACAGGCGCGAGATGTCGACACCCGTCATGGCCGTGATGAAGGCGAACTCCGCCACCACATCGCGGGCGGCGGTGCCGTCGAGGGAATTCTCGGCCGGGCGGTCGAGTCCGAGCTCGGTCGCCACGAGCGCGGGGTCGAGACCGAGCGTGGAACCGGCCAGCGCTCCCCCGCCGTAGGGCGAGACACCGGCACGACGACGCCAGTCCACCAGGCGTTCGAGTTCGCGCACGAGCGGCCAGCCGTGGGCCTGCAGGTGGTGGGCGAGGAGCACGGGCTGCGCATGCTGCAGGTGCGTGCGCCCGGGGAGGATGGCATCGGGGTGGGCCTCGGCCTGGGCGACCAGCGCGTCGATGACCCGCAGGATGTCACGGGCGATCACCCGCGCATGGTCGATCAGATACATGCGCACCAGCGTCGCGATCTGGTCGTTGCGGCTGCGACCGGCGCGGAGGCGCCCGCCCAGTTCCGGCCCGAGCTCGGCGATCAGCGCCTGCTCGAGCGCGCCGTGCACGTCCTCGTCGGTCGGCACCGGGCGCAGGACGCCGTCGGCGACCTTGCGGGCTACGGCATCCAGCCCCTCGTGCATCCGCCGCGCCTCATCGGGCTCGAGATATCCGGCCGCCTCGAGCGCCGTGGCATGCGCGTGGGAGCCGGCGATGTCGTACGGCGCGAGGATCCAGTCGAAGTGCGTGGAGCGGCTGAGCTCCACCAGCTCCGGCGACGGCCCGGTGGCGAAGCGGGCACCCCAGAGCGCGCCCTCGTTGGTGCCTTCGTGCGAGGAGTCGGCCATCACGCGTCCTTCTTGCCGAGCAGCCAGACCAGGAGGGCCTTCTGCGCATGCAGCCGGTTCTCGGCCTCGTCCCAGACCACACTCTGCGGCCCGTCGATCACGCTGGAGTCGACCTCGTAGCCGCGATCGGCGGGGAGGCAGTGGATGAAGATCGCCTCGGGGTCGGCGAGCGTCATCGTCTCGGGGGTGACCTTGTAGCCGCCGAGATCACGGATGCGCGCGAGCTTCTCCTCCTCCTTGCCCATCGAGACCCAGGTGTCGGTGACGACGACGTCGGCACCGGCTGCGGCCTCGACCGGATCGGTGTAGAGCGTGATCGAACCGCCGGTCTCGGCGGCACGGCGATCGGCGTCCTCGATGACGTCGGCACGAGGGGCGTAGTCCTCGGGCGAGGCGATGCGCACGTGCATGCCGGCCGTGACACCCGCGAGCGCGTAGGAGTGCGCCATGTTGCTCTGGCCATCACCGAGGAAGGTGAGCGTGAGCCCGTTCAGCTCGCCCTTGTGCTCACGGATCGTCAGCAGGTCGGCGAGCAGCTGGCACGGGTGGAAGTCGTCCGACAGCGCGTTGATCACGGGGACGCGCGTTCCTGCCGCCATCTCCTCGAGTCCGGACTGCGCGTAGGTGCGCCACACGATGGCCGCGACCTGGCGCTCGAGCACCCGCGCGGTGTCGGACGGGGTCTCCTTGCCGCCGAGCTGGCTGCTCGCGGTCGAGATGATGAGGGGGGAGCCGCCGAGGTCGGCGATGCCCACCGCGAACGAGACGCGGGTGCGCGTGGAGGACTTGTCGAAGATCACCGCGACGGTCTGCGGGCCCGCGAGACTCTTGTCGGCCCAGCGGTCCTTCTTCAGCTCGATGGCGAGATCGAGGATCTCGGCCTGCTCGGCGGGGGTCAGATCGTCGTCGCGCAGCAGGTGGCGGGTCATGCGGATACCTTTCCGGCAACAGAGGCCTGGACGTCGGCGAGGGAAGCCGTGAACAGCTCGCGGAACTCGGCGAGTTCCGCGTCGCCGATGGTGAGGGCGGGCGCGATGCGCACGGTCTCGGGGTTGGCGGCGTTGACGATGAGGCCGCGCTCCTGCGCAGCCGCGACCACCGCGCCGGCGACCGGAGCGGTGAGCGCGACACCGACGAGCAGACCACGTCCGCGCACGCCCTCGATCAGCGGAGAGTCGATGCCGAGGAGGATCTCCCGCAGCTCCGCCCCACGACGGGCCGCGTTCTCCACCAGGCCGGCGCTCTCGATCTCGGCGAGCACGGCGTCGGCGACAGCGGTCGCGAGCGGGTTTCCGCCGAAGGTCGAGCCGTGCGAGCCCGGGGTGAAGAGGGCGCTCGCGGCACCGTAGGTGACCAGAGCGCCGATCGGGAAGCCGCCGCCGATGCCCTTGGCGAGCGTGATCGCGTCGGGCGTGATGCCCTCGTGGCTGAACCCGAACCACTCTCCCGTGCGGCCCGCACCCGTCTGGATCTCATCCACGATCAGCAGCGCGCCGTGAGCGAGGGTCAGCGAGCGCGCGGCGGCGAGGTAGCCCTCCGGCAGCTCGACGACGCCGGCCTCACCCTGGATGGGCTCGACGATGATGGCGGCGACGCGGTCGTCCATCGCCGCCTCGAGGGCCTCGATCGTGGCGGGGATGTGCTCCACACCGGCGGGCATCGGCTCGAACGGCGCGCGCATCGACGCCTTCGCGGTGAGAGCGAGCGACCCCATCGTGCGTCCGTGGAAGCCGTTCTCGAGCGCGAGGATGCGCGTGCGCTCGGCGCCACCGTGCAGGCGGGCGAGCTTGAAGGCGGCCTCGTTGGCCTCGGCGCCCGAGTTCGAGAAGAACACCCGCCCGCCGATACCGGCACCCGCGAGACGCTTGAGCCGTGCGGCGAGTGCGAGCTGGGGCGGAGTGGCGAAGTAGTTCGACACATGGGCGAGCGTGGCTGCCTGCGTCGAGACCGCCTCCACGAAGGCCGGGTGCGCATGCCCGAGAGAGGTCACCGCGATACCGGCGAGGAAGTCGAGGTGGCGTCGGCCGTCGGCATCCCACAGGTACGAGCCCTCGCCGCGGACCAGCATCGCGAGCCGGTCCCCTGCGTTGAGCACGAGATCGCGTGCCGCGTCGTCCTGCCAGACGGTCATGCCGTCACCTCATTCTTTCCCAGGACCACTTCGGTCCCGATTCCCTTGCTGGTGAAAAGTTCGACGAGCACCGAATGCGGCACGCGGCCGTCGATGATCGCTGCCGCGTCCACGCCGCCCTCGACCGCATCGAGGCACGCCCGCATCTTCGGGATCATCCCCGATTCGAGCTTCGGCAGCATCTCGACGAGGGCTTCCGAGGTCAGGTGCGAGACGAGCGAGTCGCGGTTCGGCCAATCCGCGTAGAGCCCAGGCACATCCGTGAGGATCACGAGCTTGCGCGCGTGCAACGACACCGCGAGAGCGGCAGCCGCAGCATCGGCGTTGACGTTGAGCGACTGACCGGGGTGGTCGAGGTCGGGCGCGATGCTCGACACGACCGGGATGCGTCCGGCGGCGAGGTGATCGAGCACGGGGGTCGGATCGACCTCCACGACGTCGCCGACGCGGCCGAGGTCGACCTCTTCCCCGTCGATCACGACGCCACGACGGCGTCCGCCGAAAAGTCCCGCATCCTCACCACTGAGACCCGTCGCGATCGGACCGTGCGAGTTGATCTTCGACACGAGCTGCGGGTTGACCTGACCCGTGAGCACCATGCGCACGACGCTGATCGCCTCGGTGTTGGTGACGCGGTAGCCGCCCTTGAACTCGCTGGGGATCTCGAGTCGCTGCAGCATGTTCGAGATCTGCGGACCACCGCCGTGCACGACGACCGGCAGCACGCCGACGTAACGGAGGTAGGCGATGTCCTGGGCGAAGGCATCCTGCAGCTCCTCCGACACCATCGCGTTTCCGCCGTACTTGATGACGACGATCTGGTCGCGGAACTTCTTCAGCCACGGCAGCGACTCGATGAGAGTGGTGGCCTTCTGCGCGGCGACCTCGGCGGGAGTGTCCTGGATGTCGGTCATGAGGCGTATGCGCTGTTCTCGTGCACGTAATCGTGGGTGAGGTCGTTCGTGAGCACGGTGGCCGTCGAGTCCCCCACCTTGAGATCGATCACGAGGTGCGTGGCGCGCGGCGTCAGATCGACCTCTTCCCGGGGGCGATCCGGGCCGCCCTCGGTGCAGACGCGGACGCCGTTCATCCAGACGTCCACGTCGTAGGGGTCGAACTGCGCGTTCGTGGTGCCGATCGCGGCGAGCACGCGGCCCCAGTTCGGGTCGTTTCCGAAGATCGCGGCCTTGAAGAGGTTGTTGCGCGCGACGGATCGGCCGACCTCGACCGCGTCCTGCTCGGACACCGCGTGCTGCACCTCGATGGTGATGTCGTGGCTGGCGCCTTCGGCATCGCCCTGCAGCTTCACCGCAAGCTCCTGCGACAGCTCGGTCAGTGCGGCGGCGAAGTCGTCGAGGTCGGGGACGACTCCGGATGCGCCGTTGGCGAGCAGCGTGACCTGGTCGTTCGTCGACATGCACCCGTCGGAGTCGAGCCGGTCGAACGTCTGCCCCGTCGCGCGGCGCAGCACCTCGTCGGCCTGCAGCGGCTCGAGGACCGCGTCGGTCGTGATCACCACGAGCATCGTGGCGAGACCCGGTGCGAGCATGCCCGCGCCCTTCGCCATGCCGCCGATCGTCCATCCGTCACGGCTGATCACGGCGGTCTTCGCCACGGTGTCGGTGGTCATGATCGCCTGCGCGGCGGCGTCGCCCCCGTCGGCACTGAGCGCGGCGATCGCCTGCTCCGTGCCGGAGAGCACCCGCTGCCGGAAGGTCTCGTCGCCGGTGCCGATGAGTCCGGTGGAGCAGATCAGCACGTCACCGGCGCTCACTCCGAGGAGCTCGGCGGCTTTCTCGGCGGTCTGGTGCGTGGTCTGGAACCCGAAGGCCCCGGTGAAGCAGTTCGCCCCGCCGGAGTTGAGCACCACGGCCTCGACGATGCGGTCGGCGACCGCCTGCTGCGACCAGATGATCGGGTTCGCCTTGGCGCGGTTGCTCGTGAAGACGGCGGCACCGACCTTGCGCGGCCCCCGGTTGACGACGACGGCGACATCGGGCTTGCCGGTGGACTTCAGGCCTGCGGCGACACCGGCCGCCTCGAATCCTGCGGGGGCGGTGACGCTCACGGCGCGACTCCGTTCACTGAGAGGGCGCGGTTCTCGGGAAGACCCAGCGCGATGTTCATGGACTGGATGGCAGCGCCGGCGGTGCCCTTGACGAGGTTGTCGACGGCGGTGACCACCGTGACCCGGTTGGCGGCGCGATCGATCGCGAGACCGATGAGCGCGGTGTTGGCTCCGAGTACGTCGGCCGTTCGGGGGAAGCGCCCCTCCGGCAGCAACTGCACGAACGTCTCGTCGCCGTAGGCGCTCTGCCAGGCATCACGGATCTGCGCATCGGTCGCACCGTCGACGATCGGCGCCGTCGACGTGGCGAGGATTCCCCGCGACATCGGGACCAGCACCGGGGTGAAGGAGATGCGGATGCCCGCGGCATCCGCCCCGGACGCCGCGGCGAGCGCCTGACGGATCTCGGGGATGTGCCGGTGGGTTCCGCCGACCGCGTAGGGGTTCGCGGTGCCGAGGATCTCGCTGCCGAGGAGGTTGGTCTTCAGGCTCTTGCCAGCTCCTGACGGGCCGACGGCCAGCACCGAGACGATGTCGGAGGGGTCGATCACTCCGGCCGCGACACCCGGGGCGAGGCTGAGGCTCACCGTGGAGGCGTTGCAGCCCGGGGCAGCGATGCGCGTCGCCCCGCGGAGGTGCTCGCGCTGCTTCACGCCGTCGACCAGGAGCTCGGGGACACCGTATGTCCACGGCTCGTGGAAGGCGCCGCCGTAGAACGCATCCCATGCCGACGCCGACGTGAGCCGGTGATCGGCGCCCGCGTCGATCACGAGGGGCGCGTCTCCCAGAGCGTCGGTGTATTGCCCCGACTGCCCGTGCGGAAGCGCGAGGAACACGATGTCGTGACCTGCGAGGATCTCCGGCGTCGTGTCCTGCAGGGTGAGGTGCGCGAGTGAACGCAGATGCGGCTGGTGGTCGACGAGAGGCTGTCCGGCGTTCGAATGCGCCGTGACGGTGCGGATCTCCATCTCGGGATGGTCGGCCAGGAGGCGTAGGATCTCGCCGCCTGCGTAGCCGGATGCGCCGGAGACGGCGACGGAATACGTCATGCTTCTACCTTAACGGTCGGGTCCTTCCTCGAAAGGAGGACCGGGGGCGGGGCCGGAGGCGGCGACACCGGCTCTCGACCGCCGCGCGGGCGCAGGCAGGAGGGCGGGGTCGCCTACAGTCGGCGGCCGCGGCGTCGGCGCACAGCGATGACGCTCGGAGCGAGCGTCGAAGAAGCGGTGGCGGCCGAAGGCATGTCGCGACAGTAGCGCGGCCCCGGCAGCCACCGCAAATCCGGACCGTCATCTGCCCGGCGGCGACTCCAGCGGAGCGGCGAAGAAGGCGAGCTCGTGCTCACTCGATGACACGAATGCCCGCCGCATCCGCGCCCTGGTGTCGGCGTCCGCCGCCGCAGCGGCGGCGGACGCGTGCTCGATCGCCGTCCGGGTCGCCTCCTCGAACACGGGGTCGGCATATGTCGCGAGCCAGGACGCGTAGGGATGCTGCGGATCGGTCGCGTATTCGCCGAACTCCCCCGCGTGCAGACGCCGGCCGAGATCCGTGTAGAGCCAGAAGCACGGGAGCACCGCGGCGACGATCTCGGCGTAGTCGCCGCCGAAGGCGACGGACCGCAGATGATCGAGGTAAGCCGTCGTCGCCGGCGAGGGCTCCGCCGCGAACGTCGCCGCGCTCACCCCCTGCGACGGTGTCAGCCACGACGCGTGCAGTTCGAGCTCGCCGACGATCGAACCGTGGGCGGAGTCCGCCCAGAACGCCTGCTCGGCCGAGGTCGGCGCGAGGCGGGCGGCTTCGGCCAGCACGCGGGCGTAGTCACGCAGATACAGCGCATCCTGCGCGAGGTACGACAGGAACGGCGCGCGCTCGAGAGAGCCGTCGGCGAGCGCGCGGATGAACGGCAGCTCATCGATCCCCGCGCGGATACCGGCGATCTCCTGCCACCAGTCCGCAGCGATGTCGGTCGCCTCCGGTCGCGTCGCCGAGCGCCCACGACCCCAGAGCCCGGCGAAGTGGCTGATCGGGCCGTGTCCGCGCCCCACGCGCAGCCCGTCCCCCGCGCGGAGGGACTCGCGGAGCCAGGCGCGTGCCGCGCGTACCGCCTCCTCGGGATCACTCCCCTGTGCCAGCAGCGTGGCCAGGGCCGAAGAGAGCGAGCAGCCCGTGCCGTGCGTGCTCGACGTCACGATGCGCGGGCCGGTGAACTCCTGGCGAAGGCCGCGACGCCTGTCGACCAGCGCATCCGGAGCTTCGTCGCCGGTGAGATGACCGCCCTTGACGAGCACGGCGGCACCGATCTCGGCCGACAGCTCCTCGGCGGCGGTGATGCCGTCGGCCCAATCGACGATGTCACGACCGGTCAGCACCGCGAGCTCGGCGAGATTCGGGGTGACCAGCGTCGCGCGACCGAGCAGACTCCGCAGCTCCGCCTCGGCATCCGGCGACAGGAGCCTGTCCCCCGACGTCGCGACCATGACCGGGTCGAGCACGACGACGGGCGGACGCACCCGATCGAGCCACTCGCCCACCGCGCGGATCACCTCCGTCTCGGCCAGCATCCCGATCTTCACCGCATCGATCACGACGTCGTCCGACACCGCGTCGAGCTGGGCACGGAGGAAGTCCGCCGGCGGCACATGCACCGCCCGGACACCCTGCGTGTTCTGCGCGGTCAGCGCGGTGAGGACGGCCATGCCGTAGCCGCCGTTCGCGGCGATGGACTTGAGGTCGGCCTGGATACCCGCCCCTCCCGAAGGATCACTCCCCGCGATGCTGAGCACCCGTGGCACCGACCCCGCGAGCCAGCGTCGCCGGAACTCCCGGGCGGTCGCGGCGGGATCCTCGGCCGCACACAGCGCCGAGACCACGGCGAGCCCGGCGGAACCGGCATCGCGAAGCGCCTCGGTGTCGTCGATGCCGACGCCGCCGATCGCCACGCACGGGAGCGGGCTGCGCCTCACGAAGTCACGGAACCCGTCCACGCCGAGGGGGTCGGGGTGATCCCGCTTGGTCGAGGTCGGACGGATCACCCCGACGCCGAGATAGTCGACGGTTCCGGCGGGCAACGCGAGAACCGCGTCGAGGTGCGCCGCACTGTTCGCGGTGAGGCCGATCAGCGCATCCGGCCCGAGAGCCTCGCGCGCCTGCAGCACCGACGCGTCCCCCTGACCCAGGTGCACGCCGTCGACGCGTGCACCGCGGGCGCGGGCGGCGATCGCGGCATCCAGTCGGTCGTTCACCACGAGCAGCGCACGACCGTCGATCGCCTGCGACAGTGCAAGCAGTTGCTCGGCCGTCTCGGCATCGGACGCGGTCTTGTCGCGGAGCTGCACGATGCGCACGCCCCCGTCGACGGCACGGCGCACGGTATCGACGACACCGCGGTCGCCGCACAACGTGGGATCGGTGACGAGGTAGAGGGAGAGGTCGGCGTTCACCGCGCACCCGCCTGCACACGGGCGTCCGCGATCACGTCGGCGGGGCCCACGGAGGCGAGGGCGTCCAACAGCGCCACGGCGAAGCTGCCGGGGCCGGTCGAGATCGTGGCGGCGCGCTCGGCCGCGATCGTGTACACGAGGCTCGCGGCGGCGACGGCCGTGAGGGCATCGTGTCCGGTATTGCGCGCGGTACCGAGGAATGCGGCCATCACGGCCCCGAGAGCGCAGCCCCCGCCGGTGACCCTGGTCAGCAGCTCGTGTCCGTTCGCGAGGCGCAGTACCCGCTCCCCGTCGGTGACGAGGTCGATCGGACCGGACACGGCGATCACGGCACCCGTCCGTCGCGCGAGGGCAGCGGCCGCGTCGGCTGCCGCATCCGTGCTGTCGGTGGCATCCACTCCGCGACCACCGGCGCTGAGGCCGGCGAGCGCGAGGATCTCCGAGGCGTTGCCGCGGATCGCCGTCGGACGCTGCTCCGCCAGCCGGTGCGCCAAGGCGGTGCGGATCGGCAGAGCTCCGATCGCGACCGGATCGAGCACCCATGGGGTTCCGGATGCCGCAGCCCCGGCGACGGCCTCGAGACTCGCCGCGCGCTGCTCGGGAGTGGGCGTTCCCAGGTTGATCAGCACGCCGGAGGCGACACCGGCGAACATCTCGGCCTCTCCGACGATGTCGACCATGGCCGGGGCAGCCCCCAGGGCGAGCAGCACGTTGGCGGTGAACCCGGCGACGACCGTGTTGGTGATGCAGTGCGTCAGTGGGGGCGTCTCGCGCAGCACCCCCCACAGGGCGGCGGCGGCGCCGGGCAGATCGGTGATGGAATCAGGACGCAGAAGATCGCTCATCGCGACATCCCTTCGCTAGTACGAACTAGATCAGGTTCGACGGGTCTGTTCTCAGCCGCGGATGCGGCACCCCGTGTCACTGCTCAGAGTCTAGCGATCGGCCAGGAACGTCTAGCGATCGGCCAGGAGCGTCAACTCCTCCGCGCGGGTGAGTCCGGCACGACGGTCGCGGTCGACCCCGCGCGCCCGCTCATCGGCGACGACGGTACGGATGGTGTCGGTCAGGGGCCGCGGCCGACCACCTCCATCGCGGTACGCGCTGTTAGACCGGGTCATGAAGCCCGTCATCCCCGGGGGCAGCCACAGCGGCAGGGATCTCGGCCCCGCCCAGTGCTGGACCCCGTGTGCGACGAGCCAGTCCTCCTCGGCGACCACGATCTCGCCGGTATGACCCGCGGCGGTCCGGATCTCGCGCAATACCTCGTCGAAGCGCTGCACGTCGCCGATGGCGTTGACCGGCCCGCTCACGGTCGCCGCGACGATGAATTCGGCGAGATCGTCCACGTCGATCACCTGGGCGCTCTTCCCCTCGAGCGGCGGTGACAGGACCGGTTCCGCACCCGCCCGCGCGAACGCCGCTGCCCAGTAACCGAATCGATCGCTGGGGTCGCCTTCGCCGACGATGAGTCCCGGTCGCACGATGAGCGCACGATCGCCCAGGGTGCCCACGGCGTCCTCGGCCGCCGCCTTCTGCGCCCCGTACTCGTACTCGTCACCGGGGCGGGCGGACGGATGCCGCGGTGCCGACTCGTCCGCACCGACCGTCTCGTCGTCGGAGTAGACCGACAGGGAAGACACGTAGGTCCACCGCGCGGCACGCTCGCCGAGGGCACCGACGGCCGCCCCGACCTGCGACGCCTGCGACGAGATATCCACCACGTGATCCCAGTCCCGCCGGGTGAGCGCGGTGTACGCCGCGGGATCGTCGCGGTCTCCACGTACGAACTCGGCACCGTCGGGCGCGGGCCTCTCGCCGCGAGCGAGACAGGTCACCGTTGCCCCCGCATCCAGCCATCGGCGGGCGATGCGCCCGGAGAGCCAGCCCGTTCCACTGAGGATCAACACGTCCGTCATGGACCCATGTCACCAGGAACGCGGCACCCGCGGAAGCCCTTCCGCTCAGAGCAGATCAGGGCTTCCGCGGAGACGGTTCAGTCGCGCAGTGCGGCTCCGAAGCGCTGGGCCGCGACCTCCACACCGGCGAGCTTGGCCTCGGTGGCCTCGGCTGCCGTGAGCGTGCGGTCGTCGGCGCGGAAGCGCAGTGCGAAGGTCAGGCTCTTCGAGCCTTCCGGCACACCTTCGCCGCGGTAGTCGTCCACCAGTCGCACCGATTCGAGCAGCGCACCCGCGCCCTCGGCGAGTGCGGCCTGCACGTCGGCGGCCGGTACGTCCGCGGGGAGCGTGAGCGAGACGTCCTGCGTCGCCGCGGGGAACGTCGACAGCGATGCCGCGACGACCCGACCGCCCGCGAGCGTCAGGATGCGGTCGAGGTCGAGTTCGAACACGGTCGCGCGCCCGGGCAGATCCGCCCCCTCAGCCACCCTGGGGTGCAGCTCGCCGACATAGCCGACCTCTTCGCCGGCGACGCGCAGCGACCCGGTGCGTCCCGGGTGGAGAGCTGCACGCTCAGCCTGGACCACGTCGATCTCGACGCCGGCGGCCGCCGCGATCACACGGACGGCATCCAGCGCCTCGGCCAGACCTGCGGCTTCTGCGGGGCGTCCGGGCTGACGCGGTACAACGTGGCCCGTGAGCAGCGCCGAGACGAACCGGTGCTGCGGCGGGATCGAGGCGTTCAATGCCGCGAGTGTCGCATCGGACGGGCGCTCACCCAGCGGCGGCACCTCGTCGGTGCCGTACTCGACGCCCGGCTCCGGAAGGAACACGGCACCCGTCTCGAAGATCGCGAGATCGGTGAGGCCGCGCGAGATGTTGCGATGCGCGGTCTGCAGCAGACCGGGGATGAGCGAGCGGCGCAGGAACGGAGCCTGCCCGTCGAGCGGGTTCGCCAGCCGGATGCTCGGCAGGTGCTCTCCCGAGGCGGAGCCGTGGAGGTCGTTCTGCACCTCCGTGGTGAACGGGAAGGACGGAGTCTCCACCAGGCCGGCGGCGGCCAGCGCGTCGGCCACGCGGCGGCGTCCCTGCTGATGTGCGGTGAGCCCACGACCGGATGGCGGCGTCGGCAGCACGGAGGGAATGCGGTCGAGGCCGTGGATACGGGCGACCTCCTCGGCGAGCGTCCACTTGTCGGTGAGGTCGGGGCGCCAGGTCGGCGGGATCACGGTCCAGCCGGAGCCCTCCTCCGAGGCGGTGACATCCGCGCCGATCGTGGTGAGCGCACCGGTGATCTCGTCGTCGGTGTAGTCGACGCCGATGAGTCCCTGCACGAAGCCCGCGGGGAGATCGATCGCTTCGACGAAGACCTCGGCGAAGAGCGCACCGCCCTCTTCGGTCAGCGTGCCCCCGGCGAGCTCGACCATCAGGTCGGCTGCACGGCGCGCGGCGACGAACGGGATGAGCGGGTCCACACCGCGCTCGAAGCGCTTGGAGGCCTCACTCGGCAGCTTGTGTCGACGCGCGGTGCGGGCGATCGTGATCGGGTCGAAGTTCGCCGCCTCGATGAGCACGTTGCGCGTGGTCTCGCTCATCTCGGTCGTTCCGCCGCCCATGACGCCGGCGAGGCCGATCGGGCCGGACCCGTCGGTGATGAGCAGGTCTTCGACGTGCAGCGCGCGCTCGACGCCGTCGAGGGTGGTCATCTTCTCGCCGGGGGCGGCGCGGCGGACCGTGATGCCGCCCGCGAGCTTGTCGAGGTCGTAGCCGTGCAGCGGCTGCCCCAGTTCGAGCATCACGTAGTTGGTGATGTCGATCAGGATGCCCAGCGAGCGCATGCCCGCGAGGCTGAGCCGCGCGATCATCCACGGCGGAGTCGGACGTGAGGGGTCGACGTCGCGCACGACGCGGGTCACGAACTCGCTCGCGCCGACGCGGCCACGCACGGGGGCGACGTCATCGACCACGGTCGTGTGTCCGGTGCCGGGCTGCAGCTCCGCGAAGTCGCGCTCCGCCGGGTCGCGGAAGGCCGCCCCCGTGGCGTGCGCGTACTCGCGGGCCACCCCGCGCAGGGAGAAAGCGTAGCCGCGGTCGGGGGTGACGTTGATCTCGACCGCGACGTCGTCGAGGCCCAGCAGCGCGATCGCGTCGGCGCCGACCGGCGCATCGATGCCGAGGTCGGAGAGCACGACGATGCCGTTGTGCTCGTCGCCCAGGCCCAGTTCGCGCGCCGAGGCGATCATGCCGTCGGAGACGTGACCGTAGGTCTTGCGGGCGGCGATCGGGAACGGCCCCGGCAGCACGGCGCCGGGGAGGGTGACTACGACCTTGTCGCCGGCGACGAAGTTGTGCGCACCGCAGACGATCCCGCGGATGCCGCCGTTCTCCTCGCCCACGTCGACCTGGCACCAGTTGATGGTCTTGCCGTTGGACTGCGGCTCGGCCTCGATCGAGACGACCTGGCCGACGACGACCGGGCCCGAAATCTCGAAGCGGTGCACGTCCTCCTCTTCGAAGCCGACGGTCACCAGCGCCGCGAGGACATCCTCCGGCGTGGCATCCACTGCCAGATCGACGTACTCACGCAACCACGAAAGCGGGACGCGCATCACACCACCATCCCGAACTGCTCGCTGAAACGGACATCACCCTCGGCCATGTCGCGCATGTCCTGCACATCGCTGCGGAACATCAGTCCCCGCTCGATGCCCATGCCGAACGCGAAGCCGCTGTACACCTCGGGGTCGATCCCGGCGGCGCGCAGCACGTTCGGGTTGACCATGCCGCAGCCGCCCCACTCGATCCAGCGCGCGCCGCCCTTGAAGGTCGGGTGCCACAGGTCGAGCTCGGCGGAGGGCTCGGTGAAGGGGAAGTAGTTGGTGCGGAAGCGCGTCTCGGCCTCGGGGCCGAACAGCTGCTTCGCGAAGTGGTCGAGCGTGCCCTTGAGGTGCGCCATCGTGATGCCCTTGTCGATCACGAGACCCTCGAACTGGGTGAACACCGGCAGGTGCGTGGCGTCGAACTCGTCGGTGCGGTACACGCGCCCCGGGCACAGCACGTAGATCGGCACGTCGCGGTCGAGCATCGAGCGCACCTGCACCGGGCTCGTGTGCGTGCGCATGACGAGGTGGCGCGAGGGCGGGTCGACGTAGAACGTGTCCTGCTCCTGGCGGGCAGGGTGGTCGACGTCGAAGTTCAGGGCGTCGAAGTTGAACCACTCGTGCTCGAGCTCCGGTCCCTCCGCGATCTCCCAGCCCATGCCGACGAAGATGTCGCAGACCTGGTCCTGGAGCAGCATGAGCGGGTGCCGGGCGCCGACCCGCGTGCGCGAGGGCACCGCCGTGATGTCGACGCGCTCGGACTCGAGACGCGCAGCGACCTCAGCTGCGGCCAGCTCGGCCTCCTTGGATGCGAGCGCCTGCGTCACCTGCCCGCGCCCCTGCCCCACGAGCTTGCCGAACGCGGCCTTGTTCTCGGGGGCGACCTGGCGCATCGAGGCGTTCAAGACCGCGAGCGGCGAACCCTCCGCGACGTGTGCGGCGCGAGCCGCCTTCAGCTCGGCGGTGTCGGCGGCTGCGGCGATCGCCGCGAGGGCGTCGGCGACAGCGGCTTCGACCGCTTCCGGGGTGATTTCAGGAGACTCTGACACGAGAATCGAGTCTACCGGGGGCGCGTGGGTCCCTTTCGCTGATCAGCGCGTCGGCTCGGCCCCGTCCCCCTGCAGCACGATGAGCGAGGTGTTCGTCTCGCCGCCGTGCTGACGGGGATCGGGCACTGCGGGTCCGGCCTTCGGCGAGCGCTTGGCGCGACGCTGCAGGCGGTAGGCGACGTAGGAGAGCAGGAGACACACGGCCACGTACATCGATCCGCCGATGATCGCGGCGGGGATCAACGGGGAGCCGTAGGGCGCCTGGTTGCCGATCTGGTTGATCACGTAGAGGAGTTCCTGGTACGTGATGATGAACCCGAGCGCAGTGTCCTTCAGCGCGACGACGAGCTGCGCGATGATCACGGGCATCATGGCCCGCACGGCCTGCGGGATCAGGATGAAGTACATCACCCCGGTCTTGCGCAGTCCGATCGCGTATCCCGCCTCGGACTGTCCGCGGGGCAGCGACTCGATGCCGGCCCGCAGCACCTCGGCGAGCACCGACCCGTTGTAGACGATGAGCGCGATCACGACCGCCCAGTAGGGCGGCATCTTCACGCCGAGCACGGGAAGGCCGTAGTACAGCAGCATCATGAGCACGAGGACGGGCACGGCCCGCAGCACCTCGATGATCCAGCGGACCGGCTCACGCACCCAGGCATGCTCCGAGAGACGACCGATGCCGAGCACGAAGCCGAGGATGATCGAACCGACGCCGGCGGCCCCGAAGGCGGCCAGCGTGGCCAGCAGGCCTTCGCCGAAACGGACCCAGACGGCGGAGAACGTGAAGATGTTCCACTTCTCTGCGGTGAACTGCCCGGTGGCGAACAGCCGCCACACGACCCAGCCGAGCACGGCGAGGACGACGAGCACCGTCGCGACTCCGATGAGGCGGTTGCGGGCGATGGCACGGGGGCCGGGGACGTCGAACAGGACGGAACTCATCGCGCGATCCTCCACTTGTTCTCGAGCGTTCGCTGCACCCAGGCAAGCAGCAGCACCAGGACCACGAAGATGACCATGACCCACAGCAGGACGACGAGCGCGTTCTCGCCGCGCTCACTGAGTGCCGCGCGGATGGTGCCGAGATTGACGACCGAGAAGCCGGCCGCCACCGTGGTGTTCTTCATGAGGGCGATGAGGACGCTCATCATCGGCGGGACCACCGAGCGCGTGGCCTGCGGCAGGACGACGTAGCGCATGACCTGACCGAAGTTGAGACCGATCGCTCGCGCTGCCTCGGCCTGCCCGACCGGCACCGTGTTGATGCCGGCGCGCAGAGCCTCGGCGACGTAGGTCGCGGTGTAGAGCCCGAGTGCGATGACTGCGAGCAGCAGGGAGTTGACCCGCTCGCCGAGAAGGATCGGCAGGCAGAACGCGAAGAAGAACATCACGAGGGTGAGCGGGGTGTTACGGATCCAGTTGACGTAGATGCCCCCGACTGCGCGGGCGATCGGCACCGGGGACACCCGTGCCGCTCCCACGATCAGTCCCAGCACCAGGGCGATGAGGCCGCCGCCCAGGAACAGCACGATCGTTCCCCACAGTGCTTCACCCCAGAGATCGAGGTGGTCGCTGATGACTCCCACGGCTGCTCCTGTCGATTCGTGTTCTCGCGATGGCCCTGCTGACGGATGGGAGCGGCCGATGGTGTCGGCCGCCCCCATGCGATCAACCGATCGGGTCGACCTCAGGCTGCGTCGCCTTGACGCCGGAGGCACCGAGGTTGTTGTCGAAGATCTGCTGCCAGATGTCGCCACCGTCGGTCAGCTGGGTGTTGAAGTACTCGGCCAGCGCGTCATCGCCCTTGGCGAGTCCGATGCCGTAGCGCTCCTCGCTGAACGGCTCGCCGACGACCTTCAGCTTCTCCGGGTCCTGCGCCGCGTAACCGATGAGGATCGCCTCGTCGGTGGTGACGGCGTCGACCTGCCCGTTCTTGAGGTCCTCGACGCACTTCGAGTACGTGTCGTACTCCTTGGTCGGGACGTCGGGGTAGTTCTCCTTGATGTTCTGGATCGGCGTCGAGCCGGTCGCCGAGCACACCGTGGTCGAGTCGCTCAGGTCGTCGACGCTCGCGATGTCGCTGTCGGCTCCGACGAGGAGGCCCTGTCCGGTCAGGAAGTACGGACCGGCGAAGGAGATCTGCTCCTTGCGCTTGTCGGTGATCGAGTAGGTGCCGACGTAGTAGTCGATGTCGCCGTTCACGATCGCCTGCTCGCGGTTCGCCGAGGCGATCGCCGTGAATTCGATCGTCTCCGGGTCGACGCCGAGCGATGCCGCCATCCAGCGGGCGATGTCGACGTCGAAACCGGTGCGGTCTCCGGTCACCGGGTCGAGGTAGCCGAGGCCGGGCTGGTCTTCCTTCACTCCGACCTTGATCGTGCCGGAGGACGAGATCCGATCGAACGTCGGGCTCCCGTCGATGCTGACATCCTCGAGGACCGTCCACGGCGTGCCGGAGGTCTCCTCCTCGCCGCCGTCTTCCGGGGCCCCCGAGCTCGACGGCGTGCCGCTGTTGCAGGCCGTGAGCGCGAGCAGTGCCACCGCTGCGATTCCGATGCCTGCCAGTGTCCGTGTGCGTCGCATGTGCGTCTCCTTCGTGTGCTGTGTGTGCAGGGTCTGTGTGGTCGGGCGTCAGTGTGGTCGGGCGTCAGTGCGTGAGGAGCTTCGAGAGGAAGTCCTTGGCACGGTCGCTCTTCGGGTGCGTGAAGAACTCCTCCGGAGTCGCCTCCTCCACGATCCGCCCGTCGGCCATGAAGACGACACGGTCGGCCGCCTTCCGAGCGAAGCCCATCTCGTGCGTGACGACGATCATGGTCATTCCCTCGTGAGCCAGCTCGACCATGACGTCGAGGACCTCGTTGATCATCTCGGGGTCGAGCGCGCTGGTCGGCTCGTCGAAGAGCATCACCTTGGGCTGCATCGCGAGCGCCCGGGCGATCGCCACACGCTGCTGCTGGCCGCCGGAGAGCTGCGCGGGAAGCTTGGATGCCTGCTGTGCGACGCCGACGCGCTCGAGCAGGATCATCGCCTCTTTCTCGGCATCCGCCTTCTTGAGGCCCCGGACCTTCATCGGTCCCAGGGTCACGTTCTCGAGGATCGTGAGGTGGGCGAACAGGTTGAACGACTGGAACACCATGCCGACGTCCGCACGGAGGTGTGCGAGGCCCTTGCCCTCGGCGGGGAGCTCCTTGCCGTCGATGCGGATCGTGCCGCTGGTGATCGTCTCGAGTCGGTTGATCGTGCGACACAGGGTCGACTTGCCGGACCCGGACGGGCCGATCACGACGACGACCTCTCCCGAGTTGACCGTGAGGTCGATGTCGGCGAGAGCTTGGAAATCTCCGTAGTGCTTCTGGACGTTCTCGACCACGACGAGGGGTGTATCAGAGGTCATCATTTCTCCAAACTAGCCACGTCGGACGCGGGTCTCCAGGCGCCTCGGTGAGATTTACACGTTCGTAATCACCTGATCGCGGTACCAATGCTGCTTTGCACGGGTACCCCACGGCCCGCCCCCACGGGCCGCGGGATCGTCCTGCGGCCTCGCCCCCCAGCGACAGCGGAGCTGCAGGATCCGATCGCGCGCGATCGACCTCACACTGGCAGAGCCGAGGGCCCGGTGTCAGACTTCTTGAGGATTTCTTGAGCAGTCAGCCGCGCAGGTCCCGGTAGTACTCGACCGCGCCCGGATGCAACGGAACCGGGCCGGTGAAGATCGCCGATCGACGATCCAGCAGCGCGGCGGTCGGGACCTCCCCCGCGATCCGCAAGCGGGCATCGAACAGTCCGGTCAGGATGTCGCGCGCGACGCCGTCCGGGGTAGAGGAACTCGTGACGAGGTAGTTCGGCACTGCCATGGTCGGCGCCGAGGCAGCGATGCCGTAGGTGCCGGCGGGGACATCGGCGGGTCGATAGGCATCCGAGTAGCGGTCGTTCACCTCGTTCACCCAATCCTGCTCGATCGGGAGCAGGCGCACGGACATGGTCTGCGAGAGCGCCGCGATTCCCGGTGTCGGCAGCCCACCCACCCAGAAGAACCCGTCTATCTCGCCGCGCTCCATCGCGGCGATCGACTCCCCGAGGTCGAGCTGGGGATCGCGGACGGACCCGATGCCGACGCCGGCGGTGTCGAGGACGCGTGAGGCGATCACGTTCACCCCGGAGTTCTCCGCACCGAGCGACACGGTGCGCCCCTCCAGCTCCGGGAGACTCGATATGTCGGAGTCTCCGCGCACGACGACCTGCACGTACTCGTCGTAGAGACGCGCCAGAGCCCGCACCTGGAGGGGCGCGTCGAAGGCGCCGGTTCCCGCCACGGCATCGGCTGCCGCATCGCCCTGCGCGAAGCCCAGCAGCGCCTCACCGGACTCCACGCGCAGCAGGTTGTCCACGGACCCGGCCGTCTCCTGCCCGACGATCCTGATGTCCAGGTCTGCAGAGAGCGCCTCGGCGAGATGGCTCCCGTAGTCGTAGTAGACCCCCGTGGGGCCGCCCGCCGCGATCGCGTACTCGGCGTCGGTCCACTCGCTCGCGCGCTGGCTGCATGCGGTGAGCGCCCCGAGCAGCAGGACCGAGAGGATTCCGGCGACCACCCGCCGCCCAACGGCCATCATGGGGTCGTCCTGTCGGGGAGCAGCAGCACGACCTCGAGTCCACCGCCGTCGGCCGCTGCCACCGCCACCTCGCCGCCGACCGTCGCCAGCAGGTCGCTCGCGATCGCGAGTCCGAGTCCGGAGCCCGGCGTGTCCGCGCTCTCGGCGCTCCGCCAGAACCTGTCCGTCGCCGCCGCCGCCTGCTCGGCGGACAGCCCCGGACCATGATCGCGGACCGTGATCCGACAGACGTCTCCCTCGCGATGCGCTCCGATGCCGATCCACGCACCGTCCGGCGAGAACTTCACGGCGTTGTCGATCACGGCGTCCAGCGCGCTCTCCACGACCGTCCGGTCGGTCACGCTCATCACCGACGGGTCCCCCGCCGAACGCAGGGCGATCCCCCGCTGCCCGGCGACGTCGCGCCAGGCCTCGAGACGGCGGGCGGACAGAGTCGCGAGGTCGACGGCGGAGATCGTGGTGTCCACGCGCCCGCCGCGTGCGAGGCCGAGCAGTGTCTCGAGGATCCGCGTCATCCGACGCCCCTCCTCCCTCGTCTCCTCCACGTCGTCGCGCCACTCCCGCCCGAGCCCGGTCGCGAGGTGCTCCACGCGCAGGAGCAGCGCATTGAGCGGGTTGCGCAACTCGTGGGAGGCGTTCAGCGCGAACTCCTGCTGTCGCGTCATGACGCGCTCGATCTCGTCGGCCATGCCGTTGAACACCTGCGCCATGCGGCGGAGCTCCGGTGGCCCGGCATCCTCGGGGACACGCGCGTCCATCTCGCCCCGCTCGATGGCCACCATCGCCTCGTCCAACCGCCTCACCGGGGACAGCACCCATCGGGCGAGCCGGAAGACGAGCAGCACGCCCAGCGCGATCAGCACCAGCGCGATGGCGGAGATGATCAGAAGCTGCTGCACGATCGCGGCCCGGGGGGCGTCGACATCTCCGGCGACCAGCACGGCCCCGATCACGTCGCCGTCGTCGAAGACCGGCTCCGCCAGCGCGGCATCCGCCACCGTCCAGGGGAAAACGGCCGCCGGCTGCTCGGCGCGTCGCCCGGACAGCGCCAGCCGCACCCGTTCCGCGTCCTCCTCCGCGAGCACGGTCGAGCCATGCTCCCCCGCCGCCCAGGGGGCACCGCCGAGATCGAAGACCGTCACCTCGATGCCGTACACCTCCTCGAAACGGACGACCTCGGCATCGATCACCGCCGCGCTGCCCGATCGAAGCGCTTGACGCGCGCTGGTGATGAAGTAGCCGAGGTCGCCGAGCTGCTGCGTGTAGAACGACTGCTGCACGCTCCGGGCCGCACTCCATCCGGCCGCACCGCCCAGAGCGACCAGGATCGCCACGAGCGGGACGAGGAAGACGATGACCAGACGTCGACGCACGGCTCAGGACCCCACGAGACGGTAGCCGACGCCGCGCACGGTCTCGATCACACCGCGGGATCGGGTCTTCTTCCTGATCGCCCCGACGTGCACCTCGAGGGAATGCCCGAAGCCCCGCCAGTCCGTGTTCCACACCTCACGGATGAGACGCTCCTTCGGAACCGCCACACCCGGATAGCGTGCGAGCACCGCGATGATGTCGAACTCCTTGCGGGTGAGCTCGATCGGCGCACCGTCGACCAGGACCTGCCGCCCGACGAGGTCGATCTCCAGCGAGCCCCCGAGGAGCAGCACCCGCGCGTCGGAATCCGGGCGCATCGGCCGCGAACGCCGGGTCACGGCCTCGATCCTGGCCAGAAGCTCATGCACGTCATAGGGCTTCACCACGAAGTCATCGGCGCCGGCACGCAGTCCCTTGATGCGCTCGGCGACCTGGTTGCGCGCGGTCACGATCATGATCGGAACCTCGGAGCGTCCGCGGATGCGGCGGCACAGGTCGACGCCGTCCATGTCGGGGAGTCCCAGATCGAGGAGCACGACCTCGGTGTCAGCGCCGAGGAGAGCCAGCGCCGACGCCCCATCGGAGGCGCGCACGGTCGCGTAGCCCGACCGCGCGAGGAATGCTTCGAGCGCCCCAGCGACACGGTCGTCGTCTTCGACGATCAGAATCCTCATCGACCCTGTGACCCGCTTCCTTCGTCGGCCGGACGTCAGCCGACAGAGGTCGCCCGCTGTGCGAAGGCGCTCTCGTACAGGCAGACGCTCGCAGCGGTCGCCAGATTGAGGGATTCGGCCTTGCCGAAGATCGGCAGCCGCAGCACCTGGTCGGCCAAGGCGAGGGCATCGTCTTCCAGACCCCGCGCCTCGTTTCCGAACAGCCATCCGGTCGGCTCGGCGAGCACTCCGTCCGCGCGGGCTTCCAGCAGATCGGCGCCCTTCACGTCGGCGGCGAGGATGCGCAGACCCGCGGCGTGCGCGCGCTTCACGACGTCGGCGAGGTCTCCCCCGACCGAGACCGGGAGGTGGAACAGCGACCCGGTCGTGGCGCGCACGACCTTCGGGTTGTACGGATCGACGGTCCGGCCGGTCAGCACGACGGCATCCGCGCCCGCCGCATCGGCCGCGCGGATGATCGTGCCCAGGTTCCCGGGGTCGCGCACCTCTTCGCAGATCGCCACGAGACGAGGCGAGGCATCGAAGATGTCACGCACCGAGGTCGGTGTCTGCTGGACGACGGCGACCAATCCCTGCGGAGTGACCGTGTCGGCCATCGCGTTCAATACGTACTCGGTGACGTACTCGACGTCGATGTCGGCGTCGGCGGCCTTGGCACGGATGTCCGGGTGCTTCTCCCACCCGCTCGGCGTCGCGAACAGCTCGACGATCGCCTCCGGGCGATACGTGAGTGCTTCACGCACCGACTGCGGACCTTCCAGAAGGAACAGGCCCGTCTCGGTTCGCGCGCTGCGCTTGGTCAGCTTCGCGACAGCACGGACTCGGGGCGAACGGGGGTTCTCCAGCACGTTCACAGTCTAGGGTCACCGCGGGTGCCGGATACGCGAAACGGGCGCCTCCCCGAAGGAAGACGCCCGTAGGAAGCGAGATGCTTACGCAGCCGACTTCGGTGCGTTGACGTCGGAGGGCAGAGCCTTCTTCGCCGTCTCGACCAGCGTCGTGAACGTGGCAGCGTCGTTGACCGCGAGGTCGGCGAGCATGCGACGGTCGACGGTGACACCCGCGAGGCCGAGGCCCTGGATGAAGCGGTTGTACGTGATGCCGTTCTGGCGAGCCGCAGCGTTGATGCGCTGGATCCAGAGGCGACGGAAGTCACCCTTGCGCTTGCGACGGTCACGGTACGAGTAGACCAGCGAGTGGATGACCTGCTCTTTGGCCTTGCGGTAGAGGCGCGAACGCTGACCGCGGTAACCCTTTGCGCGCTCGAGGATGACCCGGCGCTTCTTGTGGGCGTTTACTGCCCGCTTGACTCTTGCCATTTTCCTGTGTTCCTATTCGTGCGTTCGGGCGCGCGTCAGCGGCCGAGAAGCTTCTTCGCGACCTTGGTGTCAGCCTTCGAGAGCACCTGGTCCTGGTTCAGACGACGGGTGCGACGGCTCGACTTGTGCTCGAGGTTGTGGCGCATCCCGGCCTGCTGCTTCTTCAGCTTGCCGCTGCCGGTGATCTTGAAGCGCTTCTTAGCACCCGAGTGGGTCTTCTGCTTCGGCATCTTCTCTTCCTTCGTATGGCGCCTTCTCAGGCGACGGTGTCAACCCGCGGTGCGGGAGTTCTGGGGCGGATCTACTCCGCGGCAGCTTCTGCCGGTGCGTCGGCATCGCTCCTGGCGTCGCGGGATGCCTGCTTGTTCGCCGCGCGCTGTGCGTCGCGAACCGCGTTCTGCTCCTGCTTGGCCTCGGACTTGCTCTTCAGCGGAGCCACGATCATGACCATGTTGCGACCGTCGATGGTCGGGTTCGACTCGACTGTTCCGAGCTCGGCCACGTCTTCGGCGAACTTGCGCAGCAGACGCACACCCTGCTCGGGACGCGACTGCTCACGACCGCGGAACAGGATCATGGCCTTGACCTTGTCGCCGGCCTTGAGGAAGCCCTCGGCGCGCTTCAGCTTGGTCGTGTAGTCATGAGCCTCGATCTTCAGACGGAAGCGGACTTCCTTGAGGATCGTGTTCGCCTGGTTGCGGCGCGCTTCCTTTTCCTTCTGGGCGGCCTCGTACTTGAACTTGCCGTAGTCCATGATCTTGACGACGGGCGGCTTCGAGTTGGGGGCGACCTCGACGAGGTCGAGATCGGCTTCCTGCGCGAGGCGCAGCGCTGCCTCGATGCGGACGACGCCGATCTGCTCACCCGCGGGGCCGACGAGGCGGACCTCGGGGACGCGGATGCGCTCATTGGTACGGGGATCGCTGATGCGGAACTCCTTAGACGATGTGATTCGGCCACCGGGACGCTGTCTGCATCACGGGCGAAATCGGAATCGTCCCCACCCACCGGCATTCAGACGCCGGCTCCGCACCCTGCCTGCCGGGTCCGTCTTGCGAACGGAGCCGGTGGAGTGCAAGACCCGGTAGCCTTGAACGGCAAGCGCGGGTGGGAAGTGAATCCTCTTTCGATCCGGAGCATGACGCTCCGGAGCCCGCCAAAGTCTAACAGAAAGCAAGGCGAAGTGACGAACCAGGCACCGGACGAGGCTGCACGCGAGCGCGAAGAGCGCTGGGCACGTCAGGAGGAGGCTGCGTCGTCGGCCACTCGAGACATCGCCGACGTACCCGCGGTCGAGGTGATCACCACGGCGGCCGTGCACCTCATGAGCGCCGGCGCCGTCAAGCTCGGCCTCGCCGACGACCCCGACGCGGCGGCACAGCTCGACCTCGACGAGGCTCGCAAGCTCATCAACGCCCTCGCCGGGCTCATCACCGCCGGCGCCCCCGAGATCAGCGACATGCACGCACGCTCGCTCCGCGACGGGCTCCGCTCCCTGCAGCTCGCGTTCCGCGAGGCATCGACGATCCCCGACCCCATCGGCAAGGGTCCGGGCGAGAAGTGGACCGGGCCGGTCAACTAGTTCAGGATTCGAGGACGATCGGTTCCGCGGTCGAGGGGCCGCCGCACGGTTCATCCGAATGCGTCCACGAGATCGATTCCTCGGACTCGTGGATGAGCGTGTTCTGGGCGTCGAACAGGCGGATGTCGACGCCGTCGGGCGTCGACATATCGAACCCGAGCACCCACGTCCCGTCATCCTGAGGCGTCACGATGAACAGGTTGGTCGATGAGGTCGGCTCGGTACCCGGCGCCGGTGAGCACTCCCCCGCGACGCAGAACTGGACCGCCACCACCCCCGCTACGGCGCTGGTCTCGAGTGCGACGGCGTTCGTCCATCCGATCGCGGGGCAAGCCAGCGCGCAGCCCGAGCTGCCGGTAACGGCGCCCCCGAGGAGAGCAACGACGGCGATGGCGCGCAGGAGACCTCGGGACATGCCCCGATCGTAGCGAAGCGCGCTCAGACGCTGCGGCGGAGCTTCACCGTGAGCGAGTCCGCCAGGACGGCGATGCGGTCGTCCGACGCCCAGCGCTGAGCCAGACGCGAGAGCACGGCGTCGAGCACCTCGCGCTCCAGACCGTCGACGAGTTCCAGGACCACGATCAGCTCCGGGCCGCGCAGACGTGCGTCGGGGTCGCCGGACGCCACCGCCACGTCGATCACGGCCAGTTCGTGGGCCACACTCTCCTGGAGCGCGGTGTAGACCTCGGTGGAGAGGAAGCTCGGCTCCCAGGCATGCTCCTGGGCGATCGCCCAGACGGCCGGCCGCCGGATCACGAACTCCGTGTCGGCCGTCGGGTCGAGCACGATCAGGTCGGTGTCTTCGGCTGACGCCGCCAGCGCCGCCCGGAGCGCCTCCACGGGAATCGGGCGTGCCGTGGGATCCCACTTCTGCATCGCCTCGACGGAGGAGAAAACCGGCTGCACCCGCCGCCCGTCGGGAGCCGCGACCGTGACGATCGACAGCTCCTGCGTCTTGTCGACGGCGAGGCCGCTCGGCGCGACGCCTTCCTCACCCTTCTCGGCGATCAGAGGGATCAGCACGCGAGCCGAGCGGAAAGCGTCGACGACTTCCACCTGACTGCCTTCGCCGGCGCGGAAGCGCAGCAGTGCGGCCAGCAGCGCCGGGTCGGCCGAGCCGTCGTCCGCCGCGTGCGGATTCGACTCGAAGCTGCGTCCCTCCCAGGGGACACCGGCCGAGTCTCCGTGGTTGTGCGACTCGGGCCCGCAGGCGTGGCCGTCAGTCTCCTGCGACATCCAGTGCCTCAGCCAGCGTGAACGCACCGGCGTACAGGGCCTTGCCGACGATCGCACCCTCGACGCCCAGCGGCACGAGTTCACGGAGCGCGGCGATGTCGTCGAGGTTGGAGATCCCCCCGGATGCGACGACCGGCTTCGGTGTGCGCGAGGTCACCTCGCGAAGGAGCTCGAGGTTCGGGCCGCGAAGCGTGCCGTCCTTCGTCACGTCCGTGACGACGTAGCGGCTGCATCCGGCGTCTTCCAGGCGCTCGAGGACCTCCCAGAGGTCGCCGCCCTCCTTGGTCCAACCACGTGCGGCGAGCGTGGTACCGCGCACGTCGAGGCCGACCGCGATCGCTTCGCCGTAACGACCGATCACATCGGCGGCCCACTCGGGGTTCTCCAGTGCGGCCGTGCCGAGGTTGATCCGAGTGGCGCCGCTCTCGAGCGCCGCCTCGAGGGTCGCGTCGTCGCGGATGCCGCCCGAGAGCTCGATGCTGACGCCCTTGAACTGCTTGATGACCTTGCGCAGGATCGGCGCGTTGCTCCCGCGGCCGAAAGCGGCGTCGAGGTCGACGAGGTGGATCCACTTCGCGCCCTGTGCGGCCCACTCCCCTGCCGCGTCGAGCGGGTCGCCGTAGCTCGTCTCGGTTCCGGCCTCGCCCTGGGTGAGGCGGACGGCCTTGCCACCGGCGACATCGACCGCGGGAAGGAGCGTGAGCGAGGGAGACTGCGCGAAGTCGTTCATGGGGTCCTTGGCTAGGGAAGGTCTGCAGCCCGGAGCGGGCACGAGAACCGAGGGTAGTCCGCCGGAGAGCGGGTGACAAAACGGATGACGTCCACGATGGGTGTCAGAGACTCCCGACCCAGTTGCGCAGGAGCTGGATGCCCGCCTCGCCCGACTTCTCGGGGTGGAACTGGGTTGCCGAGAGCGGACCGTTCTCGACGGCGGCGAGGAAGGGGTCGCCGTAGGTCGTCCAGGTCAGCACGGGCTCGGGGAACGGCGGGATGACGTCGAGCTCCCAGGACTGGGCGGCGTAGGAGTGCACGAAGTAGAAACGCTCATGTTCCAGGCCCCGGAAGAGCACGCTGTCTGCGCCGGGCTCGACGGTGTTCCAGCCCATGTGCGGCAGCACGGGTGCGTTGAGTTCGGTGACCGCTCCGGGCCACTCGCCGAGGCCCGCGGTGTCGTGCCCGCGCTCGACCCCGTGCTCGAAGAGCACCTGCATGCCGACGCAGATCCCGAGCACCGGTCGTCCGCCGGCCAGACGCCGGTCGATGATCTCGTCGCCGCCGTGTGCGTGGAGCGCGTCACGGACCGCCTGGAACGCGCCGACGCCCGGAACCAGGAGACCGTCGGCCTCCAGGGCGGCCTTGCGGTCGCGCGTCAGCACGGCATCTGCGCCGGCAGCGGCCAGCGCCTTGACAGCCGAGTGGACGTTGCCCGACTCGTAGTCGAAGACGGCGACGCGGGGACTCGCGCTCACAGTGCACCCTTGGTGGACGGGATCCCGTCGACCAGCGGATCGAGTGCTTTTGCCTGGCGGAACGCGCGGGCGAAAGCCTTGTACTCCGCCTCGGCGATGTGGTGCGGGTCGCGGCCGCCCAGCACACGCACGTGGACGGTCAGCGCGGCGTTGAAGGTGATCGCCTCGAAAGAGTGACGCACCAACGAGCCGGTGAAGTGCCCACCGATGAGGTGGTGCTCGAATCCGGCGGGCTCGCCGGTGTGCACGAGGTACGGACGACCCGAGATGTCGACGACCGCCTGCGCGAGCGCCTCATCGAGCGGCACGAGCGCATCGCCGTAGCGGGAGATGCCGGACTTGTCGCCCAGCGCCTCGAGGATCGCCTGTCCGAGCACGATCGACACGTCTTCGACGGTGTGGTGCGCATCGATGTCCGTGTCGCCCGAAGCGCGCACGGTCAGGTCGGTCAGCGAGTGCTTCGCGAAAGCGGTGAGCATGTGGTCGAAGAACGGCACCGACGTGTCGATGCGGCTCGCCCCCGTGCCGTCGAGGTTCAGCTCGAGTTCGACGGTGGACTCCGACGTGCTGCGCACGCGGCTCGCGGTGCGCGGGGTCGATGACGGGGTGCTCATGATGCCGATCCTATCGAGGCCAGAGCATCGAGGAACGCGGTGGTCTCGGCCTCGGTGCCCGCGCTGACCCTGAGGTGACCGGGGATGCCGACATCACGCACCAGCACGCCGCGGTCGAAGAGCTGCTGCCATGTCGCACGCGGATCGGCGATGCCGCCGAAGAGGACGAAGTTCGACCAGGATTCGTGGGGCGTATATCCGAGCGCCTCGAGGGTCGCGGTGATGCGGTCGCGCTGTTCGACGATCTCCTCGACCATGCCGAGCATCACGTCGGAGTTGCGCAGAGCGGCGACGGCCGCAGCCTGCGTGAGCGTGCTCAGGTGATAGGGCAGGCGCACCAGACGCAACGCATCGATGAACGTCGGATCTGCCGCCAGATACCCGACCCGCGCACCGGCGAAGGCGAAGGCCTTGCTCATCGTGCGGGAGACCGCCAGGCGCGGGCGCCCCTCGAGGAGTGTCAGCGCGGAAGGCGCGTCGTGCGGTGCGAACTCCTGGTAGGCCTCGTCGACGATCACGATGCCCCGCGCCGCCTCGTAGACGGCTTCGACGACGTCCAGGCCGAGCGGGGTGCCGGTGGGATTGTTCGGGGTGCACAGGATGATCACGTCGGGGTCCGCGGTGCGCACCTGCTCCGCTGCCTCCTCCGGTGTGATCGTGTAGTCGGGCTGCCTCGTCCCGGGGATCCACCGCGCGCCCGTGCCCTGCGCGATGAGCGGGTACATCGAGTAGGTCGGCGCGAAACCGAAAGCCGTGCGCCCGGGGCCGCCGAAGGCCTGCAGGATGTGCTGGAGCACCTCGTTCGAGCCGTTGCCCGCCCAGATCTGCTCCGGGGTGAGGCCGTGACCCAGATACTCTGCGAACGACTCGCGAAGAGTGGTGAACTCCCGGTCGGGATAACGGTTCACATCACGGATCGCGAGCGCGATGTCGTCGAGGATGTCGCTCGCCACCGCGTCCGGAATGGGATGCGTGTTCTCGTTCACGTTGAGGGCGATCGGGAGCGGTGCCTGAGGAGCGCCGTACGGAGTCAGTCCGCGAAGATCGTCGCGTAGCGGGAGATCGTTGAGGGAGAGGGTCACCCTTCCCATGTTAAGCGGCGCCCCGAGTCGATGACGCAAAGTTGCCGCAGCTCGGGCGCGACGGGATCAGTCCACGTACTGGGCCGGGATGGCGAGCGTCTGGCCGATCTGGAGCTCACCGCCACGCAGCAGGTTCATGCGGCTGATCTCACCGATGACGTCGCGCGGGTCGGCGCCGGGGGCGACACCGGTGGCGATCGACCAGAGAGTGTCACCGGGCATGACGGTCACGGTCTCGACACTGACGGCTGCCGTGTCTGCGCCCGAGGCGATCGCACTGCCACCGCTGAGTGCGGCGAAGGCGATGCCGATCGCGAGCGGCACGGAGGCGAACCCCAGCAGCACGGCGCGACCGCGCGTGGTCAGCCGGAGTCGCGTCGTAGGACGGGTCGACGCCGGAATGACTGCCGCGGTGCTGAAGCCGATGCTGCTCATGTGGTGCTCCTTAGCCTGTCCCGGAGCGGTGAAGCTGCCGGGGAAGTTGGCGTAGCGTTCGCATTCGCGTCTCGGCCGGGAGCCGTGAATGCGAAGCTACGTACCGAAGATATCTTCGAGTTCGAACATCTGTCAAGTTGTCTTCGAAACCGGATGCACGATTCTGCCGACACGCTCGAACAGATCTTCCAGATCGGGCCGTTTCTCGGATACGGTTTCGATGAGAACACCACACCACGGGCCTCCGACATTCGAAGAGCGACGTCGGAACACCGGACTTAAGGAGCACCATGAGCGAGAACTCGGCCCCCGAGTCGGAGGCACCGCGGACGCGACGCCGCAAGAGCCTGAGCCCCAAGCAGATGGCGATCCTCGAGGTCATCCAGAACTCCATCGCTCATCACGGCTACCCGCCGAGCATGCGGGAGATCGGAGACGCCGTCGGCCTGAAGTCCCTGTCGAGCGTGACCCACCAACTCGGTCAACTCGAACTGAGCGGCTACTTGCGACGCGACCCCGGCAAGACACGTGCCATGGAGGTCCTGATCGATCTCCCCGGCGCCAGCGGCGAGAACCCCGCCGACGTGGCGACTCCGGTCGGCGACGCGGCGCTCGTGCCCCTGGTCGGTCGCATCGCCGCCGGCGTGCCGATCACCGCCGATCAGCAGGTGGAGGAGATCTTCCCTCTCCCCCGTCAACTGGTGGGCAAAGGAGACCTCTTCATGCTCAAGGTCTCGGGCGAGTCGATGATCGACGCCGCGATCTGCGACGGCGACTGGGTCGTCGTGCGCTCGCAGAACAATGCGGAGAACGGCGAGATCGTGGCCGCGATGCTCGACGGCGAGGCCACGGTCAAGGTGCTGCGCCGTCGCGACGGCCACACCTGGCTCCTCCCCCGAAACTCCTCCTTCGAACCCATCCTCGGCGACGAGTCCGTGGTGCTCGGTAAGGTCGTGGCGGTGCTGCGCGCCGTCTGAGTTCAGACCATAGGCTCGGAGCATGTCGTCGCCTCACGGTTCCTGGCCCTCTCCGTTCTCCGCAGCCTCCGTCGCGGCATCCTCCCCGCGCATCGACGGGGCGCGCTTCGTCGGCTCCGAGATCTGGTGGGGAGAATCCGTGCCCGCCGAGAAGGGGCGGGTCACGGTGCGAAGCTCCTCGGGAGCCGAGATGCTCCCGGCGCCCTGGAGTGCTCGCTCCCGTGTACACGAGTACGGCGGCGGGGCATGGACCGCCGATTCCACGGGCATCCTGTACTTCGTCGATGCCGGCGATCAGCGCGTCCATCGACTGGTCGCCGGTGCCGAGCCCGTCCCGCTGACACCGGCGGGGCCATCGCACGGAGGCCTCCGCGTGCAAGACGGCCGTCTGCTCGCCGTGCGCGAAGATCTGTCGGCCGCGCCGCATACCCGCGCGATCGTCGAGATCCCGATCGACGGCTCCGCCGCGGAGGACGCGTCCGGAATTCGAGTCATCGTCGAGGGCGACGGCTTCTTCGCTCACCCCGCACTCTCGCCCGACGGCGGCCGCGTCGCCTGGATCACCTGGAACCGCGGACGGATGCCCTGGGAGGCCTCGCAGCTGCGGATCGCGCAGAGCGACGGCAGCGACGTGCACGAGATCCCCACTCGAGCGGCGTTGCAGCCCGAGTGGCTCAGCGAGACGGAGCTGATGTTCGCCGATGATCCGGACGACCGCTGGGGCCTGCATCGCATCGAACTCGACGGAGTCTCGCCGGTCGGCGCACCGCGCGCGCTCAGCCCGACCGATGCCGACACCGGCTACGGGCTGTGGGTGCTCGGCAACCGCTGGTATCGCCCCCTCGCCGACGGACGGATCGTCGCCGTCCGCACGAACGGGCGCGACGAAGTCGTCCTGATCTCACCGGACGGTGCCGCACGCCCGATCGATATCCCGGCCGACGGCCATGTGAGCATCGACGATGTGGACGGGTCGCGCGTGCTGCTCTCCGGCAGTGGCTCCGGCGTGACCGCCGGCCTGTGGTGCATCGATGTGGACTCCGGCGCGACCGTCGCCGTGCGCGGAGGTGAGCCCGTCGATGCCGAATGGATGCCGCGCGCTGTGCCGATCGAGGTCGACGGAAGGCACGGAGTCGTGCACGCCTTCGCCTACCCCCCGGCGAACCCCGACGCGACAGCCCCCGCCGACGAGCTCCCCCCGTACGTGGTGCTGGTGCACGGCGGACCGACCGCGCACGTCACCGGCGCGGCTTCCGCCGCCAACGCGTTCTACACGAGCAGGGGAATCGGCGTGCTCGACGTCAACTACGGCGGCTCCACCGGCTACGGACGCGCCTACCGCGAACGCCTGGACCGCCGATGGGGCGTCGTGGACGTCGACGACGTGATCGCCGCCGCACAGGGCCTCGCGGATGCCGGCCTCGCCGACCCGTCCCGCATCGCCATCCGCGGTGGATCCGCAGGCGGCTGGACGGTGCTCTCCGCGCTCGTGCGCGGCGGGGCCTTCGCCGCGGGGATCAGCCGCTACGGCGTGGCCGATCTGCGGATGCTGGTCGCCGAGACGCACGACTTCGAGGCGTCGTACATCGACGGTCTCGTGGGGCCTCTCCCCGAGTACGAGCACATCTACGTCGAACGATCACCACTCACCCACGCGGATCGCATCGGAGTCCCCGTGCTGCTGCTGCAGGGCGGAGAAGATCGAGTGGTCCCGCCCTCGCAGTCCGAGGCGATCAGAGACGCGCTGGCCGCCCGAGGCGTCAACCACGAGTATGTCCTCTACCCCGCTGAGGGGCACGGGTTCCGCAGTGCCGACACGATCATCGACGCGCTCGAGCGTGAACTGATCTTCCTCGGCCGCGTGTTCGGCTTCGAGCCGACGCTGTGACGACCGGTCGCTACTCGCCCACGCGATTGCGCAGGCGCATGGCACGATCCGCCTCGCGGGTGTCCTGACGTTCGCGCAGGGTCTGCCGCTTGTCGTACTCGCGCTTTCCCTTGGCGAGGGCGATCTCGACCTTCGCCCGCCCATCGGAGAAGTACAGTTTCAGCGGGATCAGGGTGTATCCACCCGCCGAGACGGCATGCGCGATCTTGGCGATCTCCTCGCGATGCAGCAGCAGCTTGCGGATCCGCTTCGCCGAGTGATTGGTCCAATGCCCCTGGGAGTACTCCGGGATGTGCACCGAATCGAGGAAGACCTCGTTGCCCTTCACGAACGCGTAACCGTCGCTGAGGTTGGCGCGCCCCTGACGCAGTGACTTGACCTCGGTGCCGGTGAGCACCATCCCCGCCTCGTACGACTTCTCGATCGTGTAGTCGTGACGTGCGCGACGATTGGTCGCGACGACCTTCTCTCCGCGTTCCCTGGGCATGATGCTCTCCTGTTGCCGTGATGAGCTCGATCGATCGTTCCGACCGAGCAGCCTTTCAGGATATCAGGTACGGAGCCAACGCCTGATCGCGAAGCCGGCGGACAACGCGGCCAGGACGACGCCGATGCCGATCAGCACCGGCACGACGAGCATCGCGTCCTGCATCGTCACCCAGGTCGTGATGAACGGGACGCGGCCTCGCAGGTAGCCGTTCACCCCGAAATGCATGCCGGCGACGACCGCGGCACTGGCCAGAGCCGAGCCGAGGAACGCCGCGAACACGCCTTCGAGCACGAACGGTGTCTGGATGAACCGGTTCGAAGCGCCGACCAGGCGCATGATGCCGATCTCCTTGCGACGCGCATACGCCGACAACCGGATCGTCGTCCCGATCAGCAGGGTCGCCGCTATCAGCATGAGCACCGCTATGCCGACGGCGATATACGTCGCGACGGTCAAAGCGGAGAACAGCGGTTCGAGGTATTGGAGCTGATCCTTGACCTGCTCCACTCCGGCCTGGCCGCTGAATGCCTCGGCGAGCACCTGCGACTGCCCCGGGTCTTTCATCGTCACGAAGAAGACCTCGAATGCCTGGTCGGGCGTGAGCACACTCGCCTGGTCCTCGCCGAGCTGCTCGACGAGCTTGGCGTACGTGTCCTCTTTGGTATCGAAGGTCAGCGAGCTGATGAGCGGTGCCAGCGCGTCGCCTTCGAGCTGCGCCCGGACCGCGGCCACCTGCTCCTCGCTCGCGGCTCCGTCGATGCAGGTGTCGGATTCCGAGACCGCGGAGCACATGTACACGGCGACCTGGGCACGCTCGGCCCAGTAACCCCGCATGACGCCGATCTGCGACTGCATCAGGATCGCCGCGCCGACGAAGGTGAGCGAGACGAAGGTGACGAGGATCACCGAGATGACCATCGAGATGTTCCGTCGGAGACCGCCCAGGGCCTCGGTCAGGATGAGTCCGATTCTCATGAGGTCGGGCCCACTTCCTCGTCGTCTTCGTCGGAGAGCCCGAGGCGATCTGCGACTCCGAGCTCGGCGACATCGACGGTGGGCAGGGTGATCGGGTGCGTGCGCGGTCGGACGACCGCCGGCGGCTCCGTCACGGTCGGCGGCTCGACGACGGCCGGTGGTTCCACGACGGTCGGCGGCTCCACGACAGCGGCGATGGCGCCGGTCGCCGGGACGGCGCTCGACTCCGGTGGCTCGACCGTGCGCGGGGGTTCGGCCTTCTGCGGAGCACCTGCCGGAGCATCCGAGGCGCGCTCGTCTGCGGCGGCCTTCCGCTGGGAGCTGAGCTCCTCGGCCAAGGCAGCGCGGACCGAGGAGAGGTCCGCCGTCTGACGCTGGACCTCCTGCACCGCCGTCAACGCCGCTGCGGCGGCAGCACCGCGCACCTTCTCCGGCACGAGGCGCGGGATGTTGGAGGTGTCGCCGTATCCGCCGTGAACCTCGTCACGCACCATCTCGCCGTCGCGCAGCTCGATCACCCGGCGCTGCATCTGGTCGACGAAGCCGGCCTCGTGCGTAGCCATCAGCACGGTCGTGCCGCCGGCGTTGATGCGAGCGAGAAGCTGCATGATGTCGACGGAGGTCGCAGGGTCGAGGTTGCCTGTGGGCTCGTCGGCGAGCAGCACCTGCGGACGATTGACGAGGGCACGAGCGATCGCGACGCGCTGCTGCTCGCCGCCGGACAGCTCATGCGGCATGCGCTTCTGCTTGCCGTCGAGTCCCACGAGCGCGAGTGCCTCGGGCACTGCCTGCTGGATGAATCCGCGCGAAGAGCCGGTCACCTGCAGGGTGAAGGCGACGTTCTGGTAGACCGTCTTCGACGGCAGGAGGCGGAAGTCCTGGAACACCGAACCGATGTGGCGCCGGAAGTAGGGCACCTTGCGGTTGGCGAGCGAGCGGAGATCCCGACCGAGCACGGCGACGCGGCCTGCCGTCGGTACGTCTTCGCGCAGGATCAGACGAAGACAGGAGGACTTGCCGGAGCCCGAGGCGCCGACGAGGAAGACGAACTCCCCGCGTTGCACTTCGAAGTCGACACCGGAGAGGGCGGGCTTCGACGTCCCGCGGTAGCGTTTCGTGACGTTCTCGAACCGAATCATGACGGTTCGAGCCTAAGCGCGCCCCTCCTGCTGACCGCGAGCGACACCCCGCACCGGCGCGTCCGCATCCGGAGAGCATGGGGATTGCTCCCCATCAGGAACTCCCTGCGAAGTCACCGGCCACTGCTATACATAAGGGTGCGGTCGCACCATGGAGCGGCCGAATCGTCTTCGAGGGGGACCCATGAGCACGACACCTGCAGGTTGGTACGACGACGGCAGCGGACGCCAGCGGTGGTGGGACGGTGAGCAGTGGACGGAGCACTTCGCTCCGGACGCGACCGCCGCAGCCGATGCGGAGTCGGCACCGGTGGCACCGGATGCCGCCGAGGCGTCGACCGGAATCGAGACACCGGCGACCGACGCTCCCGCCGTCGACGAGGAGCCCTCTTATGACGCACCGGAGGCACCGTCCACCGATGACACCGTGATCCGCACCTCCGCCGAGGCGCCGACCGCCGCGACCACACCGCTCGGCGACGACGTGGCCGCCTACGCGGCCCCGGCAGCGCCGGACTACTCCCCCACGGCCACGCCGGAACAGCCCGTGTCGAGCTACCCGGGCGCGGCTCCGGCATACCCCGGCGCGGGCGCAGCCTCCGGCTATCCCGCAGCTGCCCCGTACGTGCAGACCGAGCCGGAAGCTCCGAAGAAGCCGTCGGTGCTCGGACTCGTCGGACTCGGGCTGTCGGCCGTCGGCACGATCCTGGCGTTCATCCCGCTGATCGGCTTCATCGGCTTCATCCTCCTCGGCGCGGGCTTCATCGTCTCCCTCATCTCGCTCTTCCTGAAGGGGAAGAAGTGGCCGGGGATCGCCGGCCTGATCCTCTCCGTGGTCGGCGGCATCATCAGCGCCGTGATGTTCTTCGTCTTCTTCTTCGCTATCGCCCAGAACGCGAGTGAAGAGATGAACAACCTGCCCAGCTCCTCGCCGTCGATCGAAGCCACCGAGCCGGGCGAGACCGACGGGACGGACGGCGCCGACGACGGCACGCGTCCCACCTCGGCCGAGGTGGCGGTCGGACTGACCGCGATCCTGGCCGCCGAAGGCACGGAGGGCTACACCGAGCCGCAGATCACGTGCCTCTCGGACCTTCTCGTCGAGTCCGAGCTCGACAACTCGACGCTGCGCGCGATCGCGGAGAGCGACGGCACGCTGACGGATGTCGACGCCGCGTACGGTTTCGCCGAGGTACTGGGCGACACCGAAGCCATCACCGCGTGCTTCGTCCCCTGAGCCGTCGGACGAGCGGAACCATCTGATGACGACGCCTGCCGGCTGGTATGACGACGGCTCCGGCAGCCTGCGGTGGTGGGACGGCACGCAGTGGACCGCGCACGTGCGGACCTCCGACGATGCGCCGGTGGCCCCGGAACGACCGTCGGCCGAGCCGGTTGCCTCCGCCGTGCCGTCGCCCGCCGCAGCGCCGTTCACCCCGCCCTACACGCTGCCCTCGTCGGGGGTGTCGACCGAGCGGGTGATCGCGCCCGACCTCGTCGGAGCACCCGGCGGAGCGTGGGGTGCGCCGGCACCGCAGCCACCCGCGCCCGGAGTGTCGGTGCTCGGAATCATCGGTCTCGCCGTGGTGGTCGTCGGCGTCGTGTGCGCCTGCATCCCGGTGATCTCGATCGTCGGCTGGGCGCTTCTCGGCGTCGGATTCGTGCTGTCGCTCGTGTCCCTGTTCCTCCGCGGCCGCAAGTGGCCGGGGATCACGGGGCTGGTGGTGTCGGCGATCGGAGCGCTCCTGGCGTTCGCCGTGTCGCTGCTGCTGCTCGCGACCGTCTCGGCCCCGGCCGACGCCGCTGCGAGCGCCGAGGAGCGCACGGACCCCGCGTCGATCGAGGGTGCCGAGATGGTGCCCTTCGCCGAGCTCGAGGTCGGCGACTGCCTGCCGTTCGTCGACTACGAGGACACGGGTCAGATCTACGAGTTGCCCGTCGTCCCGTGCGAGCGGCCGCATACGGATGAGGTGTACTTCATCTTCGAGGTCGATGAGGAGGCGTTCCCCGGCGACGATGCTCTCGGCGAAGCGGCATGGGACGGCTGCGCCTCGCACTTCGACGCATACGTCGGCATCGCCTACGAAGACTCGGTGCTGGATTTCTACACCTATCAGCCGACGGAGACCTCCTGGGCCCGCGCGGACGATCGCACCGTCCAGTGCATCCTGTACAGCTATGAAGACGTGACCGGCACTCTCGAGGGTGCGAAATACTGACGAGTCACACGAAGAAGGCCCCGGAGTGATCCGGGGCCTTCTTCATGGATTCAGTCTTCGATCTTGCGCTTGCGCCAGCGGATGCCCGCGGAGATGAAGTCATCCAGGTCTCCGTCGAACACGGCAGCCGGGTTGCCCGACTCCTGGCCGGTGCGCAGATCCTTCACCAGCTGCTGGCCATAGAGGAAGTACGAGCGCATCTGGTCACCCCAGCTCGCGGTGATGTTGCCCGCGAGCTCCTTCTTCTTCGCTGCTTCCTGTTCCTTCTGCAACAGCAGCAGTCGGGTCTGCAGCACGCGCATGGCGGCGGCGCGGTTCTGAATCTGCGACTTCTCGTTCTGCATCGACACGACGATGCCGGTCGGAAGGTGCGTCAGGCGCACAGCGGAGTCGGTCGTGTTGACCGACTGACCGCCGGGGCCGGAGGACCGGAACACATCGACGCGGATGTCGTTCTCGGGGATGTCGACCTCGGTCGCCTCCTCCATCAGCGGGATGACCTCGACCGCGGCGAACGACGTCTGACGCTTGTCGGCTGATCCGAACGGGCTGATGCGGGCCAGACGGTGGGTGCCGGCCTCGACCGAGATGGTGCCGAACGCGTAGGGCGCGTCGATCTCGAACGTCGCCGACTTGATGCCGGCGCCCTCCGCGTAGGAGGTGTCCATGACCTTGACCGGGTACTTGTGGCGCTCGGCCCAGCGCAGGTACATGCGCATCAGCATCTCGGCGAAGTCGGTGGCGTCGTCGCCGCCCGCACCGGAGCGGATGGTGATGATGGCGCTGCGCTCGTCGTACTCGCCGTCGAGCAGAGTCTGCACCTCGAGCTGGTTGATCAGGTCGGTGAGCGAGGCGAGTTCGGTGCGAGCCTCCTGCGCGGACTCCTCATCCCCCATCTCGTTCGCGAGACCCACGAGCACCTCGAGGTCGTCGAGACGCTGCGCGATGCCGGTGATGCGGGCGAGCTCGGACTGACGGTGGCTGAGTGCGCTGGTGACCTTCTGCGCGTTCTCGGTGTCGTCCCAGAGGTCGGGGGCACCCGCCTCCTCGCTGAGACGCGCGATGTCGTCGCGGAGACGGGAGACATCGACGACCTCGCTGATGTCGCCGAAGGTGTGCCTGAGCGCCTGGATTTCGGCGGAGAGATCTAGTTCGAGCATGACACCTCAGCCTAACGTGCCGCCCGCACGCACGGGGACCTCGTCTTCGACGGCACATCGGCCGGAGTAGCGTGAAGACGTGAGCAGTGCATCGGCGGTCCTTCGACAGTTCGGGCCCATGGTGTACCTGCCGACGGTCCTGTTCGCGCTCGGCGAGGGCGCCGTGATCCCGCTCATCCCGGTGCTGGCGGCATCCATGGGCGCAGACGTGGCGTTCGCCGCGCTCGTGGCGTCGGCGTTGGTGATCGGCCAGCTGTGCGGCAACCTCCCTGCCGGATGGGCGGTGGGCAGGATCGGCGAGCGGTACACGATGGTAATCGCCGGCGTGATCGCGATCATCGCAGGGATCGGGATGGTGTTCGCGCCCTCGCTCGGTGTGCTCGCGGCGTCGGTGTTCCTGCTCGGCATCTGCGCGGCGGCCTTCGGCCTCGCCCGTCACGCGTTCATGACCACCCGCGTGCCGGTCGCCTTCCGTGCGCGCTCCCTCTCGCTGCTCGGCGGCAGCTTCCGCCTTGGAATCTTCATCGGGCCGTTCGTCGCCGCCGGGCTCCTGCAGCTCTTCGGCAGCGAGAGTGCGGCGATCTGGTTCTTCCTGGGCTGCCTCGTCGTGATGGTCGTGCTGGTCCTCTTCGGGCCCGACCCCGAGAAAGCGATCGCTCCCCTTCCGTCGACCACTCACGAGCGCTATCTGGAGGACTCCGGTGAGGCCGTGAGCGGATCCATCCCGACGATCGAACGGCTGGGGATCTTCCAGACCATGTGGCGACAGCGCGCGGTGCTCGGGCGCCTCGGACTGGCCGCCGCCTCACTCTCCGCCGTCCGATCCGCCCGACAGGTCGTGCTCCCTCTGTGGGGACTCTCGCTGGGACTGGATGCCTCGACGATCGCCCTCGTGGTCGGCGTCTCCGGCGCGATCGACTTCGCGCTGTTCTATGCGAGTGGCCAGGTGATGGACCGCTTCGGGCGGTTGTGGGCGGCGATGCCCGCGATGGTGCTGATGGGTGCTGGCTTCCTCGCCCTGTCGTTCACGCACGATGTCGACGCCGCGGTGCTGTGGTTCGGGATGTTCGCGGCGGTGCTGGGCGTCGGCAACGGCCTGTCCAGCGGCATCCTGCTGACTCTCGGCGCGGACGTGGCCCCGAAGCGCGAGCCGGCCGCCTTCCTGGGCTCCTGGCGGACGCTGACCGATGCCGGCGGTGCGCTCGCGCCGTTGCTGGTCTCGGCGATAACCGCCGTCGCCGCACTGCCGTTCGCCGCAGCCGCCATGGGTGTGATCGGTCTCGTCGGCGCGGCAGGGTTCGTGCGCTGGATACCGAGGTTCGTACCGCGGGAGCGACCGAACGACAACCCGACCGACGAGGGTGCGGAATGATCACGAATCTGACGGCCGATGCCCATCGTCTGGTCTCGACGTTCGTGCCCCGCTCCGAGCGTGACCGCCGCGCACACGCGGACTTCGCCTCGTTCTTCGGGGAGGCCCGGGGGCCGGTGCATCGCGGCTCAGGTCCGGATCATCTGACCGCCTCGTGCGTGGTCTTCGACGCCTCGCTGCAACACACGCTGCTCGTCTTCCACCGCAAGGGACAGTTCTGGGTGCAGCCGGGGGGTCACGTCGAGCGCGGCGACGACTCTGTCGTGAGCGCAGCACTGCGGGAGCTGCGTGAGGAGACCGGTATCGTGACGGACCCACCGGCCGCTCCCCTCGCGTACGACCTCGACCACCATGCGCTGTCCTCCCGCTTCGGTGCCTGCGTCTCGCACCTCGACATCGGGATCGCCGTCGTGGTCGATCGAGATGCAGTGCTCACCGTCAGCGACGAATCCGAGGATCTGCGCTGGTGGCCGGTCGACGCGCTGCCTACCGCGATACCACCACAGCTCGAGCCCCGGCTCGACGGTCTGCTCGCGCAGCTACGCGATCCCCGCTGAACCGACTCGCTCGTCAACGCAGCGCGGTGCGACTGGTCGCCGTGGACTCCAGGCGGACGCCGTCGGGCACGAACGGGGACAACAGGGGCGGATGCCACGAGGCCGCCACGGTCACTCGCGCAGACACCCCGTCCGGAGTCCTGGCCGAGACGAGTGACGCCTCCCCCGGCAATGCACTCACCAACTCGGCCGCCTGCTCCGTCACCGCGGCATCCGTCAGCTCGGCCCGAACCGCACCATCGATCGCCTGCACGGTGAATCCGTCCGCCCCGGCGAGCGCGGCGGAGTCGGCGAGCGCGTCCAGTCGCTTCTGCGCGAGATAGAGATCGGTGGCGCAGACACACACGAAGATCACCACCAGGGTGAGGAGCACATAGCCGAGGATCAACGGAAGCGTGCTGCCGTCATCGCCCATGCCGGCCGCCCGCGCTCCGCGCATACTGCGGCCGCTCACTCCGAGCCCCACAGCCTCGACATCTTCTGCACGGATTGCGCCTGCACGGGCACCGCGGTGGATCGATCCAAGGCGAGGATCTCCGGCACCAGCGGGAGTCGCGCCCGCGTGGCGACGGTGACGATGATCGTCGCTCCGGCAGAAGGGCATTCGGTGCCCGTGGGGCGACAGGAGAGTGTGAGATCGACCGCGCCGGCATCGAGCCCGTACTCGTCGATCACCTGTGCGAGCACGACGTCGCCGCGTGCCGCGGCCGACGCGGCGTCGGGAGCCTGCGCGATGGCGCGGGCGATGTGGCGAGCGGCCGCCCCCGCTCCGAGAATCTGCTCCTGGATCGTTCCGAGTGCGACGACGAGGTAGATCATCGGCACCAGGAGGATCACGCCGACGGTGATGAACTCGAGCGCCGCGGAACCGGCGTCATCGATCACCGAACGCCTCCACCGGTGCATGCGCCTCCACCTCCATCGCGAAAGGTACGCCGATCAGTCCGAGCAGAGGGAAGGTCGAGCGCACTCGAACGTCGACGGTCTCCTGCCCTCGAGCGCCCGAGGAGCCGATCCGGACGTCTTCGGCATACGACGCACCGATCGCCCGGGTGATGACCACCTGGGTGCGCTCGATCCCCTCCTCCTGAGTCGTGTCGGCGAGGGCCGCGTGATACGCGCCCTCCACGGCCGCGTCGTGGACCACGTTGCGCACGTACACGGCGAGCGCGAGCTGGAGGACTCCGAGCGTCAGTGCGGTCAGGAGCGTGCCGACCAGGAGGAACTCGACAGGGCTGGATCCGCGTTCGTCGGCCAGTGCCCGCGCGACGCGCATGTCAGAGCCCGGAGACGCGCTGGATCGCCTGCTCGAACAGGGTGGTCAGCGCCGGACCGGCCACAGCCCAGATCAAGACGACCAATCCGGCGGTCATCAGCGTGACGAGCACCCAGCCGGGTACGTCTCCGGTCTCGTCGCGGGCGAACGCGTCGACGCGGCTCGCTGCAGAGCGCCACCAGCGTCGCCGGGTGCCCTGTCGGTGACGGGTGTCCAGTGAAGGTGCAAACATGGTCGTCCTTTCATGGCCGATCATCATGGCCGATCAGCCGATACCGAGTCGGAGGATGAAGAGTCCCGGGTAGACGGCGAACAGCACCGACAGCGGGAGGATGAGGAAGACGAGCGGCAGCAGCATCAGGATCTCCTTGCGCCCTGCCTGTTCGATGAGCGTTCGCTTCGCGTCTTCCCGTGCGTCTCCCGCCTGCGCATGCAGCACGGCGGCGAGCGGTGCCCCGTGCTCGAGGGCGGCGATCACCTGGTCGACGGCACGTGACAGCGCGGTCAGGTCGAGGCGTCTCGCCATCTCGGTCAGCGCATCGGCGAGCGGCGACCCGGTGCCGACCGCGACCACGACGCCACGGAGCTCGCCGGTCAGCTCGCCGGAGCCGACAGCGGCCACACGACGCAGAGCATCGAGGAACCCCTCGCCTGCCGACAGGCACAGGGCCAGGAACTCCAGGGTCGTCGGAAGCTCATCGGTGAGACGCACGCGGCGCGCCTTGGCCCGTGCCGACAGCTGCAGATCGTACGCGGTCGCGGCGGCGGCGCCGCACAGCAACGGCATGACGCCTGTGGGAACGGACAGCCGTCCGGTCAGGGCGAGCACGATCAGAACGACGGCGCCGGCCCCGATGCCGGCGAGCGCCCAGCCCAACTGCCTGCCACGGAACGTCGCCGGCTCCATCGAAACACCGGCCTGGGAGAGCCGCCGCCGAAGCACCTCTCCGCCTCCGAGTATGCGCTCGAACACGTCCCGCAGCCCGCCCCACAGAGTTCGGGCGTTCGCGGGCAGTGTGCCCGCGAGCGGGAGAACACCCCGTGGGAGGTCCTCATCCGGGACCACCTCTCGCACGTAGGGGCCGATCCGCACGCTCAGTGAAGCGGCCCGCCAGCGCGGGAGGCCGGCGAGGATGCTCAGCACCCCGACGGCGAAGCCGCCACCGACGAGAACGGCACAGGCGAGGGCCGAGAACCCGCTCACCCGAACCACCGCCGAGGTTCCGGGAGCCGCCCGATGCGGACCATGATCTGGAAGGCGATGACCGAGACCCCCGCACCGACGCAGATGACGATCACGCCTTCCGGTGTGCCGTACGCCGATGCCCCTTCCGGCCGCATGACGAGCAGGCTGAGGATGACCCACGGCGCGATCGCGCCGAGGACGGCTGCGCCACGAATCCACGACTGTCGCGCCTCGACCTCTCCGCGTAGCGCGGCATCCGCCCGCACGGAGGTGGAGAGCGCGCGGAGCACCCCGACCAGCTCGGTGCCGCCGACCTGACGCGCCATCCGCAGGGTCTCGACGATGCGATCGCCGATCGGGTCCGCCAACGACGTCTTCAGCCGATCGAGGCTCGTCTCGAATCGACCGCTCGACTGCAGGTCTTTGGCGAACACGCCGAACGCGGGCCGCAGCATCGTGGGCGCGGACTCGGCCAGGCTCGCCACGGCATCGGGGAGGGAGAGTCCGACGCGGATCGACGCGATCAGAAGGTCGCAGACGTCGGGCCACAGCTGCCGACGCAGCCGGCGCAGCCGCAGCCGCCTTCCGCGCAGGAACATGATCGGCGTCAAGGCTCCCGCCGACGCGGCGAGCAGCACGAGGATGGGGAGTCCGGTCAGCAGCCATGCGGTGGAGGCGGCGATGAGCCCGGCGGCCATGATCACGGCGATGAGCGCGCGCGCCGAGAGACTGTCGAACCCCGCCTCGGCGTTCAAACGGATCAGTCGCGCCTTGGGGGCCGTCGGGGCGGCGTCCGGTCTCGGTGGCCACAGCCACGGAGACGCGCACAGGAGCACTCCGGCCGCGAGGACCGCCCCGAGGAGGAACGTCACGACGCGACCTCGGCCTGATAGATCCGGGTGGTTCGGATGCGTCCGTCATCGACGTCGCCGGTGGGAGCGATGATCTCCTGCACCCGCCGTTCCCCGGCACGGTCGCGGACGCAGTGCACCACGAGATCGACCGACGCCGCGAGCGCAGGAGCGATGAATCCGCGATCGATGTTCCGGCCGGCCAGCAACGGCAGGATGCTCAGCTTCTCGAGCGCCTCCGTGGCGGAGCTCGCGTGTACGGTGCAGGCACCGGGGACGCCGGTGTTGAGCGCGAGCACCAGATCGAGCGCCTCGGCGTCGCGCACCTCACCGACCACCAGCCGATCCGGCCGCATGCGCAGCGCTTCTTTGACCAGACGGCGCAGGGTGATCTCGCCTGTGCCTTCCAGGCTGGCCTGACGCCCTTGGAGCGCGACGAGGTCGGGGCCGTCGACGGCCAGCTCGAAGGTCTCCTCGACCGTCACGATGCGCTGCGACCCGGCACACGAGTCCAGCAGCGCCCCGAGCACGGTCGTCTTGCCGGCATGCGTCGCTCCTGAGACGATCACACTGCGACCGTCGTGCATCGCGCCCCGCAAGGTCTCCGCGACGGTGGCGGGCATCATGCCCTGACGTGTCAATGCCTCGAGCGACCGGTACTTCGGCAGGAACTTGCGGATGTTGACGGCCCACGACCCTCGCACGACATCGGCGATGGCCACGTGCAGACGCGAGCCGTCGGGCAGCGACGCGTCAACGAACGGCTGACTGATGTCCACACGTCGTCCGGTGGACTGCAGCATCCGTTCGACGAGATCGCGCACCGCGATCTCGTCGAGTCGCAGCCGGGTCCGTTCCGCTACGCCCTCGCGAGCCACGTGCACGTGGCCGGAGCCGTTCAGCCAGATCTCCTCGACCACGGGATCGTCGAGCAGGGGCTGCAGCGCCCCGAATCCGCTAAGGGATGCCAGCACCTCGCGGACGCACGCCGCCTCGTCCTCGATCAGGGCCTCCCCCCGCGCGAGGGCGCGGTCGTCATGACGACGCACCTCCGCGTGAGTGATCCGCCACGCCGAGTCCGGATCGACGGTGGGATCGATCCCCTCGGATCGGAGACGCATCCGCACACGTTCGGCGACAAGGGCGGAAGGATGACTCACCCCGGCATCCTCGCAACAATCCGCCGGGCGGCTCCGAAGTTATCCACAGCCATCTTGGGGACCGCCGGGAGCGCCGCCTCAGCACGACCCTCACCACATCCGTCGCCGTCGCGCAAGGGAGCAGACACCGTGGCCGCACCCTGCTCGACTCGGCGATGCGTGACGTGATTTCAGCGAAAGGACACCGACATGACCGAGACCACTCCGTCCCCGTCGAACCCCGACGAGCCCTCTCCGCTCTTCCCCGATGAGCCGCTCGCCCCCAACCCGGAAGAGCCACTGGCCCCAAACCCCCAAGAGCCGCTGGCGCCGAACCCCCAGGAGCCGCTGGCGCCCAACCCCGAAGAACCTCTCGCGCCGAACCCGTCGGAGCCCGGCATCCCACCCTCGGCTCCTCACGCGTGAGGCGCGGCCCGTCGGTCGGCGGGGGCGAACTGCGGGCTGATCCCCAGACACGCGGTTTCAGCGGTCAGTAGACTGATTCCACCGCGCGGGAGTGGTGGAATTGGCAGACACGCAGGATTTAGGTTCCTGTGCCCCAGGGCGTGTGGGTTCAAGTCCCACCTTCCGCACGAGAGACGACGGCGGCCATCTCAGGCCGCCACGACATCGCTCTGTTCTACCGCCGACCAATCACGACCGACGGGACTCCCCCAGTGCTCGAAACCATGCTGCACGCGCCGACCGCTCTCATCCCCTGGCTCGACCCCGCCACGATCATCGGGACCGCCGGGCCGTGGGCACTGCTCGTCGTGTGCTTCATCGTCTTCGCGGAGACGGGTCTGCTCGTCGGATTCCTGCTCCCCGGCGACACCCTCCTCGTGATCGCAGGACTTCTCTCGCACCCGATCGCGGGCTCGGAGCACGGCGTCTTCGGCATCAGCGTCTGGTGGGTCGCCCTCCTCATCGGCCTCGCCGCGTTCGTCGGCGGAGAGGTCGGATACGTCATCGGCCACAAGGGCGGACCCGCGGTGTTCGAGCGCAAGGAGTCGGGCCTCTTCAGTAAGAAGAACGTCGAACGCACGAACGCCTTCTTCGAGCGCTTCGGCGGCATCACCGTGATCCTCGCGCGCTTCGTACCGATCGTGCGGACCTTCGCTCCCGTCGCCGCCGGCGTCGGCCACATGCCGTGGCGCAAGTACACGCTCTACAACCTGATCGGTGCGGTCCTGTGGGGATTCGGGCTCACGATGTTCGGCTACCTCATCGGGTTCATCCCGCCGGTCGCCGAGTTCGTCGAGAGCTACATCGACCTCATCCTCCTCGCCGCGGTCGGCGGCACCGCGCTCGTGACCCTCTGGCACTATCTCTCCGAGCGCCACAAGGCGAAGAAGGCTGCAGCGGCCGGTGAAGACGTCGTGACGGATGCCGAAGAGGCGCAGGAGCTTGTCCTGGACGCCGACGTGTTCGACCGCGCGCCCGACCTGGACGGCGACGGCAAGCACTGAGTTCCCGGCGCCGTCACCGCGGCGCCGACCTCTCAGCCCGCGTTCTTGGCGCGTTCCTCCTTGGTGCGCGCGACGCTGGCGCGGAGCGCCTCCATCAAGTCGATGACCTCGCCGCCCTCGGCTGCCTTCTCGGCTTCGCCGAAGGTCTCGGCCACATCGAACGTGTCGCCTGCCTCGATCTTCGCATCGATGAGGGTGCGCAGCTCCTTCTGGTACTCGTCCACGAACTCCTCGGGATCGAAATCGGCCGAGTAGCTGTCGACGAGCGATGCCGAGAGCTCGAGCTCCTTCTTCGAGATCCGCACGTCCTCGTCCAGCGCGGGGAACTCGGCTTCGCGCACCTCGTCGGCCCACAGGAGCGTCTGCAGCACGAGCACCTTGCCCCGCACGCGGAGCGCCGCCAGCCTCGTCTTCTGTCGTAGCGTGAACCGCACGATCGCGGTGCGGTCGGTCTGCTCCAGGGTCTTCCGCAGCAGAACGTACGCCTTGGGAGACTTCGAGTCGGGCTCGAGGTAGTACGGCTTGTCGAGCGTGAGCAGATCGACCTGGTCGGACGGGACGAACTCGACCACGTCGATCTCCCGGCTCTTCTCCGCAGGGAGGGCTGCGAGGTCGTCCTTGGTGAGCACGACGGTCTGCCCCTCCTCGACGTAGGCGCGGTCGATGTCGGCGTATGCCACCGTCTCACCGCACACCTCGCAGGTGCGCTGGTAGCGGATGCGCCCGCCGTCCTTCTCGTGCACCTGATGCAGCGGCACGTCGTGGTCCTCGGTCGCGGAGTACACCTTGACCGGCACGTTCACGAGGCCGAACGTCAGCGCGCCCTTCCAGATCGTTCTCATGTGACCAGTGAACACCAGCCGACACCGTCGCGGCCAGACCCTTGACTACGCTGGCTGCATGGTCGGACAGGGGCAGGTCGTGCAGGTCGGCGGCCGTCGTCTGCGCGTGACGAACCTCGACAAGGTCGTCTATCCCGAGACCGGCACCACCAAGGGCGAGGTCATCGCCTACTACAGCACCATCGCTCCTCTTCTGCTCCCCCTCCTGGACGGGCGACCGGTCACGCGCAAGCGCTGGGTGGAGGGCGTCGGGACGGAGGATGCTCCGGCCGATGCGTTCTTCACGAAACAGCTCGAACCCGGGGCACCCGAGTGGATTCCGCGGCAGGCGATCCAGCACTCCGACGGACCGAAAGAGTATCCGCTGGTCGAAGACGTGCCCACCCTGGTGTGGCTCGCCCAGGTCGCGGCGATCGAACTGCACGTGCCGCAATGGCGCTTCGCCCCGGACGGGCTGCCCGGTCGCCCCGATCGTCTCGTCCTCGATCTCGATCCCGGGCCCGGGGTGGGTCTTGCGCAGTGCGCCGAGGTCGCCCGGTTCGCCCGCGTCATCCTGACCGACATGGGACTCGATCCGTTCCCTGTGACGAGCGGGAGCAAGGGCATCCACCTCTACGCGGCTCTGCCGGGCGAGCAGACCAGCGACGAGATCTCCGCCGTCGTGAAGGAGCTCGCGCGCCTGATCGAGAACGATCACCCCGACCTCGCCACCAGCGTCATGTCGAAGGCGGTGCGCGGGGGGAAGGTCTTCCTCGACTGGAGCCAGAACAACGGCAAGAAGACGACCATCTCGCCCTACTCCCTTCGTGGTCGCGCACGCCCCTGGGTCGCCGCCCCTCGCACCTGGGAGGAGCTCGACGACCCCGCCCTGGCGCAGCTCGACTTCGAACAGGTTCTGGACAGGTCGGCTTCGGGCATGGATCCTCTCGCGAGCCTTCGACCCCTCGCCATCGAGTCGACGCCGACGCCGCCGCCCGCGGCGACGACATCGCCGCGTCGATCTTCGCGCCATCCGCGTAGCGGACCGATCCCGGCGACCGACAGCACCGCCGCCACGCTCGCACCGATGCTCGCGGAGAACGGCACGCCCGGAGTCGCGCGCGCGCTGAGCGACGCCTCTTGGGTCGAGGTGAAGTGGGACGGCATCCGCGCGATGGGCACGTGGGCGGACGGGCGGATGCTGCTGCACGCACGTCGCGGCACCGATATCACCGCCCGCTACCCCGAACTGACAGCGGATGGTGCGCCGTTCCTCCCTGTCACGGACGCCGTCGTGGACGGGGAGATCGTGGCGTTCGACGGCCACGGGCGACCGAGCTTCTCGCTGCTGCAGAACCGCATGCACCTCACGCGGCCGCGTGAGATCGAGCGTGAGGTCATCCGCACGCCGATCGTCTACATGCTGTTCGATCTGCTGCGCCTCGACGGTCATGACCTCACCGGAATGCCGCTGCGGGAAAGGCGCACACTGCTCGAAGACGTGATCGCCGACCTCGACGCTCCCGTCCAGCTCCCGCCGGTCTTCGACGACGTCGATGCTGCCCTGGCCGCGAGCCGGGAGTTCGGACTCGAGGGGGTCGTGGTCAAGGATCCGCAGTCCCGCTACCGCCCGGGGCAACGAAGCCCGTCCTGGCTGAAGCTCAAGCACACCCGGATGCAGGAGGCCGTGATCGTCGGCATCCGCCCGGGAAAAGGCGACAGGGAGAGCACCCTCGGCTCTCTGCTGCTGGCGGTGCCCGAACCGGCGCGCGGCGTCGATGGATCGATTCGGCTCCGCTACGTCGGCCGCGTGGGCTCCGGGTTCACCGACCGCATCCTGCGCGACCTTCTCACTCGCCTCGAACCTCTGCGCGTGAAGACCGTTCCCCTCGATGGTGTGCCGGCCCCCGATGCGTCCGATGCGCTCTGGGTGCGTCCTGAGCTCGTCGGCGAGGTGGAGTTCGCGAACTGGACCCCGGACGGAGTGCTCCGTCACGCACGGTGGCGCGGACTGCGCCCGGACAAAGAGCCGGACGACATCGTCGTGGAGGTCTGACCAACTCGCTCGTCACGGCGGCTCAGGCGTGATGCGGTTCGCAGTCGGACTGCTCGGCCGGCTCGATCTGGAACGTCGAGTGCGCGACATCGAAGTGATCGGCAAGACACGCCTGCATGTCGGAGAGCAGCTGCGTCGACCGTCCGTCGGCGAGCAACTGCGGATCGACGCTCACGTGGGCCGTGAAGACCGGGGCGCCTCGGGTCAGCTGCCAGACGTGGACGTCATGCACGCCGATGACACCCGCATAGCCGAGCAGGTGCGTCCGTATGTCGCTGACAGCGGTCCCCTTCGGCGCGGACTCGGCGAGGACCGAGAAGACCTCGCGCAGGAGCGTGATCGCCCGCGGGAGGATCATCGCGGCGATGAAGAGCGAGGCGATGGCGTCCGCCGGCATCCATCCGGTGAGGAGGATGACGATGGCCGCGACGATGACAGCCGCCGATCCGATCAGGTCGCCCATCACCTCGAGATATGCGCCGCGCACGTTGATGCTCGTCCGCTGCGCGCGGCTCAGCAGCCACATCGAGATGGCGTTCGCGAACAGGCCGACCACGGCGACGACCAGCATGAGCCCGCCGGCGACCTCGACCTCGCCCGGGTTCACGAGCCGCCCGATTCCCTCGACGGCGACCCAGGTCGCCAGGGCGATCAGGATCACGGCGTTGATCAGCGCCCCGAACACCTCGGCGCGCTGATAGCCGAAGGTGCGCCGGTCATCGGCCGGGCGTGCCGCCACCGTCGCCGCGATCAGCGCGATGACGAGGGCGGACGCATCCGTGAACATGTGGGCGGCGTCCGCGAGGAGCGCGAGCGATCCGGTCAGGATCGCACCGACGACCTGCACGACCATCACGGTCGCGGTGAGCGACAACGAGATCGCCAGCAGGCGTCGACTACTGGCTGAACGAATGCCGCCGGCAGCGGGTGCGTGATCGTGCATGCCCCCAGGCTAGACCGGGAAACCGGGCCGGAAGCCCGGTTCCGACTAGTCGGGAAGGGTAACGATTCTCACCGTCATCTGCGGTTCACTGAAGGACCGTGCGACGTCAGAGCGCGCCGAGCAGCGGCAGCAGTTCGGCGAAAGCGCGGGCCCGATGCGACTGCGACTGCTTCTCGTCCGCGGAGAAGCCACCCACGGTCCGCTCCTGCCCTTCCGGCTGCCCGTCCGGGATGAAGATCGGGTCGTATCCGAAGCCGCCGTCGCCCGACGACGCGTGCGCGAGGCGCCCAGGCCAGCGCCCCTCCACGACATGCTCGCGTCCATCCGGCAGAACCAGAGCGATCGTCGAGGTGAAGTGCGCGGCCCGGTGCGGGTCAGCGATATCGCGCAGCTGATCGAGCAGAAGCTCGAGGTTCGCCGCGGCATCCTTCTTCTGTCCTGCCCAGTAGGCGGAGAAGACTCCGGGAGAGCCGCCGAGCACGTCGACGCAGATCCCGGAGTCGTCAGCCAGGGCCGCGAGTCCGGTGTGCGCGGACGCCGCCCGCGCCTTGATCAGCGCGTTCTCGGCGAAGGTGACTCCGTCTTCGACCGGTTCGGGTCCGTCGTAGCCGACGACCTCGAGGTCAGGACGCGCCTGCGCCACGATCTGCTGGAACTCCGCGACCTTGTGGGCGTTGTGGGTCGCGAGGACGACCTGCATCGTCACTCCCCCGCCAGCGCGGCGAGCTGCTTGCCCTTCAGATCCTCACAGCCGGCCACGCCGAGCTCGAGCAGCGCATCGAGTTCGCGCTTGTCGAACGGCGCTCCCTCGGCGGTGCCCTGCACCTCGACGAAGAGCCCGCGCCCGGTGACCACGACGTTCATGTCGGTCTCGGCGCGGACATCCTCGGTGTATGCCAGATCGAGCATGGGCTCGCCATCGATGATCCCCACCGACACGGCGGCCACGGAGTCGAGCAGCGGCGTGGAGTTCTTGCCGATGAACTTCTTCTCCCGACCCCACTCGATCGCGTCGGCCAGCGCTACGTACGCGCCCGTGATGGCTGCGGTGCGCGTGCCACCGTCTGCCTGCAGCACATCGCAGTCGATCACGATCGTGTTCTCACCGAGTGCCTTGGTGTCGACGACGGCGCGCAGCGCGCGGCCGATGAGGCGGGAGATCTCGTGTGTGCGACCGCCGATACGCCCCTTGACGCTCTCGCGGTCGTTGCGGCTGTTCGTCGCACGCGGGAGCATCGAGTACTCGGCCGTCACCCATCCCTTGCCCTTCCCGGTCAGCCAGCGCGGGACGCCGTTGGTGAAGGAGGCGGTGCACAGCACCTTCGTGCCGCCGAAGCTGATCAGGGCGGACCCCTCGGCGTGCGCGCTCCAGTTGCGCTCGATGGTGATCTCTCGCAGCTGGTCGGTGGAACGGCCGTCGACGCGGACGATTTCGGTCATGTGCTTCTCTCGGTCGGGGTGGACGAATCGAGTCAGGACGATTCGAGGAGGCCTTACTCGAAGGCGATGCGGGGAAGGGGGATCACGCCGGTCTGCACGAGCTGCACGTCGCGGACCTCACGACCCATGAGCCGGTTGGCCAATGCCGTGAATTCATCGGCCGAGGCTCCGGTGGCCTCGTAGACGTAGGTCGCCGTCGCGTCGGGCGACGCCAGGAGGTCGCCTCTGACCAGCTGGCGGTACACGTCGCCTGCGGTCTCGTCGTCGCTGGAGACGAGGGTGACGCCCTCTCCCATGACATAGCTGATGGCACCGCGGAGGAACGGATAGTGCGTGCACCCGAGCACGAGCGTGTCCACGTCCGCGTTCCGCAACGGGGCGAGGTACTCCTCGGCGACCGCGAGGACCTCGGGCGTACCCGTGATCCCCGCTTCGACGAACTCGACGAACCGCGGACAGGCCGCCGTGAAGACCCGCAGTCTCTCGTTCACCTCGAGCATGTCCTGGTAGGCCCGGGATCCGATGGTGCCCACCGTGCCGATGACGCCGACCCGCCCGTTGCGCGTCGTGGAGACGGCTCGGCGCACGGCGGGGCCGATGACCTCGACGACGGGGATGTCGTATCGCTCGCGCGCGTCACGGAGCATCGCCGCCGACGCCGTGTTGCACGCGATCACGAGCATCTTCACACCCTGGTCGACAAGTGTGTCGAGTACCTCGAGCGAGTAGCGGCGGACGTCGGCGATCGGCTTGGGGCCGTACGGGGAGTGCGCGGTGTCGCCGATGTAGACGAAGGACTCTCGGGGCAGCTGGGCGCGGATGGCCCGCGCCACCGTGAGCCCGCCGACACCGGAGTCGAAGATCCCGATCGGCGCGTCGTTCATGACTCCCCAGCCTACCCGCGCGCGGCCCGACGCGCGCATCAGCACGCTCAGTAAGCTGAGCGCATGACCACGTCGACGGCGCTGCTCACCGACCGCTACGAGCTGACGATGCTCGCCGCTTCCCTCCGGGACGGGACGGCCTTCCGTCCCAGCGTCTTCGAACTGTTCTCCCGCCGCTTGTCCGGCGGTCGCCGGTTCGGCGTGGTGGCCGGCACCGGTCGCCTTCTCGGGCTGCTGCGCGAGTTCCGCTTCGGTGAGGAGGAGCTGCGCTTCCTGCGTGACGCGCAGGTCGTGGACGCCGAGTCGCTGAAGTACCTCGAGGACTACCGGTTCACCGGATCGATCCGCGGTTACCGCGAGGGTGAACTGTACTTCCCCGGCTCCCCCATCCTCACCGTCGAGGGGACGTTCGCCGACGCGGTGGTCCTGGAGACGCTGGCGCTCAGCGTGCTCAACCACGACTCAGCAGTCGCGACCGCCGCCGCGCGGATGAGCATCGCGGCGGGCGAGCGTCCGCTGGCGGAGATGGGTTCGCGACGTGCGGCCGAACGCTCAGCAGTGGCCGCAGCCCGCGCCGCCTACATCGCGGGGTTCGGCGCGACGAGCAACCTCGAAGCCGGGCGGAGCTGGGGCATTCCCACGATGGGCACGGCCGCCCACTCGTGGACGCTGCTGCACGACACCGAGGAGGAGGCGTTCCGCGCCCAGGTGGCGAGCATGGGCGCCGACACCACGCTGCTCGTCGACACGTACGACATCCGCACCGGCGTCGAGACGGCGATCCGCGTCGCCGGCCCCCGTCTCGGCGGTGTGCGCATCGACTCCGGCGACCTTCCGATCGTCGCCGCGGATGTGCGCGCACAGCTCGACGAGCTCGGTGCCGCCCACACACGCATCACCGTGACCAGCGACCTCGACGAGTACGCCATCGCGGCTCTCGCCGCATCACCGGTCGATGCCTACGGTGTCGGCACATCCGTGGTCACCGGCTCCGGATACCCCACGGCGAGCATGGTCTACAAGCTCGTCGCACGGCAGGATGCCGACGGGTCGTGGATCGGGGTGGCGAAGGCGTCTGCCGACAAGGCCTCGTACGGCGGCCGCAAGGCGGCGTTCCGCACCGTGGTCGACGGCGTCGCGACCGCAGAGACCGTCGTCGTCTCCGACGGCTTCGAGGAACTGGACACGCCCGACGAGCACCCCGACGGCCGTGCGCTTCAGGTGACCTTCGTCGAGGCCGGCGACATCGACACCGCCCACGAGGGCGCGGAGGGGACGGCGGCCGCGCGAGCGCACCACCTGCGCGTGCGCGAGGAACTGCCGGTGCGCGCTCTCGCGCTCAGCAAGTCCGACCCGGCGATTCCCACCGTGTACGTCGAAGCCGACTGACGTCAGCCGATCATCGACTCGTAGATCTCCTTGCACGTGGGGCAGATCGGGAACTTCTCCGGGTCGCGACCCGGCGTCCACTTCTTGCCGCACAGTGCCCGCACCGGTTTCCCGGTGATCGCGGACTCGAGGATCTTGTCCTTCTTCACGTAGTGCGAGAAGCGCTCGTGGTCGCCCGGCTCGAGATTCTCCTCGCGGAGAAGCTCTTCCAGTTCGCGATCAAGCGTTGCCACGCCGCCCTGATCGGGGCTGTCCAGCGGAGTACTCATCCCGAGAGTCTAGCGGCGTCGAAGACGCCGCGGGCGGTCGTCACGCGGTCTCGACGAACTCCATCAGCCTCTCGCCGCTGCGCTCGAAGATGCGGCCGCCGATGACCGCTCCCGCTGCCAGCACGGTGAGCCCGACGAGGAGCCCGACCCAGAACGTCGCCGGCGCATAGGCCGACCCCTCGAGGACCGTGGCCGCGAACAGCCAGGCGGTCGGGATGCTGACCACGATCGCTCCGAGGAAAGCGGCCGCCGGGCCGCACGTGCCTCGCGAGCTGGGCCGCTGCGGCTGCTGGAAAGGGCTGTCACCGGGCCGGGAGACCGCGTACGGGGCCACGACCGAGACGATGCTCGAGATGCCGAGCGCCGAGAACAGCAGACTCGCCGCAAGCCCCCCGAGCGGCAGCAGGAGGCTCCAGTCGCCGATGAAGAGGAGCGACAGCGGCGTGGCGATCGCGAGGACGGGAACAGCCACCAGCAGAACCGGAACCAGGCGACCGAGGCGATCGGGAAGCCCGCGCACCCCGCTCGCCACGTGGGTCCACAGAGCCGTCGAGTCGTAGGCGACGTCGTTGTGCGGCAGCCAGCCGAAGAAGAGCGCCATCACCGGGACGGGCACCAGGGCGGCGACCTCGACGGGCACGCCCGCGACGATGAGAGGAAGCACCGTCAGCACCCCGGCGACCGGCACGACGATGATGTTCATGATGTACCGGCGATCCCGGAGCCAGTACACGAGACTGCGGGCGGCGATCGCGCCGAACGCGTTGGACGGCAGGAGACCGAACCAACCGAGCCCGGTGCGCTCTCGCGAGGTGACGGGGCGCTCGGTCGTCGTGAGCAGGCGACGCACGAGCCACGACCAGGCGACCCACAGGAGGCCGACGGTGAGGACCGCCACGATGCCGCTCACCCACGCCGATGCCGTCCCTCCTGCAGCGGACGAGAAGAGGAAGGCAGGCGCCGCGGCGAACGGACTGAACCCGAGCACCGTCGACAGCGTCGCCAGAGAGTCGGGGACGAGACCGTCCCAGCGCAGGGACCCGAGGAACACCGCGACGGGGAACGCGATCACCAGCAGCGCGAGCGCGAACAGCGCGGTGAGCTCGCGCGAGCGACGCTCGGGGAGCAGCAGGGCGTTGACCGCCATACCGATCCGGGAGACGAGCACGGTCGTCACGACGCCGAGGAGCGTCATCAGGATGGCGAGCGGCCACGGCGTTCCCGCCTGGACCGCGACGATGCAGACGCTGATGTAGACGGCGAGCAGCGCCAGGCTGGGCACACTGACGAAGGCCGCCAGCGTGAGCACCCAGGGCATCTGGCGTTCGTCCACGCCGAAGACCGCGAACCGACGGGGATCCAGCTGGTCGACCGCGCCGACGAGGATCGGGCCCACGAGGAAGCCGACGAGCAGGGCGGCCCCGCCGAGCACCGTGACCGCGCGGGCGACGGGAACAGGAGCATCGGCAAGGCTGAAGATCGCGAGGCAGACGATGACCGTGACGGCGACGACCGCTGCGAGCATCACGAGCATCCGAACCCGACGATCGCTGCGCAGCGCCCCGAAGAGGAGCGCGACTCTCAGTCGGAGAACGTGTGCAGCCACTCGAGCCCCTCCACCTCTCCACTGGATCCGGCGAGCTCTACGAAGCGCGCTTCGAGGGTCTGACCTGCGCGCACCTCGTCGATCGTTCCTTCTGCGAGCACCTCACCGTTGACGATGATGGCCACACGCGAGCAGACGCGCTCGACCAGGTCCATGCCGTGGCTGGAGAGGATGACGGTGCCGCCGTGTGAGACGTAGGCGCGCAGGATGTCGAGGATGACCGCGGACGAGACCGGATCGACCGATTCGAACGGCTCGTCGAGCACGAGGACGCGCGGCGAATGGATCATGGCCCCCGCGAGCATGATCTTCTTCGTCATGCCAGCCGAATAGTCCGAGACCACTCGGCTGAGCGCGTCGCCGAGATCGAAGGCACGAGCGAGGTCAGCCGCACGCTTCTCGATGACATCGGCCGTGAGCCCGCGCAGAAGCCCGTAGTAGTAGAGGAGCTGGCGGCCGGTGAGCCGGTCGAACGTGCGCAGCCGGTCGGGCAGCACGCCCATCATTCGCTTCGCCGCCTGCGGCTGCACCGCCTGATCGATTCCGCAGATCACGACGCTGCCCTCATCGGCGCGCAGCAGACCGGCGACGATGGAGAGCGTGGTGGTCTTACCGGCGCCATTGGGGCCGACGACGCCGTAGAACGACCCGGCCGGGACTGTCAGGTCGATTCCGGCGACGGCACGATTGTCGCCGAACTGCTTCACGAGACCGCGGATGCTGATCGCCTCGCCGTCGGACGTGCTGTCGGCTGCGCCGACCGCGTCGGAGGCCGCGTCGTCGGAGTCGACCACGGCTTCGACGACCTCGACCGACGTCGCTTCGCGCTCCGACTCGACCTCGACCTCGACCTCGGTCGGTACAGCGACGTCGTCTGCCGCCGTCACCGCGGGTGCCTCTACCTCACCGCGCACCGGTTCCTCGGATGCGGGGGCGGGTTCGATCGCCGAAGCGGACTCGACGGGAGCCGTCTGGTCGCCAGCCGGCGCCGGCTCGACGACGGGCGTTGCGGTGGCGGCAACCGTCTCGGCCTCCGCGGCGGCAGCGGCAGCCTTCTCCGCGGCAGCCTTCGCCGCCGCCGTCTTCGCTGCCGCCGTCTTCGCTGCCGCCGTCTTCGCGGTCGTCGACCGGGCCGTGGTCTTCGCGGCCGCAGTCTTGGCCGCCGCCGTCTTCGCTGCGGCGGTCTTGGCTGCGGCGGTCTTCGCTGCGGCGGTCTTCGCTGCCGCGGACTTCGCCGATGCCGTCGTCCCCGCGGCGGGCTTCGTCGCCGCGGCACGTGCGGCCGTGTTCTTCGCCGCGGCCGTGCGGGCCGTCGCAGACGTGCGCTTCGGAGCGGCGTTCGACGCGGATCGATCGAGCATGGCGTTCTTCAGAGGCTCCACGACGACCTCAGCGGTCGGTGCCGCCTGCTCTGCAGCCGATCTCGCCGTCGTCGTGGCGGCGGGCCTCTTGGCAGGAGCCATCTTCGAGGCGGCAGGTTTCGCCGGAGCGCGATTCCCGGCGGGCTTCTTCGCGGCAGTGGTCTTCGCGGCGGTCGATTTGGAAGCAGTCGACTTCGCAGCAGCGGTCTTCGCAGCGGTCGACTTCGCAGCAGCGGTCTTCGCAGCGGTCGACTTCGCAGCAGCGGTCTTCGCAGCCGTCGACTTCGCAGCAGCGGTCTTCGCGGGCGTCGTTTTCGCGGCAGTCGTCTTCGCCACAGGCTTCGTCGATGCCTTCGGCGGCGCGGTCTCGGTCTCGTCCACCTGGGCGGCGCGGTCGTCAGGGGAGGAAGTCACCGTCCTACGGTATCAATGGGGAGCCGCATGCCAAGGCCGCCGCGCAACATTCACCGACGAACCCTCAGATCCGACACAATGGGCCCGGAGGGCGAGCCTGTGCGTCCGGTGTGTACTCGATCACGAAATGACAACGGGAGGCTCCCCGACCCGGGGCTTCCCAGGCTGCCTCGCTACCATGAACTCGGCACGACGAAGTGTCTGGTCGGTGAATCGACCGTGAACACAACTTCCTTTAGGAGCACTCGTGACTCTTCAGACCGTCATCCTCGCCGCCGGCATGGGCTCGCGCCTCGGCCGAGCGCTGCCGAAGCCGCTCACCGAACTGAGCGACGGCCGCACGATCATGGGCCAGCAGCACGACAACATCCGCGCCGCCTTCGGTTCGGACGCGCGCATCACCACAGTGGTCGGCTATCGCGCCGAGACCATCATCGACGCCTTCCCCGCCGTCAACTACGTCCACAACGAGCGCTACGACGAGACCAATACGTCGAAGAGCCTGCTGCGCGCCCTCGGCGCGACCGGCAAGGGTGGCGTGCTGTGGATGAACGGCGACGTGGTGTTCGACCCGATGATCCTCGGTCGTGCCGCCGCCTTCATCGAGCGCGATCAGTCGTTCGTCACCGTCAACACCTCCAAGGTCAGCGACGAAGAGGTGAAGTACACGGTCACCGCCGAGGGCTTCATCAACGAGCTGTCCAAGACCGTCAAGGGCGGTCTGGGTGAGGCCGTGGGCATCAACTACATCTCCTCCGCGCACAAGAAGGCGTTCATGCGCCAGCTGCAGCGCGTCGAGGATCAGGACTACTTCGAGCGCGGTCTCGAGCTGGCCATCGCCGAGGACGGTCTCCTCCTCGAGCCGATGGACGTCTCTGACCTGTACGCGGTCGAGGTCGACTTCGCAGAAGACCTCGAGCGGGCGAACCTCTTCGTCTGACCCGATTCCCGAAAGCCCGGCCCCCGTCGTGGGGACGGGCTTTCGGCGTTTTCGCGGGCTGACTCCCTAGGATCGCCGCATGACCCCCAAGGTGCACAAGATCCACTCCCTGCCGGACGATGCTCCGTGGGACAAGGGCGTGCCTCCCGCCGGATCCCCGGAGCATCCGATGATGGTGCGGGGGCTCGACCGCGTGCTGTCGATCCAGCGCCCGCTCGTGCTCGCGCACATCCGCGGCATCCGCCTGCGCAACCCGCACGCGACGCCCGCCGAGATCATCCGCATCCTCGAGCGACGCTACCTCGCTGCCGTGACCACGGGCGGGGCGGCAGTGGGAGCGACCGCGGTCGTCCCCGGCATCGGCACCGGCGTGACCCTGGCACTCTCGGGCGTCGAGACCGTGGGTTTCGTGGAGTCGACGGCGCTCTTCGCGCAGTCGGTCGCCGAGGTGCACGGCATCGCGGTCGCCAACCCCGATCGCGCACGCGCTCTCGTGATGACCCTGATGCTGGGCAAGGAGGGCGTCGACCTGGTCGGGCAACTGGCGGGGCAGATGGCCGGGCGCGGCGGGAGCAGATCGTCGTACTGGGGCGAGCTGGTCACGAAGTCGCTGCCCCGCGCCGCCGTCGGCCCCCTGGTCGACCAGCTCAAGAGCATGTTCGTGAAGCAGTTCGCCGCGAAGGGCGGAGCGTCGATCATCGGCAAAGCGTTGCCGTTCGGCATCGGGGCGGCGATCGGCGGGGCCGGAAACCACATCCTCGGTCGTCGCGTGCTCACCACATCGCATCGGGCGTTCGGTGCAGCTCCGATCGATCTCCCGTTCGAGCTGGAGCCCGTTCCCGGCGCCGAGAAGGTCGAACTGCGCGTGCTGCGCGGCGCCCGGTACGCCGGCACGGCGGTGGCCGGTGCTGCCGGGACGACAGTCCGCGGTGTCGAGTGGGTCGGTCGCAAAGCGCTCTCCCTCGGCCGCTCGCCCAAAAACGATCCGGCACTGGAGGAGACCGACCACGAGCAGGAACCGGACCCCGGCGGGCATTGAGCTCGCGCGTTCATCGCCAAAGGATCGACCGACCCGTTGTGCCGAGCATCCAACGGAGCGCGTCGCCCCGACGCTAGGGTGGAATCCGTGACGGACAAGCCCGACCTCTTTACCACCGCCGGCAAGATCGCGGATCTGCGCGCTCGCTACACGGAAGCCGTCGTCGACGCGGAAGCGAAGGCGAAGGAGAAGCAGCACGCCAAGGGCAAGATGACCGCCCGCGAGCGCATCGAACTGCTCGTCGACCCCGGGAGCTTCGTCGAATTCGACGAGTATGTGCGCCACCGCACGACCGCGTTCGGCATGGACCGCTCCCGTCCCTACGGCGACTCCGTCGTCACCGGCGTCGGCACGATCAACGGACGCACCGTCGCGGTGTACTCCCAGGACTTCTCGACATTCGGCGGATCGCTCGGCGAGGTCGCCGGCGAGAAGATCATCAAGATCATGGAGTTCGCGCTCTCCGGAGGCATGCCGTGCATCGGCATCCTCGATTCGGGCGGCGCACGCATCCAGGAGGGTGTCGTCGCGCTCGGCAAGTACGGCGAGATCTTCCGCCTGAACACCCGCGCTTCCGGAGTCATCCCGCAGATCTCCATCATCATGGGCCCGGCCGCCGGAGGAGCTGTGTACTCGCCGGCACTCACCGACTTCGTCATCATGGTCGACAAGACCAGCCAGATGTTCGTCACCGGACCCGACGTGATCAAGACCGTCACCGGCGAGGACGTGGGTATGGAGGAGCTCGGCGGCGCGTACACGCACAACACCCGCTCCGGCGTCTCGCACTATCTCGCCGAGGATGAGGACGATGCGATCGACTACGCGCGCACGCTCCTCAGCTTCCTCCCCGACAACAACATGGCGGAGCTGCCCTCGTACGAGAGCACCTTCGAATTCGAGACCACCGACGCCGACCGCACGCTGAACACGATCGTGCCGGACTCGACGAACCAGCCCTACGACATCCACACGGTGATCGAGCACATCGTCGACGAAGGCGACTTCCTCGAGGTGCAGCCGCTGTTCGCCCCGAACATCGTGATCGGCTTCGGCCGCATCGAGGGACGTTCGGTCGGCATCATCGCCAACCAGCCGTCGCAGATGGCCGGAACGCTCAACATCGAGGCCGGAGAGAAGGCCAGCCGGTTCGTGCGCTTCTGTGATGCGTTCTCGATCCCGATCGTCACCCTCGTCGATGTGCCCGGCTACCTGCCGGGCACCGACCAGGAATGGGAAGGCGTCATCCGGCGCGGTGCGAAGCTCCTCTACGCGTACGCCGAGGCCACCGTGCCGCTGGTCACCGTCATCCTGCGCAAGGCCTACGGCGGCGCCTACATCGTGATGGGGTCCAAGCAGCTCGGCGCCGACGTGAACCTCGCCTGGCCCACCGCCGAGATCGCGGTCATGGGCGGCCAGGGTGCCGTCAACATCCTGTACCGCGGTGAGATCAAGAGGGCGGAGGAGGCCGGCGAAGACGTCGCCGCCGTGCGCACCCGCCTCGCGAACGAGTACACCTACGACGTGGCGTCGCCGTTCCTCGCGGCGGAGCGCGGCGAGCTCGACGGCATCATCGAGCCCGCGAACACCCGCGTCTCGATCGCGAAGGCGCTGCGTGCTCTGCGCGGCAAGCGTGCGGAGCTGCCGCCGAAGAAGCACGGGAACATCCCGCTGTGACCGCGCACGACACGCAGGACGCAGCATCAGGGGACGTCGCGCCGATGCTCGAGATCACCCGTGGAGCCGCCACCGAAGAGGAACTCGCCGCACTCATCGCGGTGATCAGCGAGGCGTACGCCGCCGAGGCGGCGGACGCCGTCGTCGAGGAGCCGTCGGTCTCGGCCTGGACCCGCACGCAGCGCCCGCTCCGTCGTCCGCTGCGTCGAGACATCCCCTGGGGACGATTCTCCGGCTGATCGGGATCAGTGGTCGAGCAGCAGCGCCGATGCTCGCGGGCTGAGCACGGAGTCGAGTACCACGCAGCCGGCCCCCACAGCGGCGACATCGTCACCGACGACCGTCCCGTCCACGGGCAGCGAGCGCACCGCACGTGTGGCGCTCGCCCGTTCGAGCCGGTCGGGGATCTCCCGCAGGTAGACCTCGGCCAGCCGCGACCAGAATGGGCCACCGAAGACCACACGGTCCACGTCGAGCATGTTCGTCAGCCCGGCCGTCAGCACCGCCATGTGCGCCGCGGCCCGCGTCAGCACACCGTCGGCGAGCTCATCGCCGTCAGCCGCCCGCTGACACAGCTCCGTGAAACGCGCGTCCACCGCCTCGACATCGCTGAGCTCACGATCGTCGCGGAACACTCCCGCCCGCTCCGCCTGCGCGACGATCGCCTGCGGCGTGCAGACGACCTCGACGCACCCACGGGAGCCGCACGTGCACGGCGGTCCGTCCGGATCGACGATGAGGTGTCCGATCTCTCCGATGTTGCGGGTGCTTCCGGGGACGGCTTCCCCGTCTCTGGCCAGCGCCGCCCCGATACCCGTGCCCAGATACACGAACACGAAGGAGTCGTCGGCCGACGCCCTCCGCGTCCAGAGCTCGCCCACCGCGGCGGCGGTCGTGTCCTTCTCGAGTACCACCGGGAGGCCGATCGCCTCGGCCAGCACGGAGCGAAGCGGCACGCGGTTCCAGCCGAGCAGCTTCGGCGGGTCGATCACGGTGCCCTTCTCCGCATCGAGGGGGCCGGGCGCCGCGACCCCGACACCGGCGATCGATGCCCTGTCGATGCCCGAGACCGTGATGAGCGCGTCGACCGTCGCCGCCATGGCCTGGACGATCCGAGGAGGTTCCATGGCCGGGGTGCGCACGCCGACACGCCGCACGACCGCACCGGACAGGTCGAGGAGCACGAAAGTCATGAGGGCGGGATCCAGATGCACACCGACCGAGAAGCGGCTGTCCGCGACGAGCCGCAGCGTGACGCGCGGCTTGCCCGGTCCGTTGATCGTGCGCCCGGCCTCGCGGATGAGGCCTTCATCGAGCAGCCGCCGCGTGATGTTGGTGACGGTCTGCGCCGACAGACCCGTCGCTGCGGCGAGCTCGATCCGGCTCGACCCCTCACCGGACTGACGGATGGCCTCCAACACGACGGACTGATTGAAGTCGCCCATCCGCGGAAGATTCGTGCCCCGGCGCGTTCCCATCGTCCAATGATCCCCCATCGGCGGGGAAATCGTGTCCCCCAAAATACCTACAGACAACGATTGGAAGAACCCTCAGACTGAATGAGACGCTTCGCGTTCGGCTGGTCTCTCTGTCCCAGGGTAGACAGACGCTGATCGGCCACCAGCGGACGGTTTTCGGGTAACTGTCCGCACGGCGAGGGGCAGGCGGATACGCCGCCCCTCGCCCACTCTCTACCGCCTCGACTCCGGTCTCCTCCCCCACCGGAGCCGAGGGGCGGCGCGCCGCGTCGGTGGGGGTCAGACCGCGGCGGCGTCCCGCAGGATCTCGTGCCACAGGTCGACGGAATCATCGTCGCCGGAGGAGCGAGTGCCGGCGCGGCCGACCACGGTCACGGCGACGCGAGGATCACGAGCCGAACGGATGATGAGGCGAGCGCTCCGGGCACGGATGAGCACGGCGGCCAGCTCATCCCGGATCTCGACCCGTCGCGCCTCGTCGATGCCGTCGAAGCCGCCTTCGTCGAACACCGTCACGACCGCGCCCCGTCGACGCGCGCTGTCGATCGCATTCCGCACCGCATCGTTGAGCAGATCCGCACCGCGCAGCTCATCCCGCAGTCGCCCCTCGGCCAGACGGGCATCCAGGCGCTCCTGATCGTCCAACGACCCGCGAGACGCCACCACACGGCTCAGGACGGGCCCCGCGACAGCCAGAGCGAACTGCGTGCGCAGGCGCCGTTCACGCTGACGCACCCGTTGCGTGGCGTGCCAGGCCGAGACCGCCTGCTGGATCTCGGCGAGGCGTTCCGTGTCGCGGACCGCGCGATCCCAGAACATCACGAGCAGACGGGCGACGACGACCCACATGATCGAGCCCACCAGACCGAGGCTCAACGCGACACCGAGGCCGAGATAGGCGGACGTCGCCGCCACCAGGACCGCCAGCGTCGCCCAGCCGACGAGGAACCGACGACGGACGACGCACACGACCCCGAGCAGGCCGAGTGCGCCGATGTACCAGGTGGCGAACGGTGCAGTGCGGTCGGCGGGGTCGAGCGCGAACGTCACCAGCGCCGGGATGACGGCACTGGCCAGCAGCGCGAGCACGGCCGACCACAACGGCATCCGCACCGTAGTGGCGCTGCCGAGGATCGCGATGTTGACGACGACGAGGTAGAGACCGATCGCGAGGACCATCGCCAGCGGTGCGGTCGGCTGCTCGATCCACCAGATACCGCGCGCGACGAAGTACAGCGCGAACCCGACGGCGAGCGAGGTGGCGACGCTGCGGACGGTGCGGTTCACGAGCGCTCCCAGCCCAGGACCACGATCGTGCCGTGCTCGTCGGATCGGATCTCCGCGGTGCCCGCGACGCCGGCCATGCGAGCGAGGATGGACGCCCGGATGCCGAGACGATCCGCCCCGATGCTCTCGACGTCGAAACCCGGCCCGGCGTCGGACACCGTGACGGCGATCCCCTCGTCGCCGTGCCCCTCGGCGACGATGTGCAGGCCGCGCCCGCCGGCATGTGCGACGGCGTTGCCGATGGCCTGACGCGCGGCGAGCACCAGGGCCCGGGCCGCGCGACCGGGAATCAGCCCGATCCCGCCCCGCTCCTCGACGATCGCGTCGGCGCCGAGTTCGGAGAGCGCTCGACGCAGCTCCACCACGATCTGCGCCGTCCCGATCGGCTCATCACTCCCCTCCTGCGCCACCGCGGCTTCGGTGTTCGCCAGCCGGGTGAGCGCTTCGCGCGCCATCGCGACAGCGAGCTCCTTCGCCCGATCGCCTTCGGCGCGCTCCGCGGCGATCAGCGCAGCCAGGACGCTGTCGTGCATGAGTGCCGACATGGCCACCCGCTCCTCCTCTGCGGCAGCAGCAGCGGCGGCGGTCGAGTACGACGAGACCGCCTGACCTCTGGCCTCGTCCACGCCGGCCGCGACCGAGCGGAACATCCAGCCGAGCGAGATCATGACCACGCCCAGGATCAGCGTGAACGACACATCGAACGCGGTCGTCACCCAGAACTCCCGCGAGAACTCGCCCTGGACGAGTCGGACGTACCCGTAGACGAACGGCATCCCCGCCGCCCAGGCGAACTGGAGTCGCAGGGGGAACGCGAGCATCGCCGCGACCACGCCGACGTTGACGAGGAAGAATATCCACGGCTGATCCCCCGCACTCTTGTCGGTCGGATCGACGACGGTCGGCCATGCGGCCAGGGCCAGGACGTAGATCACGGCGAAGACGCCGGAGAAGAGGCGGACACCGCGCCCGATCAGACACGCGGCGAGCATCGCCGCCAGGGGCACGAAGACCGCGGCCAGGATCACGGCATCCGCCGCATCGGTACGCAACGGAGAGCTCAGCGCGGCGATCAGAGCCTGCACGCCGAGCGCAGCAGAGCCGATCGCCACGACGATCGCGAGGATCCGCTCCATTCGCTTGCCGGTGAAGCGCTCGAACTCGGTGTCCGCGCTGCCGGGCGAGGGGATCTTGCTCCAGGCATCGCGGATGCTGAGCGGATCAGCGGGCACTCGCCGCCCCGTCGGCCGCGACGATCCCGTCCTCCATCGCCCGACGGAGGAGGTCCACCTTGGTGGGTGCCGGACGACCGACCTCGACGTACTTCACGCGGACGCGGGTGATGTTCTCCTTGGCCGTGGAGTAGGCGACGCCGAGACGTTCGGCGACCGCCTTCAGCGGCAGTCCCGTGGCATAGAGCCGGAGCACCTCGCGCTCGCGAGTGGAGAGCTGCGCGTCGGCGAACGCCCGATCGCCGTCGACGGCGCTGGCCCATTCGACGTTGTTGAGCGCTTCGCCCTGGGCGACGGTGCGGATCGCATCCAACACGTCGTCGAGAGCGGATGACTTGCTGACGACGCCGGCGGCGCCGGCCGAGAGCGCCTCGCGCACTGCTGCGGGACGGTCGGCCACGCTGTGGATCACGACGCTCGCCCCGTCGTTCACGAGCGAGGTCACGTTCTCCGTCACGGTCGACCCGTCACCGAGAGTGAGGTCGAGCACGACCACGTCGGCCGGAGCGGACGCGGAGGCCACTCGCCACTCGAGGTAGGAGACGACCGTGCTGCCGGAGAACACCACCGTCTGCGAATCACGCGCGCACGCGGCCTCGAGGCCGAGGCGAACGGACTCGTGATCGTCGATGAGTGCGACCCTGCTCATCCACCCAGCCTAGTGAGTACCCGGCGGCGGCCGGGATCGGTCACCGGGTGAGGAGCGCGACGACCTCGAAGTGGTGCGAGTGCGGGAAGAGGTCGAAGCCGCGCAGCCGGTCGACCTTCCACCCGAGGGTCCGGAACGTCCCGAGGTCTCTGGCGAGGGCCACCGGGTCGCACGCGACGTACGCGATGGCCTCCGGCGCGAGGGCGTGCACCGCCTCGACGACCTGGCGCCCGGCCCCGGCACGCGGCGGGTCGAGGATGACGGCTCCGGTGCGCCCACCGCTCTTCTGCGTGGAGAGGAAGCGATCCACGCGCGCGGTCACGGCCTTCACATCGAGCGGGGCGAGGTTGGCGGCTGCGTGCTGGGTGGCCCGCGCACTCGACTCGACCGTGACGATGTCGGAGCCGCCGAGGTCGGCGAGGGTCGCAGCGAAGAGTCCGACACCGCCGTAGAGGTCGTAGTGCGTCTTCTGCTCGTCGACGTGCCCCTCGAGCACGCCGTAGACCGCGGCGTCGAGCACGGACGCCGCGCGCGGGTGCACCTGCCAGAATCCCGTCGCATCGACCTGGAAGCGGCGGTCGCCGACGACCTCCTCGATCACTTCCGGTGTCGGGCGGCGACGGAAGCCGCGAGCGACCTTCGCCGGCCGCTCGGTCTCCTCCCGCCGGATGACGCGGACTCGGCCGTCGGCCGGTTCGACGAGTTCGATGCGTCCCGGCGCCTCGCCGTGCAGGGCAAGTGCGGCCTCGGCGATGGCGGGACGCGAGAGCGGGTAGCTGGTGACGGGGATCACGCGGTGGCTGCGCGCAGCGAACGGACCGACCTCACCCGACTCGTCGACGTGCAGGGTGACGCGGGTGCGCCAGCCGGTGCCGTCACCGGAGTCGACGGCCTCGATCTCGGGAGCGACGAGACCTGATCCCGCGAACCGGTCGAGCGCCTCCGTCAGCACCTGGCGCTTGAGCACCCGCTGGTACCCGAGGTCGATGTGGCCGAGATCGGCTCCGCCCGGGCGGTCCGCCGGATCCCGGGAGAGATCGGCCTCGGCCCAGATGTGCGGACGGCGATGCTCCGACGCGTCGAGGACCTCGATCGTCTCGGCCCGCCAGAAGCTGCGGGTGGAGGCGTCCGCGCCCTCCTGCGGGGCGATCACCCTGGCACGGACACGCTCCCCGGGGATCGCATCGGAGACGAAGACCACGCGGCCCTCATGGCGGGCGACGAAGGTGCCCCCGTGTGCGATGCCGGTGATGTCGAGTTCGAGCACGTCGGCTGCGGAGGAAGTCATTCTTCGAGGATACGGTGGTGGACATGCGCGTCTGCCTCGCCTCCACCTCTCCCGCCCGACTGATGCTGCTGCGGCAGGCGGGGATCGAGCCGCTCACCCTCTCTCCCGATGTCGACGAGGATGCCGTCGCCGCAGCCGCCGAGGCCGAACGCGGCGCCGCGCTCGCCCCCGCCGAGCTGGTGCTGCTCCTCGCCCGCGCCAAGGCCGCAGCGGTCGCCCGCAGTCTCGCAGAGGAGGGCGAGTTCGACGGTCTCGTGATCGGCGGTGACTCGATGTTCGCGCTCGGCGGGCGGGTCTACGGCAAGCCGTACACCGCGGAGGAGGCCACCCGGCGGTGGGAGGAGATGCGCGGCGCGACCGGCATCCTGCACTCCGGGCACTCGGTGTTCCGGGTCGTTCCCGGCGCGGAGCCCGTCGAGGCGACCGCCGTCGCCGAGGCGGCGGTGACCTTCGCCGAAGACGTGAGCGACGCGGAGATCACGGCCTACGTGGCCTCGGGCGAGCCGCTGCACGTGGCGGGAGCCTTCACCGTGGACAGTCTGGGCGGCGCCTTCATCACCCGGGTCGACGGCGATCCCTCGACCGTCGTGGGCATGTCCCTGTCGACCGTGCGGCGCCTGGCCGCGGAGCTCGGCGTCCGATGGACGGATCTGTGGTCGTAGACTCCCCTCCACGTTTCCCCCACTTTCTTGTGGGGAGTCGTCAAAGGGATCGAGGGCCTTCTCGCTAGGCTGGCAACCATGCCTGCTATCGCCAAGGTGCTCGTCGCCAACCGCGGCGAGATCGCCGTACGCATCATCCGCGCCGCTCGAGACTCCGGGATCGCGTCGGTCGCCGTCTATGCCGACCAGGATCGTGATGCCCTGCACTCCCGTCTCGCAGACGAGGCGTACGCGCTCGGCGGCTCGACCAGCGCCGAGACGTACCTGCAGATCGAGAAGATCCTCTCCATCGCCCGCCGCGCCGGTGCCGACGCCGTGCACCCCGGCTACGGGTTCCTCGCCGAGAACGCCGAGTTCGCCCGCGCCATCATCGACGCGGGGATGACCTGGATCGGTCCGTCGCCCGAGGCGATCGAGGCCCTCGGCGACAAGGTGACCGCGCGTCACGTCGCCGAGAAGGTCGGCGCTCCCCTCGCGCCCGGAACCCCCGGTCCCGTGGCCGGAGCCGACGAGGTCATCGCCTTCGCGAAGGAGTTCGGCCTCCCGATCGCCATCAAGGCGGCATACGGCGGCGGCGGACGTGGCCTCAAGGTCGCCCGCGAGCTCGACGAGGTCGCCGAGCTGTTCGAGTCGGCCACCCGCGAGGCCGTCGCCGCCTTCGGTCGCGGCGAGTGCTTCGTCGAGAAGTACCTCGACAAGCCGCGCCACGTCGAGACGCAGTGCCTGGCCGATGCCGAGGGCAACGTCGTCGTCATCTCCACGCGCGACTGCTCGCTGCAGCGCCGCCACCAGAAGCTCGTCGAAGAGGCTCCTGCACCGTTCCTGACCGAGGAGCAGAACGACCTGCTCTACTCGGCGTCGAAGGCCATCCTCAAGGAGGTCGGATACGTCGGTGCGGGCACCTGCGAGTTCCTGATCGGTGCCGACGGCACGGTCTCGTTCCTCGAGGTGAACACCCGCCTGCAGGTCGAGCACCCGGTCTCCGAAGAGGTCACCGGCATCGACCTGGTGCGCGAGCAGTTCCGCATCGCGGCCGGCGGCACCATCGACTACGACGACCCGAAGCCGCAGGGCCACTCCATCGAGTTCCGCATCAACGGCGAGGACCCCGGTCGCGGGTTCCTCCCCCAGCCCGGTCCGATCCACGTCTTCAAGACCTTCGGGGGTCCCGGCATCCGCCTCGACTCCGGCGTCACCGCCGGCGACTCGGTCTCGGGCGCGTTCGACTCGCTGCTCGCGAAGATCATCGTGACCGGCAAGGACAGGGCGGAGGCGCTGGAGCGCTCCCGCCGCGCACTCGACGAGTTCGAGGTCGCCGGTCTCCCCACCGTCATCCCGTTCCACCGCAAGGTCGTCCGCGACCCGGCATTCACGGCCGAGAACGGCGAGTTCGGTATCTTCACCCGCTGGATCGAGACCGAGTTCGTCAACGACATCCCCGCGTGGGACGGCGAGCTCGAGTCGCCGGCCGCCGGCGAGTCGCGCCACACCGTCGTCGTCGAGGTCTCCGGCAAGCGCCTCGAGGTGAGCCTGCCCGACCGCGTGGCGGTCGCTCCGGGCACCGCGGGTCGCCCCGCCGTCGTGCCGCCGTCGCGGCGCAGCCACGCCACCACGGCCAACGCGGGCGCATCCGGCGACGCGGTGAAGTCGCCCATGCAGGCCACGGTCGTCAAGATCGCCGTCGAAGACGGTCAGCAGGTCGTCAAGGGCGATCTCGTCGTCGTGCTCGAGGCGATGAAGATGGAGCAGCCGCTGCAGGCGCACAAGGACGGCATCATCGGCAACATCAACGCGGATGCCGGTTTGACGGTCTCCGCCGGACACCAGCTGCTCACGATCAGCTGATCCCCGCCTACGAGAAAGGCGCCCCACCGAGGTGGGGCGCCTTTCTCGTCGTCCGGTGTCTCAGGAGATGTTCACGAGGTGCATCGCCCGGCTGGCATCGGTGATGCTGCTCGAGAGCGACGGGTATGCCGCGAACACCCGCGAGACCTGGTCGACCGTGAGGCGACGCTCGACCGCCACAGCGATCGGATAGATCAGCTCGGAGGCCTTCGGGGCCACGATCACGCCGCCGATGACGGTGCCGGATCCCTTGCGGGCGATGAGCTTGACGAAGCCGTCCTTGATGCCCATCATCTTGGCGCGGGGGTTGGCCGCGAGCGGGAGCTTGTAGACCATGCCGTCCGCGACGCCGTCCTCGACGTCCTTCACCCCGTATCCGACCGTCGCGATCTCCGGAGCGGTGAAGATGTTCGAGGTGATCTTGATGAGTTCCAGCGGGATCACGATGTCACCGAGCGCGTGGAAGACGGCCGTGCGCCCCTGCATGGATGCGACCGAGGCGAGCGGGAAGAAGTTCGTGCAGTCCCCGACCGCGTAGACGTTGGGCACCGAGGTGCGCGCGACCTTGTTCACCCGCACGTGACCCGAGTCGTCGAGCTCGACGCCGGCCTCCTCCAGGCCGATCCCCGCGGTGTTCGGGATCGAGCCCACCGCCATGAGGCAGTGGCTCCCCTCGACCGTGCGACCGTCGGACAGCGTGACGGTCACGCCCTCCTTCGTGGCCTCGACCTTGTCGGCACGGGACTTCGAGAGCACCTGCATCCCGCCGCGCTTGAACACCTTCTCCAGGACGCTCGCCGCATCCTTGTCCTCACCGGGAAGCACCTGCTCGCGGCTGGAGATGAGCGTGACCTTGGCGCCGAGGTTCATGTAGGCGGAGGCGAACTCCGCGCCGGTGACGCCGGAGCCCACGACGATGAGGTGTTCCGGCAGCGCTTTCATGTCGTACAGCTGCGTCCACGTGAGGATGCGCTTGCCGTCGGGCTTCGCGGAATCGAGCTCACGGGGCGACGCCCCCACGGCCACGACGATGGTGTCGGCCTCGACGCGGTCGAAGTCGGTGCCTTTCTCGCCCGTCGACACCACGATCGCGGTGGGACCCTCGAGGCGCCCGTGCCCGGAGAGGATCCGGACGCCGGCTTCGAGCAGAGTCGCCCGCATATCCTCGGACTGCTGCCCGGCGAGCGCGATGAGACGCTTGTTGACGGCGGCGAGGTTGATCGCGATCTCGGGCTTGAGCGGCTTGCCGTTCTCCCCCTTCGCGTAGAAGTTCACCCCGAGGTCGCTCGCCTCGGAGATGGCCACTGCGGCATCAGCCGTCGCGATCAGGCTCTTGGAGGGCACGACGTCGGTGAGGACGGCCGATCCGCCGACTCCCACCCGCTCGACCAGGGTCACCTCCGCTCCGAGCTGAGCGGCCGCGAGAGCCGCCTCGTAACCGCCGGGACCGCCGCCGAGGACGGCGACGCGCTGAGTGCGCTCGAAAGTGGTGGAAGACATGCAACCCATTCTTCCGCAATCCTGGCCCCGGAGCCTGCACCTTCCTAGAGTGGATCCATGCCCGAAACGCACAGCAATCCTCTCGATGACCCGACCGCGAACCCGTTCGAGGTCGCCGCCCAGGCCGCCGCCGACATCGCGCGTCTGACCGGAGTCGAGAATCACGACATCGCCCTCACCCTCGGCAGCGGCTGGGGCAAGGCCGCCGACATCATCGGCGAGACCGTCGCGACGATCCCCGCCACCGAGGTGACCGGGTTCTCGAAGCCCGCGCTGGAGGGACACGTCGGCACGCTCCGCAGCATCCGCACGCCCGGGGGCAAGAACGTCCTCGTCATCGGCGCCCGCACCCACTACTACGAGGCCCACGGCGTCCGTCGCGTCGTGCACAGCGTCCGCACCGCCGCCGCCACGGGGGCCAAGATCATGGTGCTCACGAACGGCGCCGGAGGCATCCGCGAGACGTGGACGCCCGGCCAGCCGGTGCTGATCAGCGACCACATCAACCTCACCGCCGACTCCCCGCTCGAGGGAGCGACCTTCGTCGACCTGACGGACCTGTACGCGAAGCGCCTCCGCGACATCGCGCGCAGCATCGACCCGATGCTCGACGAGGGCGTGTACACCCAGTTCCGCGGCCCGCACTACGAGACCCCGGCCGAGGTGCAGATGGCGAAGCACATCGGCGGACACATCGTCGGCATGTCGACCGCTCTCGAGGCGATCGCCGCCCGCGAGGCCGGCATGGAGATCCTCGGGTTCTCCCTCATCACGAACCTGGCTGCCGGGATCCAGCAGACCCCGCTCAGCCATGCCGAGGTGATCGAGGCGGGCCGCGAGGCCGAACCGGTGATCTCGGCGCTCCTGGCCAGGGTGGTCGAGGCCCTGTGAGCGAGGAGCGGCTCGCACAGGCGCGCGCCTGGCTGCGACAGGACCCCGATCACGAGACCCGCGACGAGCTCGCCGGTCTGATCACTCGAGCCTCCGGCGGGGACGGCGCCGCCGTCGCGGAACTCGACGACCGGTTCCGTGCGCGCCTCGAGTTCGGAACCGCCGGCCTCCGCGGCGAGCTCGGCGCGGGGAGCAACCGGATGAACCGCGTCCTCGTGGCACAGGCGGCCGCGGGATTCGCCGCGTACCTGCGCGAGAAGGCGGTTCCCGGGCACACCCCGACCGTCGTGATCGGCTACGACGGTCGCCGGAACTCCCGAGTGTTCGCCACGGACTCCGCCGAACTCTTCGCCGGCGCCGGTCTGCACGCGATCCTGCTGCCCCGCCTGCTGCCGACCCCCGTGCTCGCCTTCGCCGTCCGTCACTTCGGCGCGGACGCCGGCGTGATGGTGACCGCGAGCCACAACCCGCCGAACGACAACGGCTACAAGGTGTATCTGGGAGGCGCCGACCAGGGCTCGCAGATCGTCTCCCCCGCGGATGCCGAGATCGCCGCGCACATCCAGCGCACGGCCGACACCGGCTCCGTGGCGGCGCTGCCCCGCTCCACGGCCTACGAGACCGCCGGCGAGGACGTCGTCGAGGCCTACATCGCGGCCACCGCCGCCGTCGCTCCCGCACCTGCCGGATCCTCCGGCATGCGGTGGGTCTACACCGCCATGCACGGGGTGGGCTGGGAGACACTGTCGCGCATCGTCCGGGACGCCGGCTACCCCCAGCCGTTCGTCGTCGACGAGCAGCTCACGCCCGATGCGACCTTCCGCACCGTCTCGTTCCCGAATCCCGAGGAGCCGGGGGCGATGGACCTCGCCTTCGCGCGGGCCCGCCGCGTGAAAGCGGACTTCATCCTCGCCAACGACCCCGACGCCGACCGCCTCGCCGTCGCAGTTCCCGACGACTCCGCCGCGGACGGCTGGCGTCGTCTGACGGGCAACGAGGTCGGGCTCCTGCTCGGCGCGAGGGCCGCCCGCACCGCGGCCGGCACCCCCGGAGCGTCGCTCGCCTGCTCGCTCGTGTCGTCGCCCGGACTGGGTGCCGTCGCCGCTCACCACGGACTCGACTTCCACGAGACCCTGACCGGATTCAAGTGGATCTCCCGCGCCCCCGGCATCGTCTTCGGATTCGAGGAGGCGCTCGGGTACCTCGTGAACCCCGAGACCGTGCGCGACAAGGACGGAGTGTCCGCGGCGGTCGCCGTGCTCGGACTCGCCGCCGAGGCGCGAGACCGCGGGGCCACGCTCGTCGATCTGCTCGATGAGTTGGGCGAGACGTACGGGCACTTCGCCAGCGGCCAGGTCTCGGTGCGCGTCGAGGATCTCGCCGTCATCGGCAATGTCATGCTCGCGCTGCGCTCGCTGCCGCCGACACACATCGCCGGACGCAGCATCACGTCGGCCGAAGACCTGCTGCAGGCGGCACCGGGACAGCCCTCCGGCGACGTGCTGCGGTATCGCCTCGGCGACGGCTCGCGCGTCATCGTCCGACCGAGCGGCACCGAACCGAAGCTCAAGGTCTACATCGACGCCAGAGCGGACTCCGCCGACGCCGCACGCGGTGCCGTGGCCGAGCTCGAGGCGGGAGTGCGCGCCCTGCTCGACGAGCGCTCCTGAGCATGCCCACCCGACGCCTGATCGTCAGCGCGCACAACGGCGCGCACGCCCGGCCGGTGGCCGAGCTCGTGCGACTCGCGCAGTCGCACGGAGCTCCGGTGACCCTGCGCACCGCCGACGGCACGACCGTCGACCTGAGCAGCGTGCTGGCGGTCATGGACCTCGGGATCTCGTCCGGTGACGCGGTCGTGCTCGAGACGGCGGCGTCCGACACCGCGGACGACGTGCTGGATCAGCTCGCCGAGGTGCTCGCGCCTCGGGCGTGAGACGCGGATCAGCCGTCGATCACCGCGACGAGCTCGTCGAGGAAGGCCTCGAACGTGGTGCCCCTGCGGACGATGCGCTGGACGCTCTCGCGCTCGCTGAACACCTCGACCAGCTGCTCGAACACCGTCTGGAACGCCGCCCGGTCGCTCTCGCTGAACGCGGCGAGCGCGACGACCTGCACGCGACCGCCGCCCCACGCGGCAGAGCCGTCCGCCACACCGATCGCGATGGCCGTGCGGGTCGCCGTCATCTGCAGCGCGTGCGGCACCGCGAGCGCATCCGTGAAGGCGGTCGACGACATCCGCTCGCGCACGATCGTGTTCTCGACGTAGTCCTCGCCGATCAGTCCCGCCCGCACCAGGAGACCACCGAGACGCCTGATGATCGCCTCCTCCCCCTCATCCGGCAACGGGAAGACGTAGGCGTCGGCCAGGAAGTAGCGCGCGAGTTCGCCGCGTAGGCGGGTGAGGCGTCGCCCGCGGCGGACGCGTGCGGCGGCCTGCTGGATGCGGTCGACGTCGGCGTCCGTCAGGAACGGCTGGATGCGGACGAATCGGTCGCCCGCATCCCCCGGTTCGATCGTACTCAGGACGAGATCGGTGTCGAAGGAGGTCCAGTCGGGATCGACGTTGGTGACGACGGTCGTGACCTCGATCGCCGAGCCGAGTGAGCGGTCGACGCTCGAGCGCAGCAGCTCGTGCAGCTCCTGGTAGCCGGGGCAGACGATCGTGGCCGTCAGGATCGACTCCGCCTTGCGACTGCGCTCGAGTCGCCCGCCGACGTGCATGGCGATGTAGGCGATCTCATCGTCGTGGATGGGTGTGCCGACGCGGTCGTGGAGCCCGCTCGCAATCGAGACCGCCACCTCGAAGATCATCGGATACGTCGTCTTGAGCGAGCGGGTGAGCGGGTTGCGCGTCAGTGCGCTCTCCTCGGCCCGCCGCAGCAGGTTCTGCACGTGCAGGGCGAGTCGGAGGACGAAGGTCTCGTCCACCAGATCGACCTGGAAGTCTTCGGCGGCGCGGGCGATCTCCGCCCGGACCGCGGCTTCGACAGCCGGGTCCACACCGCTGCGCGCGACCGCTCTCGTCGCGTCCTCCCCCGGCGCGACGATCCGGGTCAGGACCAGGGAGGCGAGGTGACCGCTGTCGCCGTCGCCGAGGACCACGTCGAAGTGCTCGGCGGCGAGCCGGGCGATGACGGCACCCACCCGCGGGATCTCCTCCCGGGCACCCGCCGGCGACGACTCGAGGGCGTGCCCCGCGGCCACCCGCTCGGCGGCGATCGCGATGTGCAGCAGCACGTCGGCGATCGCGAGCTCGTTCACGTAGTAGCCGAGCTCGCCGAGTTCCCGCACCAGTGACGTCTTGAACGGACCGACCGCGCTGGCGGCCACCGCAGACCTCGACAGGGCACGCCGGAAGGTCTCCGGATGGAAGGAGGCGTCATCCATCTCGTCGTGCGCGAGTCTGCTGAGCAGGCGCCGCTGGGCGGCTTCGTTCCCTCGCAGTCGCACCCTCTCGCGGTCGCGCTCGAGCGCGAGTTCGGTGCCGTCGAGCAGACTGCGCACCCTGACCAGGTCCGCCTCGAGAGTCGCCTCACTCACGTGCAGCTCGTCGGCCGTGTCGAACACGTCGATCCCGGCGGGCTCGTCGAGCAGCAGCCGCACGAGCGTGTGCAGACGATCGCGGGGCGCGGACTCGCCGGTCTGGCGCATCCGGAGCGCACCGCGGGCACCGGATCCTGCGCGATACCCGGCCGGGCCGGATTCGATCACGCCGGCCCCCGGGGTCCGTGCGTTCAGCGCTGCCACGTACGACCGGATGCTGCGGGGCGTGACCCCGAGCAGATCGGCGAGGCTGGCAGCCGTCGCCCACCCCTCCTGGCGCAGCAGAGCGGTGAGGAGCAGGTCCTGGCGCTGGCGCGACATGATCCTCCCCTTCCCGCTTTGTGACCGCACTGTCTCGACGTGGTCTCCATGATGTCAGCATGCCGGCATCCCCGGGCGGAAACCGGGGTTCCGCCCGGGCGGAAAGGAACCTGTTGGTGCGGCACCCCTCCTTGTTCCCAGACTGTTCTCAGGAAGGTGGGAATCGATGAGGATCCTCGTGGTGTGCGGCGCCGGCGCGTCGAGCACGTTCGTCGCACTGCGGCTCCGCACTGCGGCGACAGCGGCCGGTCTCGGCTGGGATGCCGTGGCGGGCACCGAGAGTTCCGTCGCCGGCTCCGACCACGACCTCGTCCTCGTCGGTCCGCATCTCGGTGACCGGCTCGAGGCGATGCGCCGCAGCGTGGAAGCGCCCGTCGCCGTGCTTCCTGATGACGTCTTCTCCGACCGTGACGGATCCCGCACCCTCGACTTCGCCCGATCGATCCTCGCCGCCGCCAGCGACACCCCGAAAGGAACATCATGACCGCCACCCGCACCGTACGGATCGGCTCCTCCCACGGACTGCACGCCCGCCCCGCGAAGCTGTTCGCACAGGCGGCCAAGGACTCGGGCCTCGCCGTGACGATCGCGAAGGACTCGGGCAAACCGGTCAATGCCGCCAGCATCCTCGGCGTGATCTCGCTCGCGATCGAGTACGGCGACTACGTGACCCTGACGGCCGACGGCGACGGGGCCGAAGGCGTGCTGGACACGCTCACCGAGCTCCTCACCACCGACCATGACCAGGACGCCGCCGGATGAGCGAGCTGCGCGGGGTGGGCATCGGTCTGGGTGTGGCCCAGGGACCGGTCGTCCGCATGGCCGAGGCGATGCCGGCTCCGGAGAACACCCCGAGCACGGTGGGCGCCGAAACCGAACGCGCGCGAGTACGCGAGGCGGTCGCGACGGTCGCCCGCGAACTGAACGAGCGCGGTGAGGCGGCAGGCGGTGCCGCACAGGATGTGTTGGAAGCGCAGGCGATGATCGCCGAGGATCCGACGCTCCAGGAGGAGGTCGACGAGCGGATCGACGCCGGGGCGACCGCCGAATGGGCGGTGCACGATGCGTTCGCAGGTTTCCGCGCCACACTCGAGGCCGTCGGAGGGTACCTCGGCGAGCGCGCCGCCGATCTCGACGACATCGCGCAGCGCGTCCTGGCGCACCTGCGCGGCGTCGATGCGCCCGGCGTCCCGAACCCGGGACACCCGTTCGTCCTGGTCGCCCGCGACCTCGCCCCGGCCGACACCGCACTCCTGGACCTGGATCAGGTGCTCGCTCTGATCACGACCGACGGCGGGCCGACCTCCCACACCGCGATCCTCGCGAGGGAGAAGGGTATCGTCGCGATCGTCGGCGTCGGCGTCGCGGACGGGACGCAGCTCGTCACGGGCGAGACGGTGATCGTCGATGCCGCCAGCGGCGTGGTCACCCGCGAACCGACGGAGGACGAGAAGGACCGCGCAGCTCAGCGCGCCGCTGCCCGCCAGTCGGCCGACACCGCTCCTCCCACTCCCGGCGCCCTCGCCGACGGCACACCTGTCGCGCTGCTCGCGAACCTGGGGAAGCCCGCAGATGCGGCCGATGCGGTCGTTCGGGGGGCCGAGGGCGTCGGGCTGTTCCGCACCGAGTTCCTGTTCCTCTCCTCGGCACAGGCGCCGACCATCGCCCAGCAACGCGAGTCGTACCGCGAGCTGTTGGCGGCCTTTCCCGGCAAGAAGGTCGTGGTCCGGATGCTCGATGCCGGCGCCGACAAGCCGCTGGCGTTCCTCAACGACGCGCACGAGGAGAACCCGGCGCTGGGGCTGCGGGGCCTCCGGGCGCTGCGCGCGAGCGAGGACATCCTGCGCGAGCAGTTGACCGCCCTGGCCGAAGCCGACGCCGAGACCGACGCCGACCTGTGGGTGATGGCTCCGATGGTGGCCACCGTCGAGGAGACGATCTACTTCACGGGGCTCGCCCGCGAGTACGGACTGCAGACCGCAGGTGTCATGGTCGAGATCCCGGCGAGCGCCCTGCTGGCCGACCGCGTGCTCGCGCACGCCGACTTCGCCTCGATCGGCACGAACGACCTCACGCAGTACACCATGGCGGCCGACCGGATGCTCGGCTCGGTCGCCGGTTTCCAGGACCCCTGGCATCCGGCCGTGCTCCGCCTGGTGCGCGAGGTCGGCGATGCCGGTGCCCGCCTGGGCAAGCCGGTCGGCATCTGCGGCGAGGCCGCCGCAGATCCGCTCCTCGCCGTCGTGCTGGTCGGTCTCGGCGCCACGAGTCTCTCGATGGCGCCCCCAGCACTGGCCGATGTGCGACACGCGCTCTCCGAACGCACCCCGTCCGAGGCGCGGAGCCTCGCCGAGGCCGCCCTGGCCGCCGACGATGCCTCCTCCGCCCGAACCGCCGTGGCGATGCTCGCCTCGGAACTCCCCCTTCACAAGAAAGAGACGACATCATGACGACGACGTCACCTGCCGCCACCAAACCCGGTGGCCTCCGCGTAGGAGTGCAGCGCTTCGGCACCTTCCTCTCCGGCATGATCATGCCGAACATCGCGGCCTTCATCGCCTGGGGCTTCATCACGATGCTCTTCATCGCCGTCGGCTGGCTCGGGTGGTGGCACCCGGTCTCCGACCTGCTCGGTGGCTTCGGCAACGCCGATCTCGTCGGCTGGGAGGGTGCGATGACGACCCTGGCACAGACCGAGGACGGCGCCACCTTCCCGCAGTACGTGGGCCTGGTCGGGCCGATGGTCACGTACCTGCTGCCCCTGCTGATCGCCAACACCGGCGGACGCATGATCTACGGCGAGCGCGGCGGCGTGGTCGCCGTCATCGCCACGATGGGCGTGATCGTCGGCACCAACATCCCGATGTTCCTCGGCGCCATGATCATGGGCCCGCTCGCGGCCTGGATCACCAAGCAGATGGACAAGCTGTGGGAAGGGAAGATCCGCCCGGGCTTCGAGATGCTGGTGAACAACTTCTCCGCCGGCATCCTCGGAATGCTGCTCGCGATCATCGGCTTCTTCGTGTTCGGTCCGGTGATCCTCGGTGTGAGCACCTTCCTGGGCAAGGTCGTCGATTGGCTCGTCGACGCTCAGCTGCTGCCGCTGCTCTCGGTCGTCGTCGAGCCGGCCAAGGTGCTGTTCCTCAACAACGCCATCAACCACGGAGTGTTCACCCCCCTCGGTCTCCAGCAGGTCGAGGAGACCGGCAAGTCGATCCTGTTCCTCATCGAGGCGAACCCCGGCCCCGGCATCGGACTGCTGCTGGCGTTCAGCTTCTTCGGCGTCGGTGCGGCGAAGGCGTCCGCTCCGGGAGCGGCGATCATCCAGTTCTTCGGCGGCATCCACGAGATCTACTTCCCGTATGCGCTGAGCAAGCCGATCACCATCATCGCGCTCATCGCGGGTGGGGCCACCGGCGTGACGACGAACATGCTGCTGAACGGCGGACTCGCCTTCCCCGCGGCGCCGGGCAGCATCATCGCGGTCACCGCCGCGGCCGTCGCACCGGCTGCGGGCGGATTCGCGAACCTGCTGGTGGTCTACCTGTCGGTCGTGCTGGCCGCGACCGTGACCTTCCTGCTCACAGCCGCGTTCCTGCGGGCCTCCCACAAGCGCGACCTCGAGGCCGAGGGCGACACCTTCGGCGACGCGATCGCACAGACCGAGGCGAACAAGGGCAAGTCGTCCGCGGCGATGGATGCGCTGCGAACCTCGACGGCATCGGCCGCGCCCGCTGCGACGGATGCGGTGCCGAGCGCGACCGCCGTCGCCGCCGCACCGATCGAGCGGATCGTGTTCGCGTGTGACGCCGGTATGGGCTCGTCCGCGATGGGCGCCAGCGTCCTCCGCAACAAGCTCAAGAAGGCCGGCATCGAGGACGTGAACGTCACCAACCAGGCCATCGCGAACCTCGATGGAACGGCCGACGTGGTGATCACGCAGCAGCAGCTCACCGAGCGCGCCACGGCGAAGTCGCCGAACTCGGTCCATGTGTCGGTCGACAACTTCATGAACTCGCCCCGCTACGAAGAGGTCGTCGAGATGGTGCGGGCACAGCGAAAGGACACAGAATGAGCGTTCTCACCCCCGAGCAGGTCCGCATCCACCCCGGCGGGGCGACGCGGGACGAGGCGCTCCAGGAGGCCACGGACATCCTCGTCGCCGCCGGAGCCGTGACCCCCGCCTACGTCGACGCGATGCGGCAGCGCGAGGAGACCGTGTCGACGTTCATGGGCAACGGTCTCGCGATCCCGCACGGCACCAACGACGCGAAGGACGCCATCCTCGCCTCGGCCCTGTCGGTCGTCCGCTACGACGGCGGTGTGGACTGGGCAGGCGATTCCGCGACCTTCGTGATCGGCATCGCCGGGATCGGTGACGAGCACCTGGAGATCCTCTCCCGGATCGCGATCCTGTTCTCCGAGGAGGACGACGTGGCCCGGCTCTCCGCAGCACAGACCCCGGAGGAGCTCTACGCCCTCCTCTCGGAGGTGAACGAGGGATGAAGGCGGTCCACTTCGGGGCGGGCAACATCGGGCGCGGTTTCGTCGGGCTGCTGCTCCGCCAGGGCGGATACGAGGTCGTGTTCTCCGACGTCGCCGATGCTCTGGTGGACGCGATCAACGCGGTCGACTCGTACACCGTGCACGAGGCCGGCCCCGGAGGGACCGACCATGTCGTCACCGGTTTCCGAGCCGTCAACAGCCGCACCGATCCCGCCGCCGTGGCGGAGGAGGTCGCGACGGCCGATGTCGTCACGACCGCGGTCGGCCCGACGGTGCTGCGGTTCGTGGCGCCGTCGATCGTGGCCGGACTCGCCCTCCGTTCCCCCGATGCCGCGCCTCTGCAGGTCATGGCTTGCGAGAACGCGATCGGCGCCACCGACCTGCTCCGCCAGGAGATCGCGACGGCGGCGGGAGCGGATGCCGAGGTGCTGCTCCCCCGCGCGGTCTTCGCGAACACGGCTGTCGATCGCATCGTGCCGGCACAGCCTGCAGACGGCGGGGTCGACGTCACGGTCGAGCCCTACTTCGAATGGGCGATCGAATCGGGTCCATTCGGCGGGGCACTGCCGGCCGTCCCCGGCGCGCACTTCGTCGACGACCTGGCGCCGTACATCGAGCGCAAGCTCTTCACGGTGAACACGGGGCACGCCGCGACGGCCTACTTCGGCGCCCGCGCAGGGATCGAACGGATCTCGGATGCCTTGGCCGACCCGGCCATCGCGGCGAGCGTCTCGGCCGCGCTGGAGGAGACCTCGGCTGTACTGGTCGCCGAGCACGGGCTCGACCCCGCCGACCTCGCGGCGTATCGCGCCACGATCCTCGAGCGGTTCCGCAATCCTGCGCTCGTCGACACGGTGCAGCGCGTGGGACGGCAGCCGCTGCGCAAGATCTCGCGGCACGAGCGCTTCGTGGGACCAGCGGCGATGGCTGCGGAGCGCGGCCTGCCGACCGTGGCTCTCGTGGCGGCCGTGTCGGCAGCACTGGAGTTCGACGATCCGGCCGACGAGCAGTCGGCGGAGCTCCAGCAGCTGCTGCGCACGGAGGAGCCCGCCGCCTTCACCGCCCGCACCACGGGCCTGGACCCCGAGCATCCGCTGTTCACGGCCATCCGGGAAGCCGTCGCCGCTCGTCAGCAGCACCTCGGAGCCGCCTGACCTCGCGGAACTCGACGCCCCCGCCCACCCATTACGATCGGTGAGCGGGGCGTTTTTTCGAGCACACTGACGTGCGGGGAGCAGCATGAACAGATACGCCGTGATCGGCGCGGGTCCATCGGGGTTGGCCGCGGCGCGTGCGCTGCAGAAGCGCGGAATCGTGGTCGACGGCTACGAGGCCTCGCACAGCGTGGGCGGCCTCTGGGACATCACCAATCCCCGCAGCACGATGTACGAGTCCGCGCATCTGATCTCCTCGCGCACCACGACGGAGTTCGCCGAGTTCCCGATGCGCTCGCGGGTCGACTACCCCGGCCACCGGGTGCTGAAGGAGTACTTCGACGACTTCGCCGACCACTTCGCACTCACCGGCCTGTTCCGGTTCGACACGCGCGTCACCCGCCTCGAGCCTCGCGACGGCGGTTGGGAGCTGACCAGTTCGGGCCCCGACGGCACGGACACGCGCTGGTACGCCGGCGTCGTCCTCGCCAACGGGACCCTCGCCGAGCCGAACGTGCCGACGTTCCGTGGGGAGTTCTCGGGCGAACTGCTGCACACCAGCGCGTACAAGTCCCCGGAACAGCTGCGCGGCAAGCGCGTGCTGCTGATCGGCGCCGGGAACTCGGGCTGCGACATCGCTGTGGATGCCGTGCATCACGCCGTGTCCGTCGACATGAGCGTGCGACGCGGGTACTACTTCGTGCCCCGCTACCTGTTCGGCAAGCCCAGCGACACCCTCAACCAGGGCCGCCCGCTGCCGGCGCGCATCAAGCAGGCGGTCGACAGCCGCGTCCTGCGGGCGTTCACGGGAGACCCCGTGCGGTTCGGGTTCCCGAAGCCGAACTACCGCATCTACGAGTCTCATCCGATCGTGAACACCCTGATCCTCAACCACCTGGGCCAGGGCGACCTGCGCATCCGCTCGGACATCGACCGCTTCGACGGGCAGACGGTGCACTTCCGCGGCGGCAGCGCCGACGAGTACGACCTCGTGCTGCTCGCCACCGGCTACACCCTGGACTATCCGTTCGTCGACCGGGAGCACCTGCACTGGCAGGGAGCCTCGCCACGGCTCTTCCTGAACGTCTTCCCCGCCTCGTTCAACGGCCTCTACGTGATGGGCATGATCGAGGCGTCCGGCATCGGCTGGCAGGGTCGCTACGAACAGGCGGAGCTGCTCGCCGCCTACCTCGACGCGGTGGAGACCGATCCCACCCGCGCCGCCCGCTTCCGCGACCGGGTCACGGGAACGGCGTGGCCCGATGTCACGGGCGGCTATCACTACCTGGGCCTCGACCGGATGGCGTACTACGTCAACAAAGACGCCTACCGGGGCGCCGTGCGGCGCGAGAAGAGTGCACTGGAGGCCGCGGCATGAACGTCGACGACGTCGTCCTCTCGTTCACGCCCGGCACGCTGACGATCCTCAACGTGGTCCTCGGCCTCATCATGTTCGGCATCGCGCTGGACACCTCACCGAGCGACTTCCGCGTCGTGGCGAAGCATCCGAAGCCGTTCGCGATCGCGATCCTCGCCCAGCTGCTCCTGCTGCCGATCGCGACGTTCCTGCTGACGCTCGTGCTCCCCGTGCCGCCGTCGATGGCGCTCGGGATGCTGCTCGTGGCCTGCTGCCCGCCGGGGAACATCTCCCAGGTGCTGACGCATCGCGCCGGGGGCAACGTCGCCCTCTCGGTGTCGCTCACCGCGGTGGGGAACCTCATCTACATCGTCGCGATGCCGCTGAGCATCACCTTCTGGGCCTCGCTGCATCCGACCGCTCGCACTCTGCTGCGCGACATCACGCTCGACCCGTGGCGGATGCTCCTGGAGATCCTCCTCATCGTCGGTCTCCCCTTCGCCCTCGGCCTGCTCCTCCGTGCGAAGGCACCCCGGTTCAGCGCCCGCGTGCAGCCGTTCGTGAAGTGGTTCAGCCTGATCGCCCTGCTCGGCTTCATCATCGCCGCCCTCGTCGGCAACTGGGCGGTGTTCGTGCAGGTGCTCGGCATCATCCTGCTGGTGGTCGCGGTGCACGACGCGGTGGCGCTCGCGCTCGGCTACGGCACTGCTGTGGTGGGCGGGCTCGGCACCCGCGAGCGCAAGGCCATGACCTTCGAAGTCGGCATCCGCAACGCCGGCCTCGGGCTGGGCCTGGTGTTCCTGTTCTTCGACGGCCTCGGCGGCATGGCGATCGTGGCCGGGTGGTGGGGCATCTGGGACATCGTCGCCGGCCTCGTCCTGGCCGGACTCTGGGCCCGGCATACCAGGAAGCGCACGGGATCGAGCACCGGCGACGCGAGCGGCCCCGCGACCGTCGAGGCCGCCTGATGCCCCGGGTGCTGATCACGGGCGGCAGCGGCTTCCTCGGCTCGCACGTGGCGCTGGCGCTCGCTGCGCGAGACGACGTCGATATCGTGGTCGCCGCGGATCTGCGAGCGGGCGCACCCCGCGCGGGCATCATCGATGCCGCGCTGGATGTGACGGATGCGGCGGCGATCGCCCCGGTGCTGCGGCAGCACCGCATCGACACGGTCGTGCACCTCGCGGCGATCGTGAATCCCGGCCACGACGTCGATCTGGAGTACCGCGTCGATGTGACCGGTTCCGCCAACGTCCTCGCCGCGTGCGTCGAGGCGGGAGTCCGCCGCATCGTGGTCTCCAGCTCGGGCGCCGCGTACGGCTATCACTCCGACAACCCGGAGTGGATCGACGAGGACCAGCCGCTTCGAGGCAACGACGCGTTCCCGTACGCCCGGCACAAGCGGCTGGTCGAGGAGATGCTGGCCGAGCACCGGCGTACCCACCCCGAGCTCGACCAGGTGATCTTCCGCATCGGCACGATCCTCGGTCCGACCGTGCGCAACCAGATCACCGCGCTCTGGGACGTGCGGCGGATCCTTCGCATCGCCGGCTCGGAGTCGCCCTTCGTCTTCGTCTGGGTCGACGACGTGGCGGCCGCGATGGTGCGGGCGGCGACCGACGGCCCGGCCGGCATCTTCAACGTCGCGGGTGACGGGCGGATGACGGTGCCGGAGATCGCCGCTCGTCTCGGCAAGCCGCAGCTCGTGCTGCCCGCGTGGGCGCTGTCGACGGCACTGCGGATCGGACGGACGCTGCGCCTCACCCCACACGGACCGGAGAAGGTCCCGTTCCTCCGGTACCGCCCGGTGCTGGCGAACCGTCGGCTGAAGGAGGAGTTCGGCTACACCCCGCGCCGCACGACGCGGGAGGCCTTCGAGGAGTATCTCCGCACGCACCCGGCCGTCGCCCGGAAGCGTGGTGACGCGGGGTAGCGTTGATCCGTGCAGAAGAAGCGTGGCCGCCGGGTCCTGAAACGTGTGCTGTGGAGTCTCGCGATCGTGCTGGTGCTGGCGGTGGTCGGCGTCCTCGCGTACACGCAGATCGGTGTCATGGCCGCCGAGCCGGAGCCGCTCGCGAGCGTACGGGAGAACCCCGCGATCACCGTCACCGACGCGGACGAGGGCATCGTGCTCGCCCCCGCCGACGGCGACTCGGATCTCGGCCTGGTCTTCATCCCCGGCGCCAAGGTCGACCCGTGGGCCTACGCGGCCATCCTCCAGGGGCTCGCCGAGGAGGGAACCACGGTCGTGATCACCCGCCCCTGGCTGAACCTGGCCTTCTTCGACCCGCGCGGACTCGACGCTTTCACCTCGGTCGCCCCGGATATCGATGTCTGGGGTGTCGGCGGGCACTCGCTCGGGGGCGTCCGTGCCTGCCAGCTCGCAGCGGATGCCGACGCGCTGGTGCTGTTCGGCTCGTACTGCGCGACCGACGTGTCGGACAGCGGCCTTCCGGTCCTCAGCATCTCGGGCGGCGAAGACGGCCTCTCCACTCCGGAGAAGATCGCAGACGCGCGCGACCTGCTGCCCGCTGACGCCGAGATGGTGGAGATCGACGGCGCATCGCACGCATCTTTCGGGGATTACGGCCCGCAGGACGGCGACGGCACCCCGACGATCTCGACGGACGAGATGCACGACGAGGTCACGCGACTCACCGAGGAGTTCCTCGCGCCGGTCGCGCCCTGAGACTCACTCCCCCGCGTCGATGACCGCATCCAACAGCGGATGCAGGTGTCGCGAACGGAGGACGGTAGCGGCTGTCCGGGCGCCCACCTCGAGTGCCGCGCCGACTCCCGCGCCGTCCAGGCGCGCGTCGAGCACGCCCGCGAGGAAAGCGTCGCCCGCACCGTTCGTGTCGATGACCTCGACGGGCACGGCCGCCACCCGATACTCGACCCCCTCCGCATCCACGGCCACTGCGCCCTCGGCCCCGAGCGTGCACACGGCGAGTGAGGCACCGGCGGCGATGCGGGAGTGCAGGAATGCGACCGGGTCCGGGAGGCGATCCGCATTGCAGAACACCGCGTCCGCCGCCGCCAGGAACGGGCGGTGGAACTCGGCCTCACCGTCGTAGTCGTGCACGTCGACCCAGATCGGGACTCCGGTCTCGCGCGCCATCGGCAGGAGCCGCAGCGGTTCGGCGGCGAGGTCGAGCACGATCACCGCCGCCTCCCCCATCCGCTCGCGCACCCAGGCATCGTCCTCGCCCGCGGTCGCCTCCGGCGACGACAGGTAGAGCGAGACCCGGGCTCCCGCGCGGGTCATGAGGTTCAGATGCCGCTCGGTGGCTCCTTGACCCCAGCGCACTCGCACCCTCGCACCATCGAGGGCCGCACGCACGCGGCCGCCCTCCTCGTCGGGTCCGGCGAGGGCATAGAGCTGCGTCGCACGCCCGAGCCCGGTGAGGCTCAGCGCCTTTCCGGCACTCGTGCCGCCGACGGTCGCCCACGTCTCCTCGGCGAACTGCATGTGGGGCACCGGCTCGGGAAGCCGGTCGAGAACGACGATCGTGTTCCACGAGGCGGGACCGGCGATGAAGACGGAGTCGGGCATGCGACCATCCTGCCGCTTCGACACCGTCAGCCGATGCGCGACACCAGGGCGTCCAGGCCCATACCGTAGTCGATGCGCACCACGGGGAGGGCGAGCTTGTCGGTGCCGATGGTGACGAACCCGGGTTCGATCGTCCGTGCCATCTCGTAGCCGGCCTGCCGGACGCCCTGCTTGGCGGTGTCGTTGTAGTGCCCGAACGGATAGGCGATGACCTCGCGAACGCCCAGAGTGTCGCCGGAGAGGTTGAGGTCGGCGGCGATCTGATCCGCGGTCCCGTTCACCATCAGCCCGTCACCGTTATCGCCCGCCTTGTGCATGTCGTGCGTGTGCGAGCGGCGCAGTACGTGGATCGACGGCGGCGGGTCGGAGCGGTAGGCGGTCACCATGAACGACGTCGCGAGCAGCTTGTGCTTCGCCACGACGGGGGCCCCGAGGTCGAACCAGGTCTGGTCGGCATCGTCATCCGTGATGATCACGCTCCGCGCGGGCAGCGAGAGCCGACCGTCGATGAAGGCGCTCAGCTCGTCCCAGGTGGGCAGGTAGAAGCCCGTCGTCGCGATGTGGTTCATGTGCGCGTCGAAGTCGCCGATGTAGGCGTAGTTGCCGCGCAGCCAGCCGGACTCCCCCTCGGGATTCGCCGTGAACTGGTGGTACATGAGGATCGGGACCTGCACGCCCTCGGCCGCGTTCTGCTCCGGCGTCTTCCAGGCGGCGAAGAGCTCGACCTGCTGCTGGTCGCAGACGACGGGGTCCGCGCCGTTCACCCGTGCGGCGACGGTGTAGGCCGCGGCATCCGCCGCCGTCGCGTACCAGCCGGCGAACACACGACCGGCGAGTGCCGGGATCGGGAGCGCCTGGTACAGACCGTCCTGCCGCTGCAGCTGGGGGTCGGCCGGAACCCCTTCGCCCGTGAACGTCACCGCGCAGGCGAGCGGATCATCGGCATCCGCGATGAGCTGCTCCGCCGGTGTCAGCGGGACCACGGTCTCGACCGGAGTCGGTGTCCGTGTCGGCTTCGCTTCGGCCTCGGCCGGTGCATGGTTCAGCCAGACGTATGCCGCGAAGCCACCGCCCACGACGACGATCACCGCAGCGATGATGATTCCCGCGACGCCCCCGCGCCGTCTCCCCCCGGAGGCCACGGTCAGATGTCGAATCCCTCGGCGATCAACTCGACGAGCTCCTCCCGCTCCTCGACGGGGAGGAACGCGGCCGCAGCCGCATTGAACTGGAACGTCTCGAGATCGTCGAGGTCGTACTCGAAGGTCTCGACGAGCAGGGCGAGCTCGCGGGTCAGCGAGGTGGCGCTCATCGTGCGGTTGTCGACGTTCACCGTCACCGAGAACCCGAGCTGGTACAGCAGATCGAACGGATGGTCGGCCAGGGTGTCGCCCCACGCGGCGATCGCACCGGTCTGCAGGTTCGACGACGGCGACAGCTCGAGCGGGATCTCGCGGTCGCGCACCCAACGGGCCAGGTCGCCGAACTGCACCTGCACCTCGTCGCCCTCCTGCGTGACGACCTGGAGGTCTTCGGCGATGCGCACGCCGTGGCCGAGGCGCAGCGCGCGACCGTCGATCAGCGCCGAGCGGATGGACGCGAGCCCTGCGGCCTCACCCGCGTGCACGGTCACCGGGAAGAAGTTGTCGGCGAGGTAGTCGAACGCCGCGCGGTGGTTCGACGGCGGGAAGCCGTCTTCCGGGCCGGCGATGTCGAAGCCGACGGCGCCACGACCGCGGAAGGCGACCGCGAGCTCCGCGATCTCGCGTGCCCGGTCGGTGTGGCGCATCGCCGTGATGAGCTGGCCGACGCGGATGCTGCGACCGTCGCGATCCGCCGCGTCCTCGCCCTCCTCGATGCCCTGCTGCACGGCTTCGACGGTCTGCTCGAGCGTGAGGCCCTGCGCCTGATGCTGCTCCGGAGCCCAGCGAACCTCGCCGTAGACCACGCCGTCGGCCGCGAGATCCTGGACGAACTCGCGCGCGACGCGGGTGAGCCCTTCCTGGGTCTGCATCACGGCGGTGGTCAGGTCGAACGTCTTGAGGTACTCGACCAGCGAACCGGAATCGCTCTGCTTCGCGAACCACTTCCCGAGGGCTGCGGGCGTGGATTCCGGGACCTCGAGGCCGATGGAGTCCGCGAGCTCGAGGATCGTCGAGGGGCGCAGAGCGCCGTCGAGGTGGTCGTGCAGCGACACCTTCGGGAGGCTCCGCAGGGAGACGCCCTGCAGCGTGACGTCGCCGTTCGCATCGATCGACATGGTGATCCTCTCGGTCGCGGATGTGCTCAGTTCAGGCTAGCGGTCGCGAGTCACGCCGTGATGCGCTCGCGCACGATGGGACCGGCCGCCGGAGCCTCGTCGCCGATCTCCCACGAGCCCTCGAGAGCATCGAGAGCCCGGCCGAAGCGTGCGTCGTCGGCAGCGGAGAGGGTGAACAGCGGCTGCCCCGCGACGACGCGGTCACCGGGCTTGGCGTGCAGGTCGATCCCCGCCTCGAAGATCACCGGATCCTCGGCCCTGGCGCGACCGGCTCCGAGCCGCCAGGCGGCGATACCGAACGGCAGCGCGTCCATGCGCGTCATCACCCCGTCGGCCGGGGCAGTCACGACGTGCGTCTCCCGTGCGGTCGGCAGCGCCGCATCGGGGTCGCCGTCCTGGGCGCGGATCATCGCCTTCCAGGTGTCCATCGCGCGGCCGTCGTCGAGCGCGGCTTCCACGTCGGCATCCGGCTGTCCGGCGAGGGCGAGCATCTCCCGTGCCAGGGCGAGGGTCAGCTCGCGGACATCGGCGGGGCCGCCGCCGGCGAGGATCTCGACGGATTCGCGGACCTCGTTGGCGTTGCCGATCGCGAGTCCGAGCGGCACGTTCATGTCGGTGAGGAGCGCGGTCGTGGCCACGCCGGAGTCGGTACCGAGCGCGACCATCGTGCGCGCGAGTTCGCGGGCGCGGTCGATGTCCTGCATGAAAGCGCCGGAGCCGAACTTCACGTCGAGCACGAGCGCGTCGGTGCCCTCGGCGATCTTCTTCGACATGATGCTCGACGCGATCAGCGGGATCGCCTCGACCGTGCCGGTGACGTCACGGAGGGCGTACAGCTTCTTGTCGGCGGGCGCGAGACCCGAACCCGCGGCGCAGATGACCGCGCCGACATCGCCCTGCATCTGCGCGAACATCTCCTCGTTGCTGAGGGCGGCGCGCCAGCCGGGGATCGACTCGAGCTTGTCGAGCGTGCCGCCGGTGTGGCCGAGTCCGCGACCGCTGAGCTGCGGGACGGCGACGCCGAACGACGCGACCAGCGGGGCGAGCGGCAGGGTGATCTTGTCGCCGACGCCGCCGGTGGAATGCTTGTCGACGGTCTTCTTGCCGAGCGAGGCGAAGCTCATCCGCTCCCCCGATGCGATCATCGCGTCGGTCAGTACGCGGATCTCATCGCGCTCCATCCCGCGCTGGAAGATCGCCATCGCGAACGAGGCCATCTGCGCGTCGGAGACGTAGCCGCGGGTGTACGCGTCGATCATCCACCGCAGCGCCGCCTCGGGGACCGCACCGCCGTCGCGCTTGGCGCGGATCACGTCCACCGCGTCGAAGGGCTCAACAGTCATCGTGCTTCCTCCAGGTCGCGCGGCCCGAACGCGTCGGGCAGCACCTCGTCGATCGTGCGGATGCCGGAGACGGTCTCCAGCAGCATGCCCGGCATCGCGTGCTCGAACAGCAGCTGCCGGCAGCGTCCGCACGGCATGATCGTCTGTCCGTCGTTGTTCACGCACACGAAGGCAACGAGCTGGCCGCCGCCCGACATGTGCAGATCGCCGACGAGGGCGCACTCGGCGCACAGGGTCACGCCGTAGGAGGCGTTCTCGACGTTGCAGCCGGCGACGATGCGGCCGTCACCGACGAGGGCCGCCGCTCCCACGCGATAACGCGAATACGGCGCGTACGCCTTCGTCATGGCATCCGTGGCGACCTGGCGCAGTTCATCCCAGTCGATGTCTGTCATTGCGATGCTTTCCTCTTCCGACCGGCTAGGACTTTATGTAGGGCTTGCCGTCGGCGGCGGGCGCCTTGATCTGCCCGGCGAATCCGGCCACGGCGAGCAGCGTGACCAGGTACGGCAGCATGAGCATGAACTCACCCGGGATCGGCGTCTTCAGGATCGACAGCAGGTTCTGCAGGTTGGTCGCGAAGCCGAACAGCAGCGCGGCGAGCGTGGCACGGATCGGGTCCCAGCGGCCGAAGATCACGGCGGCGAGGGCGATGAAGCCGAGTCCCGCCGTCATGTCCTTGCCGAACTGCGGCACCGAGACGAGCGTGAAGTACGCACCACCCATGCCGGCGATCGCCCCCGCGAGCAGCACGTTCCAGAATCGGGTCGGGTTCACCTTGATGCCGACGGTGTCCGCGGCCTGCGGGTGCTCACCCACGGCACGGAGCCGCAGACCCCAGCGGGTGCGGTACAGCCCCCACGCGACCACGGCGACGGTGATGAACATCAGGTATCCGATGAACGTCTGGTTGAACAGGACGGGCCCGATGATCGGGATGTCGCTGAGCACCGGGATCTCGACGCGCGGGAACCGGACGGGGGTGTTCAAGGTCATCTCGTTCGGTGCGAGGAGTGCGCCGTAGAGGAAGCCGGTGAGACCCGTGACGAGGACGTTGAGCACGACACCGACGATGACCTGCTCGACGAGGTACTTGATCGCGAACGCGGCCAGCACGCTGGCGACCAGCACGCCGCCCACCATCGCCCCGATCAGACCGACGAACGGGTTGCCGGTGATGCTCGAGAGCAGAGCGGCGGAGAAGGCACCGAGCAGGAGCTGACCCTCGATCGCGACGTTCACGACACCGGCGCGTTCGCCGATGACGCCGCCCAGAGCACCGAACACGAGCGGTACCGACAGCGACACCGCTCCGAACAGCAGGCTGGTGACCGGCACGAGTCCCCCGGCGGATGCCCAGACGAGGAATGCGAAGACGGCGAGCACCCCGTAGGCCACGACCAGCCACAGCGAGGGCTTGCGGTAGGTCCATGCCCGGAGGAAGGCACCGACGGTCAGGACCACCAGGATGCCGAACACGACCCAGAAGGTCGAGGCGGTCGGCAATGCCACGTCGGGCAGCGAGAGGGCCGAGGACTGGTCGGAGAGGCGGAACGTGCTGGTGCCCGAGCGCGGCACCGCGAGGAACAGCAGCGCCAGCAGCGCGGTCGCTGCGGCGAGGACGATCGGCGCTTTGAGGTGCCGCTCCTTGACCGTCGCGAGCTGCACCGTGCCGTCGGCGGCCTGGGTCTGAACGAGGGACATCATGCCATCACCGCCTTCTTCGCGGCCTTGGCTCTTGCCTTGGCAGCCTTCTCCGCATCGGTCTTCGGAAGGAAGAACACCGTCCGCAGCAGCGGCGGCGCCGCGATGAACAGCACCACGAGCGACTGCACCACGAGCACGATGTCGACCGGGATGTCCTGCGCCTGCATCGAGAACGAGCCCGCCTTGAGCGCCCCGAACAGGATGCCGGCGGCGAACGTGCCCCACGCACGGCTGCGGCCGAGGAGCGCGACCGTGATCGCGTCGAAGCCGATGCCGGCGTCGATCGTCTCGGTCACGCCGGTGGTGACGGCGCCCTGGATCTGGTTCATGCCGGCGAGACCCGCCAGGCCTCCGGCGAACAGCATCGCGTAGACGTAGATGCGCTGCACGCTGATGCCGGCGGCGCGTGCCGCATGGGGGTTCTCCCCCACCGCGCGCATCCGCATGCCGAGCGACGAGCGCTCGATCAGCCACCAGACGAACAGCGTCGCGACGATCACGATCACGAAGCCGAGATCGAGCAGCGGGAACTGCGGACCGAGCAGGGTCGGGAACTGCGCGCTCTGCGGCGTCGCCGAGCCGAGTGCCTGGTTGGTGCCCGGCTTCTGCAGCAGGCCCGGCGTGCGGATCATCCACAGCAGCAGGTAGTACGCGATGTAGTTGAGCATGATCGTGAGGATCACCTCGTGCGCACCGGTGCGCGCCTTGATGAGCCCCGCGATGGCGCCCCAGAGAGCACCGCCGGCGATACCGGCGATCAGCGTCACCGGGATGTGCAGCCAGATCGGCAGATCGAGCGAGAAGGTCAGCAGCGCCGCGACGGCGACACCGATGAGCATCTGCCCACGGGCACCGATGTTGAACAGGCCGACGCGGAATGCCAGAGCGACACCGAGGCCGGCCGCGATCAGCGGAGCCGCGAAGCCGAGGGTGTTCGTCAGCGGGCGGATCTGGGCTGCGAAGTCCGCGCCGCGGGCGTTGAAGATCGCTCCGCGGAACAGCGCCTCGTAGCCATTGTACACGGCGTTCCAGGCGGCGACGAACGTGTCGCCCGGCTGCGCGAAGAAGTACACCGAGGCCGTCTGCACGTCTTCGTTCGTGAAGGCGATGAGGATGCCGCCCACGATCAGTGCCAGGACGATCGCGAGGATCGTCGTGACGGCGTTGCCGCGGAGGATCTCCTTGAGGATGAGGTTTCCGCGCGGAGGCGGCGGCACGTCGGAGGGGTCGCGCGGGACGGTGCCGGTGCTCGTGGCGAGCTCCTGCGGCGGGATCCCCTTGGTCACATCTCCTGCGCCGGGCGTCGCTCCGCTCACGCGGCCACCTCCCCTTCGGCCGCTCCGGCCATCATGAGTCCGAGTGTCTCCCGAGGCGTGTCTCCGGGGACGATGCCGACGATCGTGCCGCGGTACATGACCGCGATCCGGTCGGCGAGAGCCGCGACCTCGTCGAGCTCCGTGGAGACGACGATCACGGGGATGCCCGCATCGCGCGTCTCGATGATCCGCTTGTGGATGAACTCGATCGAGCCGACGTCCACGCCACGGGTCGGCTGCGCGGCGACGAGGAGCCGCAGGTCGCGGCTCATCTCCCGGGCGATGACGACCTTCTGCTGGTTGCCGCCCGACAGCGTGCCCGCCGGCGTCTCCGGCCCCTGCGTGCGGATGTCGTACTCGGTGATGCGCGCACGGGCGAACTCGTCGAGAGCCGAACGGCGCAGCGTGCCGGCGCGGCTGAACGCCGGGTCGTCCGAGCGGTCGAGGATGAGGTTCTCCGCGACGGAGAAGCCGGCGACCAGCCCGTCCTCCGTGCGGTCCTCGGGGACGAAGCCGACGCCGGCGTCGAGGATGGCGCGCACGCTCTTGCCGACGAGTTCCTTCCCGTCGAGCACGATGCTGCCTTCGACGCGGGCGGCGAGGCCGACGATGGCCTCCACCAGTTCGGTCTGGCCGTTGCCCTGCACACCGGCGATCGCGAGGACCTCGCCGGGACGGACGGCGAGGTCGACGCCGTCGACGACGATCGCGCCCGTGGCGGTGAGGACGCGCAGTCCCTTGACTTCGAAACCGCCCTCGCCCAGGCGGGGCGGGTCCTTGTGCACGGTCAGCTCGACCGCGCGACCGACCATGAGGGAGGCGAGCTCCGCGTTCGTCGCGGTGGGAGACGCCTCGCCGACGACCTTGCCCAGACGGATGATGGTGATCTTGTCGGCCACCTCGCGCACCTCGCGCAGCTTGTGCGTGATGAACACGATCGCCGTGCCCTCGTCGCGCAGCTGACGCATGATGTTCATCAGCTCGTCGGTCTCCTGCGGGGTGAGCACCGCGGTCGGCTCGTCGAAGACGAGCACCTTCGCGTCGCGCGACAGGGCCTTGATGATCTCGACCCGCTGCTGCACGCCGACGGGCAGGTCGCCCACGAGCGCATCCGGGTCGATGTCGAATCCGAAGCGGGCGGCGACCGAGCGCACGTGCTCTCGCGCCTTCGCGATGTCGAGCCTGCCGAGCGCCTTGGTCTGCTCGTGACCGAGCATCACGTTCTCGGCCACGGTGAAGACCGGGACGAGCATGAAGTGCTGGTGGACCATCCCGATCCCCGCAGCCATCGCGTCGCCAGGACCGCGGAAGCGCTGCACCCCGTCATCGAGGAGGATCTCTCCCTCATCGGCCTGGTACAGGCCGTAGAGGACGTTCATGAGCGTGGACTTGCCCGCGCCGTTCTCGCCGAGGAGCGCATGGATCTCCCCCGGCTCGACCACCAGATCGATGTGGTCGTTGGCCACGAGGCTACCGAATCGCTTGGTGATGCCGCGAAGTTCGAGCTTCATATCTGCACCTTATCCAGAAGAGTTATCCAGAACAGTCATCCAGGAGAATCATCGTCCGTCCACGGCACGGGGCGAGTGGCAGACTGCTCACCACTCGCCCCGTGCTGGACCGGTATCGACTTACGGGGAGTTCTCGGACTCCACCGTGATGTCACCGGCGATGATCTGCTTCTGCAGCTCGGCCAGCTCGTCGAGCAGGCCGTCGGGCAGCTCGCCCTCGAAGTCGCCGAAGCCGGAGAGCTTGACGCCCTCGTTCTCGAGCGTGCCGACGTACGGCGCTGCGTCGAACTCGCCGGCGGCGGCCGCGACGGTGGCGTCATGCACGGCGACGTCGATCGCCTTCATGATCGAGACCAGCGTCATGCCGGCCACGTTCGGGTCGGCCACGGCCAGGTCGCTGTCGACGCCGAGCATCAGCGTGTCCTTGCCGCTGTCGGTGATCGCCGCAGCAGCGCTCTGGTAGACGGGACCGCCGACCGGGAGGATCACGTCGACGCCCTGGTCGAGCACGCCCTGTGCGGTCTGCTTGGCGGTGTCGTTCGCGTCGAAGCCACCCGTGAACGAGCCCTTCTGCGTCGCGGCGTCCCACCCGAAGACCTCGACCGCAGCCGACTTGTCCTCGTTGTACTTGTCGACGCCGAGCTGGTAGCCGTCCATGAACACGGCGACCGACGGGATCTGCATGCCGCCGAAGGTGCCGACCTTGTTCACGCCGCTCTGCGCGGACCAGGCTGCCGCGGCGTAGCCGCCGAGGTAGGCCGCCTGCGCGGTGTCGAAGACGAGGGGCTTGATGTTCGGGGCATCGGTGGTGCCGTCGAAGTCGTTGTCGGCGTAGTCGTCGATGATCGCGTAGTCGATCTCGGGGTTCGCGAGCGCGGACTCGACCGTGGCTGCGGAGAGCTTGAAGCCGACGGCGACGATGAGCGAGCAGCCTTCGGAGACCGCGGTCTCGAGGTTCGGCGCGTAGTCGTTGTCGTTCGCGGACTCGAACTCGAGGGGCTTGATGCCGAGCTCGTCAGCCGCGCTGTCCATGCCCTCCTTGGCCGACTGGTTGAACGACTTGTCGTTCCAGCCGCCCGCGTCGGAGATGAGGCAGGGAAGGAAGTCGGAGTCGACCGGCTTCTCGGAGCCCGCGGGCTTGTCGGTCGGTGCCTGACCGCAGCCGGCGAGCGCGAAGATGACGCCCGCGGCGACCGTCGCGCCGAGCAGCTTCTTGGTGGTGGAGATGGTCAACTGATGCCTCCCTCAACGAAACCGCGGCCATCGCGGATCGATCAAAGTTACCTACTGTTTCGCCTTTTGCGCACGTACGCGGCGGATGCGCTGGCCAAAGGTTACAAAGCTGAAATCAAGCCACCCGATGAGCGTAAGCGCCTGCTCATCGGCGCAGGGTTCAGAGCACGTCTCCGCGGCCGGTGAGCTTGAGGGACTCGACCACGCCCTTCACGCGCTGCGCGTGCTCGACCGTGGTGACCAGGAGCGCGTCGGGGGTGTCCACGACGACGATGTCCTGGACGCCCACCAGGCTGATCACCCGAGACGTCTGACTGACGAGGATCCCGCTCGCGCCGTCGGTCAGCACCCGGGCATTCGGCCCGAGGACGGCGAGGTCGTTCTTGCGTCCGTTGTTGATGAGCTTGGTCAGCGAGGCGAAGTCACCCACGTCATCCCAGTCGAAATGGCCGGGGACCACCGCGAGCCGTCCGCGGCGGGCGGCGGGCTCCGCGACCGCGTAGTCGATGGCGATCTTCTTCAGGCGCGGCCAGATGCGGTCGACCGCAGGTCCGCGCAGCTCGCGGTCGTCCCAGGCCTCGGCGAGTTCGAGGAGCCCGGCGTGCAGCTCGGGCTCGTTCGCGGCGAGCTCGTCCAACAGCACGCTCGCCTTCGCGATGAACATGCCGGCGTTCCACAGGTAGTCGCGATCGGCGAGGTACTCCTTCGCCGTCTCCAGGTCGGGCTTCTCGACGAAGCTCTCCACGAGCGCGGCCTCGCGCGCGCCGTCGACCACGAGCTCCGGGCCCTTCTTGATGTAGCCGAAGCCGATCGCCGGCTCGGTGGGTGAGATGCCGATCGTGCAGATGTATCCCTCGCGGGCGACCTCGACGGCGTCGCGCACCGCGAACTCGAACACGCGCGTGCTGCGGATCACATGGTCCGCGCTGAACGAGCCGATGATCACGTCGGGCTCGCGTCGGTGCAGGATGGCTGCGGCGAGGCCGATCGCGGCGGCCGACTCCCGCGGCTCCGACTCGAGGAAGACGTTGAGGTCGGCGATGCCCGGCAGCTCGGCCTCGACCGCGGCGCGGTGCGCGCGTCCGGTGACCACGGCGATCCGGTCGGATCCGCTGAGCGGTTCCAGGCGGTCCCAGGTGTCGCGGAGCAGCGAATGCCCGGAACCCGTGAGGTCGTGCAGGAACTTGGGCGCGTCCGCCCGGGAGAGCGGCCAGAGCCGGCTGCCGATGCCGCCGGCGGGAATCACTGCGTAGAAATCCTTGATGGGTGCGCTCACCCTGCCAGGGTAGCCCGAGGAGACCTCTCGACATCGAGATACTTAGGCTCCCCTTCGTCGCTCCCAGTCTTCTGACAGGAATAGGATGGACAGCGATCGGGCGTGCCTGACTTCGACAGGCTCACACTTGAACGAGAGCAGCGCATGCGACCGACGCACATCGATCAGGGAGGACGACCGTGTCCACGAGCGCTCGCTTGACACCGTCGATTTCGGAAACCACGTCCAAGACCCCCCGCGGCACCCTCTATCGGGGCCGCGAAGGCATGTGGTCGTGGGTGCTTCACCGCATCACCGGAGTCGCCATCTTCTTCTTCCTGTTGGTGCACGTGCTCGACACGGCACTGATCAGGGTCTCGCCGGAGGCGTACAACGCCGTGATCGGCACGTACAAGAACCCCATCATGGCGTTCGGCGAGGTCGTGCTCGTGGCCGGCATCGTGTTCCACGCGATGAACGGACTGCGAATCATCGCCGTCGACTTCTGGTCGAAGGGCGCCAAGTACCAGCGTCAGCTCTTCTGGGGCGTGCTGCTGGTCTGGGGCATCATCATGGCCGGCTTCGTGCCCCGCCACCTGATGCTCGCGTTCGCCGGATTCGGAGGGGGACACTGATGACCGCGCAGACCATCGCAGCCCCGGCTCGCCGCCGGCGCGGAGTCAACCTCGAGAAGTGGGGCTGGGTCTTCATGCGCGCCTCGGGCGTCGTGCTCGTGGTGCTGATCTTCGGCCACCTCTTCGTCAACCTCATGGTCGGCGAGGGCATCCACGCCCTCGACTTCGCATTCATCGCCGGCAAGTTCGCCACGCCGTTCTGGCAGTGGTGGGACGTGCTGATGCTGTGGCTCGCACTGATCCACGGCGCCAACGGCATGCGCACGATCGTGAACGACTACGTCACGAACACCACCGCCCGGAAGGCCCTCACCTGGGCCCTCGGGCTCGCCGCCGGCCTGCTCATCATCCTGGGCACGCTCGTCGTCTTCACGTTCGACCCGTGCCTGGGTGCGACCGAGGACAGCGTCCTGTGGAGCGAATGCGCCGCACTGGTCGGGAACTGAGAAGAAGGCTAAGAAGAAGTGACTACCGAGACGCAGGATTCCGTCGTCCGTGACGGCGTGCACTACCACCAGTTCGACATCGTGATCGTGGGCGCCGGTGGCGCCGGGATGCGGGCGGCCATCGAGGCCGGCCCCGGGGCGAAGACCGCCGTGATCTCCAAGCTGTACCCCACGCGCTCGCACACCGGTGCGGCGCAGGGCGGCATGGCGGCAGCCCTCGCGAACGTCGAGGAGGACTCCTGGGAGTGGCATACCTTCGACACCGTCAAGGGCGGCGACTACCTCGTCGACCAGGACGCGGCGGAGATCCTCGCGAAGGAGGCCATCGAGGCGGTCATCGACCTCGAGAACATGGGCCTCCCCTTCAACCGCACGCCCGAGGGCAAGATCGACCAGCGCCGTTTCGGCGGGCACACCGCAGAACACGGCAAGACCCCGGTCCGCCGCGCCTGCTACGCCGCAGACCGCACCGGCCACATGATCCTGCAGACGCTCTTCCAGAACTGCGTCAAGCTCGGCATCAACTTCTTCAACGAGTTCTACGTGCTCGACCTGCTGACGGTGAAGGACGCCGACGGCAAGACCCAGGTCTCGGGCGTCGTCGCGTACGACCTCTCGACCGGCGAGCTGCACGTGTTCCAGGCCAAGGCCGTGATCTTCGCGACCGGCGGCTTCGGCAAGATCTTCAAGACGACCTCCAACGCGCACACCCTCACGGGCGACGGCGTCGGCATCGTCTGGCGCAAGGGCCTCCCCCTCGAGGACCTGGAGTTCTTCCAGTTCCACCCGACCGGGCTCGCCGGCCTCGGCATCCTCCTCACCGAGGGCGCACGAGGCGAGGGCGCGATCCTGCGCAACGCCTCGGGAGAGCGCTTCATGGAGCGCTACGCCCCGACGATCAAGGACCTCGCTCCGCGTGACATCGTCGCGCGCTGCATGGTGCAGGAGGTCGCGGAAGGCCGCGGCGCCGGCCCGCACAAGGACTACGTGCTGCTGGATTGCACGCACCTGGGAGCCGAGGTCCTCGAGACCAAGCTGCCCGACATCACGGAGTTCGCCCGCACGTACCTGGGCGTGGACCCGGTCGTCGAGCCGGTGCCGGTGATGCCGACGGCGCACTACGCCATGGGCGGCATCCCGACCAACAACAACGGCGAGGTCCTGGCCGACAACGACACGATCGTCCCCGGCCTGTACGCCGCCGGCGAGTGTGCCTGCGTCTCGGTGCACGGTGCCAACCGTCTCGGCACCAACTCCCTGCTCGACATCAACGTGTTCGGCAAGCGCAGCGGCCGCAACGCCGTGGAGTACGTCAAGACGGCCGAGTTCGTGCCCCTCCCCGAGAACCCCGCCGGCTTCGTCTCCGGCATGCTCGAGGACCTGCGCAACAACCAGGGCACCGAACGCATCGCCGTGCTGCGCAAGACGCTGCAGGACGAGATGGACAAGGGCGCGCAGGTCTTCCGCACGCACGACTCGCTGCAGCACGTGCTGGGCGTGATCGCCGAGCTGCGTGAGCGCTACAAGAACGTGCACGTCGACGACAAGGGCAAGCGGTTCAACACCGACCTGCTCGAGGCCGTCGAGCTGGGCTTCCTTCTCGACATCGCCGAGGTCGTGGTCTACGCCGCGCAGAACCGCGAGGAGAGCCGCGGCGGCCACATGCGCGACGACTTCCCGACGCGCGACGACGAGAAGTACATGAAGCACACCATGGCCTACCTCACCGGTGACCCGCACTCGTCGACCCCGAGCGACCACATCAAGCTCGACTGGAAGCCCGTCGTCTTCACGAAGAACGATCAGGGCGAATTGAACTACCCGCCGATGGAGAGGAAGTACTGAGCATGTCGAACGCCATCGCCGAAGCACCCGCGGACACGACCGCAGAGACCGGCATCCAGTCCTTCATCGTCACGTTCAACATCCGCCGGTTCGACCCCGAGGTCGATGCCGAGCCGCACTGGGTCGACTACGACGTGGAGCTGTACTCCACCGATCGTGTCCTCGACGCGCTGCACAAGATCAAGTGGGAGGTCGACGGCTCGCTGACCTTCCGCCGCTCCTGCGCGCACGGTATCTGCGGCTCCGATGCCATGCGCATCAACGGCCGGAACCGCCTGGCCTGCAAGACGCTGATCAAGGACCTCGACATCTCGAAGCCGATCTACGTCGAGGCCATCAAGGGCCTGCCGCTGGAGAAGGACCTCGTCGTCGACATGGAGCCGTTCTTCGCCTCGTACCGCGAGGTGCAGCCGTTCCTCGTCGCCAGCTCCGTCCCGGAGAAGGGCAAGGAGCGCGTCCAGACGATCGCCGACCGCGAGATCTTCGACGACACCACCAAGTGCATCCTGTGCGCCGCGTGCACCTCGTCCTGCCCCGTGTTCTGGACCGACGGCCAGTACTTCGGCCCTGCCGCGATCGTGAACGCGCACCGCTTCATCTTCGACTCCCGCGACGACAACGCGGCCGTGCGTCTGGACATCCTCAACGACAAGGAAGGCGTATGGCGCTGCCGCACGACCTTCAACTGCTCCGAGGCCTGCCCGCGCGGCATCGAGGTCACCAAGGCCATCGCCGAGGTCAAGCAGGCGGTTCTTCGCGGCCGTCCCTGACGCGCCCCGCAGGCCATCATCCGAGAACAGGCGGTTCCCTTCCGGGGCCGCCTGTTCTCGTGTCTCCGCCTGTTCACGCGTCTCCGGCTGTTCTCACGTCCCCGGCTGCTCTCGCCTCGCGCGGCCCTTGGATAGGGTGGGGACGTGTCTGAACCCGATGGCTCCGCGGCCGAGCCCGGTCGCCTCGATGCGGCCGTCGAGCGCGCGACCGCACTCACGCAGCGCACTCTCGGCCTGTTTCCCGTCCGCGTCTGGCGACACTTCCTGCAGCGCAACGGGTTCCTGCTCGCTGCGGGCGTGAGCTATCAGGCGCTCTTCGCGATCTTCGCGGCGATCTACCTCGCCTTCGCCATCGCCGGGCTCTGGCTCGGCGGCAGCGAAGAAGCCGTCAACGGTCTGATCGACATGATCAACAGGTACATCCCCAACCTGATCCTCCCCGAGGGGGGCGTCTTCACGCCGGAACAGGTGCAGGACGTCGCCGCGAGCACCGCCAACGTCCTGGGTATCACCGGCCTGATCGCCCTCGGAACCGTCATCTGGACGGCCATCGGCTGGGTGACGTTCTCGCGGCGAGCGACCAGGGACATCTTCGGCCTTCCTCCGGACCGGCGCAGCTACGTCATCCTGAAGGCCCGGGACCTGCTCGCCGCACTGATCTTCGGCGTCTCGTTGATCGTCGGCTCCCTCCTCAGCTCCGCCAGCGCCGCCGTGTTGAGTTGGCTCCTCAGTCTGCTGGGCTGGGATTCCGGCTCGGACGGGCTGAACCTCGGCATCCGCATCGCGACCGTCATCGTGTCGTTCGCCATCATGTCGACGGCGCTGGCCGCCATGGTCCGCTTCCTCACAGGGACGTCCCTGCAGTGGCGGACCATCTGGCCCGGTGCCCTTCTCGGCGGCGGCGCGATGACCGTTCTCCAGTACGGAGCCGGTTTCCTTTTGAGCTATACCCCGTCGAATCCGCTGCTCGCGACCTTCGCCATCTTCATCGGCCTCCTGCTGTGGTTCCGCGTCAACGGCGTCGTGATGCTGGTGGCCTCGTCGTGGATCGCGGTCGCCGCGCAGGACCGGGATCAGCCCCTGCTGGAGCAGACCGAGGCGGAGCGCCGCCTGATCGAGTACGAGACCCTGCTCACCGCGGCACGGATCCGTGTGCGAGAGGCTCGCGAGGCCCGCGACGCCGCCCCGTGGTTCCAGGCATGGACGGCGGGACGAGCGCTGCGCGCCGCGGAGAACGAGCTCGCGGCTCTCGAGGCGTCCCCTCCCCCGCCCGTGGATTCCCCCACCCCCTTCGCGCAGCGACTCATCGCCGACCTGCACCGGCCGGATCGGGATGTCGGCGGCGCTCGTTAGGCTTGTGAGCATGCCTCATCTGCGTATCGCCACGGTCAATGTCAACGGAATCCGAGCCGCAGCTCGCAACGGGATGAGCAGCTGGCTCGACGAGGCCGGAATCGACATCCTCACGCTCCAGGAGGTGCGCGGGCAGGACGAGCACCTCGAAGCCGCGCTGCCCGGCTGGTCGTTCGTGCACGACGAGGCCACCGCCAAGGGTCGCGCGGGCGTCGCCATCGCGAGTCGTACGCCGGCCATCGCGTCGCGCACCGAGTTCGGTGCTGCGGACTTCGACTCGAAGGGCCGCTGGATCGAGGCTGACTACCTGCTCGGAGACCGCCCGCTCACCGTCGTGAGCGCGTACGTGCACTCCGGCGAGGCCGACACCCCGAAGCAGGACGAGAAGTGGAAGTTCCTCGACGCGTTCGGCACGCGGCTCGGCGAACTCGGCGCCGACGGTGCGCTCGCCCTCGTCACCGGGGACCTCAACGTCGGGCACCGTGAGCTCGACATCAAGAACTGGCGTGGCAACCGCAAGAAGGCCGGATTCCTGCCCCGTGAGCGTGCCTACTTCGACCGCTTCCTCGGCGAGTCGGGCGCAGAGATCACCGCCGTCGACGGCACGATCGGCACGGGCCTCGGGTGGGTCGACGTCGGCCGCCGCTTCCACGGCGAGATCGACGGGCCGTACACATGGTGGTCGATGCGCGGTCAGGCATTCGACAACGACTCGGGGTGGCGCATCGACTACCACCTCGCCACGCCGGCACTCGCCGAGCGCGTCGCGACCTATCACGTCGCCCGCGCGGCGGCCTACGACCAACGCTGGAGCGATCACGCTCCGGTCGTCGTCGACTACTCGTACTGACCCGATCCGGGGGCGGCCCCGGCGTCGCGGTCGGTGTGCTCCGCGTGGCGGTACCAACCGCGGTACTCGAGGACTGTTCCGAGCACGGGGTTCGTGGCGCGCATCGCGATGGTGCGACGCTGCTCGGCGTCGTCCCAGCCGTCGACGAGGTCGACATCGAGGCGCAGGATGCCGCGAAGTGTGATCCGGTGTCTGCCGACCCGCAGGGCCACCGCGCGGGAGCGCATCCGCAGGGCGCCCTCCGACGTGACGGCGCACTCCTCGAGCATCTCAACGCGCCCGCGAACGCCCAGTACGTTGTGGAGGATCCCGGGGCGCTCGGTCACCGTGAGGCGATCGGAGATGTGCTGGATCGCCCCGGGAAACCGGAACTCCCGCCGGGCGGCGAGGGTCGCCCGGCCCGATCGCGATCGGCCGGCCACCGTGTCGATCCGGAACGGGACATCGCGGGCGAAACGCGTGACGAGCAGTCCGGGTCCCACCACCGGGTACCCCAGAGCGGTCAGCCGCCCGAACCGGCTGCCGGCGACCGAGAACACGCCGGCCGCGCTGTCGCTCTCGGCCTCCACCCGCATCTGCGCGAGGATCTCCGGGTGCAACCGCTCCGCGTCGTCGCCGAGCGCGGCGAGGAAGACGGCGCCCCTGGCCGTCATTCGCGAAGCTCCTCACGATAGGGCTTGACGGTCGCAGGCGCCGGCCCCTCGACGAACTCGCACGTGAACGCGCCGCGGTAGCCGAACAGGAATCCGAGGATGTCGTTGTGGATCTCGAGATCGATCAGGAACCGCTGCTGCTCATCGTCGTATCTCTCCCGCAGACGCGCCCGCCCGCTGAACAGCATCGGGAATCGGAAGGCGAGAGGCCCCTCGTAGAACCGCTGCTCGCCGGAGGTCAGCTGCAGAGCGCCGTCGTCGGTGACGGCCAGGTCGAGGTCGACCGCCAGGTGCTGATGCGTGCCCAGATAGTCGACCACTCGACGGCGGGCATCGCTGTAGATCATGGTGGCGTCGAAGCGTCGGCGACGCCCGGGGCGCACTTCCATCGTCCGGACGAACGTCACGGTCTCACGGCCGAAATCATCGAGGTACGCATGGTTGTCGATCCGGAACGGGACATCGCGTCCGCGCTCCGGGAAGAGGATGTTCCGGAACGTCCCGATCAGCAGGAAGGGCAGCGTCCACCAGGGGCCACGACGCACCTCCGTCATCGTGCCGCGTCCGATGCAGCCGTACCCGGCCTCGACGCCGACCCCGAAGCGACGCTGGAGCTGCGGGTGGAGCCGGGCGAAATCGTCTCCGAGCGAGCGCTCGAAGATACCGGTCGACGTCGTCATGCGATCTCCTCGAGCGATCTCGGTGCGTCGTCCATGATCGTGCGCCCGGTGCGGCGGGCAGGTCGCGATCGACAGTTCCGCGCACGGGGCCGATATCCGCGGCGCAGCGACCGCCATCCGCTGGCTTGCTCCGGGGAGGTCCCCTCTTCCGCCCACATCCGCAGGCGGTCGAAACTCCGCGCGGTCAGCCACCACACGAACGGGCGGATGAGGAACGGGTCGCACAGGCGCCCGAGCCATCCCCATCCCGGGACGTAGTCGTAGCCGGTCAGGAATCGCACGCCCTCCGGCGTCGGGATGTATCGCCAGTATCCGCGGCCGGCACCCAGCGGCGACAGGGCGTCCTCCGTGTCGAACAGCAGCGCCGAGGTCCGCTCGCCCGCAGGTCCCTCGCGGGTGGCGAGGGAGACTCCCGTGCCGCGGATCGTGTGCACCCCGAGGTCGAGCTCGTATCGGAACTCCCGTGCGCCGTCCGATCGCGTGCGCTGCGGAACGATGTCGCTGAATCGCGCATCCCAGCGCACGTGAGAGGCGGGATCCTGCGTCAGCCGCCAGACCTCCTCCAGCGGCGCGCGGATGAGGACCTCGACGTAGAGGGCTTCGTCCCCTCGTCTGCGGCGGAGAGGGGATTCGGGCGTCATGCGCCCATCGTATGGGCCCCGCACACACCCCATAGGATTGAGGGTGTGACGAAACCGCGCCTTTACTCCGGAATGCAGCCCTCCGCCGACTCCCTCCAGATCGGCAACTACATCGGCGCGCTGCTCCAGTGGCGAGACCTGCAGAGCTCCTACGATGCCTACTTCTCGGTCGTCGACCTGCACGCGCTCACCGTCGCACAGGACCCGGCAGAACTCCGTGAGAAGACACGTCGCACCGCCGCGCAGTACATCGCCGCGGGCATCGAGCCGTCGCTGTCGACCCTGTACGTGCAGTCCCATGTGCGCGCGCACGCCGAGCTCGCTTGGATCCTCAGCACGATCACCGGTTTCGGCGAGGCCGGCCGCATGACGCAGTTCAAGGACAAGTCGACACGGTACGGAGCCGATGCCACCAGCGTCGGCCTGTTCACGTATCCGGTCCTCATGGCCGCCGACATCCTGCTCTACCAGACCGATGTGGTGCCGGTGGGCGACGACCAGAAGCAGCACGTCGAGCTCACCCGTGATCTCGCCGAACGCTTCAACTCCCGCTTCGGCGAGACATTCACGGTGCCGATGCCGGTCATCCAGAAGGAGACCGCGCGCATCTACGACCTGCAGAACCCGACCGCCAAGATGTCGAAGTCGGCGGAGAGCGACGCGGGAGTCCTGTGGATGCTCGACGACCCGGCGAAGTCGGCGAAGAAGATCATGCGCGCGGTGACCGACAACGAGGGCTCCGTGCGCTTCGACCGGGAGAACAAGCCCGGTGTCTCGAACCTCCTCACGATCTACGCGGCCCTCAGCGGCCGCCAGGTCGCCGCGATCGAGGACGAGTACGCGGGTCGCGGCTACGGCGACTTCAAGAAGGGCCTCGCCGAGGTGGTCGTGAACGAGTTCGAGCCCGTGCGCGCGCGTGCACTCGAACTGCTCGACGATCCTGCAGAGCTCGACCGCATCCTGGCCGAGAACGCCGGCCGCGCGGACGCCGTCGCCGATGCGACCCTCTCGAACGTGTACGACCGCGTGGGGCTCCTCCGGCGCGTCTGAGCCGCGCCCTAGGATGGGGGACGTGACTGATCCACAGCTGCCTCCCCCTTCCGGCGCCGAGCCCTTCGCGCCGCCGGCACCGCCCGCCGCACCGCCGTACGCAACGATTCCGAACGCTCCGGCTGCCGCGTATCCGGCAGCCCCTCCGGGCGCGTACCAGGTTCCCGTCGGCGGCTACGCCTCCCCGGCAGGCGCCTACACGGCCCCAGACACCACGGTCCGCCCGTCCGGCCTGTTCGGGACGATCGCGCTGATCCTCGCGCTCCTCGCCGCGGTCGTCACCCCCATCATCGCCGGCATCGCGGCCTTCGAGATCGGGCGCGTCCTCCCGCAGGGCGTGACGACGTCGACCACCGAAGACCTCAGCGTACTCTCCCCTGCACGGGACCAGGTCCTCTGGGCCGAGCTCTCCTTCTGGATCGGCACGGTCCTCGGGATCGCCGCGATCGTGCTCGGCATCATCGCCATCGCCAAGCGCAGGGGCCGTGGCGCCGGTATCGCAGCCGTCGTCGTCGCCGTGCTCGGCGCGGTCATCTTCTTCACTGTGCTGGTCGCCGCGCTCGCGGCCGGAAGCGCCGCAGGCTTCGCGACCTACACGTCCTGACGACGCTCTCGGAGCAGCGGGAGCGCCACCGCGGCGTCAGCGCGGTGCGTGGTGCTTCTGCTGCGCCGCGAGAAGTCCTTCACCGACGAGGAGCTCGACCGCATCGGCGGCATCATCGACGAGGATCGGCAGGTTCGGCCGTTCCTCTTTGCCGAAGGGTGAGAGCACCCAGTCAGCGGGATCCTGGCGGCCGACAGGTCGACCGATCCCCACGCGCACACGGGGGAACTCCGCTGTTCCGAGCGCCCGAGCGACGTCCCGCACCCCGTTATGGCCGCCGTGCCCCCCGCCGATCTTGAGCTTGACCGTGTCGAAGGGGATGTCGAGTTCGTCGTGCACGACGACGACCTGTTCTGCGGGCACCGAGTAGAAGCGCGCCAATGCCGCGACCGGGGTGCCCGAGACGTTCATGAAGGTGTTCGGCTTGGCCAGGACGAGCTTGTCCGAGCCAGGACGCAGCCACGTCTCGACGACGCGCGCTCCCCCCTTGTGCTCCCGGAACGCCTCGCTGCGTCGCGAGGCCAGCTCATCGACCACCATCTGACCGATGTTGTGCCGGGTGGTCTCATATCGCGGGCCCGGGTTGCCGAGTCCCACCACGAGCCAGGTCGATGCCATGTCGTCGTCCTCTCCCCGCCCGGTGCGAGCCCCGGTCAGGATACGACAGAGGGGACGCGATCGGATCGCGTCCCCTCTGTGATGAATCAGTCGGAGATCACTCCGCGGCAGCCTCTTCGGCAGCCTCGGCGGCCTCGGTGCTCTCGCCCTCGGCGTCATCCTCGGTGGGTGCGGCCGGGACGGAGATCGCGACGACGAGGACCTCGGGGTCGGAGAGCAGCGTGGAGCCCTTGGGGAGCTTCACGTCGGCGCCGGTGATGTGCGCGCCCTCTTCCAGTCCCTCGACCGAGACCTCGATGTTCTGCGGGATGTGCGTGGCCTCGGCCTCGATCGAGAGCGTGGTCGCGTCGAGGTTCACGATGGTGCCGGAAGCCGACTCACCGGTGACGATGATCGGCACGTCGATCGCGACCTTCTCGCCCTTCTTCACGACGAGCAGGTCGATGTGCTCGATGATCTGGTGTACCGGGTCGCGCTGGACATCCTTGACGAGGGCGAGCTGGCTCTTGCCCTCGATGTCGAGCTCGAGCAGCGCGTTGGCGCGGCGGATGATGAGCGAGACCTGGTGGCCCGGCAGCGCGACGTGCACCGGTTCGGTGCCGTGGCCGTAGATGACGGCGGGGATCTTGCCGGCGGCGCGGAGGCGGCGGGCGAAGCCCTTGCCGAAGCTCTCGCGGAGCTCGGCCTGGACCTTGGTGTCTTCAGACATGGGGTTCTCCTTCGGGGCACGCAGCGAAGGCGCCGCGCGGTGGTCTTGGAATTGTCGAACTCGCTGACGCAGGAGGAAAGCCACCGGGCTTGCTTCGCCGCGTCGATAACGGATGAACGCGCACGCGCAGAAGCATCCCTCGCCGAGGTACAGCCTCAATGGTACCGGATGACCCGATAGGCTGAGGACACCCGGTCCTTTTCTGCAGAACACGGAGAACCCCCATGCTCGACGGCGCCTTCCTCTCGCACGCAATCCTCTGGCTGATCGGCGCCATGACCGTGTGCGCGGCCGTCACGTCGTTCATCGCACTGTTCGCCATGGGCCGCTCGAGCTACCGCAAGGACTGATCGCGGCTCAGACCGCGGCGGTTTCAGAGAGCCGACGCCTGCACCGCTTCGCGGATGAGGCGAAGCTCCTCATCCAGAGCGAGTGACGCGGACACGCGGACTCCGGCTTCGCCGTCCTGCAGCGACTCCAGGGTCTCCAGCTGGGAATCCAGCAGCGATGCGGGCATGAAGTGCTCTGCGCGCTGCGTCAGCCGCGCCTCCAGAGTGGCGCGATCCACCACCAGCTCCACGAAGAACGTGTCCGGCGACTCTTCGCGGATCGCATCCCGATAGCGACGACGCAGCGCGGAGCAGGCGATGACGATCCGGTCCTCGCCGTGGAGCGTCGCTCCGACCGTGCGAAGCCACGGCATCCGGTCGGCGTCGTCGAGCGGGATGCCGGCGGCCATCTTCTCGACGTTCGTCAGCGGATGCAGGTCATCGCCGTCGATGAAGCGCGCCCCCATGCTCTCCGCGAGCGCACTGCCGACAGTGGACTTGCCGCAGCCGCTGGGACCCATCACGACGATGCGCACACTCATATCTCCAGGCCGAAGTCGATGAGCACCTTGCAGGAGCTCGCGGGATCGGCCGCCAGCGCGAAGGCATCGTGAGCATCCTCCACCGGCAGCACCTCGCTGATGATACCGCGCACGTCGAGGCTGCCGTCGGCGAGGGCGGCGATGACGTCGTCGAACTCGTCACCGAAGCGGAACGAGCCGCGGAGCGTCAGTTCACGGGTGATCGCCGTGGCCAGGGGTGCCGGAACGTCTCCCCCGCGTTGCAGGCCGAGCAGCACGACGGTTCCGCCACGGATCGCCGCCGAGACCGCGGCCGAGAGACCGGGCACGGTGCCGCTGGACTCGACCACGACATCGGCGTGGAGCTCGGCGATCTCCGCCTCGGCCCTCGCATCGAGCGACCGGATGCCGCGCGCCTCGGCGATCTCGCGCGGACGCTGCTGCAGGTCGGTGACGGTGACGGACGCCGCCCCGCCGCGCTGGGCGACCGCGGCGACCAGCTGACCGATGGGCCCTGCGCCGATGACCACGACACGACGCCCGCGCACATCGCCGGCGCGCTGCAGGGCGTGCCAGGCGACGGCTGCGGGCTCGGCCAGCGCGGCGGTTCTCAGATCGATTCCGGCGGGCAGGGGGTGCAGCATGCGCGTGGGCATCGCGACCCGGCGTGCGAACGCTCCCTGCGTGTGCGGCAGGTGCATCGCCGAGCCGAGGTACGTCGAAGCCGGGGCGAGATTCGGCTGATCCGACGGCCAGGGCGTGCGTCCGTCGCCGTGCGCGGTGAGGGGATGCACGGCGACAGCCGTTCCGACGACGGGACCCGACCCGTCCGCCGCCGCGACGGCCACGACGCCCGCGACCTCGTGCCCCAGGACCATCGGCTCGCGCAGCACGGAGGCCCCGGCTGCACCGTGCCGGAAGTAGTGCAGGTCGGAGCCGCAGATGCCCCCGTAGGCGACGTCGACGACCGCCTCGTCGGAGCGGGGCGCGGGAGCACCGATGTCTTCGATCCGCAGATCGTCGGCGGCGTGGGCCACCACGGCGAGATTGTCCACCATGTCTCCTCCTCGGTCAGACGAACGCCGTGACCAGCTCGACTCCGGCCACCCTGATCGTCACGCGCTGGCCGGGATGCACCGGCGCCTGCGAATGCGGGGCGCCGGTCATCACGACGTCGCCGGGCCCCAGCACGGACCACGCCGCGACATACGCGAGGCAGTCTCGGATCGGCATCGGCAGCTGCCGGCTCCCGGTCCGGGCGACGAGGAGCCCGTCGACCTCGACGTCGAGGTCGACGTCGTCGATCCCCACCGCGGTATCGATCCACGGGCCGAGTGGCGTGTATCCCTCCCCCGACTTGGATTCGAAGTTGCGGGGATCGCTGTGCGCGCGGTCGGGGCTGGAGAGATCGTTCACGGCCGTGACGCCGAGCACATACTCGTGGGCATTCTGAGCCGTCAATCCGTGGGTCGCCCGGCCGATCACAACGGCGATCTCGCCCTCGGCCACCGGGGCGCCCGCATCGCGCCGCAGGGCGACCTCCGCTCCGCTTCCGATCACGGTCCGCGGGCTCTTGAGCCACGCCTGCACCGGCGAGGTGTGGTCGGGGCCGTTCTGGGCGATCCCGACGATGACGAGGGGGTCGACCGGCGCGACGACGGTTCCTTCGACGGCGTCACCCTCGTCATCCGGGGCGCGGCCCTCGGCGAACGCGAGGAACGGGTCCGAGATCGGGATGAGCCCGTGGTCCGTCTCACGCACCCACCGGGGGCCCGCGGCGGACGCGACTCCACCGAGCCGCATCAGACGACCGCCGTCATGCCGCCGTCGACGAAGAGCGTCTGGCCGTTGACGAAGTCGCTCGCCCCGCCGGCGAGGAAGAGCAGAGCGCCGACGAGGTCTCGGGTGTCGCCCCAGCGTCCGGCCGGAGTGCGTCCGCGGACCCATGCCGAGAACTCCTCATCATCGACGAGCGGCTGCGTGAGAGCGGTCGCGAAGTAACCGGGAGCGATGGCGTTGGCCTGGATGCCGTGCGGGGCGAGATCGGCGCAGAGCCCCTTCGTGAACATCACGATCGCGCCCTTGGTCGCCGAGTACGCGGCGATCGAGGGGCGCGCGAGCTGCGACTGCACGCTGCCGATCTGGATGATCTTCCCCGAGCCGCGGGCGATCATGCCGGCGGCGACACGGCGCGACAGGTGGAAGACGCTGGAGAGGTTGGTCTGCACGAGCGCATCCCAGTCCTCGTCCGCGAACTCCGCGATCGGCGCCCGGCGCTGGACACCCGCGTTGTTCACGAGGATGTCCGGCGTGCCGATGAGCTGCTCGACCTCGCGCATCCCGGCATCCACCGCCGCGGCGTCGGTCACGTCGAAGACGACGCTGTGGGCCACGGCCCCCGTGCCCTGCGTGATCTCGGCCGCGACCGCCGCGGCCTTCGCGGCATCGCGTCCGTGGACCACGACGGTCGCACCCGCTCCGGCGAGTCCCTCCGCGAGGGTCCGGCCGATGCCCTGGCTCGATCCGGTCACGAGCGCCGTGCGGCCGCTGAGGTCGAAGAGGGTGAGGCCCGCAGGCACGGCGCTCACCGTCCGACGGCCTTGATCGAGACCGTCGTGGCGAAGACGTCGTCGCCGCCCTCTTCGCGGGAGACCTTGATCGCGTCGTCGATGCGGGTGAGATCGCGGCGGAGCGTCTCCGGGGCGAGGAACGTCGAGGCGGTCGTGATGATGGCGAGCACGGCCATGTAGATCGCCAGGAGCACCCAGTTCCCGTCGCTCACCGCGATCAGGTACGCACCGAGGACACCGGCGAGGCCGCCGGCGAGCACGGCCGAGATCTCGCGAGCCATCGCGACGCCGAGGTAGCGGTGACGGTTGCCGAAGAGCTCGGGGAGCATGGCGCACTGCGGTCCGAGCATGCTGTTCACGGCGACGCCGATGCCGATCGCGATCACACCGATGGCCACGGCGTAGTTGCCGAGTGACAGCAGCCACCACGCGGGGAACGTATAGACGAGCATGAAGACGGCGCCGAACCGGTACACCGTACGGCGCCCGAAGCGGTCGGAGAGGTGTCCGGTGAACGGCACGGAGAAGACGCCGATCAGCGATCCGAGGGTGACGCCCCACGTGAGCAGGCTCTTGTCGGCACTGTCCCCGACCACCGTGACGAAGAAGGCGAGACCGAGGGTCTGGAACATGTAGGAGCCGCCGTTCTCGGCCATCCGCAGACCGATGCCGACGATGACGCCGGGGAGGCCGTGCGTGAAGATCTCCTTGATGGGGCGATCGGCGATCTGCTCGTGCTTCTCGAGCTCGACGAAGGTCGGCGTCTCGCGCAACCGCATCCGGATGAACAGGGCGAGGAGGATCAGCGCGAACGAGGCGAGGAACGGCACGCGCCATCCCCAGCTCAGCAGCTGGTCCTCGGGGAGCAGGGTGATCAGCCCGAAGACGACCGCGGCGAGCAGGGTTCCGGCCTGGATGCCGACGAACGGCAGCGCGGAGAAGAACCCGCGGCGCTTGACCGGCGCGTACTCGGCCATCAGCACCGTCGCGCCTGCCTGCTCGGCACCGGCACCGAAGCCCTGGAGGAGGCGCATCAGCACCAGCAGGATCGGGGCCCAGAGCCCAATCGCCTCGTAGGTGGGCAGCAGACCGATCGCGGTCGATGCCCCGCCCATCAGGACGATCGTGGCGACCAGGACCCACTTGCGCCCGAGCTTGTCGCCCAGGACGCCGAAGAACAGGCCTCCGAACGGTCGCGCGAGGAAGCCGACGCCGAAGGTCGCGAACGCGGCGACCGTGGCCATGGCGGGGTCGTCCTGTGGGAAGAACAGGACGTTGAAGATCAATGCCGTCGAGAGCCCGTAGAGCGCGAAGTCGAAGTACTCGAGCGCGCTGCCGATGCTGGACGCGAGCGTCGCGCGGCGCAGATTCGCCGCGTACTCCGGGTCATCGGACACTGCGCGTGCTGAGGTGCGGTGGTCGGTCACTGCCATCTCCTTCGATCGGCTTCGCCTGCGGCGTGACCCCGACTGTACCAGCCCGTTGGATTGCGTTCAACCCTTTGGACCGAGTTTCGACGCACGGAAGGACAGACCGCGCGCAGGACGCGGCAGCGCGGAACGAGTCAGCGACGAACGGCGGTGCTGAAGGGGTTCGTCAACGCCGCGGCAGCCGCGCGCAGCGCCTCGCCCACGCGCTCGATGCGCTCGTAGTCCGCCTCGGCGGCGCGGATGGCGACGCCGAGAGCCAGCGGCGGATCGGTCGGCGCCCAGCCCTCGAGCGGGACGGCGACGCCGACGATGCCGCGGAAGGACTCCTCCGCATCCAGCGCCCAGCCCCGCCGACGGGCGGTGGCGAGCACTTCCAGCAGCCCCGCCATGGTCGTCGCGCTCCGCTCCGTCAGCGACGGGAAGACCGCGGCCTCGCCGAGGAGCTCGATGACCTCGGCATCGGTCATGGCGGCGAGCAGCGCGCGCCCGGTGGCCGAGAGCGGCGCGGGGAGCCGCGAGCCCAGCGGGGTTCCCAGTCGCAGCGACCGTGACCCCTCGTGCCTGGCGAGGTAGAGCGCATCCGTGCCGTCGAGCATGGCGACCTGCACGAGCTCGGAAGCCAGCTGCGGCGAAGCCTCGCACACGCTGTAGAACTCGCGCACCTGGTTGAACTGCGCCGCGAACGCACCCCCGAGCTCGGCGGTGCGCACTCCCAGACGATAGCCCTGCGGCGTGCGGTCGACCATGCCCCCGGCCTCGAGAGCGAGGCACAGATTCGCGGTCGACGACTTCGCCAGCCCGAGTTCGCCGGCGAGTTCGGTCAGCGTCCGGGGGCCACCGGCGTCGGCGAGGAGGCCGAGCAGGCGGATGCTGCGGGTGACGGCAGGCGCGGGATCGCGCCCCTCGCGGGTGTCGTCGTCCATGGCTGCGCCTTCCGCCGTCGGTGGGGCCGCGGGTGCACGCGCACCCGCCTGCGGATCAGTAGAACTCGACCGTATCGACCACGGCGGTCAGCGGCTCGCCATCGAGCAGGCGCGCCGCGTTCTCCGCGAAGCGTCGGGCGATCCGCTCCTCCTCCTTCGAGTTGAGCGCCGCGGTGTGCGGGCTCACCAGCACGTGCGGGTGCGTCCACAGCGGCGACGCGTCGTCGAGCGGTTCCTGCTCGAAGACATCGAGAGCGGCGAAGGCGATCCGACCGTCGTCGAGAGCCGCGAGCAGGGCGGTCTCGTCGACGACCGAGCCGCGACCGACGTTGGTGATGATCGCCCCCGGCTTCACCGCAGCGAGGACGTCGGCACCGATCAGGTGATGGGTCTGGGCGGTGCCGGGCAGCGTCACCACGATCGCATCGACGTGGGCCACCGCGTCGCGCAGCTCGTCGAGCCGCACCAGGCGATCGACGCCGGCGACCGGCTCGCCCGACCTCGTCGTGCCCCACACCCTCGCACCGAGGGCATGGAAGCGACGCGCGCATTCCGCGCCGATCCCGCCGAGGCCGACGATCAACACGGTCATCTCGTCGAGCTGCCGCATCTCCCAGCGGTCGGGCCAGGTGCGGGTGCTCTGATCCGCGAGGAGGCGAGGGAGGTTCTTCGCTCCCGCCATCACGCCGAACACCGCGAACTCGGCCAGCGGCCCGCCGTGCACGCCCGCACTGGTGGTGAAGACGACCCGATCGAGGTCTGCGCGGTCGAGCCCTGCGGCCTTGACCGCCGCACCGCCGCCCGCCGCCGTCGTCATGACCCAGCGCAGTCGCGGGTTCGCCGCCACTGTGCGGGCGAGCGCCGCGGCGTCCACATCGGGGATGCCGAAGAGCACGTCGGCGGAGTCGACCAGTTCGTCGAAGGCCTGCTGCTCGCTCGCGGTGCGTGCGAAGTCCGGGTCGCCGGACCAATCAGCAGGCCCCCGCATCGGCGGGAGGAGCGAGTGATCGCGGACCACCTCGACGCGAGGCTCGAGCTCTTCGATGAGCCGGCAGAGGTCTTCGCGCAGCGGTACCGTCACGACGGCGCGCAGCTTCTTCTCGGTCCCCGTCATGCTGATCCCTTCCTCGGGAAATCTGGAATCCCTCACTTTAGCCCAGATCCATCCCGTTGGACACTGTTCTCTCCGTTGGATTGTTGCTACGGTGTGCCCATGGACATCTCATCCGTCACCGTCGGAGCCGTCGGACTCGGCGCCATGGGCCGCCCGATGGCCGACCATCTGCTCGCCGCGCACGGCCGACTGGTGATCCACGCCCGCCGCCCGCAGCCGGAACTGCTGACAGCCGGAGCCGACTGGGCGGAGACGCCGCGCGAACTCGCCTCCAGAGTAGACGTCCTCCTGATGATGCTGCCGGATCTTCCCCCGTTCGAGGCGATGCTCGACGGCCCGGATGGACTCCTCGCGGACGCCGGCGAGCTGCTCATCATGATCGGATCGACCTCGTCGGCACCGGCCGTCCGTGCGCTCGCGCAGCGCATCGGCGCGCAGACCGACGGACGGGTACGAGTCGTGGACTGCCCGGTCTCGGGCGGCGAGGACGGGGCCATCGCCGGGACCCTCTCGATCATGCTCGGCGGCGATCCCGAGGACGCGGCCCTCGCGGCCGAGGTGCTGGCCCCGTGCGGCACCCCCGTCCTGCTCGGGCCGCTCGGCGCCGGCGAGGTCGCGAAGGCCTGCAACCAGCTGGTGGTGTCCGCGACGATCCTGGCCCTCGGAGAGGCCACGGTGCTCGCCGACCGCTCCGGACTCGACCTCGATGCCCTCTGGTCACTGCTCTCCGGCGGTTATGCGGGTTCGCGACTGCTCGACAGCCGACGCGAGAAGCTCGTCACGGGCGACGACTCCCCCAGCGGCGTCGCGCAGTACATGGTGAAGGATCTCGGCTTCGCCGCCGACATCGCCGAGGCCACCGGCACCTCCCCCGTGCTCCTTCCCACCCTGCGCGCCGCGTTCGACGAGCTGGTGGCCGCGGGCCTCGGAGACCGCGACATCGCCGTGTCCCGGCGGTTCATCGCGTCGCGTGACACAGGCGAGCACTGACCTCCCGGACAGCGATACGCTGAAACCACCCCTTCTTCACCCTCGAGGAGCCTTCTGTGCCCGAAGCATCAGCGAACATCGGAGTCGTCGGACTCGCCGTCATGGGATCGAACCTCGCCCGCAACCTCGCCAGCCGCGAGGGGAACACCGTGGCGATCTTCAACCGCAGCTACGAGAAGACCCAGACGCTCCTCGACGAGCACCCCGAGGCCGGATTCGTCCCGGCCCGCACCTACCAGGAGTTCGCCGACTCGCTGCAGAAGCCGCGCACCGCGATCATCATGGTCAAGGCCGGCGGCCCGACCGACGCCGTGATCGACTCCCTGGTCGAGGTCTTCGAGCCGGGCGACATCATCGTCGACGGCGGCAACGCGTACTTCCCCGACACGATCCGTCGCGAGAAGGCGGTCCGCGAGACCGGCATCAACTTCGTCGGCGCCGGCATCTCGGGTGGCGAGGAGGGCGCCCTGCTCGGCCCGTCGATCATGCCCGGCGGCTCGGACGAGTCCTGGGTCACGCTCGGACCGATCCTGCGCTCGATCGCGGCGGTCGCCGAGGGCGAGCCGTGCGTCACGCACGTCGGCCACGACGGCGCCGGACACTTCGTGAAGATGGTGCACAACGGCATCGAGTACGCCGACATGCAGCTGATCGCCGAAGCGTACGACCTGATCCGCCGCGGCACGGGCAAGACCCCCGCGGAGATCGCGGAGATCTTCGCCGAGTGGAACCGTGGCGAGCTGGAGTCGTACCTGATCGAGATCACCGCCGAGGTGCTCCGCCAGGTGGATGCCGAGACCGGCAAGCCGCTCGTCGACGTGATCCTGGATCAGGCCGGCGCCAAGGGCACCGGCGCGTGGACGGTGCAGACCGCGCTCTCGCTCGGCGTCCCCGTCTCGGGCATCGCCGAGGCGACCTTCGCCCGCTCGCTCTCCTCGCACCCCGAGCAGCGCGCCGTCTCCCGCGACCTGCCGGGCCCGGAGGAGGAGTTCTCGGTCGAGGACACCGACGCGTTCATCGAAGACGTCCGCCTCGCCCTCTACGCCTCGAAGATCGTCGCGTACTCGCAGGGCTTCGACGAGATCCGCGCCGGCGCCGCCGAGTACGGCTGGAACATCGACCTCGGCGCGATCAGCAAGATCTGGCGCGGCGGCTGCATCATCCGCGCGCAGTTCCTCAACCGGATCGCCGACGCCTACGCCGAGACGCCGGAGCTGCCGGTCCTGCTCACCGCCCCGTACTTCACCGAGGCGATCACCCGCGCCCAGGCCGCCTGGCGCCGAGTCGTCATCGCGGCCGCCGAGGCCGGTATCCCGGCGCCGGCGTTCTCGTCGTCGCTGTCGTACTACGACGGCATCCGTGCCGACCGCCTCCCCGCCGCGCTCGTGCAGGGGCAGCGCGACTTCTTCGGCGCGCACACCTACAAGCGCATCGACAAGGAAGGCACCTTCCACACGCTGTGGTCGGGCGACCGCACCGAGATCGAGGCGGAAGACACGCACTGACGTCTCCTCACGAAGGGCCGGGCACCGCGAGGTGTCCGGCCCTTCGTGCATCACACGAGGATGTTGTGGTTGCGCCGGAAGATGTTCTGCGGATCCCACGCGGCCTTGGTCGCGCGCAGCCGCGTGAGCGCCTCCGCCGAGAACATCCCCGGAACCGCATCCGGCCGCTCGGTGTCGGCGAAGTTGCCGTACTCGGCCAGGCGACCGGCCCGGATGCCCTCGCCGTCCGCGTCGATCGCCGAACGGGTCTGCTCGTCGAGCATGCCGGGGATGTCGAACGCCCCGGCCATCACGAACCAGTTCGCCGCACGCGCCGGGAACGCCGTCTCCTCCTGCGCGACGTCGTGGAACGCGCCGCCCAGCGACCGGAGGAAGACCACCGAGGCCGGGTACGTGCGCCGGAACGCGACGAGCCGCTCGATCAGCGCGTCATCGAGCTCGGCGTAGAGCCCGTTGCCGCCGAGGAAGCCGGGAGGGGCGGGCGCGTCATCCCCCTCGGGCTGGGGCATCTCCATCAGGACCTCGAGATACGGCGGAGTCGTCACCTGCGTCTGCACGCCGGGGAGCGCGGAGATCGGCTCCCACACGGCGCGCAAGCGGTCGGGCTCCGGTGCCGCCCACACCGCGCTCAGGCGCGCTCCCGCCGGTGCGCTCGGGTCCATCGGCGGCACGTCCATGTACGTGACCGTGAGCTCACGCGGAGCGTCGCGGAGCAGATCGCGCGCGGCACGCAGCACCGCGGTCGCATCACCGTCGATCACACTCTCGGCGAAGGCGATCCCGGCCAGCGGATGCGCGGCGAAGTCGAAGCGCGTGACCACGCCGAAGTTGCCGCCGCCGCCACGCAGCGCCCAGAAGAGCTCGGGGTTCGTCTCGGAAGATGCGTCGACCACCTCGCCCGAGGCGGCGACGACCTGCGCGCCGATCAACTGGTCTGCGGCGAGACCCCAGGCCCGCACCATCCATCCGATTCCGCCGCCGAGCGTGAGCCCTCCGACGCCGACCGAAGCGGTGTCGCCGGAGCTCAGCGCGAGACCGTGTGCGGCGAGGGCCGTGGCGACATCGCCCCAGACCGCTCCTCCTCCGATGCGCACGGTCGTTCCCTCGACCTCGATGCCGGACAGGCCACCGAGTTCGAGACGGATCCCGTCGGCGGGTGCGTGCGACCACGGCCCGTGCCCGCCGGCGACGACGGTCACGGGGACGGCCTCGCGGGAGGCGCGTCTCACGACCTCGGCGACTTCGTCGACGGTCGAGGGACGGTGGACGGAAGGAACGGGAGCACCAGCGCTGTCAGCCATGGCGACATGGTAGCCAGAGCCGCCGACATCGTGCCCCCGTCCTCCGCACCGCCCTACTTCGTGATGTCCTGCACGACGCCCTTCGTCAGGCGCAGACGTCGAGTCGCCCGCCGGGCTACCGCCGAATCGTGGGTGACCACGATGATGGTGATGCCTTCCGCGCACAGGAACTGGAGCAGCGTCAGGATCTCGTCCCGCATGCTCTCGTCGAGGTTGCCGGTCGGCTCATCCGCGAGGAGCACCCGGGGGCGCTTCACGATCGCCCGCGCGATCGCCACACGCTGCTGCTGCCCGCCCGACAGTTCGGTGGGCAGGTGGTCGACGCGGTCGTCGAGACCGACGTGCGACAGCGCCGCCGCGACCCGCTTCCGCCGTTCCTCCCTGTCGAGGTGCAACGGCTCGAGCGCCATGTCGACGTTCTCCGCGGCGGTGAGCGTGGGGATCAGGTTGAACCCCTGGAAGACGAAGCCGATCTCCTCGGCACGGATGCGAGCGAGCTCCTTCGCCGACGCCGAGGACAGCTCTCGACCGTCGAGCAGGAGCGAACCGGTGGAGGGAGTGTCGAGCGCGCCCAGCAGCTGCAGCAGCGTCGACTTCCCTCCCCCGGTCGGGCCCTGGATCGTGACGAACTCGCCGGGCAGGATCTGCAGATCCACTCCGGTCAGCGCCTTCACGATGCGTCCTTTCTGCGTATAGGTGCGCGTCACTCCTGCCGCGCGGTAGAGCGGTCGATCCTGCTCCGGACCCCCTGTGGTCTCCACGATGTCTGCCATGGTCATGTGCTTCTCCTTCTCGTATGCCGCTGTGGACGGGCCGCTGTCGCCGATGCCGGACGGGATCATGCGACCGACCGCAGTGCTTCCGCCGGGCTGAGACGCGCGGCGCGCCAACCGCCGAATGCACCCGCCACGAGACCGCCGAGCACCGCGAGACCCACCGCTGCCACCAGCACCCAGGGTGTGAACGGCGCCTGCAGCACGATGTCGGCCGCCTGCGGCGTCGGCACCATCCCACCCGCGCCCCCGGTCGGGCCGGCGCCCATGCCGCCGGCGCCGGGGCCCTGACCGGCACCGCTCGCCGCGACAGTGGGCTTCAGGATGTTGATCACCACGATGCCGGCGACACCGAGGGCGAGCCCGACGGCCCCACCGATCAGGCCCTGCACCATGGACTCGCCCGCCACCTGGCGCACGACCCTGCCGTTCGACCAGCCGATCGCCTTGAGCGTGCCGAACTCCCGGGTGCGACGTCCGACGCCCGACAGGGTGAGGAGCACCGAGAGCAGCACGGCGACGGCGAGCACGATGATCGACAGCCACGTGCCGAGGTTCGTGATCAGGGCGCTCGCGTTCGAGAGTGATCCGGAGACGGTCGATGCGAGCTCGGACTGCGAGGTGATGGTCGCCTCCGGAAGCTCGTCGGCGAGCGCGGATTGCACGGCGTCGATCGACGCAGCCGAGTCGGCCTGCACGTAGACGGTGGAGATGACGTCCTCGACTCCCGCGAGGGTCTGCGCGGTGCTCAACGGCAGGTAGACGTTCGCCGCGGTGTCCGCACTGTCCGAGGTCGAGTCGAGGAGTCCGACGACCTCGACGTCGGAGCCGGCCACATCCATGGCGTCGCCGACGGAGATCTCGTTCGTCGCGGCGTATGTGCCGTCGACGAGGGCGACGAGGGCATCGCCGTCGTCCGCGTCGAATCCGCGTCCCTCGGTCACCTCGGCCGAGGCGAGCGGGCCGATCGCCGTCGCGGCGGGATCGATCCCGAGCACGGAGAACGAGTCGACGCCGAACGATCCTCCGCCACCCTGTCCGCCCTCCGAGGGCGCCTGCCCCTCTTCGGGGGCGGCTCCCTGCCCGCCGTCCTGCGGAGCGAACCCGCCGCTGGGCATCTCACCGGAGAAGGTGGAGTTCGTGAGGCTCAACGCACCGGAGGCTGCTGCGACACCCTCCGTGGATGCGACCGTGTCGAGCACCGAGGAGTCGAGCGTGCCGCGCAGGAAGTCCGTCCGCAGCATCGACTGCGCGAGAGTGGTGGTCTCACCATCGGTCTCCCCCGCGTCCGCGTCGAAGTCGAAGCGGGGCCCTCCGCCCTCGCCGGGCTCGGTGGCCGCCCCCGTCACGGTGAGATCGGTGCCGACACCGTAGACGGATTCCAGCGCCTGCGTCTGCGCATCGCGCACGCCGGTCGTCAGGGCGTTGACGACGATCACGAGGGCGATCGCGATCGCCAATCCGACCGCCACGATCAGCGTCTGCTTCTTTCGGCCGGCGAGTTCCCGCCGCAGATATGTTCCGTACATCTCTCTCCTTCCGCCGCGGCCATCGCGGGGGTGAGATCGACGTTAGGAAGCGCGCATTTGCGAGATCGAGGGACGGGTGATGAGGAACCTATGGAACGGGTGACCGGGGGTCAGGCGCCGTGCAGCGCCTCCACGAACGATCGGGCGCGAACGGCGAGCGCCGCGAGATCGCCGCCTGGAGTCGCGGCATCGCCGATGAGTGGCCCCCCGACCCCGATCCCGAACGCCCCCGCGGCCAGGTACTCGCCCACGGTGTCGACACTCACTCCGCCCACGGGGATGATCCGCGCATCGGGGAACGGATCGCGCACCGCGCGGATGAAGCCGGCTCCGAGCGCCGACGCGGGGAACAGCTTGACCGCGGCACTGCCGAGGTCGTGACCGCGCTGGATCTCCGTGGGCGTGTACACCCCGGGGAGCACGCCGATCCCCTGCGCGACCGCGTACTCGACCGAGGCGCTGAGGGTGGGCGTCACCATGAACTGCGCTCCGGCCGCTGCTGCGCGCTCCACATCGGCCTCGCTGAGCACGGTCCCGGCGCCGATCAGCGCCTCGTCCGGAGCATCCCGCACGACCTGGGCGATCGCTTCCTCGGCGTCCGGCAGGGTGAGGGCGATCTCCAGCGTCACGACGCCCGCATCGATGAGCGTGCGCGCCGCGGCCACCGTCGCATCGACGTCGGTACCCCGGAGGATCGCGACGAGCCGCGCGGTCCGCAGCCGCTCCCGGAGCTGCGCGTTGTCCACGGTGCTCACAGCGCCGCCTCCGCGATCGACCCGGCACCGTGCTGGACGGGCGCCTCACCCGCCCAGGGCCACGCCGGAATCCCGCCGACGTCGACCTGCACGCCGAGCAGCGCGCCGTCGGCCTCTCCGGGTGCTGCGAGTCCGATGCTCGCCGTCGTGATCACGAGCACCGAACCGACGAGGGCGACCGCGGTCGGTCGCTTCGCCGGGAGGGCGATCGTCTCCAGGAGTTCGCCCTCGGGCGAGTATCGACGCACTTCGGCGGCGTCCCACACCGCGACCCAGAGGTTGCCGTCGAGGTCGATGGTCATGCCGTCGGGGTTGCCGCCATCGACGCGGCACACCGTGCGGCGGTTCGACAGCGTGCCGTCGGGGGCCACGTCGAAGGCCTCGATGCTGCGGTGCGGCAGGGTGTCGATGTAATAGAGGGTGGATCCCGTCGGATCGAAGGCGAGGCCGTTCGACACGGTCACACCATCGAGGCGCGCGACGGGGATGCCGTCGGCGCCGATGCTCCACAGCGTGCAGTGGGGATCCCGCGGCATCGACTGACTGCCCACCCAGAAGCGGCCGGAGGGGTCGCCGCCGCCGTCGTTCATGTAGTCGCCCGGTGCGGCGACGTCGCCAGTGAGCGCCGTGACGACCGCGTCGTCGCCGATGTGCACCACGCGGCGATCGACACCCACCAGCCATCCGGCACCCGGCTCCGCGAGCGGGATCGGGGCTCCGATCTGCGCACCGATGACGACCGCGGTCTCGGGGATCACCCTGCCGTGCTCGAGTCGACCGCGATGCAGCGACCCGGTGGCCATGTCGATCCAGGCGAGGCCGCCGTCTCGACCGTCCCAGCGCGGCGATTCGGCCTGCACGTAACGGGCGTCGGAGAGGATCTCGACGGTTCGGGAGGGCGGGGTGTGCGACATCCGGATCATCCTTCGCTGGTAGCTCGTAACCGTTATGTGGCAGACTATCTCACAATATGCATAACACTTGCGAGAAATGTGGACACACGATGATGAAGCGGGGAAACAGCTGATGGCTCCGACACTCCACGGCTTGATGCCCATTCTGGCGACTCCGTTCGACGAGACGGGCGCCCTCGACCGCGCGAGCCTGCGCCGACTGGTCGAGTTCCAGCTCGCGTCCGGCGTCGACGGCGTCGCCGTCTTCGGGATGGCGAGCGAGGGCTTCGCTCTCACGACCGAAGAGCGCCGCACGATCCTGGACGATGTCGTCCGGGTCGTCGACGGGCGGATCCCCGTGATCGCCGGCGTCAACGGCACCTCCACCGCGACGTCCATCGAGCAGTCCCTCCTCGCCGAGGAGGGCGGCGCGGATGCCCTCATGGTGCTCCCGCCGTTCATGGTGAAGCCGCCCGCCGGCACGCTCGTGGACTTCTACGGCGACGTGGCCGCCGCGACCTCGCTCTCCGTCATGGTGCAGGATGCGCCCGGTGTCACCGGCGTGGCCATGGCGCCGAGCCTGATCGCCGAGATCGCCCGCCTCGACGGCGTCGATTCCGTCAAGGTCGAGGCGCCGCCGACCGCCCCCAAGGTCGGAGCGGTGGTCGCCGCGATCGAGGACCCCGACTTCGCGGTGCTCGGCGGTCAGAACGCCCAGTTCTGCCTGGAGGAGTACGCCAGGGGCGCGGTGGGCACGATGCCGGCCTGCGAGTTCCCCGACCTGCTCGGCCCCGTGCTCGCGCTGTTCACCGAGGGGCGCGTCGAGGAGGCGCGTGCCGAGTTCCGTCGTATGCTCCCTCTCGTGCTCATCGGTCTGCAGGGAGGCATCGCCTGGGCGGTGCACAAGGAGGTGCTCGTCGCACGCGGCGTGATCGACCATGCCACGGTGCGCTACCCCGCATCGCGCCTGGACGCGGGCAGCCGCGCCTCGGTCAAGCTCGTGATCGACGAGCTCGCCCTTCCCCCGATCCCCGCCACGGTGCGCGTGTGACACGCCGCGGCGTGCTGCTGATCGGCGGCAGTTCCGACATCGGACTCGCGATCGCCCGCGCCTTCGTCGACAGCGGAGACGCCGTCGTCGGCGTGGGGCTCGAGGACCCGGCAGACCCGGTCTTCGAGCGCTACCTCGTCGCGGACTGCAGCGCGCCGGAGGCCGCCGACCGCGCCGTCGCCGACGCCGAGCTGGCGCTGGGCCGCCTCGATGTCGTGGTGCTCGCCGCGGGCCGCATGCCGATCGCGCGCGCCGAGTCCACGAGCGACGACGACTGGCGCGGAGCGCTCGGCGCGACGCTGGACTCGGCGTTCTTCGTGGCGCGGGCGGCACTCCCCCGCCTCACGCGCGGATCGTCGATCGTCGCGGTCACCTCGGTGAACTCATCGCTCGCCGCCCCTGCCCTGCCCGCCTACGCAGCCGCCAAGGCGGGCGTGGACGGCCTCGTGCGGCAGCTCGCGCTCGACAACGGCCCTCGGGGCATCCGGGTCAACGCCGTGCAGCCGGGCAGCATCTCAGCCGCGGACACCGGTGAGAGCGAGGGCTACCCCCTCGGACGCATCGGCCGACCGGAGGAGGTCGCCTCGGTCGTGGCATTCCTCGCTTCCGACGCCGCCTCCTTCGTCACGGGAACGTCCATCGCGGTCGACGGCGGCCTTTCGATCTCGTCCCCCGCAGCCTGGCTAAAGCCGGTCCTGCGGGATCGCTGGCTCTGATCCCGCAGTCCACACGACGAAGAAGGCCGCGTCCCCTTTCGGGACGCGGCCTTCTTCGTGCGGGGGCTCAGGCGTTGGAGTCGAGCAGCCCCTGGACTTCCTTCTTCAGCGCGTTGAGCCCGGCCTGGGCCTCGACCTGACCGGCGAGGATCGTCGCGACCCCGGCACCGATCGCGGCATCGATCTGCGCCGTCACGGCGACACGGTCCCACGCGGCGCCACGAGCGTGCTCGGAGACCTCCGTGCGGAACGCGCCCTGGAACTTGTCGGCCGCGAGCGCCGGGATCTTGTCGGCGACGCTCTTGGCGGCCGGAGCCACGGCGGAGTTCTCGTACAGCGCCGTCGCCGCTTCGACGTTGGTCGCCGCGTAGAGGATGAAGTCGCGGCTGGTGAGCTCGCCCTCGCCCGCCGTCGCGAACACGCCGCTGCCCCACGCCCGGTTGAAGGAGTCCTTGCCCCCGGCCGTCGGACGCGAGATAGCCCCGATGTTGTCGATGATGTTCTGCGCGGCGCCGTTCGTCTTGACGAAGGTCGAGGCGAGCGGGGCGTCGTCGTAGAGCGCGGCCCGGCCGCTGGCGAACAGGATGCGGGCATCGCTGCGGGCGACGTTCGTCTGGGTCAGACCCTGGTCCTGCAGGGACTTGTACCAGGTGACGGCCTCGACGCTCTCGGCGTCGCCCAGCGTGCACTTGAGGTCGTCGGTGACGACATCGCTGCCGAAGCCCCACATCCACGGCACGGAGTCCTTGAGGTCGGGGTTCTTGGTGACCGCGGCGTACGGGATCAGCGACTTGTCCTGCTTCTTGATCTTCTCGAGCGCGGTGGCGAACTGCTCCACCGTCATACCCGACTTGATGCCGACGCTCTTCGCGATCTCGCCGTTGGTGATGATGCCGATGCCGGCGGCCGTGAGCGGCAGCACGAGCAGCTTGCCGTCCATCGTGTACGAGTCGAGCACGCCCTGCGGGATGCCGAGCCCCTTGGCGAGGTCGGTGAGGTCGGCGAGCACGTTCATCGGCGTGAGGACCTGCCACCCGCCCGACTGACCGACGCCCATGAGGTTGCCGGAGCGCCCGGTCAGAGCGAGCTGCGTGGCCGCCTGGTCGTACGGGTAGATGACCGGGGCGACCTTGACGCCCTCCTTCTTGGAGAACCCGTCGAGGATGCCCTGCCACGCGGACTTCAGCGCCTCCTCGCCGAGCGAGTTGCCGTAGAAGTTGATCGTCTTGGCTGCTGTCGCGGCACCGGCCGAGGCCCCTCCGGCACCGGCGCCGGGGGCGGCGGGCGTTGCACACCCGGCGAGCGCGAGGGCACCGAATGCGGCGAGCACGGTGCCGCCTCCGAGGAAGGCTCGGCGGCTCAGCTGTGAGTTCGAGATGGTCATGGAGACTGCTCCTTCGAGGTGATGGGGGTAGAGCTGTTCGGGAGACGCATGGCTACCCCTTGACGGCTCCGGCGGCGAGGCCGGAGACGAAGTAGCGCTGCAGGAGGACGAAGATGATGACGAGCGGGAGCGACGTGATGAGGGACGCCGCCATGAGCGCCGGCCAGTCGGCCGTGCCCTCGCGGATGAACGCCTGGGTCAGACCTGCCGGCAGCGTCTGCTTGTCGGGGCCGGCGAGCGTGAGGGCGAAGAGGAGATCGCTCCAGCCGCGCATGAAGGCGAACATGCCCGCGGTGATGAGACCGGGGACCACGAGCGGGAACACGATGCGGAACATCGTCCCGGTGCGGGAGAGACCGTCGACCTTGGCCGCCTCGAGGATGTCGTCGGGAAGGGCGTCGATGATGCCCTTCAGCAGGAACACTGCGAGCGGCAGGGTGAACGTCGTGAACGAGATGATCAGCGCCGTGTAGGTGTACAGCAGTCCTGCCGAGCTCAGCATCAGGTACAGCGAGATGAGCAGCAGCGCACCCGGGATGAGCTGACCGATGAGGAACATGAACATGATCGCGTTGCGGCCGCGGTAGCGGAACTTCGACAGCGAGTACGCCATCAGACCGCCGACGAGCACCGCGAGCAGTGCCGTGCCGGTGGAGACGATGATGCTGTTCAGCAGGTTCTTCAGCAGGAGGTCGTTCTGGAAGAAGCCGATGAAGTTGTCGAACGTCGGGTCGACCGGGAAGAACGGCCGATCCAGGGAGAAGACATCCTCCTTCTTCGTGAACGCGGTCGCCGTGAGCCAGTAGACCGGCAGCAGGCCGAACAGCGCCAGCAGCAGGAGCAGCACGCGCCCCGGGATGGACAGGTGGGGGCGGATGATCGACTCCCCCACATCGCGACTACGGCGCATCACTTCTCCAGCCGTCGGTTGAGGAACAGGTATCCGCTCGTGATGATCGCGAGCAGGACGAGCCAGAGGGCGCCCATGGCGGAGGCCTTGCCGAGTTCGTAGCTGCCGAAGGCGAGGTCGTAGAGGCTGACCGCGAGCGTCGTGGTCGAGTTGCCCGGCCCACCGCCGGTCATCACGAAGATGGTGTCGAAGTTGCCGAAGTTGTAGATGAACTCGAGCACCGCGACGAGGGTGACGGGGCCGGCGATGTGCGGCAGGGAGATGTGACGGAACCGCTGGGCGCGCGTGGCGCCGTCGATGGTGGCGGCCTCGATCTGCTCGCTCGGCAGGGTCTGCAGCACCGCGAGGGCGACGACCATGATCCAGGGGAACGAGTGCCAGGTCTTGGCGATGACCACCGCGGCCATCGCGCCGGTGGGGGTGCCGAGCATGCTGACCTCGGGGAGCCCGAAGATCGAGAGCACGTGGTTGACGACGCCGTAGCTGTCGTTGAAGATCCACGCCCAGAGGAAGGAGACGACCACACCGGGCAGCAGCCACGGCAGCATGAGCGCGCCGCGCAGGATGTTGCGTCCGCGCATGCGGGCGTTCAGCAGCAACGCGAGGGCGACGCCGAGGATGAGCGGGAAGACCGTCGCGAGCGAGGCGAACACCAGGGTGGTGCCGAGACGGGCGAAGAACTCGTCCCAGACGGCCACGTAGTTGTCGAGGCCGACGAACGTGCGCTCGGGGCGGAGCAGCGACTGGTCGTACAGGCTGGTCCAGATGCTCGACACGAGAGGGAAGATCGCGATCACGAGGAACAGGAGGACCGCGGGAAGTGCGATCATGAAACCGAAGGTGCGGTCCTTCGCCCCCAACGTGGAGCGCCGCCCTGAGCGAGGCTCGACGGCCTTCTGCTCGCTCTCTGCGGGCCGCTCGAGTATGGCTTGTTGCATTGCAGTCACTTTCCAGTAGAGACGACCCCGGAGGGCCCTGCGCATCGTCGTCACAGTCGTCGACGTCGACGTGCGGCCAGTTAACCACAATGCGGATGCGAAATCCACAAAATGCATAAGACACCCACATTTGTGTTGCTCGAAGCCATTTCGCTGAATAGGATGACTGGCAACGGCGACGAGCCGCGGTCGCGCAGATGCGGCCACATCACCAAGGAGGAGTCACCATGGCGTCGGAATCGGTAGGCGGCACGCAGACCGTCGAACGGGCGATGTCGTTGCTCGCATGCTTCACGGAGGAATCCGGCGAGCTGAGGGTCTCCGAGCTCTGCACGCTGACCGGCCTCGGCCAGTCGACGGTCTCTCGCATGATGTCGGCACTCGACCGCATGAAGTTCGTGGTGCAGGACGCCCGCACGGGCCTCTACCGCCTCGGCCCCGCGGCGGTGTCGCTGGGCACGGTCGCGATCAACGGCTCGCCCATCTTCCGCGCCTCGCGGCAGATCGCGCAGAACCTGGCGCGCCGCATCGAGATCGGCGTGAACGTGGCCGAGCTCAGCGGCTTCACGTTCACCTACCTCTGCAACTTCGAAGGCGCCCTGGCGCCGAAGTCGTTCGCCATGGCGGGCCGCACCGGACCGCTGCACGCCACGGGCATCGGCAAGGCCCTGCTGTCGGGCATGTCCGATGCACAGGTCGACGAGTACTTCGCGCAGACGCCGCAGCGCTTCACGCCGCACACGATCGTGGACCGCGCGGCGATGCAGACCGCCCTCGACGAGACGCGCAGCCGCGGCTACGCGACCGAGATCGAGGAGCTCGCCTTCGGTCGCGCCTGCATCGCCGCACCGATCCGCAACCGGGCGGGTGAGATCGTCGCGGGCATCTCTGCCAGCGGCCCCCTCTCCGTGCTCGACCTGCACGAACCGCATCAGGAGCTCGCCCTGCAGCTCATCGAAGCCGCCGACGAGATCTCGGTGGCCCTCGGGTACAGCCCGTCCCGCACCGCTTCGGCGTTCGCGGCACTCTGACCCTCGGCCGCACTGCGGCTTCCCCCTCTGACGACGGCACCTGCCGCCGGCCGTTCGACCACCCCGTCTATTGGAGACCCCAGTGAGAATCACGCGCGTCCAGACCTTCCCCCTCTACCTGTCGAAGGAGGATGCGAACAACTCGTACGCCGGCGACACCGCCGTGGATCACCGCGGGTACGTCATCCGTCCGCCGTGGCGGAGCCTGTACTCCCCCGGATACGAGACGCTGCTCGTCAAGATCGAGACCGATGAGGGTCTGGTCGGCTGGGGCGAGGCGCTCGCCCCCGTGGCCCCCGTCGTCGCCGCGGCCATCGTCGACAACCTGCTCACCCCGCTCATCCTCGGCGAGGATCCGCGCTCGGTGCGCACGCTGTGGCACCGCATGACCGAGTCGATGCGCGAGCGCGGACACCTCACCGGGCACCAGGCCGACGCCATGGCCGCCGTCGACATCGCGCTCTGGGACCTCTGGGGCCACGCCACCGGCCTCTCGGTGTCCGAGCTCGCCGGCGGACGCTTCCACGAGGTGCTGCCGACCTACGTCTCCGGCATCCGCGGTGTCGACGACATCGAGCGCGCCGAGAAGACCGCAGAGCTCGTGGAGGGCGGCGTCCGCCGGATCAAGCTGCACCTCGGTGTCGACATCCGCACCGACCTGGCGACCTACGACGCCGTCCGCGGTGTGCACCCCGACCTCGACGTCGCGCTCGACGCGCACTGGACGTATAGGCTCGGCGAGGCACGCGCACTCGGCCGCGAGCTGGACGACCGGCGCGCCTGGTTCTTCGAGGCGCCGCTCGCCCCGGAGGACGTCGAGGGGCACCGCGACCTCGCGACCGCTCTCGCCACCCCGATCGCGATCGGCGAGGCCATGCGCAGCCGCTTCGAGTTCACGGACTGGCTCACCCGCCGCGCGGTCGGTCTGACCCAGCCCGACATCGGCCGCACCGGCATCACCGAAGGCCTCGCGATCGCCGCGGTCTCCGATGCCTTCCACGTGCCGGTGGCGCCGCACCACTCCGCTGCGTTCGGCATCGCGATGGCCGCCGGCGTGCATGTCGCGGCGAGCGCCGCGTCGCTCCTCGCCTTCGAGTACCAGCCGTTCACCCTTCCCGTCGCCAACCGCCTGCTGACGACCCCGCTCGAGGTGCGCGCAGACGGCGGGTTCGTCGTGCCGACCGGCCCCGGGCTCGGCGTGACCGTCGACGAGGACGCGATCCAGGAGTACGTGCGGCACTGATCCGCATCGACATCCGACGAAGAACGGGTGGGTGGGCCGGATCTCTCCGGCCCACCCACCCGTTCTTTCGCGTCAGTTCCCGATGCGCACGAACTGTGCGGCGCTGACCCGGTGGATGCTGGTGTTGCGGACTTCGAGTCGGACCGTGCCGGTGGCCCCGGCGGCGTAGCGGAACGAGCCCAGCGAACGCCAGGCCGCCGCGCCCTGCGTCTGGTCCACGATGACCTCGGAGCTGCCGTCCTGATGCTCCACGACGTAGGCCGCCGAGGTCGTGGTCGTCGAGTTCGTGGGGTACCAGACCGAGACGCGGTAGAGCCCGGCGTCCGGCAGCTCCACGTTCCACGTCACCGTGCTGCCCACCGAGTCGGAGTCGCTGTACCGCGTCCTCGTGCCGTTCCATCCGGAGAGTCCACTGGGGTACCAGTTGCCGGACTCCAGGTAGCCCGGCCACGGGGACTGGGTGTGCGCGATGACACCCTCGTCGGCGACGCGCACGAGCACGCCCCGGCGCAGGGTCTGATCGAGTCGCGCTTCGAACCGCGTCGACGAGCCGGGCGCGACGCCCGACCCGGCGGTCACCGTCCAGGTGTGGGTGAGGTCGGATCGCGGCGGCACCGTGATGCTCGTGCTCTGCTGCCCCACACTCCACCCGCTGACGCCGTACAGCGCGAGCGTGCCCTGCAGCGGGGTGACGCCCGTGTTGATGACCAGCGCGGTGAGCTTCGCGACAGCGCCCGGCCCGCTGACGATCTCGACATCGGAGGTGAGTGACACCAGCCGTCGACGGTCGATCACCTCGATCGCGGCCGCGCGCAGCTGCACCGGATCCTCCCCCGCGACCGTCACGTTCGCGGTGACATCGACCTCGCCGAGCTCCGCGTTCGTCGCGATGATCGCCGCCGATTCCACCCGCGCGGAGCCCTCCGCGGGGACCGTGATCGCCGGTACGGTGCCGTCGAGCTGCCACCCCGCCGGCAGGGCCACCGTGATGTCGCCGGTGATCGGATCACCGGTCGCGTTGCGCACCTCGAAGATCAACGGCACGCGGTCCCCGGCCGTACCCGTCGCCTGCGCGATCACGTCGCCCACGATTCCGGAGTTGGCTCCGGTGATCCGGGCGGGCAGCCGCAGGGTCACCTCTTCGGTCGTCGCCCCGCCCGTGGTGATCGTGTACCGGAATTTGTCGGTGAGGTCGTCTACCGGGATCGTCCACTCGTAGGGATACGCCTTCGCGGGAGCCCGCTTCGCCGGCTTCCCGCCGATGCGATACGACAGCGTCGCCTGCTGCTCAGTGTCGATCTGCACGTAGGCGTCGTAGCCCTGTCCGTCGGGCCGCACCAGGAGCATCCCGCGGGCGATCCCGTATTCGGTGGCGGGGTCGGTGTCGACCTCGTGGAAGCTGTCGCGGCCATGATCGGCCACGTCGTCGGACGGCAGCGCGGGGCGCTGCACGTCCACGTTCCGGATGACGAGGGCGACGAGCCCGCGCGCCGGCACGCTGACGGTGACCCGACCGTTGACGGCCGCGCCGGTGGACCGGCTGCCGTTCGCGGTCACCAGCTCGACGGCACCCGAGAAACCTCGGGGAATACCCGTGAGCTCGGTGGCGAGGTCGACGATCACCTGCTGCGCCGCACCGGCGGAGTTGGTGAGACTGACGTAGAGAGCATCGTTGCCGACGCCGCCGATCCAGTTGACAAGCGGATTGGAGACCGAGATCAGCCCCGCAGGGAGATACGGCCAGACGCCGTCCTCGCCGAAGAAGGTCCCCGGGGCGTGGCCGTAGGCGAAGAACTTGAAGTAGGCGAAGTCGGCCTCGAACACGTGCGGGAACTCGATCGCCCCGCCGCTGCGGTAGAAGCTCTCACTGAGCAGGTAGTCCATCGCGAGGCCGAGCTGCGCGGGGGCGTGATGGAAGTAGTACCCGGTGATGCCCACCGGACCGCTCGTCGCGAAGTCGGGCTTCATGTGCGCTACCTGGAACTGTCGGCCGTAGTAGCCGGGATAGGTCGTGAACCGGCCGATCACCATGTTGTGGGCGATGTCGGCCAGCAGCTCGTCGCCGGTGTGATGCGCCAGTCGCAGCAGGGCACCCGCCCAGCACGGGTTGAACACATAGCCCCCGCCCGGGTTGGTCAGCGTGCTGACGCCGAGCTTGAACGACGACAGCGCCTCGAACGTGAGACCCGAGGGAGACACGTACCAGGCCGGGACGGTCTCGGTCGGCACGTTCGTGGTCGGATACGACGGCAGCGACGAACGCGACTCCCAGTCGTACTGCTGCTTGATCACGTGGCCGGCCGGCACCGTGACCGTGCCACCCGGAACCGGGCGGACCGCCGTCTGCGTGATGAAGCGCTGGACCTCCCGATACGCACCGTCGAGGAACTCGGCCTCACCCGTCGCCTCGAACATCTCGAGCAGGTCGACCCAGTACTTCGAGAAGCTGTACGCGAACCCGCCGGGCGGCTGACCGTTGCTGCGGTACGGCTTCAGGATCTGCTCCTGCGAGTAGCGGCGGGCGATGAGCGTCGCCTCCGCCAGGTACGCCGGATCCCCGGTGACCCGGTACGTCGCGAGGGCGTTCGAGAACGGCGCCCTGCTCTGCCCGACGACGCCGGCCTTGGTCGCCTTCACCGCGAGCCGCTGGATGCCGGCGTTGCGGCCGTGCGTGAGCTGGTAGAGCGACGCCAGATTCACGGCATCCGTGGGGATCCTGCCGATGCGGTACTGGCTCGTGTCGTTGTAGACCGGGCTCCCGATCATCGGTGTGTGCCCGATGCCCTTCCGGGAGAGCTGGTACTCGACAAGCGGCCGCGCACGGCGGTCGTACAGAGTGCCGTCTGCAGTGCCGGTGAGATAGTGCGCCGAGAGGACGACGCCGCTGGCCGCCGCGCGCACGGCATCCTCGTTCTCCACGTCGACGAACCCCTTGGCGCGATTCCACCAGCCGGAGTACGAGGGGATGTAGTCGGTCGAGTCGTCTCCGTCGGGTTCCACCGCGATCAGCGCCGCCATCGCGTGCACGGCGTCGGTGAGCGACCGGTCGTACACGTTGCTGCGGTAGGCGGTCAGCCCGTACTCGTTCCGGCACAGCTGCGCATACGTGCTGTACAGGGTGTCCGGGCGGGCCGCGAGGCCGAACGCGAATCCGCGCTGCTCGCCGACGGCCATGGCCGTGCGCAGCCCGGGCTGCGGCGCGTACATGCTGGGCACGATGTCGAGGCTGTCGTTGCGCAGACTCATCCCGTAAGGCTGTCGGTCGGCCATCAGCTGCCGCTCGTGCACGAACTCGGCCACCTCGGCGGGCAGGTACACGCCCGAGGTGACGGCCACATCGCCCACGGCGTACTGGGTCAGCGCCATCGGCGCGAAGAGCTCCCATGCGCCCAGGGGCGCGGATCCGTCGAGCACCGAGAGCGCGTGCTGATACGACCCGCACAGCACCTCGTCGAGGTCGTCGAGGGACTTCGCATCCTGGCTCTGGTATCCGACGATGTAGTCACCGGCGGTCTTGGCCGTCAGCACGTAGTGCGCCTCGGGATGGGCGCCCTCGAGCCGCCAGCGGACGACCAGGTCGACGTCGTCCGTGCTCGTGGTCAGCTCGATGGCCTGCGAGCCGAGCACCTGGTAGGAGGTGAAGCCGAGCCAGCTCGGCGCCAGGGGTCCGTACAGCTCGGGAGCACTCCCCGACGGCAGCGTCCCCTCCAGCACGAGCCACTGCTCGTCGAAGCGGTGCGCCGGGTCGGTGACCTGCAGCCACCCGCCGTTGTGCGCGACCTCGAGGTCGCGCACGATCGTGGCCCCGCCGTCCCACGTGGCCTGGGAGAACGTCATCCGGTGGTTCTGTCCGACCAGCTGCGCGACCTGCGTGAACGCGAGATTCGGTTTGTCGAGGCGCCGGAGGGCGTCGGCGTACACGCCGCCCGTCGTCGTGAGCTCCGTCGCCGCTGCGGGAGCGGCTCCGTACGACGACCCGAGCACCGGGGGAAGCACTCCCGCGATCACGAGCGCTCGCAGGACGGAGCGTCGGCTCCACAGCAGAGGATTGTCTTCGGCTCCATCGCCAGGCATTGAATCCATGATGCACATACTGCAATCCGTATGCGATCATGTCAATGCGTCGGCCTCGCAGGCCATGACGCCGCCTCGTCGTGCCACGCCGGTAACGTCGAGCAGGCAGAACCACCCGAAAGGACACGTGCGGTGCCCCAGGATCCTCCCGTCGAGTTGACCGAGTACTCACTCAGCGCGCTGCTGACCCCGCCCGCGTCGCCCGTCGAGCCGGACGACTTCGACGACTTCTGGCGCGCGACCTTCGAGGAGTTCGGCACGGGTCCCGTCTCGTGGGAGCTCACCCGAGATCTCGCACCGACCGCGACGCACCGCGTCTCGGAGATCCGCTTCCACTCCTCGGCCGGTGAGGCCGCTGCGGCCTACGTGGTGCTGCCGCACACGCTCGGGAGTGCACCTCGCGGGCTCGTCGTCGGACACGGCTACGGGGGCCGCACGGCACCCGACCTCGACCGGGCGCCCGACGACACGGCCGCGATCTTCCCGGTCGCACCCGGGACGCACGCCGGCACCGCGAGCCGCTTCCCCGCCCTCCCCGACGAGCACGTCCTGGCCGGGATCGCCCACCGCGACACGTACTCGCACCGCTTCAGTGCGGCGGACATCTGGCGCGCCGCCACCGTCCTGCTCGAGATGGTGCCCGCGGCGGCCGGGGCCCTCGACTTCAGCGGCGGCAGCTTCGGCGGCGGCATCGGCGCGATGGCCCTGCCCTGGGACGCCCGCTTCCGGCGCGCCGTGCTGGACGTGCCGAGCTTCGGTGACCACGATGTGCGGCTCACACGGAAATGCACCGGGAGCGGGGAGGCCGTGCGTCAGCATCTGCAGCGGCACCCGGAGGACCGGCCGGTGCTCGACTACTTCGACGCGGCGATCGCGGCACGGAGGCTGCGGATTCCCGTGCACGTGACCGCGGCGGTGCAGGATCCGGCCGTCGACCCCCGGGGCCAGTTCGCCGTGTACCACGCGCTGACCGGGCCGCGTCGCCTGAGCGTCCGCGCCGCGGGGCACCTTCCCGGCGAGATCGGCGAACTGTCGGACCGGCTCGCTCTGCAGGCCGGCATCGACTTCCTCGCCCTCCCCGACGAGCGGCTGGCATGACCACGCGCCACGCCTCCCAGACAACACATAGCGATCTCCATAGAAATCACATAGGAGATTCCGCAGAATAGGGGTATGACCAGCGACCTGCCCGAACTGCGCCGCCCCGACGGCACCCCCCTGCGCATCCTCGCCGTCGACGACGAGCAGATGCTGACCGACCTGCTCGCGATGGCCCTGCGCATGGAGGGCTGGGAGGTGCGCACGGCCTCGTCCGGCATGGAGGCGCTCCAGGTCGCGCGGGAGTTCGAACCCGACGCGCTCGTGCTCGACATCATGATGCCCGACCTCGACGGCATGTCCGTGTTGAAGCGGCTGCGCGAGTCGGGGAACCTCGTCCCGGTGCTGTTCCTCACCGCCAAGGATGCCGTGGGCGATCGCGTCGCCGGCCTCACCGCCGGCGGTGACGACTACGTCACCAAGCCGTTCAGCCTGGAGGAGGTCATCGCCCGGCTGCGCGCGATCATCCGCCGCACCGGGCACGCGACCACCGACGACGGACAGTCGATCCTCCGCGTCGCCGACCTCACGCTCAACGAGGACAGCCACGAGGTCGTGCGCGACGGCACCGAGATCGAGCTCACCGCGACCGAGTTCGAGCTGCTCCGCTACCTCATGCGCAACGAGCGACGGGTGCTGTCGAAGGCCCAGATCCTCGACCGGGTCTGGAGCTACGACTTCGGCGGCAAGTCCTCCGTCGTCGAGCTGTACATCTCGTACCTGCGCAAGAAGATCGATGCCGGTCGCACGCCGCTGCTGCACACCGTCCGCGGCGTCGGCTACATGATCAAGGCTCCGCAGTGAGCTCAGCGACGATGATGAGACGGCCGATGAGCCTGCAGACACGGCTGATGACCGCCGTGATCGGGTTCGTGTCGCTGATCCTCATCATCGTCGCCGTCATCACCAGCGCCACGCTGGGCAAGACCATGGAGGACCAGCTCGACCAGAAGCTGAACGGGTACGCGCACCAGCTGGCCGATCGGACCGGAGCCTTCGCACCGTCTTCCGCCACGGCGCAGAACGTCCTCTCCGGCCCCACGGCGTCGCCGCCGGCCGGACTCGTGTTCGTGGTCTCGAGCCCTGTCACCGGCTTCAGCGGGGTGGTCGCGACGAACTCGTCGGGAGAGGAACTCACCGGATCCCTGGAGTCACTCAGCAGCACGCAGCTGGCGGAGATCGCACTGGCACTGAAGGGCACGTCCGTCGCCACCGTGTCCCTCAGCGATCTCGGCTCGTACCGGATAATGGCGCTGCCCGCGACCAACGGCGTCGTCGTGATCACCGGGCTCCCCCGCGACGAGATCCAGAGCCAGCTCACGCAGCTGCTCACCGTGATCGCCCTCGCCACCATCGGCGGTCTGATCCTGCTGGCGCTGACCACCGCGATCACCATCCGGGTGAGCCTGCGCCCGCTCCGCGCCGTCGCGGTCACCGCGACCAGGGTCGCGAACCAGCAGCTCGATCGAGGCGAGGTCACGATCACCGAGCGGGTACCGGCATCCGAAGCCGATCCGCGCACCGAGACCGGTCTCGTCGGGGCTTCCCTGAACAAGCTCCTCGATCACGTCAACACCTCGCTGGCCTCGCGGCAGAAGAACGAGGAGCGGATGCGCCGCTTCGTCGCCGACGCGAGTCACGAGCTGCGCACCCCGCTCGCCTCCATCCGGGGGTACTCGGAGCTGTCGCTGCGCGCGCTGCATCAGCGTCCGGCCGCGGAGCAGGGTCCGGAGGTCATCGAGGGCACGACCTCCTCGCTCGAGCGCATCCAGGCGCAGTCCCTGCGGATGACCCGTCTCGTCGAGGACCTGCTTCTGCTGGCACGGCTCGACGAGGGGCAGGAGCTGGTCTACGGCACGGTCGACCTCACCCAGCTGGCGCTCGAGGGACTCTCGGATGCGCGGCCGACGGCCACCGACCACCACTGGAGCATCGAGGTGCCGGACGAGCCCGTCACCGTCGTCGGCGATGCCGGACGGATGCATCAGGTCGTCGCGAACCTCCTCGCGAACGCCCGGACGCACACGCCGGCCGGCACCAGGATCACCCTGAGCGTCGCACGAGAGGACGCGGACGCCGTGCTGCGCGTGCACGACGACGGCCCCGGCATCGACCCCGCCATCCGCGAGGAGCTCTTCGCACGCTTCGCCCGCGGCGACAGCTCCCGGGCTCGCCAGACCGGGGGAACCGGACTGGGCCTCGCGATCGTCAAGGCCATCGTCGAGGGCCACCACGGAACGATCTCCGTGGCCAGCGAGCCCGGCGACACGACCTTCACCGTACGCATCCCGGTCAACCCTGCGGCCGCTGCCGCCGAAGACGACGCGTCCGAGGCCTGAAAGCCGGCCTCTCTGCGGAGATCCTGCCCGCCGCGCTCCTGGTCGGCGTACACATGTCGGGAGGATGCACGACCGTCGGGGCATCTCACGGCGATTCGTCCGACATGCGTACATTCTCCCGACAGACGCACACGCCTGACCTCGAAGACCTCAGTGACGGGCACGCAGACGTACGATGGCGGCGAGTACGGCCGTCTCGACTGAGGGCCAGGCGTGGACGATCTGGGCGTAATCGAACCTCAGCGTCTCGTATCCGAGAGCCGACGCCGCGGCATCCCTCACGAGATCACGGTGGCGATGCGCGGGGCCGTCATGGTTGCCCTTCCCATCGGCCTCGAGGATCAGACTTCCGTCGAGCACGAAATCCACTCTCCCGACGGACGGGATGGTCACCTGGCAGTCCAGGCTGATGCCGTGCAGGTGCAAGCGCAGCCGGAGCAGTGACTCGAGGCCGCTGTCGGCATCCGATCGCGCCAGGTCGATCAACCAGTGCGCGCGGGCCGGTAGGCGGCGGCGGATGCGGCGCAGTGCCGCACCGGTGATCTTCTGTTGCACCAGTGCGGACTCGACAGCAGCGAAGAACGCCTCGTCTCCGCCGCAACGGTAGACGTGGATGAGTACTTCCTCCAATGGGGCAAGCCCCACCCCGGCGTGCCCCGCGTCAAAGTGCGCGACGCACTCGCACGTCTCGTGATGGGTGCGGCCCTTCGCCCCCAGCCAGACGTGAACGGGGCCGCCGGGGTCGAGTGCCCAGACGCCATACAGGCGCAACGCGTGCGCGCAGGTGAGGGCCCCGCCGTGCGCGGCAGCCTCAACGACGGTCGTGTCTGCGTTCGGCCCGGCGAACACTCCTGTCCTCACACGGATCAGGGCGCCGGCATGAACCGCATCCGCGCGCATCCGACGGTCGATTCCGTACTTCTGGAGCAGTGTGCCCCGCACGACGCCGCCATGCAGGTCTGTCACGGATAGAGCGCTGAGCATCCACCGATCCTGATGCCCCGAGACGGCTGATAGAGATCGATTCCGCCCGTTGTGGGCCGATCCGAAGCGGATGCGGGATGTGCAGAAGTGGATGCGCCGTGCACTCGTCGGCAGGATGCACAGATGTCGGGACGCCTCGCGGCGAGTCGTCCGACATCCGTCCGTTCTCCCGACGGGTGTACCGGCCGGCCGGCCGTGAGCCGGATCAGTAGCCGGCGAAGGCGTCGGTCGTGAGGGCGCGGGCCTTCTGCAGTGCGGGGGCGAGATCGGCGATCAGGCGCGGGGGTCCGGAGATGAACGCGTGGCGGGTGCCGAGGTCGGGGACGGTGCGCTCCAGCGTCTCGGCGTCCAGTCGTGCTCCCTGCGCCCAGGTCCAGTGCGCGGGCAGGTCGAGCGGCTCGTCTCGGGTGAACACGACCGTGCGCACGCCCGTCGCGGCGAGCTCATCACGGAAGGCGAGCTCGGAAGCCTCGGACGCCACGTACACGAGCACCACGTCGCGCTGCTGGCCCACGGCCTGGAGCTGACGCAGCTGGGACACGAACGGCGTGACGCCGATGCCCGCGGCGACCATCAGCACCGGGTGATCGCTGCGCGGCAGGATGAAGTCACCCCAGGTGCCCGTGACCGCGAACGTCGCGCCCGGCTCGGCCGCGGCGAGAGCCCGCTTGTAGCTCGACGGATGCTTCTGGTCGCCGTTCTTGTAGGCGATGCGCAACGTGGGCAGGTCGGCCGGCGCCGACACGATGCTGAACTCGCGACGGGTGCCGCGCGCGTCGGGGCGGTGATGCGGGACGTCGAGCTCGAGGTACTGCCCCGGCAGGAACCGGACCCGCCCCTTGGCCCGGAACGTCAGCTCCTGCGCGGTCGGGGTGATGAACTCGCGACGCTCGAGCACGAGTCGCACCGACCCCCGCAGCGCGAACGCGAAGGCCACCAGGTTTCCGATCAGCAGCGCCCGCTCCTGGCCGAGCGTGAACAGGCCGGCGACCGAGATCGGCCATCCGGCGAGCAGACCCACCACGACGGCCACCACGAGCTGCTGGCGGCGACGCGGCGGAAGCGTGAGCGGCTCGGAGAGCATGAACGCCCCGAGGAACAGGAACGGCGACTGCAGCACCGCGAACTGCAGCGCGGTGAGCACGTCGAAGCCGATGTCGAACTGCACGGCCTGCACGGCCTGGCGCACGACCGAGGTGGCGACGGCGACCAGCACGAACACCAGCACCACCCGCACCTTCTCGGTGCGCCACAGCACCGCGAGGCCGAGGAGGAGCACGGGGATCGTCAGCACCGGAGTCCCGACCCACCAGGACGACGAGGTGCCCAGCCACTCGAACGCCCCGAAAGCCCCGAGGATCGAGACGACGGCCGCACCGAACGCCGCCGGGTTGAAGATGTGCCGACCGCGCCATGCGATCAGGTACTTCGACACGCTCGCGACGGCTCCGGCGAGGGCGAGCCCGAGGAGCGCGCCGAGCTCGACGCCGGGGCGGAGCACGAACAGGAGGATGAGGGCCGTGACGAGGGAGGATTCGATACGCCACGGGAGTCGGAGTATGCGCTGGGCCGCGGCGTCGACGGCCGAGATCACGATCGCGAGCACCAGGAACGACGCCAGCATCTCGAGCGGCGTGGGCGAGACGATCACGCCGAGCAGCGAGAGCACGAACGCGATCACCGCCAGGGCGATCAGGGCGAACAGCACGAGGCGATACATCGACAGCGAGCCCAGGACCGCGAGGACCCGCTGGCGTGCGGCGGCGAATGAGGTGATCACGTTCTCCACTCTTCCCTAGTTCGGCGCCGCGGGGCGCGTGTTCGCCCCCGCGATGAACAGTTCCGCGGGGCATCCCGGCGAGTGCTGCACCCGGCCGTCGGTGCTCATCCGCACCCATTCCACGCCCCAGGCGCCGGCGAGCTCCGGTCCGCCGTCGAAGAACAGCGCGGTCGAGACGGCATCCGCCGTCATCGCGTCGGGAGCCAGTGCCCAGGTCGCCGCCCAGGTGCGCACCGGAAGCCCCGTGCGGGCGTCGAGCACGTGGTGCAGCCCGTTCCCCCACGCACGACGGTTGACGGCGGAGGCGCACAGCGCCCGGTCGCGCACCTCGACGACACCGATCGCCTTCGTCGCGTCGTACGGATGCTCCAGCCCGATGCGCACACCGGCGCCCCGCACCCGGATGTCGCCGCCGGCATCGACCACCACATCGCCCGGCACGTCTCCGAGCAGGTCCATCACCAGGTCGACCAGTCGGCCCTTGCCCAGGGCGCCGACGTCGAGGAGCGCGGGTGCGGATGCCGCGACCCCGGCCGTCGTCCAGGACACCTGCGCCTGCCAGGCGTCCGGAGCGCGCACGGCGCCTCCGCCGACGAGCGAATAGCCCGCGTCGTACCCCAGGGCTTCGAGACTCGCCGCCACGAGCGGGTTGACCGCGCCGCCCGTCGCCGCCGAGAGCTCGCGGTAGGCGTCGAGCATCGGAGCGGCGTCCGGTGAGGCGAACGAGCCGCCCTCCCGTCCCAGCCGCGTCACCGCGGAGTCGTCACGGAATCGGGACCACTCGCGGTCGAAGCGCTCGATCTCGGCGTCGACCGCCGCACGCGCCGGGTCCGCGAGCGGATCCGTGGTCTCGATCTCCCAGCGCGTTCCGATCGCCTCGAAGCGCCAGCTCGCCATGCGGCCTCAGGCGCCTAGGAGGCCGCCTGCTCCTTGATCGACTCGACCGCGTCGTTGAAGCCGCCGCTGGTGAGCGACGAGCCGGCGACCCGGCTGACGTTCAGCTCGTCGATCGACTTGCCCTCGACCTCGTCCGCGATGCCGTCGATGAACTGGCCCTGGTACTGCTCGGTCTCAGGTGCCTGCGGGTCGCCCGTGACCTCGACGTCGGTCACGACGCCGTCGGCGAGGGTCAGCGTGACGGAGATCTGCTCGACCGTCTCGGGTGTCTGGTACGAACCGTCGGCCGTGTAGGTGCCGTCTGCGTAGGTGGCGGTCGCGTCGCCGCCCGAGGACTCCGAGGAGCCGGCGTCGGGCGTACTGCCGGTGTCGTTCGGGGTGTCGCCCGCGTCGGCGGTGCCGGAGCACCCGGCGAGGACGAACAGGCCCGCGATCCCGAGGATGGCGGAACCCTTGCGGACAGAGGTCGGTACGGTCGTGCGGATCATGCTGGTCCTCCCGGCGCGGTGTCGTTCGACGGGTTCGTCGACCCTTCGACCGTAAGCACCGCGTCTATGCGCGGGCTGTGCCGTGACGATGCGTTATGCGTCGCCACCGAACATGCTCGTCACGGAGCCGTCTTCGAAGACCTCGTGGATGGCGCGGGCGAGCAGCGGCGCGATCGGGAGGATCGTGAGGTTGTCCCAGCGACGCGACTCGGTGAGCGGGATCGTGTCGGTGATGACGACCTCGTCGATCGACGAGTCCTGCAGACGATCGGATGCCGGGTCGCTGAAGATCGCATGGGTCGCCGCGACGATCACACGGTGCGCCCCGGCCGCCTTGAGCGCCTGGGCCGCCTTGACGATCGTGCCACCGGTGTCGATCATGTCGTCGACGAGGAGGCAGGTGCGCCCCTCGACGGTGCCGACGATCTCGTGCACCGAGACCTGGTTGGCCACCTTCGGGTCACGACGCTTGTGGATGATGGCGAGCGGGGCACCGAGGCTGTCCGACCAGGTGTCGGCGACGCGTACACGACCCATGTCCGGGGAGACCACCGTGAGGATCTCACGGTCCGCCGGCGAGAGCGTGCGCTCGAAGTAGTCCAGCAGCACCGGCTTGGCGAAGAGGTGGTCGACCGGGCCGTCGAAGAAGCCCTGGATCTGCGCCGCGTGCAGGTCGACGCTCATGACGCGATCGGCACCGGCGGTCTTCAGCAGGTCGGCGACGAGGCGGGCGCTGATCGGCTCGCGACCGCGGCCCTTCTTGTCCTGACGCGAATACGGATAGTAGGGAGCGACGACCGTGATGCGCTTGGCCGATGCGCGCTTGGCGGCATCGATCATGATGAGCGTCTCCATGAGCCACTCGTTGACCGGCTCGCCGAACGTCTGGATCAGGAAGAGATCGACACCGCGGATCGAGACCTCGAAGCGGGCGTAGATCTCACCGGAGGCGAACGTGCGGTGCTCGACCGGGGCGATCTCGGTGCCGAGCGCCTCGGCGACGGCCGCCGTGAGCTCGGGGTGCGAACGCCCTCCGGCGACGACGAGTCGCTTCTTCGTCTTCGCGATGATGCCGGGAGCCACGCCGTTGTCGCGATCCAGATCGACCGTCTTCTTCTTGCGCGCCATGCTCCGCCTATTCCGCCGAATTCTCGCGAGACGCAGCATCCGCCGCGCCCGTGCCTGCTCTGTTCTTCGCGACCCAGCCTTCGATGTTGCGCTGGGGTGCGACGGTCATGGCCAGTGCTCCGGCCGGGACATCCTTGCGGACGACCGCGCCGGCGCCGGTCTTCGCGCCAGCCCCCAGCCTAACGGGCGCGACGAGCACCGTGTGCGAGCCGGTGTGCACCTCGTCGCCGATCTCGGTGCGGTGCTTGTTCACGTCGTCGTAGTTCGCCGTGATGGTGCTCGCGCCGAGGTTGACGCCGCGGCCGATCGTCGCGTCGCCGACGTAGGAGAGGTGCGGGACCTTGCTGCCCTCGCCGATCTCGGCGTTCTTCGTCTCGACGTAGGCGCCGATCTTGCCCTTGGCGCCGAGGACCGTGCCCGCGCGGAGGAACGAGAACGGGCCGACCGTGGCCTCCGCGCCGATCACGGCGAGGGTGGCGTCGGTGCGACGGACCGTCGCATCCTCGCCGACCTCGCAGTCGACGAGGGTCGTATCCGGTCCGATCACGGCGCCGGAGGCGATGACCGTGGCACCCAGGATGTGGGTGTTCGGCAGGAGGGTGACGTCGGGCGAGAGCTTCGCGTCGTCGTCGATCCAGGTGGTGGCCGGGTCGATGACGGTGACGCCCTCGAGCTGCCAGCGGCGCACGATGCGCTGGTTGAGCAGGCGACCGACCTCGGCCAGCTGTGCACGGTCGTTCACCCCGAACGTCACCGAGATGTCGGAGACGACGGATGCCGCCACCCGGTCGCCGTCGCGACGGAGCATCCCCGGCACGTCGGTCAGGTACATCTCGCCCTGTGCATTGTCGACGCCGACCCGCGGCAGGTAGGTGCGCAGGGTCTCGGCGCGGAACACGTACATCCCGGCGTTGATCTCGCGGACCGCGGCCTCTTCGGCGCTCGCGTCCTTCTGCTCCACAATGCGGTCGACACCGCCGTCGGCGTCGCGGACCACGCGGCCGTAACCGGTCGGGTCGTCGAGCAGTGCCGTCATCAGCGTCGCCGGAGCGCCCGACGCGCGGTGCTCCGCCACGAATGCCGAGAGGGTGTCGGCGTCGGCGAGCGGGCAGTCTCCGGAGAGGACGAGCACGTCGCCGTCGAAGTCCTCGGGGAGCGCGTCGACCGCCACCTGCACGGCCCGCCCGGTTCCGGGTACGTCGTCCTGGTCGACGAACACCGCGTCGGGGTAGTCCTTGGTGAGGGCGGCGACCACCTGATCGCGCTCGTGCCGCACGACCACCTCGACGTGCGCGGCCTGCAGCCGCCCGGCCGTGGTGAGCACGTGCCCCACCAGAGGGCGCCCGCCGATCGGGTGCAGCACCTTGGGCAGACGCGACTTCATGCGCGTGCCCTGGCCTGCAGCGAGGACGATGATGGCGAGATTGTTCCCAGTCATGCTCCGCCGCCAGGACTCGAACCTAGACCTAACAGCTCCAAAGGCTGTCGTGCTGCCATTACACCACGGCGGACCGCGCCGCCCAGGAGGGCACCGCGGGGTCAAGTCTGCCATGCTCCGGCCTGTGTTCCGATGTGCGCGGATGCCGCCCCTCCCGCGCCGTCATGGTTCGGAAACACGCCTCTGGGATGCTGACACCATGAGCATCGTGATCGAAAGGGTCGAGACGGCGACCCCCGCCCTCGCAGAATTCCTGGTCGCCCACCACGCCGAGCTGGAGCACACCGCGCCCGCGGAGAGCCGTCATGCGCTGGTCTTCGAGCGCCTGCTCGCTCCCGGCGTCCGGCTGTTCGCCGGCTCGATCGACGGCCGCCCGGCCGCCATCGGCGCGCTGGCCACGGTCGAAGACGGCCACGAGGAGCTCAAGTCGATGCGCACGGATCCGGCCCTGCGCGGCCGCGGACTCGGGAAATCGATGCTGGCCTTCCTCCTCGCCGACGCGCAGGAGCGCGGCATCCGTCGACTCTCGCTCGAGACCGGCAGCGACGACTTCTTCATCCCGGCACGCGCGATGTACGCGGCGGCGGGCTTCCGCGAGTCAGGCCCGTTCGGCCGCTACCTCCCCGACCCGTACAGCGCCTTCATGACCCTCGAGCTGCCCGTGGTGTCCGTCACCCCCGACCCGCACACGCGATAATGGGCGGATGAGCGAGGTGGATGAGGTCGACCGGATCGTCGGCGCGTGGAACACCCAGCGTCCCGACCTCGACTTCTCACCCCTCGAGGTGCTCTCGCGGATGGACCGCCTCTCGCGCCATCTGGACCGCGCCCGCCGCGACGTGTTTCGTCGCAGCGACCTGGAGCACTGGGAGTGGGATGTGCTCTCGGCGCTGCGCCGCGCGGGAACGCCGTTCCAGCTCTCCCCCAAGCAGCTGCTGCAGCAGACCCTGGTCTCGAGCGGCACGATGACCAACCGGATCGACCGGCTCGTCGGCCGCCGCTTCGTGCGCCGCGAGGCCGACCCCGGCGACGGGCGCAGTGTGCTCGTGACGCTGACCGACGACGGGCGCATCCGCGTGGATGCCGCCATCACCCGCCTCGTCGACGTGGAGGCCGACCTGCTGCAGGCGCTCTCCCGCTCGGACCGGGATCGCCTCGCCGGGCTGCTGCGCAAGCTGAGTCTGAGCTTCGACACGTGAGCGGCTGCGCCTGATGGGCATGCCCTCTCCCCTCCCGGTGCGCGACGGCGTCGGAGCGACCCGATTGCACGTGCCGCTCACCGGCTCCTGGCCGACGGTCGCCGCGTACATGGTCGAGCGCTTCTTCCACCTCGATTCAGAGCGTCTGCTCGAACGGTTCGACCGCGGCGACATCGTCCGGGCCGACGGGTCGCCCGTCCCCCGCGATGCACCGCTCGGCAGCGTCGAGTTCGTCTGGTACTACCGCGAACCCGCCGTCGAGACCCGGATGCCGTTCGAGATCGAGATCCTGCACCGGGACGACCATCTCGTGGTGGTCGACAAGCCGCACTTCCTGCCCACCACCCCCGGCGGCAAGTTCCTGCAGAACTCTGCGTTGGTGCGACTGCGCAACCTGCTCGACAATGCCGAGCTCGCGCCGATCCACCGGCTCGATCGCGCCACCGCCGGGCTGCTGATGTTCTCGACGCGCCCCGCGACCCGCGGCGCCTACCAGCTGCTCTTCGAGAAGCGGCAGGTGCAGAAGGTCTACGAGGCGGTCTCCGAGCTCCCAGGGAACGGGACGCTCCCCGCGTTCCCGGTCGTGTACCGCAACAACATCGACAAGCTCCGCGGCCAGGTGCGCGTGCAGGTCGACGATGCCAAGGAGCCGAACTCCGAGACGCTCGTCGAGCTGATCCGCACGGACGACCGTGTGGTGCACACGCTGCTGCGCCCGCACAGCGGCAAGATGCACCAGCTGCGCGTGCACCTCGCCGCCCTCGGCATCGGCATCCTGAACGACCGCTTCTACCCCGAGCTGCAGGAAGACCTACCGGACGACTACGACCGCCCGCTGCAGCTGCTGGCGCGCGAGTTGCGCTTCGTGGACCCGATCAGCGGGCAGGACCGGGTGTTCACCACGCGCCGCACCCTGCAGGAAGCACCCGTCAGCGACGCATGACCTTGCGGGCCAGGCGCGTGCCGAGCATCTGCACCAGGTGCACGAACACGACGATCAGGACGATCGCCGCCCACATGACGAGCGGCTCGAACTGCCGGAAGCCGTAGATCTGCGCGAACGCACCGAGCCCGCCCCCGCCGACGAGGCCCGCCATGGCCGTCATGTCGATCAGCGCGACGAGGATGAACGTGTAGCCGAGGATGAGCGGACCGAGCGACTCCGGGATGGCCACGGTGAAGAGGATGCGCCACGGACCGGCACCCATCGCCCGCGCCGCCTCGATGACTCCGGGAGAGACCGACACGAGGTGCTGCTCCACGATGCGCCCGATCGCGAACGCGGCGGCGAGACCGATGATGAAGGCTCCGGCGGTCGTGCCGATACCCACGCCGACGACCGCCCGCGCCAGCGGCTGCGCGACCACGAGGAAGATGATGAACGGGATCGGGCGGAAGAAGTTCACGACGAGGTTCGCGAGCACCGAGACGACCCGGTTCGCTGCGAGGCCACCGGGGCGCGTGACGTACAGGATGATGCCGATCGCCAGCCCCAGGATGCCGCCGAGCACCAGCGCGAACGACGTCATGTACAGGGTCTCGAGTGCGGCCGCCCAGAATTCGGGCCACAGTTCGTTCAGACGCTCCATCAGCGGGCCTCCTCTCCGGCGATCTCGGTCACTTCGACGCGTTCGGCGATGCGGGCGAGCGCACCGTCGATCGCCGCGGCGTCACCACGGATCGCGAGCGTCAGATGCCCGAAGGCGCGCCCGCGGATGTCGTTGATCCCGCCGAAGACGAGCTCGAAGTCGAGGCCGGCACCGGCGAGGTCGAGGAACACCTGCGCCTGCGACGAGTCGCCGTCGCGGAACGAGAACGTCACCAGGCGGCCCCGGTGCCGCTCGCGGAGCACCGCGAGTTCGGCCGGCGACGGCACGCCCTTCACGACCGTGCCGACGAAGCGCTGGGATGCCGGGTTCTGCGGAGCGGAGAAGACGTCGAACACGTCGCCGTGCTCGATCACGCGTCCGTTCTCCATGACCGCGACCCGGGTGGCGATGGTCTGGATGACGTCCATCTCGTGCGTGATGATCACGATCGTGACGCCCTGCTCCTGGTTGACCCGCTTGAGCAGGTCGAGTACCTCGTGCGTGGTCTGCGGGTCGAGGGCGCTGGTGGCCTCGTCGGCGAGGAGGATCGCGGGGCCCGTCGCGAGGGCCCGTGCGATGCCGACGCGCTGCTTCTGACCGCCCGAGAGCTGTTCGGGGTAGGCCTTGGCCTTGTCGGCGAGGCCGACGAACGACAGCAGCTCGGCGACCCGCTTCTCGATGTCGTCCTTGGACCAGCCGGCGAGCTTGAGCGGGTAGGCGATGTTGGCCCTGACGCTCCGCGAGGAGAACAGGTTGAACTGCTGGAAGATCATCCCGATGCCGCCGCGGACCCTGCGCAGCTCGCTCTCCTTGAGCGCGGTGATGTCGACGCCGTCCACCGTGATGGTGCCGCTCGTGGCCGGCTCGAGGGCGTTGATCAGCCGCACGAGCGTGGACTTGCCGGCACCCGAGTATCCGATGATGCCGAAGACGTCGCCCTTCTCGATCTCGAGGCTGACGTCGTCCACGGCGACGACCTCTGACCCCTCACGGGTGCGGGGCGGGTAGGTCTTGGAGACGTTCGTCAGGGTGACGATCGGCATGGGCTGCTCCGGTCTGCTTCGGGAACGAAGAATCGGGTGACGCTTCTCGCGGCACCCGATTCTCCCTCATCGGACGAAAGAGGGTTTCCCCGTCGTCCTACTTCTTCGAGTCCGCGTCCTTCTGGACCTTCTCGAGCGACGCGACGAGGTCCTCGACCGGGGTCTGCAGCGCCACGGCGGTGTCGCCCGAAGACTTCAGCAGACCCTTCTGGACGTCTTCATTCGTCTGGAAGATCTCGACGAGCTTGAGGTACGTCTCGTTGTCGGCGTCCTCGGCCCGCGCGGCGAAGATGTTCACGTACGGCAGCGCGCCGGCATCCTCGGGGTCGTCCTGGGCGATCGCGTCCTCGAACGAGAGGCCGGCGGGCTCCACGAAGTCGTTGTTGATGATCGCGGCGGCGACGTCAGGAAGCGACGTCGGGACGATCGCGGCCTCCAGCGCCTTGACCTTGACCTCGGACTTGTCGGTGTCCACGTCTGCGAGGTCGGAGTACGGGGTGCCGCCGCTCTTCAGCTCGATGAGGCCGGCCTGCTGCAGCACGTTCAGCGCGCGGGCCTGGTTCGAGGCGTCGTCCGGGACGGCGACGGTCTCGCCCTTCGGGATGTCCTTCACGTCGTCGTACTTGGTCGAGTACAGACCGAGCGGGTAGATCGCGGTCGACCCGATCGGGGTCAGGTCCGCACCCGAGGCGTTGTTGTACTCCGCGAGGTACACGATGTGCTGGAACTGGTTCAGGTCGATCTCACCCTCGGTGAGCGCCGGATTGGGCTGCTCGTAGGAGCCGAAGTCGACCAGCTCGACGGTGATGCCCTCCTCGGCTGCGGCATCGACGAATGCGGGCCACTGCTCATCGCCCTTGCCGACGACGCCGATCTTCACGACCTCGTCCTCGGTCGAGCCCGCGCTGCCGGAACCGGCTTCGGAGGATGCCGTCGCGCAGCCTGCGAGCGCGACGAAGAGCGGGACCGCGGCGAGCGCGGCGATGACGGAAGTGGTGCGGCGTGACATGGGAAGGAGTTCCTCTCTTGGGGGACTCGAATACGTTATGCAGGCACCATCGAACGTGCGGAATCGAGTCGTCACACGGCGTCACAGCCCCTGCTCGGCGCGGGTCAGTCGAACTCCTCGATCCCCTGCAGACGCACCTGCTCGAGGTCGAGGCGGGCCGAGATGCGGCGCACGACGAGGTCGTCGACCGTCCCCGCACCGCGCAGACCCAGGAGCACCTCGCGCTTGCGGTCGATGAGGGCGAGCTTGAGGCGCGTGTGCTCCTCGTGCCGGATCAGCGGCGAGCGCTGCGCGAGGTCGACGTCGGCCGAGGTCGCGATCATCTGCAGGACCGTGCCGTCGGTGCCATCGGGCCCCGTGGCCTGATCCACTCCCCCGCTCGGTGCCGGATCTTCTTCGGGCGGATCAGCGGTTCCGGCGCTCAGCGGATCGGGCTCGTCGAGCATCTCGTCCAGTGCGTCGGCCTCGGCGTCGACGATCGCCTGCTCACGCGCCAGTGTGCGCGCGTTCGCGAACTCGAGCATCGCGTAGCCCTCGGTGCGCACACGGTCGCGGACCTCCTGCCCGATGCCGTGCTCGGCGGCGAGGTCGTCGAGGGCTGCGAGCGCCGCACCCGAGATCGCCCGCTCGGCGAGCTCGTACTCCTCGTCCTCGACATGATCGACGGGGAACCGCGCCCAGCGCACGAGCGCGGGGAGCAGCGGGGCCTGCACGAGCAGGCTCAGCATGATGACTCCGGCCGTGACGAACACGATCTCGTCGCGTCCGGACACCACCCCGCCCTCGGTGATCGTGGCGGGGACCGACAGCGCGATCGCGAGCGAGACCGCACCGCGCATGCCGGCCATGGTCGACACGACGCGCGCCCGCGACCGGGCTCCCCGCGCCGGACGCCCACCGGTCTGGCGCTGGAAGAGCACGTTCAGCACCTGGAACACGTAGCGCACGACCAGGAGGGTTGCCCACACCGCGAGCGTGATCAGCACGAGCCGGCCGATCGCCGCCGCCGAGATCTCGTGCACGACGTACTGCACCTCGAGGCCGATCAGCACGAACAGCGCGCCGTTGAGCAGGAAGACTCCGAACGGCCAGGCCGCATCGGCCTGTCGTCGGGAGGACGCCGTCGTCACGCGCGGCGACACGTAGGCGACGATGAGCCCGGCGACGACGACCGCGAGAACGCCGGAGGCGTGCACCATCTCGGCAGCGAGGAACGCCGTGAACGGGATCAGCAGCAGCGCCACGTTGATCACGATCGTCGAGGAGGTACGCCGCAGCAGCAGATAGCCCAGACCGGCGATCACGACGCCCGCCGCGATCCCGCCGACGTAGGAGATCAGCACGTCGAGTGTCACGGAGAGCGGTGTGATCTGGCCGCCGAGCGCGAGCGACACCGCGATCGCGTACAGCACGAGCGCCGTGCCGTCGTTGGTGAGGCTCTCGGCCTTCAGCTTCATGAATGTGCGGCGCGGCAGCAGGCGACCGAGCGCCGCGACGGCCGTGGCATCCGGCGGTGCGATCGCCGCTCCCAGGATGAGCGCGATCTCCCACGGCATCCCGAACAGCACGCCGATGCCGGCGACCGCGAACGCCGACGCGACCACGAGGACCGTGCTCATCGGGAGGATGTAGCGGAAGTCGCGGCGGATCGAGCGCAGCGACGTCGTGAGACTCTCCCAGAACAGGATCACCGGGAGGAACAGCAGCAGCACCGTCTCCGGCGGCAGCTGCACTTCACGCAGCGGCGGGATGAAGCCGAGCAGCAGGCCGAAGATGACCAGGACGAGGGGCAGCGCGAGACGCACGCGCGGGGCGATCAGGGTTCCGACGAGAATCGTGAGTCCGAGCAGGACCGTTACTTCGAGGCCTTCCATCCCTACCTCCCAACAGCGTCAGGAGAAGGATATTCCTCGGTCAGCCGATCTCCTCGGTGAGTTCGAACCAGCGCAGCTCCAACTCCTCGATCTCGGCCTGCTGATCGCTGATCTTCTTCATGCGATCGCCGAGTCCCGCGTAGTCGGCCTGGTCGTGATCGGCGAGCGCGGTCTTGGCGGCATTGACCTGCTGCGTCAGCTTCTGGATGCGCCGCTCGAGGGAGGAGATCTCCTTCTGCGCTGTGCGGAGAGCCGCACCGTCGAGACCTGAGGCGGTTGCCGTCGCCGTCGCCGTGGCTGCCGACGTCGCGGTCTGTTTCGAGCCCGCCGACGCCTGCAGGTGGCGCAGTCGCAGGTACTCGTCGACGCCTCCGGGAAGGTGCCGCAGGTGGCCGTCGAGGATCGCGTACTGCTGGTCGGTGACACGCTCCAGGAAGTACCGGTCGTGGCTGACGACCAGGAGCGTGCCCGACCAGGAGTCGAGCAGGTCTTCGATAGCGGCGAGCATGTCGGTGTCGAGGTCGTTGGTCGGCTCGTCGAGGATCAGCACGTTGGGCTGGTCGAGCAGCACCAACAGCAGCTGCAGACGGCGCTGCTGGCCACCCGAGAGGTCCTTGACCGGGGTGGAGAGCTGGGCGGAGTCGAACCCGAGGCGCTCGAGCAGCTGTCCGGGCGTGAGGTCCTGCGCCTTGGAGCCGGCACCCATCGAGTACGAGGTGCGCAGCCCCGAGATGATCACGCGCACCGGGTCCTTCCAGTGCTGGGTGAGCTCGTCGAGCCGCTGGGTGAGGGTCTGCACCTTCACGGTCGTGCCGCGCTTGACCCGGCCGACCGTGGGTTCCACGGTGCCGGAGATGAGCCCGAGGAGCGTGGACTTGCCGGCGCCGTTCACCCCGAGGATGCCGGTGCGCTCCCCCGGCGCGATGCGCCACTCGATGTCGCGGAGCACGACCTTCTCGCCGCCGTCCGCCGTCGGGTAGGTCACGCCGACGTCGAGCAGGTCGACCACGTCCTTGCCGAGGCGCGAGACGGCCAGCGACTGCAGCGACACCTTGTCGCGGATCTCGGGCACGTCGGCGATGAGCTCGTTGGCCGCGTCGATGCGGAACTTCGGCTTCGCCGTGCGGGCGGGAGCACCGCGCCGGAGCCAGGCGAGCTCTTTCTTGGCCAGGTTCTGTCGCTTCGCCTCGGTCGCCGCCGCCATCCGGTCGCGCTCCACGCGCTGCAGGATGTACGCCGCGTAGCCGCCCTCGAAGGGCTCGACGATGCGGTCGTGCACCTCCCAGGTCTCGGTGCAGATCTCGTCGAGGAACCACCGGTCGTGGGTCACGACCATGAGCGCGCCCGAGTTCGGCGACCAGCGCTTCTTGAGATGCGCGGCGAGCCACGTGATCGCCTCGACGTCGAGGTGGTTGGTGGGCTCGTCGAGGGCGATGACGTCCCAGTCGCCGGTGAGCAGCTTCGCGAGCGACACCCGGCGCCGCTGGCCACCGCTGAGCGAGCCGATCTCGGCATCCCACGGCAGATCGGTGAGGAGGCCGTCGATCACGTCGCGGATGCGCGCGTCGCCCGCCCACTCGTACTCCGGGGTGTCGCCGACGACGGCGGCGCTGATCGTGAGGTCGTCCGGCAGGTTGTCGGCCTGGTCGAGCACGCCGATCCGCGTGCCGCCGCGCACCGTGACGCGGCCGGAGTTCGGCTCCTTGATGCCGGCGAGCATGCCGAGGAGGCTGGACTTCCCGTCGCCGTTGCGGCCGACGATGCCGATGCGGTCACCCTCTTCGATGCCGAGGGTCACGGAGTCGAAGACGACCCTGGTCGGATATTCGAGGTGCAGGGCTTCAGCCCCGAGAAGATGTGCCATGTTCCTTCCAGGGTAGCCGCGCGCGATGGGTACGGCGGCCAGCCTAAAATCGACGGGTGCCAAGTAAACGCCGGGTGTTCTCGCTCATGCTCGACGATCGCAAGGCGAAGCTGGTGCAATCGCGAAGGCGACCAGGTCGCTACGAGCTCAGCGTCGACGGGATCCCGCAGTCCGTCGTGTCGATGACGGATCCCACCGAACTCGAATACGCCTACACCCAGCACATCGCCAGGGCGATGGATGCCGCGGCCGAGCCCGGTGCACCGCTGTTCACCGTGCATCTGGGAGCCGGAGCACTCACGCTGGCCCGCTATGTCGAGGCCACGCGTGCCGGCTCACCCCAGCTCGTGGTCGAGTTCGAGCCCGCTCTCTACGACGCGGTGATCGCCGCGCTGCCCCTGCCCCCGGGCGCTGATGTGCGGGTCATCTTCGGCGATGCGCGAGCGGTCGCCGACGCGGAGCTCCCGGACGAGTGGGCGGATGCCCGCTTCACCGTGGTCGACCTCTGGGATGCCGCCGTCATCCGTCATCATGTGGCCAGCCAGGAGTTCTACCGCCGGGTCGCCGCGCGCTCCGCCGCAGACGGCGTCGTGGCCGTGAACCTGCTCGACGGGCATCCGTTCGAGTATTCACGGCGACAGGCAGCCACCCTGCGCACCGTGTTCGATCACGTCGCCGTCGTCCTCGACGCCGAACCGGACGATGACGAAGGGCCGCTCGGCAACGTCGTCGTCTTCGCGAGCGATGAGCCACTCGACGTCGTGACGACTCCCGACCTTCTCGGCGCACCGCGACCGCACATGCTCCATGACGATGAGCTGACGTCGTGGATCGCCGACGCGCGCATCATGACCGACGTCGACGGCACGGACTCCCCCGACCCGGACGACCCCATCTGGGATTAGCGGAGACAACGGCCGAATCGGATGCCGGAATCCCGGTGAACATAGTTTCGAATGTCGGTGGTCCGTGATGGACTGAAGTCATGACAGCACTGCTCGATGCGACCGATTCCCAGATGGCGATGCTCGCCGATCTGGTGGCGTCGCTCGAGGCGGCAGAGGCGACGCTGAGCAGCATGCACGCGGCCCGAGACGGCATGCTCGCGATGGCCGGGCGCCTGGCGATCGACATCGCCCGCGAGGCCGCGCATCCCGATCAGGGCGACATGGCCATCCGCACGGTGGCGGCCGAGATCGGGGCCGCGCAGCATCTCAGCGACCGCACGATCGAGCGGCGGATGGCAGAGGCCTCCTGGCTCGTCGAGCACTTCCCGACGGTGTGGGCGGCACAGGCCGAGGGGCGCATCAGCGGCGCGCATGCGCGGGTGATCGTCGATGCGGGTGCCCATCTCGACGATGCGGCCGACCGACAGGCCTATGCCGCCGAGGCGGTGGCGATCGCCGAGACCGAGTCCCCGAACCGGCTGCGACGGCTCGCACGGCGCCTGGCCGAACGGTTCCAGGAGCGCACTGTCAGCGAACGGCACCGCGAGGCCCGCAAGGGCCGCCGCGTGTGGGCGAGAGATCTCGACGACGGGATGGCCGAGCTCGCCACCCGCGGCCCGGCCGCGCTCATCCACGGCATGTTCGACCGGCTCTCGCAGATGGCGCACGCGGTGAAGAAAGACAGTGCCCACGCGGCGAGAGATGCCGGCCCCGATGCCCCTCCGGCAGACGAGCGCACGATCGACCAGTTGCGTGCCGACCTGCTCGCCGACCTCCTACTCACGGGAACCCCCGCAGGACACGACACGACCGACGGGCTGCTCGGCGAGATCCGCGCCCGCGTCGAGGTCTCCGTGCCGGTGATGTCTCTGATGGACGATGACCTTCGCTCCTCGGAGTCATCTCTCACCGGCGGCGACGGCAGCGGCGACTCCTTTCGACACGAGACACCGCCGCCCGCACTACTCGACGGCACGACACCGATCGACATCACGACCGCCCGCAGGCTGGCCGGCTCGGCCATGGGTTGGGATCGCGTGCTGACGCATCCGATCTCCGGCGCGCTGCTCGCGGTCGACCGCTACCGGCCGAGCGAGCAGCTGCGGCGACATCTTCGCGCGCGGGATCAGCGGTGCCGGTTCCCCGGGTGCGGGATCGGGGCGCGGAAGTGCGACCTCGACCACAATCACGCGGCTTCGACCGGGGGCGCGACTGCCGATATGAATCTCGCGGCGTTCTGCCGACGACATCACATGCTCAAACACCACTCCCCCTGGCACGTCGAACAGCGTGCGGGTGGCGTGCTGGAGTGGACGAGCCCGACCGGACGCACGTACATCGATCGGCCGCCGCCCCAGAACACGGTGAGGTTCACCGAGCCAACGGTGCCCGCTCCGTTCTGAACGGCGGTGACCGGAAGCAGGACATAGTGAACGGGCCGCCCGAACCCGAAGGTCCGGACGGCCCGTGGATGCTGCGGGATTACTGGTACGACTTCACGATCTCGAGGAGGCTCGGGACGTTGGCGTACGCCTCGGCCGCGTTCTCCTTCGTGACGATGACCGGAGGCAGCAGGAACGCGGGAACGACCTTCACGCCGTTGTCGTACTGCTCTTCGTCGTTCACGTCGACCTCTTCGCCCTTCTGGAGCTGGCCGACCATCTTGATCGACTGCTCGACGAGGAGCGTGGTGTCCTTGTTGATCGTGGAGTACTGGATGCCCTCCATGATCGACTTCACCGACTCGACCTCGGAGTCCTGGCCGGTGACGACCGGGACATCCTTGCCCGCACCCTGCACCGAGGTGATGATGGCGCGAGCGAGCGTGTCGTTCGGGGACAGGACGCCGTCGAGCGCCTCAGAGCTGTAGGTCGACGTGAGGATCGAGTCCATGCGGCGCTGGGCGTTCTCGGCCTTCCAGCCCTCGGTCGCCGTCTGGGCGATCTCGGTCTGACCCGAGACGACCTTCAGGGTGCCGTCGTCGATCTTCGGCTGGAGGACCTCCATGGCGCCGTTGAAGAACACCGCGGAGTTCGCGTCATCCGGCGAGCCCGAGAACAGCTCGATGTTGTACGGAGCCTCGTGGCCCGCACGCTCGGCGAGACCGTCGAGCAGAGCCTGACCCTGGAGCTTGCCGACCTCGAAGTTGTCGAACGCGACGTAGTAGTCGACGGCCTCCGTGTTCTCGATCAGACGGTCGTACGCGATGACGGCGACACCGGCGTCGCGAGCGGCCTCGACCTGCGTCGCGAGCTGCTTGCCGTCCTTGGCACCGATGATGATGACCTTGGCGCCACCGGTGACCATCGCCTGGATCTGGTTCTGCTGCTCGGCGACCGTGTTGCTGGCCGGCGCGTACTGCACGTCGGCCTTGAACCCGGCCTTCTTGAGTCCGTCGGTGAACAGCTGACCGGCGAGGACCCAGTTCTCCGAGGTCTTGTCCGGGAGGGCGACACCGATCGTGGCGTCGGCGGCGAAGCCTGCTGCCGCCTCGTCGCCACCATCGGCGCCGGTGTCTCCGCCACGCTCCGAGGAGCAGCCGGTGAGGGCGAAAGCGCCCACGGCGACGATCGCTGTCGCCGTAAGAAGCATCTTCTTCATGTGATCTCTTTCTCTGGTGTGTGTAGGTCTCGACGCGTGTGCGTGCGCAGTGAGACCCCTACTATCCGCGCGTCTCGTCGACGGCGGGGGCTTCGTACTTCTGGTTGGTGGGGTAGTTCGCCTTCGGGTCGAAGGTGTCGGTCATCGGGTCCTCCTTGCGGCCGAAGCGACGCGTGAGGAAGCCGGTGATCGACGGGCGACCCTGCTGCTTGTTCCAGACGTCGACACCGACGGCGAACAGGAGCACGAGGCCCTTGATCATCGAGACGACGTCGGCACCGGCGCCCAGCAGCGCGAGACCGTTGTTCAGGAACGCCATCACGAGACCACCGATGATCGAGCCGATCACGGTTCCGATACCGCCCGAGACGGCCGCGCCACCGATGAAGACCGAGGCGATCGCATCCAGCTCCCAGCCGTTGCCGTCCTGCGGCCCGGAGGCCGTGGCCCTGGCGACATAGATCATGCCGGCCAGCGAGGCGAGCACCGACATGTTCATCATCACGAAGAAGTCGACCCAGCGGTCCTTCACACCCGACAGGCGAGCGGCCTGGCGGTTGCCACCGACCGCGTAGATGTGGCGACCGAACACGGTGTTGTTCGTGATGAACGAGTAGAGGATGACGAGCGCGAGCAGGATGATGCCCGAGATCGGGAAGCTGGTGCCCTCACGGCCGGTGGCGAACAGCCATCCCGCGATGAGGATCACGACCGAGATCAGCACGACCTTGGTGACGCTCACCCACAGCGGCGCCATCTCGGCACCCATCTTGTGCTGGATGCGACGGGTGCGGATCTCCCAGAAGACGATCCACGCGACGCCGAGCAGGGCGAGCAGCATGGTGAAGACGTTGAACGGCACGGGGATGAACGACAGCTCGGGCAGGTAGCCGGCGCCGATGACCTTGAAGCCCTGCGGGACGGGGATCGACTGCGAGTCGCCGACCCACTGGTTCGCACCGCGGAAGAACAGCATGCCCGCCAGCGTCACGATGAACGCCGGTACCCCGACATACGCCACCCAGAACCCTTGCCAGGCACCGACGAGCACGCCGACGCCGAGGCCGAGGAGCACGCCGAGCGGCCAGGGGAGGTTCCAGTCGGCCATGGCCTTCGCCACCACGATGCCGGTGAACGCGGCGACCGAGCCGACCGACAGGTCGATGTGACCCATGATGATGACCATCACCATGCCGATCGCGAGGATCAGGATGTACGAGTACTGGTTGACGACGTTGATCAGGTTGCCGGACGAGAGCGTGAGGCCGGTGCCCTTGAAGATCCAGGTCAGCACCTGGAAGACGACCAGGATCACGACGAGGCTGCCGAGGATGCCGAACTGGCGGAGGGTCGACTGGCCGCCCCCGAACATCTTCGTGATGTCCTTGAAGTGGAAGCCGCGCTTCGTTGCGGTGGTGTCGGTGGTCATGCGGATGCTTTCTGGTTCGTCGAGGTCATGCTGCGCATGAGGTCCTCGGGTGTCGCCTGGTCGGCCGGGATGCAGTCGGTGACCCGACCTTCGAAGACGGTGTAGATGCGGTCGGAGATGCCGAGCAGCTCGGGCAGCTCGCTGGAGATGACGATGACGCCCTTGCCCTGTGCCGCGAGCTGGTTGATGATCGCGTAGATCTCGTACTTCGCTCCGACGTCGATGCCGCGGGTCGGCTCGTCGAGGATCAGCAGGTCGGGGTCGGTGAACATCCACTTCGCCAGCACGACCTTCTGCTGGTTTCCGCCGGACAGCTTGCCGACCCCCTCCTCGACCGAGGGCGTCTTGATGCGCAGGGCCTTGCGGTAGTCCTCCGCCACGGCGAACTCGGCGCGCGCATCGACGACGCCGCGCTTGGCGATCTTGGAGAGCTTGGCGGCGACGACCGAGCGCTTGATGGTGTCGAGCAGGTTGAGCCCGAGCACCTTGCGGTCCTCGCTGACGTACGCCAGGCCGTGCTTGATCGCGGACGAGACGTCGTGGAGCGCGACCTCCTGGCCGTCCTTGATCAGGGTGCCGGAGAGGAAGTTGCCGTAGGAGCGACCGAAGATGCTCATGGCGAACTCGGTGCGCCCGGCGCCCATGAGCCCGGCGATGCCGACGACCTCGCCGCGGCGGACGTTGATGTTCGAGCCCTTGACGACCATGCGCTCCGGGACGGTCGGATGCTGCACCCACCAGTCCTTGACCTCGAAGAACACCTCGCCGATCTCGGGCGTGCGGTCGGGGTAGCGGCTCTCGAGCGAGCGGCCGACCATGCCGCGGATGATGCGGTCCTCGTTGATCTCGCCGCGGGAGATGTCGAGCGTCTCGACCGTGCGGCCGTCGCGGATGATCGTGATCTCATCGGCGATCTGCTCGATCTCGTTGAGCTTGTGGCTGATCATGATCGACGCGATGCCCTTGGCCTTGAGGCCGAGGATCAGGTCGAGCAGGTGCTGGGAGTCGTTCTCGTTGAGCGCGGCGGTCGGCTCGTCGAGGATCAGGAGCTTGACCTCTTTGTTGAGCGCCTTCGCGATCTCGATCAGCTGCTGCTTGCCGACGCCAAGGGTCTTGATCTGCGCGTCCGGGTCCTCACTCAGCCCGACGCGGGCGAGGAGCTCGATCGTGCGCTCCTTTTGCGCCTGCCAGTCGATGCGGCCGCCGCGGGAGATCTCGTTGCCGAGGAAGATGTTCTCGGTGACCGAGAGCTCGGGGATGAGCGCGAGCTCCTGGTGGATGATCGCGATGCCGGCCTGCTCGCTGGCGACGATGTCCTTGAAGCGCTGCTCCTCGCCGTACAGCAGGATCTCACCCTCGTAGGTCCCGTACGGATACACCCCGGAGAGGACCTTCATCAGGGTCGACTTCCCGGCGCCGTTCTCCCCGCAGATCGCGTGGATCTCGCCGGCGCGGACGGTGATGGAGACATCGGCCAGCGCCTTGACCCCCGGGAACTCCTTGGTGATGCTACGCATCTCCAGGATCGGGCCTGACACAGTCGGCAACGTTGCAGTGGTGCTCACGGATCATTCCTCGCGACGTGCGGTCACCTTCAATGTGACCGTTCACATCGATATATCGTCGTCTTCTGATGGACCGCTGTCAAGTCCGCGCCGGGATTTCGTGTCGCTACCGTGATGCAGCGGATTCGCGCGCGCGAAGGATCGTCTGCAGCGGGCCGAACTCCGGCACCTGCTCACCACGGATCTGCGCGAGCAGGATGCGCACGGCTCGGCGCCCGAGCTCGGGGAAGTCCTGGTGCACGGTGCTGAGCGACGGCGCCACATGCGCCGCGACGGGGATGTCGTCGAAACCGATCACACTCACGTCGTGCGGGACGCGTATCCCCGAGTCGCGGAACCCGTGCATCAGCCCGATCGCCATGAGGTCGTTCGCGGCGAACACGGCGGTGAAGTCGCGGCGGAGGGCGAGCTCCTTGCCCGCGAAGTACCCGAAGTCCGCGGTCCAGTCGCCGCGGATCGGCGGGAACGTGGGCAGATCGGCCTCGCGCAGTCCGTCGAGGTAGCCGCGCATGCGCGACTCGGCCTCGATCCAGTCCTGAGGTCCAGCCAGGTGCAGGATGTCGCTGTGACCGAGCGAGATCAGGTGCTCCGTCGCCGCTCGGGCACCGGCGACCTGGTCGGCGGACAGGCTCACCCCGTCCGAGCCGGATGCCGTCTGCAGCGTGACGAACGGCATGTCGACGGACATGCCGCGAAGGACATGGAACACCCGCACCTGCGGCGCGAGCACCACGATCCCGTCGACCTGCTCGCGCGAGAGCTGCCGCACCGCGTTGCCGATCGCCTCGGGACTCGTCGCGGGGAGGTTCAGGGTCGAGACCGAGTACCCCTCCTCGCGCGCCGCATCCTCGATCCCCGCGATGGACGACGTCGGACCGAACTCCCCGATCGTCGCCGAGAGGATCCCCAGCATGTTCGACTTGCTGGTGACCAGCGCCCTGGCCGCGAGATTCGGCCGGTAGTCGAGCACGGAGATCGCGTCGAGGACCTTGGCCTTCGTCTCGGGACGGATGCTCGGATGATCGTTCAATACCCGCGACACGGTCTGATGCGAGACCCCGGCGAGCCGCGCGACGTCGCGGATGCTGGGCAGCCGCGCACGCTCGGAGGCGGTGGACATCACTAGCCTCCTCGCGTGTGCACGGTCACATCGTCACTTCATTATGTCTGCTGGGACGCGCGCACGCACCTCTCGCCGACCGTCGCCACGCGTCGCCGGTTGTGCGGGGGCACGGGAACGTGCACCCGGTTTCGTCGGACTGCACCGGAACGGCCTCCCTCAGCATGGCATCGTGACCACGTGGACACTCTGCTGCGCGGCGGGCGCGTCATCGACCCGAAGACCGGATCCGACCGGATCGCCGACCTCCTGATCACAGAGGGACGGGTGGCCGCCGTCGGTGATGCACTCACGGCACCGGTGGATGCGGACATCGTCGACGCCACGGGTCTCATCGTCGGCCCCGGCTTCGTCGACCTGCACAGCCACGTGCACTCGATCGCCGGACAGCGTCTGCAGGCGATGGACGGCGTCACCACCGCACTCGACCTCGAAGCGGGCCTCATGCCGATCGCCGAGGCGCTGGCGCGCGCCGCGGCAGACGGCCGCCCCCTGAACTACGGATTCTCCGCGTCCTGGTCGCAGGCACGGGCGTACGCGCACCTCGACCGGGTGCCCGTCGCCGACTTCGCCGCGTCGATGGACCTGCTCGGCACGCCCGAGTGGCAGCGCGCCTCCTCCCCCGCCGAACGCCGCCGCTGGTTGAGCCTGCTCGAGGACGAGCTCGGTGCCGGCGCACTGGGGATCGGTGTGCTCATGGGCTACGCGCCCCGCTCCGATCCGGACGAGTACCTGGAGCTCGCCCGGCTGGCCGCGGCCGCACATGCCCCGACGTTCACGCACGTGCGCGAGCTGATCGAAGCCGACCCCCGCACGCCGATCGACGGGTCCGAGGAGCTCGTCCGCGCGGCCGCCGAGACCGGCGCCGCCATGCACCACTGCCACGTGAACAGCACGTCGCTGCGCCACATCGACCGCGTGCTGGCCCTGCTCGACCGCAGCCGCGCGGCGGGCTCCCGCGTGACGGTCGAGGCCTATCCCTACGGGGCGGGCAGTACCGCGATCGGCGCGTTCTTCCTCGCTCCGGAGAAGCTCAAGGGACTCGGCATCACCCCGAGCTCGCTCGTGCTCGTGGATACCGGCGAGCGCATCGCCGATGAGGCCCGGCTGCGCGAAGTCCGCGCCACCGACCCCGGCGCCGCGTGCATCGTGACGTTCCTCGACGAAACGGACCCCCTCGATCGCGCGCACCTGCACCGTGCCCTCGCCTACCCCGATTCGATCGTCGCGAGCGATGCGATGCCGATCTCGTGGGCAGAGACCGACGGCCGGACCGTGTACGAGCAGCGTGACTGGCCTCTCCCCTCCGGCGGACACACGCACCCGCGCACGGCGGGGACGTTCACGAAGTCGCTTCGTCTCATGGTCGTCGAGAGCGGAACGTGGAGCTGGCTCGAGGCCTTCCGTCGCTGCTCATTCCTTCCGGCGCGGGTGCTCGACGAGGTCTCCTCGGGCATGCGGGGCAAGGGGCATCTCGCTGTCGGAGCCGATGCCGACATCGTGGTCCTCGATCCGGCGACCCTCACCGACCGGGCGACCTACTCCGACCCGACCCGGCCCTCGCGGGGCATCCGCTACCTGTTTGTGCACGGCACCCCCGTCGTGCACGCCGGGGAGATCGTGACCGAGGCCCTGCCGGGGCGCCCCGTACGAGGGAACGCCTGAAGCATCGATCCTTCGTCCGGGCGAACCAAGGTCCGCGCAAGTCTCGTCGCCCGACACCAACGGGCCGGCGGAGCACGCGAATAGTCTCGGCCCATCGCCGTCGCCTCGAATGCGACGACCCACTCGATGTAGAGGAGCGCACGTGTCCGACCTGAACGAAATCGGCAGCTGGGTGCGGGAGAACCTTCCCGCGATGCTGGCCGACGCGCACATCCCCGCGGCATCCGTCGCGATCCTGGCCGACGGTGAGATCTTCACCACGGCCGCCGGAATCCTGAACCGCAACACCGGTGTCGAAGCCGACGTGGACTCGGTCTTCCAGATCGGCTCGATCACCAAGACCTGGACGGCGACGCTCATCATGCAGCTCGTCGACGAGGGACTGCTCGACATCGACGCCCCGGTGCGCGACACCGTCCCCGCCTTCGCGATCGGCGACGCTGCGGCGGCGCGCACGATCACGGCCCGACAACTGTTGAGCCACGTGAGCGGCTTCGAGGGCGACCTGTTCAACGACACCGGGGTCGGCGACGATGCCGTGGAGAAGTACCTCGCCACGATCGCCGACGCCCCGCAGCTCTTCGCCCCCGGCGAGCGCTTCTCGTACAACAACGCCGCCTTCGTGGTGCTGGGCCGCATCGTCGAGGTGCTGCGCGGCACGTCGTACGACCAGGCGCTGCGCACCCACCTCGCCGGTCCGCTGGGGCTGACGCACGTGGCCACCACGGCCTCGGAGGCGATCATGTTCCGCGCCGCCCTCGGGCACATCCCCGGGGAGAGCGGCGACGAGCCGGTTCCCGCACCGGTCTGGAGCCTCGTGCGCTCCAATGCCCCGGCCGGTTCGATGCTCGCGATGACCGCGCACGATCTGGTGAGCTACGCCCGCATGCACCTCGACGGCGGCGTGGCTCCCGACGGAACTCGCGTGCTGTCGGAGCAGAGCGTGCGGGCGATGCAGGAGCGACAGGTCGATCTCCCCGAGCTGGGCCTGATGGGCGACGCCTGGGGCCTCGGCTGGGAGATCTTCGACTGGGAGGGCGGCCCCGTGATCGGCCATGACGGCGGCACGATCGGCCAGAACGCGTTCCTGCGGATGGTCCCGGCTGCGGGGGTCGCCGTGGCGGTCCTCACCAACGGCGGCCAGACCGTCGACGCCTACCACGCCATCACGTCCCGAGTGCTCGCCGCGCTGGCCGGAGTCACGATGCCCGCGTTGCCCGCGATCCCCGAGACGCCGGTCGAGGTCGACGTGGACCGCATCCTCGGCACGTACTCTTCCTCGGTCTCCGACTCGACGGTGCGCCTCGACGACGATGGCCGCATCTGGCTCGACCGCACCATGAAGGGGATCTTCGCCGAGCTGGGCCCGGCACCGGAGCCCGTCGAGCTCGTCGGATGGACGACGGACACGCTGCTCCCCCGCACGCAGGAGCACGGGATCCGCATGCCGCACGCCTTCGTGGGCGACGACGGCAGCGGACGCGCACTGTACCTGCACACCGGACGCGCCGATCGCCGGGTCGACGCATGAGCACGGCGGCGATCGCAGAGATCTTCACGGATGCCGACGCCGCCGGGTACCTGCACGCCCGGGAGATCGGCGTCGACGGCGGCCCGGAGGTGAGTGTCGAGGCCGACGAGCCCGTGGTGCTCGCCTCCGTGTTCAAGATCCTCGTGCTCACGGCATACGTCCGAGCGGTCGCCGCCGGTGAGCTCGACCCGACCGAACGGACCACCGTGACGGCGCGCTACCGCATCGGCGGCGTGGGCACGGCGGGCTTCGCGGACGACGTCGTGGCCAGCTGGCGCGACCTCGCTCTGAACATGATGACGATGAGCGACAACGCCGCCACCGATGTCATCTACCATCGGCTCGGTGCGGATGCGGTGAACCGGGTGATCAGCGACCTGGGCTTGCAGCAGACGCAGCTCGTCGGGTGCTGCGAAGACCTGTTCGCCTCGGTCGTCTCCGATCTGGGCGGCACGGCAGACAGCGATCTGGACGAGCTGCTCGAGAGTGCGACGCCCGCGCAGATCCTGGCCCTGGATGCCGTGCACCCGGTGCAGACATCGCACTCCACGCCGCGCGATGTCACGACGCTGCTGAACGCGCTGTGGACCGACACCGCGGCACCGGCCGACGCGTGCCGTCAAGCCAGGGACATCATGGCGCTGCAGATCTGGCCGCACCGGCTGACCTCGGGCTTCCCGGCCGGTGTCCGCATCGCGGCGAAGACCGGCACCCTCCCCACCTGGCGCAACGAGGCGGGAGTGGTGACCTATCCCGACGGCCGGCAGCACGCGGTGGCCGTCTTCACCCGCGCCACCTCCCTCACCGACAGGCAACCCCTCGTGGACGCCTCGATCGGCCGGGCGGGCTTCGCTGCCGTCGAGCACCTCCGCGCGATCTGACCTGCACCATTTCACCCCCTGCACCACCCACCTGCACCATCCCGAACACTGCTGGAGGCTTCTGATGCGTTCTCGTACACCTCTGATCGCACTGCTGGGCGTTGCGGCGCTCGCCCTGACGTCCTGTGCCGCGAGCGCCCCTCCCGAAGGGGGCGAGAGCCCCGACGGCGTCCTCGCCGACGGCAAGACCTTCACCTCGGTGATCTCGACCGACCCGGGAAGCCTCGACCCGTTCATCACCGTGATGTCGGTCGCGCGCTCGATCGATCGCTTCCTCTATGCCCGCCTCGTCGAGGTGATGGAGGACGGCAGCATCTCCTCCGGTCTCGCCGAGAAGTGGGAGGCGGACACGACCACCGCCACCTTCACGCTCCGCGACGACCTCAGCTGCGAAGACGGCACTCCACTGACGGCGACCGACGTCGCGGCGAACATCAGCCACATCGGCGACCCCGCCAACGGCTCGCCCCTCGTCGGGCTGCAGGTGCAGCCGGGGACGAGCGCCGTCGGCGACGACGCAGCCGGAACCGTGACCGTCACCAGCGGACGCCCCGACTCGTTCCTGATCGAGAACATCGGCAGCATCTCGATCGTCTGCAGCACCGTGATGGACGACCCCGACGCGCTCGCGAAGGGCGAGGGAGCGACCGGCATGTTCACCATGACCGAGATCGCCCCGAACAGTCAGTACACGCTCACCCGCCGGGAGGACTTCACCTGGGGGCCGGCCGACTGGGATCCGACGCAGAAGGGACTCCCCGACACCGTGGTGTTCCGCGTCGTGCCGAACGAGACCACCGCGACCAACCTGCTGCTGTCCGGTGAGGTCAACTCGGCTCTGATCATCGGCCCCGACCGTGCACGCGCGGAGGGCGCCGGGCTCTTCCACACCGACCTCGAGACGCCCGGAGGCTCCTTCACGTTCAACCAGGCCGAGGGCCGCCCGACCGCGGACCAGGCCGTGCGTGACGCCCTGATGCAGGCGGTCGACCTCGAGCAGATGCGCCAGGTGATCGGCAGCGGAAACGCCACCGTCCCCACCGGGCTCGTCACCATCTCGCCCAACCCGTGCCGCGCCGACACGGTCTCGGGACATCTCCCCGAGCTCGACGTCGATGCGGCCGCCGCCGCTCTCGACGATGCCGGCTGGACGGCCGGGTCGGACGGCGTGCGCGCGAAGGACGGCGAGACGCTGACCCTGCGGATGATCTACTCCTCCCAGCTCGGAGACGCCGGCAACGCCGCGGCCGAACTCGCGCAGGCCGCATGGAAGGACCTCGGCGTCGACATCAGCGTCACCGCCGTCGACTCGCCGACCCTCAGCGAGGTGCTCTTCTCGACCGGCGACTGGGACATCTCGGCCGCCCCGCTGACCGTCTCGCTGCCCAGCATGCTCGTGCCGTTCTACTCGGGCGCGACGCCCCCGAACGGCACCAATTACGCCTCGGTCGACAACGCCGACTACACCGCCGCCGTGACCGCCGCCTCCGCCAAGGCCGGCAGCGAGGGCTGCGACGACTGGGCTGCCGCCGAGGAAGCACTGTTCGAGACCATGAGTGTCGTCCCCTACGCGAACATCACCCGGTCAACCTTCGCGAACAAGGCGACCTTCACCGAGGGCGACGGCATAGATCCGACGTCGATCCGCATGTACGAGTAGACCGAAGACCGGAGGCAGCCGATGGCCAGCACCACCGCCACGCACGCGATACTGATCAGATCCGCACGGTCGGACAACCCCTGGGTGTCCTTCCTGGTCCGTCGCGGAGGGCAGTTCGTCCTCGCGGTGTGGGTGCTGGTCACGGCTGCCTTCCTCATGATCCACCTCGTGCCCGGCGACCCGGTGCGGGCGGCCCTCGGGATGAACGCCCCCGCCGAGCTCGTCGAGGCCAAGCGGGCCGCACTCGGCCTCGACCAGCCGCTCATCGTGCAGTACTTCCGCTACATCGGCGGACTGTTCACCGGCGACATGGGCACCTCGATGATCACCAGCCAGCCCGTCTCCGAGATCATCGCCACGCGACTCCCGGCGACCCTCCAGCTCGCCCTGCTCGCGGTGCTCCTCGTGCTGCTGGTCTCGGTCCCCGTCGGGGTGACGATGGCCGTGCTCACCCGCGGCGGGCGACGACGCGGACTCGAGCTGGCGTTCGCGACGGGGTCGGTGATCCTCGCGGCGATCCCCGAGTTCCTCCTCGCGGTCGGCCTGGTCTACGTGTTCGCGGTCTCCCTCGGCTGGTTCCCCGTCGCCGGGAACACCGCCCCATTCTCGCTGGTCCTCCCCGTGATCGCCCTCGCCGTCGGACCGATCGCCGTGTTCTCGCGCATCATCCGCGTCGAGGTGCTCTCGGTCCTCGGGCAGGACTTCATCCGCACCGCCCGCGCCAAGCGCCTCGCGCCCCACCGCATCTACTCCCGCCATGCGCTGCCGAACGCCATGACCGCGACCCTCACCCTCACCGGCCTGCTCCTGACGGGCATGGTCGCCGGCACCGTGCTGGTCGAGAACGTGTTCGCCTGGCCGGGCCTGGGCACGATGATCGTGCAGTCGATCCTCACCAAGGACTACTCGGTCGTGCAGGGCATCGTCCTCGTCTACGGGATCGGGGTGCTCATCGTGAACCTGGTGGTCGACGTGATCCTCGCCCTCCTCGACCCTCGATCCACCATCCGGGAGGCATGATGTCGGCACGTACGGCATGGTCGGGCATCGTCCGCTCACCACTGGGGATCACCGCTCTCGCGCTCGTCCTCCTCGTCACGCTCACCGCGATCTTCGCGCCGATCGTCTGGGGCGCGCAGGCCGAGCAGGTGAACCCGACCGAGATCACCCAGGGACCGAGCGCCGCACACCTGCTGGGCACCGACACGCTCGGCCGCGACGTGCTCGCCCGCGTGCTGGTGGCGACCCGGCTCTCGGTGGTGCTCGCCGTGATCGCCGTGATGATCGGCGTCGTCGCCGGCACCTTGCTCGGCACCGCACCCTCGGTGCTCCCCCGCTGGCTCAGACGCCCGATCGTCGGCTTCGTGAACATCGCGGTCGCCTTCCCCGGACTCCTGCTCGCGCTGTTCTTCGCGGTCATCTTCGGGGTCGGATCCACCGGCGCCGTCCTCGCGATCGGGTTCGCGATGGCGCCGCAGTTCGCGCGGCTCACCCAGACGCTGTCCGCGGCGATCGCCGGACGCGACTTCATCGACGCCGCTCGGGTGGCCGGCGTCTCGCGGTTCCGCATCCTGATCCGTCACATCCTGCCGAACATCGGCGAACCGCTCATCGTGAACGCCACCGTCTCCGCGGGATCGGCACTGCTCGCCTTCGCCGGACTCTCCTTCCTCGGCCTGGGCGTGCAGGTCCCCGAGTACGACTGGGGCCGGCTGCTGGGCGAGGGCCTGAACCGGATCTACCTCAACCCGGCGGCCGCGCTCGGACCCGCCGTGGCCGTGGTGATCGCCGGACTCGCGTTCAACCTCCTCGGCGAGACCGCAGCCGCAGCGCTCGGCGGACGCTCCGCGCGACGCCGCCACCGCCTCCCCGCGATCGTGCGTCCGCGAGCCGCTCAGCCCGCGCCGGTCGACGGCGAGGAACCGGTACTCCTCGTCGACGACCTGCGCGTCTCCTTCCCGACCCCGAGGGGATGGGTCACCCCCGTGCGCGGCGTCTCGTTCACGGTCGCGCGTGGCGAGGCCATCGGCGTGGTCGGCGAATCGGGCTCCGGCAAGAGCCTGACCGCCCTGGCCGCCGCCCGGCTCATCGAACGCCCGGGTCACGTCGACGCCGCGCGACTGGACTTCTGCGGCACCCCGCTGCTGACGACGTCCGACCGCGCGGTGCGGAGCCTCCTCGGCACCTCCCTCGCGATGGTCTTCCAGGACCCGATGACCTCGTTCAACCCGACGAGGCGGATCGGCTCGCAGCTCGCCGAGGCCGCGTCCGAGCACCAGGACATCACTCGGAAGCAGGCGATGGATCGGGCGATCGAGCGTCTGCAGTCGGTGCGGGTGCCCGCCGCGGCACGACGCGCCCACCAGTACCCACACGAGTTCTCCGGCGGCATGCGGCAGCGGGCGATGATCGCCATGGGGCTCATGAACCACCCGCGCCTGATCATCGCGGACGAGCCGACCACCGCGCTCGATGTGACCGTGCAGCGACAGGTGCTGCAGCTGCTGGCCGGCGTGCGCCGCGACACCGACGCCGCGATCCTGCTGATCAGCCACGACATCGCGGTCGTCGCGCAGACCTGCGACCGCGTGCTGGTGATGTACGCGGGACGGATCGTCGAGGACCTGCCCGCAGCGAACCTGCACACCGACGCCCGGCACCCGTACACCCGCGCCCTGCTCGAGGTCGTGCCCGAGCTCGACGCCGACCGCGACGAGCCCCTCAAAGTGATCCCCGGCCGTCCGCCGGCACCGGGCGCCCTCCCCACCGGATGCGCGTTCGCCGCCCGCTGTCCCCTCGCCACCGACCTCTGCCGGGAGAGCGACCCCGAGCTCCTGGCCGATGAGGCCGGGCATCGGGTCGCCTGCTGGCATCCGGTCACCGGAGAGGCGGAGGTCGCTGTGGCGGTGGCCACGACGGCGGACGAGGCCGCCGCCGATGACGAGAGGGTCCTGCGATGAGCGAGCTGCGTTTCGACCGGGTCAGCGTGCGCTACGGCTCGCACCGCTCCGGCCTCACCGCCGTCGACGATGTGTCCCTGACCGTCCCGTCCGGGTCGGTCGTCGGGCTCGTGGGTGAGTCGGGTTCGGGCAAGTCCACGCTCGCCCGCGCGGCGATCGGCCTCGCGCCGATCAGCGAGGGCGCCATCACGCTGGACGGAGTGGACGTGCGCGGCTTGCGCCGCCGTCGCCCCATCCAGATGGTGTTCCAGGATCCGTTCTCCTCGCTCGACCCGCGCATGACCATCGGCGAATCGATCGCCGAGGCCCTCCCCCGCGACATCCGCGGAAGCAGGGCCCGCCGTGCCGAGGTCGCACGACTGCTCGACCTCGTGAACCTCGACGCAGACCGCGCACAGTCGCTCCCGGCCGCCCTCTCCGGCGGGCAGCGCCAGCGCATCGCCCTGGCCCGCGCTCTCGCCGCCCGCCCCGAGGTCGTGATCGCCGACGAGATCACCTCCGCGCTCGACGTCTCCGTGCAGGGCTCGGTGCTCAACCTCGTGCGCGACCTGCGCGTGGAGCTCGACCTGACGATGCTCTTCATCTCGCACAACCTGTCCGTCGTCCGATACCTGAGCGATCACATCGCGGTGATGTACCTCGGCCGGATCGTGGAGGTCGGGCCGACCGAGCAGGTGCTGGCCGACCCGCAGCACCCGTACACGCGGGATCTGCTCCAGGCGGCACCCACCCGGCACGGGAACCTGCTGGCCGTCGATCCGCTCGCCCCCGTCGATGTGGAGCCCGCCGACCCGCACGCCCCGCCCGGCGGCTGCCGCTTCCACCCGCGGTGCCCGATCGGTCCCGCGGCGCGCCCCGATCGGCAGATCTGCGTGATCGCGGAACCGCAGCGGCCCACGGGCACGGTGGGCGCGGCCTGCCACTTCGCGGGGCTGCCGACGGATGCGCCGATCGGAACTGTGCCCATCTCCCAAAGCAGCCCCCTGGTTTCGGCCGCGACCACAACACCGACCCCGCTCTCTGCGGACACAGTGAACTGACCATCCGATTGGAGCTCCCATGAACCGTGTCACCGTCGACGACCTGCTCGCCGTCCGCACCCCCGAGCAACCGGCACTGTCACCGGACGGCACCCGCATCGCCTTCGTGCTGCGGACGACCGACCGCGACGGCGACCGGGACACGCGCGCCCTGTGGCAGGTGCCGACCACCGGCGGCGATCCGGCCCCGCTCACGCACGCGACGGCCGACTCGACCCCGGTCTGGAGCCCCGACGGGTCACAGCTCGCGTTCCTGCGCGCGCAGGACGGCCCGGCGCAGCTCTGGCTGCTCCCGGCCGCCGGCGGCGAAGCACGCGGACTCACGACGCTCCCGCTCGGCGCCGGCGCTCCGGCCTGGAGCCCCGACGGCACGCGCATCGCGTTCACCGCCCCGGTCGACGGCGCGGCGCTTCCCGACGAGACCACGGAGACCATCCTCGCCCGACGCTCGGCGCCGGCCTCGACCGACCGGCTGGGCTACAAGGCTGATGGTGCGGGCACCCTGGGCACGCTCGTGCAACAGCTGCATGTGCTCGACGTCGACTCTGGCAAGGTGACGGTCCTCACCCGCGGCCGCTCCCACGCCTCCGACCCGTTCTGGTCGCCCGACGGCACACTCCTCGCGTACTCGGCGAGCGTCGAGGACGATGCCGATCTGACGATGCGGGTCCCCGTGTTCGTGCGCTCCGCCACCGACCCGAACAGCGCGGCCGTGCAGGTCAGCGCCGCCGATGTGCAGGCGACGGCCGTGGGATGGACCCCGGACGGCCGCCATGTCGTCGCCGCGGGACGCACCGACACCGAGGTCGGCAACGCAGACCTCCTGCTGTTCCCGGTCGACGGCGGCGAACCGCAGAACATCACGCGCAGTCTCGATCGCAACGTGATGCCGGGTGGTCCCGGCTACCCGGGCGGCATGCCGCAGTTCACGGACGGCGGGGACCTCGTGTTCTGCCTCCGTGACAACGGCTACTCGCACGTGTACCGCGTCGCCCCGGACGGTTCGGGGGCCACTGCCCTCGTGGACGGTACCGCGAACGTGTCAGGACTCTCGGTGGCGGCATCCTCCGCGGCGATCACGCTCGCGACACCGGAATCCTTCGGCGACATCGCAGTGCTGGACCTCACGGATGGATCCACGCGTGTCCTCACCGACTACGGCACACCCGCATTCGATCTCCTCCCGGCGGAGGAGCGCCGTTTCACGATCGCCGACGGCACCGTCGTCACGGGCTGGTTGCGCCGCGATCCCGATGCTGCCGGCCCGCTCCCCCTCCTGCTCGATGTGCACGGAGGTCCGCACAACGCCTGGAACGGTGCCGCCGACCTCGTCCACCCGTACCACCAGGTGCTCGCGCGCCGCGGCTGGGCGATCCTCACCCTCAACCCCCGCGGCAGCGACGGCTACGGCGACGCGTTCTTCTCCGCGGTCTCCGGTGGGTGGGGCGTCAACGACGCGAACGACTTCCTCGAGCCGATCGACCAGCTCGTCGCCGAGGGCATCGCGGACTCGGCCCGACTGGCCGTGACCGGATACAGCTACGGCGGCTTCATGACCTGCTTCCTCACGTCGCGCGACGACCGCTTCGCGGCGGCGGTGGGCGGAGGCGTGGTCACCGATCTCTTCTCGATGGGCGGCACCTCCGACTTCGGGCACTACCTCTCGGCGAAGGAGAACGGCGGGCTCCCCTGGCGCGATGAGGAGCGCCTCTCCGCGCAGTCCCCGTTCACGCAGGTCGACCGGGTCACGACCCCCACGCTGATCCTGCAGGGTGCGGCCGATGACCGCTGCCCGGTCGGTCAGGCCGAGCAGTGGTTCACGGCGCTGCGCGAGCGCGACGTCCCCACGCGCCTGGTGCTGTATCCCGGTGGCTCGCACCTGTTCGTGCTCTCCGGTCCTCCGTCGCACCGCGCCGACTACTCGCAGCGCGTGATCGACTGGGTCGAGCAGTACGCGCCGCCGGCTGGCACGCCCGTGCGCGCCCGCCTCGACGCCCGTCATTGGCAGCAGCGACTGAGCGCGCTGGCCGCAGCGCACAAGGTGCCCGGCGCGACCCTCGGCATCCTGCGTCTCGGCGAGGAGCCGGTATATGCGCACCACGGCATACTCAACGCGCGCACGGGCATCGAGACCACCGACGACTCCGTGTTCCAGATCGGCTCGATGGGCAAGGTGTGGACGACGACCGCGATCATGCGCCTCGTCGATCAGGGTGTGCTCGATCTCGACGCCCCGGTCGTCTCGTACGTGCCGGAGTTCTCGTCCTCCGACCCGGAGATCACGCGGACAGTGACGCTGCGTCACCTGCTGAATCACACCAGTGGGATCGACGGCGATGTCTTCACCGACACCGGCCGCGGCGACGACACGCTCGAGAAATACGTCGCGCTCCTGGACGGCGTGGCACAGAACCACCCGCTCGGCGCGACCATGTCGTACTGCAACTCCGGATTCTCGCTGGCCGGGCGCGTGATCGAGAAGGTCACCGGAACGACCTGGGACCAGGCGATGCGCGACCTCGTGTTCACGCCCCTCGGACTCACCCACTCCTCGACCCTCCCGGAGGAGGCGATCATGTTCCGGGCTGCCAGCGGGCACACCGTGGTCGACGAAGACGGTCCACACCTCGCGCCCGCCTGGATGCTCCCCCGATCGATGGGCCCGGCCGGGCTCATCAACTCCACCACGGCCGACGTGCTCGCCTTCGCCCGCATGCACCTGGCAGGCGGACTGGCCGCCGATGGGACGCGTGTGCTGTCCGAGGCCGCCTTGGCGCGGATGCAGGAGCGTGAGGTGGACATGCCCGACCCGTACTCGCTCGGCGATGCGTGGGGCGTGGGCTGGATCCTGTTCGACTGGGACGGCCACCGCCTCATCGGGCACGACGGCAACACGATCGGGCAGGCGTCCTTCCTGCGCATCCTCCCCGAGGAGGGGCTCGCGGTGACGCTGCTGACGAACGGGGGCAACACCCACGATCTCTACGTCGAGCTGTTCGGCGAGATCTTCCGCGAGCTGGCGGCGCTGGAGGTGCCGGCCGGCCTCACGCCGCCCGAGGAGCCGTTCACGGATGACTTCTCCGAGTTCGAGGGCGTCTACGACCGCTCGGGCGTGCGCACCGAGATCTTCCGCGACGACGATGGCCTGCGCATGCGCACCACCCTGAACGGACCACTCGCCGCCATGCTCCCCGACCCTGTGCAGGAGCATCCGCTGGTGCCCGTGCGTCGCGGCGAGTTCGTGATGCGTCCCGAGGGCGAGCAGGCCTGGCACGCCGTGGTGTTCTACTCCCTGCCCAGCGGCGAACGCTATCTGCACCACGGCGTCCGCGCGGCGCCGAAGGTGTCGTGATGCCGGTGCAGGCCGGCGTGGACCTCGACCTGGTCCTCGCCGACATCGAGACACTGGTCTCCTGCGAGTCGCCGTCCGATGACCTCGACGCCGTCGCCCGCAGCGCCGATGTCGTCGCCGCCCTCGGCGAGCGCCTGCTGGGCGTCGCGCCGGAGCGCATCGTGATCGACGGACGCTCCCACCTGCGCTGGCGGTTCGGTGAGCCCACGGTGCTGCTCCTCGGTCACCACGACACGGTGTGGCCCCTCGGCTCCCTGCGGCGGCATCCGTTCCGCATCGACGACGGCGTGCTCCGCGGCCCGGGATGCTTCGACATGAAGACCGGTGTCGTGATGGCCCTCCACGCCGTCGCCGCGCTGCCGGACCGCACCGGCGTCAGCATCCTGATCACGGGCGACGAGGAGCTCGGTTCGCCGAGCTCGCGCGCCCTGATCGAGCAGGAGGCGCTCGGCTGCGCGGCGGCGCTCGTGCTCGAAGCTTCGGCCGACGGCGGCGCCGTGAAGATCGCCCGCAAGGGGGTCTCGCTGTATCGGATCCACGTCACCGGTCGGGCGGCTCATGCCGGATTGGAACCGGAGCGCGGCGTGAACGCGGCGGTGGAGGCCGCGCACCTCCTCCTCGCGGTCGCCGAGCTCGGTGCCGCGGCGGCAGGGACCAGCGTCACGCCCACGCTCCTGCGTGCCGGCAGCACCACGAACACGGTGCCCGCCGATGCGGAGTTCGCCGTCGACGTGCGGGTGCGCACGGTCGCGGAGCAGGACCGGGTGCATGCGGCGCTCCGCGCCCTCCCTGCCACGCTTCCCGGCGCCACGGTGCGCGTGGAGGGCGGCCCCAACCGTCGACCGATGGAACCCGAGGTCTCTGCGGACCTGTTCCGCGCCGCGGTGGCGATCGCCCAGGAGGCCGGTCTGACGCCGTTCGAGGGCGTCGCGGTGGGCGGTGCGTCCGACGGCAACTTCACCGCGGCGCTGGGGGTTCCGACCCTCGACGGCCTCGGCGCGGTGGGCGGCGGAGCCCACGCCGACGATGAGCACGTGATCGTGGCGATGATCCCGGAACGCATCCAGCTGCTGCAGGGTCTGATCTCCGGAGCGCGGGCATGAGCATGACGGATGCCGCAGCTTTCCGCGCCTCGCCGGAGGAGGCCGCCGACGCGGCGAGCGCCGCCGCGTCGAGGGCGGGGGTGGAGATCCGGCTGCTCGAGGATGTGGGGGACTTCGCCCGGGTGGCGGAGCTGTTCCAGAGCATCTGGACCAAGCAGGGCGAGACCTCGCCGGTCAACGTCGAGACGCTGCGCGCCCTGTCGAAGGCCGGCAGCTACGTGGGCGGCGCGTTCGAGCACGACGAGCTCGTCGGCGCCTGCTTCGGCTTCTTCGCGGCCCCGGATCAGCGCGCCCTGCACAGCCACATCGCCGGGGTCTCGGCACGGATGCGCGGTCGCAGCGTCGGCTTCGCGCTCAAGGTGCATCAGCGCGCCTGGGCGCTCGAGGAGGGCCTCGACGAGATCGCCTGGACGTTCGATCCGCTGATCAGCCGCAACGCCCACTTCAATCTCGTGAAGCTCGCCGCGACGCCGACGTCGTACCACCGCAACTTCTACGGGCACATGGCCGATGCGCTCAACGGCGCCGATGACACCGACCGGATGCTGGTGACCTGGTACGTGCGCGACCCGCGCGTCGTCGCCGCCTGTCACGGGGAGCCGTCCGGCTCGGGAGACGTCGCCGACGCCGAGCCACTACTCAGCGTGGGCGAAGACCTCGGGCCGCTCCGGCATCGCACCGACGCCCGGCTCGTCCGCGTGGCGCTGCCGCGCGACATCGAGGCGCTGCGCCTTTCCGAGCCCGCCCGCGCGACCGCGTGGCGTCTGGCGCTGCGGGAGACGCTCGGATCTGCGCTGGAGGGCGGAGGGCGCGTGCTCTCGTTCGATCGCTCCGGCGCGTACACCATCGACAGAGGAGAACAGGGATGAAGCTCACCGGATTCGAGCTGCGTGTGATCGAGATGCCGCTGGTGTCACCGTTCCGCACGTCGTTCGGGGTGCAGACCGTGCGCGAGGCGCTGATCGTGCGGGCCGTCACCGACGAGGCCGAGGGCTGGGGCGAGGGCGTCGCGATGAACGACCCGCTGTACTCCTCCGAGTACGTCGAGGCGAGCGTCGACGTGATCACCCGCTTCCTGCTGCCGGCGCTCGCGCCGGTGAAGGACCTGCATGCGGGCGGCGTCGCTCCGGCTCTCGCGAAGTTCAAGGGGCACCGGATGTCGAAGGCCGCCGTCGAACTGGCGATCCTCGACGCCGAGCTGCGGGCCACGGGCGTGCCGCTGTCGCGCGAGCTGGGCGCCGTGCGCGACCGGGTCGACTGCGGCGTCTCCGTCGGCATCATGGACTCGATCCCCGAGCTCCTCGACGCCGTCGACGGCTACCTCGACGAGGGCTACGTGCGCATCAAGCTCAAGATCGAGCCGGGGTGGGACATCGATCCCGTCCGTGCCGTGCGCGAGCGGTTCGGCGACGACGTGCTGCTGCAGGTCGACGCGAACACCGCCTACCACCGGGGCGACGCCCGGCACCTCGCCAAGCTCGACCCGTTCGACCTGCTCCTGATCGAGCAGCCCCTCGACGAGGAGGATCTGCTCGGCCATGCCCAGCTCGCGAAGGCCATCACGACCCCGGTGTGCCTCGACGAGTCGATCGTGTCGGCGCGTGCCGCGGCGGATGCCATCGCCCTGGGTGCCTGCTCGATCGTGAACATCAAGCCCGGCCGCGTGGGCGGCTACCTCGAGGCCCGTCGCATCCACGACGTGTGCGTGGCGAACGACATCCCGGTGTGGTGCGGCGGGATGCTGGAGACGGGGATCGGCCGGGCGGCGAACGTCGCTCTCGCGGCCCTCCCGGGCTTCACCCTCCCCGGCGACACCTCGGGCTCCGGTCGCTACTACTCCCGCGACATCACCGAGCCGTTCGTCGTGGAGGACGGCACGCTGACGGTCCCGACCGGACCGGGCATCGGCGTGACGCCGGATGCCGATGCGCTGGATGCCGTGACGGTGCGCACGGAGTGGATCACCTTCTGAGCTGATGCGACGGGGCACGACGAGCCTGTCGAGATCGACCAACTGTCGATACGATTTCGTCGTGCCCCACAGCTCCGCGACCGGTGGTCGCCCCCTAGCCTGGGCCCTGTGCTCATGTCCGTGACGACAAAGCCCCGCGCCAGCCTCGGCCGGGTCATCGAAGACCTCGGCAACACCCTGCTCGAGGTGGTGAGCGGTGCGGTCGACGATGACACCGAGATCGAGACGGTCGTCATCCACGACGTCCTCGACGACGCGATGCCGATGCGCCGCGCGCTCGTCCTCGGCGTCGGCCTGAGCGATCCGGACGAGATCGCGGAGCTCCTCCGGGTCCTCGCCACACAGCAGGCCTCCGCCCTGGTCCTGCGTGCGCCCGTGCGTTCGGAGCAGCCGGTGCGCGAAGCATCCGAGGCGACCGGCATCCCCGTCCTCGCACTGACCCGCGGCGCGTCGTGGGCGCAGCTGGCGGCGATGCTGCGGTCCCTGATCGCCGAGGGCGACGTGGGCGATCAGGGAGCCACGACACTCGGCGGGATGCCCTCCGGTGACCTGTTCGCCCTCGCCAACGCCATCGCGACGCTGCTGAACGCCCCCGTGACGATCGAGGATCGCAACTCCCGGGTCGTCGCCTTCTCGGGCCGCCAGCACGAAGCCGACCCCGCCCGCATCGAGACCGTGCTCGGACGGCAGGTGCCCGAACGGTTCGCACGGCAGCTGGAGGAGCGCGGCGTCTTCCAGGAGCTCTACCGCAGCGTGGACCCGATCGACGTCGGCCCCGTGAACAACACCGAAGGACTCCCCTCGTTCCCGCGCGTGGCGCTCGCGGTGCGCGCGGGCGACGAGATCCTCGGCTCGATCTGGGCCGCGGTCCAGGAACCTCTATCCCCCGATCGTGTGCGCGCGCTGAAGGACTCCGCCGGCCTGGTGGCCCTGCACATGCTGCGGCTGCGGGCCGGTGCCGATGTCGAGCGCCGGCTGCGGGCCGACCTGCTCGCCACGATCCTCGAAGGCGGTCCGGGGGCCGCGGATGCCACCGCCCGGCTGCGTCTCAGCGATCATCGATGCGTCGTGCTGGCGCTGTCGGCAGCGGAGGAGAGCGACGACGAACCCTCCGCCGGCGCCCGCGGGGTGGCCGAGCGGCAGCGCATCGCCGATGCCTTCGCCGTGCACCTGGGCGCCGTCTACCTCCGCTCGGCCGTCGCCGTGATCGGCAACGTCGTGTACGCGGTCGTCGGCATCCGCCCGGAACAGGGTGATGCGGAGACCGGGGCGGAGCACCGCGATGCGGACAGCCGCGCGGCCCGCGTCGCGACCGACTTCCTCGGGCGGCTCGGGGCCACCAGTGAGATCCGCATCGGCGTCGGCACCGTCGCGGAGGACGCGGCGGGCATCCCCGCATCGCGCGCGAATGCCGACCGCGCCCTCCGAGTGGTGCGTCAGACGCCTTCGCGCGAGCCCGTCGCCCGGTTCACGGCCGTGCAGATCGAAGCCCTGCTGGTCGAGCTCGGAGATCTCGTCCGCTCTCGGGGCGACCAGCCCACCGGCCCCGTCGCGCGGCTCCTGGCGCAGGACCGGGAGAAGGGCACGCATCTGGTGGAGACGCTGCGGGCCTGGCTCGACGCGTTCGGAGATGTGGCGGTGGCTGCGGCCCGCGTGTACACGCACCCCAACACGTTCCGGTATCGGCTGCGCCGGCTGTCGGAGATCAGCGGACTCGATCTGACCGATCCGGACGCACGGTTCTCGGCCATGGTGCAGTTGCGGCTCCTCATCCCCCGCGATGGAGGTCTGATCGACGGCTGAGGCTCGTGGCCGGTCGCCGTCGACACCCGGCGTGTGCGGCTCGTGGCCTTCCGTCGAGTGCGCGTGATGCCCGCTCGTGGCCGGCATCCTGCGTATCTGACAGTCATCACACCACATCACGATCATTCAGACCATAGAGTGGATTCTGATTGATCGATCCGATCAATCTGTGGGAGTCAACGAAGGCGACGGTGATCGAAATGGCCAATCTCGACGAGACCGACCGGAGGATCCTCACGGTGCTCGACCGCGACCCGCGCCGACCGGTGGCTCTGATCGCCCAGGATCTGGGGCTCGCCCGCGGCACCGTGCACGCCCGGCTCGACCGGCTCGAATCCGGCGGGTATCTGCGCGCCCACAGCGCGCGCATCCTTCCGCAGGCTCTGGGACGCGGCGTCGCGGCCTCCATCCTCGTCGAGCTCGATCAGCATCAGATCACCGCCGCGATCGACGCGCTCAGCCGGGTTCCCGAGGTCCTGGAGTGCTTCGCCCCCGCGGGCGACACCGACCTGCTGCTGCGCGTCGTGGCCAAGGACCCCGACGACCTCTACCGCGTGGCCGAGGTCGTGCGCCTCTGCCCCGGCATCCTCCGCACCTCGACGAGCCTGTTCCTCCGCGAGGTCATCCCCTACCGGGTGAGCGCGCTGCTGCAGGCGGAGTGAGGCGCGGAATCGGTGTCAGCCGATGATGCGCGCGCCCGGGACGGGGCCGTGCACGTGGAGCGGGTCGAGGCCGGTCTCGCGCAGGGCGGACTGCACGTCCTGCGCCGTCTCGGGATCGGGACAGAGCAGAGCCACGGTGGGCCCTGAGCCCGACACGATCCCCTGCAGCGCACCGGCCGCGACACCCTGCCGGATGGTGTCGGCGAGGTCGGGACGCTCGAACAGCGCGGCGGCCTGCAGGTCGTTGAACAGGGTCTCGGCGAGCTGGGCGGGGTCGCCGGAGCGCAGCGCCTGCAACACCGGGATCGGCACGTCGAGCGAAAGCGGCGGGTCGTCGGCGAGGGCGCCCTCCTCCTCGCGCAGGATGTCGAGTCGCTCGTAGACCACCGGCGTCGAGAGCCCCTTGTCGCTGGGCACCAGGATCCAGTCGAAGCGTCCGCGCGCGAGCGCCGGATTGAGCTGATCGCCGCGACCGGTGCCGACCGCGGTGCCGCCGTGCAGCGCGAACGGCACATCGGCGCCGAGACGGGCGGCGAGGTCGTGCAGCCGGGCCTGCGAGAGCCCGGTCCCCCACAGTGCGTCGCAGGCGACCAGAGCGGCAGCGGCATCCGCCGACCCTCCGCCCATGCCGCCGGCCACGGGCACGCTTTTGCGGATCTCGAGGGCGACGCCGCCCGGGTGGTCGACGGCGAGCGCGAGCAGCTTGGCGGCGCGCATCGCCAGATTGCGGTCGTCGAGCGGGACCGAGCCGATGTCCTCCACGCCGGCGACCGTGACCGAGAAGTCGTCGGCCGGGCGCGCGATCACGTCTTCATACAGCGAGACCGCTTGGAAGACCGTCGCCAGCGCGTGATAGCCGTCGTCGTGCCGCCCGCCGACCCCGAGGTAGACGTTGATCTTCCCCGGGGCGCGCACGTGCACGGAGTCGGTGGACGCGGCGTGGCTCATGATTGGATCACAGCTCCGAGGACTTCGCCCACAGGTTCACGTCGATCGCCCCGGCGAGCTCGTCGATGCGGGTCAGCTCCTCCGCGGTGAAAGTCGGACCGTTGACGGCGGCGATGTTCTCGTCGAGCTGCTCCGGGCGCGACGCGCCGATCAGCGCGGAGGCGACGACCGGGTTGCGCAGCGTCCACTGCAGCGCCAGTTGCGCGAGCGACTGTCCACGGCTCTGCGCGACCTCGTTCAGCGATCGCAGCGTCTGTACGGCCTCATCCGTGAGTCGCCCGTCCGGCAGCGAGCCGCGCTTCTGCGCCCGCTCGGCCGTGCCGTCGCCGAGGTACTTGTCGGTGAGCAGCCCCTGCGCGAGCGGGGTGAAGGCGATCGCGCCCAGGCCCGACTGCTCGAGGGTGTCGGTCAGACCGTCTTCGACCCAGCGGTTCAGGATCGAGTACGCCGGCTGGTGGATGACGAGCGGCGTGCCGAGCTCCTTCGCCACGGCGACGGCCTCGGCCGTGCGCTCGGCGCTGTACGAGGAGATGCCGACGTAGAGGGCCTTGCCCTGGCGCACGAGCGTGTCGAGCGCACCGACGGTCTCCTCGATCGGGGTGACGGGATCGACGCGGTGCGAGTAGAAGATGTCGACGTAGTCGAGGCCCATGCGGGTCAGCGACTGCTCGGCGCTCGCGAGGATGTACTTGCGGCTCGCGAAGTCGCCGTAGGGTCCGGGCCACATGTCCCAGCCGGCCTTCGACGAGATGATCAGCTCATCGCGGTACGGGCGGAAGTCCTCGGCGAAGATGCGCCCGAAGTTCTTCTCGGCAGAGCCGTAGGGCGGGCCGTAGTTGTTCGCCAGGTCGAAGTGCGTGATGCCGCGGTCGAACGCGTGGCGCAGCAGTGCGCGCTGGTTATCGAGCGGGATGTTGTCGCCGAAGTTCCACCACAGTCCGAGCGAGATCGGCGGCAGATACAGCCCGGACGTGCCGACCTGGCGGTAGGAGAACTGCTGATAGCGGCTCTCGTCCGCCGCGTACGGGCGGTGCAGCTCGGGGACATCGGGACGGAAGCGGGGGGAGTCGGTCACGGTGCCAGATTAGTCCCTGGCGCCTGCTGCGCGATGCGCTGGTAGTCCTCGACCGTGAGGTCTTCGCCGCGGGCCGTGGGGGCGACGCCGGCGGCGATCAGCACCTCGGATGCCGCCGCCGAGCTGCCGAAGATCCCCGACAGCGCCTGGCGGAGCATCTTGCGGCGCTGGTTGAAGGCGGCATCCACGATCTTGAACGTGCGGCGGCGCTCCTCCTCGGTGCCGCGCTCCCCCTCGGACCGGTCGAAGCCCACGAGCAGGCTGTCGACGTTCGGCACCGGCCAGAACACCTGACGGGAGACGTTCCCGGAGAGCTTCCACTCGCCGTACCAGGCCGCCTTGACGCTGGGCGAGCCGTAGATCTTCGACCCCGGCTTCGCGGCGAGACGCTCGGCGACCTCGGCCTGCACCATCACCACCCCGCGCTGCAGGTAGGCGAAGTTCTCGAGGAAGTGCAGCAGCACGGGCACCGAGACGTTGTAGGGCAGGTTGGCGACGAGCACCGTGGGCTCGCCCGGCAGCTCGGTGATGCGCAGCGCATCCGCATCGACGACCGTGAGCCGGTCGGGCTCCACGCCGTGTTCGGCGGCGGTCTGTGCCAGCCGGGCGGCGAGACGGTGGTCGATCTCGACGGCCGTGACGGATGCCCCGGTCTCGAGGATCGCGAGGGTCAGGGAACCCAGCCCCGGACCGACCTCGACCACGCGCTCATGCGGTTGCACATGGGCGGCCTGCACGATCTTGCGTACGGTGTTCGCGTCGGTGACGAAGTTCTGGCCGAGCTTCTTGGTCGGGGTGACGTCGAGCTCGGCGGCGAGTCGGCGGATCTCGGTGGCGCCGAGCAGGGTGACGGTCATCCTGCCATTCTCCCCCACTCTCCCGGTGACCCCCGCCGATGTCCCCTGCCGTCAGTAGTCTTCTCTGGTGCCTTTCCTCGGTGAACTCGTCGCGCCCCGCCGCATGGGCCGCGATTTCCGCTGGCTCCTCGCCTCGTCGTGGACCAGCAACATCGGCGACGGCGTGGCCCTCGCGGCCGCTCCCCTGCTGATCGCGTCGATGACGTCGTCGCCGATCCTGGTGGCATCCGGCGCGATCCTGCAGTTCCTCCCCTGGCTGCTGTTCGGCCTGCACGCCGGGGCGATCGCCGACCGCTTCGACCGCCGCCGACTGGTCATGTTCGCCAATGCCGCGCGGGCCGTGGTCCTCCTCGCCCTGTGCGTGTTCCTCGTGACGGGCGTCGCGAACATCTGGATCGTGCTCGCCGTCGCCTTCCTCTACGGCACCGCCGAGGTCTTCGTCGACACGGCGGGCAGCACGCTGCTGCCGATGCTGGTGAAGCCCGCCGACCTCGGCATCGGCAACGCCCGCCTGCAGGCCGGGTACCTCGTCGCGAACCAGTTCGCCGGCCCGCCGCTGGGCGCCTTCCTGTTCGCCGCGGGCACCGCCTGGCCGTTCCTGCTCGAGGTCGTGTGCGTGAGCTTCGCGGTCGTGCTCATCTCGCGTATGGCGAAGACGCCCGTCCCGCCGCGCGAGACCGACACGCACCCGCCGGTGCACACCGACATCGCCGAGGGCATCCGCTGGCTGTGGCGCAATCCGCCGGTGCGCATGCTGGTGCTCATCATCCTGGTCTTCAACATCACGTGGGCCGCGCCCTGGGGCGTGCTCGTGCTGTACGCGACCGAACACCTGCACATGGGCGCGGTCGGCTACGGCGCGCTCACGACGGCATCCGCGGCGGGCGGCATCCTCGCCACACTCAGCTTCGGCTGGCTGGAGCGGCACGTGTCGTTCGCGACGCTGATGCGGGTGGTGCTCTCGCTCGAGGTGCTCATGCACCTGTCGTTCGCGCTCACCACCACGGGCTGGGTGGCCCTGGTCATCATGTTCTTCTTCGGCGCCTACGCGTTCGTGTGGGGCACGATCTCCACGACCGTGCGGCAGCGCCTCGTGCCCGCCGAGCTGCAGGGGCGCGTGGCCTCCGTCAACATGGTCGGGGTGTTCGGCGGCATGGTCGTCGGCCAGGCGCTCGGCGGCGTGATCGCCCAGGTCTGGGGCCTCACGGCACCGTGGTGGTTCGCGTTCGTCGGCGCGGCGCTCACGCTGCTGCTGGTGTGGAAGCCGATCTCGCAGATCGTGTCGGCGAAGCCCGTGGAAGAACCCGAGAGTCAGTCGGCGAACGAGCCGTAGACCCGCAGGGTGTTCTCTGCCAGCTGGGCGCACAGCTCATCGACCTCGATACCCAGCTCAGCCGCCATGAAGCGCACCGTGATCGGCACGAGGTACGGGGCATTCGGACGACCCCGCAGCGGCACCGGGGTGAGGAATGGCGCGTCCGTCTCGACCAGGAGGCGATCGAGCGGGGTGACCTTCAGCGCGTCCCGCAGGTTCTGGGCGTTCTTGAACGTCACGTTCCCCGCGAATGACAGGTGGTACCCGGCATCGGCGCAGACGCGCGCCATCGCGTCGTCGCCCGAGAAGCAGTGGAACACCGTGCGCTCGGGGGCGCCGACGCGGCTCAGCGTCTCCAGCACCGCATCGTGCGCATCGCGGTCGTGGATCTGCATAGCGATGCCGTGCTTCTTCGCCAGCGCGATGTGCGCCTCGAACGATTCGAACTGCGGCGCCTGCCGCTCGGGCTCTGTACGGAAGAAGTCCAGGCCCGTCTCGCCGATCGCCCGCGTGCGCGGGTGCGCGGCGAGCTCGTCGATCACCGCGATCGCCTCGTCGAGCCGGCCCTCTTCGGCGTACGTCGGCGCATCGTTCGGGTGGATGGCGACGGCGGCGAGCACGCGCGGATCGGATGCCGCGGCCTCGACGGCCCACCGCGACGACTCGATGTCACCGGAAGCCTGCACGACCCCGGCGATGCCCACCGCCGCCGCGCGGTCGAGCTGCTCGGTCAGCGACAGCGGGTCATCGCCGTCGACGATCTCCAGGTGCGCATGGTTGTCGTACACCGGGACCGTGAGCGGCTCGGGAGCGGCCGGATACTTCAGATCCTTGCGTCCGTCGCCGTCACGGCGCTGCACATAGGTCCCCGACATCTCCGTGACCGACCTTGCTCAGGCCGTGGACTCCACCCGGGGGAACAGCGGTGCGAGCCCGTTGACGCTGGTGCCCGGGCGCAGCACGCCCCAGGCTCCGGCCTCGCGGATCGGCTGGCCCTGCAGACGACCCAGGGTCTCGGCGGCACCGAGTGCGACCCAGAGCTTCTCGGTCGACTGCGGCATCACGGGCGAGAGCAGCACCGCGAGAGCACGCAGACCCTCGGCGCAGGTGTACAGCACGGTGCCCAGGCGACCGCGCTGAGCCTCGTCGCGAGCGAGCGCCCACGGCTCGTTCTCGGTGATGTACCCGTTGAGCGCGTCGACGATCGTCCAGATCGACGAGATCGCCTCGTCGATGCGGAACTGCGCGATAGACGCATCAGCGTTCGCCGCCGCATCCGCCACGATCTTCTGGATCGCGAGGTCTTTCTCGGTGTATTCGGCCGCGGGCGGCACGACGCCTTCGAAGTACTTCTCGATCATCGCCGTGGTGCGCGAGGCGAGGTTGCCGAAGCCGTTCGCGAGCTCGGCCTGATAGCGGGCCGACAGGTCTTCCCACGAGAACGACCCGTCCTGACCGAACGCGATCGCGGAGAGGAAGTAGAAGCGGTACGCGTCGGAGCCGAACACGTCGGTGATCTCGGTCGGCGCGATGCCGGTGAGCTTCGACTTGGACATCTTCTCGCCGCCGACCAGCAGCCAGCCGTGCGCGAAGACACCCTGGGGCACCTCGAGGCCGGCAGCCATCAGCAGGGCGGGCCAGATCACGGCGTGGAAGCGCAGGATGTCTTTGCCGACCACGTGGTAGGCGGGCCAGCGACGCGCGAACGTCTCCTCGTCGGAGCCGTAGCCGACGGCCGTGGCGTAGTTCAGCAGCGCATCGACCCACACGTAGATGACGTGCGACTCGTCCCACGGCAGCGGGATGCCCCAGTCGAAGGTCGAACGCGAGATCGACAGATCCTTCAGGCCCTGGCTCACGAACGACACGACCTCGTTGCGCGCGGAATCAGGGCGCACGAAATCGGGCTGCGTCTTGTAGAGCTCGAGCAGGCGGTCCTGGAACTCGCTGAGCTTGAAGAAGTAGTTCTTCTCCTGCAGCAGCTCCAGCGGCTTCGAGTGGATCGCGCAGACCTTCAGCCCCTCGAAGGGACCGGTGCCGTCGACGATCTCCGACTCGGGCTTGAACTCCTCACAGCCCACGCAGTAGAGCGCCTCGTACTCGCCGGCGTAGATGTAGCCGCGGTCGTACAGGCGCTGGAAGAACGTCTGCACGTTCGTCTCGTGGCGCTCCTGCGTGGTGCGGATGAAGTCGTCGTTGGCGACGTCGAGCGTCGTCAGCAGCGGGAACCAGCTCTCGGTGACGAGCTTGTCGACCCATTCTTGAGGGGTGACGTTGTTGGCTGCCGCGGCGCGCAGCATCTTCTGGCCGTGCTCATCGGTGCCCGTGAGCATCCAGGTGTCATCCCCCGCCTGGCGGTGCCACCGTGCGAGCGTGTCGACGGCCACCGTCGTGTACCCGTGACCGATGTGCGGCACGTCGGAGGGGTAGTAGATGGGCGTGGTGATGTAGAAGGATTCGCCTGCGGGCATGGAGCAATTCTAGGTGTCCGGGCACCGGTGGTTACGCGCTCAGGCTACCGAGACGTCGATGCGGTGCCATCCCTGCGCGCCGTCGGGTGCGGGCGGCGCCGGATCCGATGTCTGGGTCTCGCCCTCGACGCTGAGCGCCCGGCACTCGACGGTGTGCGATCCGCGCTCCGCCGTCCACGCCAGACTCCACTGCACCCAGGTGTCGGCTGAGATGGCGGTCGCGAGCTCGGCACGCTGCCACGGCCCGTCGTCGATGCGCACCTCGACCCCGGCGATGCCGACCTGCTGCTGCCACGCCATCCCCGCGATCACGGTGTCGCCGGCCGGAACGGACTGGCCTCCACGCGGCACATCGATGCGGGACTGCAGCTTGATCGGCCCGCGCTCGGACCATCCCCGTGTGGTCCAGTACGCGGTGGCGCGGTCGAAACGGGTGACCTCGAGCTGGGTGACCCACTTCGTCGCGGACACGTATCCGTAGAGCCCGGGCACCACGAGTCGCGCCGGGAACCCGTGTTCGATCGGCAGCGGCTCGCCGTTCATGCCGACGGCCAGCAGCGCGTCGCGGTCGTCGGTGAGCGCCTCGATCGGAGTGGATGCCGTGAAGCCGTCGGACGAGGTCGACAGCACCATGTCGGCGTCAGGATCCACACCCGCGCGGGCGAGCAGCTCCCGCACCGGAACGCCCAGCCAGCGGGCGTTGCCGATCAGCGATCCGCCGACCTCGTTCGACACGCACGCGAGAGTGACGTCGGACTCCTGCATCGGCAGGGCGACCAGCTCGTCCCAGGTGAGGCGCACCTCGCGGTCCACCATCCCGTGGATACGCAGCGACCAGTCGGCCGGGTCGATCCGCGGCACGATCAGCGCGGTGTCGATGCGGTAGAACTCGGCGTTGGGGGTGACGACCGGAGCGAGGCCGGGGATCTCCAGGTCGGCGCCGGCAGGGACCGGCGCCGCCGCTCGCGCCGGCTTCGGCAGCCGCAGCGCGTCACGGACCACCTCGATCGAGCGGGTGGCCCCGCGCGCGACTTTCCCGACGATCAGCAGCACGAGTCCGGCCGCCGCGGCGCCGGTCGTCCAGATCAGGAACCGGCGCCGGTCGATCTCGTCGGGGGCGATTCCGGCGACGGGCCGGAGCCTGCGCACCAGCATCCGCAGGACGATTACCGCGACGAGACCGGCGACGAGGCCGGGGAGCCAGGCGAACGGCCCCGCACCGGGGCGGATCATCGCGGCCACGACGGCGAGTGCGCCGAGAGCAGCGAGGATCACGGCCCCGATCGGAGGGCGTCGCAGCTCCAGGAAGCCGGACAGCGCGGCGACGACCGCGAGGACGATGGCGACCCCGACGATCAGGGCCACCTTGTCTCCGGTGCCGAACAGCGCGATCGCCGTGTCTTTCGCCCAGCTCGGCGCGAGGTCGATGAGCCCGCTGCCGATCACGGCGAACGGGCTCGCGCTCGGCTCCACGACCGCAGCGACGAGTTCGGCCAGGCCGACCGCGACGACGGCCGCGCTCAGGCCCGCGGCTGCGGATCGGATCCGGTCCTGCCGCGTCGAGTGCCTCGCGTGCGTCGTCATTCCCTGAGCGTAACCCCGAACTCAGAGCCCGTTGCGGCGCGCGACCTCCCCGAGCCAGGCGAGCGAGGGCTTCGGAGTGCGCTCGAACGTCTGATGGTCGAAACCGATCAGGCCGAAGGTGGGGGCGAAGCCGCTGGCCCACTCGTAGTTGTCCAGCGCGCTCCAGTGCTGGTACGCCCGCACATCGATGCCGTCGGAGATCGCGCGGTGCAGTCCCTCGAGCGCACCCTGCGTGTAGGCGATGCGGCGGGTGTCGTCGGCGGTCGCGATGCCGTTCTCGGTCACGAGCACGGGCACCCCTCCGCTGCGTTCCCATGCGCTGCGCACACCCATCTCGAGCGCCTCGGGGAAGAACTCCCAGCCGGTCAGGGTCGTCTCCACATCCGGCGACACGGGTCGCGGACCCTCCGGTCCGATGAAGGTGCGCGTGTACGCCTGCACGCCGACGAAGTCGTCGCCGGCCGACTGGTCGAGGTACCAGTGGTCACGCGGGTCACCGTATTCGGCGAGCATCTCGTCGGCGCCGGGCTCACCTGTGGAGTGGAACGCCTGTGTGGCGATCGTCCAGCCGGCCTTGACCCCGGGCACCGAGTGCAGGATCTCGGAGGCGCGGTGGTGCGCGTCGAGCAGGGTGTCGGCCACGGCGAGGTCGGGGTTCGGGAGGCCGAAGGCGACGAGGTTCGCGGCGTCCTCTCCCCCGGCGAGCATCGCGGCGATGTTGGGCTCGTTGATGGTGCACACGTACTCGACGCCGTCGAGGATCGGGAGCACGGTCTCGACGTAGCGGGCGAACAGGTCGACCGCGTCGTCGGCACGCCAGAAGCCGTCCTTCTGGAACCACTGCGGCACCGTGAAGTGCATGAGCGTGACCGTCGGGTCGAGCCCGTTCTCGCGCGCCGTGTCGATCATGCGGCGGTAGTGGTCGAGCATCGCCCGCGAGACGAAGCCGCGCTCGGGCTCGATCCGCGCCCACTCCACCGAGAACCGGTAGGAGTTCAGCCCGGCGGCGGCGAGCAGCCGCATGTCTTCCGGGTAGCGGTGGAAGTGGTCGGCGGCGTCACCGGAGGGCTCGACCATGGGCGAGCCGGGGGCGTGTTCCATCGCCCACCAGTTGCTCGTGGTGTTGTTGCCCTCCACCTGGTGGGCCGCGGTCGCGGCACCCCACAGGAAGCCGTCGGGGAATGCGAGCACGAGTGCTCCTCTCATGAGTGGTTCTATCGGATACGAGTCGGATTGGGCACGGCGTCCAGCAGCTGGATCGTGTACGGATCCTCCGGATGCTGCAGCACCTCGGCGGTCTCTCCGCGTTCGACCACGCGGCCGCCGTTGAGCACCAGGATGTTCTGCGTCACCAGCCTCGCGCTCAGCAGGTCGTGCGTGATGTAGAGCATGCTGATGCCCCATCTCTCGCGCAGATCCTCCAGCAGCGCCAGCACGCCCGCACGCAGCGAGACGTCGAGCATCGAGACCGGCTCGTCGGCGATGAGCACCTGCGGGTCACTCGCGAGCGCCCGGGCGATCACGACGCGCTGCCGCTGCCCGCCCGAGAGCTGATGCGGCAGCTTCGCCGCGAACTGCTCGACGGGTGTGAGGCCGACGGTCTCGAGCAGCTCGAGCACCCGCGCCCTGGCTTCCTGCCCGCGCAGCTTCGTGTAGTTCATGACCGGGCGCGTCAGCGCGTACTCGACCGTGTGCAGCGGGTTGAGTGCCGCGTACGGATCCTGGAACACCATCTGCACGTCCTTGCGCAGGTCGCGCAGACCACGGCGCTTGAGGGTCGCCACGTCGACATCGCCGAAGCGGACGGTGCCGGAGGTCGGCTTCTCGACGCCGGTGAGCATCTTCGCGATGGTCGACTTACCCGAGCCCGAGGCACCGACGAGCGCGAGCGCCTCCCCGGGTTCCAGCCGGAACGACACATCGTCGACGGCCGTCACGGCATCCTGTCCGCGGCGCGGCGCCGGGTAGTGCTTGGACACCCCGTCGACCACGATCGCCGCATCGGCGCGACGCGCATCCCGAGACGACACGGTCGGCAGCGTCTCCGTCACGTCGGTGCGCGAACGGCCTTCGGCGCGCCGCGTCCCGAGGTCGACGAAGCCGGGGATCGACAGGGTCTTCGCCCGCGGGTCCGCGTAGTGGCTGAGCAGCATCCGCGTGTACTCGTCCTTCGGACGCTGCAGGATGTCGATGCTCGGCGCGTCTTCGACGATGCGCCCCTCGTGCATCACCATCACCCGGTCGGTGGCCTCGAGCACGATGCCGAGATCGTGGCTGATGAGGATGGCCGTGAACTGCTCGGCCCGCTGCAGTTCCTTGATCGTGTCCATGACGGCGTGCTGCACGAGCACGTCGAGTGCGGTGGTCGGTTCGTCGAAGACCATGAGCTGCGGCTCCAGCGACAGCGCGAGCGCGATCGAGGCACGCTGGCGCATACCGCCGGAGAGCTCCCCGGGGTAGCGGGCGAGCACCGAGGCGTCGAGCCCGACCTTGCCGATGAGCTCGCGGGCCCGGGCCTCCCGGTCGCCCTGGGGCACGTGGCCGTGGGCGGCGAAGATGTCACGGAAGTGGTTGCCCACGGTGCGCACCGGGTTCAGTGCGTTCATGCCCGACTGCAGCACCATTGCGAACCCGCCCTGGCGCTGACGACGCAGCTCCTCGGCATCCAGTTCGCGGATGTCGCGACCGCCGAAGAGGATGCGGCCGCCGCTGATGCGCGCCGGCGGCTTCTGTAGCCGCGTCAACGCGAAGCCGAGCGTCGACTTGCCCGATCCCGACTCGCCGACCAGTCCGACGAACTCGCCGCGGCGCAGCGAGAACGAGACGTCGTGGACCGCGGCGACCGGCGTCGCCCCGGGTGAGGCGTATTCGACGGACAGGGAGTCGACCTCCAGCAGCACATCATTCGTGTTCATGGCGGTCATCGGCCCTTCCCCTCTCGCAGGCGCGGATTGGAGATGCCGTCCACGCCGAAGTTGATCAGTGTCAGGCTCAGCGCCAGCAGTGCGATGCACAGACCGGGGGCGAACAGCAGCAGCCACTGCCCGGTGAGCAGGGAGTTGGAGTTCTGCGCCCAATAGAGCATGGTGCCCCAGCTGACGATGCTGGAGTCACCGAGGCCGAGGAACTCCAGTCCTGCCTCGGCGAGGATCGCCGCCGTCGCCGCTCCGAAGAGCGTGCCGGCGATGATCGACGTCATGTTCGGCAGGATCTCGCGGAACACGATGCGCGTCCGGCTGTCCCCCGAGAACTGCGCCGAGGTGACGAAGTCGTTGCCGCGCAGCGACTGCGTCTGGCTGCGGAGCACGCGAGCGCCCCACGCCCAGCCGGTCACCACGATCACGGCGATGATCATCAGGATGCCGCCGTTCTGCAGGTAGGCGGCGATCACGATCATGAGAGGTAGGCCCGGGATCACGAGGAAGAGGTTGACGATGAAGCCGACCACCTCGCCCGCGAAGCCGCGCATGTAACCCCAGCTGAGGCCGATCAGCACGGCGACGATCGTCGAGAGGATGCCGGCGGCGAAGCCGACGAGCAGGCTGATCTGCGCGCCGTAGATGAGCTGGCTGAGCACGTCCTCCCCCGCGGCGGTCGTGCCGAGCCAGTGCGCCCAGGAGGCATCGGCGTTGCGGTCGAACCCGTTCTCCTTCGGCCCGTAGGGGGCGAGGACCGGGGCGAACACCGCGACCAGCACGAAGAAGGCGAGGATGCAGAGGCCGAGTCGGGCCTTGCCGTTGCTCCAGAGGGTGGCGACCATGCGCCCGAAGGCGCGCCACGGGCTGGGCGCGGCGATGCGCTCGGCGGGGATCTTGACGTTCATGGTGGAAGTCATCGGCGTGTCCTCGGGTCGAGAACCCCGTAGAGGATGTCCACGAGGAAGTTGGCGATGAGCACGCTCACGGTGATCATCAGGAAGAGCGCCTGCATGAGCGGGTAGTCCTGCCCGATCACGGCGTTGAAGAGCAGGTACCCGATGCCGGGATAGCCGAACACCTGCTCGACGAGGATCGATCCGCCCACGACACCGCCGAGCGTGAGCCCGAAGCCGGTGAGGTTCGGCAGGATCGCGTTGCGCGCGGCGTAGCGGAGGGCGATCGTGCGGCCGTGCAGCCCGTTCGCCTCGCCGAAGGTGATGTAGTCCTCACCGAGCGTGTTGATCATGGCGTTGCGCATCCCGATGATCCAGCCGCCGAGTGAGGTGAGCAGGATCGTCAGCGCGGGGAGGAACGCGTGGCTGAGCAGGTCTCCGAGGAACTCCCAGGTGAACCCGGGGGTCGTCGTCGCGGAGTAGGCCCCCGTCGTCGGGAACCAGTGCAGCACGTAGCCGAAGAAGAACAGCAGCAGCAGCGCGGTCCAGAAGTAGGGGAACGTGCTGAGGAAGGAGCCCGTCAGCGTCGGCAGCGTGTCGAGCCAGGTGCCTCGGCGCCAGGCGGCCGCGACGCCGATGAGGGTGCCGATCACGAACGCGAGGATCGTGACGATGCCGACGAGGGCGATCGTGTACGGCAATGCCGTCGACACCATGCTCGCCACCGACTGGGGATAGAACGTGTACGAGACGCCGAAGTCGAGCCGCACGACCTGGCCGAGGTAGGCGATGTACTGGTCCCACAGCGACCCGGTCGGCACGCCCAGCTGGGCTTCGATGGCGGCGCGGGTGGCGTCGGACACCGGCCCGTTCTGGGACAGCTTGGCGATGGCGGCATCCGCCGGGGAACCCGGCATCATGCGCGGGAGGAAGAAGTTCAGGGTGACCGCGGCCCACAGGGTGAGCACGAACAGGCCGAACTTCTGGAGCACGTACTTCACTTGTCGTCCTCCTTGACTCGCTCGAGCCGCGTGAAGATGCCCAGCGGCGCGGAATCGTAGTTCTGCGGGATCATGTACGGGTCTTCCTCACTCGGCCAGCCGGTGAACTTGGCGTCGTTGAACAGACCCCAGATGCCGCCGTAGTAGAGGCCGATCACGGGCATCTCGTCGTAGACGATGCCCTGCAGCTCCTTCACGATCTCGGCCTGGCGATCGGTGTCGACGGTCTCGCGGTACTCGGCCAGCAGCGCGTCGGCCTCGTCCGAGCGGTAGCGCTCGAAGTTGTTGGCGGTCGTCTCACCCGATGGCACGTAGAACTCGCTGGAGAGCAGGTTGTTGTAGGCCTGGTAGACGTCGCCGTTGCCCATGCCGCCGATCGCCATCTCGAAGTCGCCGTTGCTGATCGCGCTCTGGTATCCCGCGGGCTGCGGGAGCTTGAGCGTGACCTTCACGCCGACCTCGGCGAGCTGACTGCGCACGGTCTGCGCCGCCCTGGTCCAGTCGGTGAAGCCGTTGGCCGTGGTGAGCGCGAACTCGAGCTGCTCACCGTCGGCGTCCACGAGCCGGTCGCCGTCGAGGGTGTAGCCCGCCTTCTCGAAGGCTTCGAGCGCAGCGTCCGTGTCCTGCGTGATCATGCCCTCGTCGGGGATGCTCGGGTCGAGATACTCCTCCTGGTTCGGGAGGATCAGTCCGGTCTGGCCGGCGGGCTCCATGTACCCCTCGGAAGCGGTCTCGGCGATCTCCTCGCGATCGAGGGAGAGCGCGATGCCTCGGCGGACGTTCACGTCGTCGAAGGGGGCGACCTCGAGGTTCGGCATCAGGGCGATCACGCCGCCCGGCGGGAACCACCACTTGTTGTCCGGACTCGCCGCACCCCAGGTGCCCTCCACGTCGGAGATGAACGAGTACGCCCAGTCGTACCCGCGGCTCACGGTGTCGAGCTGCGAGTTGGTCGAGGGCAGGATGATGTGCTCGATCTCGATCTTGTCGGCCTGCCAGTAGTCGGGGTTGCGGTCCATCGAGTACTGCTGGTCGTTGTAGTTGCCGAGCACGAACGGCCCGGTCCCGACCGGTGTCTCGTTGCGGTACGTGGCGGGGTCCTTCACGTCGGCCCAGAGGTGCTCCGGCACGATCATGGTCTGGCCGAGGATGGGCAGCGACGGAGCATCCTCGGTCTGGAGGTGCATGATCACGTCGTCGCCCTCGGTCTCGACGCTCTCCAGATGCTGCCAGGCACCCTTGATGTCGAGCGCGGGGTTGTCCTTGAGCAGCTGGAACGTGAAGGCCACATCGTCCGGCGTCAGGTCTTCGCCGTCGCTCCACTCGACGTCGTCACGGATCGTCATGACGATGGTGCGGGCGTCGGGCTGGGACCACTCGGTCGCCAGCCAGGGGTTCTGCGTGCCGTCGAGCGGGTTGACCAGGATCAGCGGCTCGTAGATCCACCGCGACGCCGTGCGCGTGTTGGTGAGATACGGGTTGAAGTTCCTCGTGAAGAACGGGTTGCCCTTGTCGGCGTTGATCAGCATCGTGTCGTCGCCGATCGAGGGATCGGGTTGGGATGTGATCTGGATGCTGCAGCCGCTCAGTGCGACTGCGGCTGCTGCAAGGCCGACGATCGCCGCTCTGCGCCAGCGTCCCATCATCCGCGCTCTCGGTGTTCTGCCACCGGACATCTGCCACCTCATGTCGTCTCTGTCATGACCGACGGCCTGCGCCGCCTCAGCGATTGTAAGCGCATACATTTTTCGAAAGCAACCCCTTGACACCGGCGTGGCGCCGTGCCGCGGGGCGTCAGGAGGGGCGCTGCGAGCTCTCGCGAAGGAGGATCTGCAGCGGCAGGCGAGCCAGCACCGGCTCGGCCTCCATGCTCTCCAGGCGCCGTGCGAGCACCTGGACGGCTGCGCGCCCGAGGTCGATCATGGGCTGGCGGATCGTGGTGAGCGGGGGGCGCGACAGCGCGGCCGCCTCGATGCCGTCGAACCCGGTCACGAGGAGGTCTTCGGGCACGCGGATGCCGGCGCCGCGGAACACGTCGAGCGCGCCGAGCGCCATCTGGTCATTCGCGGAGATCAGCGCTGCCGGCGCGCCGGATACGACCAGCTCCTCGGCGGCACGACGGCCCGAGCCGCGGGTGAAGTCGCCGCGGAGGACGGTCACGTCGTCGAGGGATCGGCCCGCGGCCGTCACCGCCGCCGCGAACCCCTCCCACCGCTGCAGGCCGTCCGGCGAGTCCTCGGGGCCGGCGAGGAAGGCCAGCGGCCCGTCCCCCACTTGGGCCAGGACATGCCGGGTCAGCTCGGCCATCGCCTCGGCATTGCTCACCGTGACGTGGTCGTAGTGATCGCCGCGCGGCGGCCCGGAGAGGACCACGACCGGGATCCGCCGGGCGAGGCGCGCCAGCACGTCGTCGGGCACACTGCTCGCGAGCACCATGAGGCCGTCGACACGGCCGGCCATGTCGCGCACCGTCGAGCGATCGGGATCGTCGCGTCCGACGCCGACCATGAGTTCGAAACCCTGCTTCCACGCCTCCAGCTCCGCGCCGCGCAGCACCTCGTCGAGGAAGAGCATCGAGGTGTGTCCGTCATCGCCATCCGCGTCATCACGGACGATCGCGAACGGCGGCGCATCGGCATCGGAGAGCACGTCCAGCGGCGGAGCGTCTTCCGCGGCGTCGAACCCGGGGAAGTACAGCCCGAGCACCCCGGTGCGGCGCTCCGCGAGACCCCGGGCACTGCCGCTGGGCACGTAACCCAGGGCGGACACGGCATCGAGCACGCGCTCCCGTGTGACCGGACGCACCGCATCCGGCGAGCGCAGCACGCGCGACACGGTGGCGATGGACACGCCGGCCCGATCGGCCACGTCGTACACGGTCGCCGCTTTGCTCACGGTCATGCCCCTCCGGAGCGGGCGGCCAGCGCGGCCTGGTAGAGGTCTCGGGAGGAGAGGCCGGTGAGCGCGGCCACCTCGGAGGCGGCGTCCTTCAGGCGGATGCCGTCGGCGATGAGCTTCTGCACCTGGGCGAGCGCGTCCTCCGGGGAGGCGTCGCGGCGGGAAGCACCCTCGACGACGACGACGATCTCGCCCTTGACGCCGTTCTCGGCCCAGGCGACCAGCTCGGATGCCGTGCCGCGGCGCACCTCCTCGTACAGCTTCGTGAGCTCACGGCACACCGCGATCCGCCGCTCGTCGCCGAACGCCGCACCCATGTCGGCGAGCGCACTCGCGAGGCGGGCCGGGGACTCGAAGAACACCATGGTGCGGGGTTCCGCGGCGAGCGCGCGAAGGGTCGAGCGGCGCTCCCCCGGCTTGCGCGGCAGGAACCCCTCGAACGTGAAACGGTCGGTGGGGAGGCCCGAGATCGCGAGCGCCATCAGCACCGCACTCGGACCGGGGATCGCCGTCACCGTGACGCCCTGTGCCACGGCCTCGGCGACCAGCCCGTAACCGGGATCGCTGACGGTCGGCATCCCGGCGTCGCTCATCACGACGATGTCGGTCTCCGCGGCGAGGGCGGCGAGCTCTGCCGCCTTCTGCTTCTCGTTGTGGTCGTGCAGCGCGATCAGACGTGGACGGTTGTCGATCTGCAGCGCCTTCAGGAGTCGCACCGTGGTGCGGGTGTCTTCCGCGACGACGACCTCGGCGTTCTCCAGCACCTCCACCAGGCGGCGGGACGCGTCGCCGAGATTTCCGATCGGAGTGGCGGCGAGGATGATCACCCGCCCAGCTTAGGCGGGTTGTCTAGGCTGGACCGGTGACCGCGCCCGTGCCCCTGCTCCCTGCCCCCGAGGCACGGCTGACGCGCTACGGGCGACTTCGCGACCGCGTGCTCCTCGATCCGGACTTGGGCCGCGCGATCCGCTGGCTCGCCCCACTGGTCATCACCGCGCTGGCCGCGGTCCTCCGGCTGATCGGCGTCGCCCATCCGCACGAGCTGGCCTTCGACGAGACCTACTACGTCAAGGACGCCTGGTCGCTGTGGACCCTGGGCTACGAAGGCACCTGGGGCGACGGCGCGAACCAGGCGTTCCCGACCGGCGAGGATCTTCCGCTCTCCGACCAGGGCGCGTTCATCGTACATCCGCCGCTGGGCAAGTGGCTGATCGCGCTGGGCATGGCGATCGGCGGCCCGGAGAACAGCGGCGGCTGGCGGCTGGCCACCGCGCTCTTCGGCACGGCGTCCGTCTTGCTGGTGTACCTGATCGCCCGGCGCCTCAGCGGCTCGGTGGTCGTCGCGACCGTGGCCGGCACCCTGCTCGCGATCGACGGGCTCAGCATCGTGATGAGCCGCATCGCCCTGCTCGACGGCATCCTGACGTTCTTCATCCTGCTGGGCGTGCTGTTCGTGCTGATCGACCGGCAGCGGACGATCCCCGTGCTCGAGAGGCGCGACCCCGACGCGCCGGATCCGTTCTGGGGGCCCGTGCTGTGGCGCCGTCCGTGGCTGGTCGCCGCGGGACTCGCCCTGGGCGCGGCGTGCGCCGTGAAGTGGTCGGGGCTCTACGTCCTCGCCGGCTTCGGGCTGTACGTCGTGATCACCGATGCGCTGGCCCGGCGCCGCGCCGGCGTGGTGCTGTGGCCGACCGCCGCCGCATTCCGCCAGGGGCCCGTCTCATTCGTACTGCTCGTCTTCCCCGCCCTCGCGGTGTACCTCATCAGCTGGACCGGCTGGCTCGTGACCGCCGGCGGCTATGACCGCAAGAGCGACACCAACCCCCTGCTCGCACTGTGGAAGTACCACGAGTCCATGCTCGGATTCCACGTGGGCCTGAGCCGCGGGCACCCCTATGCGAGCCCCGCGTGGGAGTGGCCGCTGCTGCTGCGTCCGACCGCGGTCTGGGTCGACCCCTCCCCCTCGGGTTGCGGCACGGATCACTGCATCGGTGTGATCTCCGCCGTCCCCAATCCGCTCATCTGGTACGGCGGGGTCGCGGCCGCCGTCTACCTGATCTATCGACTCGTGCGGAGCTGGATCACGCGGCAGCCGGTCGGTCCGGAGCTGACCGTTCCGCTCGTCGGCCTCGCGGTCACCTACCTGCCGTGGCTGATGTTCCCCGAGCGCACGATCTTCCAGTTCTACACGGTCGTGATGATGCCGTTCCTCGTGCTCGCCCTGGCGATGACGCTGCGGATCATCGCCGGAAAGCGGGAGGATCCGCTGTACCGGCGGCAGTCCGGCGAGCGCACGGTGATCATCTTCCTGACGTTCGTGGTGCTGGTCTCGGCGTTCTTCCTGCCGCTGTGGACCGGGATGAGCGTGCCGTACGAGTTCTGGTTGTTGCACAACTGGCTGCCCGGCTGGGTGTGAGGGTGTGAGGCACTAGGCGGGATCGTCCGTCGCGACGTGGTCCACCAGCGGGAGCACCCGCCCCGAGAGGTGGGTGCGCATCGCGATCGAGGAGGCCGTGCGGGCGACGCCGGGCACCAGCGCGACCCGGTCGAGCACCTCCTGCAGCCGCGTCGCATCCCGCGCCACCAGCCGCAGCTGCATGTCGCTGGCGCCCGTGACGGTGTGCATGTCGACGATCTCGGGCACCGCGTTCGCCAGGGCCGTCGCCACCTCGTCATGACCGACCTTCTGATCGATCTCGACCAGGCAGAAGGCGACCACGCCGTAGCCGAAGCCGGCCGGGTCGACGCGCGGCACGATCGCCTCGATCACCCCGCCCTCGTGCAGGCGCGCGAGACGGCTCGTCGCAGTGCCGCGGGCGATCCCGAGCCGCCGCGCGACTTCCAGGATCGGCAACTGCGGGGACTCGGTGAGCAGCCGGATGAGCTGGGCGTCGAGGCGATCGATGCGCATCGGCTACTCCCGCGGCACGCCGGCCCGCGCGTATCCCCTGGTCGCGCGGGCGACGAGGAGGAGCACACCGGTGAGCGCGAGGGTCAACAGGAGCTGGATGCGCGCTGCCGGGTCGACCATCGCGAGCGCGATCACCGCGGCGAGCAGCACCAGGCACAGCCACGACAGCCACGGGAAGCCCCACATCCGCATCGGCATCTCCTCGCCCGTGCGATCCGCGCGGGTGCGGAGGATGATCTGCGCGACCGCCGTGGCCGTCCAGATCACGAGCAGCGTCGAGCCGACCACGTTCAGGAGCGCGGGCAGGACCACATCGGGGAACGCCCAGTTGAGCCCGACCGTCACGAAGCCGAAGGCGACCGAGGCCAGCACGGCGACGAACGGCACGCCCTTGATGCTCGTGCGGGTGGCGGCCAGCGGAGCGAGTCCGCGCTCCCCCAGCGAGTACGCCATGCGGGAGGCACCGTAGATGTTGGCGTTCATGGCCGACAGCAGCGCGATGATCACGATCAGGTCCATCACGAGACCGACGCCGGGGACGTTCAGGGTCTCGAGCACCGCCGAGAACGGGCCGTCCTTGACCGCGGGATCGTTCCACGGCAGGACCGCCACGATCACGAAGATCGATCCGACGTAGAAGACGAGGATGCGCACGAGCACCTCGCGCACGATGCGGCGGATGTTGTGGGCGGGGTCGTTCGACTCGGCGGCGGCGATCGCGACGACCTCGGTGCCTCCGAACGCGAACACCACGATGAGCAGGGCGCCCGCGATTCCGGCGATGCCGTTCGGCGCGAAACCGCCGTTGTCGACGAGGTTCGCGATGCCGGTCGCGGGCACGCCCGGGATGAGTCCGACGATCGCGCACACCCCCACCACGAGGAAGGCGATGATCGCCGCGACCTTGATGGCCGCGAACCAGAACTCGAAGCGGCCGTAGTTGCGCACCCCGAACAGGTTCACGGCGGTGAGCGCCACGACGAAGATCAGCACCCACACCCAGGCGGGGATGCCCGGCGTCCAGTTCGCCACGATCGCCCCGGCGCCCGTCGCCTCGGCGGCGATCACGACGACCAGCTGGATCCAGTAGAGCCATCCGACCGCGCTGCCGGCGCTGCGGCCCATCGCCTTCTGCGCGTACGAGCTGAAAGCGCCGGAGCTCGGTCGCGCCGCCACCATCTCGGCCAGCATCGCCATCACGAGCACGACGATGCCGCCGGCGACGAGGTACGAGACCAGGACGGCGGGGCCGGCGATGCTGATCGCCTGCCCGGATCCGACGAACAGGCCGGCGCCGATCGCGCCGCCGAGCCCCATCATCGAGATCTGGCGGCGGGTCAGCCCCGGGTGCAGGCCCTTGGTGGTCGTCGTGGTGGGCGGGAGTTCTGTTCCGCTTTCAGCGGTCATGCGCCGACCTCCACGCGCTCTGCTGTGAGCGCCTGCTCGACGCGGTCGATGTCGGTCGGAGAGCCGGAGGAGATGCGGATCCCCTCGCCGGCGAAGGCCCGCGCGACCACGCCGCCGGCCTGCAGCAGTTCCTCGAGCTCGCCCGTGCGATCACCGGACGGGACCCACACGAAGTTCGCCTGCGAGGGGACGGCGGGCCAGCCGGCCGCGGTGAGCACATGGTGCAGGCGGTCGCGTTGCTCGATCACCTCGCCGATGCGTACCGCGAGCTCGTCTTCGGCGTCCAGCGAGGCGAGGGCCGCCGTCTGGGCGAGATCGGTGACCCCGAAAGGCACCGCGACCTTCCGCTGGTTCTCGGCGACGGCGGCCGGGGCGATCGCGTAGCCGATGCGCAGCCCGGCGAGCCCATAGGCCTTGGAGAACGTGTGCAGGACGGCCACGTGCGGGTGGCGTCGGAACAGCTCGATGCCGGCACCGCGGCTCTCGGTCGTGTCGAAGTGCACGTACGCCTCGTCGATCACCACGAGCACGTCGTGCGGCACCGCGGCGACGAAGCGCTTCAGCTCGTCGGCGCCGACCACGGTCCCGGTCGGGTTGTTCGGGTTGCACACGAAGATCAGGCGGGTACGCGGGGTGATCGCCGCGAGCATCGCGTCGAGGTCGTGCACGTGGTCGGCATCGAGGGGCACGGCCACCGGTGTGGCCCCGGCGATGCGGACCAGCGAGGGATACGCCTCGAACGACCGCCAGGCGAAGATCACCTCATCCCCGTCGCCGGCCACCGCGTGGATGAGCTGGGAGGCGATCTCGACCGAACCCGCACCGACGGTGACCTCGGCGGGGTCGACGTCGTAGCGGGCGGCGAGGCGCTCGCGGAGAGCGGCGGCACTCATATCCGGGTAGCGGTTGATGCCGTCGACCCGGTCGCGCACGGCCTGGGCGACCGAAGGAAGCGGCGGATGCGGCGACTCGTTCGAGGAGAGCTTCGACGCACCGGCCGGGGCGGAGCGCCCCTGACGGTACGCGGGAACGGCGTCGAGTCCGGCGCGGGTGGGGAGAGGCATCGTCAGAGCATCCTTGCTGTGATCGCGGGTGGGGTCGCGCAACAGTAGAACGGATGCCGGGCACTGGGCAAACGGTGCACCGGATGCTGCGCAACCCGCGCAACCGGACGGTGCCTGCGCGCGGATTGCTGTGCAGATTGTGCACCATGCATCGGTGACGTCAGCGCGCGGGCGAGACCTCTGCCGGGTCGCTCACCGGGAGCCGGCACACGAACGCACGGCAGTCGTAGGCGCGCTCTGCGACCGCATCCTTGCCCTCGAACAGCTCGAACCCCGCTTCGGTGAACGCCTGCGCCTGCGCGGGGCTGACGATGGCGATGACCTCGGCGTCCGCACCCCGGGCGGCTGCGGCGAGGGTGCCCACGCGGTCGGCCGTGATCACCACCAGCTGGCGGGGCGGGAGGGCGAGGCCCGCTGCCACCCGCAGCAGCGTGCCGTGGGCGAACGGCTGCTCCAGCGAACGCGACGCGAGGGCGCTCACGGTCTCGACGGCGGCCCCGCGATACCGGTCCCCCGCCCCCAGCCACCAGGCGGTGAGCGCGGCTCCCGCGACCGCGGCGGCATCCGAGGGCAGGTCGCCGTCGGTCTGGTCGGGCGAGGTCGCGATGCCCTGCGCCGAGAGCAGCGGGTCGTCGCCACCGGTGCCGGCGAGAGCGTCGTCGAGGGTGCCTCGTGCCGTGACGGCCCACTCCGCCTCCCCCGTCGCGAGGGCGAGGGCGAACAGGCCGTCGGCGAGGAGTCCGAGATCGGCGGGGGTCGTGACGGCGGCGGATGCGCGGCCGTCGAGCGAGGTGCGGACGAGCGCGCCGGTGGCGTTCCGGTTGACCCGCAGCACGTGGTCGGCGGCGGCAGCGGCCGCATCGATCCAGGTCCGCTCGCCGAATGCCGCACCCGCCCGGGACAGCGCGCCGATCGCCAGGCCGTTCCACCCGGTGATCACCTTGCCGTCGACGGCCGGTGGCTCCAGGTCCGCGCGGTCGGCGATCGGGCGAAGGTAATAGCCGCCCTCGCTGCGGGTGCCGTCGATCGTCGACTCGGAATCCTGCGCGGCACCGAATCCTCCGCCGTCGCGACGGAGCACGTCGATCAGGAAGGCGGCGATTCCGCGCACCGTCGACTCGTCCCCCGCGTCGAGCGCGATGTCGAGCAGCTGCGCGTTGTCGGTGAGCATCCGCTCGTAGTGCGGCACCGTCCAGTCGCGCTGGGTGGCGTATCGGAAGAAGCCGCCGTCGGCGTCGCGGAGGTCGGACCCGGCCATCGCGGCGAGCGCCCGTGCTGCCGACGCCGCGGCCTGCGGAGCGCCCTCCCGCACCAGCGGATGCTGCAGGAACCGCAGTGTCGTCGCGACGGGGAACTTCGGGGCGCCGCCGAAACCTCCGTAGACGCGGTCCTCCCGTTGTGCGATCGTCTCGGCCGCCGTCGCGATCGCCACCATGTCGGGCAGGTCCGACGGCGTGGACTCCGCCGCGCGGGCGAGGGCGTCGGTCACGGCATCCGCCGATTCCTCGGCCTGCTCCCGCCGCACGGTCCATGCCTCGCGCACCGCGGCGAGCACGTCACGGAAGCCGGGCATCTGGCCCCGGGCCTCAGGCGGCCAGTAGGTGCCCGCATAGAACGTGCGGCCGCGAGGCGTGGTGAAGACCGTGAGCGGCCAACCGAGGTTCTGCGTGAAGGCGGAGGCTGCGGCCATATAGGCTCCGTCGACCTGCGGATGCTCCTCGCGATCGACCTTCACCGCGACGAAGCCGTCGTTGATGAGGGCGGCGGTATCCGGATCGGCGAACGACTCCCGCGCCATCACGTGGCACCAGTGGCAGGTCGAGTAGCCGATCGAGATCAGCAGCGGCACGTCGCGGCGCTCGGCCTCCGCGAACGCCTCTTCGCCCCACGGGTACCAGTCGACGGGGTTGTCCTGATGCTGACGGAGATACGGGCTGAGCGTGTCGGCGAGCCGGTTGGTCATACGGCTATCCTCTCGCCTCCGCCGCTGTCTCGGTCAGGTTGGCGAGAAGCTGTAACCGGTCTCGACTGGCGGAACCCGGCTCCGCGGAGAACACGATCATCTGCAGCCCGCGGTCGGACGCGAGATCCATCGCCTGGTACGTGAGGTCGAGGTCGCCGACGACCGGGTGATGGATCGTCTTCAGGCCCGCGCGGTGTTCGCGGACGTCGTGAGCTCCCCAGAGCTTCCGGAAGAGATCGCTGCGGGTGGACAGCTCGCCGACGAGGTCGCTGAGCCTCCGGTCGTATGGAGAACGGCCCGCCTCGGTACGCAGCACGGCGACGATCTGCCGCGTCTGGGCGTCCCAGTCCCGGTAGAAGGTCTGCGCGCGGGACTCGAGGAAGATGAAGCGCGCGGCATTCGCGGGTGCAGGAGCACCGTCGAGCATCTCCGAGAAGAGAGCGCGTCCGAGTGCGTTGGTCGCGACGGCATCCAAACGGCCGTTCTGCACATAGACGGGGACCGTGGACATCGCATCGATCGTCTGTCGCGTGGCAGCGGAGACCTGGACTGCCCGCGCCGGACGCTCGCTCTGTCGCGGACGTGCGCCCGCACTCGCGGCGCGGATCAGGTCGTGCAGGTGCGCATGCTCGGCCTCGTCGAGGCGCAGCGCGCGGCTGACGCCGTCGATGACGGCATCCGACACGCCCTTGGCCTGACCACGTTCGAGGCGCTTGTAGTACTCGGGACTCATCCCGGCCACGAGGGCTACCTCTTCCCGACGCAGCCCCGGCACGCGGCGACGTCCGCCGAAATCCGGCAGGCCCACCTCCTCGGGGGTGAGTCTCGCGCGCCTCGTCGTGAGGAAGTCGCTGATGGCGTCCGGAGTGTCCATGCGATCGAAACTACGCCGAACCGGACACGCGAGGGGGTCCCTGCGGGGGCACCCATAGACAGGGCCGCGCTCGATCCGGAGAAAGCGGCTTTGCTCGAAGCACGGAACACTGACGAAGGAACGACATGAAGAACGCACATCTGGGGAGCCTCGAAGTCTCCCGCATCGGCCTCGGCGCGATGACCATGGCCGGCACCTACACGACAGGTGGTGGTCTCGACCATGACGAATCCACCCGCACCATCCACCGCGCGCTCGACCTCGGGGTGACACACATCGACACCGCGGAGATCTACGGTCCCTACCTCAGTGAGGAGATCGTCGGCCGTGCGATCCGCGACCGCCGCGATCAGGTGAGGATCGCGACGAAGTTCGGGCTCGTCTCGCACGCCGATGGCGGTCCCGGCGTGATCGACAGCTCACCGGAGAACGTGAAAGCCGCAGTGGAAGGGTCGCTGCGTCGCCTCGGCACCGACCGAATCGACCTCTACTACCAGCATCGGGTCGATCCGAACACGCCCATCGAGGACACTGCCGGCGCCGTCGCCGATCTCATCGCCGAGGGCAAGGTCCTTCATTTCGGGCTCTCAGAGGCCTCGGCGCAGACGATCCGGCGGGCGCACGCCGTGCAGCCGGTCTCGGCACTGCAGACCGAGTACTCGCTGTGGACTCGCGACGTGGAGGAGGAGATCCTGCCTGTTCTCCGTGAGCTCGGCATCGGCTTCGTCCCGTACTCTCCGCTCGGGCACGGTCTGCTGACAGGGCAGCTTCACTCTCCCTCCGACATCCCCGACGACGACTGGCGCAAGACGAACCCGCGGTTCGTGGGCGAGAACTTCGAGCGGAATCTGCGTCTCGTGGACGAGGTCCGTGCGATCGGTGCCGAGATCGGCGCGACTCCGGCGCAGACGGCGCTGGCGTGGATCCTCACCCGGGGAGATGACATCGCGCCGATCCCCGGCACCCGTCGGGTGGCGCGCGTGGAGGAGAACGCTGCCGCCGACACCGTGGAACTCAGCACGGATCAGGCCGAGCGCCTTTCGGCGCTCGAACCCGCGGCGGGTGCGCGACACGACGAGGCCAACATGGGCACCATCGATCAGTGACCCGCGGCGTTGGAGCGAGTCCGTCGGTCAGCCGACGAGAAGCTCGACGGGACGCGAGGCCGCGTAACCCACGAGCGGCAGGGCACGCTCGGCGGCGAGAGAGATGCGCGCCTGCAGCACATCCGAGGCGATCTCGTAGCCGTCGAAGTCGGTGTTGCTCGCGTAGACGCCGACCGGGAGGGTGAGCGCCTGGAAGAACGCGAACAGCGGCCGCAGCTGGTGCTCGATGATCAGCGCGTGCTTCTCGCCGCCGCCGGTCGCCGCGAGCAGCACGGGCTTTCCCACCAGGTCGTACTGGCCGACGAAGTCGAAGAGGTGCTTGAAGAGACCGGTGAACGAGGCACGGTAGACGGGGCTGCCCACGATCAGCAGGTCGGCCGACTCGATGGCCTGCAGCTGCGCCTCGACCTCCGGCGGCAGCTGGTCGCGCTGGAGCGCGCCCGCGAGGCCCGGGCCGATCTGCGTGAGCTCGATGAGCTGCGACTCGACCTCGGCACGCTCGGCGACGGCGGCCGTGATCGCGCGGACGAGGGCGGTCGTCTTGCTCGGCTCGTGCAGGGATCCCGACACGGCCACGACGCGGAACGGAGCTGTCATGCCTCGAAGTTACTCACGACGACGCCCCGTGTCGCGCGGAGCGACACGGGGCGTCATGTAGGCCCGGGGGCCCGATCCGATGACCGGGGTCAGTTGACCTCGTCCGGGTGCGAGCCGACGCGGCCCGAGCCGTCGAGCGGGTCGAGGGCGTCGATCGCCGCGATCTCGGCATCCGTCAGCTCGAAGCCGAAGACGTCGAGGTTCTCGCGCAGTCGCTCGGCGCGCACCGACTTCGGGAACACGATGATCCCCTTCTGCAGGTGCCAGCGCAGCACGGCCTGCGCAGGGGTGACCCCGTGCGCGGCCGCGGCATCAGCCACCGCCGGGGTGCCGAACAGGTCGTACTTGCCCTGCCCGAGCGGACCCCAGGCCTCGATCTTGATGCCGTGCTCGCCGGCCCAGGCGACCACGTCGCGCTGCTGGTAGGCCGGGTGCAGCTCGATCTGGTTCACGGCCGGCACCACGCCGGTCTCTTTCACCACGCGCTCGAGGTGCGGCACCAGGAAGTTCGAGACGCCGATGCTGCGGGTGAGTCCGGCCTCGCGCAGCTCGATGAGCTTCGTGAACGCGTGCAGGTAGTCGCCGATCGCGGGGGCCGGCCAGTGCACCAGGTACAGGTCGACCTTGTCGAGGCCGAGCTTGTCGAGGCTCTCGCCGATGGCCGCACGCGGCTCGTCGCCGTGGTGGCGGTCGTTCCAGAGCTTGGTCGTGATGAACAGCTCGTCGCGGGCGATGCCGGAGGCGGCGATCGCGGCGCCGACGCCCTCTTCGTTGCCGTAGATGGCGGCGGTGTCGATGTGGCGGTAGCCGATCTCGAGCGCCTCGCTCACCGCGCGCTCGGTCTCTGCCGGCGGCACCTTGAAGACGCCGTAGCCGAGCTGCGGGATGGAGTTGCCGTCGTTCAGTTCGAGTGCAGGAATGCTCATCCCTCCAGCCTATGACCGGCATCCGACGTCGAGGCCGTGGATGGGGAAACAAGTGCCATCGCGGCCGCCCCACGGCCGACGAGTCGTTCCAGCGGTCCTCGACCGAAGAACATCGACCAGAGCGTCGTCACCACCAGCAGCCCGATGGCGGTCGCGGCCCAGAACTCGTTGCTGGAGAAGAATCCGCCGGGCCCACCGAACAGGAAGATCGACAGCACGTGCGCACTGTATGCCGTCAGCGGCATGGAGCCCAGCGCGCCCAGCGGCAACAGCGCCCAGCGCAGCGGTCGGCTGAGCAGCAGACACAGCGCGATGACGGTCAGCGCGAAGCCGCCGGAGCCGAGCACCTCGGCCGTACCGCCGCTGTGCGGCTCGACGGCGAACACCGCCGCGAGTACGGAGCCCAGCGGATCGGACGATTCCAGCGCCTGCGGATACCCCTCCCACCCGCTCGGCATCGAGACGTCGAAGGAGCTCTCGCTGAACGAGGAGCCGTCGACGAACGAGGAGCTGCTGTATTCCACCGGTGTGCTGAGGCCCGCAGCCTGACCGATGCCGCCGAGGCCGTAGCCGACCACCGCGAGCACGATGCCGACCGCGAGCGCGATCACGGCGGTGCGCACACGCTCGACGTGCATCCGTCCCAGCGCCATGCCGCCGAGCACGAGAGCCAGCCACACCGTGATCGGGTAGGTGCCGTAGAGCACGAAGCCGATCCCGGTGCCGAAGGGATGCAGCATCACGGCTCCGAGGAACGCCAGCAGCGCCGGGCCGACCAGCGCGAGCACGGCCGCACCGAGCAGCAGCTGCCACGGGCGCCACCGGAGGAACGGGATCACCGCGACATAGAGGATGCCGTAGAGCGTGAGGATCACGGCGATCGGAGTGTTCAGCATCTCCAGCGCCAGTCCGATGAGGAAGATCACTGCCCCGTGCCCGACGAGGTTCAGGCGGATGCTCGGGAGGCGCTCGCGCTCCGGCAGCACGCTGCGTCCGGTCATCAGCGCGATGGAAACTCCGGCGAGCAGCGCGAACAGGATCGACGACCGCCCGTGCACGAGGTCGGTCCACGTCGCCGGGTCCATCCACTCGAACGCCTCGGTCTCGCCGATGTGCGCGCCGGCCATGCCGAGGATCGCCAGCCCACGAGCGACATCCAGTCCGAGGATGCGCGGCGGGCGCCCGAACTCGCGGAACCAGCGGACGGGGGCGGCAGCGGTGATCACCAGATGATCGTAGGGGGCGAATCCCGTCATACGATGGAGGGCTATGTCCTCCCCCGTGATCTCCTACCCTCCGGAGCTGCCCGTCAGCGCTGCCCGAGGCGAGATCGGCGACGCCATCCGCGACCACCAGGTCGTGATCGTCGCGGGCGCCACCGGGTCGGGCAAGACCACCCAGCTGCCGAAGATCGCGCTCGAGCTCGGACGGGAGCGCATCGCACACACCCAGCCGCGTCGGCTCGCCGCGCGGACGATCGCGGAACGGGTCGCGGAAGAGCTCCAGGTCGAGCTCGGCACGCTCGTCGGCTACAAGGTGCGCTTCACCGACAAGGTGTCGGACGCCACGCGCATCGCGCTGATGACCGACGGCATCCTGCTCAACGAGATCCATCGCGATCGACTGCTCACCCGCTACGACACGATCATCATCGATGAGGCGCACGAACGCTCCCTCAACGTCGACTTCCTGCTCGGCTACCTGGCCCGCATCCTCCCGGAGCGCCCCGACCTCAAGGTGATCATCACCTCGGCGACGATCGACCCGGAGAGCTTCGCGAAGCACTTCGCCGCGGCGGATGGCACACCGGCGCCGATCATCGAGGTCTCGGGCCGCACGTATCCGGTCGAGATCCGCTACCGCGGGCAGGTCGAAGACGGGGACGACGAGGACGCACCGGCCGAGCCGGAGGACGAGGTCTCGGCCATCGTCGCCGCCCTGCGCGAGCTCGACCGCGAGGCGCCGGGCGATGTGCTCGTGTTCCTCCCCGGCGAGGCCGAGATCCGGGATGCGGCCGACGCCGTGCGCGGCGCCTACGCGAACGACCGCGCCCCCACCGAGGTGCTCCCCTTGTTCGGCCGACTGTCCGCCGCCGACCAGCACCGCGTGTTCGAGCGCAGCAGGGTGGCAGGCGTCCGCCGCCGCGTCATCCTCGCCACCAACGTCGCCGAGACGAGCCTCACGGTGCCCGGCATCAAGTACGTCATCGACACCGGCACCGCGCGCATCTCGCGCTACAGCAACCGGTCCAAGGTGCAGCGGCTGCCGATCGAGGCCGTCTCGCAGGCCTCGGCGAACCAGCGATCCGGCCGCGCCGGCCGCACCAGCGACGGCATCGCGATCCGCCTCTACTCGGAAGAGGACTACGACCGGCGCCCGGAGTACACCGAGCCCGAGATCCTGCGCACCTCGCTCGCCTCCGTGATCCTGCAGATGCTGTCGCTCGGGTTCGGCGACATCACCGCATTCCCCTTCCTCACACCGCCCGACTCGCGGGGCGTGAAGGCCGCGTTCGACCTGCTCACCGAGCTCGGTGCGGTCGAGCCGTCGCGTCGCGACGGGTCGCCGCACCTCACCCGCATCGGTCGCGACATCGCACGCATGCCGATCGACCCGCGGTTCGCGCGGATGCTGATCGAGGCGGGGCGCGGGGGCTCGGCCGGCACCGTGACCCGCGATGTGCTCGCGATCGTCTCGGGCATGACGATCCAGGATGTGCGCGAGCGACCCGAAGAGCGCCGCGAGGAGGCCGACCGCCTGCACGCCCGCTTCGTCGACCCGACGAGCGACTTCCTGACCCTGCTGAACCTGTGGAACCACCTGCGCGAGCAGCAGCGCGAACTCGGCTCGAGTGCGTTCCGTCGCCTGTGCCGCTCGGAGCACCTCAACTACGTGCGAGTGCGGGAGTGGTTCGACGTGCACCGCCAGCTGCGCACGCTCGTGAAGACGCCCGACCGCACCGGCGACGACACCGGCACGAGCGACCCGGACGCCATCCACCGCGCCCTGCTGTCGGGACTCCTGTCGCAGATCGGCCTCCTCGACGAGCGCACGGCCCCGGCGGGCAAGGCGCACTCCCCCGCGAAGGAGCCGAAGGGCCGCCGTATCGCGGAGTACCGGGGAGCACGCGGCATCCGCTTCTCGATCTTCCCCGGCTCGGGACTGCGCAAGAAGAGTCCGCGGGCGGTGATCGCCGCCGAGATCGTGGAGACCTCCCGCACGTTCGCGCGCACCGTCGCCGCCATCGACCCGGCGTGGGCCGAGCCCCTCGCCGGCGACCTCGCCAAGCGCCAGGTGACCGAGCCGCACTGGTCGAAGGATGCCGGCGCCGCCGTCGCGTTCGAGAAGGTCACGCTGTTCGGGCTCGAGATCATCCCGCGCCGCCGTGTGCAGTTCGCGCGCATCGACCGGGCCGCCTCGCGCGAGCTCTTCGTGCGCCACGCCCTGGTCGAGGGCGAGTGGGACCCGACGCGGATCGACAAGCGGGTGAGCGCGTTCTGGCGCAGCAACGCCGAGCTGCGCAAGCGCCTCGAGAAGCTGGAGGAGCGCGAGCGCCGCCGCGACATCCTCGCCGGCGACGAGGCCGTCTTCCGGTTCTACGACGAGCGCATCCCCACCGACGTTTTCGACGTGCGCTCCTTCGAGAGCTGGTGGCGCGAGGCGATGGCCACGACGCCGAAGCTGCTCGTGATGCGCGAGAGCGACCTGATCGACGACGAGGAGCGCGCCGACCAGCGCGAGTTCCCGACACGGTGGACGCAGGGCGACCAGGTGCTGGGCCTCGCGTACCGGTTCGAGCCGGGTGCCGACGACGACGGTGTGAGCGTGGTCGTGCCGCTGCCGCTGCTCGCGCAGCTCGAGGACCGCGGCTTCGACTGGCAGGTTCCGGGCCTGCGCGCCGAGCTCGTCACCGGGCTGCTGCGCGCGCTGCCCAAGGCCATCCGCCGTCACGTCGTGCCCGCCGCGGACTGGGCCGAGAAGTTCGGTGCCGAGCTGGCCGAGCAGGGGCCGGAGTCGCACGGCGGCCTCCCGCCGCGCACACTCAAGGAGGCGCTGGCCCGACTCATCCAGCCGCTCGCGAACCAGCTCGTGTCCGCCGCCGACTTCGACGACGAGCGCGTGCCGCCGCACCTGCGCATGAACTTCCGTGCGGTCGACGAACGCGGCCGGGTGGTCGGGTCGGGTCGTGATCTCCGGGCGCTGCAGGCGCAGCTCTCCGACCGGGCGCGCAGCAGCGTGGCGCGATCGATCGCCGCGCCGCCGAAGTCCGGGCCCGTGAAGCCGGGGACTCTGAGCACGCCGAAGCGGCCGCAAGTGGAGCAGACCGGTCTGGTGGCGTGGACCTTCGGAGACCTGCCCGAGGTGCTCGACACGCGTGTCGCCGGCGGCGTCGTGCGCGGCTACCCGGCGATCGTCGACCAGGGCAAGACCGTGTCGGTGCGCGTCGAATCGACCCCGGATGCCGCGGCCGCCGCCACCCGCGATGGCGTGCTGCGGCTCGTGCTGCTGAGCGTCCCCTCCCCCTCGTCGTACGTGCAGGAGCACCTGACGAGCCAGGAGAAGCTCGCCCTCGCCGCCTCGCCGTACCAGTCCGCCGCCGCCCTCATCGAGGACTCCCGCGCGGCCGTGGCGCGGCAGGTCATCGAGCAGACCGCACCGGGCGGCATCGTCCGCAGCGAAGCCGACTTCACCCGGGTGCGCGACGCCGTCTCGGGCATACTGGTCGATCAGCTCTTCGCGTGTGTCTCACTGGTGGCCCGCATCCTGACGAAGTCGCGCGATGTCGAACGCGGCATCAAGTCGCAGAACTCGCTCGCCCTGCTCGGCCCGCTGAACGACATCCGCACACAGCTCAGCGGCCTGCTGCATCCGGGCTTCGTCTCCGCGGCCGGAGTCGACCGTCTCGCGCACTTCCCGCGCTACCTCGAAGGCATGCTCGACCGGCTGAAGACGCTCGGCAGCGAACCGGGCAAGGACCGCGCGCGCATGACCGAGTACGAGCGGATGGCGAAGGCGTTCGAGGATGCGGGCGGCACGATCCCCCTTCCGTCCGATGCTCCCCCCGCGCTCGTCGAGGTGCGCTGGCTGCTCGAGGAGTACCGCGTCAGCGTGTTCGCGCAGCGCCTCGGCACCGCGCAGCCGGTGTCGCCGCAGCGCATCATGAAGGTGCTGTCCGGACGCTGATCCGCGACGGCGGGCGTCAGCGCGGGTAGCCTGAATCCATGGCACGCGCGATCGTCTACACCGAGTTCGGCTCCCCCGATGTCCTGCACCTGATGGAGATCCCCGATCCCGTCGCGGCCCGCGGCGAGGTCGTGGTGCGCATCGATGCAGCGGGGGCGAACCCCATCGACGCCAAGCTGCGCAGTGCCAAGCGGCCGTCTCCCCCGATCACCGAACCGCGCCCTGTGGGGTTCGACGGGGCCGGCGTGGTCGAGCTGCTCGGCGAGGGTGTCGACGACTTCGCGGTCGGCGACCGGGTGGCGATCCGTGACGCGCACGGCACCTACGCCTCGGCGATCGCGATCGACACCGAGAAGCTCGCGAAGCTCCCCGACTCCGTCACGGCCGCCGAAGGGGCGGCCATCGGGATCCCCGCGGGCACCGCGTACCAGTCGCTGCGTTCGCTCGGGGTCACCGAGGGCGATGTGCTGCTCGTGCACGGCGGCTCCGGTTCGGTCGGACAGGCCGCCGTGCAGTTCGCGGTGGCCTGGGGTGCGACCGTGATCGCGACGGCGAGCCCCGCCCGCCACGACCAGCTGCGCGAACTCGGCGCGATCCCCGTGGCGTACGGCGAGGGCCTGCTCGACCGCGTGCGCGGCGCCGCCCCCGGGGCCGTCACCGTGGCCCTGGACTGCGCCGGCACCGACGAGGCGATCGAGACCTCCCTCGCGCTGGTCGCCGACCGCGACCGGATCGCCACCATCGTGCGTGGCCCGGATTCCGCGTCCTTCGGCATCCGTGCGTTCTCCGGCGGCTCCCCCGTGCCCCTGACCGCGGAGGAGCTCGCCTGGCGCGCCGAGGCGCTCCCCGAGACGATCGCCCTCCTCGACGCCGGTGACTTCGTGATCGAGCTCGGCCCCCAGCTGCCGCTGACCGAGGCGGCGCAGGCCCATGAGCTCATGGAATCCGGCGCCGCCTCGGGCAAGATCGTCCTGGTCCCCTGACGGCGAGGTGCCGTCAGAGCGGTCAGGCCGGAGCCACCGGTCGTCCGATCGACAGCATCAGCCGGTTCGCCCAGTTGAAGAACGCGGCGCCGTGGATGAGGTCCGAGATCTCCAGGTCGTCGAGCCCGGCGGCACGCAGCCGCACGATCTCGTCCGCGCCGAACGCGTTGGGCGTGTCGGTGAGGGCGACGGATGCCGCGACGACGGCGTTCCAGCGCTCGCCGAGGTCCGCGTCCACACCCTCGTCGAGCAGCAGGTCGACGTCGTCCGTGCGCTTGCTGTGGTGCGCGGCGAAGCGCGAGTGCACCGAGGCGCAGAACACGCAGCCGTTGCGGCGGGATGCCGCGGTCGCCGCGAGCTCACGGTCGGCGCGGGGCAGACCCTCGGCGGCGTTGTAGAAGATGTCCTTGTCGACCAGGGTGCGGGCCTTCAGCACCTCGGGGTCGCGTGCCAACAGGCGGAAGTAGTCGTTCTTCGCGCGAGCAGCGTCGACGAGGCCGTCGTAGTGACGCTCGGTCAGCTCCTCCTCGGCGAGGGGCTCGAGGTGCGGGACCCATCCGACCTCGCCGCGGGTGAACGCGTGCGGGTGCGGGGCGTCGTCGTGCCGGAGCACGCTCTGTTCGGCGGTCATGCGGCCTCCTCCTCGGAGTTTTCGGCGGTCAAGCCCGCAGCGGCGAGCACACGGAGCCCGGTGACGACGCGCTGCTGGAAGGCGAGGAACGACACCAGCTGCGACAGCGTCACGATGCCGTCCGCCGACCAGCCCGCGTCGAGCAGGCGACCGAGGTCGGCGCCCGAAGCCTCGCGGGGGCGGAACACCAGCAGGTGCGTGTGCGCGAGGGCGGCGGCGAGGCGCTCATCCACCGCGGCGATGACGGTCTCGGACGGGACATAGCGCGCCCCGTCGGTGTTCTCGGCCTGCAAGCCGAGCTCGGTGTAGGCGCCGAAGGGTCCGGTGGTCGCTGCCTGGGCGGCCTCCGCGAGCACGACGGCCGCGCGCTGGGCGTCGGCCTCCTGCGCACGACCGGCGTAGAACACCGCGGTCGGGTCTTCGGCCCCGGCGAGACCGGTGGCGAAGGCGGCCACGAGTTCGCGTTCGGCCTGCGAGACGTGCTCCGTGCTCACCGGCTGGAAGAGGGCGTCGAAGCTCGCCTGCAGCTGCTCCCTGGTCACCGGACGGCGACGGCGCAGCGCATCCAGCTCCGGCGTCACCTCCGCGATCCGGTCCACGATGTCGTCGGTCATGCGTTCTCCTTGAGGGTGAGGTTCTGGTCGGTACTGATTCCGTGCGGTGTCGGGGTCAGCGCGTAGCCGAGGGCCGGGGCGACCTCGTCGGCGAAGAGCGCGATCGAGCGCAGAACGTGCTCGTGCGGGGCGTCGACCGAGTGCACCTGGAACGCCACCTCGGTCGCGCGGGCGAGGGTGGTGTCGGCGGCGAGCGATTCCGCCACCTGCTCCGGCGTGCCCAGGTGCGTGTCGAGCGCGGCGATCAGCTCGTCGATACTGTCTCCCGGGATCGTCTGGCCCTGCCGGCGGAAGCCCTCGGCCGCCCGGCGCAGCCCGACCTCGGCGAAGCGCAGCGCCTCGGCACGGTCGTCGGCGACGAACACGGTGCGCGAGGCGGTGATCCGCGGCGCCACCCCCTCCGGCAGCGCCTCGAGGTACGCGTCGATGATCGGATCCTGCAGGGCAGACAGCGGCGCGCGCAGCCGGTCGGCACTGCGCGGCTGCGTGCGAGACAGGAGCAGCCCGTGTCCGTGGATGCCGGCCCGATGCCCGCCCGGCGCCGAGAAGGTCGCCTGCCAGACACGGTCGGCGAGATCTCCGGCATCCGGGTAGAGGGTGTTGCCCGCCCCGACGTCACGGCCGGCGAGACCGTCGAGCAGTGTCCGCAGCTTCCGGTCGTAGGTCGGCGCCTTGTCGCGCACGTCCTCCCCGAACGGCACGAACGACGAGGGCGTGCCGCCGCTGCCGAGTCCCAGATCCACGCGCCCCCCGGAGAGCAGATCGGCGACCACGGCATCCTCCGCCACCCGCACCGGGTCCTCGAGCGGCAGCGTGATCACGCCGGTGCCGAGACGGATGGTGGAGGTGACTGCGGCGACGTTCGCGAGGAACACCAGGGGCGACGGCAGCCCGCCCTCGGCCGCGTGGAAGTGGTGCTGCGCGACCCACGCCCGGCCGATGCCGTGCCGCTCGGCCTGCTGGATCTGCGCGGTCGCGAACGCATACCGCTCGGCGGGGGCGGCGTCGTCGAGCAGTCGGGTGAAGAAGGCGACGGTGGGTGCGGTGGTCATACGACGGTCTCCATTCGTCCCGGTACTGCGGCCAGCAGCTCCCGGGTGTAGTCGTGCTGCGGGTCGCGGAAGAGGTCTTCGGTCTGCCCCTCCTCGACGATCCGGCCGCGGCGCATCACCGAGACCGTGTGGCTGATCCGCCGCACCACCGCGAGGTCGTGCGAGATGAACAGGTAGGTGAGCCCGAGCTCGGCCTGCAGCGAGGTGAGCAGCTCGAGGATGCGGGCCTGCACCGTGACATCCAGCGCCGACACCGCCTCATCGAGCACCACGATGTCGGGGTCGATCGCGAGCGCACGGGCGATCGCGACGCGCTGGCGCTGCCCGCCCGAGAGCTCACGCGGGGTGCGCCGTGCGACCTCCGCGGGGAGCGACACCCGGTCGAGGAGGGCGAGAGCGCGCTCGCGGCGCTCGGTGCGACTGCCCACGCCGAAGTTCACCAGCGGCTCGGCGACGATGTCGGCGATCTGCTGGCGCGGGTCGAGCGACGCGAACGGGTTCTGGTAGACGAGCTGGATGCGTCGGCGGAGCACCCGCAGTTGCTCGCGCTTCGCGTGGGTCACGTCGTCGCCGTCGACCTCGATCGTCCCGGCATCCGGTTGGTGGAAGCGGGTGACGAGTCGCGCCGTCGTGGTCTTGCCGGAGCCCGACTCCCCCACGAGCGCATGTGTGGTGCCCCTGCGCACCCGGAACGACACGTCGTCGACGGCCCGGAAGCGCTCGCGCCCCGCGACGCGGAACTCCTTCACGAGTCCGTCGGCGACGATCGCCCAGGGGTTCTCGGCGGCGACCGCCGCGGCATCGCGCAGGAACGGCGGGGCGTCGGGCCGACGGAAACCCGTCGCGAACGCCGGAGCGTCGGCGAGCAGCTGCTTCGTGTACGGGTCGGCCGGTGCGGCGAGCACCGCCTCGCTGGAGCCCTGCTCGACGATGCGACCGTCTTTGAGCACGACGAGCCGCTCGGCCCGGTCGGCCGCGACACCGAGGTCGTGGGTCACGAGCAGGATGCTGGTGCCCTCTTCGCGCTGCAGCTCATCGAGCAGGTCGAGCACCTTGCGCTGCACCGTGGCGTCGAGGGCGCTGGTGGGCTCGTCGGCGATCAGCAGCCGCGGCCGCAGGGCGATCGCGGTGGCGATGAGCACGCGCTGACGCATGCCGCCGGAGAGCTCGTGCGGATACTGGCGTGCCCGCAGGTCGGGGTCGTCGATGCCGACGCGGTCGAGCAGCTCGATGGCCCGTGCGCGCCGCGACCGGCGATCCCGGTGCCCGTGCAGACGGAGGATCTCCTCGACCTGCGCGCCGATCGTGCGCACGGGGTCGAGCGAGGTGGTCGGATCCTGCGGCACGAGACCGATCTCGGGTCCGCGGATGCCGCGCAGCGCACGGTCGGACCACCCCGAGATGTCGAGGTCTCCGAGCAGCACCCGCCCGCCGTCGACGCGGCCGCCCTCCGGCAGCAGCCCGAGCAGGGCGTGCGCGGTGGTGGACTTGCCCGAACCCGACTCCCCCACGAGCGCCAGGGTCTCGCCCTCAGCGATCTCGAACGAGACACCGTGCACGACCTCGCGGCGTCGTTCCTTGTCGCCGTAAGAGATCCGCAGGTCGGTGGCGCTGATGACCGCACTCATTTCGCGCTCCTTCCGATGCGGTGGCTGATTCTGTTGGCGCTGAGGACGACGATGACCACGACGAGACCGGGCAGGGCGGTGAGCCACCAAGCGGTGCCCACGTAGTTGCGGCCGTCGGCGATCAGCAGGCCCCACTCCGGCGTGGGCGGCGGCGCACCGTAGCCGAGGAACCCGAGCGTCGAGATCGCGAGGATCGCCGTGCCGAACTGCAGCGCGGCGAGCGCGACGATCGGCGTCAACGAGTTGGGCAGCACGTGCCGGCGCAGCACGGTGAAGAACGTGCCGCCGCTGCCGAAGGCCGCTTCGACGTACTCGGTGCGCCGCACACGGGCGACCTCGGCGCGCATGAGCCGGGCGAACGCGGCGACGCTGCCGAGACCCACCGCGATCGCGGCGTTCACGGTGCCGAAGCCGAGCAAGATGATGACCGTGAGAGCGAGGAGCAGCCCGGGGATCGCGAGCAGCACGTCGACCACGCGCATCAGCACGTCGTCGACCACACCGCCGACGGCACCGGCGATCGCCCCGATCAGCGTGCCGAGGGCGAGGCCGACCGTGACGGCGATGAGCGCTCCCGAGAGCGAGTGCACCGCACCGTGCACGACCCGGCCGAACAGATCGCGGCCGAGGGTGTCGGTGCCGAACCAGTGCGCGGCACTCGGCGCGAGCAGCTTGTCGGCCGGGACGCCCGTGAGCGGGTCGCCGGGGGCGAAAACCCCGGGGATGACGGCCCAGAGCACGGCGAGCGCGACGACCGCGTAGGCCAGGTACAGGCCCCAGGCGCGGCCGCGCAGTCGGCGGCGAGGGGCCTTCTCGGTCTCGGTCGCGGCCGGATGCGCGGGCGCGGCCGGGTCGGGCCCGACCACGGGATCGATGATCACGGGAGCGGTCATGCGGTCGCCTCCTGGAGTGCGCGGGGCGCCGAGGCGCGGGCGACGGCGCGTTGGCGGGGGTCGATGAGCGGGGTCACGAGGTCGACCCCGAAGCTGATGATCACGAAGCCGAGGGCCGACAGCAGCACGACGCCCTGCAGCACCGGGATGTCCTGGTTCGCCACGGCCTGCTCGGTGAGGCGACCGATGCCCGTACGGCCGAACACGGTCTCGGTCACCACAGCTCCGCCGACGAGCTCGCCGAACAGGACGCCGGCGATGGTCAGGGTCGGCACGGCGGCGTTCCGGGCCACCGAGCGGGTGAGCACCCACAGCGGCGGAGCGCCCTTCGCCCGCACCACCGTGACGAACGGCTGCGCCTGCACCTGGTCGATCGCGCGCACCAGCACCTGGGCCAGCGGGGCCGAGATCGGCACGGCGAGGGTGAGCACCGGCAGGACGAGTCCGGCCGCCGGGTCGGCCCCGACGATCGGCACCCATCCGAGCCCGAACGAGAACACCTGGATGAGCAGGATGCCGAGCCAGAAGACCGGCACCGCCACGAACAGCCCCGGCACCTGGCGCAGACCGTCGCGCAGCCAGGCGAACGGTGCGAGGGAGGAGAGCCCGGCGATGAGGATGGCGAGGATCAGCGCCACGACGAGTCCGAGCGACGCGAGCAGCAGGGTCGCGGGGAGGGCTTCGCCCAGCATCGTCAGCACCGGGGTGCCGAACTGGGTCGAGAACCCGAAGTCCCCGGCGAGGAAGCCGAGTCCCGCGTGCACGTACTGCTCCCACCACGGCAGGTCTGCGCCGTAGGTGGCGCGGATGCTGTCGAGCTGGTCCGGCGACAGCCCGAGGCTGGGGTCGGAGAACTTGATCAGGATCGCATCGCCCGGCAGCAGCTGCAGCAGGAAGAAGGTGGCCGTGAAGGCCGCGATCAGAACGATCGCGGCCTGCCCGGCTCGTCGGAGGACGAAGCTCATCGTGTCACCGGCGCTCTCAGTGCTCGGCGAGCCAGACGCCGGAGAACGTCGGACGCCCCACCGACTCGAAGGCGACGCCCTGCACGTAGGTCGCGGTGCCGTACACCTGCGGCTCCTCGAACAGCGGGATGACATAGGCCTGCTCGGCGATGTAGTCCTGCACGGCCTGCGAGGCGGCGATGCGCTTGTCGGCGTCGGGCTCGGAGGCCACGGCGAGCAGGAGCTCGTCGAGCTTCGCGTCCTTCGAGATCAGCACGTCGCGGTTCTTCGTGAAGTACTGGCTCTTGATGACGTCGAGGTCCGCGCGTCCGACCATCGAGTGGTAGAAGCCGGTCTTCAGCGGATCGCGGGTGTCTTCGGCCGCGCTGCCGGCGTCGCCGGGCTTGACCGAGAGCTCCACACCGACCTTCGCCAGCTGCTGCGCGACGAGCTCGAGCGTCTGCTTCGACAGCGGCTGCGGCTTGGCCTCGTAGACGGTGATCGACAGGCGCTCGCCGTCCTTCTCGCGGATGCCGTCGGAGCCGGGCTCCCAGCCCGCCTCGTCGAGCAGCTCCTCGGCCTTGTCGGGGTCGTAGGCGTAGTGCGCGGACTCGTCCTTGTAGCCGACGGCCTGCGAGGAGAGCACCGACGTCGCCACCGGGTAGTTCTCGGTGAAGAGCGTGTCGACGACCTCCTGCGCGTCCACGGCGGCGACGAGCGCCTGGCGCACGCGGATGTCGCCCAGCAGCGGGTTCTCGGGGCGCAGAGCGATCGAGTTGTTCACGCCGCGGGTCTGCGGGGCGTAGAGCGTGAAGCCGGCGCCTTCGACGCGGTCCTCGTCGAACGCCTGCACGTAGCGGACGTAGTCGGCCTGACCCGCGAGCAGCGAACCGATGCGCACCGAGTCCTCGGGGGTGATCAGCACGTGCACGGCGTCGAGGTAGGGGCGCCCGGCGTTGTCGACGCTGTCGGGGCCCCACTCGTAGTCGTCACGGGCGGTGAGCGTGTACTCGGTGCCGAGCTTCTCGTCGGTGACGGTGAACGGTCCGGATCCGATGATCTCGGCCGCGTTGCCCGCGCCGAAGTCCTCGATCGTGCCGTCGAGCGTCGCAGGCGACAGCAGGCCCGAGTTGATGGTCGAGGTGGCCTGCAGGAACCCGGGCGACGGCGCACTGAAGCGGAACGTCACGGTGTCCTCGTCGACGACCTCGCTGCTGGCGTAGTTGTTGATGGCTTCGGAGACCGTGAGGCCGCGGTCCGCATCGCCCAGGCCGTACGTGTCGAAGTTCTTCGCGACGGCCGCCGCGTCGAGCGCCGTGCCGTCCGAGAACGTCACGTCGGGGTTCAGGTCGAACGTGTACTCGGTGGCATCCGCGTTCACGGTCCAGTCCGAGGCGATCCACGGCTCGATCTCGAGCGTCTCCGGGTTCTGCCAGGTCAGGCGGGCGGCGATGTTGTTGACGATGCCGCCGTTCGGGTAGAAGCCGGCCTGCGGCGGGTACAGGTTCGTGTACGCCTGGTGCTCGAGGTAGGTGAGCGTGCCGCCGGTGACGGGGTCGCCGCCCTCGGCGGGGGCGTTGGCGGGAGCGGGCGAGGAGGCGCAGGCGGCGAGGCTGCCCGCGAGGACGAGGGGGACCGCGATGGCGGCGGCACGGATGAGACGGCGGTTCATGCGGAGGGTCTCCTGGGCTTCGGGTGTCGGGATGTGTTCACGGTAGGAATCGGAGTGGCCGTGCCGCGAGGCGGCGGACACCGGGTGTCGCGCGACGACATGCGTGGTCACGCGTCGACATACGAGGAAATGCGCAGGCGGTCGCGGAGGGTCGCGCCCTCGCTCTCCGCCGCGTCTCGCAGCAGTCCGCGGCGGCGCAGCTCGGGAGCGGCCTGGCGGGTGAACGCCTCGAACTGGGCGGGTTGGAAGGCCGACAGCACGTTGAACCCGTCGGCCGCCCCCTCGTCGCGCCAGGTCTCGAAGTGGTCAGCGATCGTGCGGGCGTCGCCGACCACGAAGGCCGCCGGCACCGCGTTGGCAGCCACGAGGTGCCGCCAGGTGAGCGGATCGCCGGTCGTCACCCCGGCTCCCGAGACGCGCAGTCCGGCGATGCCGGCGAGGCGCTCGATGAGTGCGGAGCCGCGCTCCCCCAACCGTTGCGCCTCGGCGGCCGTGACCGGGCGGTCGAACTCCGACGCGCGCAGCGGGTCGTCTGCGGCGACGTCGAACGCATCGGCGAGCGCGGCCACCGTGCGGTTGGGCGGGAACGCGGTGCGAGCCGTCTGATGTCCCTCGGCGAGCGGCACCAGCGCGAGCAGGCGCTCGACGATGCGGCGGGCGTCGGCATCCGTGTCGGCGACGACCGGCAGCACCGGGGCGATCACCTTCACCGCATCCGGAGACCGCCAGGCCTCGGCCGCGATGTCGCGCAGCAGGCGGCGCGTGGCGATCGCGTCGGCGAGCGTCGGCGCGGCGGTCAGGGCGAGGTCGGCCTCGGTCGCGGCGAGCGCACGCGACCGCGGCGACGTGCCGGCGTGCACGATCGGGATCTGCCCTTGCGGCGGGCGGGCGACGTTGAGCGGACCGGTGACCCGCACCTGCGAACCCTCCAGGTCGGCGGCACGGAGACCCTGCGGGTCGATGAGCACGCCGCGCGCGGCATCCGCGATCCAGGCGTCTTCGTCCCACGAGCCCCAGAGGCGTCGGAGCGCCTCGACGAACTCCTCGGCGCGGTCGTAGCGCGTCTCGTTGTCGGCGTGCGCGTCGCGGCCGTGGTTGCCCGCGGCACGCGGCTCGGCGCCCGTGACGAGGTTCACGCCCGCACGTCCGCCGGTGAGCACGTCGAGCGAGGCCAGCGAGCGCGCCGTCGTGTACGGATCGGCGTAGGTGGTGTTGACCGTGGCGATCAGGCCGATGCGCGAGGTGACCCCGGCGAGGAACAGCACCGCGCTCACCGGGTCGATGCGCGCCAGCAGATACGGGTCGCGGAACTCCAGGTCGGGGCCCGTCGCGAGCCAGTCACCGAAGAACAGGTAGTCGAGTCCGGCCTCCTCCCCCTCGCGTGCGATGTGGCGGAGGATGGCGGCGTCCGCGGCCGGATCGCGGTGCGCGCCAGGCTGACGCCAACCCGAGGGGTAGGCCCCCAGGGTGCGCACCATGGCGCCGATGATGAGGGGTTCGGTCATGCTCGTCACGGTAGGAGCGGGCGCGCACCCGCGACCAGGCGGCCGTCGCCGGACGTCTCGGGGTGTAACAGTCCGACATGCGCACCCCACCCCGTACGCTGAGACCATGACTGGTCTTCGTTGGGGAATCCTCGCTACCGGCGGTATCGCCGGCGCGTTCGCATCCGATCTGCGCACGGCGGGGCTCGACCTCGTGGCGGTGGGTTCACGTTCCCAGGAGTCGGCGGATGCGTTCGCCGCCCGCTTCGACATCGCGCACGCGCACCCCTCCTATGAGGCGCTGGTGTCCGACCCCGACATCGACATCATCTACGTCTCCACGCCGCATCCGATGCATCACGAGAACGCCCGGCTCGCGCTCGAGCACGGCAAGCACGTGCTCGCCGAGAAGGCGTTCACGCTGAACCGCGCCGAGGCCGAAGACCTGCAGGCGCTCGCCGCCGAGAAGGGGCTCCTCGTGATGGAGGCGATGTGGACGCGGTATCTGCCGCACATGATCCGCATCCGCGAGCTCATCGCCGATGGCACCCTCGGCGAGATCCGTGCGGTCAGCGCCGATCACACGCAGCTGCTGCCCACCGACCCCACCCATCGGCTCAACGCCCTGGAGCTCGGCGGCGGCGCACTGCTCGACCTGGGCATCTACCCGATCTCCTTCGTCTGGGACATGCTGGGCGCTCCGACCGACATCCGCGCCGTCGGCCGCCTGATCGAGACCGGTGCCGACTCCGAGGTCGCCACCGTCATGACGCACGAGGGCGGTGCGATCTCGACCACGCTCTCCTCCTCGCGGGCATCCGGGCCGAATGCGGCCAGCATCATCGGCACCAAGGCGCGGATCGACATCGACCGCGTCTGGTACACCCCCACCACGTTCCGCGTCACCCTCCCGGACGGCACCGTGCAGGAGGAGTACGTCTCCGAGGTCGACGGCCGTGGCATGCAGTTCCAGGCGCTCGCCGCCGAGCGCCTGGTGCGCGACGGCATCCTCGAGGGTGACATCCTTCCGATCGCCGAGAGCGTCGCCATCATGGGCACTCTCGATGAGATCAGGGCGCAGATCGGCGTCCGCTACCCCCGTGAGGAGGCCTGATCATGGCCGAGACCACCGATGCCCGCGTGGCCGTCTACCTCGACTTCGACAACATCGTCATCTCCTGGTACGACCGGGTGCACGGGCGCAACGCCTACGGCAAGGACCGGCAGCGGATCACCGAGAACCCGAACGATCCCGACGTCGTCGAGCGCCTCAGCCGCGCCATGATCGAGGTCGGCGCCATCATCGACTACGCCGCGTCCTTCGGCACGCTCGTGCTGACGCGCGCCTACGCCGACTGGTCCTCCCCCGTGAACGCTGTGTACCGCTCGCAGCTCGTGGCCCGCGCCGTCGACCTCGTGCAGCTGTTCCCCGCCGCGGCCTACGCCAAGAACGGCGCCGACATCCGCCTCGCCGTGGATGCCGTCGAAGACATGTTCCGCCTGCCCGACCTCACGCACGTCGTGATCGTGGCCGGCGACAGCGACTACGTGCCGCTTGCCCAGCGCTGCAAGCGTCTCGGGCGCTACGTGATCGGCGTGGGTGTGTCCGGCTCGACGGCCAAGTCGCTCGCCGCGGCCTGCGATGAGTTCGAGTCGTACGACTCGCTGCCTGGTGTGGTGCGTCCGGTGAAGGCGGCTCCCGTCGTCGCGGCCGCGAAGGCCGAGGCCGTGGCGGAGCCCGCGCCGGAGACGGTGCCGGACACGGCCGACGCGGCGGATGCGCCGAAGGCCAAGGCCCCTCGCCGGGCGAGGTCGAAGGCGGCCGCGCCCAAGGTCGAGGAGCCCAAGCTTGACGAGCAGGGCGAAGCGACGCAGTTGCTGGAGCGCGCCCTGCGTCTCGGCCATGACAAGGCGGATGCCGACGAGTGGCTGCACAGCTCCGCCGTGAAGACGCACATGCGCCGCATGGACCCCTCGTTCAGCGAGAAGGCCCTCGGCTACCGCTCGTTCTCCGACTTCCTCAAGTCCCGCGACGACATCGCGGAACTCGAAGAGACCGGACACGAGCGCCTGGTACGCCTGCGCGAGCTCACGGGCTGATCGGGAGCTTCACTCCACGAAGTCGTACTCCTGGAACTCGGCGACCTCGGGCACCCACCGCTCCGCGACGAACGCCCGGTGCGCGGGATGGGCGTCGTAGGCGTCGTAAACGCTCTGATCCGCGAACACCATCGAGAACTGATGCGTGAGGTCGCTCTTCGCGCTGACCTGACGGCGGATCGTGAAGTCCCCGACGCCGGGGATCGACGTGAGCACGGCGTGGCCGGTCGCCAGGAACTCCTGCTCCTCGGCGGAACCGGCCGGATGGATCAGGCGGAAGACGACGGTGTGCTGGATCGGCATGGGGCTCCTGTCGGGGTGGTCACTGGTTGCTGAACGCGGCGTCGAACGAGGCTTCGGGCTTCGGCCACAGCAGCGAGCGCACGTACGCCAGGGCCTCGGGGGCGCCGTGCAGACGGTCCATCCCCGCGTCCTCCCACTCGATCGAGATGGGGCCGGAGTAGCCGATCGCATCCAGCGCGCGGAACGAGTCCTCCCACGGCACATCCCCGTGCCCCGTCGAGACGAAGTCCCAGCCCCGCCGCGGGTCGCCCCACGGCAGGTGCGACCCGAGCACGCCAGCCCGGCCGTTGTGCGGACGCATCCGGGTGTCCTTGCAGTCCACATGGTAGATCCGGTCCGCGAAGTCCACGATGAACCCGACCGGGTCGATGTTCTGCCACATCATGTGCGACGGATCCCAGTTGAAACCGAACGCCTCCCGGTGGTCGATCGCCTCCAGCGCGCGCACCGACGACCAGTAGTCGTACGCGATTTCGCCCGGATGCACCTCGTGCGCGAACCGCACGCCCTCCGCATCGAACACGTCGAGGATCGGGTTCCATCGGGCCGCGAAGTCCTCGAACCCACCCTCGATGACGGATGCCGGCACCGGGGGGAACATCGCCAGATACGGCCAGATCGAGGAGCCGGTGAACCCGACCACGGTGTCGATGTCGAGCTTGCGCGCGACGCGGGCCGCCCGCTTCATGTCCTCGGCCGCCCGCTGCCGCACGCCCTCCGCCTCACCGTCACCCCACACGTACTCGCGCAGGATCGCCTGGTGTCGGAAGTCGATCGGCGCATCGCACACGGCTTGACCGGCGAGATGGTTCGAGATCGCGAAGATCTTCAGCCCGTGCCGGTCGAGGATCTCCCGGCGCGACGCCACGTAGGCGTCGTCCTCGTCGGCACGCCGCAGGTCGAGGTGATCACCGGACGCGGCGACCTCGAGCCCGTCGTACCCCCACTCCGCGGCAAGGCGGGCGACCTCCTCGAACGGCAGGTCCGCCCATTGCCCGGTGAACAGCGTGACCGGATGCGTGCTCATGGATACTCCAATGCTCGGAGGGCAGCGATGCTGCGTGCGGCGAGTTCGTCCTGGCTCGGGGCGAGGGGTCGCCACACCGAAGCCGCGACCGCGATGGTGGCGTTCTCTCCTGTGAAGCTCTCCAGCCCCAGCGGGCCGCGATAGCCGGCGTCGTCGAGGGCCGCGAGGATCCCCGGCCAGTCGGTGTGGTCGTCGCCGACGGCCCCACGGTCGCTGCCGCACACCTGCACGTGGGCGATCGCGGCGCCGGCGGCCCGGATCGCCTCGACGGGCTTCTTCTCCTCGATGTTGAGGTGATACGTGTCGAGCGCGAGTCCGAGTCCCGCACCCAGCAGCGGGCCGAGCGCATCGAGGCTCTGCTCGACCGTGTTGAGCAGGCTCGTCTCGTAGCGGTTCAGCGGCTCGATCGCGAGGGTGATGCCCGCCTCTGCGGCCTCGGCGACGAGGGGCGCGAGGTTCTCCCGCAGCTCCCCCACGACCGCCGCCCGCTCGTCGGCATCCATCCGCCAGGTCACGCCGGTCGGCGCGTAGAAGGGGCCGGCCACGACTCCGGCCCCGAGCGTCTGCGCCGCCGCGATGCACGCCCGCAGGTACGTCTGCGTCGCGGCGACATCGCCGGCACGGGCGACCAGCGAGCGTCCGGGCCCCATGGCTCCGACGACGATCGCGCCGAGCCCGAGCGCGTCGAGCAGGTCGCGGGTGCGCACGGGATCCCAGTCGCCGACGCTCTCCAGCGGCAGCTCCAACGCGTCGTAACCGAGGCTCTGGGCCTTGCGGGCGAGCGGCTCGAGCGACGCGTCGGTCAGCGGAGACGTCCACACCCAGGTGTTGACGGCGATCGTGCGGGGCATCGTTGTCCTTGTGATCGTGAAGCGCTCCCACCCTCCCACCCCGCGGGTGCGGAGCGGAAGGGCGGGAGCGGATTTCGGTTACGGGATCTGACGCTGCTGCCACACCGTCGGGTAGCCGGGGAGGTTCTCCCCGCCGAACTTGGCGTAGTGGCCGTCGGGCATGCCCTCGTTGGCCTTCAGGTAGTCGTCGAGCTCGGGCTCCGTGATCGGCTTCTGCGGGAGGACCCATTCCTTCGGAACCTCTTCGCCGGCGAAGATCATCTGCGCCGCGAGCAGCGGAGTGCGCCACTGGAAGTTGGAGTACACCGGCGCGAGGCCCGTGAGACCCGTGTCCTTCCACTTGCGCAGGAAGCTCATCTCGTCCTCACCGGTCATGACCGGGTAGTCCGCTCCGGCGTCCTCGAACGCCTCGATGGCCGCGACCGCGCCGTCACCGGCATCCATCCAGATGCCGTGCACGTCGCCCTTGGCGAGCTCGTCGCTGATGATGCTCTTGATCTCGGCGGGGTCGGCACCCGTGAAGTGATCCACGGCCTCGATGCCGGCCTCGTCGAAGAGCTTCTCGGCGGCGGCCCAGCGGTGCTCGAGCACGTCGACACCCGGGAGGATGCGCAGTGCCACGACCTTGTCGCCCTCTTCGAGGTTGTCGATGAGGAACTCGGCGGTGTCGATGCCCCAGGCGAAGCCGCCGATCGGGTGGATGAACGTGACCGGGCAGTCCGTGTTCACGCCGCGGTCGAACACGACGACCGGCTTGCCCGTCTCGCAGGCCCGCTCGACGGCCGGAGTCATGGCCGCCGTGCTGTTCGGCGAGATGAGGAAGACGTCGCATTCGCCCTCGGCGATGAAGTAGTCGATGTCCGCGATCTGCGTGTCATCGGAGTCCTGCGCGTCGCGGGTCTCCATCTCGCTGATGGCGCCCGCATCCTGCAGCGACTTCAGCTGCTCGTTCATCGTGATCCAGCCGGTCTGGCGCCACGGGTTGGAGATCGACGCGTTGGCGAAGCAGGCCTTCTTGGCCCCTTCGCTCGCGAACTCCGCCGTGTCGACCATCTCGGCGTTGATGTGCTGCAGGTAGGGCTCGTCCTCCGGCCCCTGCGGGGTGACGCCGCGCTCCTCGTCCTGCTTGTCGAAGAGCTCCTGGTCGAACCACTCTGTCGTCTCTGCCGTCTCCTCGGGGTTCTCCGACTCCGCCGGCGCCACGGACGGGTCGGTCGTACACCCGGCGAGCGCGATGAGGCCGAAGAGAGCCACCCCTGCGGTGGCGATCTTCATCGATCGTCGCATTGCTAATCTCCTCTGGTTTCTGTGTTGATGGTGCTGGTGGAACTGGTGGTTTCAGGGATTCTGGGTTCTTCGGGAGGGATGTCCGAGGGCAGCGGGCCGCGCTTGCGCCGCGCCCGGAAGGCGACGGCGGAGTAGGCGACCGCGGCGATGATGATGACGCCCTGCACGGCATCGCGCAGTGTCGAGGGGATGCCCGCGATGTTCAGCAGCATGAACAGGGCCTCGAGGGCGAAGGCACCGGCGACCGCGCCGACGATCCACCCTCGGCCACCGCCCAGCACGACGCCTCCGAGCACCACTGCCGTGATGGCGGTGAACTCGTATCCGCGGCCGACCGAGGGATGCACGCCGGCATATCCGACGAGGAGCACGGCCGACAGCGAGGCGGAGAGCGACGAGATGACGAACGCGCGCGTCGTCACCCAGGCGCGGCGGGCCCCGGCGTAGTCGACCGCACCGGCGTTGTCGCCGACCGCGATCAGCGTCTTGCCCAGCGGGCGCTTGGTGACCCAGATGCCGAGTCCCAGCCACACGATGAGCAGCAGCACCGCCCAGGGGATGAACTCGAGGAACGGCACGTCGCGGATGCCGCCGCGACCGATCTCGCGGAAGCTGTCGGCCGGGTTCCCGGTGGCCGCTCCCCCGGTCCACCACATCACTCCGCCCAGGAGGGCGAGCATCATGCCGAGCGTGACGATGAACGACGGCACCTTCAACAGTGTCGTGATCACCCCGTTCACGAGCCCGACGGCCACCGCGAAGACGATCATGAGCAGCAGGACCGGCACCGTGCGGGCGTCGTCCTGACCGACCAGGTTGCCGGCGATGATCACCTGCGCCGTGATGAGCGAGCCCTGCGAGAGGTCGAACTCCCCCGCGATGATCACGAAGTACTGGCCGATCGCGACGATCGCGATGGGCGCCACCCGCTGGATGAAGCGCATGAACTGACCGGGCTCCGCGAAGCTCGGGTTGAGGATCGTGACGGCCACCAGCAGCAGCACGAGCAGCAGGAACACGGCCCCGCGGGGACTCACGAGAGTGCGCAGCGCGTTCATGAGCGTCCTCCTTCCGTGGCGGTGCCGATATCGGATGCGGTGACAGTGGTGACGTCGGCGAGCTGCGACGCGGCGGCGGCCATCTCGGGCGCCGCCGCCTTCGCGGCATCGTCCCCACCGGTGCGGGTGCCTCCGGTGCCGAAGCGCGGACGGCGGCGGATGATCGAGCGGCGGCTGTAGACGGCCACCGCCGCGACGATGACGACGCCGCGGACGACGTCCTTGAGGAACGGGTTGACCTGCATGACGCTCATGACGTTGTCGACGACCGCGAGGATCGCCACGCCGCCGATCGTGCCCCAGACGGAGCCTCGGCCACCGAGCAGCAGCGTTCCGCCGAGCACGACCGCCGCGATCGAGAGCAGCGCGTAGCCGCCCTGCTGCCCGACGGTCGGGCTGCCGACGCCGAGGCGGCTGGCGAGCAGCAGACCCGCGAGACCCGCGAACACCGAGCAGAGCACGTGCGCCCAGATGAGCGGCATCCGGGTGCGCACGCCGGAGAGCCGGGCGATCTCGGGATCGCCGCCGACGGCGTAGAGGTGGGCGCCGGTGCGGGTGCGGTTGAGGAGCACCCAGATCACGACGGCCAGCACGATCATGATGAGCGTGGAGACCGGGATGGGGCCGACGCCGGTGGCGCCGATGAGCTGGAACGCCCAGGGCACCTTCCCCGCGGATCCCTCGAAGTTCGTGTTGAGGATGCCCTGCAGGATGAGTCCGACGCCGAGTGTGGCGATGAAGCCGTTGACCTTGAGCACCGTGACGATGAGCCCGTTCACGAGACCCACGCCGGCGCACACGAGCAGCGTGACGATCACGGCCACCGGGATGTTCGCCGCGTTGTCGTTCATCATCGTGGCCGCCAGCAGACTCGACAGGCTGATCACGTAGGTGACCGAGAGGTCGAGAGAGGCACCGATCACCACGAGCGTCTGCCCGATCGCGACGAGGCCGAGCACGCTCATGCCGGTCAGGATGTCGCGGATGTTGCCGGCACTGAGGAAGTTGCGCCCCACGGTGCCGACCAGGATCGCGCCGATGACGAGCACCAGGAGCAGGATGCCGAGCACGATGACCGTGGAATCGATCTTCAGACGCTTCATCGCGCACCTCCGTCCGTCGCGGTGCCGGGATCGAGGGTGCCCGGATGGGCGGCGCCGGTCGCGGCCCCGAGGATCTCGTGCTCGGCGGAGCCCGCCGGCAGTTCGGCGACGAGTTCGCCGTCGTGCATGACCAGGATCCGGTCGCTCATGCCGATCACCTCCGGCAGTTCGCTCGACACCATCAGCACGGCCTTCCCTTGCGCTGCGAGCTCGCGCATCAGCTGGTAGACGGCGTACTTGGCGCCGACGTCGATGCCGCGGGTGGGCTCGTCGAAGAGCACGATCTGCGGCTGGGTGAGCAGCCACTTGGCCAGCACCACCTTCTGCTGGTTGCCGCCGGAGAGGAAGCGCACCTCCTGATCCAGGCCCCGCGAGCTGACCTCGAGCGAGCTCAGGATGCCGGGCACCTCGCGACGGGATGCGGTGGTCCGCCCGGCGAAGACGCTGCGGACGACCAGGAGCGCGTTGTCGAGGACGGACTGCCCGAGGGCGAGGCCCTGCGCCTTGCGGTCCTCCGAGACGAGGGCGAGGCCGGCGCGGACGGCGGCGCGGGCGGTGCCGATGCGCACGGACGCCCCGTCGATGCGCATCGATCCGCGGGTGAAGGCCTGGATGCCGAACACCCCTTCCACCAGCTCCGTGCGTCCGGAACCCTGCAGCCCGGCGATGCCGACGATCTCCCCGGCGCGGAGGGTGAGGGAGACCCCGTCGACGTAGGCGTTGCCGCAGCCGTCGAGTTCGAGCCGCGCGTTCCCGACCGTCGTGCCCTCGACCGCATCCGGGAAGTACGACTGGATGGAGCGGCCGACCATGCGCCGCACGAGCTCATCCGTGGTGAGGGCGGCGGTGTCGTCGGTCGAGACGAGCGCGCCGTCCTTGAGGATCGTGATGCGGTCGCACAGGTCGAAGATCTCCTTCAACCGGTGCGAGACGTAGATCACGGCGACGCCGCGGGAGGTGAGCCGGCGGATGATCGCGTAGAGCAGCTCGACCTCGCGGTCGCTGAGGGCGGCGGTCGGCTCGTCCATCGAGATGACCTGAGCGTCGAACGAGAGCGCCTTGACGATCTCGACGATCTGCTGCTCGGCGACCGTCAGCGAACCGACGCGCGCGGTCGGCTCGATGAAGGAGACCCCGAGATCGGTCAGCAGATCGGCGGTCCGCGAGTTCATGGCGCGCTGGTCGACGAATCCCCGCCGACGCGGCTCGCGGCCGAGGTAGACGTTCTGCGCCACCGTGCGCTCCGGCAGCAGGGTGAACTCCTGGAAGACCGTGACGATGCCGGCATCCATCGCCTGGCGCGGGTGCGCGTGGTGCACCTCTTCGCCGCGGTAGGAAATCGTGCCCTCGTCGGCCGGCTGCACGCCGGCGATGATCTTCATCAGCGTGGACTTGCCCGCGCCGTTCTCGCCGACGAGACCGTGCACCTCGCCGGGCCGCACGTCGAAGTCGATGCCCTTGAGCACCTCGACGCCGAAGAACGACTTGCGGATGCCGGCCACCTGCAGCACGGGTTCGGTCGTGGTCGCGATCATGCCGTCACCTCCACCCATCGTCCGCCGTCGGCCGCCGAGGCGAGCACGGCCTCCGTGAGCACGGCCGAGCGGTATCCGTCGGCGAAAGTCGGGAGCCCATCGGGTTCCGCACCGGCGATCGCCGCATAGACGTCGGCGATGAAGCTGTTGAAGGCGTCCTGGTAGCCCATCGGGTGTCCCGCCGGAACCCGCTGCAGCCGCGCGGAATCCGGGTCGGCGGTGGCGGGGTCGCGCAGCAGCAGCCGCGATTCCTCACGCATGCCGATCCACAGCTCCTCCGGGCGCTCCTGCTCGAAGCGGAGGCTCTGTCGCGAGCCGTGCAGCTCGAGGGTGAGGGCATTCTTGCGGCCGGCGGCCATCTGCGAGATGAGCAGCGTGCCGAGGGCGCCCGACTCGGTCTCGACCAGCACCGCGACGATGTCCTCGGTGTCGACCGACTGCCCCGAGCGCTCCGAGAAGACCCGACGGGTGCGGGCGCTCAGCGCGTGGATGCGCTCGCCGATCACGAACTCGATCAGGTCGCACAGGTGCGATCCGATGTCGGCGAAGGCGCGGGATGCACCGCCGGACTCGGAGCGCACCCGCCAGTCGTCGTCGCTCGACAGCAGCATCCAGTCCTGCAGATAGGAGCAGTCGAGGGTGAGCAGGTCGCCGGCCTCGCCGCGGGCGATCCGTGCTCTGGCCTCGCGCACCATCGGGTGGTAGCGGTAGATGAAGGGGACGGCCGCCACCAGCCCGCGAGCCTCCGCGGTCTCGGCGAGAACCTTCGCGTCCTGCGCCGTCGTCGCCAGAGGCTTCTCGCACACGACGTGCTTGCCGGCGTTCAGAGCCTGGAGCGCCAGTTCGGCGTGCGTGGCGTTCGGCGTGCAGATGTGCACGACGTCGATGTCCGCCGCTGTCAGCAGACCGGCCGCATCGCTCTCGGCTCGACCGGCGCCGAGCGCCAGTGCGGCATCGCGGCTTCCTTCGCGAGAGCGGGTGGCGACGGCGCGCAGTTCGCCGCCGGCGTCGCGGGCCGCGGTGCGATGCACGCGGGCCATGAATCCTCCGCCGAGGATGCCGGCTCGGATCGTTCCGAGACCGGTGTCAGTGACATCCGTTGTCATGCGGCGATTCTGACACAGACCTACAGACTTTTGCTAGACCTTCGTCAAAAGTTATCTGACGGAAATCGGAAGTCGATCGGCGAGACGCCGAAGTGCTGTGGTTTACTGACGCAATGGTTGACGTTCTCAGGCCCGCTCCGGCGATCGCATCGGGGATCGGAGAGATCTTCCAGATCCTCCGCGACGGCCACGCCAGGACGAAGGCGGAACTCGCCGTCCTCACCGGACTCGCCCGGTCGACCGTCGCCCTGCGCGTCGACGCGCTCCTCGCCGCCGACCTCGTCCGTCCCGCCGGAGAAGCCGTCTCCACGGGTGGCCGACCGCCCGCACGCGTGGCCTTCAACCCGCGCGCCGGGCTCGTGCTGGCCGTCGACCTCGGCGCCACGCACGCGACGGTCGCGGTCGCCGACCTGGCCGCCGTCATCCTCGATGCCCGCACGCGCACGATCGACATCGGCGACGGACCGGAGAGCCTGCTCGACACGATCCTCGCCGACGCCGCCGAGCTGGTCGACTCGACCGCCGCCGGCCTCCCGCTCGTCGGTGTCGGCATCGGCGTGCCAGGCCCCGTCGAGCATTCCACCGGACGACCGACCAACCCGCCGATCATGCCGGGCTGGGACCGGTTCGATGTTCCGGCGTACGTGCAGAAGACCTTCGACGTGCCCGTTCTCGTCGACAACGACGTCAACATCCTCGCCCTCGGCGAGCAGGCGATGAGCTGGCCGCAGGTCGAGGACCTCGTCTTCGTCAAGGTCTCGACGGGCATCGGCGCCGGCATCATCGCGGGTGGACAGCTGCAGCGCGGCGCGCAGGGATCCGCGGGAGACATGGGCCACGTGCAGGTGCCCGCGGGCGCGGGGTCGACCCGCGAGCCGGGCGATGAGCGCGACCTCGAGGCCCTCGCCAGCGGTTCCGCACTCGCGATCGCGCTCCGCGAGGAGGGGCTCGACGTGCACGGGCCCTCGGATGTGGTCGATCTGGTCCGCGCCGGAAACGCCGCCGCGATCGAGGCCACCCGTCAGGCGGGGCGTGATGTCGGCGAGGTCCTCGCGACCGTCGTCAATCTCCTGAACCCGTCGATCATCGTGCTGGGCGGCAGCATCGCCCGCGCCGGTGAGCACCTGCTCGCGGGTGTGCGCGAGGTCGTCTACCGCCGCTCGATCCCGCTCGCGACGCAGCATCTGGCGATCGTGCAGTCCCAGGCGGGCGACCGCGCGGCCGTGCTGGGGGCCGCGATCATGGTCGCGCGCGAGGTGCTCTCCCCTGCGAGCGTCGACCGCTACGTGGCGGCGAAGGCGCGCTGATCCGCACCCCCGCCGCCCCGAGCGGCGACCGTCAGAGCGTGGCCTCGAACGGATCGAAGTCCGCGGCGATCGCGCCCACCTGATCCAGCGTGCTCTCGACCGGGACGAAGCTCCGCGATTCGGCCGCCTCCTCGATCGACAGGAGCGTGTCGAGCACGTGGTAGCCGAACTCCCCGGTGGCGACGTGCGGCCGGCCGGCGGCGATCGAGCGCGCCATGTCGAGCAGCCCGACGCCGCGGCCGGAGAGCACACCCTCCTGCGCGACGTCGACGATCTCCTGCGTCATCGGCTCCGGCGGAACGAACTGACGGGTGAGCGGACGCGTGATGGTGATCGGGCCGCCGAAGGTGTTCGGGTCGGGGATCACGATCGTGCCCTCGGTGCCGGTGATCTCGACGATCCCTTGCCGCAGCAGCGGTGAGTCGGTGCTGTACAGGCTCTGCGCCTGGCCGCCCTCCTCGAAGTCCATCAGCACGCTGAGCGTGGACGGGATCTCGACCGGGAACTCCTGGCCCGCCAGCTCGCCGACCTGCACACGGCGCGTCGGCGACCCCTGCAGCCCGAGGGCGGCGACCGCGGCGACCGGTCCGAACACGTGCACGAGGGTCGACACGTAGTACGGGCCCATGTCGAGCAGCGGCCCCGCGCCCTTGGCGTAGAGGAACGCAGGATTCGGGTGGAAGATCTCCGGACCCTGCCACTGGAAGGTGGTCTGACCGAACAGCGGGCGCCCGATGTCGCCGCGCGCGATCGCCCGCTTGGCGGTCTGCACGCCCGGCCCGAGCACGGTATCCGGGGCCACGCCGACGCGCAGACCGGCGGCATCCGCCTTCTCCAGCAGCCGACGCGACTCCTCGCGGCTGACGCCGATCGGCTTCTCTGTCCAGACGTGCTTGCCCGCGGCGATGATCGCCTCGGAGACCTCGACATGCACCGCCGGGATCGTCAGGTTCACGACGATGTCGATCTCGGGGTCGTCGAGCACCACGTCGACGCCGCCGGCACGCGGGACGCCGTACTTCGCGGCCTGCGCCTTCGCACGCTCCTCGATGACGTCGGCGACCGCGATCACACGGACATCCGGGAAGGTGGTGAGGTTCGACAGGTACTGGTCGCTGATGTTCCCGGCACCGATGATGCCGACTCCGACGGGACCCGCCATCAGCCGGCCACCTTCTCGTCGAGGAAGACACGGCTGCGCTCGATCGCGTCGAACAGGTCGCCCTCGTAGTGGTCGAACTCGACGATCGCGAGCTCGAGCGCCGGGGCTGCGGCGATGGCTTCGACCAGCGGAACGGATCCCTCGCCCGCGGCCACCTGGTCGGCGGGCGGGTAGGCGCCGGCGAGCGCCGGGTCGAGCGTGCCGTCCTTCGCGTGCACGGCGATCACGCGGTCACCCAGGCGCTGCAGCAGCGCGACGGGGTCGACACCGCCGCGAGCCACCCAATAGAGGTCGACCTCGAGCACGACGCGCTCGTCGAGCAGCCCCGCGAGGACCTCCAACCCGGTCACCCCGCCGAAGACGGCCTCCAGCTCGTGGGCGTGGTTGTGATATCCGACGCGGACGCCGACGGTCGCGCCGATCTCGGCGGCCGCGTTCAGCAGGCGGGCCGTCTCCTCGATCTGCTCGACCGACTCCCAGCGTGCGGGCTCGGTGTACGGGTCGATGACCGTGTCCATCCCCAGCACCCGGGCGGCGGCGAAGACGACGTCGGGCGTGGGGACGGGGATGGTCGTGCCGCTGCCGTCGGGGTTCACGAACGACTCCGAAGCGAGGAAGGCGTGCCCGGACGGGGCGGTGAGCCCGGCGGCCGAGAGCGCGGCGGCGAGTGGCTCGGCACGGCGGACGAAGTCGTAGGGCTCCACGGCGGTGAAGCCGCGTGCGGCGACCGCCGTGAGCGTGCCCTCCAGGTCGGCCTCCAGCTGGTCCTTGATCGTGAACAGCTGCAGGGAGGTCTGAATCGTCATCGGTCGTGCTCCTTCGGTCTTCGGTGACATGTGGGGGTCACTACCCCGTGCAGGCACGCTACCACCAAATACCTCCACGTGGAAGTTTTGATTCGCTAGACTCCCCCCATGCCCGCCGACACGCCAGAGCCTGCCGAGCAGCCCCGCCCGCGCGGCACCTACGCCAAGGGGATCGCTCGCCGACAGGAGATCCTCGATCGCGCCATCGAGGTCTTCGCCGAACGCGGTTCCGACCGCACAAGCCTGCGGGCGATCGCGCGCGAAGTGGGCGTCACGCACGCCGCCCTCACCCACTACTTCGGGTCTCTCGAAGAGCTGCTCGTCGCCGTCTACGAGGAGAGCAACGCGCCGGGGCGGCAGCCCGATCCCCCATCGGCGGATGCGACGCCGGTCGAGATGATGATCGAGTCGGCACGCTTCAACCGCGCGATCCCCGGCCTCGTGCAGCTGTATTCGACCCTTGTCGCGTCGGCACTCGAGGAGGGCCACCCGGCGGCGCGCACGTTCGCCACCGGTCGTTTCACACGTCTGCGCGAACGGCTCGCCGAGACCGTGCGGCGACAGCAGGAAGGCGGGCAGATCCGGAAAGACGTCGACGCGGACGCCGTCGCGGCTCTCGTCGTCGCGGCGTCGGACGGCCTTCAGACGCAGTGGCTGCTCGACGAGACGGCCCCGCAGCACGAGGCGCTCGCGCTGCTCGACCGGCTGCTGCGCCCGCCCGCGTGACCGACCGCGGACCGGCCGGGAGCACCCGCCGTCGGGCTAGGCTCGAAGCGTGACGCCCGTGCCGGACTCCCCCTACGCCCGGGCGCTCGGCGAACGCATCGACGAGCTGCACCCTCGCCTGCGCGCCTACTTCTCGGCGGTCCCCGACGGCGCCGTCGGCATCGGCGAGGGCGTGTTCCACGTCGTCGGCACGCCGCGGCGGTGGCTGTGGCCCGTGCTCCGCGTCCTCGAACGTCGCAGGGTCGTCGCCGGGGTCTGGGAGCGCGACGTGCCCTTCCGCGTCGAGAACCGCACGATCGCATCGAGGGCCATCGGCGAGCGCACGTTCCGCTTCACCCGCGGCCCGTGGGTCATGCGCGATGCGGTCGCGCTCACCCGGCACGGTCGCGTGCTCGACGAACTCGGCGAACCCGGACTCATCGCGGCCTGCTTCGACGTCGACGTGCGCGACGGCGCATTGCACCTCACGAGTCGGGCTGTCGGGGTGCGACTCGGACGGCTCCGAATCCGCGTCCCCCGCCTGATCGCACCGGTCGTCCGCCTCACGGAGCGCTTCGACGACGCCATCGACCGGCAGCAGGTGGCACTCACGATCGACGCGCCTCTCCTCGGCCGCGTGTACGAATACCGGGGCGACTTCGAGTACCGCGTCCCGCACATCGCCGAGGTCCCCCGCACCGCAGAGAAGGAGCAGTCCGCATGAGCACAGGCCGGGTCGTCATCGGCGGGTCCACGGGCTTCATGGGGAGCCACCTCGTCTCCCGACTCCGCGCCGAGGGCCGCGAGGTCGTCACGATCTCGCGCTCCGGCGCCGACTTCCGCTGGGGCGATCAGGTCGAGATCGACCGCGCGGTCGACGGCGCCTCCCTGGTCATCGGCCTCGCGGGCAAGAGCGTCAACTGCCGGTACACGCCGGAGAACCGCGCGGAGATCTTCCGGTCGCGGCTCGACACCACCGCCTCGCTGAGCACGGCGATCGCCCGCGCATCTGCACCTCCGGCCGTGTGGGTGAACTCCTCGACGGCCACGATCTACCGGCACGCCGAAGACCGTCCGATGACCGAATCCACGGGCGAGCTCGGCACCGGCTTCTCGGTCGAGGTCGCGAAGGCCTGGGAGAAGGCGTTGTTCGCCGAAGAGCTGCCCGCCACTCGCCGCGTCGCCCTCCGCAGCGCCATCGTGCTCGGCCACGGCGGCGTGCTCGGGCCCCTGAAGAACCTCGTCCGGCTCGGGCTCGGCGGTCCGCAGTACGACGGTCGGTGGCCCGCGAGCGCCGCGCGACGCCGGGCCGGGACCGTTCACCACTTCCGCGCGCGCCGCGGGAGTCAGCGGTTCAGCTGGGTGCACATCGACGACGTCGCGCGCATCATCGACTTCATCGAGCAGACGCCGTCACTCGAGGGTCCCGTCAACGTCGCATCCCCGAATCCGGTCGACAACGTCGAGTTCATGGCGACGATCAGGCGGGTGCTGGGTGCTCGCATCGGGCCGCCGCTGCCCCGCTGGATGCTCGAGCTCGGCGCCATCGGCATCCGTACCGAGACCGAACTCGTCTTGAAGAGCCGGTGGGTGCTGCCGGAGAAGCTCACCGCCGCGGGCTTCGAGTTCCGCCACCCGCAGTTGGAAGAGGCGATCCGCGAGTCCTTCGACCGCGGAGGGGTCTCGGCCTAGGAGGCGGCGCCGGCGGATCCGGAGGCGGCGTCCCCGTCGCGGCGGCGCTTCTCGAGCTCCTCGCGGAGCCGCCATTCCTCGATCTCGCGGTCGAGGTCGGCGATCTGCTGCTCGGTCGTGCGCGTGTCCGCCGGCGGCGAGGGACGCACGTCGGTGCGGGTGGCGGTCGGCCGCTCGGCGCGACGCACGCGCGGGATGGAGATGCCGGCCTCGCCGTACTCGCGTCCGATGGCGAACCACAGCACGCTGCCGACGAACGGCAACAGGATCACGATGATGATCCACACCATCTTCGGCAGGTGCTTCACCAGGGCGCTGTCGCGGGTGATGATGTCGATCAGTGCGCCGATCATCAGGGCGATGACGAGGAGCGAGAACAGGAACGGCATGAGTTCAGGGTAGACGACGGCGTGCCGGACCGCGCCGACCCGAACCGCTTCTACGGCAGCAGGTGTCCGGCGGCGCGGAACAGCTCGTACCACTCGGGCCGGGTCAGCTCGAGGTCGGCGCCCATCGCGGCCTCGCGCACGCGCTGGGGTGTGGTCGTGCCGAGGACCACCTGCATGCCGGCGGGGTGACGGGTGATCCAGGCGGTCGCGATGGCGAGCGGAGTCACGCCGTACGACGCCGCGAGGCGATCGATCACCGCGTTCAGCTCGGGGTACTCGGGGTTGCCGAGGAACACGCCGTGACCGCGGCCGTCCTGGAACGGCGACCAGGCCTGGATCGTGATGCCGTTGATGCGGCAGTACTCCACGATGCCGCCACCGTCGCGCACGGCGCTCTGCTCGTGGCCGGCGATGTTCGCCGCGACCGGCTGAGCGAGGATCGGCGCATGGGTGATCGACAGCTGCAGCTGGTTGGCGACCAGCGGCTGCCGGACGGCCGTGCGGAGCAGATCGATCTGCCGCGGCGTGTGGTTCGAGACGCCGAAGGCGCGGACCTTGCCCGAGGCCTCCAGATCGTCGAACGCGCGGGCGACCTCTTCGGGCTCGACGAGGATGTCGGGGCGGTGGAGCAGCAGCACGTCGAGGCGGTCGGTCTGCAGGGCGGTGAGCGACCCTTCGACCTGGGTCACGATGTGCTCGTAGGAGAAGTCGAACGTCCCCTGCGCGGGCACGATCCCGCACTTGGTCTGCAGCACGATCTCGTCGCGCTCGGAGGCGCTGAGCCGCAGCGCATCGGCGAAGCGCGCCTCGCACTGGTGCATGCTCCCGCCGTAGATGTCGGCGTGGTCGAAGAAGTCGATGCCGGACTCCCGCGCTGTGGCGTAGAGCGCCCGGATGTGCGCCTCGTCTTTATCGTTGATGCGCATCATGCCGGCGATGACGGCGGGGGCGGTGGACGATCCGAACGGCACGGTCTTCATACGGACCACGCTACTGTGCGCGTCCGACGTCAGTCGTCGGCCGTGGATGCCGGGAGGAGTCTCGTGATCGGGATGTCGAGCGCCGCGGCGATGCCGGCGAGGTCGACGACGGTGAAGTCGACCTGACCCTCCAGCAGCTCCGAGAGCGCGTCCGGCGTGATGCCCGAGAGCTCGGACAGTCGAGCGAACGACAGCCCGGCGTGCATTCGCGCGCCGTTCACGGTGGATGCCAACATCTGACGCAATTCTGTCCCCATACGCCTACGCTAGTACCCCGCACGGACACGCAGACCTGTCGATTGCACCATAATGGCGGCATTCTGGAGTCGGTGCGCTGCTATCGTGAGCCGGGTGAAGACACCGGCCGAGGAATTCAACAACGCCGTGGGGCGCCAGATCCGCGGCGAGATCGCCGCGTCCAGGAGCAGCATCGCGGCGATGGCGCGCACCATCGGTATCGCGCGCAGCGCCCTCGACAACTACGTCACCGGCAAGCGTGCCATCCCGGTCCCGGTCGTCTACTCGGTCTGCGACGCTCTCGGCCTCGAGCCCCACGTGCTCTTCGCTCGCGCAGAGGAACGCCTCAGAGCAGACGGGGAGACGAGCGCGCGCATCACCCCGATCCGCCCCACCCCCGATGTCGCCGGTCCGCGAGAAGATACCCGCGAGGTCGCCTTCGAATCCCGCACGTCGCACGACTCGGATACGGACGACCTCTACGACTAGCGGCGCATACGCTGCCGCCCCGGCACGGCGAGGAGGAGAGCGATGGACGACCTTCTGCACCTCGCCGAGGAACAGCGACTGCGCATCGTCGAGGGTCCCGGCCGCACGCGCGGCGGCTTCGATCCCCTGACCCGCACGATCCGACTCAGTCCCGGTATGAGCGCGCGCACCACACGCAGTGTGCTCGCCCACGAGCTCGGGCATGCGCAGTTCGGGCACACTCCCGCGCGCGTGCCCGTGATCCGTGCGCAGCAGGAGCGCCAGGCCGACGAGTGGGCGGCCTGTCGGCTGATCACCTCACGTGCCTATGCCGAGGCAGAAGAGCTCCGCGGGCCGCACCTGGCCAGTCTGGCCTTCGAGCTCGGGGTCACCATCGAGCTGGTCACCGCCTACCAGCAGCTCCTGCGTCAGGGTGCCGTCCCGGTCGCTGGTTGAATACCGTCATGGCCTTCCTCGTCGCTCCCGCCCCCGTCACCCTCACCGGCGAACTCGTCGAACTCCGTCCGCTCGAGCGCTCGCACGTCGACGGTCTCATCGACGCCGTGCAGGAGGGCGACCTGTGGAAGACGGCCTGGTACACCTCGGTTCCGGCCCCCGACGGCGTGGGCGCAGAAGTCGACCGACGCCTCTCGCTCATCGAGAAGGGCGAGATGGTGCCGTTCACCGCTTTCGGCGCCGACGGACGCATCCTCGGACTCACCTCGTACTACGACATCGTCGCCGACGTCCCGCGTCTGCACATCGGCTACACCTGGAACCGTCCGTCCGCCCACGGCACGGGTACGAACGCCGAGTCCAAGCTCCTCCTGCTCCGGCACGCCTTCGAGACGCTCGGGGTGTTCCGCGTCGGCCTGACCACGCAGTGGGTCAACTTCCAGTCCCGCACAGCTATCGAGCGGCTCGGAGCCAAGCAGGACGGCGTGATGCGGGCCATGAGCCGCTACCGCAACGGCGCGCTGCGCGACAGTGTGGAGTTCTCGATCATCGAGCCGGAGTGGCCCGCGGTGAGGGCCAACCTCGAGGCGAGGCTCGCCAAACGACGTTGAGCGGACCGCGTTGAGCGGACGGCATTGCCGTCCGCGATGCGTCACTCGGTGGCGTTGCCCGACCAGTTGTTCGCCCGACGCGTGGCCGAGCCCCGCTGGCGGAAGATGAACGCCATGGCCAGCGTGACGAGCAGGAGGCCGCCGCAGAACGCGAGCGCCTGGAAGTCGGGCAGCCCGAACGAGATGCCCATCGTCCAGATGCCTCCGATGAAGAGGATCATGAAGAAGAGGAAGCTGAGGATCACGGGATCTCCTGTCGTCGGTGCCATCTACCAGGATAGCCCCGGCGCGGAAACCCCCTGTGCACCGGACTCGCGGCCTGGTGTCCTCGGAGGATGAAGACACCATTGACCGCGGTCGCCGTCTCCTGCACCCTGAAGCCGTCGCCCGCCTCCTCCAGTTCCGACCTTCTCGCCACGCAGCTGCTCGAGGCCCTCGCCGGTCACGGCATCACGGGCGACCTGGTCCGCGCCGTCGATCTGTCGATCAGCCCCGGCGTGGAGAAGGACATGGGTGACGGCGACGAGTGGCCGAGCGTGCGCCGACGCATCCTCGACGCCGACATCCTCGTGTTCGCCACTCCCACGTGGATGGGACAGCACTCCAGCGTCGCGCAGCGCGTGCTCGAACGCCTCGACGCCGAGCTCGGCGAGACAGACGCGCGAGGACGGCCCACCCTCTTCGACAAGGTCGCGATCGCGGGCATCGTCGGCAACGAGGACGGTGCCCACCACATCGCGGCGATCCTCTTCCAGTCGCTGAACGACGTCGGTTTCACCATCCCGGCCCAGGGCTCGGTCTACTGGAACGGGGAGGCGATGCACACCACCGATTACAAGGACCTCGACGAGACCCCCGAGAAGGTCGCCTCGGCGATCGGGACGGCGGCGCGGAACGCCGCGCACCTCGCTCGGCTGCTCAAGGCGCAGGAGTACCCGGCGGGGTGATGTCGATCACCCCGTGAGGTCGAGCACCCACTCGTTCACGGTCAGTTCTGCGCCCCGGAACGCCTCAGTGAACGTGCCGACCAGGGCGAAGCCGTTCCGGCGGCAGACGCTGTTGGACGCCGGGTTGTCGACGCCGGGGAATGCGGCGAGGAAACGCCTGCCACCTCGATGTGCGCGGGCATCGTCGATGAGCAGGGCGAGGGCTTTCGATGCGACGCCGCGCCCCTGCGCCTCGGGGCGGACGAACCAGCCGGTCTCCAGCGCGGGCTCGTCCCGCCAGCCCATGCGCCAGTAGCCGATCGAACCGAGTGAGGCCCCCGCGGCATCTTCGATCACGAACATCCTCGCCTCGCCGGAGGCCACGAGCCGCAGGTAGCGGGTCTGACGTTCGACGACCTGCTCTTCGGTCTCCGGACCGTTCAGATGGGCCGTCATCGCCGGGGTGTTCGCGGCGTGCAGCAGCTCGAGATCGTTCTCGGACCAGAGTCGGAGCCTGAGGGAATCCATGCACGGATGTTCGCATGAGCCACCGACGCTCTACCGGATCGGCTCACCGACGGAAGGTGATGACCTCATCCCGGCGCGATTTCTCGAGCGTCATACCGGCGAGTTCGAGGCGTCGATACACCCGCTTCGGCAACGGCGGAAGCTCGGCGGAGAACCCTGGCGGCGGCTTCGCGATCCCGGTGACCACGGAGAGGTCGACGCCCGACCCGCCGCGCACTTCGAAGCGCGCGTAGTCGCTGCGGGTCCGCCAGCGCAGGAGCTCGAGTTCGCGGAACGGGATGGTGTGGTGCGTCTCACCCACGCGCACGCGGAGTTCGTCGTTGCCGAAGGCGACCGCGCACTGCTGCGTGCGGCGGCGCAGGATCGCCGTGAACGCCAGGTAGACGGGCAGTCCGACCACGATCCCGAGGAGGAGGATGGCGATCCGCGGCCCCATCCGCATCGCGAGGTCGTCGAGCGCGATCAGCGCGACGACACCGAGGAGCCCGAACACCACGACGATCGCCACGATCGCCTGCGTGAGGCTGCGCATCCGGAGCTCGATGCCGGGGAACCGCACGACCGAACCGTCGCCGCTCTCCTCGCGTTCCCACTCCGGGGCCACGGGCAGCGGGCGCTTCTTCGCATCCCGGCGCCCGAGCAGATCGGTGACGCGACTGAGCAGCCCGAGCCAGATCCATCCGACCGCGGGGATCGCCGCCATCTGCAGCACCACGGCGACACCGCGAACCGCAGCGGGGAACGGGTCGAGTAGGTCTCCCCCGAACTCGATCACCGAGGTGACGAGCACGCCCAGGACCACGGCCACGATCACGTGGAGGATCGCGCCGTTGCGCGCGGGCACCATGTCGAACGTCGCATTCACGAACGCGAAGCCGAAGCACCAGCCGCCGATCAGCATGAGCAGGAAGGGGAAGAAGCTCAGATCGTCGCCCGCGACCGTGAAGACGATGGCGGCGAGCAGCAGCACCGCGCCCCAGAGGAGCGGGTTGCGCACCAGTTTCCGGGTCACGCTCGTACGCACCCGCGCGTCGGCGGTGGTGTTCTCCGTCATCGGGATCCGCCCGCCTGCCCGCGTGCCGCGCGCACGATCTCCTCGAGCCGGCGGAGATAGGCGTCGAAGGACTCCCGCCCCGCCTCGGTCAGGGCGATGCGACGCGCGCGCTGATCGGTGGGGCTGTTCGTCACGACGACGACTCCCGCATCCGTCAGAGCGGACACGTGCTTCGACAGCGCGGACTTGCTCACCCCGACCAGGCGGAGCAGCGTCGAGAACTCGATGTAGTCCGCGGGGGCCAGGGCGGAGAGCACGCTCAAACGCACCGGCTCGTGCAGCAGCGGATCGAGGCGCGGCGCCACCGCATCCTCTCCCTGCGCGTCACTCATCTCGCTTCCCGGATGCCACCGGGGTGGGTGCACTCGCGAGGCGCTGCAGACCCGGTCGGCAGACGAGGAGGATCACGACGACGGCGGCGAGCGCTCCGATCGTGTTGGGGAGGATCCATCCCGCCGCACGCACCGGGAACTGCACGGCGGCGAATGCGGCGAGCGCCAGCAGGGCACCGCCCCAGACCAGCCAGGCGCCGGCGCGGTCGGACCAGGTCAGCCGCAGCCGGATCGACAGCATCGAGAAGAGCCCGACGATCCCCAGCACGACGAGTGCCGAGAGGTAGATCATGTCCATGTCGATCATCAACCCGATCGCCAGCGCTCCCGCCGACGCCACGAGGGAGGCGACCCACGCCCCGTTCCGCACCGACACGCTCTTCGTCTGCTTCACGGCCGCGAGGCGGGCCGCTGCTTCGTCGCTGTCCATGTTTCCCCTCGAATTTCGTTTCCCGAGAAGAAACTAACATGTAGTTTCCTCGCGGGCAACCACTGCGGAGCGATTCGGTACGAAACGGGTTGGGAGCGGGTGAAGGTGCGGGTGGCACCCGGGTGAGCGTTGCGGGTGATTTCGCGTCGTCGCCACGTCCGCACGGGCGAGCGCGACCAATAATCACCAGAGAGCCCGTGACTCCTCCGGCCGCGGGCGAATCATCGACGAGAGGACGTGCGGCGCTCATGTGCACACGAGTTGTCTGGCCCGATGCCAATGGTGCAGTCATCGTTGGCCGAAACATGGACTTCCATATGGACCTGCTCTCCAACCTCTGGAAGCTCCCCCGTGGCATCGAGCGCTCCGACGGTGTCCATGGCACCCTCACCTGGAAGGCCAAGTACGGAAGCATCATCGCGACGGCGTTCGACCTCATCGCGTGCGACGGCATGAACGAGAAGGGCTTCGCGGGTCACATCCTGTGGCTTGCCGAATCCGACTACGGCAGACCCGCAGCGGATGCGACTCAGCTGAGCCAGGCGGTGTGGCTGCAGTACTATCTCGACAACTTCGCCACGGTCGCCGAGGCCGTCGCGTGGACGAACGAGTCGCAGGTGCAGATCGCTCAGCTCTTCGACCCGACGGGGCACCTCGTTCCCACGCTGCACCTGGCGATCAACGACGCGACCGGCGACTCGGCGATCATCGAGTACACCGATGGTAAGCCGAAGGTGTACCACAGCCGCGAGTACCAGGTGATGACCAACTCCCCGACGTTCGACAAGCAGCTCGACCTCGTGAAGGAGGTCGAAGGCCTCGGCGGTGACAAGCCGCTTCCCGGGTCGACCTTGGCCAGTGATCGCTTCGCGCGCGCCTCCTTCTACGTGGCGCACCAGAAACAGCCGAAGACTCAGATCGAGGCGATCTCGGCGATGTTCAGCATCATCCGCAACGCGGCACAGCCGTTCCGAACGCCGGAGGAGGGCAAACCCGACGCGTCGCAGACCATCTGGCAGGTGGTGCTCGACCTCACCAACATGCGCTACGCCTTCGAATCGACGACCCGACCGAACATCGTCTGGGTCGATTTCGCCGACATGAGCTTCAACGAGGGCACCAAAATCCTCAAGCTCGACCTGGTGGGGCGACTGGCGTTGGAGGGCGGCCTGGTCGGCAACGCCAGCCACCATTTCGCGGATGTCGGAGAGCTCGGCCAGCAGGTGCTGGCCACCGGGACCGAAGCACTCGAGTTCGTGGCGCGCAAGCAGGACGAGTTCGCCGCGATCACGAAGGCCGTTCAGAGCCTGGTCGGCGAGAAGAAGCCCCACGCCGCATAACGCCCGGCACCGCCCGATCGACTCTCGAGGAAACGCCTATGCACGCTGCACCCACGTCCACGAAGACCGCCTTCGACGGCATCCGCATCGCCATCGGCGTGGGGGGATCGCTCGCCCTCGTCGTCGGGGTGGTGATCCTCGTCTGGCCGGGCAAGACCGCGGTGGCCGTCACCGCTCTCGTCGCCGCCTACGCGATCGTCGCCGGTGTCATCTACGCGGCCATCGGCGGGCTGAGCAGGACGAAGGGCGGATGGGCGCGCGTCGGCCACGTGCTGCTCGGCCTGATCTTCATCGTCGCCGGGGTGATCGCGTTCACGAGCCTCGGTCAGACCGCGGTCTGGCTGGGAGCCTTCCTCGGCGTGCTCGTCGGCATCCTGTGGATCGTCGAGGGCATCGTCGCTCTGAGCACCCTCTCCGGAACCGGCTCCAGGGTCTGGTCGATCGTCTTCGCGATCTTCTCGATCGTGGCTGGAGCGGTGCTGCTGTTCGCACCGCTGTGGGGCGCCATGGTGCTGTGGATGCTGATGGGTATCTCGCTCATCGTCCTCGGCGTGGTGAACATCGTGCGAGCGATCACGTTCGGTCGCATGCAGCGTTGATCACGGACGGTCGCGCCGGCTGCCCGAACGTGGCCAGCGCGACCGTCCGTGGTCGATGCGGCGAAGGCGATCAGTCGCTCATGGAGGCAGCGAGCAGACGCATGCGCGTCGCGATGCGAATCGCCTCTTCTCGAGTCGAGCACCCCAGCTTGCGGTAGATCGAGCGCAGCTGCGACTTCACGGTGTTCGGCGACACGTGGAAGCTCGATGCCATGTTCGCCGTCGACCGCTGTGCCGGCAGCGCGTTGAGGATACGGAGTTCGCCCGAGGTGAGCGACGGTCGCGCTTGGAGATCCCGGAACACGATGCCCTCCGTCACCACGACCCACTCCTCGGCGGCTTCCGCATCCAGCACTTCCTTGATGCGATCCACGAGCTGTCGCGGCATCACTTCCAGCAGGCGTCGGCGGTCGGCGCGCTGGGAGATCCTCGAGATCTGGCGTGCGGTCTCCGCATCGATCTCGCCCGTTCGCGCGAGCTCGAGCCACCCGGAGAGCAGCACGGCTTCGGCGCGCTGCGCAGGTCCGAGCGTCTGGTCCGATGCCAGCGCGCGAAGCTCGTGTGCCGCCGTGTCCAGCCGCCCGTCGTGGAGCGCGAGATGGGCGGTCGCCAGCAGGGTGAGCACGCCGACCTTGGGGTTTTCCTTGACGACCGTCCAGGCATACGCGGAGTCACCCGTGGCGATGAGCGCCTCGATGGTCGAGGAGGCGACGACGTCGGCGGCGAACGAGCCCCGCTGAGTCGGATGCCCGTCCGAAGCCAGTCGGATCGCCTCGAGCGCATCCTCCGGCCGATGCCGCGAGAGATAGGCACGGCAACGGGCCAGCAGAGCGAACGGCCAGTTGAGTTCGATGCTGTCGACCGGGCACGCTCCCGACAGCAACTCGTCGACGTCACCCGACCGGCGGTCCACGGCAATGAGCGCCCTGGCGATGAGCTCGGACGACATCGTCGCGCTCGCATGGAGGGCGGTCACCTCCGGCATCTCCTCCGCCTCGGCGAGCGCGCGTTCCGCCTCACTCAGAGTGCCGCGGATCGCGTGTGCGAGTGCGGTTCGGGCGAGAGCCATACGTTCGGCGTACTCCTGCCCGGAGAACTTGCCCAGCTGACGAGCCGTCGCGAACTCCAACAGCGCCCGCCCCGAGTCGCCGGCGGCGAGCATCGTGGTCCCGATCTGATGATGGAGGAACCACAGGGGCCCGTCGATGCGTTCCCGGCCCTCGGCTGCCGTCTCGAGAAGGCGATCCTCGAGCCGCCGCGCGTAGACCATGGCGGCCGTGACGTCGCCGTTGACGCGGAACGAGAGCATTTGGGCAAGAGTGAGGAAGTCGAGCTCATCGGCGCTCATCAGGCGCGCATCCTGGGCGTGCGGGACCGGCTGATAGGCCCGAGCCCTGCGGGCGAGCACGGCCGTCATCGGATGGATCACTCGAAGAATGGGATGCCGGTCGAGCAGACTGCTCGGGAGCTCGACGACCGCTGCCGTCAACGCGTCGGGATGCGTCGTGTAGAGCGGCCATACGTTGGAGACGACGGTGCGGGCGATGGTTTCTGGATGTCCGGCACGCACTGCCTTCGCGAGCTCATCGCGGGCGCGGTCCGTGTCGGTGAGGTTCATGCGGGCCCCACCCAGGCTCTTTCCGGAGCGGTTCGAGGTGTTCGCACCACGACGGGACGGAGGAGCTCCCGACGAAGGACAGTCGTGCACTTGTCGTTAAAAGCGGTCGCTCGAAGCATCGTTACCCCCTGCTCTGCCGACGCTCTGGGGAAGCGCCGGTCCTGTAAGACGAGAAACCAACCCCCTCGGTTCCTCGCTGACTCCTTCCTAATATATTGGTGGGCTCGGGGCGCAGATCACCGTCGGACATCACCCGGGTGTTCACCCCGGTGACACCCGGGCGACCACCCGGGCTGTCCGGCATCCGGGCCGCTGAGGACCCGACCCGCACCGCTCATTCCGTGCGAGCCTCCGCCCGTGACAGGGCGAACACCCCGCTCATCGCGACCGCTCCCGCCGCCGCCAACGCCAGGTACGCCCACATCGGCGCGCCGCTCGCCTCGCCCAGGATCGCGATGCCCAGCACGACGGCGACCGCGGGATCCACGACGGTGAGCCCCGCGACGACGACCTCCGGGCGGTTGAAAGCGTGGGCCTTCTGCACGAAGTAGATCGAGAGTCCCCCGGCGACTCCGATGCCCAGAATGCAGGCGATGGTCAGAAGGTTGGCGACATCCCACTTCAGACCGCCCGACTGAAAGGCAGACTGCACGCGGAGGATGACTGTCTTGCCGAGGGTCGCCACGAAGGCCGAGTAGATGCCGCCGAGAAGCACCCAGACGACCGGAGGCGTGCGCCGGCGCCGCCCCACGATCCCGACCACCGCCGTGGTGACCAGCAGCACGGTCAGCACGACCAGCACCGCGATGAGCTGCACATCGGTGATCGCGTGCTGCGTGCTCACCATCGCCGCGACGGTCACGAACCCGGCCACCCCGAGCACGCAGATGGCGATGGCTCGCACCACCTGACGGGAGGGCGCTCTCTTGGCGAACACTGCCGTCAACAGGGCGGTGAACACCAGTGCGACGACGCCCACCGGTTGCACGACCATCAAGGGCGCGAATGTGAGACTGCCCATCTGCAGGAGCACGGTGACTCCGAGGAGGAGAGTGCCGAGCAGCCAGAAGTGGTTGCGAAGGAGGTTCATGGCCTTCGAACCGTCGACTCCGCGCTCCGCTGCGGCCTCCATGGCACGCACACCTCGCGCCTGCAGCAGATTGCCGACCGCGAGCGCAGCGGCAGATCCGACCGCCAGAGCGATGCCGATCAGAGGTGCCGAGTCGAGTTCCATGGTCATCTCTCGCTTTCGAGGTGGAGCTTCACACTGATCTCGAAGGCATCGAGCTCATCGAGGACATATCGGAGGGCGGTCGTGCTGTGATGTCCGGACCGGCCGAGTTCATGCAGGCGCTCCCGCATGACGGCGATCAGGGCGAGTTGGAACTCGAGCGCCTCCGGGGCATCCGCACCGCCACGGGGATCGAGTGGCGCGACGAATCCCGCCCTCGGGAGCGAAGAGAGCGCGTCGGAGAACGGCGTGCGCCCACGACGCTGCAGCGTGTCACCGTCGATCGCCGCTTGGGCGGCGTCACGCAGCTGCTCGTCGATGCTGCGGATCTCGTCGCGCGGCGGGCCGCTCGCCCCAGCCGCCCGGAGTCCGAGGAGACGCGCCAAGACAGGAAGGGTCATCCCCTGCAGCAGCAGACTGCCCGCGGCGACGAGGAACGCGATGAAGACCAGCAGGTCGCGCGACGGTACTTCTGCGGGCAGCGTCTGCGCCGCCGCGAGGGTGACCGCACCACGCATGCCGGCCCACACGATCATCGCATTGTGCTTCCAGGTCAGCGGCGACGCGTCGAAGTACTCGATGTCGGCGCGCATCCGTCCCGCAGTGCGCCTTCCGGACCCGGCTCCGTCCACGGAGAGGCGGTGGCGCACCGATCTCGCCACCCTGGCGGTGTGCACCTGCATCATGGGGAAGACGTAGGCGGCACGGACGGCGATCAGGATCACGAGTGCCACCGCGGCGATGGCGATGCCTGCGAGCAGCCCTTCTTCTGCCTCGAGATTGCTCTCGACGATCCCCCACAACTCGAGCCCCATGAGGAGGAAGACGGCACCCTCGAGGAGGAACGCGATCGTGCGCCAGGTGAGCTTGTCGGAGATGCGCTGTTCGGGTGTGAGCCATCGCACGGCCCCTTGCCCGCAGACCACGCCCGCCACGACCGCCGCGACGAGGCCGGAACCTCCGAGTGCTTCCGTCGGCAGATAGGCGATGTACGGGATCGTCAAGCCGAGGGCGGTGTTCGCCGTCGCGCTCGTGGTCCATGCCCGCAGGCGCAGCGCCAGCCACCCGGCGCCCGCACCGACGGCGACAGCGGAGAGCACCGCCCAGGCGAACGATCCGAGAGTCGTGAGGAAGGAGAATCCGGACGCCGCCGCGACGATCGCCGTGCGCAGCAGCACCAGTGCGGTCGCGTCGTTGAGCAGGGACTCCCCCTCGAGCACGGTCACCACGCGTCGCGGCACTCCGAGTCGGCGCACGATGGACGTCGCGACGGCATCCGTCGGGCTCAGGATCGCACCGAGCGCCACCGCCAGCGGGAAGCCGAGACCGGGTATGGCCCAGAAGAAGAACAGCCCGAGCACCACGGCGCTCACGATCACGAGGAGCACCGATAGGCCGCCGATCGCGGCGAGATCACGCCGGAATTCGATCGCCGGGGCGGAGACGGCCGCCGAGAACAGCAGTGGAGGCAACACGCCGACCAGGATCAACTCCGGGGGCACGGACACGGCGGCCACCCCGGGGATCAGGCTGACCCCCACGCCGACGGCGACGAGGATCAGCGGCCCCGCGATGCCCGTCCGCTGCGACAGCGAGCTCGCGAACACGATCACGAACACGGCGACGATGACGAAGACGAGGACCTCTACCGGCATCCGGACTCCTCACGATCGGAACCCACGACTCACCCCGCGAGGTCGGCGACGCCGGCGCCGATGAGCTTGAAACCGAGGATGACGAAGAGCACCGCCATGATGACGGCGTGATTGGTGACGAGCCAGTTGCGCATGCCGGAGAGGCGCACCTCGACCTTGCTCGGCGAGACGACGCTGATGATCCACGGAATCGCCACCGCTGAGATGCCGAAGATGCCGAAGATCAGCACGACGGCCACCACCTGTTCGACGGGCAGGACGGCCTGCGAAATGCGGCCCCCCGCGGCGGCGAGCAGCGGCAGATCCTTGGGCGACAGCGGTCCCGATATCAGGACGCCGACGAAGAACGCCTTCCACGCGGTCAGCCCGTCGAGACTGGCCATCCATTTGGGAGTCTCGTGCGAAGAACGGCCGCGCCACTGCAGCAGCGCGAGCACGAGCAGACCCGCACCGAGGACGATCTCGATGATGTCGATCGTGATGTGCGGCCCGGAGTCCGGGTCCTCCGCCCCCGCCGCTCGGCCGATCAGCACGAGGACGCCGACGAAGAGGATGCCCCACGCATAACACCCCAGGATGAACGCCGTGCCGTTCGTGCGCCCCTTGCCCGATGTCGCCATCAGGATGACGGCGACGATGGACAACGGGCTGATCGCGACGGCGACGCCGAGTGTCAGCAGATCTGCGAGGACGGCGATCATGCGCGCACCACCGGGTGCGCATTACGCAGGAACAGGATGATCCAGCTGAAGATGAGCAGAGCCGAGACGAGCTCGACGGCCGTCAGGTTGTAGATGCCGGCGGAGAAGAGCAGCGCGAGGATCACGATCACCCCCACGTAGACGAAGCCCAGCGCGACGAAGACTCTCGGCATGGTCGGGATGAGCCAGGGGAGCCCGACCACGAGCACCGCGAACGCGACGCACATGCCGGTGGCGACTGTGTTGTGCAGGAGGAAGAACCGGTCGACGGGAAAGAGCCCGACACAGGCGAGCAGCGCACCGAGCAGAACGAAGAGCCCCCGAACGGTGCCTCGCCGCCGTCGATCCGCGTCCTTCTCCGAAGGCAGAGACGCGGTCCCGAACCGCGCGATCGTCGTGACGATGACGCCCGACACGATCAGTGTGACGTTGAACGTCAGCGCCGAGATGTCGTGGGTGATGCCGAGCGCCGACAGGTTCATCTGCCACCACTGCGGGTCCGTCGCACTCAACATCGCCGTCACCATGCCGACCACGAGGAACACCGCGAGGACGAGGGACAGATGTCGGGGCGTGAGATTCGCCCCGCTCACGAAGGCGAGATATGCGCTGAGCGCCGCGGATGCCGCCGCGAGGACGACCGCGGGCGACGCGAACACCGTCGCCCCGACGAAGCTGTGATCGAGGATGGTCGCCACGCCGATCCACCCGAGAAGAGCGATGGCAGCGTAGGCGGCCGACAATGCGACGAGGTCGAACCACCAGTACCGGGTGCCGTCGGCGGCGCGCATGTCGGTCGGCCTGTCGCGATGCGGACGCAGACGGGATGTCGCGAATCCGGCAGCGGCGGCCACGGCGCCGGCGATCGCCGCGAACTCGCCGAGAGAGTGTCGGCCATCGATCGGAAGCTCGCGGCCCCAGAACACGAAGATCGCGACGATGGCGCTTCCGGCGAAGGCGAACGCGCCGAAAGTGAGGGCGAACGACTCGTCGTCGAGCGCACGTCGGACCCGGATGCGGGAGCCGACCGCCCTCGCACTCGCTCTCGTGTCGATCGATGTCGTCCTGTCCATCGCCGTCTCCCGTTCCGTCGCCACCGGCGTCCGCGTGCGCGTCATCGGAGAACGGGCTCGTCGTCCTGGCCGGAGCCCGCCCTGCCCCGGTGATGGCGTCCCCGATCCCAGAACGGAAGAACGATGAGAGAGGCCAGCAGGAAGCAGAGCGCCCCGACGAAGGTGCCGTTGTTCGCGAGACCGTTGTTGAGCGCGTCTCCGCTGGGCAGGATGAATGCGCCCACTGCCGAGGCACCGAACGCGATGCATCCGACCATATTGATGAAGACCGACCACCAGGCCCGACGCCCCAGATCCCAGAGCCTTCGGGCATGGGCGTAGGCCACGAATGCGAGGATGCCGCTGAGGAGGAAGGCGACAGAGCCCCCGGCGTCGGGATTCCAGACGAGCTTCTCCTGTGCAGCGATGCTCCGCGCGTGCAGGGCGCCGGTCGTGCTGACGTTGAACAGGATCGTCCCGAACGACTGCGTGGCAGCGGCGAGCCACTCCGCCCGCACCATCCGTCCCGGCGCGTAGGCCACCCTCACGGCCACGGCACCGCTGAGGAACAGTTGGATCAGTCCGGCGCCGGTGAAGAACCAGGCGCCGATGAAGAAGAGCAGGTTGGACCCGCTCGAGCCCAATGCCTCGCTCAGGCCGGGCGCGGAGCCGACGGCGAAGAACGCGGAGCCGATCATGAACCCCCAGCACTGCTTCGTGACATTGGGCACGAAGAGCCTGCGGGGTGGATCGATGCTGGTCGCTGCAACGGTCATCGTCGCACTCCTCTCTGTGTGACTCGAAGGCGCGATCGGGGAGGGCGCACGACGGCGCCCTCCCCGATCGGACGGATCAGTGGTGGAAGTGTGATCCGCTGCTCGCGGTATCCGGAAGCGGGGTGGTCAGCGCATCGAGGAACGCCACCTCGCCCCGGATGTCCGCGAGCAGAGCCGATGCGAGGTCACGGCTGAGCCCGACCTTCACGACGATGCGCTGCAGGACGACATCCGACATGTCATCGGCCATCGGGTAGGCGGGGACGAGCCACCCCTTCATCCGCAGACGATCGGCGAGGTCGTACAGAGTCCACTTGTCAGTGTGTCCGTCCTTCAGCACCCACGCGAACACGGGGATCGTGTCTCCGTTGCTGATCAGATCGAACGGGCCGATCTTCGCGATCTCGCTCGAGAGGTAGGTGGCGACGTCGATCGAGTTCTGCTGCACCTCGCGGTAGCCCTCGAATCCGAGACGGAGGAACTGGTAGTACTGCAGCAGCACCTGCGCGCCGGGGCGAGAGAAGTTCAGCGCGAGCGTGGGCATGTCCCCGCCGAGGTAGCTCACGTGGAAGATCATGCTCTCGGGCAGCACGGCGGTGTTGCGCCAGACCACCCACCCGACACCGGGGTAGACGAGGCCGTACTTGTGGCCCGAGGTGGAGATGGAGTTCACCCGGTCCAGCTGGAAGTCCCACACCAGGTCCGGCTGACAGAACGGTGCGACCATCGCGCCGGAAGCCCCGTCGACGTGGATCTTCACGTCGAGGCCGGTCTTCGCCTGGATCTCATCGAGCTTCTTCGAGATCGCGATGGTGTCGTCGTACAGTCCGGTGAACGTCTGTCCGAGGATCGACACCACGCCGATCGTGTTCTCGTCGACGTAGTCCTCGAGGTTGTAGCCGTCGAGGATGATGTGATCCGGGCTCACCGGCACGTAACGCGGCTCGACGTCCCAGTAGTTGCAGAACTTCTCCCACACGACCTGGACAGCCGCCGACATGATCAGGTTCGGCTTGTCCGTCGACTTGCCCTCAGCGGTGCGCTTCTCCTGCCACAGGCGTTTGAGAGCGAGCCCGCCGAGCATGCACGCCTCCGACGAGCCGATCGTCGAGGTGCCGATCGTGTCGCTCTTGTCCGGGACGTTCCACAGGTCGGCGAGGATCCGCCAGCAGCGATCCTCGATCGCCGCGGTCGCCGGGTACTCGTCCTTGTCGATCATGTTCTTGTCGGCCGCTTCGAGGTACAGCTTCTTGGCCTCGTCATCCATCCAGGTGCCGACGAACGTCGCGAGATTGAGTCGCGAGTTGCCGTCGAGGATCGACTCGTCGTGCACGATCTGGTACGCCGTCTCCGGCAGGCTCGGGCCGGTCGGCAATGTGAACTTGTCGAACTCGGTGGCCTCGCCCGGTCGAACGAAGACGGGATTGATGCTGATGGTCGAGTCGATGTTCGTCGACTGCCGGGCCTTGTGCGTGTTGGTGGTCACTTTTCGCTCCTACGAAGAGATCGGACGGGTGAAGTGGGATGAGGTGCCAGGACGTGTGGTGAGGGTGACTCTCCTCCTATACCTCGACCGGTGGGTAGAGGCGGTCCATGTTGTACTGCCTGTTGCGCCGGGCGGCCAACGTCGAGATCGCGAGGAACACCACTGTGAGCAGGGCGATCGTGCCGATCGCAACCCACAGCCGGTAGTCCGCGCCTCCCAGGATCATGAACCTCAGCCCGGTGACGGTGGCCGTCATCGGATCGATCCAATGGATGTACTGGAACGGCAGCGTCGTCACCGCGACCGGGTACACGCCTCCGGCGGAAGTGAGTTGCACCATGAGGAAGGCGAGCGTGAGCACTCGGCCCACGGCCGGCCCGAGGACGGCATTGAACATCTGGATCATGGCCATGAACATCGCGACCATGAGCAGCATGAACCCGAATGTGCCCCAGGGGTTGGCGTACTCCATTCCCAGTCCGAACCGCACGACCAGGTAGAGGATCGCCGCCTGCAGGAAGCCGACCGCCAGCGTGGGCGCATAGGAGGCGAGCACGGTTCGGAAGGACCCGAGCCCTTGCGCCAGCGGACGCGCCTGCAGCGGAGTGAAGAGCATCCACGCGATGATGCCGCCGACGAACAGCGCAAGCCCGAAGAAGAACGGTGCGAATCCGTAGGCGAAGGTCTTCGCCTCGTTGTTCGTGACCTGCTTCATCACGACGGGATCGGCCAGCGTCTTGATGAAGCTCGACTGCTGATCACTGTTCCAGTGGGGGATCAGTTTCATCCCCGATTCGACGCCGCTGGCAAGTTCCGCGGTGCCGGCCACGAGCGCAGGCATGTTCGCGGAGATCTCGTTCGCACCGTCGCTGAGCTGGACCAGGCCGCTCGCGAGCTGGTCCGCGCCCGATCGCAGTTCGTCGGCCTTCCCCGTGACCTGGTTCAGGGTGTTGTTGATGCCGCCGGACTCGACAGCCCGCAGCATCACGTTCACGCGACTGCTCGGGTTGTCGAACTCGCCGGCGAGGGTGTCGACGTCGTTGCGGAGACGGTCGAAGGCGATCGACACCTCCTGCCCGACACCACTCTGCTCGATCGATCGCTGCACATTCTCCAGCCGCTCGGCCAGCTCGTCGTCGCCGGAGGCGCGCACGTCGTCGATCACCGCCTGCAGATCTGCCCGCGCCCGCGTGTTCGCTTCCGCGATACCTGCCAGTGCGCCGTCGAGGCTGTCGGTGCTGGTGCGGATGGACGAGGCGAACTGCTGCAGTTCGCCGGTCGTGAGACCGTTGGCGTTGACGGCTCGCTCGACCTGCCCGACGGCACCGTCCACGTTGGCCACGAGTTCATCGAGGGCGGCGGAAAGCGTCCCCGCGCCCGACTTGGCCGTCACCAGACCCGTGGCGAGTTGATCGGCTCCCGCGCTGAGTTCGTCGACCCCGGAGTTGAGCGTCTCGATACCGGCCGCGGCCTGGCGGATCGTGGGCAGCTCCCCCTTGATCCCGGTCGCGACGGCGAGGAAGACCTGCTCCCCCACCTGCGCCGTGACGTCGTTGATGACCTCAGCGGCAGCATCCTGACCGATCACGGTCGACAGGTAGTTGTTCGCGTCGTTGTAGGTGAAGATCAGGTCGGCCTGGCGGGGGTCCCCCGTCGCCGCCGATGCGATCGCCTCGCTGAAGTCCGCAGGGATCGTGATCGTGAACGCATATCGTCCGTGTTCGAGGCCTGCGGTGCCTTCGGCCTCATCCACGACGTGGGTCTCGAGCTGCCCGGAATCGACGATCCCCTTCACGACCTGGGTACCCGCATCGAGCGGCTCGCCCATCGCGTCGGCCCCCTCGTCGAGGTTGACGATGGCGACGGGCAGATGGTTCACGTTGCCGAACGGGTTCCAGAACGCCCAGAGGTACAGTGCGCCGTACAGCAGTGGCATCAGGATGATGACGGCGACGGCGAGACGCGGCATGCGCCCGCGGTAGTAGCGCTTGAAATCGCTACCGGGTGAGAATGCGGCGATCATCGGCCGGTGACCTCTCGTTCCAGGACCGCGAATTCGTGGTCGGTGAGGTTGTGGACCTCGATCACATCGGTGATGCCGTCCTGCTTCTCGACGCCGTTGACGTCGGCCATGATGACGGTCTGCTCGGCACCGAGAGCGATGAGGCGCTCACGGAGACGCCGGGAGCCCTCGACGCTGGCGAGGGTGTCGACGCCACCGACGACCAGCAGCGGGGGCTTTCGGATGTTGGCCACGGCGATGCGGAAGAGGGCTGCTGTGAACTCCGGCAGCTCCTCGACCATCGCGTCCATCGTCGGCAGCGAATAGTCACCGAATACCGGGCGGCAGATGCGTTCGAGATCCTCGTCGGTCGACTGCGGCACCCACTGGTACCACTTGGCGGCCCACCGCACCTGTTCGGTCACGATGTCGTGCACGCGGATCGTCTGCGGGATGCCGTCGACCTCGTCGACGTTGGCGATCGCCGCCTGACCGAAGAGATGATGCGGCTTGTCGATGCGTCCGAACGCTTCGAGTCGTCCGGTGGTCGGCTTCATCCGCCCGCTCAACGTCAGCAGGAGCGCCTGACGGCCGCGGCCTCCTGCGCCGACGAGCACCGTGACGCCGCCGGCTCGGACCGTGAGATCGACAGGTCCGTAGATGTGCCCCCAAGAGGCGTCGACACCGATGCCGGTCGCGGTGATCAGCACCTCGCCGAACGTCTCGCTGTGCCCGCTGCGTGTGCCGAGACCCTCATCGGTCTCACCCTGATCCGTCGGAGCTGTCATCGCTCTTCCCCTTCGATTCGCCCTGAGATTGCCGATAGGAGCCGACATGGCTTCAGGCCTCGTTCTTGATGACCTGGCCGCCCTTGACGATGAGCGCGAAGTTCGCGTCAGGGTCGGCGATGAGCGAGAGGTCTTCGATCGGATCTCCGTTGACGAGGATCAGGTCCGCCCAGGATCCTTCCGCGATGACGCCGAGCTTCGCGCCTCGGTAACTGTTGCGCTCCCCCGCGAGCTCGAACAGCGACGCGTTGCCGGAGGTGAGCATCGTGAGGGCGTCCACATTGCTGTAGAAGTCACCGAGGCGCGCAGCCATGACACTCTGGCGGGCCGCAGACTGCGGCTCGAGCAGCAGATCGGTCCCCCATGCGGTCTTCACTCCATACTGCTTCGCCCAGCCGTACACCTCATCGGTGCCGTGGCAGATCTCGGTGTTCTTGGCGGCACGCACCGGGTCGGGGTAGTGGTGGTCGTCCTCGGCGAAGGGCTGCATCGAGAGCCAGGCGCCCTTCTCGGCGATCAGCGCGATCGTCGCCTCGTCGGCGAGGTGTCCGTGTTCGATCGATGTGACGCCGGCATCCAAAGCGCGGGCGATTCCGGCGGGCGTGTAGACGTGGGTGGCGACGTAGGTGCCGTAGTCGGTCGCTGCCTGCACGGCGGCTCGGATCTCATCCGGCGTGTACTGCAGAGTGTTCAGTGGGTCGTACATCGACGCAGCACCACCGCCGAGGGTGAGTTTGATCTGGCTCGCCCCCATCTTGAGCTGCTCCCGGACAGCCGCCAACACGCGCGGTACTCCGTCGGCGACGCGGGTGAAGTGGATGTCCTCGGTCCGGCTCGGTGCACCGCCGAACTCCTCCGGAACGTCGTAGACGAACGAGAAGTCAGCGTGTCCCGATGTCTGCGAGATCATCGCCTGGCTGGGGAAGATGCGCGGCCCCTCGAATACACCGCGATCGATGAGCGACTTCACCGGAGCGGTGTCACCACCCATATCCCGCACCGTCGTGAACCCGCGCAGCAGCATCCGTTTCGCCTCGGCGATCGTGTTCCCGTACAGCGCGCCGGTCGGACCCTGCAGGAACTCCATCATGCTGTTGGCGTTGCCCATGAGGTGCACGTGGGCATCGCTCAGGCCCGGCATCAGGAAGCGCCCTTTCGCGTCGATCTCGATCACGCCGTCGGAGGCGTCGCCGGCGACGGGAGCCGAGGATACGGCCACGACGAAGGGACCTTCGATCAGGACATCGACGTTGTCCTGTGTCTTCGCATTCACGCCGTCGAAGACGCGAGCGTCGCGAATGATCATTCTCTGAGGTGCATGCGTCCCTGGGGCCATGGCCGCGAGACTATGCCGCGGGCTGCGCGGTGGATGCGTCCCGGCGAGAGATTTCCCCCGACCCGTCATTCGGGTGATGACCCTGTCCGCCCCCTGCCCTTCACCCGGCTCTCATCCTCTCGTGGAGCGGCACGAAAGGTGAGTAGTCTCCTCCCTGGAGCGGCCCGCGAGCGCGCGGGAGCAGGAGGAGGAGACGTATGCCCGAGAAGGAAAGCACGACAGGCAGCGGTACGGAACAGAAGGCGAAGGCGAACGGCGCGAAGGCGATCATCGCCATCATCATCGCCATCGCCGCGCTCTCCTTCGTGTTCTCGAATGTGGCTCCCGCGACGCTGAGATTCCTGTTCCTGGAGTTCACGATGCCCGCCTGGGGCTGGTTTCTCGCGGTTCTGGCTGCCGGCGTGGTCATCGGTTCCCTGTTCCCCTGGTTCCGACCGCGGAAGCGTGGATGACCTTCATTCCTGCTCCGGCATAGAAGCGCAATCTTGCCGATCCCCGACGAACCCGAGAGAGAGACACCGACATGTGCACAAGAGTGGTCTGGCCCGACGCCGACGGAGCGGTGATCGTCGGACGGAACATGGACTACCACCGCGATCTGGGCACCAATCTGTGGAAGCTGCCGAGAGGGTCGCGCCGCGACGACGGAGTCGACGGCGCTCTGACCTGGCAATCCCGGTACGGCAGCATCGTCGCCACGGCCTTCGACATGATCACGGTCGACGGGGTGAACGAGGCGGGGCTCGCCGGGCACGTTCTCTGGCTCGCCGAATCCTCATACGGAGAGCTCGATCCGTCACGACCAGCGCTGAGTCAGGCCGTCTGGTTGCAGTACTTCCTCGACAATTTCGCCACGGTGGCGGAAGCCGTGGGGTGGATCACCTCGAACCGCGTGCAGGTGGTCCAGCTCACGGACCCCGTCACGGGTGAGGTCCCCACGATTCATCTGGCCCTGGACGACGCATCCGGCGATTCCGCGATCATCGAGTACATCGACGGCGACGTCGAGGTCCACCACGGGGCGGAGTTTCGGGTGATGACGAACTCGCCGAAGTATGACGAGCAGCTCGCGCTGCTTTCACAGATCGACGGGTTCGGCGGCGAGAACCCCCTGCCTGGGACGACGCTCGCCCCCGACCGTTTCGCCCGTGCCGCCCACTACGTCCGTCGTCTGCCGCAGCCGAAGACCCAGCTCGAGGCCATCGCGTCGATGTTCAGCGTGATCCGCAATGCCGCCCAGCCCTTCCGTCTGCCGGACGAAGGCAGACCGGATGCATCGCAGACCATCTGGCAGGTCGTCGCGGATCTCACCCGCCTCCGCTATGTGTTCGAATCGACGACGCGCCCGAACATCGTGTGGGTCGACCTCGCGGATGTCGACTTCGCCGAGGGCAGCCCCCCGCTGGTCCTCGATCTGGGCAGCGGTCTCGCGATCGAAGGAGGCCTGGCGGGCAACGTCTCGACGAAGTTCGAGGAGCGCGGTGAATTGCATTTCCTGTCCCTCACCGATCTCCGTCGTCTCGCCGCCGGACACGGTGCGGTGGCTTCGTCCCGTCCGAGCTGAGTCTCCGATGCCACAGAACGCGCGCAGCGCCTCGGCGCGCGCTGAGACGATGAACCTGACGGACAGCACGCGGGCGATCGAGGCGCTGCGGAGCGCCGTGCTCTCGAAGAGCAGCGAAGCGGTGGCTCACGCGGCCATGATGAACATCTGGCCGTTGTACAGCGTGCACGCCGATGAGCTCGTGTCCGCCGTCGAGTCACTTCCGACGCCTCTCCTGGAGCGGTACCCGGTGCTGCGCATCGTGCACCGCATGACGCCCGTGCTGGCGCGGACGAACCGCCCGTTCAAACCCCTCATCTATCCCGACGACGCGCGGAACATGAGCGCGGACGAACTCGACATCTTCACGCTTGTGCAGATGGTGGCCTTCCGGTTGAGCGGAGACGTGGCGGCCGCGATGATCTACGCTCGTCGCCTGCAAGACCGCATCCTGCAAGTCCGCGTCGAATCCCGCGAGCGCCCGGACGGACCGCTCTGGTTCTATCACCAGCAGATCGGATCGACCCTGCTCGCGGCCGGAGAATCCGCGGCCGCGCTGCTGGAATTCGCCACCGCCCGGGACCTCGGGAGATTGTCGCAGCAGACCGATGCGGAACGGATGGCGCTCGGGCGCACCGCACTCACCCACGCCGTTCGCGGCTCGATCGACGATGCCGAGAGCTCGCTGAGAGAGCTCGCCACGTTGCCTGAACCCACACGCGCCCATCTGACGGCGACGGCTATGACGGAACGATGCGCACGCGCTCTGCTCGCCGTCGACAGCATGGACCCGGACACCGACGAACTCCTCAGCCAGCTCGAAACCTATGACAGCATCGAGCTGACCTGGCCGTTCGCGCTGCTCGCGCGGTCACGGCGACTGCTCGTGCTGCAGCATCCCGACGATGCGATCGAGGCCGTTGCTCTCGCACGCGACGCGCATCCGGATCAGCACGGCTCGTTCGCGACCGACGTCATCAACTCCGTGTCGATCGACGCACTCTGGTCTACCGGAGACACGACCGCCGCCAGACGGATCGCCGAGGAGACCGCTCGATCGGGACCGCTCACGCGCATGGCGATCATCCGCCACGCACTTCTCGAGTCGCGCCTGGATGTCGCCGCTTCGGGACTGCGTCAGATGTCCACCGCCCGATCGTTGGGGCCGGGTGCACGCGCGGAGTCGATCCTCCTGTCTGCGTGGTTGGAGTGCGCACTCACCGATGCGGTCGCCTCGGAGACGGCTGCGCAGGTCGCGCGAATCGCTTCGAGGCCGGGGCGGCGGCGACTCGTCTCGCAGATTCCCCTCCAGCTGATAACCCGGGTGCAGGAACGCCTCTCCCCGGAGGAAGCAACCTCCTTCGCGGCCGCGACCGGGGGGCTGGCCGCCGCCGACCGCCCACGTCCGCCCACCCTCACCGCGAGTGAACTCCGCGTTCTCCAAGCTCTTCCGCTGCATGCCACGACCGCCGCTCTCGCCGCGTCGTTGCTCGTCTCACCGAACACGATCAAGTCGCAGCTGAGATCGCTTTACCGCAAGCTCGGGTGTTCGACGCGCGACGACGCCGTCAGCATCGCATCCCGACTGCATCTACTCACCTCCGAAGTCTCGCCCCGATCATGACACCGCTCGACCGCGAGACGAATCAGAGTCCAGGGATCATCGGGCGGGCACGGGGCGCTCTCCAGGCCCTGCGCCCGCGTTCTGTGATCGGGAATGATGCCGAGCCCGGTGCCGACGTGATCGCGATGCTCGGTATGCTCGGCGCCTCGCTACTGGCTTCGTCGCAGGCGACGAATGATGTGGAGGAGACACTCAACCGTCTCGCGCAGCAATACGACCGCGCAGATCTCCGCGTGTTCGTCCTCCCGACGATCGTGATGGTCGAGGATCCGCGCAACTCGTCATCCGCCACTTCCCTCTTCGCCGTGGGTAGTGTTCCGCTGCGCCTCGACCAGGTCGACGCCGTCGAACGACTCGTGCGTGAGGCCTCGAGGAGTACGACGCCACCGCAAGACGTCGTCGCTCGACTCGGCGAGATTCGATCGGAATCCGCACGGTTCGGACCGGTGCTCACCGTCTTCGGATACACCCTGCTCACGGTCGGGTTCGGCCTGGTGCTCAATCCCACCGTGACCGCTCTTCCGGTCTATGTGCTGCTCGGCGTGGTCGTGGGGTCGATCGTCCTGATCGGCAATCGCGTCGCCACGCTGTCCCTCATCCTGCCGGTGCTCACCGCCTTCTCCGTGACACTCCTCATATCGCTGCTCGTTCGTCCCTTCGTGCACGACGATGTGCTCCGGCTCGTGGCGCCGTCGCTGGTCTCTTTCCTCCCCGGGCTCACGCTCACGATCGCCGCCGTCGAGCTCACCTCCGGGCAGATGATGGCGGGGGCGAGCCGCTTGGTCTCCGGCATCGCCCGGCTCGGCCTTCTCACCTTCGGTGTGTACGCGGGCATCTCCATCGCCGGGGAGCCTCCGGCTCCTACCACCGCACCGATGCAGCTCGGCGCATGGGCGCCCTGGGCGGGGATCGTCCTGGTCGCACTCGGCTACTACCTGTACTCCGCAGCGCCGCGACGATCACTCGTGTGGATCCTCTATGCGCTCGTCGTGGCCTATTCGGGACAGCTGCTGGGCGACATGCTGGTCGGAGCCGAATTGTCGGGGCTCATCGGCGCCCTGATCGTCATCCCCGCCGTGATGCTCGCCGGCCGCCTCTCCGCATCCCCCTCGACCGCGGTCATGCTCACCTGTGCGTACTGGCTCCTGGTACCCGGCGCGATGGGGTTCATCGGTCTCAGCGAGGCGGCATCGGGCGCCTCCGGCGCCACCGACACCATCATGCGGACCTTCGGCTCCCTCACTGCCATCGCGATCGGGATGCTGCTGGGAGCAGGGCTGAGCCGTGACGTCGCGGCGATGTCTCGAGGGTGGAGGCAAGCGCGCGGACGGGGTGGCGCAAACGGACCGACGAAGCCGAGCGACGGAGAGCGAATGCACCATGACTGACCATCCTGCCGTCGACGAGAATCCGCGCCGGCTTCGCGAGACCCTGACATCGCTCAATCGTCCCTTCTCGTCGGGGTACATCTTGACGTTGGGCGGACTTCTCGCTTTCGGCACGGGTGTGGCGTTCACGCACCTCTCCACGGTGCTGATCTATGTGGCATTCGCCCTTTTCGCCGCCCTCGGACTCGACCCCGTGGTGCGCAAGCTCGAGACCCGCGGGGTACGGCGCGCGTGGGGAATCCTGATCGTGTACGCGACTTTCGCTGCGGCGGTGGTGGGCGCTCTGCTCTTGATCGTTCCGACCGCTGTGCGCCAAGTCGCTCAGGTGATGGCCGACGGACCGAAGCTGATCAAGAGTTTCGAAGCATCACGCTTCTACGGCTGGCTCCACGGTGCCCTGGGGAGCGAAGCGACCACCCTCGTGCACGACGTCACGACTTTTCTCACGCAGCCCTCCCACATCGCGGCGATAGGCCAGGGGGTGCTGCAGGTCGGAGTATCGATCGTCTCGACGGCCTCCGGCGTGGTCATCGTGCTCGTGCTGAGCTTGTATTTTCTGGCCTCCCTGCCGGCGATCAAGGCGGGATTCAACCGTCTCTTCCCCGCGTACAACCGGTCCGGGGTCGACTCGATGACAAGTCAGATCACGGATTCCGTGGGCAGCTACCTCATGGGAATGGTCGTGTTGGCGTTCTTCAACAGTGTTGTCGCGCTCGTCCTGCACCTCGTCCTGAGCCTTCCCTTCGCGCTGCTGATGGCGGTCGTCGCATTCGTCATAACCCTCATCCCGCTGGTGGGATCCGTGCTCTACTGGGCTGTCGCGACCGCGCTCGCCCTTTTCTCAGGGTGGCTTCCGGCGCTGATCTTCGCCGTGGCGTACCTCATCTACATGCAGCTCGAAGCCTACGTCCTGACGCCGAAGGTGATGAATCGGGCGATCGCCGTACCCGGGGCACTCGTGGTCATCGGGGCGCTCGTGGGCGGCACCCTGCTCGGCCTCCTGGGCGCTCTGATCGCGATTCCGGTGACCGCCTCGATCCTCCTCATCGTGAAGCAGGTCCTCATACCGAGACAGGATTCGCGGACAGTATCCCCGTAGCCACGCCCATGATGAACGGCGCAGCTGGCGACCTCGAACGAGAAAGCCCCCGCACGGTGGTCGATAGGACCGCCGGGCGGGGGCTTCGTGGGTGTCAGCGAATCCTAGGCTGACCAGCGTTTCTGTGGATCGTCAGCGTTGTTGGCACAGTGTCATCGATATGGCACGACTGCTCTTGCGAGGTTCACATCACACCGAGATTCTTGCGAACTGCGCCGAGATAAGTCGGGCCGATCTACGTCACGACGTACTCGCCCGCGGCGTCGAAGCGACTCCTCGCCTCGGTCTCCGCTCGATGCTATTGAAGCTCGACCCGCGCGAACGTTGCGCGGGAGCCCTTGGACACGAGCCCGTGATGCCGCTCGTCCAGCATCCGCGGATTCCGGCACTTCAGCGCCCTGGTCGCTCGTGGAGCTGCCGTCGATTCCGGCGCGCAGTCGACAGAGAAAGGCAGGTGCTCGACCGGCTGATCGCCCTGCACGAGCACATCACCGTCACCCAGGACACGATCTGGGACATCAGCTCGTCGCGATGCAGATCGCTCCCGCCATCGACGGAGATGCGTCGGCCATCGTTGGGCAGACGCCTCGATCAAGGCCCTGCTCGCGTACCACGCGGCGAACCAGAAGTAGGCAGCGCAGAACTCGCAGATGCCAGTGCGGGCGACGTGTGGGAGGTGTAGGTTGCGGAGATGGAGCCGATCCGCGTGGGCCTCGTGGCCGACCCGGCTTCGCCCACCGCCGTCGCGCGCCGGATGACCGACCTCACGCCACCGCTCGCGGCTGACGCCGACGGCTGGATCGTCGAACTCGTCAGCGAACCGTTCACCCTCGGCTCCGAAGACGTCGACGTCGCCCTGGAACGGCTCCGTGCGCACGCCGACCAGAACCGGTGGGATATCGTCATCGGCGTCACCGAGCTTCCGCTTCGCGATGATGACGGGCGCTATCTGCTGGCGGCGATCGATCCTCGACGCCTGTGCGCGGTGCTGTCGCTGCCCGCTCTGGGCGGCTTCCGGGTGCAGGCCCGCGCCCGACATGCGGTGCAAGGGCTCGTCAACGGGATGGCCGAACCCGCCTCATCCGAGGAGAAGCGGCTGCCTCTCCCCCGGCTCAGCGCCCGTGGGCGCGTGCTTCTGGGCATGGTGCTGGCCAACCGCCCGTGGCTGCTCGCCGCCGGGCTCAAGTCCGCCCTGGTCGCGGCCCTGGCGACCGGCGCGGTGGCGACGATCGAACCGACGGTGTGGTCGCTCGCCATCTCACTGTCGGGCTGGCGCCTGGCGGCGGCGACCTTGGCCTCCATCGCGATCATCATCGCCTGGATCGTGATCGACGGCAGGCTCTGGGACCGCCCCGACGATGACTCACCTCAAGCGCGGGAGAGATCCCGTCTCTACAACACCTCGACGCTGCTGACTCTGACCATCGGCATCATCATCTGTTATCTGGCGCTGTACCTCGTGAACCTGGCCTGGGCGCTGTTCGTGCTCGACACGACGGTGATGAGCGAAGCCCTCGGCCGAACAGTCAGCGTCGGCGATCTGTTCGTGCTCACCTGGTTCGTCGCATCGGCGGCGACTCTCGGCGGGGCCTTGGGCACAGGCCTGGAATCCGACGACGCGATCCGCGCCGCCACGTACTCGAAGCGCGAGGAGGAGCGGCGCGCCCGCCTGGCCGACGGGCGCGCCTGAGCTCATCTCGGACGGTATGCCGCGTCGACGATCCTGGCGCAGATCTGTCGCAGTTGGCTCAAGTCCCGCCTGAAGTCATGCCGTCGGGCATCGACGATGTTGCGTCGTAGAAGTTGGCACAGTCTTGAAGCCCAGCAGAGCAGGCGCCACGCAGTTGCCCGAGCTCTCGAGGGATCTGCTCTTCGATCTCGCACTACGCTCCTACGTCGGCACTTCCCGGGACGTTATCGCGCAAGCGAACATCATCACCTACCCAAACAATGCCTGGCCGCCCGCGTTTATCGCTGACGGCAACACCGGATCCTTCCCCGACCAGGCGCGTGACCTCTCAGTGAACCTCGATGCGGCGGGAGTGGACAACGAGCTGCTTATTCCGCCGGTCCGTGACGCCGTACTTGTTCACGGTTCCATGTCGGAGGTCTCGCCGTTGCGAGACCAATACAACGAGAGGAAGATCGCGTTCTTGGAGAAAAGCCTGACATACGAAGAGACCACACACTAGTTCGCTGAATCCGACGCGCGTCGATGTCGCTTAGCGAAGGCAATCCTTCGAATCGGTGTCGGCCGTCGGCGCAGTCCCAGAGGAAGACACCTTGGTGGCGTGCACGAGTAGTCGAGGCTGCTTCACGGGAACAAAACGCTTATCCTGGCGCCCGCTCCGTGCGCGACTCGGTCTCGGCACATGTCTGGCGGCGCCGGCTGTCACCAGTCGTGCACCGTTCCATCTGCAAGGCGACTGAATGGCAGATAGGCCTGCTCATATGGGTATCTTCCGGCCTCATCTACGTCGAGCTCTACGCCCAGCCCGGGTGTATCGCTGGGGTGAAGCAAGCCGTCACTCCATGTGAAGGACTGTTGGAACACCTGGTCAGTCTTCGCGCCGTGCTGCATGTACTCCTGGATACCGAAGTTATGAATGGCCATGCCTAGATGCATCTGGGCGGCCATACCTACCGGCGAGATGTCCGTCGGCCCGTGCATGCCCGACTTGATTTGATACATTGCCGCGTACTCGAGAGTTTTCTTCAGCGCAGTGATACCGCCCATGTGCGTCACGGACCCTCGGACATAGTCGATGAGCTGGTCGCGGACGAGATCCTTGAAGTCCCAAACGGTGTTGAAAACTTCACCGACAGCAAGGGGTGTGATGGTATGCCTCCGCACCAGGCGCAGCGCCTCTTGATTCTCTGATGGCGTGCAGTCCTCAAGCCAGAACAGATCGTACGGCTCGAGGTCTTTGCCTAGGCGCGCTGCCTGTATGGGCGTCATGCGGTGGTGCCCGTCGTGGAGAAGCGGGATCTCAGGTCCGAACTCGTTGCGCACCTCCTCGAAGACAGTCGGCACGTGCCGCAAGTAACTGCGGGTGTCCCAGTCTTCCTCGTTCGGCAGCGCGCCGCGCTGCGCGGGCTCATGGTCGTACCGGATGCCTCGATTGGCTTCGAATGTCGCGTTGCTTGCGATGCCGTAGATGGACTTCAGACCGGGAACGCCGCTCTGTACCCTGATCGCTCGGTAGCCCCGCTCCTGATGCGCACGAATGGAATCGAAGAGCTCTTGGGACGATTTCCCCGATGCGTGCCCGTAGGCGAGCAGGCCGGAGCGGGATGCACCTCCGAGTAGTTGATACACCGGCATTCCGGCCGCCTTGGCCTTGATGTCCCACAGCGCCATGTCGACCGCTGCGATAGCGGCCATGGTGACGGGACCACGACGCCAGTAGGCGCTGCGATAGAGGAACTGCCAGGCATCTTCGATCCGCGAAGCATCGCGTCCGACCAGGAGTTGAACGACATGATCGCGGAGATACGCCACGACGGCCTGCTCGCGTCCGTTCAGCGTCGCATCACCGAGGCCACTGAGACCTTCCCTAGTGGTGATCTTGAGTGTGACGAAGTTGCGGTCAGGGCTGGTGAGGATGACCTCGGCCTTATCGATAATCACGGCTAACTCCTTGATCAGATGGAAAGCGGGTGTGGGTGGAGAGGAGCTGCGCTACCTGCGCGCGAACGATGGCGACTGAGAGGTCGTCGCGCCCGAGGCGGTCGTCCAGGATCTTGAGAAGCTCGCAAACAGGGTCGCTGGTCTGGACGGCGCGGAGAACGTTGTCGTCGTTGTCTTCCCATCCAACGATTGCGCCTGCGATCCAGCCGGAAAGCGACAGAAGCAGCGCCTCCGGTACAACTCCCATGCCCCACTGACACTCAATGACGGGGAGGGTACGGATACGCAGCTTCATCACCGAACCCAGAGCGATCTGCTCCAGCCGGTGAGCGAGGTGTGGGTTTTCGAACCTCGCGAGCAAGTCGCGTCGATACTTCTCGAGATCGAGCTCAGGCTCCGGCAGCCAGGGCACAACGGCGTCCCAGTAATCTTCGACGGCGCGACGCGTCTCAGGGTCCGTGATTGCCTCTGCCACGGTCGAGAGGCCACGGTGACGCGCGGTCATCGCGAGCAAGGTGTGAGCACCATTCAGCAACCAGAGCTTGCGCCGCTCGAAGGGTGCGATGTCGTCAACAAAACGCGCTCCAGCGAGCTCCCATGGGGGTCGTCCCTCAGGGAACGTGCCGCTCAGAATCCATTCCGAAAATGCTTCGGTGACGACAACCGCTTGGTCAACGAAACCGGTGGCGGTCTGCAAGTCGCGTATGTCGCGTTCCGTCGTAGCGGGGGTGATGCGGTCAACAACAGTCGACACGAACGACACGCTCTCACGCACCCAATCGGCGAGGTCGTTGTCTACTTCGCGTGCCAGGTCTACGGCGGCTCGACCGACCATGGGACCGTTTTCTGGCATGTTGTCGCATGGGACGATGGCGATGGGTCTTCCTGTACTACGCCGACGCTCATTGAGGCCCCAAAGCAGTCGAACCAGCGCTGTCTGCAACTCCGGAACCACTTCGTCGGCGGAGGCCCGCTTCCAGCGCGTGAGGTCGCCTGCCAGGACCGGGTCGCGTGTCGAGATGCGTCCGTTCTCACCGAACCGGTACCCGGCTTCCGTGATGGTGAGGGTCACGAGTCGGACAGCGGGGTCAGCGATGCTCGTCGCGAGGCGGGCGACGTCGCTACCGTGATGCGCCTCGACCAGGTTTGTGACCAAAGTGCGGGTTTCGACCCCTGCGGCTCTTTGGACGACGGTGCACAACCCGTTCTGCGCAGCGATCATTCGTGCGGCCGCGGCGCCCCGCCCAGTGAAGGCGGCCACCCCCCATTCGTTCTCACCGTCCACAACGGCCGTGTACCAGAGCTGGTGCGCCCTATGGAAAGCCCCCAGGCCGATATGGACGATACGCACCGGTGGCCGGGGAACCGTCTCCGGAAGCGCTTCAGCGACCGTGGTCGCGTTCAGCGGTTGTGTCGGGCATTTCTCGTCGCGGTCCGGAAAACGGAGTGCAGTCACAGCTTGAATGCCCTCCGTGGAATCGCGTCGACGAGGTCGCCCATGATCACCTCTGCTTGCTCCAAGCTCAAGCGCTCATCCGCCACCATGCGCGCGAGAAACCCAGCATCGACTCGCCGAGCCATGTCGTGACGAGCGGGGATGGACATTAAGGCGCGGGTATCGTCGACAAAACCCGATCCGCGGTAAAAGCCCGCGGTCTCCACAGTCGCTGCCCGGAATCGCTGCGCACTCTCCGGAGCGTCCAAGAACCACCACGGTGCTCCGATAAAAACGCTCGGGTAGAACCCAGCGAGGGGAGCGATCTCCCTCGAGTAGGTCGTCTCGTCTACGGTGAAGAGAATCAGCTGGAAGCCTGGCTCACTCCCGAATTCGTTCAGCAGCGGCCTGAGTCCCTTCACGAACGATGTCGGAACGGGGATATCATGTCCACGGTCAGCGCCGTATTTCTGGAACGTCGGCGTGTGATGATTGCGCAGGACACCCGCGTGGATGGTCATCACAAGCCCGTCCTCGACGGACATACGAGCGCTCTCGAACAGCATATGGGCAAGGAACTGAGCGCGGTCCGCGTCGCTTGCGCTGCCGTTGCGAGCACGGTCGAACACCGCCGTGGCGTCGGCTCGACTCATCTCGAGCGTGTCGGCAGATACCACCCCGAAGTCGGCCGAGGTCGCACCCGCGTTCACGAATCGTCGCCTCTGCTGACGCAATGCCTCTAGATAGCCGTCGTACCCACCGTTGGCGGTCGTCGAAAGCAGTCTGGAGACGTTCTCTCGCCACGCAGGGTGCGCTGGATCGATGTAAGAGTCTGGGCGAAAGGATGGCCGGACTTGGGTGCTGAGCGAGGAATCGTTGGACAGCTGGACGTGCGGATCGAGTGAGTCAAGGGGATCATCGGTGGTAGCGAGCAATTCGATGCGGAAGGACTCCAGCAGTGCTCGTGGTCGCATTTCGGGTCGTCGCAGCGCGCTGTCGATCTCGTCGTACAGCTCGTCCGCGTTATTCTCCGTCAACGGGCGAGTGATTCCGAAGACGTCCGCAAGGGTGGAGCCCAGCCAGTACCCGGAGGCGGTTCCTGCGAACAGGTGCCACCGTTTACAGAAGGACCGCCATACAGCGCGTGTATCGACGTCTTGCCAGGGACGTTGCAGTCCGATGCTGTCCAGCGTCATCCCGTCAGCGTGCAACAAACGGGTCACGTAGTGATCGTCCCGGATAAACAACGCGACGGGGTCAGTGAAGGGGGCATCCTCGACAAACAACGACGGGTCAACGTGACCGTGCGGGGACAGGATCGGATGGGTCGCGACGAGGCCATAGAGGTGTAGCGCTGTTGCGCGCGTGGACGGGTCCGACGGGAGCAGTCGCGCGTAATTTCGTGCGGTCAGCACGCTAACTCCTTGTTGGTGTCGTTGAGCATTGCACGGTCGCCGGGGTCACTCGTTCCCCTCAGCTCGAGCTGTGGCCGCGGTCCATCGTGCGCGGAGAACGTGAGCCGCGTCCTTTGGGCGCCGGTCGCGTGTGAACACGCCCTTGCGGTTCCCATCGACGCGGGTGATTTCCGCCTTGGTCTGGAAGTCGGCGAAGTTCCACACCTGTTCGCCGATGACCGCGTCTACGCGGTCGAAGACGCGGTGATAGACGTCAAGGAGTCCGCGCTGGAACTCTTCGCTCCATGGCTGGTCAAGAATCGAGTGAAGGCCGGCAAGGGTGTCAGCGCCATACTCGGTGATGATGATGGGCTTGCCGAACTTTTCCTGCCACCCTCGTAGCTCGGTCTCGAGGTGCACCTCCGCAGCTCTGAGGTCCCCTGTGTCGGCGTACCAGCCGTAGTACCTGTTCAAGCTGAGTACGTCGACCAGGTCGGCCACAACGTCGCTACTGAAGGTGCCGCGATGTTCGTTGGCATAGGTGATAGGGCGGGTGGGGTCGAGCTCCCGCGTGAGCGCGGCAAGTGGAGCGAAGTAGTCTCGCGCTCCCTCTTCGACCGACTCTGGTTCGTTCGCGATAGACCACATGACTACCGAGGGGTGATTCTTATCCCGCGCGATCAACTCGCGAATTGCTTGAGCGTGTGCAGCCTGCGTTTCGGAGTTGAACATGGTCGGAGAGAAGGACTTCTCGAGCGCATTCCCATGCACTCCTCCGCCGATAGCGAGGTTTAGTCCGACCGCGGCTGTCTCGTCGATGACAACGACACCATGGCGGTCCGCGTAGTCGAGGAATTCCTCTGCATAGGGATAGTGAGACGTGCGGAACGAGTTCGCGCCCGCCCATTTCATCAGCGCGAAGTCGTGGACGAGGAGTGCCGGATCGAAGCCGCGACCTCGGATCGCACTGTCTTCGTGTTTCCCGAACCCGCGGAAGTAGAAGGGCTCTCCGTTGATGAGAAATTTGTCGCCCTCTACTTTGACGGAGCGGATTCCGACCTTCACGTTGTACTCGTCGACGATTGTGTCGGCGGCCCGGAGCTGGACGATGAGCGTGTACAGATATCCAGCACCTGGCCGCCACAGTTCAGCGTCAGGGACGCGGAGGACACCGGAACCGCCGTCGGACTGAGCGACGACGTGGCCCGACGCATCCTGCAGCTGGACATGAACGAGGGCGGGGCCGTGGCTCAGAACTTCATAGTCGACGACCCCGGTCCCCTCATCCACTCCGGCACGAACGGTGACATCGTCGATGTGCTGGGTCGGGGTCGAATAGAGGTGCACGGAGCGCGCGAGACCGGCGTAGTTGTAGAAGTCGTGCCTGTAGCTCTGCTTGCGGCGCCCGAGCGAATCAACGTACACAGCCCCCGGTGGGATCGTCACATTGGTCAGCTCGTTGTTGACCCCGATGGTGAGTCTGAACTCCTCCCCCGGCGCCACGAGTTGCGTGATGTCGGCTTCGAAAGGCGTGTATCCCCCGATGTGCCGTGCGACGGGATTCTCGTTGACATACACCGCGCCTTCGTGGGTGGCTGCATCTACCCGGATCACGACTCGTTGCCCCTTCCAGCCCCGGGGTACGCGGACGGTGCGCTGATACCAGACCCATCCGACATGGTCATGGATGGCCTGATCAGCGAATATGTCGTTGTAGCTCGCCGGCACCGGCGCTTCGAGCGCCGTCTGGAGCGGACCAGCCCATGGTTCCGCCAAGCCAGAGGTATCCAACGCGAAGAACCAGAGTCCGTCAAGCGAGATGAGTTCGCGGGTGACGGTGTTGAGAGGCTTGAGCATGAGAGAACGTCCTTGAGTTGTCGTGCAGGGACAGCATTCGTTTTTAGCTTTCGGCCGCGCGGAATTCCCGAACGCTGCCGACCCCCTCGCGCGGCACCTCGTCTCCCGCCGGCATTCGCGATGCGGGTCTCCAGTAGTGCGCCGGAGACGCGTACTCATTGAATCCGTTCGGCAAATAGGTGTCAAAATTTGCCATTTATTGCCAGCAGGTGTCTGCCAGTCATAGACTCGGAGCGGCCTGGAGACGCCAGCCAGCGATTGAGAGGTTGCTCCGTGGCCAAAGTAACGTTGCGCGACGTGGCGGATCACGCCGGTGTAGCAACCTCTACCGTCTCGCGCGCGCTGACGATGCCTGACCGAATCGCCGCCGAGACTCGGGCGCGGGTGATGCGCTCCGCTGATGAACTCGGCTACGTGCCACTTTCCCGAAGCGGCAGGAGCCGTAGGGGAGTCGTGGCGCTTCTCGTACCGGACGTGACAAATCCGTTCTACTTCGACATCATCCGCGGCACGCAGACGCAGTTGCAGGCTGCGGGATACCTGCAGTTGCTCGTCGACACCGGGGAGTCGCCCCACGTCGAGAGCGACAATATCGAACGTCTTCTGCCGATGGTGGACGGGATCATCCTCACCGCGACACGCCTCGACACCGACACTCTTCTCGGATTCGCGGAACGCATCCCGATTGTTGCCGTCAACCGCGGCTCCGATGATGTTCCCGGTGCTCTCCTTGATACGCGAGTGGGGCTGAAGCAAGCACTGGATCATCTCCGAAGCCTCAACCACACGCAGATCGCGTTCGCCGCTGGACCTATCGCGTCGTGGCAGAATGCCTGGCGCGGGCGAGAACTCGAGGCGTTGGCGAAGGAACGTGACATGAGACTGCGTGTCTTGGGACCCTATCCGCCCCAGCTGAGCTCCGGTGCCGTGGCCGCCGACGCGCTCCTCGTGACGGAGGCCACCGCGTGTATCGCCTTCAACGATCTGTTGGCGATTGGGATGTTGCAGCGGCTCGAACAGCGAGGCGTGTCCGTCCCGTCTCAGATGAGTGTCATAGGATGCGACGACATCTTCGGCGCGTCCTTCTGCTCGCCGCCGCTCACCACAATTTCGGGGAACGCCGAACAAGCCGGTCGTATAGCCACGGGCAAGCTGGTGAGTCGACTCAACGGGAACGCCCCGAACGGAGGACCTCGGGTAACCGCCCTCTCCACGCATCTTCTTGTTCGTGATTCCAGTGGTCCGGCACTGCTTCGCGGAGGCGCATCGGGGTCGTAGCCGACTCAGCGAAGCCACTGCACATCTCCCACCTCATACATTGGGCTGCGTTGAGAAGGGTGTGATCGGGTCGTGTTTAGGTCGGCATCGAGCCGCTCCGCGCTTCATTCGCGACCGAGGGACTGCGTTAGGTGTGTCGGGCGAGGTCCCTTGCTGCGACGTAGCCGAACACGATGCCCTGGCCGATGGTCGCACCCGCGCCCGGGTATCGACGGCCGAAGGCGTTCGCTGCTGTATTCCCGATGGCGTACAACCCTTCAATCTCGGATCCGTCGTCGCGAAGCACGCGAGCACGTTCGTCGACCGTGAGCCCGCCGCACGTCCCGAGATCCGACAGGACGACGCGAACGGCGTACAGAGTTCCGCTCAGGGGACGGAGGTTGGGGTTCGGCTGCACGGTAGGGTCACCGTAGTAACGGTCGTAGGCGCTTTGCCCTCGGTGGAAGTCGTAATCGTTACCCGACGCGGCGAGCAGGTTGAAGCGCTCGATAGTGCTCGTGAACCTCGCGTCGGAGACGTCCATTTTGGCTGCCAGATCGGTGGCTGTCTGAGCGGTAACCGCGACACCCTGCTCGTACCAGGCCCGGGGAAGCGGCATCCTCGGGAACACTGACCCCGCGAGCAAGTAATTGTTCTTGTACTGCTGATCGAACACGAGCCACATCGATTGGACGGGGTTCCCGCCCCGTTCCCTGTCGAGAACTCGCTGCCCGAAAGTCATGTAGTCCGTCGCCTCATTGATGAACCGGGAGCCCGTCTCATCGACGATGAGAGAACCGGGCAAGGATCGCTCCGCGAGGAGGACGCCAGGCTGACCGTCGGCGAGCGGCGCGACAGCGGGGAACCACCAGGCTTCGCCCATGAGGTCTGTGCCTGCCCCTAGAGCGGTGGCCGCAACGATGACGTCTCCGGTGTTACCTTCTGCTCCAAGGCTCGCGTGCGGGATGAGTGCCGCGGATTGATAATCGTGGCGCATGCGAGTGTTGTGGTCGAACCCTCCGCTCGCCAGAACGACTCCCCGTCGCGTGTGAATGGTAGCCGTCGTGCCATCCTGGTCGATGACCGCGCCGGTAACCCGACGGCCGTCGTAGACAAGCTCGACAAGCGCGGTTCGAGTCCATACGGGAACACGTGCCTTTACGAGGCCCGCGAACATTCCGGCGGCCAGCGCCTGTCCACCCGCAACGTATGTGCGCCCGAACGCAGCGCCGGCGATCCCTTGCACCGCTCTGCGAACGACTTTCGGCAATGACCGCAGGGGTGTTCTCGTCATGAGATTCAGCCACTTGTAGTCAGCCCCCGTCACGGGCATCGGAATGGGGGCCTCGAGCACGCCAGGACGCAGTCTGCCTTTCTCACCACCCAGTCGAGATGTGTTGAATGGCCGACTCTCGCAGGTGCGACCAATCGCAGACCCGCCGGGGTTCTCGGGGTGGTAATCGGAGTAGCCCCGCGCCCAGAAGAAGCCCAGTGGTGTGGTGCGCGCGAGCATGGCGACGGCGTCCCGTCCGTGCTCGAGGAACGCCTCCCACCGTCTCCTCCGCGACTCGTCGTCCACCACAGCCTCGAGATATCGGTGGGCGGACGCCTCGGTCTCCGGAGCGCGCCCCTGGCGAAGCGTGTCGTTCCCCGGGACCCAGAACGCACCCCCCGAACGGGCTGTGGATCCTCCGACAAAGGGCGTCTTCTCGATGACGAGGCATTCCAGGCCGAGCTCGTGCCCGGCGAGTGCGGCCGCCATCCCGGTTCCGGACCCTACGACGAGAACATCAACGGTGATGTCGTGGGCGCTCGGGCCGCCGGTGTCGAGTGTGTTCATCATGCCTCCGTGCATCGTTGCTCAGTGGTGCCGGCGGGAGGAACGGGTCCCGCTGCCCGTGGCTCAGAGTGCGGCTGATTCCGCCGGATCCGCCGTAGCCTCGACGGCTCGCGCCACGATTCGTCCCACCCGTCGTCCCGAGAAGAAGCAATCAGCGATAGACAAGCCACTGATGTAGCCGACAGAACACACACCGACTGCGCTTCTCCCCGCGGCGAACAGACCCGGAATGACCTGTCCAGCTTCGGTGAGCACACCGCCCGACTGCTCGTCCACTTTGAGACCACCCAAAGTGAGCCCCGGAGCAGGGTAGAACGGCGAGTTCTTGACTGAGAGGTCAACGGCGAAGAACGGTCCCGACATCACGGTGGAGGAGAGTTCCGGTGCCTTCCCCGCGGGATCTCCCGCACCCGACAGAATTCCGGAGTTGTATGCGGTGATCGTCGCGGCGGTGGCGTTCACGGGAAGGTCGAGCTTGCGGGCAAGGGCGCTGAGATCACGCCCCTTCCGATGACCAATCGTGTAGAGGTAGAGCAGCTGCAGAAGCTGGAAGCTGTTGGTCTGCGTGCGGATCTGCCTGCGTGCTTTGCGCCACTGCTTCGAATCGAGGATCAGGTATCCCCGCGCATCATGTTCGCGCACCATGTGGTCAGCAAACGTCGCGCCGTAGAGGTCTTCGTTCGCGATTCGCTGACCCGCCCCGTCGACGACCACGCCCTCAGCCATGGCGCTCGGGGGGTTGATGAAGCGCCACGCGGTCATGCGGTCCATGTGGTCCGTCGCACCGCCCGCGGACAGTCCGAGGGAGATCGCTCCGCCGTCGTCTGCCGCTGTCCCGAGCGGTGAGATGTCTCGGTACGGTCCCGACCATTTCTTCATCCACTCAGGGTTATGCACAAAGCCACCCCCGGAGAGAAGCACAGCACGACCGCGTGCCTCTCCTGGCCGAGCCGCACTCTCCCAATCTCGCTGCAGAGTCGCGGCGACGCGCTCCCCGATTGCCGGCGCCCAGTTTCCCGCCTTTGCAGCGAGGACGCTACGGCGGGCGTAGCTGGCAGGCAGGTTGCGCTCATCCGCTGACCGGTAGCGAACTCCCACAACCGTGCCGTCCTCGATGATGAGTTCGTCGACCGTGGTGTGCGGCAGGAAAACGACGCCCTTCTTCAGCGCGCTCGCCTTCAGTCGCGAGTACAGAACTTTGCCGGAGCCGAGCCCCTTCGCGATCTGCCTGTGCCCACGCGGAGCAGGCCGCGCATGCCCCTTATAGGGGTGTGCTTTTTCGTTGCCTGAGTAGTACAGATAGTGGCGGTCCGTCGGATACGACGTCTTGAACGGGGCGAGCGAAGCCTGGAATGACGCTCCCTGTCGCTCTAGCCATGAGATGGTCTCGGCGCTCTCATCGCAGAACCGACGAAGAGTGTCATCGCTCACTGCACCACGGACTTCCTGCGTCAGGTACCGGAACATATTGTCCGGGTCATCGTCGACCCCCGCGGCCCTCTGGTAGCGGGTTCCGCCGCCGGCGTAGACGATGCCGCCTGACAGCGCCGTCGCTCCCCCACCGAATCCGCGGTCGATGGCAAGCACCGTCGCTCCCGCATCCGCCGCTTCGATGGCCGCTGCAACTCCTGCGGCGCCAAAGCCCACGACGATGAGGTCGAATGTTCCGGATGTCATACTGATTTCCTTCCGCCCGCGGCCCGACTACTAGCGCCGCGCAGTCGACGAGCATGATCCCTCAACGAATGCGTGATCTACTCATTCGAGACGCACTGCAACGCTAACCAAACTATTTTACGCTGGCAAGTACTTGCTTAGGAGGTGACGATGCCACGACGAGTAGACCATGATGCCGACCCCGCGCAGCTGGCGTTCAGCCCGACCCTCCGCTCATCGACGATGACGTCGTTGATGACGCTCGTCCAGGTCTGGACCTCTGAGGATTTTCAAGCATCTATGGCGGTACGAGCCGGCGTACGCATCCAATCCAGGGATATCCCCGCGTTGTTACTACTGGGGCTGAATGGTCCGATGAGGCCCAGCGAGCTCGCCCTCGCGCTTCGCGTGTCCGGCGGCACTGTAAGCAAGGTCGCGGATCGACTTGTTCTCGGTGGGTTCGCGGCACGGGTCGCGGTGGCCACCGATGCTCGCGCGTCACGCATCGCCCTGACTCGGGACGGAGTCGCGGCGGCGACCGCGCTCTTCGACGAGGGCGAACGGATCCTCGCGGGCCTCTTCGACGACTGGAAGCCTGAGGAGCTTCACTCCTTCTCCACGATGCTGGGCCGCGTCGTTGATCGCGTGTCCGCTGGACCGCCCGAGTAGCGCTTTCGCAGCGCAGCTCGGCCCGTGAAGAGCGGTGCGGAAACGAGGAGAGATGTCAGCTCACCTCAACAGCCGTAGGGATTCGTGCAGCCGGTCCGCGACGAACCGTTGATCCGCGTCGACGGTCGGGCCGCTATAGCCGCGCGGAACAGCTTCAGCGAGCATCAGCATGCAGAGATACGCCGTGTAGAGCGCCAGCCGGGTCCTCTGCTGTTCATTGAAATCCCACCGGGTCCCACCCGCTCGGGCATATCCCGCGTTGAAGTCCGAGTCGTCGGCAGGGTTCCGGAAGAGGGACGTTGACACGAAGTCGGCGAGGGGATCGCCCCAGAACATCCGCTCGCCGTCGATGATGCCACTCAGCCTCGCGGTGTGACCGTCCGCACATGCGAAGACGTTGCCGTCCCAGAGGTCGAAATGAACCAGAGCGGGCTCGTCCACCTCGTTGAGTAGTCCGAGATGACCTCGGATCACCGCGCGAAGATCGGCGGTCGGAATATCGGTGCGAACACGATAGTGGTCGATATCCCAAACCGCAGCGTCCCACATGCGCTGGAACGCCTCGCCCCACGAGCTCCCGCTCAGCGCCAGCCCATCCGTCGGCCGTTCGTATCCGAAGCTCGACCCCTTCACCGCGTGGAGCTGGGCGGCCGCCTCCCCGAGCTGTGACCTCACGGCGACTCGCCCAGCGGGCGTCAGCGAGTCAGAGACCCGATTGAGTGGCCCGCCGTCAAGGAAGGAGAGGATGACGATATCCCGGTCGGCCACCTGGCGACTGAAATCACTGGCGAGCACCGCGGGCACCGGGGCCCTCCCGCGGGCGTGCCCGTAGAAGGACACCTCAGAGCGCATCAGACCATGCTCGTAACGAAGGCGAGGGGCATCGTCCGGTGGGGCGACCTTCAGAACGACCTGAGACCCGTCCGACAGGCTGAGACGATAGGCCGCGTTGTACATCCCGTCGGTGAGATCGGCCATGTCGTTTACCAGCAGACCAAGATGTCGCTCCACGAGCGAGCCGATCACGGGTCGGGCCAGAGGAATTTTCGAGTCACTGTTCACGGGCGCGGATTCTTTCCTGTGTCAGGGCGCGAGCCCGCTCCGGTAGGCGATAGCTACCAGCTGCCCCCGGTCACGGGCTTCGAGTTTCGCCATGGCGCGGTTGAGATGCGTCTTCACCGTGAACGGAGAGATCGACTGCGCTGCCGCGATCTCAGCGTTGTCGGCGCCTGTCGCGGCGGCGATGACAAAGTCTCGCTCGCGAGGGGTCAGCGAGGCAACGCGCGCGCTGAGTTCCGCGTCCGGCTTCCGAGGTTCGCCTTCGGACGCAAGATGGGCGGTGACAGCACGGGAAGCTCGAGGGGACAAGCTCGACTCGCCGGCAGCTGTACGTTCCACGGCGTCGATGAGTTCATCCGGCTCGGCGGACTTGCTGATGAACCCGTCCGCACCGGCTCGCAACGCGGCGAGTACGTCCGCGTCGCCGTCAAAGGTCGTGAGCACCAGAACGCGCGTCGATGCCAGGGAAGAATCGGCCCGAATCCGTCTCGTCGCTTCGACCCCGTTGATCCCTGGCATGCGCAGGTCCATGAGCACGACGTCGGGGAGGACCTCGCGGACAAGTCCGACGCCGATTCCTCCATCCTGCGCTTCCCCCAGAACAGTGATGTCCGCGGACTCGAGCACCCCGCGGATGCCAGCGCGGACGATCCCCTGATCATCGATGAGCACGACGGTCGTCATCAATACTCGCCTTCGTGTGAGTGGAGGTGCATCGGCAGTTGCGCCGTCACTTCGAATCGACCGCCCTTGTGTACAGCTTCGAGGGTCCCGTGCACACTGGCCGCACGTTCCGTCATCCCGACGATTCCGAAACCCGAGCCTTGGGCCCCTCCATGTGCCACCGCGTTGTTCACGTCGATGTGCACCATGTTCCCCTTTGCCCGAACGCTTACGACGACATCACCGGCGCCGTGCTTCAGCGCGTTGGTGAAAGACTCCTGCAGAATCCGATACACGGCGACTCCGACAGAGCGGTCCAAGCTTGGCAGCGGATCGAGGGTCTGCTGCACGTGTAGTCCGGCCCGGCGCGCTGTCGCGACGAGAGAATCGAGTGCCGCGGGACCAGGAACTTCCTCAGTCTCGCTCGATCCGAGGGGGTCGCGAAGAAGAGTCAGGATCTCCTGGAGCTCGTCCACCACTTCCCGACTGGACGCGCGGATCTGTCGGAGGGAGGCTGTGACGCGTTCGGGGTCTTTCTCGAGGTGTCGCTCCGCGGATCCCGCGTGGAGCGATATGACCGACACTGAATGGGCGACGGAATCGTGCAGGTCTCGGGCGATTCGCAGTCGTTCTTCCCCGACGTGGCGCGCCACCTCGCTCTCGCGGAAGGCGACCGCTGACTGTGCTTGCGCTTCCAAGGCCCGGACGTAGTCATCGTTGGACCGCAAGGCCATCCCGAAGGCGACAACCGCAGCGGTCCACACGGGAAGGATCAGCGCGACTGGCTCCCACGGGCGCTCATCAAAAACGACAATCGCTCCGGCGTACAGCACGAGGGCATGCACCGCGGCGAGAACGAGGGTCCATGTCTTTGGGGCGCGGATAGCGAGGGTGAAGAGGACAACCTCGGCAAGGACCCAGGTCGGGAAGGCGATGTTCGGCGTGAACAGCACCACCCCGCTCGCAACCACCGCGCCCATTGCTGCCCACACGGGCACACGCCGCCGACCGATCACGGCCGCCGCGGCCACGACCAAGCCCGGAGACGTCCACCATGTGCGATCCGCGATGATCGTGACCGCGGCCACGATGAACGCGACGAGGGCGACGACGTCCAGCAGCCATTCCCAACGGTGCAGGCTCACTGTCCGCCGCCTCCTCGTCATCATCATCATGCGGATGATTCTCTCACCCGCGGTTTCGGACTATCGCTGATCCTTCGTCATCGTCCGACCCCTACAGCGTCACGCGCGGCGACGGGCGCGTTCTCGGGTCGTGGCGCTGGCTGCGGGTCAAGACCCGCCCCCTCAACATCGATAGTGGGAAGGACACGGTCGAGCCACTTGGGAATCCACCATGCCGCCTTGCCCATCAACGAGAGCGCTGCTGGCACGAGAATCATCCGGACGATGAACGCATCCGCGATGACGCCGACGGTGAGAGCCATGGCGATGGAGCCGACCAGGGAGGAATGGCTCATGGCGAATCCTCCGAAAACGGCGGCCATGATGGCGGCTGCCGCCACGACGACGACTGCCGAGTGTCGGAAGCCCGCGCGCACGGCCTCCAGTGGCGTCAGCCCCCGCTCGTGAGCCTCGTGCATGCGAGAGACGAGGAACACCTGGTAGTCCATCGCCAGCCCGAAGAGAATGCCCGTGACCACGATGGGCAGGAGGCTCAGCAGCGGGTTCCCCTGCGGAGCTTGGACGATGGCGTCGAGCCAACCCCACTGGAAGATCGCGACGGTTGCGCCTAGGCCTGCGCCGAGCGACAACAGGAAGCCCGCGGTCGCGACGAGGGGGATGAGAAGCGAACGGAACAGGATCACCATCAGGACCAGCGAGAGTCCGACGATGAGTGCGATGTACATCGTGAGGGCGGACTGCAGCTGCTCGTCGGAATCCAAGCCGATTGCTGTTGCTCCCGTAACGAGAAGCTGCGCTCCACTGATCTCGCCATCTTCGGCGCGGATGTCGTGCACGAGGTCTGTCGTGCGCGAATCGAGCGGGCCGTACTTCGACATGACCGTCAGCATCGCCGTGTCACCGTCGTCTGTCACAGCGGCGGGGATCACCATGTCGACGTTGTCGAGTTCGGCAAGGTTGTCGACGACACCGGAAAGCACCGTCTCGACATTGTCGGATCGCACGAGAACGACCAGCGGGTCCTGGGCGCCGTCGCCGAACTTGTCAGCGACGATCTCGTAGGCGGCGCGCTGCGTAGAGTCGGGATCCTCTCCTCCAGGCATGGTGAGCGCCGTCTGCATCGACATGAGCGGTACAGCCGCCACGACGAGCAGTGCCGCGCCTCCCAGGAGGCTAAGGGCGCGACGCCGCGTGACGAAACGCGCCCAGCCGGCGATGAAGCCGTTCTTCTCCGTGACGTCCGTCCCCACCAGCTTGCGATCCCGACGCGACAGGGCCCGAGTGCCCATAAAGGAGAGCAAGGCGGGGACCAGGGTCAGCGCCATCAGCACAGCGATTGCAACCGCAAACGCCGCGGCGAGACCCATCTCTCCGAGGAACGGGATACCCACCACCGTCAGGCCGGTCAACGCGATGATCACGGTGGCTCCGGCGAAGACGACCGCAGACCCGGCAGTGCCGACGGCGACGCCAATGGCACTGTGCAAGCCTCTCCCCTCGCGAAGCTCGGTGCGGAACCTGGCGAGGATGAACAGCGTGTAGTCGATCCCGACGGCGAGGCCGAGCATGACGGCCAAGATCGGAGTGAGGGACCCGATGGGGGTCACCGCGGAGAACGCCAGTACACCGAGGATTCCGACAGCCACGCCGATGAGCGCAGTGAACATGTTCGCGCCGGCCGCAACCAGGGAGCCGAAAGTGATGAGAAGGACCAGGAATGCGAGCGCCGCGCCGACGATCTCGCTCGGCCCGAGGATCTCCGGCACCCCTTCACCGAGTGAGCCGCCGACTTCGGCGTTCAGACCATCAGCACGCAGAGACTGCGCGACTTCTGCAAGGCGCTCGGTCGCGGTTTCTGCATCTGCGGCGTTGTCCACGGACACGGTAGCGACCGCAGTCGAGAGGTCTTCGGAGATGTACGGGCGGGTCTGGTCGAAGGGGTCGGAGACAGATTCCACACCGTCGATGTCACGGACGTCGACGAGCGCATCGGCGATCCTAGCCATCGCCTCTGCATCGACGATGTCGCCGTCCGGGTTCTGGATGACGAGTTGCAACGAGCCGACATCCGAATCGTCCGGGGGGAATTCCTCATCCAGTACGCTCATTGCCTCGCTGGAGGGAGTGCCCGGAACATCGAACCCCCCGTCGCCGAACTTCATCCCGGATAGCGCGACCACGGCCAGCACGGCGACCGCCAAGAGCCAGGAGATCAGCACCGCCCAGCGATGACGTGCGGAGAACCGGCCGAGCCGGGAAAGTAGTCGAGCCATGAGAGTCCTTCGAAAGGCGCATCAGCGTGCGCGCGAGTGCTTTCTTCAACTCTGATTTCTCCGCGTCGCGCTCGCGTGGTCCGTGCGCAGGCTCCGATGTACTGCGTTGGCAGTAGACGCGATGTTGAACCACATGAACGAAAACGGTACATCTGCTACATTTTTGCCACCGCACTTCGACGATGAGGACCCATGCCACGCACTTCACCTGTAGCCCCGCCCGCCCGGCTTGTCAGCGAGGGAGGGGTGAAGCACCTTCACGTCCGTGGCAAGCGCTTCGTCATCCTCGGGGGTGAGCTACACAATTCCTCGAGCAGCAGCCGCCTCGCCATTCGAGATGCCTTCGATGCCCTGGACGGCATGAATCTCAACACCGTTCTGGCGCCTGTCTCGTGGCGACAGCTGGAGCCCCACGAAGGGGAGTTCGACTTTTTTCTTGTCGATGAGCTCGTCTCCACAGCGCGTGACAAGAATCTGCATCTGATCCCGCTCTGGTTCGGGACATGGAAGAACGGGCGCTCAACTTACATTCCCGACTGGGTGCGGTCCGACCCTCAGCGTTTCCCCCGGGCCGAAATCAGAACGGGCGAGACTCGCGACTGCTTGACTCCTTTCGCCACGGAAGCTGCAGAAGCGGATGCGCGGGCCTTCGCCGCGCTCATGGCGCACATCCGGGACATCGACTCTGCCGAAGGAACCATCGTGATGGTCCAGGTGGAGAACGAAGTCGGAATCCTGGGGGACTCCCGAGACCGTAGCGCTGCGGCGGAACACGCCTACCACAGCAGCGTCCCGGAAGACGTCCTCGCCGCGCTCCGCACGGATGCACCTCTTCGTATTCGAGAGGCGTGGCGCTCTCACGGCGAGCAGCAAGCGGGCACATGGTCGGAGTTGTTCGGAGACACCACAGACACTGATGAAGCCTTCATGGCGGCAGCCTATGCGCGCCATGTCGAGCGAGTTGCCGCCGCGGGAAGAGCCCAATACCCGCTCCCCCTGTTCGCGAACGCATGGTTGTACACGCAACTCGAGGTTGCGGATGGCAATCCGGCGGGGGGCCAGGAGCCAGGCATATACCCCAGCGGTGGCCCACTCCCCCATGTGGGAGCGATGTGGAGCGCACTCGCGCCCTCGCTGGACTTGCTCGTCCCCGACATCTACTTCGGGGACTTCGACCAGATCTGCAGGGACTACATCGGCCTCAGTGGCGGCCTTCTCATCCCGGAGATGCGCCGAAATGTCGCTGGTGTCGCAGACGCATTCGTCGCCTTGGGCACGCACTCCGCCATCGGGGTCTCCCCGTTCGGCATCGACACCACGGAGTTGCCCGAGGGCGAGGCCTTGTTCGATGCCTACGGGGCACTAGCGATCCTCGCAAAGGTCAACTCAGCGCCTCCCATCGGGAGCATCAGACTTCATGCCGAGCTCGAGCAGCAAGAGCTTGCGTTGGGGAGGTACACCGCCATCGCACGACGCGAGCCGAACAGGGTTGGCGGGTTCAACGAGTGGGGCTATGGGCTGATCGTTCAGGAGTCTGAGGACACGTTCCTCGCATGCGGCAGAGGAGCTGAACTGTCGTTCTTCTGCGCGGAAGGTCGAGCGGAGATCGTCAAGGTCGAAGAGCTGAGAGCTCGCGAAAGCGGCGTGGAGGTCTACCGCGAGCTCAACGGTGACGAGACAGAAAGCGGCAGCGTCGTGGTCTTGCCGTCTCTCGAACCACGACCGCCATCCGACGCGTACCACATCCCCTCCATCCGCCGGCGCAGTGGCGTGGTGCGGTTCACGTTGGCGAGCCCGCCGCCCGCCACCGCTCCGGCCGCCGAGCCATCGCGGTCGACCCGTACATGAACGGTGGGCGGGCGGACCCGAGTCACTCAGCGGATTGACACGCGTCAAAAACAGTGGTTCCCTGTACCTATCAACACCGATATCGGCCCCCGAAGCCGACTCGGACCAGAGCGCCCGATGACGGGCCCGTGATGAAGGCAAACCCATGAGACGCAAAGACGCGGCAAACATCGTGCCGACTAACACACCTATCGAGGACGTATCTCAGCTCACCTTGCGGGCGGAGGATGAGGAAGATCCCACGACGGCGGAGCTGCGCATTCCGAAGGTGGGGCCGGGCTTTGTCTTCGTGTACAGCTTCGCGTACTTCGGATACTTCCTGTGCCTGTTCATGCCGGCGCTCTTCAGCCTCCCGTACAAGATTCAACTCGTCGACCCCGCGAGCAAGGAGACCGTGCTCGGTCTGGTCGTCGGTATCAGTGCCATCGTTCTGCTGCCTGCAGGACCGGTACTCGGTGTACTCAGCGACCGAAGCAAGTTCGCCTGGGGGCGACGCCGGCCGTTCCTCATTCTCGGCTTCTCGGTCTTTGCCATCAGTGCGTTTCTGATTGCCATCGCGCCGAACGTGCCTCTCATCCTCGTTGGATACGTGATCGCTCAGCTCGCCGCATCCCTCGTAGGCGTCGCCATGAACCCCACCCTCGCCGAACACGTGCCCCCCGCACAGCGAGGCAAGCTGGGTGCGCTGAGCGGCGTTATGGCATCGATTGCTGGCGTCTCCGCCACCCTGGTTGGCAGCCTGTTGCTGAGCAACGTGGTGCTGCTCTTCCTGGCCCCGGTCGCCGTCTTCGCGCTCGGTGTGCTGCTGTGGGTACTCGTCATCCCCGACAGCCCCGCGCCGGAGCGTTTTCAGTCCGTCAAGGTTGGATCGTCCCTGCGTAGCCTGCTGTTCAACCCGCTCAAGCACCCAGATTTCTCGTTGGTGTGGGTCGGAAAGCTGTGCATCGGAGTGGGAACGGCATTCTTCAGCACCTACCAGCTGTACTTCCTTCTGGACCGACTCGGCTTCACCGCGGAACAGGCGGGTCAGCAGCTCGCTGTCGCCGGCGGGCTGGCCCTGCTCGCGACTATCGGATTCACGATCCTGGGTGGGTTCCTTTCGGACAAGTTGCGTCGGCGTAAGCCATTCATTTACATCGCGGCGGGGATGATCGCCGCGGGTATGGCCATCGCAGCTATAGCACCTGACTTCGGGATCTACATCATCGGAGGCGTGCTCATTTCCGCTGGTTCCGGCGCGTTCAACTCGGTCGATCTCGCCCTTGCCTCTGACGTCTTGCCCGACCCTGCTGCTGGCGGAAAGTGGATGTCGATCTACCAGGTCTCCGGCACACTGGCGACCGCTATCGGGCCTGTCATCGCGCCACTTCTTCTCGCCATCGGCGGAGGGTCTGGAAACTACACCGCCCTCTTCATCGCGGGTGGAGTCTTTGCCCTCGGCGCCGCAGTCACCGCAGCCCGCGTCCGCGGAGTGCGATGACCCGCTAGTTCCCCGGTGCCGCCGTGTGGCCGAGTGACAGCTCCTCGGCCACACGGAGGCATCTCTTATCCAGGACGCCTTCTCGCGCGTCGGCGCCCAACCACGAATGGAGTGACACTGTTGCCTAGCACGACTGACCTTTGGACCGGGCCGTACCTGAGCGTGGACGGCCGACCCTTCGTGGTCATCGGAGCGGAGGTACATAACTCCAGCTCAAGCACCGAACGGGCGATCACCGCGTCTTTCGACACCGTCGCGCTCCTCGGCGCCAACACGGTTCTTGCACCTGTCGCATGGGACCTCTTCGAACCGGTTGAGGGCACCTACGACACGCGCCTTGTCGACGCGATGATTGAGGGAGCGCGTTCGCGAGGCTTGAAGCTCATCCCTCTGTGGTTCGGGTCCTGGAAGAACGCCGCTTCGACGTACGTCCCAGCATGGGTGAAGCGGGACGCGGAGCGCTTCCCGCGCTCTCTCCTATCAACCGGTCACCATGCCGAACATCTCACGCCGTTCGGGTCCACGTCACGCGAGGCCGATGCGCGCGCGTTCGCTGCCCTGATGCAGCACATAGCCGCTGTGGACGCCGACCGCACGGTGATCGCGGTGCAGGTGGAGAACGAGATCGGGTTGCTCGGCGACACCCGCGACCGCAGCAATAATGCGGAGCGCCTGTTCAATGACCGTGTACCTGCAGCTGTCATCCATGCTGTTGCCGGGGACGTCGACGCCCCCCTCCACGCGGAATGGGTCGCCCACGGCAGCCTGAGGGAAGGAACTTGGGCGGAGGTCTTCCCTGCGGGCGACCGCGTCGACGAAGCGTTCATGGCGGCCGGTTTCGCCGCCTACACGCAGGTCGTGGCTGCCGCGGGGCGAGCGGAATTGAATGTTCCCCTCTTCGTCAACGCCTGGCTCGACCGCGATAGCGTACTCGACGGCCCGGTCGCCCTTGCCGGCGGCAAACGGCCTGGACAGTATCCGAGTGGCGGACCCGTTCTGCCGGTCGCCGCGATCTGGGAAGAACTCGCCCCGGACATCGATTTCCTCGCACCTGACATTTACGTCGATGACATCACAGAGGTACTCGCCGGTTTCAAGGCTCGCCGGGGGCGCCTGCTCATCCCGGAGTTGCGCGGCGACTCTCCCGGCATCCCGCAGATGTTCGAAGCCATCGGCAACCACGCGGCGCTTGGCGTCTCCCCGTTCGGTGTGGACTCCTATACGCCGACAGATCCTGAGTTTGCTCCCCTCACCGACGCCTTTCACCTCCTTCGGGCTGCGGCAGCCGTCGTCGCGGTCAATCCGGACGCGCAGATGCGCGCCATCATCCTGAACGAAGAAAACCCAGGTGCGGAGATCGTCCTCGGCGACGTGACGGTGACCTTGCACACGAAGGATGAGTGGGGGTACGTCACACCGGTCTATCCCGGGTACGCCATCGTCATCGAGGACGGCCCGAACGGGGTCTATCTCCTCGGCCGAGGTTTCTGGATCACCCTGGCAGGCACGGACGGACGGACGGCTTCCTTCCTTTCCGCGACCGCGTTCGAGCTCGAGGGCGACGAGCTTGTTCCGACGCTGCGCCTAAACGGCGATGAGACCGCCTCGGGCTCGCTGATCCCCTATCCCTTCCCCGGGAGCGGGCTGGTACCTGGCCGCGCCATTCCCACCCGTATCCCTGAGACGGGAATCACCCGGTTCTCCACCTACGCGATCTGAGCGCGCCGCGCCTCTTCCTCTTCCTCGTCTGCCCCACCGAACGGACCTGCTATGAACGACGACTACCTGCCCTACCGCGACTCCACCCAACCTGTGGGGGTGCGAGTACGAGACCTCCTCGAGCGCATGACACTCGAAGAGAAAGCTGCCCAGACGGCGTCACCTTTTGGCACGGCTGTCGATGCACACACCCCGCCTGCGACAGGCTGGGGTACTGCAACCGCCGCCATCGCTGCATTGAACTTGCCGCCCCGGGAGGCGGCGGCGCGCGTGAACGAACTGCAGCGCAAGCACATCGAGGACACGCGCCTCGGTATCCCCGTCCTTCTCGCGGAGGAGGCGCTCCTCGGTTTCAAAGTCCAGGGCGCGACCACCTTCCCGGACGCCATCGCTCAGGCAGCGACGTGGGATCCGGAACTCATCAGGGAGATGGGTGCGGAGATCGGGGCTCAGATGGCAGCCCTCGGCGCGAGGATGGCGCTGTCTCCGCTCGCAGACGTCGCTCGCGACCCGCGATGGGGACGAGTCGGCGAGACCTACGGTGAGGACCCCTACCTCGTCGGCTCGACGGCATCGGCCTTCGTTCGGGGGCTGCAGAACGCGGTCCCGGGAAGTCCGATCATCGCGGCGCTCAAGCATTTTGTCGCTTATGGGGCGAGCGACGGCGGACGCAATACCGAGCCCGCTCAGGTGGGAGACCGACTCCTGCGCGAGTTCTACGGTGTTCCGTTCGAAATGGCGATCCGCGATGGGGGCGCCGATGGAATCATGCCGTCCTACAACGACCTCGACGGCGTGCCCGTCACCGGGTCCCCGGAACTCCTCGACGGCCTCCTCCGCCAGGACTATGGCTTCGACGGAGTAGTCATCTCCGACCTCGACGCCATCGGGCAGCTCCATACCAAGCATGGCGTGAGCGATTCGCTGGTGGCCTCGTTTGCTGACGCCATTCGCGCAGGCGTGGATATCGACCTCGACAACCGCGTCTCCACCGACCGCATTGTGGAGGCCGTCGAGACGGGACTGCTCACCGAAGGCGAGCTGGACCGGGCCGTCGGGGCAATCCTCCGGGCAAAGTTCCGCCTGGGCCTCTTCGAGAACCCCTACGTGGATATCGATTCGGTCCCGGAGACTCTCGACTCTTCCGCTGCACGGGGGCTGGCGCGGCGGGTCGCCGAACGCTCGGTGGTCCTGCTCAAGAACGACGCGGTCAACGGCACCCCGCTTCTCCCGCTGACGAGGACGCCTGACACCATCGCCGTCATCGGGCCGAACGCGGACCGGCCCATGGGTCAGCTCGGGCACTACGCCTACCAGGTCCTCGACAGCATGACGAAGCGGTTCGCCCTCGCGGCGAACCCGCAGGCTCGTCTCGAAGATGTCGAGGAGCTGCGTGGCAAGACCGGCGCCGACGACGCCGATCTCCTCGTGGACACCGTGCCGCTCGTCACCTTCCTCCAGGGAATCCGCGAGCGCGCTGGTGACGCGGCAACCGTGTTGCACGAAGTGGGGTGCCCGGTCGAGCGCATGGACCGCTCAGACATCCCGGCCGCCGTCGACGCAGCCCGACGCTCCGATCTCGCCGTCCTTGTTGTCGGCGACCAGGCTGGCATCAACGGCTTCGGGACAGTCGGAGAGGGACTCGACAGCGCTACATGCGAGCTACCGGGCGTGCAGCGCGAGCTGGTGGAAGCAGTCCTGGACACGGGCACACCGACCATCGTCGTGCTCAGCCATGCGCGCCCGTACGTGCTGGGCTGGCTCGCAGACCGTGCTCCGGCAATCGTCTCTGCCTGGCTCGGCGGAGAGGAAGCCGGAGCCGCGACCGCCGCCGTGCTTTTCGGCGACGTGAACCCGGCAGGCAGGCTCCCTATCGCCATGCTGGAGAATGTTGGCTCCGCGCCCGTTCCCTACTGGAGGACGCTGCAGAGCAACGACAGCTATGTCGACGGCTCGGCACGCGCGGTGTTCCCCTTTGGACACGGACTCAGCTACAGCCAGTTCGAATACCGTGATCTCGCATTCCAGGCACCCCAAGTCGGAACCGACGGCGTGATCCGCTGCACATTCACCGTTTCGAACACGAGCGACCGAGACGGCGACGAAGTCGTTCAGGTGTACGGTCGCGACCTGGTGGCGCGAGTCGTTCGTCGATCTCGCGTGCTGCTGGGTTTCCAGCGAGTCTTCCTCCGCGCGGGTGAAGAGCGACAGGTGCTGGTCGAGATCCCCTCGGAGATGTTCGCGTTGTGGGACCGCCGGGAAGGCTGGGTGGTCGAACCGGGAGCCCTCCGCCTCTTCATCGGCGGGTCGTCCGCATCCACGCCCCTGAAGGGCAGTGTCGAGCTGAGTGGCGAAGTTCACCATTGCTCTCGTAACCGAGCGCTCTGGAGCACCGTCACTGTGGATGGCGAGCTGACCGATGTCGTCGAGGTTGCGCGCGTGGAGGTGGCGGTTCCGGCGTTGACCTCCGCGAGCACCATCGGGGACTGGTTGAGTCACCCCCGGGGACGGGCAGTGTTGTCTGACGCCCTGAACGGCGCCGACGAAGAGACACTGGCGCAGGCCATCGGTCTCACGCTCGATCAACTCGTGATGTACAGCCAAGGCGCTCTGCCAGCCGATCTGCCGCAGACGCTCCTGACGCAGGTCACCGAGGTCTAAACCGCGCAGAGGAAGGGCTGGGAGATCGCCTCGATCTCCCAGCCCTTCCGACGTCAGCGCGCCGTGCTACCTCCGTCGACCACCGAGACCGACGACTTCATGGTGTCAAGCTCGTCGAGGGTGAAGACCTCCGGCCCGTCGAGAAGCGCCCGCACGATCTCGTGGGCGCTGAAGCGCACATCGATGTCGATTGTGGTCAGCGACGGTTCCGTCACCCCTGACGCAATCGTGTTGTCCACCCCGATGACTCCGATATCGTCCGGCACGTTGCGCCCGGCGCGAATGGCTGCCGACATGACGGCAAGCGCGACATCATCGTTGTACGCTGCAATGCCGACGCTCTGCCCCCGCAGCATCTCGGCCGTCTGCTGACTACTGCCCCGCTCGAGGGAAAGGCGGATGGTCGGCAACACCGCGACGCCCGCCCGCTGACATTCCTCCAGCGCTCCTCGCTCACGGGCCGTCGCGTAAGGCTGCTCGCGCAGCGCCTCGGGAGTTGCGATAGCCACGGCTGTGTAGCCCCGTTCGATGAGGTGACGTGCTTGCATCGCGCCGATTTCACGGTCGATGGCTTCCTGGTACTCACGCGGCGGATCAACTACTGCCACGTTCGCTTCGTCCAGGCGAGCGCGCTGGGTTGGCGCCAGCGGCGCCACGCTCCATAGCCCCGCGGGCCGTAACGCAAGGACGGCTTCGTCGATCTGCGCGTCGCCAGAGGACAACCTGATGAGGTTAGTGCGGCCCGCTTGTGCGAGTTCGTCAGTGACCCTGTCGATGAGTTCCCGCAGGCGCGGACCGAGCGAGATATTGGGCAGGAGCGTGATGACGATGTCGCTGGTCCCCCTGGCGAGGGCTCGACCTGCGATGGACGGTCGATACCCGAGCTCTCGCGCGACTGACTGCACGCGGTCGACCATGTCCGGGCGAAACCGGTGTCCGTGGCCGTTCAGAATCTGGCTCACGGTCGACCTAGAGACCCCTGCTCTCGCAGCCACGTCCGCACTGTTGGTCATGTCGGTCTCCTTCTGGCGCCTTCGCCAGTTTACGAGAAAATCTCCACGCGCCATTGTCGCGTGTCAACATCCTAGCCCCGTCACCGCCCCGGTTTCGAAGCCGCCGTCACGGAATCATCGAGGCCCCTCCCCCAGACTCCTCTCCGGCGCGTGGAATCATCGGCTTTGACACGCGTCAATGTTCGTGATTTGATGCAGATGAGGCCCCTCGGCCTCGCACCAGATTGAGGACGACGATGACTTTGATGCGCCCCACCGCTGCGCGGTCCGACACGCTGTTGTCCACGTGGCGTGTTACTTCGGACGATGGGACCGAGGTCACCGTCCGCCTCCCCGATGATGCGATGCTGCGAGCTGGGCGTGACCCAGAGGCGAGCGGCGGCGCCGAGACCGGCTGGTTCCGCGGGGGCGACTACGACTACGTGACACAGTGGAGCGCCCCGCACGGAGACGGGGATGTCGTGCTCGTCTTCGAAGGCGTCCAGGGTGACGCAGAAGTCATGGTCAACGGCGAGAACGTCGGGACCGTGCGAAGCGGGTACACCGAGACAGAGCTGACAATCACGGACGTCGTGAGACGCGGCGAGGTCAACGCCATCCGCGTCATCGTCCACCACCGTGATCAGCCCGCAGAGCGATGGTATCCGGGCTCCGGACTGTACAGGCCCGTCCACGTGATCACTCGACCGCTGACACACTTCGGCCTCGACTCCGTGCGAGTGACGACCACCGAGATCGAGAGCGCACGCGCCGGTGTGCGCGTTGATGTGCGCATGTCCGGGGAGGCGCCGGCTTCGACACGCGTGACCGCTCGACTGAGCGCGAACGGCGAGACCGTCGCGCAGGGGCTGCTTCACGGCGCGTCCGGCGCTATTCATCTCGACGTCGCTGATCCCCGCCCGTGGAGCGCAGACACGCCCTTCCGCTACGAGCTACTCGTGAGCGCAGAGTCAGCCGACGACGTTCTCGACGAGTGGAGAGGCAGAGTCGGGCTTCGAACGGTGAGTGTCGACGCTCACCAAGGGCTTCGCATCAACGGCAAGCGAGTACTCCTCGCCGGAGCCTGCATCCACCATGACAACGGCCTCCTCGGTGCGGCGACCCATCGCGCAGCTGAGTACCGGCGGATCCGTATCCTCAAAGACGCGGGATTCAACGCGATTCGCAGCGCCCACAATCCGCTATCGCGGGATCTTCTCGACGCGTGTGACGAACTCGGGATGTACGTGTTGGACGAGCTCGCCGACTACTGGTTCGTGCGCAAGTCACGGTTCGACCACTCGGACCGATTCCGTGACACATGGCGCCACGATGCTGACGCGCTCATTGCGAAAGACCGCAACTACGCCAGCGTCATCATGTACGCCTCGGGTAACGAGATCCCGGAGACAGCCACCGCCGCGGGCGTTGAGCTGTCGCGCGAGATCACGGAGTACTTCCACACCGCGGACCCCACTAGGCCGGTCACCGTAGCCATCAATCTCTTCCTGAACGCGATGGTTTCGATGAACGCGTCGCCCTACAGCGCGAAGGGAGATCGCTCCGAGGAGGCGATGGCGGGAAGCACCGAAGCGAATGTGATGATCAATCACATCGGCCGGCTAATGAGCGTCGTCTCCCGCCTCCCGCGCGCAGACCGCGCCTCCCGCGACGCGTTCGCCACGGTCGACGTCGCCGGATACAACTACGGGATCGCACGCTACAAAGGCGATGCGCAACGCTACCCGCACCGCGTCATCTTGGGCTCAGAGACACTACCCAGCGATGTTGCGAAGGCGTGGCGCCTTGCTCAGGAGATCCCCGCCGTGATCGGCGACTTCGTGTGGGCGGGCTGGGAGTATCTCGGCGAGGCCGGAGTGGCCGTGTGGGTGCCAGGGAAGAAGGCCGGACTGGCGAAACCGTACCCGTATGTTGTCGCGGGCCCCGGGATGTTCGATCTCACTGGTCGGCCCGACGCGTCTCTTCGCCTCGCTCAGGCGGCTTGGGGTGTGCTGGACGCGCCCGTCATCACTGTTCGCCCACTCGACCGCGCCGGCCAACCCTACGTCCGGTCAGCGTGGCGTGTCACGGACGCGGTGGAAAGCTGGGCATGGCGCGGCAGCGAAGGAAAGCGCGCGGAGATCACGGTGTACAGCACCGCCGACGAGATCGAGCTGGTAGTGGGTGATCGCTCTATCGGGCGTCGGCGTGCCGGACGGAACACAGAGTTCCGCTTCTCGTTCACTACTCGGTGGGAGAGCGGAACCGTGCGCGCTATCGCTTACCGAGATGGCATAGAGGTCAGCCGCACTGAGCTGAGTTCTGCGTCCGACGTGAGCGTGCAGTTGCGTCCCGAAGCAGACACGCTTCTCGCCGACGGCGACGACCTCGCCTTCGTGCACGTTGAGCTGGCCGACGCGGACGGTGTCGTCGAGATGCTCGACGATGACCACGTTGACCTCGAAGTCAGCGGACCCGCCGAACTCGTCGGGTTTGGCACTGCGAATCCGGCGCCTGTGGACTCGTTCCTCTCGGCGCGCACGACGACCTACCGAGGGCGGGCGCTTGCAATTGTTCGCTCGACCGGGGAGACGGGCGAGGTGCGAATCACCGCGCGCTCTCGCCACCACGGGGAGACGACCGCCACCCTGCGGGCCATCTCATCCGACGCATCTGTCAGCCACGAGGCGCCACGCCTCGCGTGACCCACAACCCAGGAGAAACCATGTCTGATTCCACCCCGGACATCCCGCTGGATGACAAGCTCGCGCTACTGTCAGGCGCCACGTTCTGGGAGACCCACTCGGTGCCTTCCGCCGGCATCCGGCCACTCTTCCTCGCTGACGGCCCGTACGGGTTGCGACACCAGTCCGGCCAGCACGACAATCTGGCGATCTTCGCCAGTGATCCCGCCACCTGCTTCCCTCCTGGTGTGGCCGTCGGCTCCAGCTGGGACCCGGAGCTGGCTGCACGCGTCGGCACCGCGGTCGGTCGCGAGGCCGTCGCGCAGGGCGTGGATGTCGTGCTCGGACCTGGGGTGAACATCAAGCGCACCCCATTGTGCGGGCGGAACTTCGAGTACTACTCAGAGGATCCGCTCATCTCTGGGGTCCTCGGCGCTGCGTACACCACGGCCCTGCAAGCCGAGGGCCCGTCGGTGTCCGTCAAGCATTTTGCGGCGAACAATCAAGAGACAAACCGGCAGACCATCAGCTCGGACGTTGACGAGCGGACGCTGCGCGAGATCTACCTCCCCGCTTTCGAGCGCGTGGTGCGGGACGCTCGACCGGGCTCGGTGATGGCGGCGTACAACAAGATCAACGGTGTTCACGCCTGGGCTAACCCGTGGCTGTTGACTCAGGTACTGCGTGACGAGTGGGGCTTTGACGGCGTCGTCGTCTCGGACTGGAGCTCCGTCACCGACCCGGTCGCCGCCGTGCAGGCGGGCCTCGACCTCGCCATGCCCGCCGAGCCCGAGCACATCGAGCAGTTGCGTGCGGCGGCAGAATCCGGGGCGCTCAGCATGGACGCCGTCGATGCTGCCGTCGCTCTCTTGACCGCTTTGGCGGCCCGACCCCGCCCCGAGCGAGTCGAGATTGACGTGGACGTCCACCATGCCCTCGCGCAGGACGTGGCTGAAGGCTGCCCAGTACTTCTCCGTAACGAGCACGACGTCCTGCCGCTTCCCAAGGGAGTGGACGTCGCTGTCATCGGACTTCTCGCGACCGAGCCCCGTTTCCAGGGCGGTGGGAGCGCGAACGTCAACGCCACGAAGATTGATGAGCCTCTCGCCGAGCTGCGAACGCTGCTCGAGCGTGAGGGATCGACCGTCACCTACGCAGCCGGGTACAGTCTCGTCGGCAGCCCGGACGCCGAGTCTCTTGCAGACGAGGCCATCGCCGTCGCGCGTCGCGCTGATGTCGCGGTGGTTTTCGCGGGCCTTGGAGAGGAACAGGAGTCCGAGGGCTTCGACAGGAACACGCTGGACCTCCCCGCAGATCAGATCCACCTGATCCGTCGGGTCGCCGCCACTGCTGCGCGCACGGTCGTCGTGCTCTCCCACGGAGGTGTCGTGAGCCTGGAGGGCTGGCACGACGACGTCGATGCGATCCTCGATGCTTTCGTACTCGGCCAGGGCGGCGGACGCGCCATTGCTCGCATCCTCACGGGAGCGGTCAACCCATCCGGACGGCTGGCGGAGACGATCCCGCTGCGCCTCGAGGATCACCCGTCGTGGGTGAACTTCCCCGGGGAGCAGGGCCACGTTCGGTACGGCGAAGGAGTGCTCGTTGGATACCGCTACTTCTCCAGTTCAGGGACGCCGGTGCGCTACCCGTTCGGGTACGGGCTCTCCTACAGCTCGTTCGATTCTTCGCTCGACTCCGTCGAGGTGACGGGGTCCGACTCCGCGACCGTCACTGTGAGCGTCCGCAACACGGGCGAGCGGGCTGGCGCGCACGTGGTGCAGGTGTACGTCTCCACCGATGCGGGTGACGTGCGTCGGCCCACGCGCGAGTTGCGGGCTTTCGAGAAGGTCCCTCTCGATCCTGGAGAGTCGCGGGAAGTGCGGTTCGAACTCGATAGGCGCAGTTTCGCCTACTGGGACGTGGAGCGCGCCGACTGGAGTGTGAAGGAGGGCGAATATCGCGTGCAGCTTGCGGACGACGCATCCAGTGTCTGTGGAGAAGTAGCGATTGAGCTTGAAGGCGATAAGTCCGCAAGCGCAGTCACGCTCGACAGCGCGATTGCCGCATGGCTGGACCACCCCTCCATCGGGGAGGAGACGAACCAGACCCTGGGGTTCGCGTCCGTAGAAGTGCCCGCTGAACAGATGGCTCAGGTGCGCTCTATGACGATGCGGCAGTTCGTCCGCATCTCGGGCCTGCCCGTGCCGCTCGAGGCGCTGCAGCTGCTCGCCGACCGTACACACTGATCATCGGAGTTGATATGCAGATCGAAGGAAAAGTGTTCGCCGTAACCGGGGCTGGAAACGGCATGGGACGCGAGATCGCACTCGAGCTGGTACGAAAAGGCGCGCGTGTCGCGGCTATCGACCGTGACGAAGTGGCACTCGCCCAAACTGCGGCTCTGGCCATCGTCCCGAACCGCGTCAGTATCCACCGGGGCGACGTCACTGACGCCGCCGGCGCCGCCAAGCTGCCCGGCGCCATCGAAGCCGTACACGGTCACGTGGACGGCCTGGTCAACATCGCCGGAATCATTCACCGTTTCGCCCACTCCTCCGATCTCACCCAGGAGGAGCACGAGCGCGTGTTCGCAGTGAACTACTGGGGCACCGTCAACATGTGCCGCGCGTTCCTACCCACACTCCGACAGCGGCCGGAAGCCTCGCTGACGAACATGTCCAGCTTGTCGGCTCTCGTCGCCTTTGCAGGACAGACGTTCTACGGGGCCAGCAAGGGCGCCGTCAAGCAGTACACCGAAGGCTTGTATCAGGAGCTCCGCGGCGAGAACGTGCAGGTGAGCGCCATCTACCCCGGGAACATCTCGACCGAGATCAGCAAGAACTCCGGCGTAGCGATGCTTGATGCGGGATCGAAGAAGGTTCGAGCCACGACACCACGTGATGCAGGCGTCGCCATCGTTCGCGGCATCGAGCGCGGTTCATTCCGAATCGTGGTCGGCAATGACGCGAAGGCCCTCGACCGGTTGGTGAGGTTGGCCCCGCGTTGGACCACGAACCTCATCGCGAAGCAGATGGCTTCAGTGCTGTGAGCAGAACGAAGGATGGTTCCGACATGTCAGAATTCCCCGAGAACTTTCTCTGGGGCGCAGCCACAGCCGCGCATCAGGTCGAAGGCAACAATCTCAACAACGACTGGTGGCGGCTCGAGCAGGTGGCCGCCGACTATGGTGTCCAGTCCAGCGGGGACGCGCTGGACAGCTATCACCGGTACCGCGAGGACATGCAGCTGCTATCGGACCGCGGTTTCACCGCATACCGGTTCAGCCTCGAGTGGTCGCGCATCGAACCGCTCCCTGGCCAGTTCTCTCGTGCGGAGCTCGCGCACTATCGACGCATGATCCTCACCGCGCGCGAGCTGGGACTAGAGCCCATCGTCACTCTTCACCACTTCACCCACCCGCTGTGGTTCGAAGACCGCGGGGCATGGCTGGGGGAAGGTGCTGTCGACGCTTTCAAGCGATATGTCGAGCAGGCCTGCACGATTCTTGAGGACGTCGAGTGGGTCATCACCATCAACGAGCCCAACATCTTGGCCATCACTCATGGCGGCCAGCGACAGGTCGCGTTGGGAAACGAGTACCCGAAGAACGGTCTCCCTGATCAGGAGATCGGCGATGTGCTGATTGCGGCCCACCGTGCCGCGAAGGCCGTGGTTCTCCGTCTCACGAAGGCTCGAGTTGGCTGGACCATTGGCAACCAGGCGCTGACCTCGACGCCCGGCAACGAGGAGAAGTACGCCGAGGTGCAGTACCTCATCGAGGACAAGTACCTTGAGGTATCTCGCGATGATGATTTCGTCGGGACGCAGTCGTACACGAGCCAGCCTGTGGATGCAGACGGCATCGTTCCGCACCCGGCAGCCGACGACAACACTCTGATGGGCTGGGCGTATCGTCCCGACGCTCTCGGTATCGCCGTCCGTCACGCTCGCGAGGTCGTCGGCCCTGACGTGCCCATCCTCGTCACCGAGAACGGCATCGCCACGGCGCACGATGACACCCGGATCGCTTACACATCGCAGGCGCTCGCAGACCTGTCGTCGGCCATCGCCGAGGGAATCGACGTACGCGGCTACCTCCATTGGAGCCTGCTCGACAACTTCGAGTGGGGCCACTGGGGTCCCACGTTCGGACTGGTCGCAGTAGACCGGGAGACCTTCGAGCGTCACCCGAAGCCGAGCCTGGACTGGCTCGGTGCTGTAGCCCGCGCAAACGCGCTCTGAGTGAGCGAAGAAGGCGGTCCCCGCGTTTCGCGTAGGACCGCCTTCTTTGATGTGCGGCGGTGATGCCGACGCGCCGTTACTCGTCTGCGATGAGTACTGGGTCGCCAGCCGTAACTCCACCAGGACCGTACGCGTCCACGGCGACCCAGTACTCTTCCCCGGCGTTGAGGGTAGAGAGGGTGAGCGACTCGGCCGCGAGTACCTGCCAGGAGTGATACAGCCGGTCCGGGCGCAAGCCATACCGGACGTTGTAGCCATCAGCCTCAGGCACAGCCTTCCAGGTCACTTCAGCGTCGAGAGGACCGGTCCGTCGCGCGGTCGCTTCAGCTTGAGGCGGTGCCGGCACCGTGTGGTGTCCGAACACCCGGACGCCGCTCAGCGCGAGAGGCGCGTTCCAGGGCGACGACACGCCCGTGATGCGCACGAAACGCACCAGTTGCGGGTGTTCCAGGACGAGGAGACGATGCGGGCGATCCGATGCATCGGTGCGTCCGTCGTGCAGCATCGACCAGGCGTCCCCGTCGACGGATACCTCCAGGGTGTACCGCACCGGATGGTCCTGCGGATGGACGGCCCGCAGTGCGACAGGCTGCTCGTCCGGACCGCGGCGGGGCCGGCGGGGCTTCCGGCGAGCGAGCTGGTGGTCAGCAGTGTTGATTTGGATGGCATGCACCTCACGCGGTTGCTCGAGGTCGAGGGTCAGCGTCTCCCCTGGGCTCTCATCGCCAGCCACCCACCAGGTGCGAACGTCTTCATCTACAGCCAGTTCCGGCCCATGGACTGGAGTTGCAGAGCTCGCGGCCACACGCGCACGGTACGACTGCAACATCCATCCCGTACTCGCTGTCCATGGGTCTGCTGGACCGTCGGGGATAGCCGTCGGATAGTCGCCGAAGGTCTGATTGCAGAAGAGCACGCCGTCATCGTCGAACCCCGCGGGGAAGATACCCAGGCGGCGCTCAAACCGGTGATTGACGGAGATACGCATAGTGGCTGCGTGCCACCAGTTCCCGTACGCGTCCTGGAAGGTGCTGCCGTGGCCGGCGCCGGTGATGAATCCGCCGGGCTTGGACGAGAACGGGTTGTGCGGCGACGGAGTGAATGGTCCGAGGGCGGATGGAGCCGTGTAATACCCGTCGGCGTACACGTTGTATTCGGTGCCCGGCCCTGCGTATTGGAAGTAGTACGTGTCTTTGTGGCGCGTCATCCATGCGCCTTCCAGATATGGAGACGGGCTGTGCGTACCGAAGGCTTTCGCACTGAACTTCTCGCCCAGCGTCACGGGAGGAGCCATCCGGTTGTTTTCGCCGTTTCGCTCCCAGCCGTACGCAGAGATGTCACCCGACAGGACGTCGACGGGTTCCCCAAGCGGGCGGAGAGAGTCCGGAGACACTTCGACGCCTCGCAACGGCTCTTTGTTCGAGCACCCCCAGTACAGATACGTTCGAGAATCAAGGTCCTGGAACAGGTTCGGGTCCCACCACGCGAAGGCACTTTCGCTGATCTGCTCGAAGCCTTCGCCGAGAGGGTCGCGCGACCGGAAGATGGGACTACCGGGCTTCCGCCTCGACGCCGTGACGATGAGCGCCCCGTCGACTTCGCGGACGTCTGGCGCGTAGTCCCCTGCGGGCAGGTCAGGCGCGGCGGCGAAATGCCATTGACGCAGATCAGCCGAATGCCAGAACCCGCCACTCATCGACGCGAACATATAGAAGTGGTCCTGGAACCGCACCACCGAGGGGTCGGCCGCCTCCCGGAAGACCGCGCGCAACGGTCCGCGGGCAAAGTCCTGGTACCGGTATGCGAGATCGAGGGGGTTGCAGAAGACGTTGATGTCGCCTCGATTCGTCACAGCGCGGCCAACGTCTCACGGAGGTCTCGTTCGAGCTCCGGGGTGCTGTGCGGGACTGCGGCCAGCAGGATGTTGAGATTGACGTGCGCTGCGTCAGGCCCTGATGCATCGATGGGGAACGGAAGGTGCTTCTTGAAGACCTGAGTCAGCGCTCGCCACGCCGTGCGATCCTCGGCCAGGGTCTTCAGAGACGTGTCGAACGTATAGTCCTCGTGCTCCTCGACGCCGACGCCATAGGACCAGGTGTGCGTTCCCGCCCCCACCTCCAGTTCGAGACCATCCGGATGGTTGGGCAGCACGACCTCCGCAGAGGCTCCCTCGGGCACCGTCGCCGTCATCGAGACCTGTCCCTCGGTGATGTTCCATGCGATGCGGACCTCGCCGAGGACCGTGTCGTGCACGAGGAGTGCAGACGTGAGATCCCCACCTGGCTGCGGGGCGATACGCATACGACGGTATCCAGGCTCCACGGCCTCAAGACCGCCGATGACACGGTGCATCCAGTGTGCGATGGATCCTAGCGCGTAGTGGTTGAGAGAGGTCATGCCGGTGGAGTTCAGAGTTCCGTCAGGACGGACCGCATCCCATCGCTCCCAGATGGTCGTTGCGCCCTGAGTCACCGGATAGAGGAAGGAGGGGCACTCCTTCTCCGTAAGGAGGAGGTAGGCGGTATCGACGTGCCCGGTGTCGGAGAGCGCGTGTGCGACCAACGGTGTTCCCACGAAACCCGTGGACACGGTGTAGCCACTCTTGGTAACGAGCTGCGCTAGCCGCTCACCGGCACGCACTCGCTGCTCGGTGTCCAGCAGGTCGTAGCAGATTGCGAGCGCGTAGGCCGTCGCCGAGTCGCTCACGAGGCGTCCAGACGGGGCCAGGTACTCGGTACGGAAGGCGGTGCGGGTGCGCTTGGCCAGTTCCGTGTACCGCGCTGTTTCGTCGACGAGTCCGAGTGCGCGCGCGGCATCCGCCATTTGTTGCGCCGTTTTCACGAAGCACGCTGAGGCCACCAGGTGCCGGTCCGTTTTGCCGCCGCTGGCATCGTCAGCCGGTGCATCCGGGTCAAGCCAGTCGCCAAACTGGAAGCCCGATCCCCACAGACCCGTCGGGTCGAGGAGGGCCTCGACCTGGTCCACGAAGGCTGTCATCGCCGGCCAGTTCTGGCGGAGGATTTCGACGTCACCGTATTCCCGGTAGAGAATCGACGGCAACCCGACGACCACGTCGCTCCACAGCGCGGTCGGCGCCGAGGGCGTCGTCGATACGTCCGGCACGTAGAAGGGCACGTACCCTTTCTCACGTTGCTCGGCAGCAACGTCTTTCATCCAGGATCCGAGTACTCCGCGAACGTCGCACAGGAATGCGGCTGTCGGCGCGAAGGCGTGGAGGTCACCCGTCCAACCCAGTCGCTCGTCGCGCTGCGGACAATCAGTCGGAACACCGAGGAAGTTTCCACGCATGGACCACACCACGTTCTGGTGCAGGCGGTTCAGCAAGCTATCCGAGGTATCCAGCCACCCGGTGCGGTTCATCTCGCTGTGGACGACCACCGCGGTCAGAGCGGCCGCGTCGAGCTCACCAGGCCAGCCCTCGACATCGACATATCGGAAACCGTGGAAGGTGAAGTCCGGCTCCCAGGTCTCCTCGTCGTCGCCTTTGAGCGTGTAGGTGTCGGTTGCTTTAGCGGTGCGAAGAGTCTCGTACTCTGGTTCGCCGTGCGCATTGAGAAGCTCAGCGTGGCGCAGAACCACGGTCTGCCCCTCTTCCCCGCTGACGCGAATGCGGACCCACCCGGTGAGAACCTGTCCGAAGTCCACGACCGTGCGGCCGCCTGGCGTGGAGATGATGGAGGCAACAGGCAGCTCCTCGGTGCGGCGGATGGGCGGTGGGCCGTCCGCCGTCACCACGGAGACGTCCTGCGGATGCACGGTCGCCGGCTCCCAAGCGGAATCGTCGAATCCGGGCAGATCCCATCCGGTCGACTGCAGCCGAGCGTCGTACACCTCACCGTCGTAGATACTCGCGGAGCGGACCGCGCCTTCACCGACGCGGAAGGTCTGATCCGTCGTGATGCTTTCGGTTCGGTCTTCGTACTCCAACACCAGCTCAGCCGACAGAGCGGGGCGGTCACTGTAGTGATGGCGCTTGAGTTCGAACCCCATTTTGCCCACCGCCCAACCTTCCGCGACTATCGCTCCGAGCGCGTTGTCACCCGGCGTGATGTGTTCGGTGACGTCGTACGTGGAAACGGCGATGCGGTGTTGGTACGCGGTCCATCCCGGCGCGAGGACATCCTCGCCCACCCGTCGTCCGTTCACGAAGCTGGTGACGATCCCGAGTGCGGTTACGCGCAACGTGGCCGAGCGCAGGCCCTCGCTCACCTGGAACTCTCGGCGGAAGTACGGCGCCGGATCCCCCTCCTCGCTTACGCTCGCTGCCGAGATGAACTGTGCCTCGGGAGAAAGGACGGGGTGGGTCGTGGTCATGTCGGGGCCCTTCTGTGCGCCTCGCCGTAGCGTGATCCCCGCGCGAACGACACGAGGACTCTGTCAGATAATCACGAATATTGACGCGCGTCAAACCTATGTCGCGTGCGTGCTGAGCTCGCTCGTGCTCTCCGGAGCCGCGGGCAATGAGCGGCACACATCCTTGGTCGCGGAAACAACCCGGGACGCGTGTCACCCGACGATCACAGGAACGTCCCCCGTAACACCCTCACCCAGAATCGTGCGCAACCGGTGTCGGCCTTCTCCGAATCGCCCCTCCCCATTTACGACAAGCGGGTCGAGGATCAAGGACAGCGTCAAACGCGCTTGCGCCGATCTTTCATGAGCCCTGGCACCGACGGTCGCCGAGTCGATGAACAGCGGGATGACGCCCTCGCCGCGAAGACTTCTTATATACGCTGCCGCATCTTCCACGGCTGCCTGGGCATCGATGTCTTGCACATACTGACAGGCAGGGTCATGTCGGTCGGTGCACTCCGCTCGACATCGATGGAGATCCCGCATGACGTCATTCACTGGCGACTCCCACCACGCGCGGAGCTGAGCGACGTCGACCAGCGCGAACTGGTGCGCCTCGTACTGCTTGTTCACGAGGATCTTCATCGAACGCTGAGCGTCACCGACACCGTCATCATCCATTCGCTGAGCGTAACCGCCCGCGACTTCATCCACCGTGCCGTGAGAGCGCAACAGGCGGTTCTTTGAAATCCGTACGTCTGCTACATTTTCTCCAACCGTCAGCATGATGAGTGTGCCGGCGGCTCTCGATCCCACTCAAAGATGAGTCAGAAAGGATCTGCGACGCCCCGCAACGCACATTTTCGAGTTCCCTCCCTGCAGTTTCCCTACCGTGCGCGGACGCTGGTTTGCGCGCGGAGAACAAGAATCAGAGACTCATGAGAACACGCAAGACGTTCGCCCTTGTATCTACCCTCTTCCTTGGAGCATCCCTCATCACCTCCGCACCCGCCATGGCAGACAACACCAACGATTCCGGACCAACCATTCGAGAGCTTGCCGATCAAGCAGGCATCCTTTTCGGCTCTGGTTCGGTGAAGGCCTCAGAATCCACGACGGACGACCGCCCCGCCAACTACTTCACGGACCCCCGTTATGGGGCAACGCTGTCCGAGCAGTTCAACAGCCTGTCACCTGAGAACGAGTTCAAGTGGAACATGGTGCAACCGGAGGAGGGCGTCTTCGACTTCGCCGGCCTCGACCGTCTCGTTGCCTTCGCACAGGAGCATGACATGGAGGTCAAAGCTCACAGCGGCATCTCCCGGTCGTTCAACCCCGACTATCTGGTCGCCAAGACCGATCCGGCAGAGTTCCGGGCCGCCGTCGTCGAGCATTTCGAGACCATCATGCCGCGCTACAGCGGAAAGATGGATCGGTGGGACATCGTCACGGAGATGTTCACGACCTTCGGCGGCGAGGGCCTCGAACACAACCTGTTCTATGAGCGCATGGGCCCGGACTACGTCGCCGAAACGCTGCGCATCGCGCATGCCGCAGACCCGACGGCGAAACTCTTCATCAACGAGAACATGGTCGAGTTCTATCCCGCCAAGCGGCAGGAGCTCTACGACCTTGTCGCAGGCATGGTCGCAGATGGCGTCCCCCTCGATGGCGTGGCCCTGCAGATGCATGAGACATATGTCGGCCCGACGCCTGGAGTGCTCACCGACATCATCAACGACTATCGCGCGCTCGGACTCGAGGTCACCATCGCCGAGCTCGATGTGCACACCTACGACCCCATCTCGCAGGCTCAGATCTACGGAGATGTCGTCGCTGAAGCACTCGCGGCTGGGGTGACCGACATCAGCGTGTGGGGCTTCACGGACAAGCACCTCTACACCTGGCTTCCCGGCGCGAAGCCGACGATGTTCGACGAGGAGTTCAATCCGAAGCCGGCCTTCGTAGCGGTTCGCGACGCGCTCAAGTCCTACATCCACAACGAATCCGCACCCAGCGCGGCAGTTTTGTCGAGCACTGCAGGGTGGGCAAACGGGCTCCGCGACGGTAACTACAACATCGAGATGAACCTGTGGCATGGGACACCCGGCAGCTACTACCGACTCTACGAGAACGACGTTCTTGTAGACGGCCAGCAGCTGAATGCAGTGGATGTCACGTCCCAGACGGCGTCAACGGAGTTCTCGGGCAAAGCGAACGGCTCGTACACGTACCGCGCCGAGCTCATCAACTCAGAAGGCGTCACCCACACGTCTTCTGTCACAGTGATCGTCACCGACGCCGCACCGGCACAGCCGGTGGTCAGTACGGACAACTGGGACCGCGATGGGAACTTCATCGCGACCGCGAACCTGTGGTGGGGAACCAACGCCACCTCGTATGCGTTCTTCCTCGATGGTGTGGAGGTCGGGGCTGGCGAGCTGAGCGCAGCGACCCCGAATGCGCAGACCGCATCGCTCACGTTGGAAGGTGTCGCCCCCGGAGCGCACACGCTGACCGTGTCGTTCACGAACGCGAACGGCTCAACCTCATCTGAACCCGTCGTCGTGACGGTGGATTGATCAGCGGGGTGGGCGAGCAGGCTTTCTCTGTTCGCCCACCCCGCCCCGAACCGCTGGCCGCGTTCGCTGACACGCCCCCGCAAGGCGGACGCTGCCAGCCCACCGCTTTACGGCAGGGTTGCAGGCACCCTGACTTCCTTAGGTCCGACCAGGTGCATCGCTGTCCGAGCCGAGACGCAGTCCATCGCCGACGCTGTACAGCGGGTTCACCGTGCCCAGGATGCTCTCGTGGGACGCACGAACCGCGTGCATCGACCGTGGAATCTCGACAGGGAGAACCCCCCGTGGTTCGATACCCCCGGTGAGGGCGAGCAACAGTGCCTCGTCGCTGACCCCGAAGCTGACGGTGAGTCCGGACACCAACTCCGTCAGCGGTGTAAGGATTGCCGGACGGTCGAGGGCAACGTCTACGTGAAGGCGGGTGCTGTGTGCGATCTGCTGCAGACGGTAGATGAGACCGGGAGCGAATTCGAGGTCCCCTTGGTGAAAGTAGTCCTCGAGGAAGAGGTCGTTTCGGGGCTGGAACGGCGCACTGACCCGGACGATGGCAAGGTCTGCCTCACCCGGGTCTGACACTACGTAGGCACGTCCTTCGAGGACGACCGGATCCACACCCTCGACGTAGATTCGTGGCATGCCGCGGAGCGGAAGGAACTGGTCGCGATTCTCGAGGATGACCAGCGAGCGCGCTTGAGCCCGCAGCCCTGCCGCAGCGTTCTCCGCAGAGCCGACCACTGCGACCGCTTGGTCAACGTCCACGTAAGGGTTGTCGAACAGGCCGAGCTGAAACTTCACGAGAAGGAGGCGACGAGCCGACTGATCGAGTCGTTGTTCGTCGACCAGGCCGATGCGGACAAGGTCAAGAAGGATGTCCGTGCACTCTTCCCCACCGAACTGGTCAGCGCCGGCTTCCAGGATCTTCAGCATTCGGCCGCGGGCGTCCAGGTGCTCTACGCCCCAAGCCCGGGCAGGAAGCACCTGCTCGCCGACGTAGTTGTCATTCACCAGCTCCCAATCGGTGAGGATGACCCCGTCGAATCCTAGCTTCTCACGCAGAAGACCGGTGAGAATCTGTCGGTTGTAGCCGAACCCGACTTCCTCGATCTGTTCGCCGTCTATCGTCAAACCGATGGGCATGCCGTAGTAAGGCATGATGCCTGCCGTGCCGGCCTCGATAGCTGCGATGAACGGCTGAAGATGAGTCTGGAAAGCCTCGGCGGTGTAGACCTGCTCACGGCCATAGGGGAAGTGGGCGTCCTCTCCGTCTTTCTGTGGCCCACCGCCAGGGAAATGTTTCGTGACGCATGCCACGCTGCCCGGTCCCAAGGCATCACCCTGGAACCCGGACAGATACGCACGCGTGTATCGCGACACCCGCTCCTCATCCGCTCCGAACGTCTGCAGCTGCCGCGCCCAGCGCGGCTCCGTGGCCAGGTCGATCTGGGGGTGCAGCGCCGCGCGAATCCCGACGGCGCGGTACTCGTTCCCTGCACGTCGGGCAAAATCATGGATCGCATCATCGTCGTCCAGGGCAGCAAGCCCCAGTGCGTCCGGCCATTGCGAGAACGGGCCCGCGGAGAATGCCACACCGCTGTTCTCTGTGAACGAGTGCCGAGGGTCGGTCGAGATCGTCACCGGGATCCCGTGCGGGTTCTGTTCGGCGAGGGCCTGCAGTGCGTTGTTCCAGGACGCGGCCTCTGCCGCGGATTCGAGCTTGTGCACGTTGAAGTGATTGATGTGCTTCTGCCGAACCACGGTCGACGTGGGCGACTTACTGATGTGACCTGACGTTTCCAGAAGGGTTCCGCCGGGGCCGACTTCGATGACGGTCTGGAACAGGAGGCCCACCTTCTCCTCCAGCGAGAGACGGGGCAGCAAGTCTGCGACGCGGTCCTCAGGCGACAACCGAGGGTCCTCGTACGGGTCCATCACCCCGTTGCCATTGAGGTCTCGGTAAGCCACTCCGTCTTCGGTCACGGCCTGAGTCGGTTTCACTGCAGTTCCCTTATCCCTAGTCAGGCGGCGCACCCCGTGGTGCGCCGATGTCACAACTGTTCGTCCCTCAGCGGTCCGCAGACGTTGTTGCCAGCTGAGCGTTGAGCTCCGGGGAGCCGGACGAGGACAACACCGGCACCGTGCGTGTCGAGCAGAGCATGGTGAGCCAATGAGCGCTCAGCTTCGGGGTGCGCTCGAGCGTCTCGTAGTCCACGTGGATGATGCCGAAACGCGGGCCGTATCCGGCCGCCCACTCGAAATTGTCGAGGAGAGACCACACCAAATACCCCACGACGTTCGCGCCTCGTGACAGGGCGCGATGGGTGGCGGCTGCATGGTCTGCGAGGTAGCTGGTGCGGTCCAGGTCGAGGACTGTGCGAGTGCCGTTGACGACGACGACCTCGTCGGGGAAGGCTGTTCCGTTCTCCATCACCATGATCGGCAGGTCGGGGAACTGTGCGGACAGTGCCACCAGGTGCTCTTCCAGTCCCTGCGGCTCGATACCCCAGTCCATTCCGGTTCGCGCGAGATCGCCTCGGCGCACAAACTCGACCTGCTCCGAACCGGGGAATGCCGTGCCTCCAGTTGTCTCGCTACCGGGCACGAATCCCGGCGCCTGACGGATATGCATGACCTCGTAGTAGTTCACACCGAGGAGGTCTAGCGGCTGGTGCGCGACCTCGAGGTCGCCGGCTTCGACGAACGCCCAGTCGGTGAACATGCGCGTGTCCTCGAGAAGGTCGGCGTCATACTCACCGCGGAGCATCGGTCCGGTGAAGACGCGATTCGCGACCGCGTCGAAACGTCGAGCGGCGTCCTCGTCAGCCGGCGTCTGCGCCTGGACCCGGAAGATGTTCAGCGCAACGGACAGCCGCGCATCCGGTCGGGTGATGGTACGCCGCAGCGCCTGCATTGCCAGACCATGGGAAAGGTTGAGGTGATGCGCAGCCTTCAGCGCGTCCTCGTGGCTGGTGCCTCCTGGCGCGAATGCGCCGCTTCCGTAGCCGGAGAAGGAGTTGTTCCACGGCTCGTTGTGCGTGCTCCAGATCGCGACCCGATCTCCGAACGCCGCGCCGACCACCTCGGCGTACTTCTCGAACGCGTAGGCCGTTTCCCGACCACGCCATCCGCCGTACTTGTCCTCCAACGCTTGCGGGAGGTCCCAGTGGTTCAGCGTGACCACCGGGTCGATACCGCGGCTGAGGAGGCCGTCGATGAGGGTGGAGTAGAACTCGATACCTGCCGGGTTGACGTCGCCCTCCCCCAGCGGCATGACGCGCGACCAGGAGATGGAGAAACGATACGCGTCGAGACCGAGGGCTTCCATGAGCCCTAGGTCTTCCGGCACGCGGTGGTAATGATCAGCAGCCACGTCACCGGTGGCGCCGCCCGCCGTCTTCCCCGGCGTGTGACTGAACGTGTCCCAGATAGATGCCGCACGACCACCTTCTGTGGCGCCGCCTTCGATCTGGTACGCCGCGGTCGCCGCCCCCAGAGTGAAGGTGGGCGGGAACGTGAGGGTCCCGTTTCGGATCAGGTGGTCATGCATGAAGACAGTTCCTGTCGGTTGTGTGACGAGTCCGAGAATCCGCTGGTCGCGGGCGGCTCGGGGTGGTGCCCCGGCCAGGCTGTCAATACGGCCCGGCCGGGAGATGATCAGCCTTTAATCCCGGAGGAGACGTTCGACTGGACGAAGTAGCGCTGGGCGAAGAAGAAGATCAGCAGTACAGGGATGATGTACATCACCGCGGCCGCCGCCTGAATCGTCGGAATCACGTTCCCGTTGGGGTCCTGATACCAGGCTGTGATGGCCACAGCGAGCGTCGTTCGGTCCAAGTCGAGCAACAGAGCCGGGGCGATGTAGTCACCCCAGGTCCATGTGAATGACAGCAGGAATGAGGTGATGAGGATAGGCCGGGACAGCGGGAGGAAGATGGTCGCAAAGATGCGGAACCATCCCGCGCCGTCGATGATGGCTGCGTCTTCCAGTTCCTTGGGCAGCGAGGAGAAGAACTGACGGAAGAGGAAAACCATGTACGGCGAGGCAGCCAGGCCCCACAGGACCCACGGCCAGTAGGTGTTCAGCAGTCCGATGCGCGCAAACATCACGTACGTCGGGAGCAGGGTGAGAATCTGCGGAATCATCATCGTCGCGAGAACGACCAGGAACAAGGCCTTCTTGCCGGGAGCACGGAGTCGGGCGAACCCGAACCCGACGGCGGCGCTGGACAGAGTAATCAGGACTGAGTACGTCGTCGCCACGAAGAGCGAGTTCCCCGCGTACCCGATGAAGTTCATATCGGCGAAGGCGGAAACGAAGTTATTCCACTGCGCCTCCTCAGGGAGGATGGAAATGGGTAGCGAGGCCCACTCGGCAGGGGTCTTCAGCGCGGCAAGGACGAGCCAGATGAATGGGCCGACGAAGAAGGCAGTGAGCGCGAGGATAAGGATGTACGTCCATGCCGTTGGTCGCTTCTTGGCGTTCGTGAGAACGTTGCGCCGACGAGGTGTGCGGCGAGCGGCTGGCGCGACCATCGCTCGCGTAGAGGTGTCTTCCATGGTCATCGCTTTGCTCCTTCGCTTTCGGCTTCGGTGTCAACTTCGTAGTAGACCCAGGACTTGCTGGAGCGCAGCAGGACGAGGGTGAGGCCGAGGATGATGATGAAGAAGATCCAGAGCATCGCCGAGCCGTAACCGAATCGGTTGCTGAGGAAGAATTCTTGGTAGACCTGCACCATGTAGAGCTTGGTGCTGTCGGGGACGCCGTTTGCGGCGGAGATCCCGGAGGAGTTCGTCAGCAACAAGGGCTGAACGAACACTTGCAGCGCGGTGATGACACCGGTGACCAGCTGGAAGAAGAGAATGGGCGAGATCATCGGAATCGTCACGTGGCGGAAGACCGTCCACCGCCCGGCGCCGTCGACGATGGCTGCTTCCTCGAGCTCAGCGGGAACGCCCTGGAGCGCTGCGAGCATGATGATCATGCCGCCTCCCAATCCCCACAGCATGAGGATGATGAGCGAGTAGAACACCATCGGGTCGATGAGCCACGCGATGCGGTCGATCCCGACCGTCCCGAGGATGGCATTGAGAATGCCTGAGTCTTTATTGAAGACGAGCTTCCACATGATGGCCATCGCCACCACGGGCACGACCGAGGGGAGGAAGAAGACGGTGCGCCACAGACCCACCGCTCTCAGCCGACGGTTGATGAGGACGGCCAGGCCCAGGGATCCGCCGACGGTGAGCGGCACCACGAGCGCTGCAAAACCCAGCGTTCTCAGAAGTGCCGCCCACACGTCGCTGTCGGAGAACAGCTCGATGTAGTTCGCTAGCCCCACCCACTTGAAACGGGGCGAGCTTCCATCGAAGTTGGTCAGGCTCACAACGAACCCGTACACCATGGGCGCTGCGGTCAGCAGCAGGAAACCAATCGCCCACGGTGCGACGAACGCATAGAACGTCCGTTTCGGGTACCGGGTCCACTTGCGAGCCATCAAACTACTCCTTGATCTGGTCGACGCCCTTGGCGAGCGCGTCGTTCAACTCATCGGTCAGCTGCGAGCCGGCCTCTTCGACACTGAGGTCGCCCTTGATGGCAAGCTGCAGATACTTGTCGATGGTGTCCTGCAGCAGCCCTGCCGAAATGTAGGGCGAGTCGGGCAGCGGGACGGTGTGGTCCAACTGCGACTGCACGACCGTGTACGCCTGCTGCTGGAACGGCTGTTCCTGCGGCAGCTTGTCCGACAGGGACTTCAGCGACGGGAGGCCCCAGCCACTGGAGGCACGCGCCTCGGCAGGCTCCCCCGCCATGAAGTACTCCATGAACTTCCAGGCGGCGTCCTTGTCCTTCGCCTGCTCGGGGATCCACATTCCCGCGCCGCCGAAGCTCATCGCTGCGGGGGTGTCGCCCATAGTGGGTGCGGGTGCAAAGCGCACCGTCTTCAGCGCGTCGTCGCCGGCGAAGTTGCCTCCGAACCAGTAGCCGTCCTGGCTGATTGCCATGCGCTCGGCGGCGAAGGTCGAGTAATCCGAACCGTCCGGGAGCGGGTTGAGAGACGTCGGGCCGACGCCGGACTGTCCGTAGTCGACAAACCACTGGAGGGCCTTCTGAGCAGCGTCAGACGTGAAGTCGATCTCGGACAGGTCGTCGTTGAACAGACTCTCGCCCTGCTGTTCGACCATCGCAGCGAGAGGACCGTAGAGGGTCCACTGCCACTCCATGCCCAGGCCGTACACGGTGGTTGTACCGCCCTCGAACTTGGAGAGCTTCTTCGAGATGTCGAGCAGTTCGTCGTACGTGATCGGTTCCGTGTCGCTGAGGTACGGGACGCCGGCGGCATCGAACAGCGCCGTGTTGTACCAGAGCGCGTTGTCCTGGCTCCAGTCCTTCACGATGCCGTAGATGGGGCCCTCACCACTCTTAGAGCCGTCCCAGCGGAATGCGTCGTTTACCGGCTGCAGGTCGTCTTCCTTCAGCACCTCACTCTTTTCGAGGTACGGCGTGAGGTCGGTGGCCAGACCACGGGCGTTGAAGTTCGCGCTGCCGACCGCGTTTCCGAACGCAATGTCCGGCGTGTTTCCGGACGTGAGCATCGTGTTCAGGCGCGTGAGGTCGTACAGAACGATCTTGATCTTGATGCCCGGGTTGTCCTTCTCGAACGCTGCGATCTGCTCCTCAGACAGATCCTGTGCTCCGACCATGACGTCGAGCGTGGTGTCTCCGGAACTGCTCCCTCCGGCGCCTCCACCGGTGCACCCGGCGAGTAGAGCCGAAGCGGCTACGAATGAGCCGAGAACGGCGACCCTTCGCCGTGCGCGGGACGTGCGTGTAGTCATGTCAACCTCCTTGTGAACATGGCAAGCCCGGACGCGGGCCACCCTTGGTGAAGTCACCATACATCGAATTTGGAACAAGTGCTACATTTTCGTTTCGACGCGCGGGTCGGGGCGCGCGGGCGTGACGTGGGTGAAGGAAGTCGGTAGGGTCGCGTTCATGACTGGACCGAAATCCGCTGGCACCCGCGGACCGTACGCCAAGTCCGCTCAGCGCTCCAACGACATCCTGGATGCAGCGACGACGGTGTTCGGCACGCACGGTTACCACGGCGGTTCATTGCGAGACATCGCCCGCCAACTGGATGTAGCCCTGACCAGCGTGGTCCATCACTTCGGCACGAAGTACGAGCTTCTTGAGGCGGTCTTGGAGAGGTCCGATGGGACAACTTCGGGCAACGAGGCCTTCGACTTCAACGCGGCATGCATCGAGCGCGGCATCGTTCCTGCAACGCTCGAACGAGTGCGTTCCAGCGTCGAACGACCGGAGTTGCTGAGGTTGTTCGCGATCCTGGCGGCCGAATCGTCAGCACCGACCCACCCCGCGCACGACTGGTTCGTCACCCGCTATGAACGCAAGGCGAAGGAACTTGCGGCCGCTTTCGCATACGACCAGAAGCAGGGTCGCATCAACCCTGAGCGCGACGCGAACTTGCTGGGCCGCCTCCTCATCGCAACATGGGACGGGGTGCAGCTCCAGTGGCTCATCGACCCGTCCGCGGACATGAGTGCCGCCATGGTCTTGTTCTTCGAGTCGGCCGTCCCCGAGGCGCTGACGGGGATGGATGCTTCCGCCCATTCATGACGACCCCCTACCTTTGGCACGCCGCACTAAATGTGTGACAACTGTTCGGTTTTTACCGTAGGGTGACCACACACCCATCCACGGAACGAAAGAGTCGTCGATGACCGCCGAAGCTCGTCTGAGGACCCCTTCTTCCCTCACCCTGGGGCTGTCGAATCTCGGGCGAAGCACGACCGTCGGCTCCGTCGAGGAACGCGGTGCCATCGACTTCGCAGAGCTCACGCTCGCCTCCGGCCACACATACGTGGACACGTCGAGCAACTACGCCGGCGGCCGCTCCGAAGCAGTCCTCGGTGCTGCAGCGACTCGACTGGGGCCCACCCGTTCTGCAGACATCATCACCAAGGTCGATGTCGATCCCGTCACAGGGCGCTTCGACCGGGACCGTGTATGGCGCTCGTTCGATGAGAGTCGCGCGCGGCTCGGGATCGATACGATCCCCCTCCTGCACCTCCATGATCCGGACATGCTCTCGATGTCGGAAGCCCTGGGGCCCGGAGGAGCAGTCCAAGGTCTTGTGGAACTTCGCGACTCGGGTGCAGTGGGGGCCATCGGTGTCGCCGGCGGCCCGATCCCGATGATGAGCGCTTACGTGTCGAGCGGCGTGTTCGATGCGGTGCTCTGTCACAACCGATTCACCCTCGTTGACCAGAGCGCAACGGCACTGTTCGAGGACGCTCGCCGCCGCGGCATGGTCGTCTTCAACGCCGCACCGTTCGGCGCAGGCCTTCTCGCCGCCGGTCCGCGGCAGGATGCGCGCTATGCTTACCTGCCTGCCTCGGCAGAGCTCCTGACCTGGACGCGTGCTCTCGAGCTGCTGTGCAGGGAGCACGACCTCTCCCTCCCCGCAGTCGCCCTGGCCTTCTCCCTCCAGTCATCTCTCATCGACTCGACAGTCGTCGGCATCTCCTCACCTCGGCGCCTGGACGAGCTGGACGAGCTACAGCGTCAGACGGTTCCGTCGGAGCTGTGGGCGAAGATCGAACAGTTGGGGCCGGCACCGACGCCTATCGTCGATCCACCAGCGCGCTGACGCCTTGTGCCCCTGCGCTTCCCGAAAGCCTCATCGTCGCGGGCGCCAAATTGAGCGTGCCCAGTACCCCAAGGCACATCCCGCACATCCGCCTCTGGCCGGACATCTCGCTGAACAGCCACGCTTGCACTACATGTGGGCTCCGCCATCGACGCGGATCTCGGTACCGGTGATGAAGGCCCCGTCGCTGGAGATGAGCATGGCAATGACTCCGGCGACATCTTCCGGCGTCCCCTGACGACCGTCGTTGAGTTGAGCCTGCGAATTACCGAACAGAGACCAGTCCGTGTCCGCGGGGAGGGTTTGCGCGGTAGTGCTCGTGATGCCACTTTCTATGCCGCCGGGCACGATGTTGATGGCACGCAGCCCCTGCTTCGCATATTCGAGTGCGATGGAGTGAGTGAACGACGCAATCGCGCCCTTAGTCGCCGAGTATGCCGCCATGTTAACCACCGGCATCAGACCTCAGACGCGCAACGGGAGTCGCCCGCCGAGCAACGTGTTGAACGCAATGTCTGCTACCACCTTTACTTTCAATAGTTCAGACGCGCTGCGACCGTTGTGCCAACTGTCGAATCAGTGCCACGTATGGTTGGCTGCGCCAACTTCAGCGAGGTGCGGCGCCGCAATGCGCGACGCCGCACAACGGGTCAGAAGTCCCAGTCGTCGTCTTCCGTGGCCTCGGCCTTGCCGATGACGTACGACGAGCCCGACCCCGAGAAGAAGTCGTGGTTCTCGTCGGCATTCGGCGAGAGTGCCGACAGGATCGCCGGGTTCACGTTGGTGACGCTGGAGGGGAACATCGCCTCGTAGCCCAGGTTCATGAGGGCCTTGTTGGCGTTGTAGTGCAGGAACTTCTTGACGTCTTCGGTCAGCCCGACGCCGTCGTAGAGGTCCTGCGTGTACTGCACCTCGTTGTCGTAGAGCTCGTACATGAGCGAGAACGTGTAGTCCTTGAGCTCATCGCGACGCTCCTGGGTCTCGTTCTCGAGGCCCTTCTGGAACTTGTAGCCGATGTAGTAGCCGTGCACGGCCTCGTCACGGATGATGAGGCGGATCAGGTCGGCCGTGTTCGTCAGCTTCGCCTTCGACGACCAGTAGATCGGCAGGTAGAACCCCGAGTAGAAGAGGAACGACTCCAGCAGGGTGGAGGCCACCTTGCGCTTGAGCGGGTCGTCGCCCTGGTAGTAGTCCATGATGATCTGAGCCTTCTTCTGAAGGTTCGGATTCTCGGTCGACCACCGGAACGCCTCGTCGATCTCCTTCGTCGACGCGAGCGTCGAGAAGATCGAGGAGTAGCTCTTCGCGTGCACCGACTCCATGAACGCGATGTTCGTGTACACGGCCTCTTCGTGAGGCGTGATCGCGTCGGGGATCAGCGACACCGCACCCACGGTGCCCTGGATCGTGTCGAGCAGGGTGAGACCGGTGAACACCCGCATGGTGAGCAGCTGCTCGTCGGGGGTGAGCGTGTTCCACGACTGCACGTCGTTCGACAGCGGCACCTTCTCCGGCAACCAGAAGTTGTTCACCAGACGGTTCCAGACCTCGAGGTCCTTGTCGTCCTGGATGCGGTTCCAGTTGATCGCCTGCACGCTGGAGACCAGCTTGAGTCTTTCAGGAGTCATTTTCTTCGTCGTCTCTCGGGGTTCAGCTGTGTTCTCGGGTCAACAGGTCAGAGCATGCACGAGACGCACTCGGCCATGTCGGTGCCCTCGAGCGCCAGCTGACGCAGGCGGATGTAGTAGATCGTCTTGATGCCCTTGCGCCATGCGTAGATCTGCGCCTTGTTGATGTCACGCGTGGTGGCGGTGTCCTTGAAGAACAGCGTCAGCGACAGACCCTGGTCGACGTGCTGCGTGGCAGCCGCGTACGTGTCGATGACCTTCTCGTAGCCGATCTCGTATGCGTCCTGGTAGTACTCCAGGTTGTCGTTCGTCATGAACGCCGCCGGGTAGTACACGCGACCGAGCTTGCCTTCCTTGCGGATCTCGATCTTCGACGCGATCGGGTGGATCGACGACGTGGAGTTGTTGATGTACGAGATCGACCCGGTCGGCGGGACGGCCTGCAGGTTCTGGTTGTAGATGCCGTGCTTCTGGATCGACGCCTTCAGCTCGGCCCAGTCATCCTGCGTCGGGATGTGCTTGCCGGCGAAGAGCTCCTTGACCTTCTCGGTCGCGGGGACCCACGCCTGGTCGATGTACTTGTCGAAGAACGCACCCGACGCGTAGGTCGAGTCCTCGAACCCGTCGAACGTCGTGCCGCGCTCGATGGCGAGGTTGTTCGACGCACGCAGCGCGTGGAACAGCACCGTGTAGAAGTAGATGTTCGTGAAGTCGATGCCCTCTTCGGAGCCGTAGTACACGTGCTCGCGGGCAAGGTATCCGTGCAGGTTCATCTGGCCGAGGCCGATCGCGTGAGAGCGGTCGTTGCCGTCCTCGATCGAGCGCACCGAGCCGATGTGGCTCTGGTCGCTGACCGCGGTGAGAGCGCGGATCGCCGTCTCGACGGTCTGACCCAGGTCGTCGGCATCCATCGACAGCGCGATGTTCATCGAGCCGAGGTTGCAGGAGATGTCCTTGCCGATGTTGTCGTACGACAGGTCGTCGTTGTACGTCGTCGGCGTGTTCACCTGCAGGATCTCGCTGCAGAGGTTGGACATGTTGATCCGACCCTTGATCGGGTTGGCCTTGTTCACCGTGTCTTCGAACATGACGTACGGGTAGCCGGACTCGAACTGGATCTCGGCGACGGTCTGGAAGAACTCGCGCGCGTTGATCTTGGTCTTCTTGATGCGCGGGTCGTCGACCATCTCGCGGTACTTCTCGGTGACCGAGATGTCGCCGAACGGCACGCCGTAGACCTTCTCGACGTCGTACGGCGAGAACAGGTACATGTCCTCGTCGTTCTTGGCGAGCTCGAACGTGATGTCGGGAACCACGACACCCAGCGAGAGAGTCTTGATGCGGATCTTCTCGTCGGCGTTCTCACGCTTGGTGTCGAGGAAGCGCATGATGTCGGGGTGGTGCGCGTTGAGGTACACCGCACCCGCACCCTGACGGGCACCGAGCTGGTTGGCGTAGCTGAAGCTGTCTTCGAGGAGCTTCATCACGGGGATGATGCCCGAGGACTGGTTCTCGATCTGCTTGATCGGCGCACCCGACTCGCGGATGTTCGAGAGCAGGAGCGCCACGCCGCCGCCGCGCTTGGAGAGCTGCAGCGCGGAGTTGATGCCGCGGGCGATCGACTCCATGTTGTCTTCGATGCGCAGCAGGAAGCAGCTGACGAGCTCGCCGCGCTGTGCCTTGCCGGCATTGAGGAAGGTCGGGGTTGCGGGCTGGAAGCGACCGGAGATGATCTCCTCGACGAGGGCGACCGCGAGCTTCTCGTCACCGTCGGCGAGGCCGAGCGCGGTCATGACGACACGGTCCTCGAAGCGCTCGAGGTAGCGCTTGCCGTCGAAGGTCTTGAGCGTGTAGCTCGTGTAGTACTTGAACGCGCCGAGGAACGTCTCGAAGCGGAACTTCTTGCCGTAGGCGAGATCGTTGAGCTTCTGGATGAACTCCATCGAGTACTTCTCGATGACGGCACCCTCGTAGTACTCCTTCTCCACGAGGTAGTCCAGACGCTCCTTGAGCGAGTGGAAGAACACCGTGTTCTGGTTCACGTGCTGCAGGAAGTACTCCCGCGCCGCGCGCTTGTCGGCGTCGAACTGGATCTTCCCGTCCGCGTCGTACAGGTTGAGCATCGCGTTGAGGGCGTGATAGTCGAGACCCTCGTATGCAGGGTTCGCCTTGAATGCCACTGTCTCGGTCACTGAAGCTGCCACCGTCGTTCCAATCCGTCGCTCACGCGATCCACATCGTCTTGTGTGCCGAAGATCTCGAGCCGATACAAGTGCGGCACGTGGCACTTGCGGCTGATGATGTCACCGGCGAGGCAGAATGCATCGCCGAAGTTGGTGTTGCCCGCGGAGATCACTCCGCGGATGTGGCGCCGGTTGCGCTCGTCGTTGAGAAACCGGATCACCTGTTTGGGGACGGCGCCCTTCTCGACGCCGCGCCCCGCGCCCCCGCCATAGGTGGGGGTGACCAGCACGAACGGCTCGTCGATGACGAGATCTTCTTCGTGCCGGTGGAGGGGGATGCGTCGGGACGGGAGTCCGAGTTTCTCGATGAAGCGCGCAGTGTTACCCGACACGCTCGAGAAGTAGATCAGGAGCGGCGCTGCGGTCGCGACGGCGCTCATGGGGCGTCACGCCAGACGGGAGGCGAGCTCGTCGATCTTGTCGGGACGGAAACCCGACCAGTGACCCTCGTCGGTGACGACGACGGGTGCCTGCAGGTAGCCGAGCGCCTTGACCTGCTCGAGCGCCGTCGGGTCCTCGGAAAGGTCGAGGATCTCGTACTCGATGCCCTTGGCATCGAGGGCGCGGTAGGTGGCGTTGCACTGAACGCAGGAAGGCTTTGTGTAGACCGTGATCGACATCTTTTCGTAACCCCTCAAATCTCTGGCCTGCTTCTCATCAGGCTGTTTCCCGGTAGACCCCCTGCCGGGACTTCAATACTACATATGGGGACCGACATTGGGGGCGACCACAAGGGGTAGTAGTTACATCCGTGTAGTTATCCACCGTTCTCTACAGATACAACACAGGTTCTCCACCGTTTCTTCCACAGGCTGAGGCCCCTTCGCGAGGCTCGCGAACCGCGAGAAATCGCGGCTGGGAAGCCCCTGTGAACGATCCATCCACAGGGGGCACGCTACGCCGCCCCTCAGACATTTCGTTTCCTGTGGAATCGGACTTTCGGCGTGTCGCGGGCGTGTCGCCGCACGGCCTCTTCCACGACCACACTCGAGGCCCGGTACCGTTGTCTGGTGGCGGGATATCGGGACCTTCTTCGCACGCCCGGAGTGGCGCGCATGATCGCGGCTCAGCTGACCGCGCGCTTCCCCAACGGCATGATGTCCCTCGCGATCCTGCTGCACGTCGAGCAGCAGACCGGGTCGTACGGCTCCGCCGGCCTCGTCCTAGCCGCGACCAGCGTGGGGCAGGCCGTCGCCGGCCCGATCACGAGTCGGTGGATGGGCGTCTGGGGCATGCGACGCGTGATCACCCTCACCCTGTCGGTGTGCGTCGTCACCGTGCTCGGCCTCGCTCTGCTTCCGCTCGACGTGCCTGGTTACATGCTGCTCGGGATGGTCGCGGGGCTCTCCACCCCGCCCGTGCAGGCCGCCGTGCGCACGATCTACCCGAAGCTCGTGAACTCCTCGAACCTCACGCCGCTGTTCTCCCTCGACGCCTCGCTGCAGGAGATCATCTGGGTGCTGGCGCCGGTCGTCATCACCCTGGTCTCCACCCAGATCGGCACGGCGGAGGGCCTGCTGCTGGTGGCGATCATCCTCGTCGGCGGCGGCGCCTGGTTCATCCTCTCCCCCGAGGTCGGTCGGGTGCGCATCCCGCGCAGCCGCAATGCGCTGGGCAAGGTCGTCCTCAAACCTCCCGTGCTGCTGGCGACCGTCATCGGCTTCCTGCTGATCGGCGCCTGCTCGGCGGTCGAGGTGGGCGTCGTCGCGACCTTCGAGCACGGCAGTCTCGCGGCCGGACTCGTGCTCGCCGTGTTCTCGGCGGGGAGCCTGGCGGGCGGCCTGGCGTTCGGCCACATCCCGATCGGGCCGTGGGCCATGGCGCGCCGCCTGCTGATCGTCACGATCGGCCTGGGCCTCACGATGGTCATGCTCAACGTGTTCTGGCTGGGCGGCACCCTGATCCTCGCCGGCATCGGCATCGCTCCCGCCCTCGCCGTGCTCTTCGCCATCACCTCGGCCAGCGTGAAGTTCAGCGAGACCGCTGAAGCCTTCGGCTGGGCGGGCACCGGGCAGCTGATCGGCGCGGCAGCCGGATCCGCCGTCGCCGGGTTCCTCGTCGATGCGAGCGACTGGCGCGGCGCCTACCTGGCCGCCACGATCTTCGCCGCGGTCGGCCTGCTCGTCTCCATCGTCTTCGTCCGTTCCTTCCCCGACCTGCGTCATCGCGACGCGAGCCCGTATCCCGACACCGAACCCCTGGCGGTCACCCCCTCATGAGCTCCACCTCCTCCCCCGTCTCCGCACCCGAGATCGTCTGCGTCGGCGAGACCATGGCGCTGATCACACCGACCGATGCCGCACTCGCGACAGCCGGTCACGCGACGATCGGCATCGCCGGGGCGGAGTCGAACGTGTCGGCCGGGGTCGCCGCGACCGGGCACCGCGTGGCGTGGGCATCCCGGCTCGGCGCCGATCCGCTCGGCGACCGCATCGCGTCGGAGCTCGAGCGTCGCGGCGTGGAGCTGTGGGTCGAGCGCGACGACACCACCCCGACCGGCGTGATGTTCAAGGATCCGGGCGTCGAGTCCTCCTCCGTCTACTACTACCGCCGAGGCTCCGCGGCCTCTCGCATGGAGGCGGGGTTCCTGACGCCGGAGCGGCTCGACGGCGTGCGCATCGTGCACACCACCGGGATCACGCCCGCGCTCTCCGCATCCTGCCGCGAGATGGTGTACCGGCTCTTCGCCGATGCGCGCACAGCCGGTGCGCTGGTGTCCTTCGACGTGAACGACCGCCGCCCCCTGTGGAGTCGAGAGGACGCGGCCGAGACCCTCGCCCGCCTGGCCGACGCCGCCGACATCACCTTCGTCGGACGCGACGAGGCCGAACGCATCTGGGGAACCGCGACGGCGGCCGAGATCCGGGCCTTCCTGCCGAACTGCGCGCTGCTGATCGTCAAGGACGGCGACATCGGCGCGACCGCGTACGACGGCGATGCCGAGCCGGTGTTCGTCCCCGCTCCGGTGGTCGACGTGGTCGAGCCGGTCGGCGCGGGCGATGCTTTCGCCTCCGGCTTCCTGGCGGCGACCCTCGACGGCGCCGACCTCGCCGCGCGCCTCTCCGCGGGCCACGCCGCCGCCGAGAGAGTGCTGCTGATCGCGGCGGACCTGCCGGCACTGCCGCCGCTCGACTGACACTCCCCCGCCAATACGCGCAGGGACCGTCGCCTCTCCCGGTCGTAGGCTGGTGCCATGCCTGCACCGCTCACGCTGCCCCGCCTCGCCTGGGGTTCTCCGTCGGCCTCGCGGCGGGCGCTTCTGGTCCACGGTCTCGGCTCTTCGGGCGCGCTGATGTGGCGCCTGGGTGATGCTCTCGCCGACGCCGGATGGCATGCCACGGCCGTCGATCTCCGGGGTCACGGCGACGCCCCGCGCTCCCTCGACTACTCCGTCGCCGCCTACGGTGCCGACCTCGCCGCCACTCATCCGGAGGACGGCGGATCCTGGGACGCGGTCATCGGCCACTCCCTCGGCGGCGCGGCGAGCACGGTCGCGGCCGCATCCTCCCCCGGCTGGACGCGACGCCTCGTGCTCATCGATCCCGCGATCCATGTCGACGGACGCGACGCGGCCATCGTCCGCCGGAGCCAGGAGCGCGCCTTCGCCGACACCCGGCTCGAGGTCGTGCAGCAGGAGCACCCGCACTGGCATCCGCAGGACCAGGAGCTCAAAGTCGACGCCGTCCTGCGCGCCAGCGCCTGGGCGGTGGAGCAGACCAGCGTCCAGAACCAGCCGTGGGATGTGCGTGCCGACGCCGCGCGCCTCACCGTGCCGACGCACGTGATCGGCGCCGATCCCGCGGTCTACAGCATCTTCACCGGGGACCTCGCCGCGGAAGTCCTCGCCGCGAATCCGCTGATCACCCTGTCCGTCGTCGAGGGTGCAGGACATTCGCTGCACCGTGATCGCCCGGACGAATCCGTCCGTCAGCTTCTGGAGGCACTCGCATGAGCACGTTCGATCCCACGGCCTTCCTGCCCGACGACCTTCTCGAACGAATCAGGGAGCGCGCGCCGATCCACGACCGCGAGAACACCTTCCCCCGGCAGGACCTCGACGAGCTGCGCGCCGCCGGCTACCTGTCGATCCTGGTGCCCACCGAACGCGGCGGTGCCGGGCTCGGACTCGCCGAGGCCGCGCTCCTCCAGCAGCGACTGGCGGGTGCCGCTCCGGCGACGGCGCTGGCCGTCAACATGCACCTGGTGTGGACCGGGGTGGCGAAGGTGTTCTCCGACCGCGGCGTTCCGGGCCTCGAGTTCGTGCAGGACGGCGCGGTCGCCGGCGAGGTCTTCGCGTTCGGGATCAGCGAGGGCGGCAACGACCTGGTCCTGTTCGGCAGCGACACCGCCGCCGTGCCCGACGGGGACGGCGGCTACGCCTTCACCGGCACGAAGATCTTCACGTCTCTCGCCCCGGTGTGGACGCGGCTCGGACTGCACGGCCTCGACACCACGAGCCCCGACGCGCCGAAGCTGGTGTTCGCGTTCGTGGAGCGGACGGATGCCGTCACCACCTCCGATGACTGGGACACCCTGGGCATGCGCGGAACGCAGAGCCGCACCACGCGGCTGAACGGTGCAGTGGCGGATGCCGCGCACGTGGTGCGCCGCATCGATCCCGGTCCCAGCCCCGACCCGATCGTGTTCGGCATCTTCTCGGTGTTCGAGATCCTCCTGGCCTCGGTGTACACCGGCATCGCCCGGCGCGCACTCGAGCTGGCGATCGCCACCGCGCAGAAGCGGCACTCGAAGAAGACCGGGCTGGCGTACAGCCAGGACCCCGACATCCGCTGGCGCATCGCTGACATGGGGCTCGCGTACGACGCGCTGCCTCCGCAGATCGCGGCGCTCGCCCGCGACGTCGACGATCGTGTCGACAACGGGGCGCGCTGGTTCCCGCTGCTCTCGGGCGTCAAGCACCGCGCGATCACGATGGCCAAGCACGTCGTCGACGAGGCGATGCTCGTGGCGGGCGGTGGCTCCTACTTCTCGGCGAACGAGCTGTCCCGGCTGTATCGCGACGTGCTGGCGGGTGCCTTCCACCCCTCCGACCCCGAATCCGCGCATTCCACTGCGGCGAGCGCACTGCTGGGTCCGATCGAGTCCTGAGCGCATTCCCGCCGGTTCCGTCGATGAAGCACGTCGCGACCGCGGAATCGGTTGCCTGACGCGGTGACGAGTGCGAAGATCGCACCATGGGTCCGGTGAAGAAGAATCCCACACTCGACGCGATCTCCAAGACGATCATCGAGCTGCTCCAGGAAGACGGACGCCGCTCGTATTCCGACATCGGTCGTGTGGTCGGCCTGAGCGAGGCCGCCGTACGGCAGCGCGTGCAGCGACTGACGGAGTCCGGGGTGATGCAGATCGTCGCGGTCACCGATCCGATGCAGCTCGGCTTCCCCCGGCAGGCGATGATCGGCATCCGCGTGTCGGGAGATACACGACACGTCGCCGAGGCCGTGGCGGCGATCGATGCCGTCGACTACGTCGTCATCACGGTCGGCTCCTTCGACGTCCTCGCAGAGGTGGTCTGTGAGGACGACGACGACCTGCTGTCTCTGATCAACGACGTCATCCGCCCGATCGACGGCGTCCTCTCCACCGAGACCTTCATCTACGCGAAGCTGCAGAAGCAGCTCTACAACTGGGGGACCAGATGAACACCGCACGCACCATCCCGTCGGAGTCCGCGCTGCAGACGATGGCGAAGGACCATCTCTGGATGCACTTCGCCCGGCAGTCCACGATGACCGCGTCCGGTGTCCCGATCATCGTCAAAGGCGACGGCCATCGGATCTGGGACGCGAAGGGCAAGGAGTACTTCGACGGCCTCGCCGGCCTGTTCGTGGTGAACGCCGGGCACGGTCGGCGAAGGCTGGCGGAGGCGGCCGCCGCGCAGGCATCCGAGCTGGCGTTCTTCCCGCTGTGGTCGTATGCGCATCCGGCGGCGATCGAGCTGGCCGACCGTCTCGCGGACGAGGCTCCGGGCGACCTCAACCGAGTCTTCTTCTCCACGGGCGGCGGCGAGGCCGTCGAGACCGCGTTCAAGCTCGCGAAGCACTACTGGAAGCTGCAGGGGAAGCCCGCCAAGCACAAGGTGATCTCCCGGGCGGTCGCGTACCACGGCACCCCGCAGGGAGCGCTGGCGATCACCGGCATCCCGGCGATGAAGTCGATGTTCGAGCCGGTCACCCCTGGCGGCTTCCGCGTGCCGAACACCAACTTCTATCGCGCGGCCGAGATGGGCGCGCCCGCCGACGACCTCGAGGCCTTCGGACGCTGGGCGGCAGACCGCATCGAGGAGATGATCCTGTTCGAGGGTGCCGACACGGTCGCCGCGGTGTTCCTCGAGCCGGTGCAGAACTCCGGCGGCTGCTTCCCGCCGCCTCCCGGCTACTTCGCGCGCGTCCGCGAGATCTGCGACCGCCATGACGTGCTCCTCGTGTCGGACGAGGTCATCTGCGCCTTCGGGCGCCTCGGCCACACGTTCGCCTGCACGGGCCTCGGCTACGTGCCCGACATGATCACGTGCGCCAAGGGCATGACGAGCGGATACTCCCCCATCGGTGCGACGATCGTCAGCGACCGCATCTACGAGCCGTTCTCGAAGGGAGACGTCTCGTTCCCGCACGGTTACACGTTCGGCGGTCACCCCGTCTCCGCAGCAGTCGCACTGGAGAACCTCGACATCTTCGACGAGGAGGGACTCAACGCGAATGTCCGCGAGAACTCTCCGCTCTTCCGCGCCGAGCTCGAGAAGCTGCTCGACCTGCCCATGGTCGGTGACGTGCGCGGGGACGGGTACTTCTTCGGCATCGAGCTCGTGAAGGACAAGGCCACCAAGGAGACCTTCGACGGCGCCGAGTCCGAGCGGCTGCTGCGTGGGTTCCTCTCCCCCGCGCTGTTCGAGGCGGGCCTGTACTGTCGCGCCGACGATCGCGGCGACCCCGTCATCCAGCTCGCGCCACCGCTCACCGTCGGGCCGGCCGAGTTCCGCGAGATCGAGCAGATCCTCCGTGACGTGCTGACGCGCGCGCAGTCGGTGCTCTAAGGCGTCGAATCCGTCGCAGGTGGGCGGACGAGAACCGGCTACTTGGAGTCGAAGTCGAAGGCTTTGAGCAGCTCGACCACGGCCTTGTCGCGTTCGTCTCCACCCGCATCGAACATGTGGGTGACGTGCGTGCGGAGGTGGTTCTCGAGCAGCAGCCGGTTCAGCGACTCGAGGGAACGCTGGATCGCACGCGACTGCGTGATGATGTCCATGCAGTACTCCTCGTTCTCGATCATCCGCGCGACGCCGCGCATCTGCCCCTCGAGGATGCTGGTGCGGTGCAGGGCGCGCTTCTTGATGTCTTCGATCACGTCTCGAGGCTACCGCCCGTGAAAGGATGACGTCATGCCGCGAACACCGATGACGCAGCTCTCGCCCGCTGACCAGGAACGCCTGCGCGCGCTCCGCCGGATGAAGGCCGTCGCCCTCGGAGCGCTGGTGTTCATGGCCGTGGTCTTCGTGTTCGCCTTCGCCTTCCAGCAGCGGTTCGACTGGCTCGCCTATGTCCGTGCCGCGGCAGAGGGCGGCATGGTGGGCGCGCTCGCGGACTGGTTCGCCGTGACCGCGCTGTTCCGCCGCCCGCTGGGACTGCCGATCCCGCACACCGCGATCATCCCGAGCCGCAAGGACGAGATCGGCCGGAGCCTCGGCGAGTTCGTCGAGACGAACTTCCTGGCGGGCGATGTCGTGCGCACCAAGCTGTCGAGCACGCGGATCGCCCTCCGTGCCGGCGAATGGCTGCGCGAGGCTCCGCACGCCGAGCGTGTCGGCGCCGAGGGGGCGACCATCGCGACAGCGGTGCTCAACGCGCTGAGCGACGACGACGTGCGCGACCTCATCACCGACCTCGCGCGCGAGCACCTCGTCGCTCCGGAGTGGGGCCCTCCCGCGGGCGCGTGGCTCGAGAAGATCGTCGAGGCCGACGCACATCACGGCGCCGTCGATCTCGCGGTCGACAGCATCGGACGTTGGCTCGAGGCCAACGCCGAGTCCTTCTCGGGCCTCGTCTCGCGGCGCCTTCCCGGCTGGGTCCCGAAGCTCGCGCATCGCTTCGTCGACGACACCGTCTACAACGAGGCGATCAAGTTCGTCCACGCCGTGCAGGCCGACCCGCGGCACCCGGCCCGCATCGCCGTCGACGGCTACCTCGGCCGCCTCGCCGACAACCTGCAGAACGACCCCGCCACCCGCGCCAAGCTCGAGAACGCGAAGGCGTCGCTGTTCGACAGCCCTCGGGTCGGTGCCCTGGCCGCCGAGGCGTGGAACACCGCGAAGAACGGGTTGCTCGCCGCTCTCGCCGACCCCGAGAGCGGTCTGCGCCGACGAGCGGTGCAAGCGCTGCAGGAGGTCGGCGAACGCCTGACGACGGATGCCGCGCTGCAGAACCGCGTGGACACCTGGGTGTCCGATGCCGCCGTTTTCCTCGTCGACCGCTACCGCCACGACATCGCGTCGATCATCACCGACACCGTCGAGCGCTGGGACCCGGCCGAGACCACGGAGAAGATCGAGCTCATGGTCGGACGCGACCTGCAGTACATCCGCCTGAACGGCACGTTCGTCGGCGCCCTCGCCGGCCTCGCCATCTTCACGATCGCCCACGCCCTGATCCCCGGAGTCTGATATGGCACCCGCATCCCGACAGCTGAGTCACGACCCGCTCTGGCGGCGCGCCGGATCCTGGCCCGCCTTCAGCGGTGCAGCCGATGCCGTGCTGCTCGGCGTACCGACCTGGCGCACGTCGCTTTCACCGACAGGTGCGCACGCGACACCGACCGCGATCCGCGAAGCCCTCCCCCGATACGGAACCGCCCTGATGGGCCCGCCCGTGGTCGAACTCGATGACGTTCTGCGCATCGCCGACGCCGGCGACGTGACCGATCCCGACGGATCCGCCGGTGAGGCGAGGGTCATCTCCCGCGTGCGAAAGCTCACCGGTGCCACAGAACTCGTGATCGCACTCGGCGGCGACAACTCGCTCACCTATCCGGTGGCCCTCGGCGCCGAGGCGACAGGGCTGATCACCTTCGACGCGCACTTCGACCTTCGTGACGGGATCTCCAACGGCACGCCGGTGCGCCGCCTCGTCGAAGACGTGCCTGCTGTGTCGTCGCTCGGCACCGCGCGCATCGATCCGTCCAGGATCGTGCAGATCGGCATCGCCGACTTCGCGAACTCCGCCGCCTACGCGCAGCGTGCCGCTGAGTGGGGCATCCGGGTGATCACCCTCGACGAGCTGCGCCGTCGCGGCGTCGACGACGTGGTCGCGGAGGCCCTGGAGATCGCGGGCGCCGGTGAGGACTCCCGCGTGCACCTCGACATCGACGTGGACGTGTGCGACCGCTCGGTCGCACCGGGTTGCCCCGCGAGTGTGCCGGGCGGGCTCCAGGCATGGGAGCTGCGCGCGCTGACCCGTGCCGTGGCCGCGGATCCCCGCGTCGTGAGCGCCGACATCGCCGAGGTCGACGCGACGGCCGATGCCGAGGATGCCCGCACGGTCCGGCTCGCGGCGCTGTGCGTGCTCGAACTGCTCGCCGGTCTCGCCGCCCGTCGGTGACTCACACGACGGCGACGACTCGCACGACGGTCGCGCCGTCCTTCCACACCTGACGCACCAGGGGCACGCCTGGGCGGTACGCGAGATGCACGCGGGTAGGGGCATCGAGCAGCACGAGGTCGGCGCGGGCACCGGGGGCGATGATCCCGACGTCGTCGCGCCGCAGCGCACGGGCGCCGCCTGCGGTCGCCGCCCAGACGGCTTCGGCCGGGGTCAGGCCCATGTCGCGCACAGCGATCGCGATGCAGAACGGCATCGACGAGGTGAAGCTCGATCCCGGATTCGTGTCGCACGCGAGGGCCACGGTGACGCCCGCATCGACCAGGCGTCGCGCGTCGGGGTAGGGCTGTCTGGTCGAGAACTCGACTCCCGGAAGCAGCGTGAGGACGGTGGAGCTCTGGGCGAGCGCGTCGATGTCGGCGTCCGTCAGGTAAGTGCCGTGGTCGATGGACGCTGCGCCCAGATCGACCGCGAGGCGCACGCCGTCGCCCGGTCCGAGCTGGCTCGCATGGACGCGGGGCGCGAGTCCGCGCGCGATCCCCGCCTCGAGCACTCGCCGTGATTGCGTCACCGTGAACGCACCGGTCTCGCAGAACACGTCGATCCATTTCGCGTACGGTGCGCAGGCGTCGAGCATGGGGCCCGTGACCAGGTCCACGTACTCATCCGGGCGGTCGGCGTACTCCGCGGGAACGACGTGCGCGCCGAGGAAGGTCACCTCCGATGTGACCTCCGCCGCCAGACGCACGAGCCGTTCCTCGTCGGCGACACTCAGCCCGTAGCCGCTCTTGACCTCGACGGTGGTCGTCCCCTGCGCGAGCATCTCGGCGAGGAACCCGCGGAGTCGCGCGCGCAGCTCCTCGTCACTCGCTGCCCGGGTGGCGGCGACGGTGGAGCGGATGCCGCCGGCCGCGTACTTCTGCCCCGCCATGCGCGCCTCGAACTCCGCCGCGCGGTCGCCCGCGAACACCAGGTGGCTGTGGCTGTCGACGAATCCGGGGATCACGGCCCGGCCGCCGGCATCCACCGTGCCATCGGACGCCGGTGCGTCCGCGGCCGCGCCGACCCAGGCGATGCGGTCGTCCTCCATCAGGACGGCCGCATTGCTCAGGGTTCCACACGGGTCGCCGTCGACGGCGACGTTGGTGGTCAGTTCCGCGATGTTGGTGAGCAGCGTGCGCATCGCTGTTCCTCCCGTTCGAGATCCTTCGAGTGTGTCAGAGCATCGGGATGTTCAGGCCGCGCTCGCGCGCGACCTCGCGGGCGCGCTCATACCCGGCATCCACGTGACGCATCACACCGGTGCCCGGGTCGTTGGTGAGCACCCGTTCGAGCTTCTCCGCGGCGAGGGCCGAGCCGTCGGCGACGGTCACCTGACCCGCGTGGATCGATCGGCCGATGCCGACACCGCCTCCGTGGTGCAGCGATACCCAGGAGGCCCCGGATGCCGTGTTCAGCAGCGCGTTCAGCAGGGGCCAGTCGGCGACGGCGTCGGAGCCGTCCTTCATGGCCTCGGTCTCGCGGTACGGCGAGGCGACCGAGCCCGAGTCCAGGTGGTCCCGCCCGATCACGATCGGCGCCGAGAGTTCGCCCGACGCGACCATCTCGTTGAACTTGAGCCCCGCGAGGTGCCGCTCCTTGTAGCCGAGCCAGCAGATGCGTGCGGGGAGTCCCTCGAAGTGCACTTTCTCCGCGGCCTTCTCCAGCCAGCGGTGCAGGGCCGCGTCCTCGGGGAAGAGGTCGGCGATGGCGCGATCGGTCTTGTAGATGTCCTCGGGGTCTCCGGAGAGAGCCGCCCAGCGGAACGGGCCGCGCCCCTCTTCGAACTGCGGACGGATGTAGGCGGGCACGAATCCGGGGAAGGCGAAGGCCCGGTCGTAGCCACCGAGCTGCGCCTCGGCTCTGATCGAGTTGCCGTAGTCGAACACGGCGGCTCCCGCGTCCTGGAACGCGACCATCGCCTCGACATGTGCCGCCATGGATGCGCGCGACCGGCGAGTGAACTCCTCGGCGTCGCGCTCGGCTTCGGCCTTCCACTCCTCGACGCCGATCCCGATCGGGAGGTACGCGAGCGGATCGTGCGCGCTGGTCTGATCGGTCACGATGTCGATCGGCACGCCACGACGCCGCAGCTCGGGGAAGACCTCGGCCGCGTTGCCGACGACGCCGACCGAGAGGGCCTCGCCGGCAGCCTTGGCTGCGAGGACCCGTGCGACAGCCGCGTCGAGATCGGTCGTGTACTCGTCGAGGTAGCCGTGCGCCACCCGCCGAGAGAGACGCGACTCGTCGACGTCGACGATCAGCACCGCGCCGTCGTTCATGGTGACGGCGAGGGGCTGGGCGCCGCCCATGCCGCCGGCACCGCCGGTGAGGGTGAGGGTGCCGCGCAGGGAATCCCGGCCGAGGGAGCGTGCCACCGCGGCGAACGTCTCATAGGTCCCCTGCAGGATGCCCTGGGTGCCGATGTAGATCCAGGAGCCCGCGGTCATCTGCCCGTACATGATGAGGCCGAGTTCCTCGAGACGGCGGAACTCCGGCCAGTTCGCCCAGTCCCCCACCAGGTTCGAGTTGGCGATGAGCACGCGCGGCGCCCACTCGTGGGTGCGGAACACACCGACCGGCTTGCCCGACTGCACGAGCAGCGTCTCGTCGGGTTCGAGCTCGTCGAGAGTGCGCACGATCGCGTCGTACGCCTCCCAGCTGCGGGCGGCCTTGCCCGTCCCGCCGTACACGACGAGGTCCTCGGGGTGCTCGGCCACTTCGGGGTCGAGGTTGTTCATCAGCATGCGCTTGGCGGCTTCAGCGCCCCAGCTCTTCGCGGTGCGTGTGTTTCCGCGCGCAGCGCGGACGGCACGCGGCCCAGCGGTCGTGTTCTCAGCCATCGATGTGCTCCTTTGCGATGCGGGCGACGTCGCCCGACTGGACGAGGGCGGTGACCGCTTCCATCTCCGGGGAGAGGAAGCGGTCGGGGCCGGGGCCGGCGGCAACCGTGCGGACCAGGTCGCGTACGGCGCCGGTCGCGGGTCCTGCCTGCAGCGGGGCGCGCAGATCGAGGGCGCGAGCGCCGGTGAGGATCTCGATCGCGAGCACGCGGCCGAGGCCGTCGATCGCACGGCGCAGCTTGCGCGCGGCGGCCCACCCCATCGAGACGTGGTCCTCCTGCATGGCGGACGATGGGATCGAATCGACGGATGCCGGCACCGCCAGGCGCTTCAGCTCGGAGACGATGCCCGCGGCCGCGTACTGCGCGATCATGAGGCCCGAGTCGACGCCCACCTCGTCGGCGAGGAAGGGAGGGAGGCCGTGACTGCGTGCCGGATCCAGCGCGCGGTCGGTCCGGCGCTCCGACACCGACGCGACGTCGGCGACCGAGATGGCCAGGAAGTCGAGGACGGCAGCCACCGGGGCGCCGTGGAAGTTGCCGTTGGACTCGATGCGTCCGTCCACGGTGATGACCGGGTTGTCGATGACGCTGGCAAGCTCGCGGCCGGCGATCATCGCTGCGTGCGCGAGCGTGTCGCGGGCTGCGCCGTGCACCTGGGGTGAGCAACGCAGCGAATAGGCGTCCTGCACGCGCCCGTCCTCGGGCCCCTTGTGGCTGGCGACCATCGGGGAGTCCGTCAGCAGCGCCCGAAGGTTAGCGGCGGATGCGGTCTGCCCCGTCTGCGGGCGCAGGGCCATGAGGTCGGCGGCGAAGACCGCGTCGGTACCGAGCTGAGACTCCACCGACATCGCCGCAGCCACGTCGGCAGTGAGCAAGAGCGTCTCGAGGTCGTACAGCGCAAGCACCAGCATGCCGAGCATGCCGTCGGTGCCGTTGATGAGGGCGAGACCCTCCTTCTCGACAAGCACGAGCGGTACGATCCCCGCCGTCGCGAGCGCTTCGGACGCGGGGACGAGAGCACCCGATGCGTCGCGGACCTCACCTTCGCCCATCGCGCCGAGGGCGATGTGCGCGAGGGGGGCGAGATCGCCGGAGCACCCGAGCGACCCGTACTCACGCACGACGGGGGTGATTCCGGAGTTCAGCATGGCCGCATACGTGTCGACGACGACCGGGCGCACACCCGTGCGTCCCGAGGCGAGGGTCTGCAGCCGCAGGAGCTGGAGGCCGCGGACGACCTCGCGCTCGACCTCGGCTCCTGTGCCGGCAGCATGCGAGCGGATCAGGCTGGCCTGCAGCTGCAGGCGCCGGTCGGGGGCGATGAAGGTGGTCGCGAGGGCACCGAACCCGGTCGAGACGCCGTAGTGCGGATGCGGGTCTGCGGCGAGGCCGTCGATCACGCGACGGGTCTCTGCGACGCGGCCGAGAGCATCCGCGTCGATCTGCACGGGGACATCGTGGCGGGCGACGGCGACGACCTCGGCAGGCGACAGCGGGGCTGCACCGATGACAACGGGAACAGGAAAAGTCATGACTCGATTCCACACCCGACGTGTCGTGAGCGGCACCCGTTCGTGCGATGCTTTGTCTGTGATCCCAGACAAACCCGATGCATCACCGGTCGACGGCACGCCGGTACCTGCGGCAGACAACACGCTCCGCATCCTGAGTTTTCTCGCCGGTCGGCCCGCTCCGGTGGCGGCGTCGGCGATCGCGCGCGAGCTCGATCTGCCCCGGTCGACCGTCTACCACCTCCTCAGCACGCTGGCCGCTCACGGGTTCGTTCTGCACCTGCGCGAGGAACGGCGATGGGGGCTCGGCGCGTCGGCATTCGAGCTGGCCGGCGGCTACACCCGCCAACAGCCACTCGCTCGGAGGGGCAGGCCTCTGGTGGCCGCCCTCTCCGACCGGTTGGGAGAGACCGCGCATCTTGCAGTGATGAGCGGCGGCGATGTGCTCTACATCGTCGAGGAGCGCGCGCCACGACGGCCCGCTCTCGTGACCGACGTCGGTGTACGGCTGCCGGCACACCTCACCGCGTCGGGGCGAGCGATGCTCGCTGCACTCCCCCGTGAGCAGGTGCGGGCCCTGTATCCGGATCTGTCGGCATTCCCCGACCGGACGGGGCTCGGGCCGCGCTCACCACGAGAGCTGCGAGAGCTCCTCCGCGAGGTGCGCTCACGAGGGTACGCGACAGAGAACAGCGAGATCGCGGATGGCCTGCGCAGTGTGGGCGCCGCGGTTCTCGACGCTGCCGGGTGGCCGGTGGCCGCCGTCGCCGTGACGTGGGGTCGCATGGATCTGGACGAGAATCTTCTGGCCACAGCTGTACAGGAGTGCGCAGCCATGCTCGAGGCTCGTCTGAAGCGGTGAAGCAACGACGTCGCGGCGCGGGTTAACGCAGAAGAGCCACCCCGCGAGGGATGGCTCTCCTGTTCTTCTCCAGCACAATGCAAAATGGCCACCCATCGATGGGTGGCCATTTTGTCTAAAAGGAGTCCGGCGGTGTCCTACTCTCCCACAGGGTCCCCCCTGCAGTACCATCGGCGCTGTGAGGCTTAGCTTCCGGGTTCGGAATGTAACCGGGCGTTTCCCTCACGCTATGGCCGCCGAAACACTATTGATGTTTCAATCAAACACATAACAAAGTCATTGTTGTTATGCGGTTCTCGACCGTACATCGAGAACCACTCAGTGGACGCGTAGCACCAACAAACGGTGTGTTATCAAGTCATCGGCTTATTAGTACCAGTCAGCTGCATGCATTACTGCACTTCCACATCTGGCCTATCAACCCAGTAGTCTGGCTGGGAGCCTCTCACCCGAAGGTATGGAAATCTCATCTTGAGGCCGGCTTCCCGCTTAGATGCTTTCAGCGGTTATCCATCCCGAACGTAGCTAATCAGCGGTGCTCCTGGCGGAACAACTGACACACCAGAGGTTCGTCCAACCCGGTCCTCTCGTACTAGGGTCAGATCCTCTCAAATTTCCTACGCGCGCAGCGGATAGGGACCGAACTGTCTCACGACGTTCTAAACCCAGCTCGCGTACCGCTTTAATGGGCGAACAGCCCAACCCTTGGGACCTACTCCAGCCCCAGGATGCGACGAGCCGACATCGAGGTGCCAAACCATGCCGTCGATATGGACTCTTGGGCAAGATCAGCCTGTTATCCCCGAGGTACCTTTTATCCGTTGAGCGACAGCGCTTCCACAAGCCACTGCCGGATCACTAGTCCCGACTTTCGTCCCTGCTCGACCTGTCAGTCTCACAGTCAAGCTCCCTTGTGCACTTACACTCGACACCTGATTGCCAACCAGGTTGAGGGAACCTTTGGGCGCCTCCGTTACTTTTTGGGAGGCAACCGCCCCAGTTAAACTACCCACCAGGCACTGTCCCTGAACCGGATTACGGTTCGAAGTTAGATATCCAGAGTGACCAGAGTGGTATTTCAACAATGACTCCACACGAACTAGCGTCCATGCTTCAAAGTCTCCCACCTATCCTACACAAGCCACACCGAACACCAATACCAAGCTGTAGTAAAGGTCACGGGGTCTTTCCGTCCTGCTGCGCGTAACGAGCATCTTTACTCGTAATGCAATTTCGCCGAGTTCGCGGTTGAGACAGTTGGGAAGTCGTTACGCCATTCGTGCAGGTCGGAACTTACCCGACAAGGAATTTCGCTACCTTAGGATGGTTATAGTTACCACCGCCGTTTACTGGGGCTTAAATTCTCAGCTTCGCCTTACGGCTAACCGGTCCTCTTAACCTTCCAGCACCGGGCAGGCGTCAGTCCGTATACATCGTCTTGCGACTTGGCACGGACCTGTGTTTTTAGTAAACAGTCGCTACCCACTAGTCTCTGCGGCCTCCAAACGCTTTCGGGAGTAAATCCCTATACGCCGAAGGCCCCCCTTCTCCCGAAGTTACGGGGGCATTTTGCCGAGTTCCTTAACCACGATTCTCTCGATCTCCTTGGTATTCTCTACCTGACCACCTGAGTCGGTTTGGGGTACGGGCGGCTAGAACCTCGCGTCGATGCTTTTCTTGGCAGCATAGGATCACCCACTTTTTATCCGCATCGTGTCTCAGCCTTAATGAATCGCGGATTTGCCTACGACTCGGCCTACGCACTTGCACCAGGACAACCATCGCCTGGCTTGGGCTACCTTCCTGCGTCACACCTGTTAATACGCTAACCGCACCAGAATGGGGTCGTGCGCTAGGCCCAGAGCGTCACCCCGAAGGGATCAGTCACTGGGATTCAGACACTTAGCACTACTGGATTAGCTTGGGCGGTTCTTCGCCGGTACGGGAATATCAACCCGTTGTCCATCGACTACGCCTGTCGGCCTCGCCTTAGGTCCCGACTTACCCAGGGAAGATTAGCTTGACCCTGGAACCCTTGGTCTTTCGGAGGACGTGTTTCTCACACGTCATTCGCTACTCATGCCTGCATTCTCACTCGTGTAGCCTCCACGGCTGGTTCACACCGCCGCTTCGCTGGCCACACGACGCTCTCCTACCCATCAACACGGCTGGACCACGAAGGCCTACCAATAATGTCAATGCCACAACTTCGGTGGCGTGCTTGAGCCCCGTTACATTGTCGGCGCGGAATCACTTGACCAGTGAGCTATTACGCACTCTTTCAAGGGTGGCTGCTTCTAAGCCAACCTCCTGGTTGTCAAGGCAACTCCACATCCTTTCCCACTTAGCACGCGCTTTGGGACCTTAGTTGGTGGTCTGGGTTGTTTCCCTCTCGACTATGAAGCTTATCCCCCACAGTCTCACTGCTGCGCTCTCACTTACCGGCATTCGGAGTTTGGCTGACGTCAGTAACCTTGTAGGGCCCATCGGCCATCCAGTAGCTCTACCTCCGGCAAGAAACACGCAACGCTGCACCTAAATGCATTTCGGAGAGAACCAGCTATCACGAAGTTTGATTGGCCTTTCACCCCTATCCACAGCTCATCCCCTCAGTTTTCAACCTAAGTGGGTTCGGTCCTCCACGACGTCTTACCGTCGCTTCAACCTGGCCATGGATAGATCACTTCGCTTCGGGTCTAGGACATGCGACTGAATCGCCCTATTCAGACTCGCTTTCGCTACGGCTACCCCACACGGGTTAACCTCGCCACATATCGCTAACTCGCAGGCTCATTCTTCAAAAGGCACGCTGTCACCCCTACTAAGGAGGCTCCAACGGTTTGTAAGCAAACGGTTTCAGGTACTATTTCACTCCCCTCCCGGGGTACTTTTCACCTTTCCCTCACGGTACTTGTCCGCTATCGGTCATCTGGGAGTATTTAGGCTTATCAGGTGGTCCTGACAGATTCACACGGGATTTCACGGGCCCCGTGCTACTTGGGATACTCTTCGCGCCAAGAGAGGCATTTCGACTACGGGGTTGGCACCCTCTATGACCGGCCTTTCAAGACCGTTCGTCTATACCTTCTTGTAACGCCGCCACCTCGGCAGAGATGACTGAAAAGTCCCACAACCCCCAACGTGCAACGCCTGCCGGCTATCACACACGCTAGGTTTAGCCTGTTCCGGTTTCGCTCGCCACTACTAACGGAATCGCGGTTGCTTTCTCTTCCTGTGGGTACTGAGATGTTTCACTTCCCCACGTTCCCTCTACCCGCCCTATATATTCAGGCGGGAGTCACTAGGTCGGCACGCCGCCCAGCGGGGTTTCCCCATTCGGACACCCTCGGATCAAAACTTGCTTATCAGTTCCCCGAGGCTTATCGCAGATTGCTACGTCCTTCTTCGGCTCCAGATGCCAAGGCATCCACCGTTTGCTCTTAAAGACTTGAAATCACATGAGTTTGAATCAAAAACTCGACCCCACCCGAAGATGGAATCTGAAATTGACTAATGATCTTTAAGATCATCTTGTGCAACTGACCGAAGTCAGCTGCAAGATGCTCGCGTCCACTGTGTAGTTCTCAAAGTACGGGCGGTGCCCCTATCCACAACCCCACAAAAGGGGAAACAGAAAGAGGCCCAGAGTAACCGACTGTGCACTCGACCCAAAGGCCAGTGCGCATCCGGTCCCTCAGGACCCAACAGCGTGCAGGTGCGACATCCGCCACCCTCCCCGTTCCCACCAGATCCGAAGACCCGACGTACTAGAGAAGAACAACATCCTTCACACCATGTCAAATGTTCCACCCATGAGCTCCCAGCGAAGAACGTATGCCTTCGATCTGGGTTCTGGACACCCGAAGGTGTCAGATGCTCCTTAGAAAGGAGGTGATCCAGCCGCACCTTCCGGTACGGCTACCTTGTTACGACTTAGTCCTAATTACCGATCCCACCTTCGACGGCTCCCTCCAAAAAGGTTAGGCCACCGGCTTCAGGTGTTACCGACTTTCATGACTTGACGGGCGGTGTGTACAAGACCCGGGAACGTATTCACCGCAGCGTTGCTGATCTGCGATTACTAGCGACTCCGACTTCATGAGGTCGAGTTGCAGACCTCAATCCGAACTGGGACCGGCTTTTTGGGATTCGCTCCACCTCGCGGTATTGCAGCCCTTTGTACCGGCCATTGTAGCATGCGTGAAGCCCAAGACATAAGGGGCATGATGATTTGACGTCATCCCCACCTTCCTCCGAGTTGACCCCGGCAGTATCCCATGAGTTCCCACCATTACGTGCTGGCAACATAGAACGAGGGTTGCGCTCGTTGCGGGACTTAACCCAACATCTCACGACACGAGCTGACGACAACCATGCACCACCTGTTTACGAGTGTCCAAAGAGTTGACCATTTCTGGCCCGTTCTCGTATATGTCAAGCCTTGGTAAGGTTCTTCGCGTTGCATCGAATTAATCCGCATGCTCCGCCGCTTGTGCGGGTCCCCGTCAATTCCTTTGAGTTTTAGCCTTGCGGCCGTACTCCCCAGGCGGGGAACTTAATGCGTTAGCTGCGTCACGGAATCCGTGGAATGGACCCCACAACTAGTTCCCAACGTTTACGGGGTGGACTACCAGGGTATCTAAGCCTGTTTGCTCCCCACCCTTTCGCTCCTCAGCGTCAGTTACGGCCCAGAGATCTGCCTTCGCCATCGGTGTTCCTCCTGATATCTGCGCATTCCACCGCTACACCAGGAATTCCAATCTCCCCTACCGCACTCTAGTCTGCCCGTACCCACTGCAGGCCGGAGGTTGAGCCTCCGGATTTCACAGCAGACGCGACAAACCGCCTACGAGCTCTTTACGCCCAATAATTCCGGATAACGCTTGCGCCCTACGTATTACCGCGGCTGCTGGCACGTAGTTAGCCGGCGCTTTTTCTGCAGGTACCGTCACTTTCGCTTCTTCCCTGCTAAAAGAGGTTTACAACCCGAAGGCCGTCGTCCCTCACGCGGCGTTGCTGCATCAGGCTTGCGCCCATTGTGCAATATTCCCCACTGCTGCCTCCCGTAGGAGTCTGGGCCGTGTCTCAGTCCCAGTGTGGCCGGTCACCCTCTCAGGCCGGCTACCCGTCGACGCCTTGGTGAGCCATTACCTCACCAACAAGCTGATAGGCCGCGAGCCCATCCCCAACCGAAATTCTTTCCAGACGCAGACCATGCGGTCACGTCACATATCCAGTATTAGACGCCGTTTCCAGCGCTTATCCCAGAGTCAGGGGCAGGTTGCTCACGTGTTACTCACCCGTTCGCCACTGATCCCACAGAGCAAGCTCCGTGTTCACCGTTCGACTTGCATGTGTTAAGCACGCCGCCAGCGTTCATCCTGAGCCAGGATCAAACTCTCCGTAAAAAAGAAATGCATACGACACCGGGAAAACGATGACGCAGCGAGTTTGATGCTGACCAAAGAGACAAATTCATTGCTGACTTCATCCATTGCCAACCCCCCGGAAGGAGTTGGTCTTTGATCCAAAGGAATTCTCACCCCCACCGAAGTGGAGACGAGGATAATTTGGCATTTGACAAGTGCACGCTGTTGAGTTCTCAAGGATCGGATGCTCCCACGACCCAGCCATCACAGCCAGGCCCGCAGGGCAACTTCTCTATCTTACCGATCTCGTTTCCGTTGTCAAGTCCGAGTTTCTTCGGCCTGACCGTGGGAACGGACCAGCACCTTCATCCTCTTCACTCAGTGAGTGTTTCAGATTCGGGAGGTGTTCGATGCTTGACGGGAGCCGGTCCGAGGACCTCCGCTCAACCGTTTGGGGCGAACAAGTAATAAGTTACGCGGATCCCGGGGATCGGGCAAATCAGGGCTGACCGCCGGGCGTGTCGCCCGAGAACCCGCGTCACGGAGCCGTCCTCGATGGACGGCGAGAGCACACCCTCGATCGCCCGTACGGGCGCGACGTCACGGCGCGGGTGCATTCGGCAGAGAGAGGGACCGGCGTTGCCGCGCACTCTCCCCCGTCGCGGTCCGACCGTCGACTCGAGCAAGCACATGAAGTGAAGAGGACGGGGGAAGGCAAAGAGCGCCGGAGGAAAGAAGAAAGCCCCCGGTTCTCACCGGGGGCTTTCGTGTTCTGTGGACCTAAGGGGATTCGAACCCCTGACCTCCTCGATGCGAACGAGGCGCGCTACCAACTGCGCCATAGGCCCGTGAACGAGATCTACGCTATCACGACGAAAGCGTTGCTCGCGTCTGCCACGATCACCCCGCGGCGCGACGCGAGAGCAACTCCCGCACGTGCGCCTCGATCTCCGCATCGTCGACGAAGCCCATCTTCGCGTAGGGCGACGACGCGGCAGGAAGCTGCACCGGTGCTGCCGGCGCCATCTGCTCGGCGCGCTCACGCAGCGCGGCGACTCTGGCTGCCTTGCGGCGTTGCTCCTGCGCCTCGATCTGGGCCTGCGCAGCCTGCGCACGCGATCCCGACACGGACGCCAGCGGCTCTGGGAGCGGACGCGGTGTCCACGTCGCCGGGCCCTGGTCGTGCAGCACGGGTGCGACACGTTCCTTGACGGGTGGCGCCACCTCATGCGTGGCGCGCGCCGCGCGGTTCGCGACCGCCGCCATCCTCTGGAGCGCGATGCCGGCGGGCAGGATCATCGACCCGCCGAGCCACAGCAGCACCGAGGTCCCGACGGCCACGAGCTGCCAGATGCCGAATGCGACCACGGCGAGACCGAGCAGGAGAGAGATCGTTGCGACCATGCGCACCCGGCGGCGGGCGCGAGCGCGACGGATCACCGGGTCGGCCCTGGTCGCTGCGAGTTCCTCGCGAAGAGACTCGAGCTCGGCGGCCTCGCGTTCCGACTGCACCCGCTTGGCGAGCTTCTGCTGTGCCAGCGCCGTACGGGCGTTCAGCTCGACGTGCACCTCGGCCGGAGTCTCACTCGTCTCGGCGAGGATGCGGAGCGCCTGGTTCAGTCGAACGGCGTTGCGTTCCGCGGCGTTGTATTGGAAGCGGCCTCTCCACGAAGGGAGCAGGTAGAGCATCCAGAGGAGCACGGCGACGAGCACGATCACTCCCCCGCTCAGCACCGGCCCGTCCATATCGACAACGGTACGGGTTCAGCGGTGACAGAGCCGTACAGAAGGGCGCGTGTCGCGGCGAGTCCGTCAGGATCGCCCGGCGAGCACCGGCTCAGAGGGGGATTCGGTCGGACGGCGGTACCGTCGCGGCGTCAGGCGGCACCTGACCGCTGAGCCAGCGTGCGAGCACACCCTGAGGGACGTCTTCGCGGGTCAGCGCGAACGCGTAGTGATCACGCCAGTCGCCGTCGATATGGATGTAGCGGCGGCGCAGACCCTCGTAGCGGAATCCGAGCTTCTGAACGATTCGAAGGCTCGCAGCGTTCTCCGGTCGGATGCAGATCTCCATCCGGTGCAGCCCGTACTCCGTGAAGCAGGCATCGGTGGCCAGCGCCACTGCGGTGGGGGTGATGCCCCGGCCCGCGAAACGCTCGCTCACCCAGTACCCGATGGTCGCCGAGCAGAGGGAGCCGCGCGAGACGCCCCACACATTGAGCTGCCCGGCGACCTCGCCGTCGTACTCCATGACGAACGGATAGCCCGATCCGTCACGGTACTGCTGAAGCAGACGACGGATGCTGAGCCTCATGTCGAACGAGACGGAGCCGTACGGGACGGTCGCTTCCCAGGGCTGGAGCCACGATCGGTTCGCGAGCAGCTCATGCTGCAGCGGGCGGGCATCCTTCGCCCGCACGAGTCGCAGCTCGATCGGTCCGTGTCGCATTCCCGTCGCCAGTTCCATGCCGCACCGACCTCCGCAGGATCGCCTAGAGGCGTTCCGCGAACTCCTTGAGCCAGGGCCGCAGCTCGGGGCCGAGGTCCTCCCGATCCGAGGCGAGCTGAACGATGGCCTTGATGTAGTCGACGCGGTCGCCCGTATCGTAACGGCGTCCTCCGAAGATGACACCGACGACGCCGGGTCCGTCGGGATCGGTCGCGAGTTCCTGCAGCGCATCCGTGAGCTGGATCTCGCCGCCCTTGCCCGGCTCGGTGCGCTCGAGGATCTCGAAAACCGACGCGGGAAGAACGTATCGACCGATGATGGCGAGGTTGGACGGAGCGTCTTCCTGCGCAGGCTTCTCGACGAGACCGGTGACCCGGACGGCAGCTTGGCCCTCGATCGGCTCGACCGCCGCGGCGCCATACATGTGGATGTTGGCCGGGTCGACCTCCATCAGCGCGATCACCGCGGCGCCGGAGCGCTCGTGCTCGGCGATCATGTCGGTGAGGAGCGGATCGCGCTCGTCGATGAGATCGTCGCCGAGCAGCACCGCGAACGAACTGTCGCCGACGTGGGTACGTGCACGCAGGACCGCGTGTCCGAGACCCTTCGGCTCGCCCTGCCGGACGAAGTGGATGTCGGCGAGGTCGCTCGACTTCATCACTCGCTCGAGTCGCCCCGTATCGCCCTTCTCCATGAGCCTCACCTCGAGCTCGGGCACCGAGTCGAAGTGGTTGGAGATCGCGTTCTTGTTGCGGCCGATGATGACGAGGATGTCGTCGATCCCGGCGTCCGCAGCCTCTTCGACGACGTACTGGATCGCCGGCTTGTCGACGACGGGCAGCATCTCTTTCGGCATCGCCTTCGTCGCGGGAAGGAATCGAGTCCCCAGTCCTGCCGCGGGAATGACGGCTTTGATCTTGTGGTCAGCCATCCTCCCAGCCTAGCGGTGAGCGTCGCCGTAGACTCGGAGCCATGTCGAATGACGTCGAACACGCCAAGCGCGCTCTCCGCGCCGAACTGCGCGAAAGACGCCAGCTCCTCTCCGATCCGCAACGCGAGGCCGCGGCCACGGCGATCGGCGAGCGCCTCGACGCCCTGGTCGACGAGCTCGGCGCACAGTCGATCTCGTGCTTCCTGTCGACCACCACCGAGCCGGGCACCCGTGACTTCGTGACGAGGGCGGTGCGCCGCGGCATCCGCGTCCTGTTGCCGGTCACCCGCGCCGACGGTCTCCTGGACTGGGCCGTGGCCACCGACGACGACGAGGTTTCCGAAGGACTCCACGGCCTGCCGGAGCCCACCGGTGAGGTCCTCGGTCCGATCGCCGTCAACGACGTGGACCTGATGATCGTCCCTGCCGCCGCCGTCGATCGCACCGGGATGCGGATGGGCTGGGGACGCGGCTACTTCGACAAGACGATCGGCTCCATGGAGCAGTGCCCGCCCGTCTACGCGGTCATCTATGATTCCGAGGTACTCGACGAACTTCCGCGAGAGGTGCACGATCAGCCCGTGAACGGGATCGTGACGCCGTCGCAGACTCTCACCCTGTCGCCTCGGCGACGCTGACCTGCAAGGACCCCCATGCCCACCTACGCCTATGCCTGCACATCGTGCGGACACAAGTTCGACGCCGTGCAGAGCTTCGCGGATGACGCCCTGACGGTGTGCCCCGAGTGCGGCGGCCAGCTGCGGAAGCAGTACGGCTCGATCGGCGTCACCTTCAACGGGTCCGGTTTCTATCGCACGGACTCGCGTGCCAAATCCGGCGGTTCCGGGGATGCTTCGGCATCATCGAAGACGGAATCGACGACGAGCGCCAAACCGGCGGCTGCGTCGACTCCGGCCTCTTCGTGAGGCCCTGATCTACTGGGGGTTCCCATGCTCAAAGGTTTCAAGGACTTCCTGCTGCGCGGGAACGTGATCGATCTGGCCGTGGCCGTCGTGATCGGCACGGCGTTCACCGCGATCGTGACCGCGGTGGTCAACAGCATCATCAACCCCTTCATCTCACTCTTCCTCAAGGCGGATGCCGCAGGGGAGTTCGGGATCCCCGTTCCGAACATCTACGGCGAGACGGTGACGTTCCCGATCGGTGACCTGATCTCGGCGATCATCAGCTTCCTCGCCGTCGCCGCCGTCGTCTACTTCGTCTTCGTACTCCCGATGAACACCTTCAAGGCGCACGTCGAGGCACGCAAAGGCACGCCGGCCGAAGAGCCCGAGGAGGAGCCGGCCGCAGCGAGCGAGGCCGAGCTGCTGGTGGAGATCCGCGACCTGCTCAAGGCGCAGCGCGGCGCCTGACGCCCTCCACTCAGACACGAGACGCGCGATTCCTCTTCGGAGGGACCGCGCGTCTCTCTTTCCGGCTCGGGCTCGTGAAGAACGATCAGTAGTGCGGCGGCACGTCCTGGATGAGCTGATCGTCGTTCGGGCCTTTCGCGCCCTTCGGCCGGGCACGTGGCGGCGTCGGCTGATCGGTCCCCGTCTCCGGGGCCGGGTCACTTCCGGGCACCGGAGTCAGTCGGGCACGACGCGATCCAGCGACCCGCACCACACGTTGACGCGGAGCATCGGGGTCGACCTGGTCAGTCATTCGGGGTGTCGGCGATATCGAGCGGCTGCGTGTCGTTCTCGGCGCGGGGCACGGTGTCGGAGATGCCCAACACGGCGGCGATGCGCGTCGCGACGGTCGCCGGATCGCTGTAGAGATCGAACGCGTGCACGCGCACGTAGTGCCAGCCGAGGCGACGGAGGACGTGCGGCCGCAGCCGCAGCGTCTCGCGCAGGGACTCACCGCGCGATTCCGGGTCGGGCTCGATCACGACCGCCTTGCCGCCGTGCTGCGCGACCAGCGGAAGCAGTCCGCGGTAGTCGACATCGACGGAGGCGCCGAGCCGCCGCAGTTCCCTGGCCAGGGCGAGAGTGAGCGGGTCAGCCAGATCCTCGAGCCGCGCATCCCTGCCGCGGGCGGCGAGACCACCGAGGATCGACATGAGCGTGGCTGCGCCGTGCTCGAGGCGCCCATCGTCGAAGGAGGACGGGCGGATCGACGAGACGAGGACCATCGATCGGCGGGCTCGGGTCATCCCGACCGTGAGCAGACGCTCGCCGTCCGGTGTGGAGAGATCGCCGAAGTCGCTCAGGACACGGCCGTGCTTGGTGAGTCCGAACCCGAGCGAGAAGATCACGCGGTCGCGACTCTCCGCCACGGATTCCTCGAGGGTGAGGACGGCGAACGGCTCTGCGGTATCACGGCCGACGAAGTCCGCCACGTCGGAACGCCCGGCGAAGGCGGAGGTGACAGCGGCACGCACGCGCTCGGCGTGACGCGCACTGGCGGTGACCACCATGAGGGATTCGGAGGGCCGGTGAACGGCGTGCTCGACCACGAGGGTCACCACACGCGCGACTTCGGCATCGGGGCTCTCGACCGCACCGGACACCGGATCAGGGGTACCCGTCCCGCCCTCGACGTAGTCGACCGTGAGGCTGCCGCGACCGAGATAGGAGCCCGCCCACGGCAGGGAGACGATCTCGCCGCCGTAGAACGCATCGTTGATGAGCTCAGCGAGATCCTCGCCACCGGCACGGTAGCTGCGCGTCAGAGTCATCACGGGCAGAAGCTCGGAGAGGCGCTCGAACACCGAGACGTCGTCGAACGACACCTCCGCCTCCCAGGTGTCCTCCGGGTCCACGGCGATGTGGAACGGTGTGGGACGCTGCGTGACCGGATCGCCGAACGCGACGACCTGGCGTGCCCGGCAGATCGCCGGTGCAGCCTCAGCCAGATTGATCGCGGCCGCATCGACGAGAAGGACGGTGTCGAACTCGACCGATTCCGGGATCTCCGGCACGAGGTACGGGGAAGAGATCCAGACGGGCGCGAGCACGTCGACGAGGGTCGGCGCGGCGCTGACGACCTGCGCAGTGGTCGCGGCGGGCTGAGTCAGCGCGCGCCGGAGATGCTGCGACTGCTGCGGTTCGTCGACGATCGCGATCCGCCACTGGTTGGCGAGCTGCCAGGCCAGGAGCGGGCCCGCCATCGCGGCGTGTGCCTCGTCCACCAGCCGGAAGTCGCGCTCGAGCCGGTCGACGACGGCGGTGTTCGCACCGAGGAGAGCACGGTTATCCTGCAGCGCGCGCTCGAGGAGCGACTGCCACCAGGCGAACTCGAGCTCCTCCCCCACCTGCGATTCGGCCACGTGCCGCACCGAAAGTTCCGCGAGCAGCGGCTCGAGCCCGAGGAGCGCGAGGCGATCGCGCAGCTGCGCGCGTTCCACGAGGTTCTCGAACACGTCGGACTTGGCGGCGAGCCCGGCAAGAGTGCGGACGAGTCGTGCGACCGGGAGCGACGCCAACGGCTCGCGGCGGCCCAGCGCGGCATCCAGTTCGGCGAGCTCCGCCTCGGCCCGCTGCCAGGCCACGTACACGTCGGCGAGACCGAGCGGGATCTCCGGGGCGACCCCCGCCTCGACGTACCGCTGCCACTGCGTGCGCTGAGTCTGGATCCGCAGCAGCGCTTCATGCATCTCGGTCACGTGGACGCCCGGACGGACATACTCCTTCGCCAGACGCCGCAGCCGCCGCCGGTTCGCTCCGGAGAGACCGGGGGCGTCGCGACGCGAGCCGTGCGCCTGGATGAGCTCGCCCAACGGCCGCTCGAAGACCGTGGGGCTGAAGCGATCGAGTGAATCGCGGATGCCCTGCAGCAGACGCAGATATTCGCCGAGCTCGTCGATCGTCGCAAACGGTCGCATGTGCGTCTGGGCGATCAGTTCGTAGCCGCGCTCGAGAAGAGCGGGGACGCTGTCCGAGTGCAGTCGACCGGCGAGCTCGTGCGCGGCTCTGGCCGCTTCGGTGCTCGTGAAGGTCACGCCGTACCACGGCGAATCATTCGGGCCGAAGCGGAACTCCCCGAGACGCGCGGCCTGAGCGAGGGCTTCTGCAGCCTCGCTGCGATCTGCCGCGAGGCGACGGAGAGCGTCGGTGCCGAGCCGAGCGGTGGTGGACGGCGGCACCGGCAGCGACGCGAGCCTGGTGAGCTGGCGGGTCGCGTCGAGCACCGAGGCATCCACTCCCGCGATGGGAGCCGTGAGAGCCTGGCGGTAGTCGCGCAGGACGGTCCGGAGGCGCACCAGCGCGTCGTCGACCTCACTGACCTTGGGTGGTGTCGCCTTCTCGTTGCGGCCGATCGCCCTGACCAGGTCGCGACGCACGCTGGCCGGCGAGATCGCGAGGCTGTCGAGCCCGATACCCGCGAGCCGATGACGAACGCCGTCGAGTGTCGAACGACGCGCCGAGACCACGAGCACGCGCTTGCCGGCGCGGACGAGTTCGCCGAGCGCGTTGATCACCGTCTGCGTTCCGCCCGTGCCGGGGAGCGTCGCCACCGTGAGCGAGTGCCCGGCGGCGATGCGCGCGAGAACCGCTTCCTGCTCGGCGTCTGCGTCGAGAAGAAGATTGTCCGATGCGGGAGCCCGATCGTCGGGTCCGGTGTGGTGCGGCGTGGCGCGAGGCGCCGTCACACGCTCGCGGTCGCCCACATGGCCGCCCAGCGCATTGAGGAGCACGTGATCGAGGCTTCCGGCGTCGCGGGACATCGCTCCGGAGACGTCGGCGAACGTCGACACCACGAGCCGCGGCTCTACGGAGAAGGTGTCGATCGAGCGGGTCATCACGCGCAGGTTGTCGATGACCGGCTGCGGCTTGAAGATCCCACCGTCGTACGCGAGCGCTGCGAGGGACGCGGCATCGATCGACAGCCCGAAATGATCACGGGCGATGCGGACGAGTTCGGGATTGACTTCGAACGCGCCCTGGAGCTTGAGTTCGAAGTCGGAGTGATGCCGCCGGATCGCCAGCGGCCGCAGCAGCACGGGCGCGGCGAAGCCTGCTCCGCCGATGCGCCACCGGGCGACTCCGACGGCCAGGTGCACGGCCTCGATGCCACGGACGGTGCGCAGTTCGGTGTTCTTCGCGGTGATCCGCTCAGCGGCCAGCCGCGCGGTGCGCAGACCCACCTCGTCGCGGAAGAGGTTCGACAGTAGGGTCGATTTTCCGGTGATGAACTGCGGCAGGCTGCCGGGGTGGGCCTTGGAGATGTCGATGCCCGATTCCGGGCCGTCGCGGAAGCTCACCAGCGGAGAGGGGCCGCCGAGGTCGGCCGCTTCCGCCCTCAGCCGGGTGCGCTCAGCCTCAGCGGCATGGGCGATGTCAACGCCGGTCGTGGGCTCGTGCAGATCGCCGATGGCCACAGCAGCGTCTGCCGCTGTGTTCTCCGCAGTCTTGTCTTCACGTCGCCACACAATGACACCCTAGGCGCGAGACCGGGCGAGCTGGGGTATCCCGGGCGGGTTTCCGCCGAATATCCGCCTCCGAGAGCCGATCCGCACTCCTCCTGCCCTGTGGCGATGACCGTCACGTTCTCCACCCCGCCCGGGAGGCCGGTGCTCCCCGGACGGCGATGCCGGTCAGGATGGTCGCATGACCTTCCGCTATGACTTCGCTCCGACTCCGTTCGGTGATGCCCTCGCGGTGTTCTCGGACGAGGGCATCGTGCGATTCGACCTCTCCGAATCCGAAGACCCGCTCGTTCCCTGGCTCCTCGAGGGCGTCACACGACAGCTGGGCGCCGTTCCGGAGCCCGACCCCGGGGCCGCCGACGAGCTCGCGCATCTTCTGGCCGACTACTTCGACGGCGACCCGGTGCGTTTCGACCAGCACCTCCGGCTCGACTGGCGGCTGGTGGACGGATTCCACCTGAGCGCCCTGCAGACGATCTGCACGATCGAATGGGGCGAGACGATGAGCTACGGAGAGGTGGCCGTCCGTGCCGGACACCCCGGCGCGGCCCGCGCGGTCGGCACCGCGTGTCGGCTCACGCCGTTCTCGATCATCGTGCCGGTGCATCGCGTCGTCCGGTCGGACGGAAGTGTGGGCCAGTACGGCGCGCACCCTGAGCGCAAGAGATACCTGCTCGACCTCGAGGCGGGTTGAGCGAGCGGACGCAGACGTGGACCCGGCGAGTAGGCCGCCGGGTCCACGTCTTGCCCGGGTTCGATCCTCAGGAGGCCGCGGTCAGTGCTCGACCGCCTTCTCCGCGCCGAACCCCGTGAGCGAGCGCACCTCCATCTCGGCGGCGAGCTGCGGAGACTCCTTGCGGGAGCTCGTCACCGTTCCGAGCCAGCCGAGGAGGAAACCCAGCGGGATCGAGACGATCCCGGGATTGTTCAGTGGCCACACGGCGATGTCGATCCCAGGGATCATCGATGTCGGGGTTCCCGAGAACACCGGCGACAGCACGATGAGCAGGATCGCCGACCCGAGCCCGCAGTACATGCTCCACACCGCGCCCCGGGTCGTGAACCGCCGCCAGAAGAGCGAATAGAGAATGGTCGGCAGATTGGCGGAAGCGGCTACGGCGAAAGCGAGAGCGACGAGGAATGCGATGTTCTGCCCCTGCGCTCCGATGCCGCCGAGGATCGCCAGGATGCCGATCACGACCACAGTGCGACGAGCGACGCGCACCTCGCCGTTCGGATCTGCGGCGACCGGCTCGCCGGCAGCATCCTTGCGCCCCTTCTGGATGACATTGGCGTAGATGTCGTGCGCGAACGACGCCGCAGCCGTGATCGTCAGGCCAGCGACCACCGCGAGGATCGTCGCGAAAGCCACGGCGGAGATGAAGCCCAGCAGCACCGGACCGCCGAGCCGGAGCGCGAGCAGCGGCGCCGCCGAGTTCACGCCGCCCGGAGCGGCCGCGATCACATCCGCACCGACCAGTGCTCCGGCACCGTAGCCGAGCACGAGGGTCAGCAGGTAGAAACCACCGATGAGCCAGATCGCCCAGACGACCGAGCGGCGTGCTTCCTTGGCCGTCGGCACGGTGTAGAAGCGCATGAGCACGTGCGGCAGGCCGGCGGTCCCGAGCACGAGCGCCATGCCGAGGGACAGGAAGTCCCACGGGTTCGCGCCGTACTGCAGTCCCGGAGCCAGGATCGCATCGCCCTTGTCGGAATTCGCGACCGCGGCTTCGAGAAGGGTGTTCAGGCTGAAGCCGTTGATCGCGAGCACCCAGGTCGTCATGCCGACGGCGCCGCCGATCAGGAGGACGGCCTTGACGATCTGCACCCAGGTGGTGCCCTTCATGCCGCCGATCAGGACGTAGACGATCATCAGCAAGCCGACCACGGCGATCACGATCGACTGCCCGAGCCGTCCGTCGATGCCGAGCAGCAGCGATACCAACCCACCGGCACCGGCCATCTGCGCCAGCAGATAGAAGAAGCACACAGCGAGCGTCGTGATCGCGGCCGCCATTCGCACCGGGCGCTGCTTCAAGCGGAACGACAGCACGTCCGCCATCGTGAACTTCCCGGTGTTGCGCATCAGCTCCGCCACCAGCAGCAGTGCGACGAGCCAGGCGACCAGGAATCCGATCGAATAGAGGAATCCGTCGTAGCCGTTGATCGCGATGGCGCCGCAGATGCCGAGGAAGGACGCCGCGGACAGATAGTCGCCTGCGATGGCGAATCCGTTCTGCGGTCCCGTGAAAGAACGGCCGGCGGCGTAGTAGTCGGCAGCGGTCTTGTTGTTGCGGCTCGCGCGGATGACGATGAAGAGTGTCACCGCGACGAAAGCCAGGAAGATCGAGATGTTGAAGACGGGGTTGATATCGAGAGCGACCGGCTCGACCGCCGCGCGGATTGCGTTCATGCGTGCCCCTGCGCCTTCTCGAGTTCTTCACGGATCTCCGTCGCCAACGGGTCGAGTTTCCGATTCGCGAACGACACGTACGCCATGGTTATGCCAAACGTCGTGACGAACTGTCCGAGACCGAGGAGGAGCCCGATGGTGATATCGCCCCACACACGTTGTCCCATGAAATCGGGCGCGAATGCCGCAAGAAGCACATAGGCGAAATACCACAACAGGAAGAACACGGCGAGCGGAAAGATGAACGATCTCTGCGTCCGTTTCAACCTCTGGAATCGTGGAGACTGCTCGACGGCGATGTAGTCGATCTCACCGTTCGAATCGACGTGCGTCTGATCACTCATGGGGCCTCCTTGCCACATGTCCGGTCCCCGCGCAGCGGAACTGTGCGGATGATAAAGTCGACGCTACGAAACGGGGAACACAGTCGTCACCCCGGAAGTAGGTAATTGTGAGCGCCCCAGTCCCTCTCGGTTCCGAGTCGGAGCTCGTCGCCCATGCGGTGCGCGAGCTCGCGCGGCGAACGCGATTCCCTGTCGCATTCGGCGGTCTCATCGAAGAGGGCGTCGTGAGCGTGACCAGTATCGTCGGCGCGCGAACCCGATCCCTGGACGGGTTGCGAGTGCGACCGGAGCGCGGTCTCGGCGGGCGCGCGATGATGGAATTGCGCCCACGGATGACGAGCGACTACGGCTCGTCGCAGCAGATCACCCACGACTACGACGTCTTCGTCCTCGGTGAAGGTTTGCGCACACTCCTCGCCCTCCCGATCGTCGTCCACGGCCGGTCCCGCGGCGTGCTCTACGCCGGCGCGTGGGATGAGGAACAGGTCGGTGGCGTCACCACCGCTCCAGCCATGCAGGTGGCCCAGTCCGTCGCCGACGAATTGCGGATCCGCGACGAGGTACAGCGACGGCTGGACACGAGCCCGCTGGGAAGTGAGGCTGTGGCGCCCCCGCAGCGCGAGGCGCTCCGGGAGAGCTTCGCCGAGCTGCGCAGCATCGCGGCGTCGGTCGACGACGCGGCGATACGGGCACGGATCGCCGAGGTCGAGCGGCGCCTCGTGGCACTCGCCGGGGATTCGACTCCCGCTACGACGGCCCCCGTGCCTACGATCCATCTCTCACCCCGTGAAACCGACGTCCTCGCCTGCGCGGCGCTGGGATCGACCAATGCGGAGATCGCCGCGCAACTCGGGCTGCGCGAGGGCACGGTCAAGGCATACCTCGGCACCGCGATGGCGAAACTCGACGCTTCCACCCGTCATGCGGCCGTCACTCGAGCGCGCCGCGCGGGGCTTCTTCCCTGAGACCAGCGCTGAAGCGGATTATGACCATGCAATATTCAATTGTTGTCGCATTTCGCTTCTGCAGGTAAAGTCGCACGCATGGCTAGACGAATTGTGCACCAGCTGGTCGACGACATCGACGGCAGCGTCCTCGAAGTCGGAGAAGGCGAGACCGTGCATTTCTCGGTCAACGGCGCCTCCTACGAGATCGATTTGAATGCCGCGCATGCGGAGGAATTGCGAAAGGCTCTCGAGCCGTATATCGCTGCAGGGCGTCGCGCCGGGTCCTCCAGCACCGCACGTTCCTCTTCATCTTCTCGCAAGCGACCGGCACGCAATCCCGAGGTCGCCGCCATCCGGGCATGGGCCAATGAGAACGGCTACACGCTCTCCGAGCGAGGACGCATCCCCGCCCCGATCCTGGATGCGTACAAGGCAGCGCACTGAGTTCGGCCCCTCGTGGGCCGTTCTCTCAATCAGACGTCTGCTGTAACCAGGCTTCGTCTCGAAGCGTGATCTCTTCCGTCATGTCCTGGAGGAATCGGATCACGACATCGCGTTCTGCCGGCGAGAGCCGGGCGGCCGCATAGAAGCGCTTCGCCTGCTGTCGACCGACCGTCTCCATCGCCGCGAGCCGCGTCTCCGGCGTGATGCTGATGCGGAGCGCCCTCCGGTCGGTCGGGTGGGGTGAGCGGGTGATGTGCCCGCCCTTCTCCAGCCGATCGAGGAGCTTGGTCGTCGCGGCCGTCGAGACATCCAGGTGGTGAGCTATCCCTCCCGGTGTCGCCACCAGGCTCCGGTTCGCGCACACGATCAGATAGTGCAGCGCACGCATATCTGTCTCATTCAGCCGCATGTACCGGCGTGACGCCTGAGAGAGGGTCTGTTCCGCTTCTCGAAGCCCCGCGAGCGACTCCATGAGGCGGGCGATCTGCCGCAGTTCCTCTGGCGGCACGCCGGTTCGGTCGACCAGTGTGCTTCGCGGATCACTGGCATCGACGTCGTAGATCGCTGCGTGGCTCAACCCATCCGGCGTGCGGTCAGCAGAGCTCGTATCGCCGTCGACGGGCGGATTCATCGCCGGCGACCCCGCGTGCGGGGTGGTGCCGGGCTCCGTGTCCATGCGATCATGTTACACACCCACAGTTTCATGCTAAGTTGACTACTCACCAAGTTAGCAATCTTGAGAGGCTCGAACAAGGGAGATGCCATGGATTACGTGACCCTCCTGGCCGATGACGGAACCGCCGTCGGCACGTTGCCGAAGAGCGACGTCCACACGAGCGATACCCCGCTGCATCTCGCCTTCTCCTGCTACGTCTTCGACGCACGAGGGCGTCTGCTCCTGACACGCCGGTCCCTCGCGAAGCGGACCTGGCCAGGAGTCTGGACGAACAGCTTCTGCGGTCATCCACGACCCGACGAGGAGATGGCGGACGCCGTTCGGCGCCGCGGCATCGACGAGCTCGGCGTCCAGCTCACGGGTATTCGCCTCGCGCTGCCCGACTACCGCTACCGCGCCGTCGACGCGAGCGGAATCGTCGAGAACGAGATCTGCCCGGTGCACGTGGCCGTCATCGACGGAGAACCCGAGGCCGATCCGGACGAGGTGTCCGAGTGGACGTGGGTCGAAGTTCCCGCCCTGATCGAAGCCGTCACCCATGCACCGTTCGCGTTCAGCCCGTGGCTCGTCGAGCAGCTTCCGCTGTTGCGACGGCTCGGCGAGGTCTGAATCATGAGCGCGACGGCGACCGAGGAAGCACTCGGTACACGGATCGAAGCCGCGCTGCGGCGACGCTTCTCCGCGCACACGGCAGCGGCGGAGAAATACGGCCCCGGGTTCACGGAGCTGTGGACGGTGGCGGCCGAGCACGCACTCGGCGGCAAACTCATCCGGCCGCGACTGCTCGTCGACCTGGCGCAGGCCCTCTCACCGCACCCGCTCTCGGCGGAGGCGAGCGAGTCCGCGATCGATGTCGCGGCCGAGGTCGAGCTGCTGCACTTCGCCTTCCTCCTGCATGACGATGTCATCGACGGAGATCTCATCCGCCGGCGCGGACCGAACCTGATTGGCACTCTCGTCGCGGGTCGGCCGGACGCCCCTGCCGCACCGAAACTGCACTGGGCGCGATCGAGCGCGATCCTCCTCGGCGATCTCCTGTTGACTTCGGCGGTGCTGGGGTTCGCCCGGGTGGACGTCTCCGTGCACGCACGCGATCGCCTGCTCTCGCTTCTGGAGCAGACCATCCTCGAGACCGTCGCCGGTGAGCATGCCGATGTCGCTCTCAGCGACGGCATGATCACTCCGGATCTACGAACGATCCTCTCGACGAGCGCCTACAAGACGGCGACGTACTCGTTCGTGCTTCCGCTGCGCGCCGCAGCCGTGCTGGCAGGGTCGTCGGCGGCGACCGAGCAGCGACTCACCACGATCGGCCGACACCTCGGCCTCGCGTATCAGCTGCAGGATGATCTGCTCTCCGTGTTCGGCGACCCCGACGAACACGGCAAGGATCCCTTCTCGGACCTGCGGGAAGGCAAGGAGACCGCGATCATCTCCTATGCCCGCATGACGAGCCACTGGGAGGGGATCGAACAGCACTTCGGCAGAGCCGATCTCAGCGGCGCGGACGGCTCCCGAGCTCGCGATCGACTGCGCGAGTGCGGCGCCGAGGCATTCGTGCGTGGGCTCGTCCGCGAGCACCTCGAGGCCGCATCGACCGTTCTCCGCGACGCGGAGTCCGAGGGCACACTCCCACCGGCCGCCGGACGGACGATCCGCGCACTGGCCTCCCGCGTCGATGGTCGCGAGCGATGACCACCATCCCCCACGATCCCTCCGACGACGCCGCCCTCCGCCGTTTCAGCCGCACGGCGGAGATCGCGACGAGCGACGTGATCCGCACCTACTCGACGTCGTTCGGACTCGCGACCCGGCTTCTCGGACGGCGACATCGTCAACATGTGCGCAACATCTACGCGATGGTGCGCATCGCCGACGAGATCGTCGACGGTGTCGCCGCCGAGGCCGGGCTCGACAGCGCGGCGCAGTCGGCAGCTCTCGCCTCCTATGTGGAAGCGACTCATCGCTCGATGCGCAGCGGATACAGCAGCGACCTGATCCTGCACGCCTTCGCGCGGACGGCCCGGGAGTGCGACATCGACGAAGACCTGACCACGCCCTTCTTCGATTCGATGAGTGCCGACGTCGACCGTGAGACGGGTTTCGCCGCCTACGACGCCGACGCCCACGCGGCATATGTCTACGGGTCCGCCGAGGTCGTCGGGTTGATGTGCCTTCAGGTATTCCTGCGGGACTCGCCCCGCACACCCGAGGAGCTCGAGACCCTCCGACGCGGTGCGCGACAGCTCGGCGCAGCCTTCCAGAACGTCAACTTCCTGCGCGACCTCGCCGACGACACGGATCGTCTGCACCGCGGTTACCTCGGCGGCACCACGCGTCTGACCGACGCAGACCGGGACGACTGGGTCGACACGATCCTGCGCCAGCTGGCCGACGCCCGTGCGGCGATCCCCCTGCTCCCGAAGGATGCTCGCGCGGCCGTGCGCAGCGCGCTGGCGCTGTTCGCCGCACTGACCCGCCGCGTTGCGAAGACACCGGCCGAGGTCCTGTACCGACGACGGGTGCGGGTGCCCGACCCGATCAAGGCCGTGCTCGCCGCTCGCGCGGTAGCCGTGACCGCGATGGAGCGCGACCGATGAGCCGTGTGGTGGTGATCGGTGCGGGCGTCGCCGGCCTCGCGACCGCGGGACTGCTCGCACGGGACGGGCACGAGGTCGTCGTCCTCGAGAAGAACGACCGCGTCGGCGGGCGGGCCGGAACGATGGAGCGTGACGGCTTCCGATTCGACTCCGGACCGTCGTGGTACCTGATGCCCGAGGTCTTCGACCACTTCTTCGCGATGATGGGCACCACGACCGAGGAGCAGCTCGACCTCACCCGACTGGATCCCGGCTATCGCGTGTTCCGCGAACCGACCGCAGAGGATCCGACGCGCGGCGCGGTGACGGTGCCCGCCGGCAGGCAGGCCGTCACGCGCCTCTTCGAGGATCTGGAACCGGGTTCTGCCCCGGCGCTGGACTCCTACCTGCAGTCGGCACGTCATGCCGGCGAGATGGCGCAGAAGTACTTCCTCTACAACCCTTTCACCCGGACACGGTCGCTCCTGGCGCCGGAGGTCCTTCGAGCGCTACCCCGTCTGTTCACGCTGCTCGGCACCCGGCTGCAGTCCTTCGCGGCTCGTCGTTTCCGGCATCCGGTCGTGCGTCAGATCCTCGGCTACCCGGCGGTGTTCCTCGGCACAGACCCTCGCAGCGCTCCCGCGATGTACCACCTGATGAGCTCCCTCGACCTGGACCAGGGCGTCAGCTACCCACAGGGCGGGTTCTGGCGGGTCATCGAACGGATCGAGGCCCTGGCCCGCGATGCGGGAGCCCGGGTCGTCACGGGTGCCGACGTCACCGGCATCCGCACCGAGGATGGGGACGGCGGAACACGCGTGACCGGCGTCGATTGGGTGGACGGATCGGGTACCTCCCACGTCGAGCTCGCCGATATCGTCGTCTCCGCCGCAGACCTGCACCACACCGAGACCAGGCTGTTGCCGCGATCACTGCAGAGCTATCCTGAGTCGTGGTGGACTCGCCGCACGAGCGGTCCCGGCGGGGTGCTCGTCATGCTCGGGGTAGAAGGCTCCCTGCCCGAACTCCCTCACCACTCGCTGTTCTTCACCGACGACTGGGATGCGAACTTCGACGCGATCTTCGGCCCCACCCCGTCCGTCCCCGCCCCGGCCTCGACCTACGTCTGCCGACCGAGCGCATCCGACCCCGATGTCGCGCCGCCCGGCCACGAGAACCTGTTCATCCTGGTTCCCGTTCCGGCGGATGTCGAGCTCGGGCATGGCGGATCCGATGGGTCGGGGTCCGCGGAGATCGAGCGAGCGGCCGATGCCGCCATCGACCAGGTCGCGGCATGGGCACGCATCCCCGATCTCCGTGAGCGGATCGTCGTGCGCGAGACCAAAGGGCCGGCCGACTTCCGCGACGACTACCGCTCGTGGCGGGGCGGGATGCTCGGGCCGGCGCACATCCTCTCCCAGAGTGCGATGTTCCGCGCTCAGAACGCGTCCAGGCGGGTGCAGGGACTCTTCTACGCCGGTGCCACGACCGCGCCCGGCGTCGGCGTGCCGATGTGCTTGATCAGTGCCGAGATCGTCCTGAAGCGTCTCCGCGGTGATCACTCCCCTGGCCCACTCCCGGAACCGGATGCCCCCACGATCGGGACGGCGGGCTCCTGATGGGCGCGCTGTACCTGACCGCGCTGTTGGTCTCGCTGGGCTGCATGCTGCTTCTGGACTGGCGGTTCCGGCTGTTCTTCTGGCGGGATGCGCTCTCGGCCGCCGTCGTCACGGTGGTCGGCCTCGTCTTCTTCCTCCTGTGGGACGCGGCGGGCATCGTGAACGGCATCTTCCTCCGCGGCGACGCGGCGATCGCGACGGGTCTGGTGCTCGCACCGGAACTGCCCGTGGAGGAACCGGTGTTCCTGCTCTTCCTCATCGTGTGCACGATGGTCATCTACACCGGCTCCGCCCGCCTGCTCGCTCGGAGGCGCGACCGGCTCGGTACGAAGGCCGGTGACGCATGAGTTACATCCACGTCGCAGCCTGCTTCCTCCTCGTCGCCGCCGCCGGTGGCATCGTCCTGGCCCTCGCCTCCCGCCGACGCGGACCCGTGCCCGCGGCCGTCCTGCTGACGGTGCTCGTCCTGTTCCTCCTCACGGCCGTTTTCGACACGCTGATGATCGCGAGTGGGCTGTTCCACTACGCACAGGATCCCCTGCTCGGTCTGCACATCGGCCTCGCCCCCATCGAGGACTTCGCGTATCCGCTCGCAGGCGCGCTGCTCCTTCCCGCCCTGTGGACGGCTCTGCGCGCACGGCGGCGAGCGCGCGAAGTCTCGACCGAGAATGACGAGGCCCGCGGATGAACGCCCGATCCGCACGCGAGCGCACCTTCGGACGGGATCTCGCGCAGATCGTGCTCTCCTCGCGGCCGATCAGCTGGATCAACACCGCGTTCCCCTTCGCGGCGGCCTATCTCCTCGCCACGCGAGAACTCGACATGACCCTGGTGATCGGGACCCTCTACTTCCTCGTCCCGTACAACCTCGCGATGTACGGGATCAACGATGTCTTCGACTACGCCTCCGATCTGGCGAACCCCCGTAAGGGCGGCATCGAGGGCGCGCTCCTTGCGCCTCGCATCCATCGCGCTACGCTCTGGGCGGCGGCCGCCACGAACATCCCGTTCCTCGTCTACCTCGTGATCGTCGGGAACCCGGCATCCTGGTTCTGGCTCGCTGTCAGCGTGTTCGCGGTGATCGCCTACTCGGCACCGGTGCTGCGTTTCAAGGAGCGGCCGTTCCTCGATTCGATCACCTCGAGCACGCACTTCGTGAGTCCGGCGATCGTCGCTCTCGCCCTGGTCGGCGCACCGGTCACGGCCGGCACGATCATCACACTCGGCGCCTTCTTCCTGTGGGGCATGGCAGCGCATGCCTTCGGTGCCGTGCAGGACATAGGCCCCGATCGCGAAGGCGGAATCTCCTCGACAGCCACCGTCATCGGGGCGCGTGCGACGGTTCGACTCTCCCTCGGGCTCTGGGCGATCGCCGGTGCGGCGATGCTGTTCACCCCCTGGCCCGGCCCGCTCGCCGCCGTCCTCGCTCTGCCTTACGTGGTCAACGCAGCACCGTGGTGGAACGTCGACGATGGCAGCTCCGCGTCGACGAATCGCGCCTGGCGCCGGTTCATCGCCCTCAACTACTTCGCCGGCTTCCTCGCGACGATGATCCTGATCCTCGCGTGGATCTCCTGACTCCTGCCTCCTGCTACTGACTCCTGCTTCTGAACGACCGTCCTCCCCGAAAGGCACCTGATGTCCCGCCCCGATTCCCCACCGACTCCACCCCTCAGGGAGCGCTCGCGGCAGCACTCCTGGGCGCGGGTCTTCATCCCCGTGGCTCTGATCCTCGTGTGGCTGGTGGGCGCCTCTCTGGGCGGTCCACTGTTCGGCAAGATCGATGAGGTCTCCTCCAACGAGCAGACGACGTACCTCCCCGAATCCGCGCAGGCCACCGAGGTGCAGCAGCTGCTCGGTGAGTTCAACGACAGCGACTCGATCCCGGCGATCGCCGTCTTCACGTCCGAGGATGAGCTCACGCAGAGCGAACTCGATGCGATCTCGGATGCGGTGGCCGGGGCCTCGACCGTGGAGGGCGTCGGCGAGGATGTGTCTCCCGCCCTCCCCTCCGATGACGGGCAGGCAGTACAGGCGTTCATCCCGATCGACAGCGACGCCGAGCTGGCCGACACGACGACGGCACTGGGCGACGAGCTGCGCGCCGGCGTCCCGGACGGCATCAGCGTGTACATCACGGGACCCGCGGGGTTCAGCGCCGACCTGGTCGCCGGCTTCGCCGGGATCGATGGGCTGCTCCTCGGCGTCGCACTCCTGGCGGTGCTGGTCATCCTGGTACTCGTCTACCGCTCGTTCCTGCTGCCGCTGGTCGTTCTCTCGACGAGCCTGTTCGCGCTCTGCGTGGCGCTCCTCGTGGTGTGGTGGCTGGCGAAGTTCGAGGTGCTGCTTCTCAGCGGCCAGACACAGGGAATCCTCTTCATCCTCGTGATCGGCGCCGCCACCGACTACGCCCTGCTCCTCGTCGCACGCTTCCGCGAGGAGCTCCGGGTGGCGCAGGACAAGGGCGTCGCACTCCTGGCGGCATGGAAGGGCTCGGTCGAACCGATCGCGGCCTCGGGCGGCACCGTGATCGCCGGACTCCTCTGTCTGCTGCTCAGCGACCTGAAGTCGAACAGCACGCTCGGCCCCGTCGCGGCGATCGGCATCGTCTTCGCCATGCTGTCCGCCCTCACCCTGCTTCCCTCCCTGCTTCTGCTCTTCGGTCGCGCCGTGTTCTGGCCGCGACGTCCGCGCTTCGAACCGGAAGTGGTCGCCGCAGAGCACGGCATGCGCACGACGGGACTGTGGGCGCGGCTGGCGGGACTCATCAAGCGGCGCCCACGGGTCATCTGGATCGTGACGACCTTGGTCCTCGTCGCCGGCGCGGCAGGTGTCACACAGCTCGACGCGAACGGGGTGCCGCAATCGGACCTGGTGCTCGGCGCCTCGGAAGCCCGCGACGGTCAGGTGGCTCTGGGCGAGCACTTCCCCGGCGGATCCGGCAGCCCCGTGTACGTGGTCGTCGACGAGGGCCGACTGCAGGATGCCGCGGACGTCCTGCTCGCGAACGACGGGATCGATGCGGTCTCCGTCGCCGCCGCGGACTCCCCCAGCGGCACCGCCCCCGTCACCGAGGACGGCATCACGGCCGTCGGCCCGCCGGGCACCCCCGCCCCCGACCCCACGACGGTCGACGGGCAGGTGCTGCTTCAGGGCACGCTGACCGACGCGGCCGACTCGGCCGCCGCTGCCGCCACCGTGAGAGAGGTGCGTTCCGACCTCGGCGACACGAAGGCACTCGTGGGTGGCGTCACCGCGACCTCGATCGACACGAACGATGCCTCCATCCATGACCGCAACCTGATCATCCCCGTGATCCTCCTCGTGATCATGCTGATCCTCATGCTGCTGCTGCGGTCGATCCTCGCGCCGGTGCTGTTGATCCTGACGACGGTCCTGTCGTTCGGAACCGCGATGGGTGTCGCCGCGCTCGTGTTCAACGGAATCTTCGACTTCCCCGGTGCGGACCCCGCCGTTCCGCTCTTCGGGTTCGTGTTCCTCGTGGCACTCGGCATCGACTACAACATCTTCCTGATGACGCGGGTCCGCGAGGAGTCGAAGCAGCACGGCACCCGAGAGGGGATCCTGCGGGGCCTGTCGATCACGGGCGGGGTGATCACGTCAGCGGGTCTCGTGCTCGCGGCGACCTTCGCCGCGCTGTCGGTGATCCCCATCCTGTTCCTGGTGCAGCTGGCCTTCATCGTGGCGTTCGGGGTGCTGCTGGACACGTTCGTCGTCCGTTCGCTGCTCGTCCCCGCGCTGACGTACGACATCGGCAAGGCGATCTGGTGGCCTTCCAAGCTGTGGCGCCGCGGCGAGGACTGATGCGCGAGGGGGCGTGCGGGCGGTCGCCTAGACTGGACGCACGCCCTCGTAGCTCAGGGGATAGAGCAGCCCTCTCCTAAAGGGCAGGTCGCAGGTTCGAATCCTGTCGAGGGCACGACGTCGAAGAGGGGCCGCCCGAAGGGTGGCCCCTCTTCGACGTCTCAGGCCCTTCGTCAGCGGGCCCCGCCGGCCAGGAGGCTCCACGCGCCGCCCCCTGCTCCCACCGTTCCGCGCCTCACCATCCCGCGGCGCGTGGAGGGGCCGGTGGAGGACTCGAGGGCACGCGACGTCACGCCGCCAGTGCCAGGTACCGTTCCCACCGCGGGTCACTGCGCTCGGTTCCGCGCACCGTCCAGGCGGTGCCGTGCGGAGGACGAGGGGTGAAGCGCAGCTGCCAGCGCATCTCCTGCGGTGTGCGATCGCTCTTGACGTTGTTGCAGCGTAGACAGCAGGCCACCAGGTTCTCCCAGGAGTCCGCTCCCCCGCGCGAACGCGGCAGTACGTGGTCGATGGTCGAAGCCGCTTTCCCGCAGTAGCCGCATCGATGATTGTCACGACGCAGCACACCGCGGCGGGTGACCGGCACGCGTCTGCTCGTCGGCACCCAGACGTACCGAGCGAGGATGATGACCGCCGGACGTTCATACACGCCGTGGGTGCCCCAGACGGGGTCGTCTTCCACGCGTTCGATCACGGTCGCCTTGTCATTCATCACGAGCACCAGGGCTCGCTTGAACGACACGATCGCGAGCGGCTCGTATCCGGCATTCAGGACCAGTGTGCGCATTCGTCATCCTCTCGATCCGCCGGGACGGCTTCCCGGCACTCTCGACTCACACGAGGTCGCCCAGGTGGCAGAGCGATCGTGGGGACGAAAAAAGGCGCCGTCTAAAGACAGCGCCTTTCGCGCACGGCGACGCCGTGGCTTCCCCGCGGGCTATGCAGAAGGACGTGACGACCGAGGGCATCCATGGTTCGGATGGTCGGTATTCGCTCCATCAGCCTCTCCCACCTGTACGACAACGGGATCAGGCTAACCCATCCGGCTGTATGCGGGGCGAAACGGAGGGTGAATGGAGCGAGGCGTGTCCGGGAATCAGCCGGCGTTGACCGAGAGCCACGACATGGGCTCGACGAGTCCGCCGTTGATCCAGACCTCGAAGTGCAGATGGTTGGCGGTCGAGCGTCCGGTGCTGCCGACATAGCCGATCAGCTGTCCTGCCGCTACCGACTGTCCGACCTGCACTTGGCGCGAACCGTAGATCATGTGACCGTAGGTCGTCTGCACTCGCTGACCGCCCACGACGCTGTCGAGCATGACGGCGACGCCGTAGCCGCCGATGCTCTCGGCGGAAGCGCGGACGACTCCGGCAGCGGCGGCATAGATCGGGGTGCCCGCGGGAGCGAGCATGTCGGCACCGTTGTGGCCGCCGCCGATCGTGCGGCTGACGTTCCAGGAGCCCATCGGGAGCGGGTAGCGGACTTCACCCGAGCCCGGGGAGGTCAGCGCGTAGCCGGCCGTGTTGTATTGGGCAGACGAGGACGCCGTCGATGCCTTTGCGGCAGCGGCCGCGCGAGCCGCAGCGGCCTCTTCTGCCTTCTTCTTCGCGATCTCCTCGGGAGTCGTCGCACTGAAGGAGCCTCGGCTCAAGGGAGCAGCTGTGGCCTGCGAGGCCACCACCAGGGACTGCGCGTCGACCGCGGCCAGCTGCTGCAACGTCGTCGGAGCGGCTTCGCTCGGCTTCGACTGCGCGAACGCAGGAAGAGCGATGCCGGCGACGAGCGCACCGACGGCCCCGAAGATGGCGATGGATCGGAGTGGCTTGACGGCCTTGCGAGCGGTCACCCGCGCACCTGCGCGTCGTGCGCTCACTCGGTCTCCAGATGTCTTCTTCGCGGGCTGTTCGATGTCTGCGGCCAAAACGTGGTCCTCCTGGGCCCTAGCGCTTTCGGGTAGCGCTGGCTCGTCGGCACTCTGCTCTCGTGGCACGAACGTATCTCGGGTACTTTGTGCGTTCCTGCCGTGAAGACGACGAGCCTGAAAGGCGTATCTTCGCGGTCCATCTCCAGCGGGCTTCTTCGCTGGCGACTCGACCGAGGTTACCGGAAGATAACGATCGTGTCACCCCGGGAACCTGACAATCGTCGCAGAGGCCGCATCAGGAGCACTCCACATGCCGCTGCGAGGCACGGAATCCGTGCCGGATCAGGCGGGTTCGCCCACGAGGAAGATGTGCGATGCAAGCTCCACGGGGAGTTCGAGACCGTCTTCCTTGCCGTCCATCTGGATGAGGACATACCCCTCACTGAAGCGGAAGTCGCCGTGCGCACCCGGAACCACACCGGCATCGCGCAGCTGCTCCAGCAGCTCCGGGTCGACCTGCGCGGGCTCGGCGAGGCGACGAACGGTCCCCTCGACGGGCTCACCCGCTGCGTTGAGTCGTTGGACGAGGCCGATGACACCCTCGTCGAAGGTGCGAGCCGGCAGGTCGCCGAGCTGGTCGAGGCCGGGGATCGGGTTGCCGTAGGGCGATTCGGTCGGGTGCCCGAGCAGCTCCACCAGGCGGCGCTCGACCTGCTCGCTCATCACGTGCTCCCACCGGCAGGCCTCTTCGTGCACGTATGCCCAGTCGAGTCCGATGACATCCGACAGCAGACGCTCGGCGAGACGGTGCTTGCGCATCACGTCGACGGCTTTGCGGCGGCCGGCGTCGGTGAGCTCGAGCGTGCGGTCCTCCGAGACGATGACGAGGCCATCGCGCTCCATGCGCCCCACGGTCTGCGAGACCGTCGGGCCGGAGTGACCGAGGCGCTCGGAGATGCGCGCGCGCAGCGGCACGATGTTCTCCTCCTCGAGTTCGAGGATGGTGCGGAGATACATCTCCGTGGTGTCGATCAGATCGGTCATGTGCAGGCCCTCCGGGGTTCTTAGGCAAGCCTACATTCCCGGACCGACATCGGATCCGTCGCCGGTCCGGCGACCCGCCGGGTGCCCTCTAGAATCGACCCATGGCGATCGAGATTCCCGGTGACCTCCTGCCCGCTGACGGCCGCTTCGGCTGCGGCCCCTCGAAGGTGCGCCCCGCGCAGCTCGAGGCGCTGGTCGCATCGGGAGCGTCGATCCTCGGCACCTCGCACCGCCAGGCGCCCGTGAAGAACCTCGTCGGCAGCGTGCGCGAGCAGCTCGCCGCCCTGTTCCGCATCCCCGAGGGATACGAGATCCTGGTGGGCAACGGCGGCTCGACCGCCTTCTGGGACGCCGCGGCCTTCGGCCTCATCGAACGTCGCAGCCAGAACCTCGTCTTCGGCGAGTTCGGCGGTAAGTTCGCCGCCGCAGCCGGTGCCCCCTGGCTCGAGGCTCCCGACGTGCGCCAGGCCGAGCCCGGGTCCCTGACCGTCGCCGAGCCCGTCCCGGGTGTCGACGTCTATGCCTGGCCCCACAACGAGACCTCGACCGGCGTCGCCGCTCCCGTCCGCCGCATCGACGCCGACGGCGCGCTGACCGTCATCGACGCGACGAGCGCCGCCGGCGGCATCGACTTCGACGCGGCTCAGGCCGACGTCTACTACTTCGCCCCGCAGAAGAACCTGGGTTCGGACGGCGGCCTGTGGTTCGCGGCGGTTTCACCGGCTGCGATCGAGCGCATCGAGCGCATCGCGGCATCCGGTCGGTACATCCCCGAGTTCCTGAGCCTGAAGAACGCCGTGGACAACTCCCGGCTCAACCAGACGCTCAACACCCCGGCACTGACCACGCTGCACCTGCTCGACAGCCAGCTGCGCTGGATCCTCGACAACGGTGGGCTCGCCTGGGCGGCGGCCCGCACGTCCGAGTCGTCCTCGGTGCTGTACGAATGGGCCGAGGCGTCGTCGATCGCCACGCCCTTCGTGACGGACGCCGCACACCGCTCTCCGGTGGTCGCCACGATCGACTTCGACGACAGCATCGACGCGGCGGCGATCGCGAAGACCCTCCGGGCGAACGGCATCGTCGACACCGAGCCGTATCGCAAGCTCGGACGCAACCAGCTACGCGTCGCGACCTTCGTGTCGATCGACCCGGACGACGTGCGTCAGCTCACCCGTTCGATCGACTTCGTGCTGGAGAACCTGGGCGCCTGAGCGCCCGGACTCACTCCTCTTCGTCGACCTCGCCGGCGTCCGCATCCAGGGCGTCGGCGTCGTCGTCGGATTCGTCGAGCTCATCGATGTCGACCCCGTCGAGATCGCCCGCGTGGAGGATGTCCGCAGCACGGTCATCGTCCTCGTCGAGCTCATCGTCGTCATCATCGAGGATGTCGTCGTCGAGAGCATCCTCGTCATCGAGATCGTCGGCATCCTCGGCGCTCTCGTCACCCGCGGCGGCCGCGGCCTCCGCGAGTTCCACCTGATGCGCGCGGTACTCGGCCAGACGTTCGGCCCAGGGCACCCATTCCGGCGCCAGAAGGGCTCCGTCGCCGGGCAGAAGCTCGAGCTCGAGGACCGTCGGATCCTCATCATCGACCTGCGCGACGGTCACGGTCCAGTACCAGCCGGGGTAGCCGGCCAGACGGTTCTCGAACCGCAACGACACAGAGCCGTCCTCTTCGATGAGGTACCCGGCTGCGGGACCGACCGTGGACGCGGGAGTGATCTCGCCCAGCGCTGCCAGGGCGAGATCGTGGGCGCCGACGAGACGCGCGTCGGCGTCAGGCTTCGAGGTCATCAGCGACCTTGCGCAGGACGGCAGCGATCTTGCGGCCGTGTCCGGAGGCGGGGTAGCGCCCGCGGCGCAGGTCTCCGCCGATGCCGTCGAGCAGCTTGACGAGGTCTTCGACGATGATCGCCATGTCATCGGCCGGCTTCCGCTTGGCCTTCGACAGGCTGGGCGGCGCTTCGAGCACACGCACCGACAGAGCCTGGAGACCGCGCTTGCCATCGGCGACGCCGAACTCCACGCGCGCACCGGCCTTCACAGCGGTGCCAGTAGGCATCGCGGAGGCGTGCAGGAAGACGTCCTGGCCGTCATCGCTGGCGATGAAGCCGAAACCCTTGTCTTCGTCGTAGAACCTGACCTTGCCGGTGGGCATGGGAGAACCTCGCTGAGATCGATATGCAGAACAGTGGGCGCGCTCGTGCGCGTCCCCCCAGCCTACCGGTCGCACGGCCCGCGGAACCGATGGGCGCAGTACGAGTAGGCTGGGACGGATGAGCACGCAGAATTCCGAGCCGGAGGTCCCCATCCGTCGGGTGGACCGCTTCCTGACCTTCGGCGCGCTCGGAATCGCCGCTGCCGCTGTGGTGTGTTTCTTCGCCATCATCATCGGCACCTGGGTCGGCATGGATCAAGAGGCTTTCGGCCATGGCGTGTGGCCTCTCATCGCCGCGATCCCCTATTGGGGCCTTCCTCTCGCCTTCGTGATGATCATCACCCTCCTCACGATGAGCTTCATCCGGAAGGGCCGCGCGTCTTCGCGTTCGTGAGGCACCGGCCATGAGCACTCACGCGCGACCGCTGGCGGATTGGCTGTCGGAGGCGAGCGACGATGACCTCCGACGACTGTTCACGGCGCGCCGGGTGCGACCGGACGTCGGCTGGCAGGATTTCTTCGACGCCGCCGAGTCCCTCCTCGACCCCACCTCCCTGTCGAAAGTTCTTCCCTCGCTGACCGCCGCGGAGGCGAAGGCGCTGATCGACGCGGCCTCAGGCGTGGGCGCCGGAGTGCAGCAGGAGAGCTTGACGGCACTGGCCCTGCTCCGGGCGGACGGCGCCCCGTATCCCCCCGTGACCGCAGCGCTCGCGGGGCGCTCGGTTCCGGACCTCCCGGCCGATCAGCCGACCGCCGTCCCCTCCTCCGAGACGGCATCGGCCCACGCCGCAGAACGTGCGTTCACGACGGTCGCCGTGCTCGCGGACCTGCTTCTCGTCGCGAGGGAGAATCCGTTCTCGCTGCTCACCGGCGGAGGCGTGAACGCGGGCGAGAAGCGTCAGCTCGGCGAAGCCGGCGTGCCCGTGGAGATCGTGGACACGCTGGTGTCGATCGCGCTCGAGTCCGGGCTCGCGGTCGCGGCGGACCGCCGACTGCGATCGAGCCAATCCGCAGAAGCCTGGCTGCGCTCCTCGGCGGTCGAACGCTGGAGCGTGCTGGCGACGTCGTTCCGCGACGCCCTGCCGCGCGGCGTCCGTTCTCCCGACGGCGGGTGGACGCCTCCACAGTCGTGGAGCGACGCGCATCCGTGGGATCCGACGTGGCCCGACCGCGCCCGTGTCCTGCACGAGGCAGCGCGGCTGCTCGGGCTCATCGCCGAAGACGGCAGCGAACCGGAATGGGCCGTCGGGCTGCGCACCGGAGGCGATGCCGACGCTCGGGCCCTCGTGCGGCTGCTGCCGGCGGAAGTGGACCGGATCTTCCTGCAGAACGACCTCACGGCGATCGCCCCCGGCCCGCTGGAACCCGCACTCGATGTGCGTCTTCGCACGATCGCCGCCCGCGAGTCAGCGGCCCAGGCATCGTCGTACCGGTTCACCACGGAATCGGTGGCGCACGCGTTCGTCGCCGGCGAGACCGAGCAGTCGATCCTCGAGTTCCTCGGCTCCCTCTCGCTCACAGGCATACCGCAGCCGCTCGGCTACCTGATCGCACAGACCGCTCAACGGCACGGCCTCGTCCGCGTGTTCACCGACGAGGAGACCGGTCGCACGCGGATCGAGAGCACGGATTCGCACCTCATCCAGGCGATGGCCGTCGACCAGTCGCTGCGTCCGCTCGCGCTCGCGGTGCACGTCGGGTCGCTCACCACCCGCGTCAGCCGCGAGACGGTGTACTGGGCGCTCACCGACGCGAGGTATCCGGCGACTCTGGTCGGCGCGGACGGTGCTCTCCTGGTGCGCGAACGGCACCCCGCCGCCCCGGCGACGCTGCCCGACCTGGACACCCTGGATCTCACCCCCCTCATCACACGCCTGCGTTCGCACCAGGGCCCGGATGCCGACGCCGCCTGGCTCGACCGGGAGCTCGAGGCGGCGGTGCGCGCGAAATCCGTCCTCCAGGTCACGGTCGGGATGCCGGACGGCTCCACCCGAGAACTCCTCCTCGAAGCCACGGGGATGGGTGGTGGTCGTCTTCGCGGCCGGGACCGTGCGGCCGACGTCGAGCGCACGCTCCCGGTGTCGAGCATCCTCGCAGCGACGATCGTCGCGCCGTAGGCCCAGTGCCTCTCGCGACCGGTAAACTGGACAGCTATGTCTGATGGCCCCCTGATCGTCCAGAGCGATCGCACCGTGCTGCTCGAAGTCGCCCACGCCGACGCCGAGAGCGCCCGCCACGAACTCGCGATCTTCGCCGAGTTGGAACGAGCCCCCGAGCACATCCACACCTACCGGATCACCCGCCTCGGACTGTGGAACGCACGCGCCGCCGGGCACACCGCGGAAGACATGCTGGAGACGCTCGATCGCTGGTCGCGCTTCCCCGTTCCGCCGTCGGTCTCCGTCGATCTGCGCGAGACCGTGAACCGCTACGGCCGGCTGGTCATCGAGCGCGACGACGAGGGAACCCTCATCCTGCGCTCCTCCGACCCCGCCGTGCTCGCCCAGGTCGCGAACAACAAGCGCATTCAGCCCCTCCTGATCGGGCATCCGACTCCCGAGGTCTTCGTGGTGGACGCCTGGGCGCGCGGGCAGATCAAGCAGGAACTGCTGAAGATCGGCTGGCCTGCCGAGGATCTCGCCGGTTACACACCGGGCACTCCGCACGAGATCGACCTCGCCGAGGACGGCTGGCACATCCGCCCCTATCAGCAGGACGCCGTCGACGCCTTCTCGAAGGACGGATCGGGCGTCGTGGTCCTGCCCTGCGGCGCGGGCAAGACGATCGTCGGCGCCGGCGCGATGGCGGCCACCAAGACCACCACGCTGATCCTGGTCACCAACACCGTCTCCGCACGACAGTGGCGCGACGAACTGTTGAAGCGCACGAGCCTCACTCCCGAAGAGATCGGCGAGTACTCGGGCCAGGCCAAAGAGGTCAAGCCCGTCACGATCGCGACCTATCAGATCCTCACCGCCAAGCGGAAGGGCGAGTACGCTCATCTCGCGCTGCTGGACGCCCTCGACTGGGGCCTCATCGTGTACGACGAGGTCCACCTGCTGCCGGCGCCGGTGTTCAAGCTCACCGCGGATCTCCAGGCCCGCCGCCGTATCGGACTCACCGCGACCCTCGTGCGCGAGGACGGCCGCGAGGGCGACGTGTTCAGCCTGATCGGCCCCAAGCGCTTCGACGCCCCGTGGAAGCAGATCGAGGCGCAGGGCTTCATCTCCCCCGCCGCCTGCTACGAGGTGCGCGTAGACCTCCCGCCGAGCGACCGCCTCGAGTACGCCGCTGCCACCGACGACGAACGGTACCGACTCGCGGCATCCGCTCCGGCCAAGGTCAAGGCGGTGCGCGAGCTGATCGCGAAGCATCAGGGCGAGCGCATCCTCGTGATCGGACAGTACCTCGATCAGCTCGAGTCGCTGTCGGCCGCCCTGGATGCTCCCCAGATCACGGGTGCGACCCCGATCGACGAGCGCGAGGAGCTCTATCGCGCCTTCCGCGAGGGCGAGATCTCGCTCCTCGTCGTGTCGAAGGTCGCGAACTTCTCCATCGACCTGCCGGAGGCCTCGGTCGCCATCCAGGTGTCCGGCTCGTTCGGATCCCGCCAGGAGGAGGCGCAGCGACTCGGTCGACTGCTGCGCCCCAAGCAGTCCGGACACACCGCAAGCTTCTACACCCTCGTCGCGCGCGACACGATCGACCAGGACTATGCGCAGAACCGCCAGCGCTTCCTGGCCGAGCAGGGGTACAGCTACACGATCATGGATTCGGACGCGATCGCAGCCTGAGCCTCCCTCCGGCGGCTGTACCGCTCAGCCGTGCAGCATCGGGTCCAGGCGATGGGTTCCGCTTCCGACGCCGGCGCCCGTCACCCTGCTCGCTGTGCGGACGATGCCGAGCCTGCCCGCCCACCGGTCGGCGAGCAGCGCATAGACGACCATCGCGACCGTCGACGCGAGCAGATCGACGGGCGTTCCCGTGGTGGCGTTGGCATCGACGAGGCTGACGGTGCCGAGCAGGAAGATGAGCGCGTTGTTCACGATGTGCAGGGAGATCGCCGCTTCCAGACCGCCCGTGCGCCAGGTCAGCCACGCGGCGACGATCGCGAACATGCCCACGCTCGCCGCCCCCCAGATGTCGTAGCCGTGCCCGAGCACGAACAGCGGCACCGGGAGCAGGATGGCGAAGGCCGGATGCCGCAACCAGCCACCGACGAGCTGCATCAGATAGCCGCGGAACACATACTCCTCGGCGGCGGCCTGCAGCGGGATGAGCAGCAGCACGAGCAGCACCATGACCCATAGCGCCGGGTGGGAGAAGTCGACGACGATCGCCTCGCCCGTGGCGGCCGCCACGCCGAGCACGACCGCGAAGTAGACGACGAACACGGCGAGTGCCAGCAGCAGGCTCCGGCCGAGCCACCCCATCCGCAGCCGCCCGGTGACAGAGGAAAGCAGGCCGACGCCGCGCCCCTCGACGATGCGCGACGCGAGCAGGAGCGCGGGGATCATCAGGATCAAGGGCAACACCAGTGCGAGGAAGAGCCAGGGGCGATCGAGGTCGAAGTACTGCACCGTCGTGAGGAGAACCTGAATCTCGGCTCCCCAACCCGGCACGAGCAGCGAGGCGACGACGAGCGGCACGATCAGGAGGAGCAGGATCGCCACGTAGAGCGCCACTCCGACGACTCCGGTCACGAGCATCCGCCACCAGCGGTACTTCGGTCGCAGGCGTGCAAGACGGTGGTAGGGGATCTGCTCGGCAGGCGAGGGCACGGCCGGAGCGATGGCGGATGCGGGGGCGGCGGAGGCGTCCTCGTTCGAGCTCATGCTTCCATCCTCTCAACGATGCAGAGGTGCGCGACTCCGCGCCGTTCCGGACAATAGTCAGCAACTGCATGGCCGAAGTCACCATAATGGGGACATGACTGCTCCGCGCATCCTGGTCGTCGACGACGAACCCAACATCCGTGACCTGCTCTCGACGGGTCTCAGCTTCGCCGGATTCCAGGTGAAGACGGTGGCCAACGGCGCCGCCACGATCTCGGCCGTCCTCGAAGAGGAGCCGGACCTGATCATCCTCGACGTCATGCTCCCGGACATGAACGGGTTCAGCGTCACCAAGCGTCTCCGCGGCGCCGGGTTCACCGCGCCGATCCTGTTCCTCACGGCGAAGGACGGGACCGAGGACAAGATCGAGGGCCTCAATGCGGGCGGCGACGACTACGTCACCAAACCCTTCAGCCTCGACGAGATCGTCGCGAGGGCGCAGGCGATCCTGCGGCGCACGATGCAGGCCGACGAGGAGTCGATCATCCGCGCCGGTGAGCTGTCGATGGATCAGGACACGCACGATGTCCACGTGGGCAAGGAGCCGATCGAGCTCAGCCCGACCGAATTCAAGCTGCTGCGCTACCTGATGCTCAATCCGAATCGCGTGCTGTCGAAGGCGCAGATCCTCGATCACGTGTGGGAGTACGACTTCAACGGCGATGCCGGGATCGTCGAGAGCTACATCTCGTACCTGCGTCGCAAGATCGACCCGCACACCGAAGAATCGCTCATCCAGACCAAGCGCGGGTTCGGATACATGCTCAAGGTCGGCAAGTCGGTCTGACGACCGACCCCGACCACCGGCGCCGTCCCACGGCGTACAGAACGCCCGAGGAGGACCGCATGGCGAGCAAGCCCGATGCGGTCACCGCCTGGTGGCGCCGCATCAGCCTGCGCGCGAAGGTCACCGGGGTCACTGTGGCGGTGCTCGCTCTCGGTCTTCTCGTCGCGGGTCTCGGAACCGTACCGATCCTCCGCAACGCGCTCGTCGCCAACATCGATGCGCAGCTGCCCGCACTGGTCTCCAGCGATCTGGTCGAACGGTACTTCGATGCCACGACGGTCGACGGCGTAACGACCTATACCCCGCGTGAAGAGAAGCCACGGGACTTCTCTTTCGCGATCTACGACGCGACAGGGGTCCTCCGTGCCACTGCGCGAGGCACGTCGGGTCAGGCCCCTCTCTTCCCCTCGGAATACTCACTCGCCAAGGCGACCGCAGACACCGATCAGATTCCGCTCGAGATCCCCGGCGCAGACGGCAGCGTCTTCCATGGCGCCGTCGCGGTGGTGGGGTCGGAGGGCGGTGCGCTGCGCATCCAACTGGTCGCCTTGCCGCTCGCACCCGCCGACCGCATCATCAGCCAGTACTTCGGCATCTACATCACGATCGCGCTGATCACGATCCTCATCGCGGCACTCCTCACCCGGGGGCTCGTCACACTCACCTTCCGCAGGCTCGGTCAGGTCGAGGCGACGGCCATGTCCATCGCGGCAGGCGACTTCCGGCAGCGGTTGACCGACCTCGAACCGACCACCGAGGTCGGGCGACTGAACACGGCGATCAACACGATGCTGGATCGCGTCGACGGCTCACTCGCTCAGCGCGACCGCAGCGTTCAGCACATGCGACGATTCATCGGGGACGCGAGCCACGAGCTGCGCACGCCGCTGGTGAGCGTGCGCGGCTATGCGGAGCTGTATCGCATGGGTGCGATCAAGGGCGAGGAGGACACCGCCAGAGCCATGGAGCGCATCGAGAAGGAGGCCATCCGCATGGGTGTCCTGGTGGAGGACCTCCTCGCGCTCGCACGTCTGGACGAAGAGCGCGAGCCCGAGATCGTCGCGCTCGACCTGCGACCGATCGCCCGGGACGCCGCTCTCGATCTGCGCGCCGCAGCACCGGGGCGGACAGTGACGGTGATCGATCGCACGGTCGAGGCGATGTCGCCCATCCAGCTACAGGACACGGCTGCTCCTCAACCGGATCAGCCGGCGACACCGCCCGCACGAGGGCTCTCCCGCACCGCGCTTTCGCGCCTGCGGCGTCGTCCGCGGCAGCCGGATCCGGCACCGGCGATCGACTTCACCGAGATCCCCGACATCCCCGTGCGCACCCCGCCGATCGTTCTGGGCGAAGAGAACAAGGTGCGGCAGGTCGTGACGAACCTGTTGGGGAACGCCCGCCGCTTCTCCCCCGAGGACGGCCCGATCGAGATCGTCGTCGATTCTGACCGGGTGCTCGGCACCGGCAGCATCTCGATCGTGGACCACGGCGAGGGTATCCCCCCGCAGATCCGGGAGCAGATCTTCGAGCGCTTCTGGCGCGCCGACACGTCCCGCGCACGCGAGACCGGCGGTTCCGGCCTCGGGCTCGCGATCGTCGCGTCGATCATGAAGGCGCTGCACGGCGGCGTCGACGTCTCGGAGACTCCGGGAGGTGGAGCGACGTTCACGGTCACGCTCCCTCTCGCGCCTGCCCGCGCCACACCCGAGCACCTTCTCGAGGACACCCAGCCCCTGGAACGGCTCGACCTGTCCTGACGGCTCTGCACGACCCGCCGTGGCTCGTGGTTCTGCACACCCGCTGTGCGCGAGCGGCCTGGGGACGGAGCGGGCAGGGCCAGCCCGCCTAGCGTCGGAACTCCAACAGAAGGAGTTCTCATGTCCGTCTTCACCGTCGACACCGAAGCCGTCCACGCCGCGCACGGAGCGACCAGAGCCACCATCGAACGACTGCAGACCGAGTCGGCCACGCTCATGGCGCAGTTGCGGCAGCTGCAGTCCTCCTGGGTCGGCAGTGCATCCACCGCCTTCCAGGGCTGCGCGGAGCAGTGGCAGGGCGCCCAGCTCCATGTCGAGCAGGTGCTCGACTCGATCGGCACCTCGCTCGGGTCGGCAGCCTCTCAGTACGCGGACGCCGACCAGTACTCGGCCAGCCTGTTCCGCTGAACCTCGCCCGACACGAACGCAGAACGCCCCCGGCCGGAGCCGGGGGCGTTCTGTCATGAGGGCTGGATCAGAAGTCCATGCCGCCCGACGGGTCACCCATCGGAGCAGCAGCCTTCTCGGGCTTGTCAGCCACGACGACCTCGGTGGTGAGGAAGAGAGCCGCGATCGAGGCTGCATTCTGCAGCGCCGAGCGGGTCACCTTCGCCGGGTCGATGATTCCCGCAGCGAACATGTCGACGTACTCACCGGTGGCCGCGTTGAGGCCCTGACCCGAGGGGAGCTCGGAGACCTTGTTCGCGACGACACCCGGCTCGAGACCGGCGTTCAGCGCGATCTGCTTGAGCGGAGCCTCGATCGCGACGCGAACGATGTTCGCACCGGTCGCCTCGTCGCCCGAGAGCGTCAGGCCGTCGAGAGCCTTCGTGCCCGACTGGATCAGCGCGACGCCACCGCCGGGGACGATGCCCTCTTCGACGGCTGCCTTCGCGTTGCGGACGGCGTCTTCGATGCGGTGCTTGCGCTCCTTGAGCTCGACCTCGGTGGCCGCGCCCGCCTTGATGACGGCGACGCCACCGGCGAGCTTCGCCAGACGCTCCTGCAGCTTCTCACGGTCGTAGTCGCTGTCGGTGTTCTCGATCTCGCGACGGATCTGCGTGACGCGACCCTCGATCTGGTCTGCCTCACCGGCGCCCTCGACGATCGTGGTCTCGTCCTTGGTGACGATGACCTTGCGCGCACGGCCCAGCAGGTCGAGCGTGGCGTTCTCCAGCTTGAGGCCGACCTCCTCGGTGATGACCTGACCACCGGTGAGGATCGCGATGTCCTGCAGCTGCGCCTTGCGGCGGTCGCCGAAGCCGGGAGCCTTGACGGCGACCGACTTGAAGATGCCCTTGAGCTTGTTCAGCACGAGCGTCGCGAGAGCCTCGCCCTCGACGTCCTCGGCGATGATGACGAGCTCCTTGCCGTCCTGGATCACCTTGTCGACGATGGGCAGCAGGTCCTTGATGTTGGAGACCTTCTGGTTCGCAATGAGGATGTACGGGTCTTCGAAGACCGCTTCCTGACGCTCCGGGTCCGTGACGAAGTACGGGTTCAGGTAGCCCTTGTCGAAGCGCATGCCCTCGGTGAGCTCGAGCTCGGTGCCGAACGTCTGCGACTCCTCGACGGTGACGACGCCTTCCTTGCCGACCTTGTCGATCGCCTCGGCGATGAGCTCGCCGATCGCCGGGTCTGCAGCGGAGATGGATGCCGTGGCGGCGATCTGCTCCTTGGAGTCGATCTCCTTGGCGCTCGAGAGGAGCTCCTCGGTGATCGCGGCGACGGCCTTCTCGATGCCGCGCTTGAGCGAGATGGGGTCGGCGCCGGCTGCGACGTTGCGCAGGCCCTCGCGGACCAGAGCCTGTGCGAGGACCGTGGCGGTGGTGGTGCCGTCACCCGCGACGTCGTCGGTCTTCTTCGCGACCTCCTTGACGAGCTCCGCGCCGATCTTCTCGTACGGGTCGTCCAGCTCGATCTCCTTGGCGATGGAGACACCGTCGTTCGTGATCGTGGGAGCGCCCCACTTCTTCTCGAGGACGACGTTGCGACCGCGCGGGCCGAGGGTCACCTTGACCGCGTCGGCGAGGATGTTGAGGCCGCGCTCGAGGCCGCGGCGGGCCTCCTCATCGAAAGCAATGATCTTTGCCATGAGTTTTTTCGTCCCTCCTGGACGTAGACGTTGGGTTTAGCACTCAGAGTGTGAGAGTGCTAACGCCATTCTGGCACTCGACACCTTCGAGTGCAAGCCGCCGGAGGCGGGGCGCATCCCGACGTCAGGAGGCAGGCGCCTCTTCCGGCGTCTCAGGTGCCGAGGTCGACCGATCGAGGCCGATCACGACGGTGAACTGCGTCTGTCCGTCCTCCGTCTGACCGGAGTAGTAGTCGCTCTGCTGCACGGCTGCACCGCCGAGGAGGTCAGCCAGACCGACGGCTGCCAGTTCGTCCGCGTCTTCGACGTAGAACACGGTCGTGTTGGCGAAATCCTGACTGGAGCTGTCGCCCGCGAAGACGTTGTCAGCAGCCCAGCCGTTGTTGATGAGCGTGTCGCGCATGCGCGTGTCGGCGCCCTCGTCGGGCGTGCCGTTCAGGATCATCACCGAGATGCTGGGGTCGACGATCCCCGTCTCCTCCGGCGTCGGCACAGCGCTCGGCGCCGCGTCGGGGAACAGCGAGACACGGCCCATGACCACCAGCGAGCCGAAGATGCCGGCGATGATGAGCACGAGTGCAGCCACGAACGACCAGAGCAGCACGACCCAGCCGTTCATCCCCGGCGCTTCGGCACGGTGCGCTCCCACCCTTCCGGACGTACGGGGAGCATCATCGAAGCGATCGCGGGTGGGCTTTGACACCCCTCGATGCTAGCGGCACCTTCCTGTCAATCCGTTTCGCCGCCGGGCCGGAGGTGCGCGCGTCGCCGGCGAGCAGTCACCGGAGAGCCTCAGCCGACGAAACCGGGCAGCCGCGCGCTGCGCCGGGTCGCACGCGAATCGCGGAGTCGGCGGAGGCGGCGCACCAGCATCGGATCGTATTCGAGCGCGGATTCGGAATCGATCAGTCGTCCGAGCAGCTGGTAGTAGCGTGCGGCGCTCATCCCGAGCTGGGCGCGGATGATCTCTTCCTTCGCCCCGCTGTGACGCGGCCATGCCGCTTCCAGGGCGAGGATCGCGCGATCGCGCTCCGTGAGATCTCCGAGCATGGCTCCAGGTTAGGACGCATCCGCCGGCAGGCCGGGTCGCCACTCCCACCATCGCCCGAGCGGATCTGCGGCCGCGCGGACCCGTCCGTCGAGCGCCACCACGAACCCCCGCCACCGATCCGCATCGACGGGCGGCTCCCAGGCGTCGGTCACCGCGGGCGGATCGATCGTGATCCAGCGGGCGTCCATGCGCGAGATCCTCGCGATCAGCGCCGTCCGCTCCACCCGAGGGATGTGCACCAGCACGCCAGGAGTGGTGATGACGAGGGTCGCCTGCGGGGGTGCCGCCGACGCCAGCGCGGCGAGGTGCGTGCCGGCGTCCCCTTCCACCAGAAGAGGAGGATCACCGGCTGCGATGTCGAGGGCGGCCTCGATGCGCTCCTCGCGCCCCGGCTCCCCCGGCCACACGAGACCGCGCAGCCAACGCCGATCGCGTTCGTCGGCGGCATCGAGCGGCGCCAGGTCGATCCCGGCACGCCACACCACCTCCGGCATCCGGAGCGCGGGAAGCGGACCGGTCACCCGGCTCTCGAGCACGACCGTCGAGACGTCGTCCGCCGGGTCGAGGCCGGCGCGGAGCACCCCGTCCTCGTCCACGAAGCGATACGAGTACCGATCGGGGTAGAGACAGAGTCCCGCCGACGCCCCGATCTCGAGAAGCGCGATCGGCCCCTCGATCTCGGAGAGCACCGGCAGAAGTGCCGCGAGACGGAGCGGCTCGTTCGTCTGCAAAGACCTGCGCGCGCACTCGACGACGATCTCGTCCGCATTCCGGAGCACGAAAGCACGCCACCGCGCATACGGCTCGAGCGGGACGCCGAGCAGACGGGTCACGGCGAACACGAGCGGCGGCTGGCGCCTCGTCTCCGGGATCCGGAACAGGATGCGCTGCACCTCCTCATCCCCGGCGACCCCCGCCGCCCACTCCGCATACAGCGCGCTCCGCCCCGGAGCCTCGTCACGGGCGAATCGCGCGTAGCGCTCCTGCACGGCATCCGTCATCCGTCCATTCTGACGCGCAGCACCCGAGGCCTCGTCCGTCGAGAGAGAATGGAATCGACTGAGGAGGACACATGTCGTACAGCGTGGACAAGACCGAAGACGAATGGCGCCGCGAGCTCGGCGATGAGCAGTACGCCGTGCTGCGTCAGGCCGCGACCGAGCGCGCCTGGACGGGTGAGCTGCTCGATGAGGAGCGCGCAGGCCTCTACACCTGCGGGGCGTGCAACGCGGAGCTCTTCAAGAGTGGAACCAAATTCGACTCCGGATGCGGCTGGCCGAGCTTCTACGAGTCGATCCGCCCCGACGCGGTCGAACTCATCGAGGACGACAGCCTGGGCATGGTGCGAACGGAGGTGCGTTGCGCCAACTGCGGCTCGCACCTCGGTCATGTTTTTCCCGACGGGTTCGGCACGCCGACCGGAGATCGTTACTGCATGAACTCGATCGCGATGAACTTCACCCCCGACGCCTCGTGAGTGCTCTCGACGCGGTCCGCGCGCGTCAGTCCTGGTCGAAGGTCGACGAGACGGCGCCGAGCCGTGAAGAGCTGCTGACGTTCGTCGCCGCAGCGGGTCGCGTCGCGGATCACTCCTCGCTCCGTCCGTGGCGGCTCATCGAACTGCGCGGAGCGGATCGCGAGATGCTCGGCGCTGCCATCGCCAAAGCTCAGGGAGACGCGACCCCGTCGTCGAAGCCGCTGCGCGCACCGCTGCTGATCGCGGTCGTCGCCAGCTATCGCAAGAGCGAGAAGGTCCCGCGGTGGGAGCAGGAGGCCGTCGCCTCCGGAGTCGCCCACACCCTGAGCCTGCTCCTCGATGAAGCCGGCTGGGGCGTCATCTGGCGCACGGGGCACTACACGCGCGCGATGGCCGTCGCCAAGGCACACGGCCTCGACAAGAATGAGGAACTCCTCGGCTGGCTGTACGTGGGAGGCAAGCCCGCGGGCAAGAAGCCCGGCCGCCGCAAGGCCGTGGATGCACGCAAGCTGATCACGCGGATGCCGAAGGCCGGGGCGAAGAAGGCGAAGAAGAAGTAGCGCGTCAGCGGCGGCGTCTTCGCGGAACGGCGACGATCACGGACGCCACCGCGACGACGACCATGGCGATGACCTGCCAGAGGGCCGGTCCTGCTGCCGGAGGCCAGATCAGGTCGATCACGACCGACGTCACGAGCTGCCCGAGCACGGAGCCCAGCCCCATCAGGAGCACACCGGTGTGCGCGACGATGAACGCGCCGAGCAGGATGTAGGCCGCGCCGAGGAACCCGCCCAGGTACAGCCACGGCTCGACGGGGAGCGCATCGGGCATCCCGCGGAAGGCGATGCTCGTCCCGGCCGCGAGCAGCAGGATGACGGTGCCGGTGATGAAGCTCATCAGAGTCGCGGCGAGCGGCGACTGCACACGCTGCGAAAGGCGACCGTTCGTGGCCGCCTGCCACGCGATTCCGACTCCGGCGGCGAACGGCAGCAGCAGCATCCACAGCGGGGCGGTGGCGAGCACATCGCCCGACAACGAGATGCCGACCGCGGCGAGCGCGAGAACGCCGCCGGAGACCCGGCCGGGGGTGACCGCAACCACGCCCGCAGGGCCGAACCCGATCCGATCGAGCACGAGTCCGTGCAGGGTCTGGCCCGCGACGACGCCGACGCTGAACAGCGAGACGCCGAGGACCCCGGCGGTCAGCCCCTGGGTGGACACGGTGAGGGCTCCGCACGCCCCGCCCAGCAGCATCCAGAACGGGATCGTGTGGCGTCGGATGCCGCTCCAGAGGCGTCCCACTCCCCGCCGGGCGGAGGGGATGCAGCAGATCACGGCGACCAGTGCGAGCAGGCCTACCGAGAACGAGAGGAGGCCCGCCACGATGCCGTCATCGACGCGCACCCCGAGAACGCCGTTGATCCGGGCCTGGATCGCCGTCATGACTCCGATCGCGACGGCCCCGCCGAGTGCCAGGGGTGCGGGGAGTCGACGGGTTTCTGGCACCCGTCGACCTTATCGGAGCCCCAGCCCGCCGTGGCGTGACGGATGTCGGCGGCCGGGGCTACGCTGACGGCATGTGCGCGAGCTACGGTCTCGATCCCCGGTTCACCGATGCGGAAGTCCTCGCCGCCGCCGACGATGCGGTGCTCGAGGGCCTGCGTGTCTGGGCGGAGGGGAACGCGGGTGAGACCATCCGTCCGACGGGGAAGAACCTCCGCAACCTCAACCCGGTGATCGTGCAGCCCGATGCCGCTCCCACATTGGAACCCGCGTGGTGGGGCTTTCTCGTGAACGGTGAGCCGGCGAAGTTCCCCTCGATCAACACGCGATCCGAGCGCCTGCAGGAGCGCCCGGGCGGAGCGAAGTCGCGGGCGATCGTCCCCGCGACGAGCTGGTACGAGATGCAGAAGCCGTCGCGCCAGTGGAACGAGTTCCTCATCGACGAGGGCACGCTCTTCGGCATGGCGGCGGTCACACAGCGGGGTCGCACCGCTGACGGCGAGTGGTACACGTGCTACTCGATCGTGATGCGCCCCGCCCCCGACCACCTCGTCGATCTGCACGATCGCATGCCGCTGCTCGTCCCGGCCTCGCTGAGTCACGATTGGCTGACGGCGCCGCCGTCGAGGGAGATCATCGACGAGGCGATCCTCGCCTCCGACGAGATGGCCGCACGGGTCCACGCCCGTCCCCGTTCCTGAGCCGATCCATCCGCCGCGGGGAGGACATCCTGCTCCGGAGGACGGTACCTAGGGAGGACGCGCGGCGGCCCGACGCTCCGTAGCGTTGTCCACATGATCACAGCAGAAGGCCTCACGAAGAGGTTCGGAGACAAGACGGCCGTCGATGACGTGTCGTTCACCGTCAAGCCGGGTAGCGTCACCGGCTTCCTCGGTCCGAACGGTGCCGGCAAGTCGACCACGATGCGAATGATCGTGGGCCTCGACCGGCCGACGTCCGGACGCGCCGAGATCGCCGGTCGCGAGTACCGCAAGCTTCGCGCGCCGCTCACCGAGGTCGGCGTCCTTCTCGACGCGAAGGCCGTGCACACCGGGCGGACGGCACGCAATCACCTTCGGGCGATGGCGGCGACCCACGGGATCCCCTCCTCCCGCGTCGACGAGGTCATCGACCTCGCGGGCATCGGGTCGGTGGCCCGCAAGCGGGCCGGGAAGTTCTCGCTCGGAATGGGCCAGCGCCTCGGGATCGCCTCGGCGCTGCTCGGTGACCCCCACACGCTCATCCTCGACGAGCCCGTCAACGGCCTCGACCCCGAGGGCGTCCGCTGGGTGCGTCAGTTCGTCCGGCACGCGGCCTCCGAGGGCCGCACCGTGCTCCTGTCGAGCCACCTGATGAGCGAGATGGCGCAGACCGCCGACCATGTCATCGTGATGGGGCGCGGACGCGTGCTGGCGGATGCTCCGCTGGCCGAACTCGTGCGCTCCTGGACGCAGAACACCGTGCGTGTGCGCACCCCGCGACCCACCGATCTCGCCACGGTCGTCGGCGGCCCGGGTGTGGAGATCGTGAGCTCGGCTCCCGACCTCCTCGACATCGTGGGTCTCCCCGCCGCCCGCATCGGCGATCTCGCCGCGGACCGCGGCATCCCGCTGCACGAACTCACCCCCACCACCGGATCGCTCGAAGACGCCTACCTCGCCCTCACCGGCGACTCCGTCGAGTACCGCACCAAGGAGATCTCATGACCACGACACAGGCACCCGCGCCCGCGCGGCCGCGAGTCGACACCGGTCGCCGGCTGACCTTCGTCCGCGCCCTACGCGGCGAATGGATCAAGCTCGCCACCCTCCGCTCGACGTGGTGGTCCATCGGCATCGCCGCGGCCCTCACCATCGGGATCTCCGTGCTGATCGCACAGGCGGTCGACATGCCGGGGTTCGAGCCGATCCAGGCCGTCGTCATGCCGATCCAGTTCACGATGCTGCTCGCCGGCATCATCGGTGCGATCTCCGTGACGGGCGAGTACTCGACCGGGATGATCCGTTCGACGCTCACCGCGAACCCGATCCGCGGATCGGTGCTGGCGGCCAAGTCGACCGTGCTCGCGGTCTTCATGTTCCTGTCTTCCCTGGTGATCTTCGGTCTCGCGGCCGTCGCGGTCTCGCTCATCGTGGCGCCGCGGGATCAGAGCATCGATTGGTCGGACCCGGCCGCGTCGTTCCTGCCCATCGTCGTATCCTCCCTCGCCATGGCGGTGTTCGCCCTGATCGGAGTCGCCTTCGGGTTCATCCTGCGTTCGGGGGCCGGAGCCATCGCGGCAACCGTCGGCGTCCTGTTCGTCCTGCCGATCGTGGCGAACTTCTTCTCATTCGCCGGCGAGGCGTGGGCATGGGTCATCGACGCATCCGCCTACCTGCCCGTAGCAGCTGCGCAGAGCGCGATCCTGCCGAGCGACGGCGCGACACTCGATGCCCCGGTCGCGTTCCTGACTCTGGCTTGCTGGGTCGCCGGCGGTGCCCTCGTCGCGTGGGGCGTGCTGCGCACCCGCGACGCGTAAAGTCCCCCCTGTGAGCAGAACGCGAAGCCGCAGCGACTCGATCCGAGAGGACGAGGAGCTGCGGCTCCCGCGTGCGCCGGGCCTCTTCCGCAGATACTGGGCCCGTCATCCGGTGTTCGCCGACGTCCTGCTGACGTTGTTCTGCCTGTTCCTCTCGCTCGCCCCGGCGGGTCGGTTCGTCGATGAGTCCGTCCCTGAATCCGCCTACATCGCGCTCAACATCGCCACCGTGGCCATGGTCGTCGTGGCGTGCAGCACACTGCTGTGGCGACGGCGGGCGCCGCTCGTTCCCTTCTTCGCGGCCATGATCCTGGGGACGGCCAGTCTGTTCAGCGGGCCGTCCAGTGGCACCATCCTGCTACTCGTCGCCTGTTACGGTCTCGCCGTCTACCGGTCGTCACGCACCGCCTGGACCTCTTACGGAATCGGCGCGGTGTGGTTCCTCCTGCTCAGCGGGCTCCTGATGCTCACCGGCGTGATCGTGATGCAGAACGGACTCGACACCGCGCTCAGCTACATCGTGCTCGGTCTGATCGGCACACTCATCGGCGTCAACGTCGGCGGCCGCAAGCGCTATCTGTCGGCCGTCATCGATCGCTCGCGGCAGCTGCTCGTCGAGCGTGACCAGCAGGCGCAGCTCGCCGCCGCATCCGAACGGGCCCGAATCGCTCGGGAGATGCACGACATCGTCTCCCACTCGCTGACGGTGATCGTGGCGCTTTCCGAGGGTGCCGCCGCGACGCCCGACCGCGAGCAGGCACGCAGAGCGGCGATCCACACGGCCGACACCGCTCGTGCTGCCCTGACCGAGATGCGATCCATGCTCGGTGTGCTGCGGGATGACGACTCTCCGCTGCCCCTGGCACCCATGAAGCCCGCGCCGCCGCGCGACACGGTCGAGGCGGCGCAGCGCGCCGGATACCCCGCGACGCTCACGGTCGCGGGGCAGGCCGAGGTCTCCCCCGCCGTCGCCCACGCGATCGGGCGGATCGTGCAGGAGGGCGTGACGAACGCGATGCGACATGCCCCGACCGCGTCGGCCATCACTGTGCGGCTGGAGTACACACCGGACTCCGTGACGATCGACATCGTCAACGACGGCGCGACCGGTGGCATCGGGACCGAAGGTTTCGGGTTGCGCGGACTCGCCGAGCGCGCCGCTCACGTGCAGGGAAGCGTGGAGTCCGCGCCGACCGACGGGGGACGATGGGTTCTGCGCGCTGTGCTGCCGACGAAGGCGGCTGCCCCCGTCCCACAAGACGAATCGACGGAGGACGACGGATGACGGATGCGATCAGGGTGCTTCTGGTGGACGACCAGGAGTTGATTCGCGTCGGGTTCCGGATGGTCCTCGAAGCGGAGAGCGACATCGTCGTGGTCGGTGAGGCCGGCGACGGGCGGGCGGCGATCGCGCAGAGCGCCGCACTCGCACCCGACCTGGTGCTCATGGACATCCGCATGCCGGAGCTGGACGGCATCGCTGCCACCGAGACCATCGTGCGGGATCGCCCTCAGACGAAAGTGCTCGTGCTGACCACGTTCGACCTCGACGAATACGCCTTCGGCGCCATCCGTGCCGGTGCCAGCGGCTTCCTCCTCAAGGACGCTCAGCGTCACGAGATGATCTCCGCCGTCCACGCCGTACACCGTGGCGATGCCGCGCTCTCTCCCCGGATCACGCGGATGCTCCTCGAGCACGTGACCCCGCAGCTCAGCGCCTCGTCCTCCCCGACACCGGATGCCGCGGAGAGCGCGGCGCTGGACTCGCTCACCGAACGCGAGAGAGACGTATTCCTCGCGATCGGACGCGGGCTGACCAACGCCGAGATCGCCCACGCCCTCTACGTCGGCGAATCCACCGTGAAGACGCACGTCGGTCGGGTGCTGGCGAAGCTCCACGCGCGCGATCGCATCCACGCCGTGATCCTCGCGCACAGACTCGGCCTCGTCGGAAACGAGACCTGAGGCCTCAGGCGCCGGCGGGGGTCCATTCAGAGACCCGATCGAGCAGCCCCACCTCGTCGGTGGAGAGTTCGAGGCGAGCACCCGCCAGAAGGTCGGGCACCTGCGCGACCGTGCGAGCACTCGCGATCGGCGCGACCACGGTCGGCTGCGCCCGCAACCAGGCGAGTGACGTCGCGGCGATCGACACGCCGTGGGCGTCGGCGATCTGCTCGAGCGCATCGATGACGCGCAGGCCCGCCTCGGTCGCGTACTTCGCGGCACCCTGCGCACGCGGGGAGTCCTGCCCCGCGACATCGGTCGAGCGGTACTTGCCGGTCAGGAATCCGCTCGCCAACGCGTAGTAGGGCACGAGCCCGAGCTCGAACTCTTCGGCGACCGGGATGATGGTGTCCTCGACCTCATTGCGATGAACGAGGTTGTAGTGGGGCTGAACGGCGACCGGCGCAGCGACGCCCGTGCGACGCGCGATCTCGATCCACTCTCTGATGCGTTCGGCGGAGTAGTTCGATACCGCCACGTGACGCACCAGGCCATCCTCGACGAGCTGTCCGAACGCGGCGACGGTCTCTTCCAGTGGAACGGTGTCATCATCGAAGTGCGCGTAGTACAGGTCGATCTCATCGGCGCCGAGACGCCGGAGCGAGGCCTCGGCCGCCTTTCGCACATTCGCCCCGGAGAGGCCGCGGAACTGCGGGTGCTGGCTCACCTTCGTCGCGACGACGACACCGGATGGCTTGCGGGATGCGAGCCACTCACCGATTATCGTCTCGCTCTCGCCACCGTCGTTGCCCGGCACCCAGGAGCTGTACGAATCGGCCGTGTCGACGAAGTCCCCGCCCCCGTCCACAAATGCATCGAGCACCGCGAACGACGCATCGCGATCGGCTGTCCAACCGAACACGTTGCCGCCGAGCGCGAGCGAGAGGACGTCAAGATCACTGGTGCCGATACGAGTCATGACGAAGACAACCGCGGATCGGTCTTCGCGCATTCCCGGATGACGTCACTTTTCGTGGTCGGCAGGGGAGGAATCGATTCTGGGCGTCTCGCCCTCGTCGTAGATCTGGGAGGGCCGCCCGACGAGCCGCGTGTCCGGGGCGTGAGCGACCAGGGGATCTTTGCCGGGGTAGTCGAATCGGGCGAGGACGCACCTCATCGCCTCGAGCCGAGCTCGTTTCTTGTCGTTCGACTTGATGACGATCCAGGGCTCGGTCGGCGTGTCCGTGTGAAAGAACATCGCTTCCTTCGCCGCCGTGTAGTCCGCCCAGCGGTCGATGCTGGCGAGGTCCGTGGGGCTCAGCTTCCACTGCTTGACGGGATCCTCGCTACGGCGCCTGAACCGGCGTCGCTGTTCGGCCTCTCCGACCGAGAACCACAGCTTGATGAGGCGGATGCCCGACCCTACGATCATCCGCTCGAACTGCGGAGCGGTCTGCATGAATTCTTCGTACTCGGCCGATGAGCAGTACCCCATGACCCGTTCGACGCCGGCGCGGTTGTACCAGGAGCGGTCCATCATCACGATCTCGCCGCCCGAAGGCAGGTGCGCGATGTAGCGCTGGAAATACCACTGCGTACGCTCGGCATCCGTCGGCTTGTCGAGCGCGACGACCCGGGCTCCTCGAGGGTTCAGGTGCTCCATGAAGCGCTTGATCGCCCCGCCCTTCCCCGCCGCGTCGCGTCCTTCGAACAGGATGAGCAAGCGATCGGAGGAGTGCTTGATGTGCGACTGGAGCTTCAGGAGCTCGATCTGCAGCAACCGCTTCTCTCGTTCGTACTCCGCCGTGGAGAGCTTCTTCGCGTACGGGTAGTCGTGCTGCCACTCCGGAGTGACCGTCGCCGTATCGGGTGCACTGCTCAAGATGTCGCCCTCTCCCTTGCTGTCTGGATCCCCGAAACCAAGCAGGCAAGCGCAGGTGGCCGGAGCGGGGAGGCGGCCACCTGCGCGTCTTCTACCTGGCACGGTCTAGAGGCACACCAGGAAACCTGCCTGATGTGTAACATATCATCGACTGAGGCGATACATCGGAATGTGTTTTCAGGGTCGCACCCTCCGCATCGGCGCGGGCACAGGGATTCGGCCCATCCGCATGGGGCGACTATCGTTCTCGCATGGGCACGATCCAGTACGGCAGCGGTGACGAGATCCACATCGAGGACCGCGCACTCGCGCATCTGAAGGTCGTCATCGCGACGAAGCTCCGACGCAACGAGAGTTTCACTCTTTCGTGGCGGCACCCTGAAGGGCAGCCCATGGGACGGTCGACGATCTGGCTGCACCCGTCGATACCGCTCCGCTTCACCTTCGACGAGCCGGAGGCGCCGCAGCTGAATCCGAAATGGATCCAGGACCTGATGCAGTCCGCGAGTTCCACGGGCGGCATCAGCCTCATCGACGAGGTGCTGGACGCACCCGAGATCGCCGCTGAGAACTGAATCCGCGGATCCCCACTCTCGTGAGGGATTGAAGAGCCGACTACGGGACTCGAACCCGTAACCCCCGTATTACAAGTACGGTGCGCTACCAATTGCGCCAAGTCGGCGGATGCCACCAGCTTAGCGATGGCATCGACCCGGCTTCGACCTACGGGGTCGTGGTGGGCGAAGGCGTCGACGTCGCACGCGAGGCATCGCTCGCGACGCTGAGCACGAACTGCGAGAACTCGGCCGGGTCGTCCAGCGCGCCCACGTAGGCCTCGCCGTTCGCGACGATCATCGGCGCTGCCGTCAGCACCAGATCGTCAGAGCCGGCGAGCGGTCCGTCCAGAGCGCGGGTCGTCGCCTCCTTCGCCCAGCCGACGAAGTCGCCGTCCTCGATGCACGACCGCACGGCCTTGGCGTTGTCGACGCCGACAGCACCGGCGAGGTTCGCGAGGTCCTCGTCGGAGAGGCCGTCGCTGCCGACCTCGGGCTGGTCGTCGAGCAGGTCATGGTTGAACGCGTAGAACTGGGCAGGCGAGTGCGTGGCGACGCAGGCCGCAGCGGCAGCCGAGCGGAGCGAGTACTTGGTTCCGTTGGAGCTGGCGGTGAGCAGGGCGACCGGGTGATAGCTGACCGTGACCGCGTCCTCGCCGATCCAACCGGCGAGCTGTCGGGCGTTTGCACGCTCGAACTCCCCGGCGTCGGGCGACAGGTAGTCGACGTACACGTGGATGTCAACCTTTCCGGACGCCGTCGGCTCCGGCGTCGGGCTGGCCGATTCGCCGGCGTCGGTCGACTCAGGAGACGGGGTCTCCGGCACCGCGCCGGTTCCCGCGAACGACTCGAGGTCGGTGACGACCACGCCATCCGATTCCATGCCGGTAGGCGTGAGCCGCGGCTTGGTGACCTGGGAGGACACCGCGAGGGTCACCGCCGTGCCGATCGCACCCACCGCGACGAGCGCCACCGCGCCGATGATGATCCGTCGCATGAGACGCGCCCTGGACTGCTGGGCGTGCACTCTCTGAGCCTTCTCCCGTACGGCCTCGCGGGAATTGCGAGGCGTCGGGACGTTCGGCGTTTCGTCGCTCGACATCGTTCCTCTGTGAGTCTCAACGGGGGTCCGGGTTGGCCCCGACCGCCGCCGAGCGACGATCGCCGCTGCGCGCGGCCGAGTTCGATGGTAGTCAGTGAGGCTGAGAAATACCCAGGTACCGCCGTTCATGTCATACTGATCCCGACCCAATGAGGGGTCACGGCGGGGTCACCCGCCGCTTCATCACTACGGATCGTCCGGCACGTACCTGCCGGTGAAGGAGAAAAGACAATGGCATCTGTGACTTTCGACGAGGCCACCCGCCTGTACCCCGGCGGAACCCGTCCGGCCGTCGACAAGCTGAACCTCGAGGTCGGTGACGGCGAGTTCCTCGTCCTCGTCGGTCCCTCCGGTTGCGGTAAGTCCACGTCCCTCCGCATGCTGGCCGGCCTCGAAGAGGTCAACGCCGGCCGCATCCTCATCGGCGACCGCGACGTGACCGATGTCCCGCCGAAGGACCGCGACATCGCGATGGTCTTCCAGAACTACGCGCTGTACCCGCACATGACCGTCGCCGAGAACATGGGCTTCGCGCTCAAGATCGCCGGCGTCGGCAAGGAAGAGCGCGCATCCCGAGTTCTCGAAGCCGCCAAGCTCCTCGACCTCGAGCCCTACCTGACTCGCAAGCCGAAGGCCCTCTCGGGTGGTCAGCGTCAGCGCGTCGCCATGGGTCGCGCCATCGTGCGTCAGCCTCAGGTGTTCCTCATGGATGAGCCGCTGTCGAACCTCGACGCCAAGCTCCGCGTGCAGACCCGTACGCAGATCGCTTCGCTGCAGCGTCGCCTCGGCGTCACCACGGTCTACGTCACGCACGACCAGACCGAGGCTCTGACCATGGGCGACCGCATCGCGGTCCTCAAGGACGGTCTGCTCCAGCAGGTCGGTTCCCCGCGCGACCTGTACGAGAAGCCGAACAACGTCTTCGTCGCCGGCTTCATCGGCTCGCCCGCGATGAACCTCTTCGCGGCCGACCTCGCCGACGGCGGCATCCGCTTCGGGTCCGAGGTCGTCCCGCTCGACCGCGACACCGTCGGCCGCGCGAACGGCAGCCAGGTCACGGTCGGCGTGCGCCCTGAGGACATCACGGTCGGACCGGCCGACGGCAAGGGCCTTCCCGTCGTCGTCGACCTCGTCGAGGAGCTCGGCGCCGACGGCTACCTCTACGGCCACACCGAGATCAACGGCAAGCGCAGCGACATCGTCGCCCGCGTCGACGGTCGCAGCCACCCGAACGCCGGCGAGACGGTCACGCTCGCTGCGAACCCGGGCCACGTGCACGCGTTCGACATCGAGTCCGGCGAGCGCCTGAACGACAAGCCGGTCGTCTCCGCCTGATCGGATCCACAGACGCGGCGCAGGCTGACTTCGGTCACCTGCGCCGCGTCTCTTTCTGTCCCACCTCGACCAGGGAGCATCATGCAGGATTCGCTGCGGATCACCGCCAGCAAGATCGATCCGGGGCTGTTGTCCCTCCCCTGGTCCACGACGCTGGCGAAGTGGCCGTCGGAGCACATCGTGTCGCTCCCGAAGGGGCTCTCCCGCCACCTCGTGCGCTTCGCCGACCTCTCCGGCCGGGTCATCGCCGTGAAGGAGACCACGGCGGAGATGGCCCAGCGCGAATACGACATGCTCGGCAATCTCGCCCGCCTCGACGTGCCCTGCGTCGACCGGGTCGCGGTGATCGCCGGGCGTACGGATGCCGACGGCGAGGCTCTTCCGGCCGCGCTGGTCACCTCTCACCTGCGTTTCTCGATGCCCTATCGCGCGCTCTTCACGCGGGTACTGCGCCCCGACACCGCGACCCGCCTCGTCGATGCCCTGGCCCTGCTGTTGGTGCGGCTGCACAACGTCGGCTTCTATTGGGGCGACGTCTCCCTGTCGAACACGCTGTTCCGCCGCGACGCGGGCGCGTTCGCCGCGTATCTGGTCGATGCGGAGACGGGTGAGCTGCACGAGGAGGGGCTGACCGACGGTCAGCGCGCCTACGATCTCGACCTGGCCCGCACGAACATCGCCGGCGAGATCATGGACCTCGCCGCGGGCGGTCGCCTCGAACACGGTGTCGACGCGGTGGCGATCGCCGACGGCATCGTCTCGTCGTATCGATCGCTGTGGGCCGAGCTCACCGCCCAGGAGTCCTTCTCGGCGGCGGAGACCTGGCGCATCACGGAGCGGGTCGAGCGCCTCAACGCCCTGGGGTTCGACATCGACGAGATGTCCATGTCGACGACCGCGGACGGCACCGTCGTCGAGATCCAGCCGAAGGTGGTGGATGCCGGTCACCACCAGCGCCGCCTGATCCGTCTGACGGGGCTGGACGTCGAGGAGAACCAGGCGCGACGCCTGCTGAACGACCTCGACGAGTTCCGCGCCCGCTCGACGAAGCAGTGGGCGGACGAGGAGATGTACGCGCACGAGTGGCTCACCCGTGTCTTCGAGCCGGTGGTGCGCGCGATCCCGTACGAGCTACGAGCCAAGCTGGAGCCCGCCGAGGTCTTCCACCAGGTGCTCGAGCACCGCTGGTACCTCTCGCAGGCGCAGGGGCGCTCGGTGCCGCTCGCCGAGGTGCTGACCAGCTACATCAACGAAGTGCTGCGACACCGGCGTGACGAGGCGACCATCATGGGCCCGCCGACCGAGACGATGAGCCTGCCGGTCGTCACCGGTGCGACTCCGGTGGCCGATGACGATGAGGACATCGACTGGCGCGACCTGGTCTGACACCTCCGCGGGCGCCGAGTGCACGGGATACTGCCGAGCACACCGCATGTGTGCGTCAGCAAGCCGTGCATCCGGCGATAGCCCGTGCGGTCGCCGAAAGTCGTGGCGTCAGTAGCCGACGGTGAACCGCTCTCGGTGGTGGTTGCCCTGCTCGATCTCGTCCACCACGGCGACCGCGAAATCCGCGCCGGAGATGAACGACTTGCCGTCGGCATCGCGGACGATCACGTCGCCGCCGTCGCGATAGTGCCCGGTGCGCTCGCCTTCGGCCCAGGGACCGAACACCTCAGCGGGGTGGATGAAGAACCAGTCGAGGTCGGCCTCCGTCTCCTCGAGGAGCGCGAGGGAGTCGATGCCGACCTGCGCCTCATGCTTGTACTCCTCAGGGAAATCCTGGTCGAACAGACGCGGTCCCCCGGGAGCCACCAGGCTGCCACCTGCACCGCCGACGACACCGAGACGCGTCTCGGTGCCCGCGACCCGGTCGACGACGTTCGACAGCGCCTCGAGCGCACGATCTTCCATGTCGCCGCGAGGGGAGAGCGCCGACACGACGGCATCCGCCCCGACGAACGCTTCCGCGATCGGATCGAGGTCGAGGGCGGAACCCTGCAGATATGCGGCTCCCGCCACCGGTTCGGTGGGCTCCGATCGGGAGATCGCGATCACCGCATGGCCGCGACTCACCGCCTCCCGGACGATGTGACGACCGGCGTAGCCGGTCCCTCCGAGCACGATGATACGGGCCATGATCTGCCTTTCCTCGGACGGTCTAGTTCTTCGCGGCGCGGAGAGACGCGACCTGGTAGAGCGCGACCGAGGTCGCGATGCCGGCGTTCAGGGATTCAGCGGCCGCAGAGATCGGGATCGAGACGATCTGATCGCACGTCTCGGAGACCAGACGGGACAGCCCCTTGCCTTCCGAGCCGACCACGATCACGACAGGACGATCAGCCAGCTGGAGCTCGGGGAGCGACACGTCACCGTCGCCGTCGAGGCCGAGCACGAACATGCCCTGCTTCTTGAACTCCTTGAGCTGCGCGGTGAGGTTGGTCGCCAGCGCGACGGGGGTCCGTGCGACTGCTCCGGCACTCGTCTTCCAGGCTGCGGAGTTGACACCGGCCGAGCGGCGCTGCGGAAGGATGATGCCGTGCCCACCGAACGCCGCGGTGGAGCGGATGATCGCGCCCAGGTTACGGGGGTCCGTGATGCCGTCGAGCGCCACGAACAGCGGGACCTCGCCCTTGTCGATGACCTGCTCGAGCAGATCCTGTGGGTGGGCGTACTCGTACGGCGGCACCTTGATCGCGACGCCCTGGTGCACGCCGTCGAAGCCGGCCATGCGGTCGAGCTCCGGACGGGTGACCTCCATCACGGGGATCCCGCGATTCGTGGCGATCGCCAGCATCTCCTTCACACGGTCGTCCATCTCGACGCGCTGCGCGATGTAGAACGCCGTCGCCGGGATCTTCGCCCGCAAAGCCTCGAGGACGGAGTTGCGCCCGGTGACATTCTCGGTGTCGTCCCCCGCCTTGGCCTTCGGCGCACGGTTCGCACCGCCGCCGGACCCCGGACGACTGCCGCCGGGGCGCCCCTTGCCGCCCGACGCGGCGTAGCGCTCGGCTGCGGCCTTGCGCTTGCCTGCGGGGTGCCACGCGCGGTCCTCCGCCTTCGGGGTCGGCCCGCGGCCCTCGAGCGCCTTGCGCCCGAGTCCGCCGGTGCCCTTGGTGGGGCCCTTCTTCTTGCCGTTGCTCGCGCCGGGGCGCTGTGGCTTAACCATCGATACTCCAATGAGTTCCGGCCGGAGTGTCCTCCAGCGTGATTCCTGCGGCGGCGATCGCGTCTCGGATGCGATCCGCCGCCGCCCAGTCCTTGTCAGCGCGTGCCTGCGCGCGCTGGGTGATCATCGTCTGGACGAGAGCGTCCAGAGTCCGGTGTTCCGCGAGGTCTCCCCCGGCCGACATGAGTTCATCGAATCCGAGGACGCGGACCATCGCATCCACTCCGACGAATGCTGCCCAGGCGTCGTCGTGCGCACCCTCGTCGATCGCGGTGTTCCCGCGTCGTACGGTCTCGTGCAGCACGGCGATCGCCTGAGGCACGCCGAGGTCGTCGTCCATCGCGAGGGCGAAAGCTTCGGGGACCTCGCCGATCCCTGCCTCGTCCGGCTCCCCGGGGAGGGTGCGGCGGACCCGCGAGATGAAGGTGCCGATACGGCCCAGCGCCGCTTCGGCCTCGGTCCACGACGACTCGCCGAGGTCGAGGCTCGAACGGTAGTGCGCTGCAGCGAGTGCATAGCGCACCACCAGTGAGTCATGCGCGGCGAGAACATCGGCCGCCAGCGTGAAGTTGCCGAGCGACTTGGACATCTTCTGTCCGTCGACGGTCACGAGCCCGTTGTGCACCCAGTACCGGGCGAAGCCGTCGCCGGCGGCCGTCGACTGCGCGAGCTCGTTCTCATGATGCGGGAAGCGGAGGTCCAGCCCGCCGCCGTGGATGTCGAACTCGGCACCGAGGTACCGCTTCGACATCGCCGAGCACTCGATGTGCCACCCCGGCCGCCCCGCGCCCCACGGCGACACCCATGTCGCATCCGCCGGTTCCTCCGGCTTCGTGCCCTTCCAGAGGGCGAAGTCCTGCGGGTTCCGCTTACCGCGGGGGTCAGCATCCTCGGCCGCCTCCATGGCGTCGAGGGACTGATGCGTCAGCGAGCCGTACGCGGACCACGAGCGCACGTCGAAGTACACATCTCCGGAGCCGTCGGGAGCCGGATAGGCATGTCCGCGCTCGATCAGCAGCGCGATCAGCTCCTGCATCTGAGGAACGGATGCCGTGGCTCGCGGCTCGTACGTCGGAGGCAGGATTCCGACTCCGGCATATGCGGCGGTGAACTCTCTCTCCATTCGGTACGCAAGCGCCCACCACGGCTCGCCGTCCGTCGCGTTGGCGAGCACCTTGTCGTCGATGTCGGTGACGTTGCGCACGAAGGTGACCCGCCCGTACCGGTGCTCGAGCCAGCGACGCAGGAGATCGAAGCTCAGCGCCGCTCTGACGTGCCCGATGTGGGGCCCGGACTGCACGGTGGGTCCGCACACGTACATCGTGATGTTCTCGGGGTCGAGAGGCACGAAGTCACGCAGCAGCTGTGCGCGGGTGTCGTAGAGGCGGAGGGTCACCGGTCAAGCCTACTCGGGGACTGCTGAGCGCCCGCCCCGCGTGGACGATTCACGGAGGTTGTGACGTTCTGCCGATGGATCGGGGGGGCTCAGGCGATCGTCACGTGCTGCGCGCAACGTCGGGCACGACCAGGGCGATCGCGGTCACCGCGATGCCCTCGCCGCGTCCGGAGAAGCCGAGACCGTCGGTCGTCGTGGCCGTGACCGACACCGGAGCATCCAGGATCGCGGACAGGAACGCCTCCGCCTCGTGACGTCGGGGGCTGAAGCGCGGCCGATTCCCCTGCAACTGCACGGACACGTTGCCGATCACGAATCCGGATTCGGCGAGCAGCTCACGCGTGCGAGCGAGGAAGACGTCGGCATGGGCGCCGGCGTACTCGGGGTGGGACGTGCCGAAGTGTTCGCCGATGTCGCCGAGGCCCGCCGCCCCCAGGAGCGCGTCGACCACCGCGTGGGCAACCGCATCACCGTCGGAGTGCCCGGAGAGCGGCTGCTCCCCCGGCCACTCGAGGCCGGCGAGCCAGAGGTTCCCGTCGCCGCCGAAGGCGTGGACGTCGGTGCCGATGCCGACGCGAGGGATACCCGGGATTTCCACCGACGAGGTCGGGCGTGCCATCGCCGCCGATGCCTCCAGCAGGTGCCGCGCACGTTCCAGGTCACCGGGAGTAGTGATCTTGAAGGCGCGGCTGGAACCCTCGATATGCCGGATCCGGTGTCCGGCGGCGGCGAACAGAGCCGCATCGTCGGTGTATTCGATCCCGTCGGCCCGCGCGGCTTCGTAGGCCGCTTCGAGCTCTGCGCGCGGGAAACCCTGCGGCGTCTGTGCCGCAGCCAGCTCGGAACGGTCCACGGCCGAGACCACCGCGCCCCCCGCCACCTTCTTGAGCGTGTCGACAACGGGCAGCACGGGGATGACGCCCTCCCCCGGGACGACGGCCCGAGCGACCGCATCGATCTGCGCCGGAGGAGTCAGGGCGCGAGCCGCATCGTGCACGAGAACCGTCTTCACATCGCCCCACAGCGCGGCGAGACCTGCAGCGACGGACTGCTGCCTGGTCGCGCCACCGACCACGACACGGCCGAGGTCGCGTCGATCGCCTGCCGCCGCATCCAGCTCCGCCAGTGCGTCACCTTCGTATCCGGCCGGTGCGACGACGATGACCTGGGCGGGTTCCGCGGCGAAGACGCCGTCGAGCGCGTGGCGGAGGATCGAGTGCGCGTCGATTCCGACGAGGGCCTTCGGCGCCCCCGCATCCAGCCGGGTGCCGGAACCGGCGGCGACGACGATGATCGCGGTGTCGGGTACGGGAAGCAGAGTCACCGTCTCACGCTACCGCGTGGCGGGAACGACGAAGGGGCGGATGCCGAAGCATCCGCCCCTTCGCAGAGAACTCAGGAGGCGAGGACCTCGTCGAGCAGTGCGCCCGCCTTGTCCTCGTCGGTCTTCTCCGCGAGCGCGAGCTCGGAGATGAGGATCTGACGAGCCTTCGCCAGCATCCGCTTCTCCCCCGCGGACAGGCCGCGGTCCTGGTCGCGGCGCCACAGGTCGCGGACGACCTCGCTCACCTTGATGACGTCTCCGGAGGCGAGCTTCTCGAGGTTCGCCTTGTACCGACGAGACCAGTTGGTGGGCTCTTCGGTGAAGGGTGCACGCAGCACCTCGAAGACATGATCGAGACCTTCTTTTCCGATCACGTCGCGAACGCCGACCAGGTCGACATTCTCAGCAGGAACCTCGATGATGAGATCGCCCTGGGTGACGTTGAGCTTCAGATATTTCTTCGCCTCACCCTTGATGATGCGCTCCTTGACCTCGATGATGGTCGCAGCGCCATGGTGGGGATAGACGACGGTTTCGCCAACCTCAAAAAGCATAAAAACGTGTCCTTTCGGCAACCTCAAGGATACCACAGGGGAGATGCGCTAAGGTTCGCGCCCCCCTGGGCCCCGGGCCCGTCACGACTTACCCATAGAATGGATGCGGACATCCCGCCGGACCTCAGGAGGACCCGTGAAATCGCGCCTTGTTGCGTCTGCTGCGCTCAGCGCTCTCGTTCTGCTCGGCGCCACCGGGTGCACATTCATCACTCCTCAGTCCACGAAGACCGAGTACGCGGCCTCCGACGGAGTGAACATCTCCGACGCCGACGGCCCGATCGATGTGCGCAACGCCCTCGTCATCGCCACCGACGACGGCTCGGTCGGCAACTTCATCGCCGGCATCGTCAACCCGACCGATGAGAGCGCCACGCTCACCATCGCCCTCGCGGACAGCGAGCCGTTCACCGTCACCGTTCCGGCGGGTGGCACGGTGAGCCTCGGCGCCGACGAGGAGCCGCTGCGCATCGTCGGCCTCGACACCATGCCCGGCGCGACCGTCGAAATGCACTTCCAGTCGGGCGACTCCACGGGCGTCAAGGCCGAGGTGCCCGTGCTCGACGGCTCGCTCCCCTACTACGCAGACCTGGTCCCCTCGGAGTCGGTACCCACTCCGACCCCGATGCCGACCGACACGGCAGCTCCGGCACCTGCGGACTGACCGTCCGCACGGAACACGCAAGAGGCCGGCACCCCACGGGGCGCCGGCCTCTTCGGTGTTCAGCCCTCGAAGCGGTATCCGAGACCCCGCACGGTGACGAGCATCACGGGTTCGCTCGGGTTCTCTTCAATGCGGGAGCGGATGCGCTTGATGTGCACGTCGAGCGTCTTCGTGTCACCGAAGTAGTCGCTCCCCCAGACCCGATCGATCAGCTGACCGCGCGTGAGCACTCGACCCGAGTTGCGCATCAGGACCTCGAGCAACTCGAACTCCTTCAGCGGCATGTTGATCTGCTCGCCGGCGACCGAGACGGTGTGCCGGTCGATGTCGAGCGAGACCCTGCCCCCATCGAGCACCCGCTCGTCGAGTTCACTGTCGGCCTGCACCACCCGCCGCAACACGGCGCGCATGCGGGCGAGCAGCTCGCGGGACGAGTAGGGCTTCGTGATGTAGTCGTCCGCCCCGAGCTCCAGTCCCACCACGATGTCGACCTCGGAGTCCTTCGCCGTCAGCATGATGATCGGCACCGCCGAGGTCGAGCGGATCTGCCGGCACACCTCGGTGCCGGGCATCCCGGGCAGCATCAGGTCGAGCAGCACGATGTCGGCGCCCCGCTCCCGGAAAGCCGCGAGCGCGCCGGGGCCGTCCTCCGCGATCTCCACCTCGTACCCCTCACGTCGCAGCAGGTACGCGAGCGGGTCGGCGAGGTCGGGCTCGTCTTCGACGAGAAGGATTCGGGTCATGCTCTCTCTCCGTTTCGAACGCGCGCGGATGCCGCAGCCTTGGCCGCTTTGCGCGCACGCTTCTTCTTGCTCTTCTTGCCCGTGTCGGCGTGCTCGGGGGCATCGATCCGAGGAAGTCGGATCGTGAAGGTGGATCCTCGGCCCGGGCGCGACCACAGCCGCACCTCCCCGCCGTGGCGCTGCGTGGCGTGCTTGACGATGGAGAGCCCGAGTCCGGTGCCTCCCGTACGCCGGGAACGGGCCTCATCGGCCCGGTAGAAACGCTCGAAGATGCGCTCCCGATCGGCCTCGGCGATACCGATGCCCTGGTCGGAGACGGCGATCTCGACCACGCCGTCCTCCGCCCGGACGCCGACTCCCACGCGCGAACCGCGGGGCGAGTAGACGATGGCGTTCGCGATCAGATTACCGACGGCCTCGATCAGGATCTGTGCGTCACCGCGCACCCAGACGCCGCGGTCGCCTCCCCTGGCGAGCTCCACGCCCGCGGAGTCGGCCTGCACGACATGGGCTTCGATGGAGGAGGCGATGACCTCGTCGATCGCGACCGGTCCCACCTTGGTCAGACCGTCTTCGGCCTGGAGCCGGGAGAGGCTCATGATGCGTCCGGTGAGCTGTCCGAGCCGACCCGCCTCCGCCGAGATCCGGGCGGCGAAGATGCGCACCTGCGCCGGGTCATCGGCCGCGGACTCGATCGCTTCGGCGAGGAGGCTCACCGCACCCACCGGTGTCTTCAGTTCGTGGCTCGTGTTCGCGACGAAGTCCCGACGCATCTGATCGAGCCGCTCCTGCTCCGTGACGTCGCGGATGATCAACAGGACCAGGCGGGTGCCGATCGCGCTCGCACGAGCCGAGACGAGTCGCGGATCGAGGCTCAGTCCGCCTCGCGTGATGCGCATCGATTCGGTGGCCGTACCGCCGGCCGTCCTGACCCCGCGCACCAGCTGACGCAGCTCCGGATTGTCGAGCGTCGAGCCGACCTCGATCCCGAACCTGCTCGCAGCGTCCGACGCCGCGAGCACCAGCCCCGACGTGTCGACCACTCCGGCCGCGTCGTCCATGCTGTGCAGCACATCGGTGATGCCGGGAGGGATCGCCAGCGACGTCTCTTCCTGAACCCGGGCCCGCGCCCGATAGGCCCACACCACGAGCAGGGAGAGGCCGACGCCGATCACCAGCCCGATGGCGAGGGAAGACAGCGCGAGCTGCGGCAAGGTCATGTCATAAGCGTAGAGTGCGTTCACCGTCCGTCCGGCGGGTTTCCGCGCCCTGGGGGGAACAGGAGAAGTACTATTCACGTGCTGGGCACCGTTCGTTAACCTTCGAAGCAGACAATCGCTTCGGGCTTGTGCGGGAGCACAGACCTGCTCCTGTGCGGACGACCCGCCTTCTCGCGCTGACTCAGCCGAGATCCGAATGAAAGGTTGCGCCCCAACATGCGCGAAGTCTTCCACCAGTCCCTCGAGGACCTCCAGAATCGCCTCGTCGAGATCGCCGACCTCGTCACGGTCTCCATCGACAAGGCCACCAGGGCTTTCGCCACCAGCGACGTGGCCCTCGCCGAAGAGGTCATCGCGGACGACGCGAAGATCGACGAGCTGGCCGTGGCCCTCGACGAGCAGGCCATCGAGATCCTCGCCCGCCAGCAGCCGGTCGCCCGCGACCTGCGCATCGTCGTCACAGCACTCCGCGTGAGCGCCTCACTCGAGCGCATGGGCGACATGTCCGAGCACATCGCCCAGCTCGCCCGACTCCGCTTCCCCGAGCGGGCCATCCCGAAGGGGCTCAAGGGCACCTTCGTGAAGATGGGCGAGCTCGATGTCGAGGTCGCGCGTACGCTCTCGGAGCTGCTGCGCACCCAGGACCTGCGTTTCGCCGACGCGATCCGCAACGCGGACGACGACGTCGACGAGCTGCACGCCACGGTCTTCGAGAAGGTACTCAGCGACAACTGGAAGGGTGAGGCCACGGCCACCGTCGACGCGACGCTCGCCAGCCGCTACCACGAGCGCTTCGCCGACCACGCGGTGGCCGTCGCGAAGAAGGTCGTCTACCTCGCCACCGGCGACTGGGCGGTCGAGGAGGAGGACATACCCCTCGCCGTCGAACAGCAGGAACTCGAGCAGCAGGAGTTCGGGCACGCCTGACCCGCGCCCCGGAAGGACGAAGCCCCCGATGCGGTCGCATCGGGGGCTTCGTCCTTCCGGAGGCTCTTACTTCTTGCCCTGGGCCGCGACGGCGGCGGCACCGGCAGCAGCAGCCTCCGGGTCGAGGTAGCGACCGGGGCCGGTGGGCACGTTGTTCTCGTCCAGCTCGTAGACCAGCGGGATGCCGGTCGGGATGTTCAGCTCGGCGATGTCGTCGTCGCTGATGCCCTCGAGGTGCTTCACGAGACCCCGGAGCGAGTTGCCGTGCGCCGTGACGAGCACGGTCTTGCCGGCCTCGAGGTCGGGCACGATGGCGCTCTCCCAGTACGGAAGCAGACGGTCGATGACGAGTTTGAGCGACTCGGTGCGCGGCACCTCGCCGTCGATGCCCGCGTAGCGGACGTCGTTCACCTGGCTGAACTCGCTCTCGTCGTCGAGCACGGGCGGCGGCACGTCGAACGAGCGGCGCCAGAGCTGGAACTGCTCGGGACCGAACTCCTCGAGCGTCTGCGCCTTGTCCTTGCCCTGCAGAGCACCGTAGTGGCGCTCGTTGAGCCGCCAGGACCGGGTCACCGGGATCCACAGACGATCGGCGGCGTCGAGCGCGATGTTCGCCGTCTGGATCGCACGGCTCAGCAGCGAGGTGTGCAGCACATCGGGGAGGATGCCGGACTCGGCGAGCAGCTCGCCGCCGCGGCGTGCCTCCTTCTCGCCCTGCGCGTTGAGGCGGACGTCCACCCAACCGGTGAACAGGTTCAGTTCGTTCCATTCGCTCCGGCCGTGGCGGAGCAGGATGAGGGTGCGCGTCGCAGTCATGTCGCCAGTTTATCCGTGGCCGGCGCCGACGCTCGATTCGGATGCTGGGAGGATGGAGACATGGCGTCATCTCCCCTCGGCCGGCCGACCCGCGGCACCACGGGGACGAACCGTCTGCGGCGGAACGACCGCTGGATCGCCGCGAGCGATGCCCTGCTCCGAGCATCCGATCCACTGGTCGTCGATCTGGGCTACGGCGCCAGCGGCGTCACGGCATTCGAACTCGCGACGCGTCTGGTCCGGGTGCGCGACGACGTCGAGGTGCGCGGCCTCGAGATCGATCCGGTGCGCGTGGCCACGGCCGATGCCCAGCTCGCCGAGGTCCGAGCGGGGCACACACCCTTCGCGGCCGACCTGCCGGTCTCGTTCGCGCGAGGCGGCTTCGAGGTCCCCCTCCCCGGCGGACGACGAGCCGCGGTGATCCGCGCCATGAACGTGCTGCGCCAGTACGACGAAGGGGATGTCCCCGACGCGTGGGGCCGGATGGCGTCACGGTTATCCCCCGGCGGCCTGCTGTTCGAGGGAACCTGCGATGAGATCGGCCGCGTCTCGAGCTGGATCGACGTCGATGCGCACGCCGTGCCGCTGCGCTTCACGATCTCGCTGCGGCTCGCCGACCTCGAGAGGCCGAGCATCGTCGCGGAACGGCTGCCGAAGGCGCTCATCCACCGCAACATCCCGGGGGAACGCATCCACGCACTGCTGGTCGAGCTCGACCGCGAGTGGGAGCGGGCCGCACCCCTGTCGACGTTCGGTGCCACACAGCGTTTCCTCGCCGCGGTGGGAGCTCTTCGCGCGCAGGGGTGGCCGGTGCTCGGCGGACGGACACGCTGGCGGCTGGGTGAGCTCACGCTGCCGTGGGCGGCCGTCGCCCCCTGAGCAAACCGCTGCCGGATGTAGTCATGCGGCATTCCGGTGAGCACACTGTGGCCCCACAGCAACATGTAACGTGTTAGCTGGCGTTCGCATGCGCCGAGGTCGGCAGCACAGTGGCTGCAGAACTCCGAGGACAGGAGATTGAATGGCGATCACCGATCCCCCACGGGAGCACGATCCCGCGGCGGCACAGGAGAACAGGCGTGAGCGCCTCGGAGACGTCGCAACCGCAGTTCAGGACTTCTCGCACGAGCAGAGGGGATATCGCACCGCCCTGAAACCGCGACACCTGCAGATGATCGCGCTCGGGGGCGCGATCGGCACCGGGCTCTTCATGGGTGCTGGGGGACGATTGCACTCCGCAGGGCCCCTGCTCGCGGTGTCGTACCTGGTGTGCGGTGTCTTCGCATTCTTCATCCTCCGAGCTCTGGGTGAGCTCGTGATCCATCGGCCGTCGTCGGGGTCCTTCATCTCGTATGCGCGGGAGTTCTACGGGGAGAAACTGGCGTTCGCGGCAGGCTGGCTCTACCTGCTCAACTGGGGCATGGTGGCGATCGTCGACTCCACGGCCGTCGCGTTGTACGTGCACTATTGGTCGGTCTTCGACGTGCTTCCGCAATGGCTTCTCGCTCTGATCGCGCTCATCGTCGTGGTCGGACTCAACCTCGTCTCCGTGCGACTGTTCGGCGAGATGGAGTTCTGGTTCTCGATCGTGAAGGTCGCAGCGCTCACGCTGTTCCTCGTCCTGGGGATCGTGTTCCTCGCTGCCGGCTGGAAGACGGATCAAGGCGCGACGGGGCTGGCGATGCTCGCCGAACACAACGGCTTCATGCCGGAAGGAGTGCTCCCCGCGGTCATCGTGATGCAGGGAGTCGTGTTCGCGTATGCGTCGATCGAACTTGTGGGCACCGCTGCCGGCGAGACAGAGAACCCCGAGAAGCTCATGCCCCGCGCCGTGAACTCGGTCATCCTCCGCATCGGAGTCTTCTACGTGGGCTCCGTGCTGCTGCTCGCGCTCCTGCTGCCGTACACCGTCTACCAGGCCGGCGAGAGCCCCTTCGTGACGTTCTTCTCACACGTCGGCGGGCCCGAGGTCGGCGCCGTGGCCGGCAGCATCATGAACTTCGTCGTCATCACCGCCGCCGTCTCGGGCCTCAACGCCGGCCTGTACTCCACGGGCCGGGTCTTCCATTCGCTCGCCGCCTCCGGGGCCGCCCCGGCGGTGGCCGGCCGGATGAGCAAGCGTGGCGTTCCCGTCGCCGGCATCGTCTTCACCGGGCTGTTCGCTCTCGGTGGTGTGCTTCTGAACGCGGTCGTACCCGACGATGCCTTCGAGATCGTACTGAACATGTCGGCGCTCGGGATCATCGCCGCGTGGGCGACGATCATCCTCTGCCAGCTCCAGCTGCATCGACTCGCGAAGCAGGGTCGGCTCGAGCGCCCGGCGTTCCGACTGTTCGGCGCGCCCTTCACGTCCTACCTCACGCTCGCCTTCCTCGCGGCGGTCATCGTCCTCATGGCGTTCGACTACCCGACCGGGACCTGGACCGTCGCCAGTCTGGTCGTCATCATCCCCGCACTCATCGCCGGGTGGCTTGTGGCCCGACCGAGGATTCAGCAGCTCGCGGCGCTCCGCGCCACGGAGGCACATCACGCCGAGTAGCGCGCGACGCCCATCGCCTCAGGACGCAGCGGGGGCGTCGCGCGGATCGGGCGCAGACGGACGACGAGACAGTCGAGTGAGGCGCGGGATGTCTGCCGTGGCACCGGCATCCGCCGGCACGATCACCTGTTGGGAAGCCGCGATGTCGATGCCGTCAGCACGCACCACGAGATCGCCGACCGGTGCGCGACGGGACAGGATGGCGAGCGCGATCGGCCCGTCTTCGTGGTGCCGCGCCACCGACGTGATGTGGCCGACCTCGTCATCCCCCGCGAACACCGTTGCTCCGGGCTCAGGAAGCACGGCGTCGCTGCCGTCGAGATGGAGCGCGGCCAATCGGCGCGGAGGATGTCCGAGGTTGTGCACCTTGGCGACCGTCTCCTGTCCGCGGTAGCAGCCCTTGTTCAGGTGCACGGCACTACGGATCCAGTCGGACTCGTGCGGCAGCGAGCGCTCGTCGACCTCGGTGCTCCACCGCGGACGCCAGGCGGCGATGCGCAACGCCTCGGCGGCGAGGAGCCCGGCGAGAGCATCGCGGTCGAGCGATGCGGCGAGCGCATCCGCCGCGTCCGCGCTCAGCATCGCGACCCGCCACGCGTAATCCGCAGCCGGATGCTCGGCGACCTCGGCGTACTGGTGTCCCCCGCTGCTGATCCGCTGCCAGGGGTCGGCCCAGATCAGCGGGCTGCCGTTCGGCGCGAACGCTGCGGCGGATGCCGTCGGGGCCACCGCACCTCCGTCGATGTAGCCGATCGGCGCGAGGTCGGATCGCACGTCGACCGTGGCTTGCGTGCGGAACTTCATGCGGGTCAACCAGCCCGCGAGTGCATCGGCATCGCCGGCGTCGGCAAGGAGCCAAGTGGATGTGCCGTCGTCGAGGACGCCGGCCGCGTGCTCCACGCGCCCCTGCGGGTCGAGCACCAGCAGCTCCGTGCTCTCGCCGGCAGCGAGACGGCCCACCGACTGCGAAGTGATCGAGTCGAGCCAGGTCAGCCGTTCCGGGCCCGAGACCTCGATGATCGTCCGGTCGCCGAGTGGGGCGAGGGCCGCACCCTCGGCGAGACGCCGCTGCTCGCGGAAGGCATCACCGAAGTGCATGATCCGATCACCATCGGACACGACACCGTCGAGCTCGCCGAAGCCCGACACGTCAGACCTTGGCCAGCCGGGCCGAGGCGTGCGAACGGAGCGGGGTGCCGAGGGCCGCGACATCCCATGCCCACAGCAGATGACCGTCGACCAGGCCGTACATGCGGGAGGAGGCGGTGTGCACCTTCGCACCGGCACTGCGGACCACGGCATCGGTGCCGATGTCGACGCGCGGTCCGTTGATCTCGCCTATGTAGAGCTCGAGTGCGCCGTCGGAGTGAGCGACCGACACCTCGATCGGGAAGCCGCCGCTGGGTGCGCGCAACTCCTCGACATCGTCGACCGTGCGTGCGACGGGGGGAGCCAGGGGTGGGAGCAGTGCGGGACCCGGATCCGCCGGCGCGGCCGGGCGAGCGAGCCGCCAGAAACCGGTCTCGGCGAGAAGCGGAGTCGACGGTGCGCCGTCTTCCGCGAGGAAGGTCGCGGTGCCGGAGTAGTTGAGGAACGGGCCGCCGTCGTGGCTGAAGCTGACCCGGTGCGTGAACTCGCCCTGCAGACGCTCGTCACCCACCGGATAGTCGATGACACCCGTGCCCTCCCACACGCCGATCAACCACGCGAGCGGGGCGAGGTCGGCGGGAAGGTCGGTGGGGAGTTCGATCACGATCGCGTCAGCGCTGGCCGCGGAAGAGGTTGCGCAGCACCACTGCCGAGACGAAGACGATAGCGAGGCTCGCGAGGCCCAGCAGGCCGATGAAGAAGATTTCGAGCGCCATGAGGTCCATGTGCTCCACCTTACCGCGCCGGGCCGACGTCAGGACGGGATCAGTGCGGCCAACCCGAAACCGATCGAGATGAGGCCCATCAACAGCAGGGCGCCCGTGACGCTGCTCGCCACCCGGAAGATGAAACCCTGCGTGCGCCCGTACCAGAGCTGCACGGCGAACGAGAGCAGAACGACTCCGCCGAAGCCGACCAGCATCCAGGGCACGCGCCATTCCTCCGGCACGAAGATGCCGATCGCGACGGTGGCGACGAACGCCACCGCCCACACGACCATCACACCGACGAAAGCGTTACGCGGTGCGAGTGCTGGTTCCGTCATGACACCATTGTTGCGCATCGGCTCCCGGTATCATGGCGGCACGGCGTCGATCGCCCGTCGGTGAGGAGTGCGCGTGGCCCTGGTCCTGGTTCTGACCAACGCTCCGCTCTCGGAGCAGGTCCTGCCCGCTCTCGAGTTGCTGAGCCATAAAGCGCGCCAGATTCCGGCGGAAACCGCGCAGCTGGTCAACGCCCCGGAGTATGACGTCGTGATCGTCGACGGTCGTCATGACCTGGTGGCGGCGAAGTCGTTGTGCCGCCTGCTGCGCGCCACCGGACAGGACGCGCCGCTGCTCCTCGTGGTCACCGAGGGAGGGATGAGTGCGCTCTCCGGCGACTGGGGCATCGACGACGTCCTGCTCGTCACCGCCGGCCCTGCCGAGATCGACGCACGACTGCGTCTCGCACTCGCGCGGCGAGATGACGTCGCCGAGCCCGCACGCGTACAGGCTTCCGGAGTCACGATCGATGAGCAGTCGTACTCGGCGAAGCTGCGCGGCAGACCGCTGGACCTCACCTACAAGGAGTTCCAGCTGCTGCACTTCCTCGCGACGCATCCTTCACGCGTCTTCACCCGGGAGCAGCTGCTCAGCGAGGTGTGGGGCTACGACTACTTCGGCGGGACCCGCACCGTCGACGTGCACGTGCGACGGCTCAGGGCGAAGCTCGGCGACCAGGAGCAGATCATCGGCACGGTGCGCAACGTCGGCTATCGCTTCAACGTCAACGAGGACGAGAGCATCGCCGCAGCCGGGTGAGGACGGACGCTGTTCACACGAGCGTCACCCGGCGGTGCTTAGATGTACCCCATGATCGATCCCGCACTCGCCGACGCCGGCCTCGGAGACGCCGAAGACGATGACTTCGACGCCATCGAGTCCCCCGACTCCCAGCTCCCGGACCACCGCTACCTGGATCGCGAGCTGAGCTGGCTCGCTTTCAACCAGCGCGTGCTGGAGCTCGCCGAGGATCCGTCGCTGCCCGAACTCGAACGGGCCAACTTCCTGGCGATCTTCGCCAGCAACCTCGACGAGTTCTTCATGGTGCGCGTGGCGGGCCTCAAGCGGCGCATCATGACCGGGCTCGCGGTGCCGACCAACATCGGCCGCTCCCCCGTCGACGCGCTCGCGGACATCTCCCGCGAGGCGCACGCCCTGCAGCTCCGCCACGCGGACGCGTGGATCTCGCTGGTGCGCCCCGCCCTCGCCGAGTCCGGCGTGGAGATCACCGACTGGTCGGAGCTCACCGACGGCGAGCGCTCCGCGCTGTCCGAGTACTTCCAGGCCCAGGTCTTCCCGGTGCTGATGCCGCTGGCGGTCGACCCGGCGCACCCGTTCCCGTACATCTCCGGCCTCTCGCTGAACCTCGCGATCCGCATCCGCAACGCGCGCACCGGTCGGCAGGAGTTCGCGCGCCTCAAGGTGCCGCCCATGCTCCCCCGCTTCGTGGAGGTACCCGGCGGCGGCGAGATCAAGCGCTTCCTGCGTCTGGAGGAGCTCATCGCGAACCACCTGGGCGACCTGTTCCCGGGCATGGAGGTGCTCGATCACCACGCGTTCCGACTCACGCGCAACGAAGACGTGGAGATCGAGGAAGACGAGAGCGAGAACCTGATCCAGGCGCTCGAGGCCGAGCTGCTCCGTCGCCGGTTCGGTCCGCCGATCCGCCTGGAGATCACCGACGACATGGATGACGTCACGATGGACCTGCTGGTCCGCGAACTCGACATCACCGACCTGGAGGTCTACCGCCTCCCCGGCCCGCTCGATCTGCGCGGCCTCTTCGACCTGTCCCGCATCGACCGTCCCGACCTGCGCTACCCACCGCACCTGCCCACCACGGCCGTGGCCTTCCAGCCCGCGGGATCGAGCAACCGCGCCGACATCTTCAAGGCGATCCGCAAGTCGGACGTGCTCGTGCACCACCCGTACGAGTCGTTTACGACCAGCGTCCAGGCGTTCCTCGAGCAGGCCGCCCGCGACCCGCACGTGCTCGCCATCAAGCAGACGCTGTACCGCACATCGGGCGACAGCCCGGTCGTACAGGCGCTGATCGACGCCGCGGAGGCCGGCAAGCAGGTGCTGGCACTCGTCGAGGTGAAAGCCCGATTCGACGAAGCCAACAACATCGTCTGGGCGCGCAAGCTCGAGAAGGCCGGCGTGCACGTGGTCTACGGACTCGTCGGGCTGAAGACGCACTGCAAGCTCGCGCTCGTCATCCGCGAGGAAGACGGCAAGCTCCAGCACTACTCCCACGTCGGCACCGGCAACTACAACCCGAAGACCAGCCGTATCTACGAGGACTTCGGCCTCTTCACCGCAGACGCGCAGGTCGGCAAGGATCTGACCCGACTCTTCAATGAGCTCAGCGGCTATGCCATCGAGAAGAAGTTCAAGAGGCTCCTGGTCGCCCCTCTGCACCTCCGGAAGGGCCTCGTCCGCCAGATCGACGCCGAACGCAAGAACGCCGAAGCGGGCGTGCCCGCGCACATCCGCATCAAGGTCAACTCGATGGTCGATGAGGAGATCATCGACGCGCTGTACCGCGCGAGCGCTGCGGGAGTGAAGGTCGACGTCTGGGTGCGCGGCATCTGCAGCCTGCGTACGGATCTCGACGGCATCAGTGACAACATCACCGTGCGCAGCATCCTCGGCCGCTACCTGGAGCATTCGCGGATCTTCGCGTTCGAGAACGGCGGCGACCCGCAGGTGTACATCGGCAGTGCAGACATGATGCACCGCAACCTCGACCGTCGCGTCGAAGCGCTGGTGCGGGTCACCGACCCCGCCCACCTGAAGGAGCTGCAGACGTTCTTCGACCTGGCGATGGATGCCGGGACGACCTCGTGGCACCTGGGTGCCGGTGGAGTCTGGGAGCGCCACGCCGAGGACGCGGACGGCAAGCCCCTGATCGACCTGCAGGATAAGACCATGGGGTTGATCCAGCGGCGTCGCCGCGCACGGGCGGTGCGATGACCGGGCGGCAGCTGCAGCTCCCACCCGACACCGCGAACGGGTCGAAGTGGGCGGACAAGGCCGTGTACGCGGCGGGAGCCGTCGTCTGGCGACTCGTCGACGGCAAGCTGCGCATCCTCCTGATCCACCGCACGAAGTACCGCGACGTCACGCTGCCCAAGGGCAAGGTCGACCCCGGAGAGATGCTTGCCGAGACCGCCGTCCGGGAAGTGCACGAAGAGACCGGCATCCGCGTCTCGCTCGGGGTGTCGGTCGGTGTGAGCCGGTATCACCTGGCGTCCCAGAAGCAGAAGGTCGTGCACTACTGGGCAGCGGAAGCGACGGACTCCGCCATCCGGGAGTCGACGTTCGTGCCCAACCGCGAGATCGCCGCGCTGGAGTGGGTCAGTGTGAAGAAGGCGCGTGCGCGCCTGAGCTACCCCGTCGACCTGGAGATCCTCGACTTCTTCGCCAACCTCGTCGACGACGGAGTGCTGCGCACCTTCCCCGTGATCGCGCTGCGGCATGCGAAGGCCACGCCCCGTTCGGAGTGGGACGGATCGGATGCCTCCCGGCCGCTCACCGAGCGCGGTCGAAAGCAGGCGAAGTCGATCGTGGGACCGCTGCGTGCCTTCGGAGTGCGCCGGATCGTGACGAGCGACGCGGTGCGCTGCGTCGAGACGATCACCCCGCTCGCCCGTGCACTCGATCGCAAGCCGGTGAAGACCGACAAGATGAGCCAGGACGCCTGGGAGGACGGCGAGTCCGATCTGCGCTCGGTCGTCGGACGCCGCATCCGCGCCGGCAAGCCGGCCGTGCTGTGCAGCCACGGCCCGGTGCTGCCCGGCCTGCTCTCGGAGATCGCGCTGGCCACCGGCACCATCCACGGGTCGTATCTCAGCAGCGCCGCAGACCTCGAGCCGGCCGCGTTCTCCGTCGTCCACCTCTCCGCCACGAATCCCGGATCGGGCATCATCGCGATCGAGACCCACGTCCCGAAGGTCTGACGCTTCCTTGATTTCTCGCGGGAGCGCCCCAGAGAGTCGCCCGTCGTTCACCTGCCGTTCACCTGCTCGGGAGAGTCTCGTTAACCGTCGCCCCTAGCGTCACTGTGTGCCCTGCACCGGGCCCCACCCATCAAAGATCGAAGGATCCACAGTGAAGATCTCCCGAATCGCACGAATCGGCGCCATCGGCGCCGTGGCCGCTCTCGCCCTCGCCGGCTGCGCCGCGAACGAAGGCGGCACCGGCTCGAGCGAGGCTCCTGCCGAGTCCACGCTCTCCGGCACCATCGACGCCACCGGCGCCTCCTCGCAGGCCGCCGCCCAGGAGGCCTGGGTCGCCGCGTTCCAGACCGCCAACCCCGACGTGACCGTCAACTACGAGCCCACGGGCTCCGGCACCGGTCGTGAGAACTTCCTCGAGGGCGGCAGCAACTTCATCGGCTCCGACCGCGCATTCAACGATGAGGAGATCGCCGCCGGCGGCTTCGGCGCCTGCACCACGGACGACATCGTCGAGGTCCCCCTCTACATCTCGCCCGTCGCCGTCGCCTTCAACCTCGAAGGCGTCGACGCCCTGAACCTGGATGCCGCCACCATCGCGGGCATCTTCGCGGGCACGATCACCAACTGGAACGCGCCGGAGATCGCCGCGCTGAACGACGGCGTCGAGCTCCCCGACCTGGCGATCTCGCCGGTGCACCGCTCCGACCCCTCGGGAACGCAGGAGACCTTCGCGAAGTACATGAGCGCGACGGCACCCGATGTCTGGACCTACGAGGTCTCCGACGAGTGGCCGATCCAGGGCGGCGAGGCCGCACAGGGCACCTCCGGCGTCAAGCAGGCCATCACGGCCGGCAACGGAGCCATCGGGTTCCTCGACGCATCGCAGGCCGATGGCCTCGGCCAGGTCGCCGTGGGCGTCGGCGAGGAATTCGTCCCGTACTCGGCGGAGGCCGCTTCGAAGCTCGTCGAGGGCTCGCCGCTGGCCGAGGGCCGCGGCGAGGCCGACCTCGTCTTCGACGTCGACCCGTCCGCCGCCGCGGACGGCGCCTACCCGATCGCCCTGGTCAGCTACCTCATCGGCTGCGAGCAGTACGAGGACAGCAACGTCGCGGGGCTCGTGAAGGAGTACTTCTCCTACATCGCGAGTGCCGAGGGCCAGGATGCCGCCGCGGAGAACGCCGGCAGCGCCCCGATCTCGGACGGCCTGCGCGAGCAGGTGCTGGCCGCGATCGACCTGATCCAGGTCGGCTGATCCAGCCGATCCACTGACAGCGGTGCCCCCGCGTCCCGACGGGGCGCGGGGGCACCTCCCGGTCAGTATCCGATCCACATCTACCCGGCCCGAAACAGGGAGATCATGAGCACGACCGCGCAGGCGCCCACACCGGCACCGGCCAAAGCGCCGCCCGCACCGATCAAGGCGAAGCAGCGACTCGGAGACCGGGTCTTCTCCGGCACCGCGCTCGGGGCGGGGATCATCATCCTCATCGTCCTCGCGCTCGTCGCCGCCTTCCTCTTCATCCAGAGCCTCCCGGCGTTCCAGCTCGACACCAGCGACAACCACATCCTCAAGGGCGAATCCTTCTGGGTGTACGTGTGGCCGCTGGTCTTCGGCACGCTCTGGGCCTCGTTCATCGCCCTGCTCATCGCCGCTCCGATCGCCATCGGCATCGCCCTGTTCATCTCGCACTACGCGCACCGGAGGCTCGCGGCCTTCCTCGGATACGTCATCGATCTGCTCGCCGCCGTGCCGTCCGTGGTGTTCGGCCTCTGGGGCGGGCTGGTGCTCGCTCCCCTGCTGCAGCCCATCTACGCCTGGCTGAACACGAACGCCTCCTGGGTGCCCTTCTTCGGTGGCCAGGTCTCCTCGACCGGCAAGACGATCCTCACCGCAGCCCTCGTGCTCGCGGTGATGTGCATCCCGATCATGACGGCCATCTGCCGCGAGGTCTTCCTGCAGACCCCGAAGCTCCACGAAGAAGCCGCACTCGCCCTCGGCTCCACACGCTGGGAGATGGTCCGCATGGCGGTGCTCCCCTTCGCCCGCGGCGGCATGGTGTCCGCCGCGATGCTGGCCCTGGGACGAGCACTCGGCGAGACCATGGCCGTGACCATGGTGCTCTCCCCCTCGGCCGTCGTCAGCTTCCTGGTGCTCACCGCCACCAACCCGACGCCGATCCCCGCCAACATCGCCCTGGCCTTCCCCGAAGCGCACGGCACCGGCGTGAACACGCTCATCGCCACCGGCCTCATCCTCTTCGTCGTGACCTTCGCGGTCAATGCGCTGGCGCGCTGGATCGTCGCGCGCCGCGCCGAGTTCTCGGGAGCGAACTGACATGACCACCCTCACCTCCGCTCCCCCCGCCTCGGCCAACGCGGCCTCGCTCACCTCCGGCAAGCTGCCGACGTGGGCGCCGTGGGCCCTGCTCGCGGCATCCTTCGCCATCTCCGCCGCGATCTTCGGGGTCGCCGCCGCCGGTGCCGGATCCAGCCTCGCCGACTTCAACATCGTCGGCACAGCGATCGTCGGCATCCTGCTCTACATGGTCATCATCACGGTGATCTCGTCGATCGCGGAGAGCCGTCGCAAAGCGATCGACCGACTGATGACGGCGCTCGTCGCCACCGCCTTCCTGATCGCCCTGCTTCCCCTCGTGTCGCTGCTGTGGACGGTCGTGGCCAACGGCGTCGAACGGTTCGACGCCGAGTTCTTCAGCTACTCGATGCGCAACGTCGTCGGTGAGGGCGGCGGCATCGTGCACGCCATCTGGGGCACGGTGCTCATCACCCTGACCGCCACCGTCATCTCGGTGCCGATCGGTCTGATGACCTCCATCTACCTCGTCGAATACGGCCGCGGCAAGATCGCGAAGGCCATCACGTTCTTCGTCGACGTGATGACCGGCATCCCGTCGATCGTCGCCGGTCTGTTCATCTACGCCGCGTTCGCCCTGATCTTCAAGCCCGGCATCTCGATGGGCTTCATGGGCGCCCTCGCCCTCGCCGTGCTGATGACACCGGTGGTCGTGCGCGGCAGCGAGGAACTGCTGCGGATCGTCCCGAACGAGCTCCGCGAGGCGTCCTACGCCCTGGGCGTTCCGAAGTGGCTGACCATCCTGAAGGTCGTACTGCCGACCTCGATCGCCGGCATCATGACCTCGGTCATGCTCGCGATCTCCCGCGTCATCGGCGAGACCGCGCCGCTGCTGCTCACCGCCGGCTTCACCCAGAGCATGAACCTGAACATCTTCAACGGCCAGATGATGACGCTGCCGGTGTTCGCCTACAACCAGTACATGAATCAGGGCACGAGCCCCGACGCCGCCGTCGCGCGCGCGTGGGCCGCCGCCCTCACCCTCATCCTCATCGTCATGGTCCTGAACCTGCTCGCGCGTCTCATCGCGAAGTGGTTCGCCCCGAAGGTCTCCGGCCGCTGAGCGCCCGACAACTCAGAACAGGAATCCACGTGTCCAAGAGCATCGAAGTCAACGACCTCAACGTCTACTACAGTAACTTCCTCGCCGTGGAGGGCGTCTCCCTCGACATCCAGCCGCGCAGCGTGACCGCCTTCATCGGCCCCTCGGGGTGCGGCAAGTCCACGTTCTTGCGCACCCTGAACCGCATGCACGAGGTCATCCCCGGCGCCCGCGTCGAAGGTGAGGTGCTGCTCGACGGCAAGGACCTCTACGGTCCCGGCGTCGACCCGGTGCTCGTGCGCCGTCAGGTCGGCATGGTGTTCCAGCGGCCGAACCCGTTCCCCACGATGTCGATCAAGGAGAACGTCCTCGCGGGCGTGAAGCTCAACAACACCCGGATGTCGAAGAGCGACCAGGACGCCCTGGTCGAGAAGTCACTCACCGGTGCGAACCTGTGGAATGAGGTCAAGGACCGGCTCGACCGCCCGGGATCCGGCCTGTCCGGCGGGCAACAGCAGCGTCTGTGCATCGCCCGCGCGATCGCCGTGTCGCCCGAGGTGCTGTTGATGGACGAGCCGTGCTCGGCTCTCGACCCGATCTCGACCTACGCGATCGAAGAGCTGATCGGCGAGCTCAAGAACGAGTTCACGATCGTCATCGTCACGCACAACATGCAGCAGGCGTCCCGCGTGTCCGACAAGACGGCCTTCTTCAACATCGCCGGCACCGGCAAGCCGGGCAAGCTCATCGAGTACGACGACACGACGAGCATCTTCACCACCCCGTCCGTGCAGGCCACCGAGGACTACGTCTCCGGCCGCTTCGGGTGAGTCGAGGCTGACGGAAGAGGGTTCGGGAACTTCGGTTCTCGGACCCTCTCGCGTGTCGGCGACGCCTCGACGCTCAGTCGCGCGGGGAGAGCAGGTAGCGATTCAGGTCGGCGGTGAGGGCTGCGTCGACCGGGAGCGAGACATCGTCGACGGCGGTGATCGCCGCAGCGAGGCGGACGCTCGACACGAGCCACGCGGCATCCGCCTGCGGGAGATCCGTCGCCGGGATGCGGTCGTAGCCGACGTCGAAACCCTGTGCCGCGAGATGGTCGTACACGCTGAGCTGGGTCGTGCCGTGCAGGATGCCGCCGTTCGGGGCGGGGGTGACGAAGCGGTCGCCGAACCGGAGGATCAGCGAAGCCGTCGGCGCCTCCAGCACGAAGCCGTCGCTCGACAGGAAGATCGCGTCGTCCGCCCCGCGCCGGTGCGCCTCACGCAGAGCAGCCATGTTCACGGCGTACGAGAGGGTCTTGGCGCCCAGCAGCAGCCACGGCGCCCGCTCGGCCGCGCCCAGGTCGTATCCGCGGTCGAGGGTGACGACGCGCACGCCCGTCTCCCGCACGGCGGAGAAGTCGGCTGCCGGCGCCGCCGTCACCCATGCCGTCGGCGTGGGCCCGTGCTCGACGCCGCGGCTGAGGATGAGCTTGATCACGGATTCGCCCGCACCGAGTTGTGCCGCGGCCCGGTCGATGGCCTGGCGCCACTGCGCGAGGTTCGGCACCGGAAGGTCGCACAGGCGTGCCGAGTGCGCGAGCCGCTCGAGGTGCGGGACGACTTCCTGCGCATGCCCGTCGACCACGCCGATCGACTCGAACACGCCGTCACCGCGCTGCGTGCTCAGCTCTCCCACGCTGAGCGCGGGGGCCGCGGCATCCACCTGCGTGAACGTGTCGGCGTAGTCGGAGCGCTGCTCCTCGGCGGGCACGGGATCGATCATGAGTGCGAAACGCCCGGTCATGATCCGAGCCTAGAGGGCGGGAATAGCCACCGCCGCATCGCGTTACAATTGAGTGGCCGGGCCGCATAACCCCGGGCTCCATTTTTCGCCGCTACGAGCGGCCTTCCGCCGAGAGGCGTTCTTGCGGCCCGGTCTTTTCTCTGTCCGGGCTCTATTCTGCAGGGCCCTGCGGCCCGCCGGAGCGTGTCCGTCAGCTGAGAGCGCCCGTGCGCCACAGCACCGCTGCAGCCGCCAGATCCTGCGCATAGCTGCTGAGTCGCAGCGCTCGGGTGGTCAGTTCGCTGGCTCGCGCCGGTTCGGTGGGCTCGTAGTCGTCCGCCGAGTGGGTCGCCCCCGAAGCCTGCACCCGGCAGAACGCGGCGGCGCGGTCGAGAGCCACCGCGAAGTCCCCGCGGAACGCCCCGCGCAGGATCGTGTCGATCAGCGCGACGAGCTCGTCAGGGCTCGCCGGCACCGGAGCGCCGGCGATCACGACATCGGCCGAGGCCAGCTCCACCCGACCGCGGTCGTAGAGCAGCGCGGCCGTGCGGGCGTCGGCGTGGATCGCGAGCTGCAGCACGTACAGGCGCCACAGCGCGCCGGGAAGCGTGCGGGACGGAGCCTTCGACCACAGCTCCGCGATCTCGTCGATGCCGTGCTCGGAGGTGAATGCCACGAGCCTCTCCGCGCTGGCACCGCTCTCGTCCGCACGGACGCGCGTCAGCAGAGCGGATGCCGTGGCGTGTGCGACCCGCGTCTCTTCGGCGGGATCGTGCGCGCCGACGATGTTGTCGAAGGAGGAGGACGGTCGGCGCACAGGGCGGTGGTGCTGCTCAGGCATCCCTCCAGGGTACGCGCGATCGGCGACGCTCAGGCCGTGGGGATGACGATCACCGGGTCAGACGTCGGTTGCCCCGTCGGCGAGCCGCCGGCCTGTTCGACGGTCACCGCGATCGCATCTCCTGCCTGCATGTCGCCATCGAGCAGGGCTGTCGCCTCACCGCCGTCGACATCGAACACGCCTGCCGAGACGGGGGCGTCACCGCGCACGAACCAGAGTTCGTAGGTCTCGCCCTCCCCGGGATTCGGGAGCCCGTCGGCCACGAGCACGGCCTTGCCGACCGAGCCCGACCAGTGCGCCGTCGCCGTTCCGCCGTCATCGAGCGCGACCGTCGCCTGCTCGGCGTCTCCCGCCGCTTCGATCTCCTGCAGGGCGACCACGCTCGCGGGGCGGTTCAGCTGCTGATTCAGAGCCACTGCGCCGATGCCGACGCCGACGAGGAGGGCGAGGCACGCGGCCAACGCGAACACCGTGCGAGTCCATCGGCGCGGCTTCGGGGATTCGGCGGCGGCCTCCTCCGTCGTGAAGCTCTCCGGTGCTGGAGCGGCCGCACGCGGCTCGTCGCCGTCCGACTCGATTCTCTGTGGCGTGACGGCGATCTGCGCGAGCAGGGCGGACCGGATGCTCGCGGGCGGATCGACCGTCGCGGCCGTCTCGGCGAGCAGCCCGGCCGCACCGGCATCCGCCTCGACGATGGCCTGCCACTCGGGGTGCGCGGCGAATGCGTCACGGAAACGGCGCTCGTCGTCTGCCGACAGCGCGTGCAGGGCGGCACCCGCCGCGAGCTCTGCGAACTCTTTCTCGTTCATGCCGTCACCCCCATCGCCGTGCGCAAACGGGTCAGCCCGTCTCGCATCCGTGTCTTGATCGTCCCCAGCGGCGCGCCCACCAGGGCCGCGATCTCGTTCTGACTGTAACCGCCGTAGTAGGCGAGGACGAGTGCCTCGCGCTGCACCTCAGGAAGCCCCGAGAGAGCGTCGACGACCTTCTCGCCTTCGATTCCCAGCTCCACCTGTTCTGCGACGCTGTCGTGTGCCACACCGATGTCCTTGAATCCGGCCCGCACATCGCGGTCGGCGCTCGACTGCGATGCCCGCACCCGGTCGACGGCCCGACGATGTGCGATCGTCATGACCCACGTTCGTCCTTGACCTCTGTTCGGAGCGAAGCGGGAAGCGGATTGCCAGATCTCCAGGAAGACCTCCTGCAGGACCTCCTCGCTCTGCGCCCGGTTCACCAGCACGCGGAGGATCAGCCCGAAGGCGCGGGAGGAGAGGGCGTCGTAGAGGGCCGCGAAGGCAGCCTGGTCACCGTCGGCGACGCGCACGAGGAGGTCGCCGACAGCATCCTGCGTCGCGCCGTCCTCCGGGACGTCCATTCCATCGATGACCATCTCCACAAGCATGCCGCATCTCCTCTCCGTACCCGTGCAGACGTCACCCGAATGTGAAGGAATAGACCTGGATTCCGGGCGGGACGTCGAGCGTGAGGGTGCCTTCGGCGATGTCGGTCTGCTTGAGCAGCTCGTACGAGCGCGGAGTGCCGTCGATCGCGATGGTCTCCGTCGATCCGTCGTCGCGTCGGAGCTCGATGTCTCCCGTCCCGGCGACCACGACCCGCACCTCGGCGGCGTGATACTCGAGGCTGATGCGTCCGTCATCACCCTCCGGCGTCGCGTACTGCGTCTCGATCGTCCAGTCGCCGTCGAGCGCGAAGCTGTCGGCCGGCTGATCCTTCGGGAACGTGTACGCGTTGGTGCCGGAGCGGTAGTCGCCGTCGCCGCCGTAGTTGACGTCCTTCGACGAACCGAGGAATGTCTCCCTCGTCGTCGACCCCACATCGGGTGTGTCATCTTCGACGTCTGTCGCGCCGGGAAGGTCGACGGACGGATCCGCGTCCTTCAACAGCTCGCGGATCATCGACTCGGTCGCGGCGTAGTTGCCCTCTCCGAACGAGATGTGGCGCACGGTTCCCTCTGCATCGATCAGGTAGTGGGCGGGCCAGTAGCGGTTGCGGTAGTTCGTCCACGTCGACAGGTTGTTGTCGAGGGCGACCGGGTACTCGATGCCGAAGTCTCGCGCGCCGGCCGCCACATTGCCCGGGTCCTTCTCGAACGCGTACTCGGGAGAGTGGATGCCGATCACCTGCAGGCCCGCATCGCGGTATGCCTCGTCCCAGGCGACCACGTGCGGGAGCGAACGCTGGCAGTTGATGCACGAGTACGCCCAGAAGTCGATCAGCACCACCTGGCCGCGCAGATCCTTGAGGTCGAGCGCCTCCCCGTTCGGGGTGTTGAGCCATTCCTGGATGCCCTTGATCGACGGCGCCGTTCCGCACGACTCGAGTTCCTCGGCACCGTTGGTGCACTTGTCGAGATCCTTGTTCTCTTCGTTGACGAGTCCGCCGAGATCGAGGGCGTCCTTCACCTGGTCGGAGTCGGCGATCTGCTCCTGGAGCGGAGCCGTGTAGTCGGGCAGCAGACGCTGCAGCGCCTGGGGCACGTTGAACACGAGCCCGACAGCGAGCGCGATCATCGCGATGCCGGCGGCGATGCGCAGCCCGCGCTCCTTCGAGCGGAAGGAGCGGATGCGCTCGACGACACTGCGGCCGGCGAGGGCGAAGATCAGCAGCGGCACCGCCACGCCGATCGAGAACGACACGGTGAGCAGCACGGTTCCGATGCCGATCTGACCGGTGGAGCCGGCGACGATGATGGCGGCCAGCACGGGGCCGGCGCACGGCACGAAGACCGCACCCAGCGCGAGGCCGACGCCGAAGCCGCTCCCCCGGTTCTTCACCTCGCGCTGACCGAACCGCTGGAACGGGCGCTCGAGGATGTGCTGGAACCGCGGCACGATGAGCCCGACGCCGATGATGATCAGCACCGCGATGCCGACCCAGCGGATGATGTCCTGCGGCAGATTCAGCAGCCCGAGCAGCAGTGAGCCGCCGAGCGTGACGAGCGTGAAGCTCAGCACCAGCCCCGCGATCACGAAGTACGGGCGGCTGCGCCTGGCGGGCACCACCTCGTCTTCATACCGCGCGGACTGGGCGCCCCCGGTGAGGAAGATCACGGGCAGCACGGGCAGGATGCACGGCGAGATGCCGGTGATGAGCCCGCCGAGCAGGCCGATGATGATCAGGTCCATGAGGTCCCCACTTCTGTCGGGAGCTGTTCGCTCCGGGGACGACAACGGATTGGATTCGATCGATCTGAGAGATTTCTGAGATTTCTCCCATCCGATCTCGAAGGTGCTCCGAACAGCCCTCGACGCCACGGAGAGGCCGTGGCTCAGTTCTGAAGGAGCTCGACATGTTCAGCACCAAGAAGAAGGTCACCGCAGCCATCACCCTCGGCCTGGCGAGCGCGTTCCTGCTCTCCGCCTGTTCGATGGGCAGCGGCAGCACCACGGAGGAGTCCACCGAGCCCAAGACTCCGGAGACGTCGGAGTCGACGCCGATGGAGGAGATGGACCCGGCCGCGAACCTCGTGGGCCCCGGTTGCGCCGCCTACGCCGAAGCTGTGCCGGAGGGCGCAGGATCGATCCAGGGCATGTCCCAGGACCCGGTCGCCGTCGCCGCATCCAACAACCCGATGCTGACCACGCTGGTCGCAGCGGTGAGCGGACAGCTCAACCCCGACGTGAACCTCGTCGACACGCTCAACGGAGACGAGTTCACCGTGTTCGCACCGGTGGATGACGCCTTCGCGAAGATCGACCCGGCCACCATCGAGGCTCTCAAGACCGACAGTGAGACGCTGAGCTCGATCCTGACCTACCACGTGGTCCCCGGCCAGATCGAGCCGGCCGACATCGAGGGCATGCACAAGACGGTCCAGGGTGCCGAGCTCGAAGTCACCGGCAGCGGCGATGACTGGATGGTCAACGACGCCAAGGTCGTCTGTGGTGGAGTGCAGACCGCGAACGCGACCGTGTACCTGATCGACACGGTCCTGATGCCCCCGGCTTCCTAAGCACGGGATGGCCGGGAGGAGGACCCGGCACGCGGCCTTCTCGGGGTAGGGGGAGCCACCCGGGAAGGAGAAGGGGCCGTCGGCGACGTTCTGTCGCCGACGGCCCCTCGTCGTGCGCACTAGACTTTGAGCAGGGGCCTCTAGCTCAGTTGGCAGAGCATCGGACTTTTAATCCGCGGGTCGTGGGTTCGAGCCCCACGGGGCCCACCGCAGGGTGAGCGCGGCGGCACCTGTCTCAGGATTCGCCGTCGTGCTCGCCCGCCAGCAGCTCCGCGCGGATGTCGGCCACGCCACTGGGCAGCGTCTCGCCTTCGAGTTCGAACGTCGGGGCTTTCGGGGTACCGCCGATCGCGCACACCGCGACGCTGTCCTGGCCGTCCAGCGTCTTGGGGATGACGACGAACCAGAGGGACTTCTCCGCAAGCCACTCGGTGGTCGCCATGTCGGCGTAGTAGGTCGCGTCCGGTGCCAGGCTGCGCGTCTTCTCGGTGCAGAGATTCACGAGCTGGGGACCGGAGAATTCCGAGGCGGCCTCCGTCGGGTCCGGGGTCGGCGCGGAGGTCTCAGACGGCGTGGGAGTGGGCGATGTCGGCGCAGAGGTCGACGACGTCGACGGCGACGGGCTCGGAGCCGGCTCGGGGGCGCAGGCCGCGAGCAGAACGAGCATCGGCAGGAGGACGAGAGCAGGACGAACGCGCATGTCTGGATGCTACTGCCGCCGCAGCGGAATCCGAGGGGAGCGCTCCGGAGACGACGGCTTCTCCTGTATCACCGGCTCCTCGCAGAGGCCACCCCCTTCCCACATTCGGGTGTCCCGGGAGAGGGTCTACTCGTCCGCTCCCCGCGGACGACCCTCCACGAAAGGACGACGAACCATGACTCTCACCGGCAACCGAGTGGCATTCCTGGCGACGGACGGATTCGAGGACAGCGAGCTCACCAGCCCCTGGGATGCGGTGACCGCCGAGGGCGCGAGCGCGACGCTGATCGCCCCGGACGGCGCCGCGATCACCGGGAAGAACGGTCACGAGCAGGCCGTGGATCTCCTCGCCTCCGACGCGTCGGCCGACCAATTCGACGCGCTCGTGCTTCCCGGCGGCGTCGTGAACGCCGACCACCTGCGCCTCGACAAGCCGTCGATCGCCCTCGCGCGGTCCTTCTTCGAGCAGCACAAGCCCGTGGGCGTGATCTGCCACGGCGCCTGGATCCTCATCGAGGCCGGTGTCGTGGACGGGCGGACGCTCACCAGCTACCCAAGCCTGACGACCGACCTCCGCAATGCGGGGGCGACCTGGGTCGACGAGGAGGTCGTCGTGGACGAGGGCCTCGTCTCCAGCCGCACGCCCGACGACCTGCCCGCCTTCAACGCGAAGCTCGTCGAGGAGATCGGCGAGGGCAAGCACTCCGGGCAGACCGCCTGAGCAGCGGTGTCAGGCCCGCGCCCGGTGCCGTCGGACGGCCGCGCGGTTCGCACAGCGCACGGAGCAGAAGCGCTGACGGCCGTTGCGGGTCACGTCCGCGACGACGTTCGTGCACGGCGCGGCCTGACACCTGCCGAGCCTGCTCATCCCTCGTGTCACGAGGTGCAGCGAGGTGCCGAGGCTGATGATCGCCCGCAACACGTAGGGCAGTGACGGCACGTCATCGCGGTAGTGCAGGTGCCAGCCCTCCCCGTCGTGGTTCGTGAGCCGCGGGTAGGCGGCCGCGGCCGCGAGCTGGGCGTTCAGCAGCAGAGCCCGGGCATCGGGGTCAGACTCGTCGACGATCGCGAGCCAGTCGTCGATGACCGTCTTGATCCGCTCATGATCATCGGCCGCCGGCGGGAACGTCTGCGTCATGCCCAGCTCGAGGGTGCGCTCCTCGATCCCGGCGCGGTCGGCCGGCCAGTCGTTGACGAGGGAGGCGGCCAGGAGCACCGCATATTCGCCGTAAGGGTTGAGATGCATAAGACCATTACATCACGCTGGGTACATGACCTCGCAGAACACGCTCCCGATCCCCCGCATCCGGCCCGAAACCGCGTCCCATGAGCACGCATGGCTCGTCGAGTCGCGGCATCCGACGAGTGAGGGCGTCATCCTCTACGTGCGGTGCGGGGGATGCGGCACCCGCCGCGTCGACCTGCAGTCGCACCCGCACACGCCGCCGACCGCGCTGAGCACGGAGACCGGCGGGGTCCAGGGCTGAGACTCAGGCCTCGACGATCTCCGGCGCCGTCACTCCGTCACTCCGTCACGCCGTCACGCCGTCAGCTCGATGAGTGTGCGCGTCGTCCGGAGGTTGCGGGCGGTCCCGGCCACGCCCAGCGCACGGTCCAGCACCCCCTTCGTGAGCTTCGTGGAGTGCACTCCACCACTCCCGTAGTCGATCCACAGGTCGTTGCCGATCAGCGCGATACGCTCCTCCGGCAGACGTCGCTCCTCCAGCGCCTCGACCGCCCCCGCCGAGGGCGTCCCCTCGAGGAACATCGCGTGCACGAACTTCACGTCACCCTCGGGAAAGGGCTGAGCGGACTCCGACGCGACCAACTGCGTGTGCGTTCGGTGGATGACCGGAGTGTCGACCCCGAACTCCTCATGGATGAGCGAGCGGACGACGCTGCACGCGGCATCCGGGTTCTTCGGCGTCGCGCAGACGATGTTGCCGCTCGCGATGTAGGTCGACACGTCGGCGAGATCAGTGTCGGTCGCCAGCACCTCTCGCAACCGTGCCATCGGCACGCTGTTGCGTCCGCTGACGTTCACAGCCCGAAGCAGCAGGACGCTGCGGTTCACGCGTCGGTGCTCTCGACCAATTCCGCACCCGCGTGCACGAGTTCTGCGAGGGCCGCTTCGCTCGGCTCCGGAGCCACCCCGGCCACGAGGTCGGTCAGAATCCGTACATGGACGCCGTGCGCGATCGCGTCGAGTGCGGACGCCCGGACGCAGTGATCGGTCGCGATGCCGACCACATCGGCACTGAGCACTCCCGCGGCAGTGAGGAGCGCTCCGACGGTCTCACCCGCCTCCGTCTCCCCCTCGAACATCGAGTACGCGGGTTTGCCCTGCCCTTTGCGGACATGGTGCGTCACGGCATCCGTCACCAGGAGCGGGTCGTAGTCGGCACCTTCCGTGCCCGCGACGCAGTGCACGGGCCAGGAGTCGACGAAGTCGGGCGTGCCGGCGAAGTGTCCGCCGTTGTCTCCCTGCGCGTCATGCCAGTCCCGCGACGCGATGATCACCGCGTAGTCGGAGGCATGCGCGGCGAGGAATGTCGTGACGGCAGCGGCCACCGCATCACCGCCCGTCACGGCGAGTGCACCACCCTCCGTGAAATCGTTCTGCACATCGACGATCAGAAGCGCTCTGCTCATGATTCGAGGGTACGCCGCTGGAACGGGAAAGGCCCCGTGATGTTCTTCACATCACGGGGCCTTCGGAGCCGCTTGTCAGAATCGAACTGACGACCTTTTCATTACGAGTGAAATGCTCTGCCGACTGAGCTAAAGCGGCGTGCGACGCGTGAGCGGCGCGATCACCGATATTACCCTGTCTCGTGCCCGGTCGCGAATCGAGCCCGCCTCACTCGCAGCGCAGGCCGTCTTCGGGCACCACATCGTCGAGCAGGAATGCTTCGACGGCGTCGTCCACACAGACGTTGCCCTTGTTGTAACCGGTGTGGCCCTCGCCGACGCGGGTGATCAGGACCCCTTCTTCGAGCTGGTCCGCCAGCGACTCGGACCACTCGTACGGCGTCGCCGGATCGTTCGTCGTGCCGATCACGAGGATGGGTCCTGCACCCTCAGCCGCGATCTCGCCCCGCGTGCCGGTCGGCGGGTAGGGCCAGACCTCGCAGGAGTCCGGTCCGGTCCAGTACGGGGCGATGGTCGGCGCGCCCTCGGCGATCTTGGCCTCGATCGCGGCTTCGGCGGCCGGGTCGTCCTCGACCGGGTAGTCCATGCAGTTGTATGCACGGAAGGCCTCGGTGGAGTTGTCGGTGTAGATTCCGTCATCGCCGCGTTTGTTGTAATAGTCGGCGAGCAGGAACGCCGTGGTCGGGTCTCCCTGCAGCGCCTCATCGAGGGCCTGGGTGAGGATGTCCCAGCTTTCCTGGGCGTAGAGCGCGGCGATGATCCCCGTCAGCAGGGAGTCCGCGCCCATCATCCGCCCATCGCCGTTCTCGAGCGGAGTGCGGTCGACGCTCGCCAGCAGCGCCCCGAGATCAGCCATCGCCTCGTCCACTGTGCCGTTGAAGGGGCAGTTCCCCGAGTCGAGACAGTTCTGCATGTAGGCGCGCAGCGCCGACTCGAAGCCCAGAGCCTGAGTCGCCCCGACCTCGAGACCCGGAACCGCCGGATCGATCGCGCCATCGAGCACCAGGCGTCCGGCCTTCTCGGGGTAGAGCTTGGCATAGGTCGCGCCGAGGAACGTGCCGTAGGAGTAGCCGAGATAGTTGAGCTGCTTGTCGCCCAGCACCGCGCGGATCAGGTCCATGTCGCGGGCGGAGTTGACCGTCGTGATGTGCGGCAGGATGCCGTCACTGTTCGCCTCGCATGCCTCGGCGAACGACTTGTGCGCGTCGAGCAGCTCGGCTTCCCACTCCGCGGTGCCACGGGCGGCGGACGGGATGCCGTAGAGGTAGTCGTCCATCTCCGGTGCGTCGTAGCAGGTCACCGCGGTCGAGCCCCCGACTCCGCGCGGGTCGAAGCCGATCACGTCGTAGTTCTCGATGAGATCGGGCCCGACGGCGAAGTCGAGGCTGCGCTGGACGAGCTCCACACCGCTCGATCCGGGTCCGCCCGGGTTCGTCAACAGGGAGCCGACGGGGGTCCCCTGCGCGCGATGGCGGATCACCGACAGGCTGATGTCACCGGCCCCCGGGTTCTCCCAGTCGAGGGGCGCCGTCACCTCGGTGCAGTCGAAGCCGGGGCCGCAGTCCGTCCACTCCAGTTCCTGCGAATAGAAGGGCAGCAGATCTTCGGCGACCCCGTCGGTGTCGGGGACGATGGTCGTCGCCGGCCGCGACGACTGCTCGGGGATCATCGCGTAGAGACAGCCCGAGAGGGCGACGGATGCCGCGGCGAGGCCGGCGATGGCCGCGGCGGCGCGACGGAAGCGGGAAGTCGATCGGTTGTTCACGGTTTCCTCCCGCTCGTGATCGTCACGAGCAAGCTCTCCAGTGCGAGCAGCGGAGCGACGTTGCGCTCCAGCGACTGCCGCGTCTCGGCAAGGTGGTCAAGTACGACAAGGGTACGGGCCTCAGGCCAGGCCGACGCGAGGCCTTCCAGCTCGGGGCGCAGCTCGCGGTTGATGAGATCGTCGCCGCGGCCGAACTGCAGCATGATCACGTCGCGGAACAGCGACTGCAGGTCGGTGAGCACGCGGTCGATGCCGTCACGCAGGCTGCGCGTGGCGCGCTTCTTCTGATCGTCTTCGAGCGCCGAGAGCTGTGTGCGCAATGCCGGCGGCACGGCCTGCCCCTCGGCGATTCCGATCGTGCGCAGGAGCGAAGCCCGCTCCTGCGCGTCGCGCTCCGCCGTGAGGGCCTTCGCGTCTTCGGTCGCGGCCTGGATGATCCGACCCGCGACATCGACCGCATCGCCGACACCGCGGACGCCGATGACGGACCGCAGGGTCTCGTCGCGCCGACGCCGAGCCGCGTCATCGGTGGCGAGACGCTGCGCCATCCCGATGTGGCGCTGCGAATGCCGCGCCGCCTGCTCGGCGACGGCCTCATCGGCCCCCGTGCGCAGGGTGATGAGCCGGGCCACGTCGGCGACATCCGGCTCCCGCAGTCGCAGCGAGCGGACCCGGGAGCGGATCGTCGGCAGCAGGTCGGCCTCGCTGGGCGCGCACAGGATCCACACCGTCTGCTCGGGCGGCTCCTCGAGTGCTTTCAGCAGCACATTGGAGGTGCGTTCGACCATGCGATCGGCGTCCTCGACGACGATGACACGGTACCGACCCGCGGAGGGTGCGAAGTAGGAGCGCTCCACGAGAGCGCGGGCCTCGGCGATCGTGATGATCACCTTGTCGGTGCGGAGCGCCGTGACGTCGGGATGGGTGCCCGCGAAGACCTGCCGCATCACCGCCTCGTCTTCGGGGTGGTCGGCGACCAGAGCGGCCGCGAACGCGTACGCGAGAGTCGAACGGCCGGATCCGGGCGGGCCGGTGATCAGCCAGGCATGCGAGAGCGCACCCGGATCGGATGCCGCCGCACGGAGCGTGTCGACGGCAGCATCCTGCCCCCACACGTCCGCCCACGGGAAAGGAGGAGGAACAGTGCGGGGCATGCACTCAGCCTAATCGCGACCACCGACGCCGACGGCATGGGTGTCGCTCGCACAGGTCAGCCGAGCAGTGCGCCGACCCGGGCACGGATCTGCTCCGCGATCACCGTCGGCGCTGCGGCGGCGTCGAGGACGAGGAACCTCTCGGGCTCGGCCGCCGCGAGGGCCAGGTACGCGTCGCGGACGCGCCCGTGGAACTCCGCCTGTTCTGCTTCCAGCCGGTCGAACGGCTTGTCGGCGGAGTCGAGGCGGGTGCGGGCCGCAGCGGGGTCGAGGTCGAGCAGCACGGTCAGGTCGGGCAGCGCGCCTTCGGCCGCCCAGAGCGAAAGCTCGCGGATCTCGGTCGCATCGAGCACACGGCCGGCACCCTGGTACGCCACGGACGAGTCGAGGTAGCGATCCTGCAGCACGACATCCCCGCGGTCGAGTGCGGGTCGCACGACCGTCGCCACGTGGTGCGCGCGGTCGGCCGCGTAGAGCAACGCCTCGGCGCGCGGCGCGATGTCACCTCGATGATGCAGCACGATGTCGCGGATGAGCTGCCCGACCTCGGAACCACCGGGTTCGCGCGTGCGCACGACAGTGCGCCCGGTGCCTTCGAGCCACTCCGCGAGCAGATTCGACTGCGTGGTCTTGCCAGAGCCGTCTCCGCCTTCGAGCGTGATCCACACCCCGTGACCTGGAGTCACGAGCTCGCCTTCTCCGCTGCCTTCGCGGCGGCGTTCGCCGCACGGGTGGCTGCAGCCTTCTTCGCCGCAGCCGACCGTGCGGCCGACGTCGCCGCCGTGGTCTTCTTCGCGGGGGCCTTCTTCGCGGTCGTCGACTTGGCCGCCGTCTTGGCTGCGGGCTTCTTGGCGGCGGCCTTCTTGGCCGGCGCCTTCTTGGCGGGCGCCTTCTTGGCCGCACCGCGCTTCGGAGCCGGGCCCTTGGCACGCTTGTCGGCGAGCATCTGCACGGCGATCTCGAATGTGATGTCCTCGACCGTCTGGCCGCGCGGAATCGTCACGTTCGTCTCGCCATCGGTCACGTAGGCACCGAACCGGCCGTCGCGGATGCGGATCGGCTTACCGCTGACGGGGTCGGCCTCGAACTCGGCGAGTGCGCTGGATGCACGACGACCGGCACCGTACTTCGGCTGGGAGTAGATCTCCAGCGCCTGCTCGAGCGTGACGTCGAAGATCTGCGATTCGCTCTCGAGCGACCGCGAGTCGGTGCCCTTCTTCAGGTACGGACCGAAGCGGCCGTTCTGGGCCGTGATCTCGTCTCCCGATTCCGGGTCGACGCCCACGACACGCGGCAGGCTCAGGAGCTGCAGCGCGGTGTCGAGCTCGATCGTGTCGACCGACATCGAGCGGAACAGCGATGCGGTACGCGGCTTCGGGGCCGCCTCCTTCTTCGCTCCGCGCTTCGGCTTCGGGGCCTCGACGACCTCGCCGGTCGTCTCGTCGACCGCTGCGTCCTCGGACACCGGGTCGTTCTCCTGGACATACGGTCCGAACCGGCCGTCCTTGACGACGACGATCTTGCCGTTCTCCGGGTTCTCCCCGAGCACACGGTCGCCCGCGACGGGAGCGTCGATGAGCTCCTGCGCCTTCTCGGCGGTCAGCTCGTCGGGCGCGAGGTCTTCCGGCACATTGACGATGCGAGGCTTGGCGTCGGGGTTCTCCGGGTCGGCGACCTCGAGGTACGGGCCGTACTTGCCGAAGCGCAGCGTGGCGGTGTCCGTGATGCGGGTGGAGTTGAGGGCACGCGCGTCGATCTCGCCGAGGTTGTCGACGACCTGGCGGAGGCCGACGTGTGAGTCGGACCCGAAGTAGAACGACTTGAGCCATTCCACGCGGTTCTGCTCGCCCCGGGCGATCGTGTCGAGGTCGTCCTCGAGCGCAGCGGTGAAGTCGTAGTCGACCAGCTCGGCGAAGTGCTCCTCGAGCAGCCGGACCACGCTGAACGCGAGCCACGTCGGCACGAGTGCCTGTCCGCGCTTGACCGCATAACCGCGGTCGAGAATGGTCTCGGGGATCGAGGCGAAGGTCGAGGGACGGCCGATGCCCTTCTCTTCGAGGACCTTCACGAGCGACGCCTCGGTGTAGCGCGGCTTCGGCGTGGTGCGGTGCCCCTTGGCCTCCGCATCCGACACCGCGAGCTGATCTCCGACGGCGACGGCGGGGAGCGACTGGTTCTCGGTAGCATCCGCGTCGCCGCGCTTCTCGTCGCGGCCCTCTTCGTAGGCCTCCAGGAAGCCCTTGAAGGTGTAGACGGTTCCGGAAGCCGTGAACTCGGCCTTCTTCCCCGCGGCGTCGACGGCGATCGTGACCGTGGTGGTCTCGTACTTGGCGTCGGACATCTGGCTGGCGACCGTGCGCTTCCAGATGAGGTCGTAGAGGCGCTGCTCGTCGCGGTCGAGCTCGGACGAGAGAGAGGCGGGCGTGCGGAAGGTGTCTCCCGAGGGACGGATCGCCTCGTGCGCCTCCTGCGCGTTCTTGCTCTTGGACTTGTACACGCGCGGCTTCAGCGGCACCGCGGCGTCGCCGTAGAGGGCCACCGCCTGGCTCCGCGCCGCCTGCACCGCCTGGGTGCTCAGCGACGTGGAGTCGGTACGCATATAAGTGATGTAGCCCTTTTCGTACAGCCGCTGGGCCACGCCCATCGCCTGCTTGGCACCCATCGAGAGCTTGCGGCCCGCCTCCTGCTGCATCGTGGAGGTGGTGAACGGCGCATAGGGGCTGCGTGTGCCCGGCTTGGCTTCGACCTTGGTGACGCTGCCGGCGCCGACGGCGTCGACCGCCTCGGCGAGCGCGGCAGCGGTGGCCTCATCGAGGATGACGACGGCCTTCTTGAGCTTTCCGTCATCGTCGAAGTCGGTGCCGCGGGCGAGCTGGCCGCCGTCGACACGCACGAGGCGGATCTTGAACGACGTGCCGGTCGCGGCTGCCTGAGCGTCGACGTCCCAGTACTCGGCCGAGGTGAACGCCATGCGCTCACGCTCGCGGTCGACGATGAGGCGGGTCGCGGCGGACTGCACGCGTCCGGCCGAGATGCCGGTCTTGACCTTGTACCAGAGGACAGGCGAGACGTCCCAGCCGTACAGGCGGTCGAGGATGCGGCGGGTCTCCTGCGCGTCGACGAGGTCGTGGTCGAGCTCACGCGTGTTGCCGACTGCCGCCTGGATCGCGTCCTTGGTGATCTCGTGGAACACCATGCGCTTGACGGGGACCTTGGGCTTGAGCGTCTCGAGCAGGTGCCAGGCGATCGCCTCGCCTTCGCGGTCCTCATCAGTGGCGAGCAGGAGCTCGTCGGCGCTCTTCAGTGCGCGCTTGAGTTCTGCGACCGTCTTCGTCTTGCGATCGGAGACGACGTAGTACGGGTCGAACCCGTTGTCGATGTCGATGGAGTACTTCCCGTAGGCCTGCTTGTCGGCAGCCGGGATGTCCTTCTTGTCAGCGAGGTCGCGGATATGGCCGACGGAGCTGAGTACCTCATAGCCGTCGCCGAGGTATCCCTGAATAGACCGCATCTTCGTCGGGGACTCGACGATGACGAGCTTCTTGCCTTCAGCCAAGGGTGCGTCCTTTCTTCGAAGCACACCATACACACCACTGTGTGGGGTCGTTCACAGTGAGTGAGGTCGCACGGCCGTCACTGTCCCTCGGGTGGCCCGGCACGGGCTCGGGAGACGGCTGCGAGTCCAGCGTACGCCGCCTGCACCTCCACGGTCGCCACGAAGCCCTCGAGAGAGCAGCCGGTGAGCGCCGCGCCCGCCGCCTCCGCGACCCGCGCGGCGAGCGCACACGGCTCCGCTGCGGTCGGCACGGCACCGCTCGCGGCATCGGCTGCGGCGAGCGCCGCGGCATCGGCCGCCCCGGCCGCGCGCTGCGCCGTCACCGCCGCTCCGCCGACGGCGGCCAGCCCGAGAGACAGCGCCGCGGCGACCACCAGGACCCCCGCGGCCACCGCCGTGCCCGCCATCAGCGGCCTCCGTCGAGCGCGCAGCTCGACGCCCGGAGGGGCAGCCGCACCAGCGCGCCGATCGAGGCCTCGAAGGTTGCCGTGACGCACACGAGATCACCCGAGTGTGAAGACGAGATCCCTGCGCCGGGGACGGCCGTGCCCACCACGCGCTGGGCGGCGTCCGCCCCCTCGCCGCGGCCGAGGAGACGGGCCGCATCCGCCGATGCGTCCTGCAGCGCCACCTGGCGCGATGCCGCGCCGAGCGCGCCCGCACCGAGCAGGAGCGCCAGCACCACGGCGGGCAGCCCGAGAGCGAGTTCTGTGGCGACGGAGCCTCGCTCCCCCGCCCCGGCGCGACCGGCGCCGCTCCTCCGGGGGCGCATCACGACACGGTGAGGGCTCGCCGGACGAGATCGGTCAGGATGCCGCGAACCTCGTCGGATCGCATGATGACGACCAGGAGCCCTGCGAACGCCACGGCGGCAACTGTGGCCGAGTTAAAGCAGAAATGGCGAACGGTAGTGTCATCCACATGTGCGTGATGACTATCGAGGGTTGGAACGTCGTGTCCGATGTTGTTGGGCACATCGTGTGGCCGCTTCTAGTAGCGACGCTTATTTTCGCGTTTCGAAAGCCCATTTACGCCTTCATTTCAGACGCGGAAGAAGCCGGCTGGGGTAGCGCCACCGTGAAGCGTGGCAACCAGCGCTCCCGGAACCTCAAGCAAGAGACTGCGCCGCACCGCGACGATGCGGTCGAAGAACGCGACCCAGTTTCCACTCAGCACGGCGTTGCAGCATCATCAGGGGATCCCGACCCCCTCGTCGAGGATGCAACTCCGACGCCCGATCGGACGATTCGCTTCTACGGCCGTATCGTCATCGATCGACTTCGCCGCAGCAAGTACAACACTGACACGACCTCCGCCCGACTCGGGGCTGAGATAGTCGGCACGACGTACGCGGATCTCAAGCAGGCGGTCCGCTTGATCGCGTTTCTCGTTGGGTCAACCAGCGGGCAACGCGGTCCGCTGGCAGGGGTCGAGCCAACCCTTGACGCGCTCTCGCTACCTGACGATCTCGCGGCAGATATCCGCGAAGCACGGAAGCTCGCGATCGACGTCACTGAACGAACCGCGAAGGTCGACGGGCAAGGCGCCGCAGACTACATTGACAGCGTTCGTGCCCTCATAGAGCGACTTGTCGAGTGGGGGGTCAGCCAAGCCCCGAAGGTCGGCTGAACAACATAAGATGAGTACGCCCCCCGAAATGGCATTGATCGGGGTCCCCATGAGTCGACAGAGCGAGTTGATCGCCGTCCGCGTCCTTCGCGAACAAGAGTGGGCGTACGACGCCTGGCGGCAGCGCCTGAGCTTCGCCGAGATTTCTCGCCGCTCGGATCTGCCGGTCGCCGAGGGCGGACTCGGGCACAGGCTGAGCGAACCGCAGGTGAAGGCGCGGCTCGATGCCTACCGCGACCGCATGCGCCCCTTCCTCGAAGCGAATGCAGTGACGGCGCGAGAGCGACAGATTGCCGAGCTCGACGAGTTGTCGCGCCTCGCTCAAGCCGCGCTGGCGCAGGCAGCAACCGCGGGGAAGCTCGACAAGGATGCGGCCCGACTGTTGCTCGACATCCACTCGCGCGAGGCTCGTCTTCTCGGCCTTGACGCCCCGACGGCCTTCGTCGCCGAAGTGAAGTCGCGCACCCTGATCGATGACGAGCTCGACGCGATGCTAGCCAGGATCCCCGTCTCTGATTGAGGAACTGCGGCCGATAGGCTCAGCCGCGTGCAGATCGTTTCGTTCGATGTCGAAGGCCCGTGGGCGCATTTGGCCTGGTGGCCGGCGGACTGGAGCCAGTTCCTTCCGGATCTCGTGAATACCGCCGTCGTCGGTGCTCTCGTCGGTGTGGGCTTGTGGGTCGTGCAGACACAGGCAACAAAGCGCGAGCGCCGCCTACTCGCGGAGCGGCAGTGGAACCACGTTCGACCACTCATCCACGCCACAGCTCACCCGATGACACGAGAGGCAGAACTAGCGTTCTGGAGGGAGGGCGCTTGGGCTGTGCGGGATGCTGTTCGAAGGCTCGACCTCGTCATGCTCACAGATGCGTTGCCAGACAACGATGAGATTGCCGCGCTCGCCACGTTGGATCGGGACTACCCGGAGTTGGATCATCTGACCATGAGCCTAAGCAACACTGTTTACAGCGCGATCGAGCGCCACCCTCTGGTCCGCCGTTCAGCGGATTTCCACGCGGTCCAAGTCGCGACCCAAGCGCTGTTGCTGGGCGTCGACATTGAGCCGCTTCCCGGGTCGGGTCGGATATCCATTCTTCGCGCCGCGCGCGCCGTCGTCGAGGACGTTCGTGGTGAAGCCGCGAAATACCTATCCGCGCTCGATAGCTATGAACGCGCGTACGCCGTTCTCAGCCGGAGTCAGTGACCCCGCGTACGCGCGCCGTCTCTGTCCGTTGCGTGGATCTGCCGGTGTGACCGAGCGACCTGGACGGCCCGCTCATGATTCATGAACGGGCCGAGCACAAGGCCGCACGTGCAGACGACGAGCGAGCCCGTCGCCGTGCTCCGGTCGACCTTGCACACGGCGACGGTCATGTGTGGCCGAGCCGATCGTCGCCGGCCCCGGCGAGCCATGCGACCGTGCGGTCTTCCGCTATCGAGAGATCAGTAAGCCTGGCGCCGGGGAGTTGCACCGTACCGTTGACGAGGAGATTCCCGCCGATCGCTATCGAGCCAGAGAAGTACGACGCGAGAGCGATCGCTATCCGTGCATCGACAATGTCGTTCACGTCGTTCTCGATGAATGCGGTGAGCGTCGCCTCGATGTTGTTGACGAGCACCGAGAGATCCGCGACGACTTTCGTCAGCCGAGACACCGTCGCATTAACCGTCTCTCCCGACGGCGCTTCGAGGCTCTGGATCCTGTCGCCGTAGTCACGGAGCATGTCGATCAGGGGGCCGAGGTCGGACGGGATCGCCCCCATGCGTGAGCTACGCATTACAGATGCCCTCGAAGAGCGCGGGCGGCCTGTTCGCTCGCGGTCGGCGCGGCGTCGGCGCGGCCCGCTTCGCTCTGTTCGCCGGCGACGCTACGCCGCCGATAGACGGTGCGGCGGGGCTGACCCTCGAGAGTGCCGGCGCGCCGCTTCCCAGCGAGCGCGGAGAACTCTCTCTCTTCGTCGTCGGTGAGCGCGTCTCGCTCGATGAGCTCGCGGAGCCGTGCATAGTCGCCTGTCTCGTCGCGTGTCTCGCCCGCGCGTTCGGGCGCGGCTCCACTGTCGGAGAGGAAGGCCGCGGCCTTACCTGATGCTGTGATCGCTCCAGCCGTACGAGACGGTACCGAGCGCCGGTTCGTGTTTTCGGACAGAAACGCGGCTGCCCGGTCGGATGCTGTGCTCATGGGGTGAACTCCTTCTTGTCGGCATTGAAAGGCGACTGAGCGCGCTGGTTGACGGTCATGAGCGCAGCCCGTTTTGGTCGATGATGCGGTCGAGAAGGTCGAGGCATTTGTCGATGATGCGGAGCATCTCGCGACGGGCGTCGTACGGGACCGGGGGGATGGACATCTCGCTCACCATGAAGTCGCGGTCGATCTCTTCTGGGTCGCGCATGTCAGTCGTCATCGTCCTCGCCGATCGTGAGGTTGCCGAGAGCGGGATCGGGCGTGGCTGCCGTCTGTGCGGGGCTGTGTGCCTCGCTGGCGGCCTTTCGCGGCTTCCGGGTCTTCTTGCCCGTGGAGAGCCGCGCGTCGCCGCGTAGCTCCGTGAGCTCGGCGCTTGCCTTCGCAAGCGACTCGTGGAGCCCCTCGATCACTGCCTCAAGATCGAAGGTGTACCCGTAGGCCTTGTGCTGAATCGCGATCGGAGCGCCGGGCTCTTCCGCGAGTCGCGCGGCCATTCGACCGACACCGATCGAAGACCAAAGAGCGTCACGCGCAGCGATCGCATCTTCCAGCACCGCTGAGAGCATCGCGAGAGCCGTGTCGCCCTCGGCAAGTGCCGTACGAGCGAGCAACGGAAGCTCTTCCGCCACTGCCTTACGGACCTTCTGTGCCGCGCGTTGCTCGACGTTGATCCGCACGTCGAGATCTCGACGTGCGTCTTCGACTTCGGCCTTCGCTGCCGTTACTCGGGGACGTGCATCCGGGAGGTCGGCATCGGGATCGTTGTCGAGAATCGCGCCGTACTCGTCGGCGATGATCCCGTCGAGCTTGCGACGCCGATCGACTGCGTCGCCGAAGGTTCCCTGTGCCGCCTGGCGCGCCAGCTTGGAGGCGACCGCACGCTGGATCGCCTTTCGAGTCTTGGGGGCGGGGAGGTCGTCCGGGACGTTGAGCAAGACGCCTGAGATGTTTTCGCTGATGATTGCCATGAGGGTTACTCCTTCGTGTTGGTTTCGATCGGGATAGTGGTCATCGCGGACTCGCGGCGACGTCGGGCTTCAGTGAGGGCGGCATGCGCGCGGTCGTTACCCCACGCCTTGCCCTGGGCGGCTTTGAGTACGGCCTGTAGCTTCGACCGGCTCGTCGGGAACGGATCGAGCGCGAGCACGTGCTCGACGTCGGCTTGAGCCTGTGCATCGTCGCGCTCGTCGTCTGAGCGACCTCGCCAGAACTCCCACGTCGACGCACCATCGCGAGAGTCGAGACGGAAGACGGCAGCGGTCGGGCTCTTTCCGCTCGGCGACTGAGCGCGGACCCCGCCGTGCCGATCCTTGAGGATCGTCAGAGAAGCGGCACCGCCGACACCCGGCACGAACGGCTCGACAGGCATGACTGCGAGGTATGAGCCGTCGATCGCGGCCTTCTTCGCGCCGGCACCGATCGCATACCCGCCACGACCCTCTTCCTTCGTGACGTGGTCCAAGACGAGCACGGCCGCGCCGCCATCGGCGAGCGGCGACAGGATCTCGCGGTGGATACGTCGATAGTCGTCGTTCGAGTTCGACTCGCCGCCCATGAGCGGAACGATCTCGCCGACGGAGTCGACGACGACGAGTGACGGCGCCCACTCCTTTGCTTCTGCGACCACGCGGCGAAGGTGGTCGGCCGAGCGCACGTCGACATAGCGAAAACGATCGCGATCGGAAAGCACGCGACGCTTCACGCCGTCCGCCGCGAGGTAGTGCGAGATCGTCGCCTCGGCGCCGTTGTGATCCGCATCGATGTGGAGGACGCTCCCACCGGCTTTGAGCGTGTCGCACGCGCTCGCGACCGCGATCAGCGTCTTCCCGGACTCGGGCGGCCCAACGAGCCCGTTCACGGCCGCGGAGTACGCGAGACGCACTCCGTCGTTGCGAACGGCGCCAGCGTCCGGCACACGCCGCTCTACGCCCATCTCGATGAGCGCGGCGACGTCTGCATAGTCGTCGGCGGGCTCGTCGTCCTGTGTGGCTTCCTCGGCGACGAGGCGACGAGCGTCCTCACGTATGCGGATCTTCTCGGCCTCGGCATCGACCGCCGCTTGCCGGCCGAGCACGTCGGGGTCAACGACCGTGTAGGCGAGCTTGTCGTGCCCCTTCCGGAGCGCCTTCCGGATCTTCTTCGCGTACCCCTTGTGCTCGCTCTCGTCGATGTCAGCACGGTAGAGCATCGTCGCGACGATGTCGTCGTGATCCGGCAACGCCCGCGGCGGGATCTGACCGATGCGGAAGGCGACCGTCGCCAACATCGACGGCGTTCCGTCTGTGAGGTCGAGGAGCCGGTCGTATGTATCGAGTGCGCGCTCGGGAGTGAGCTCGGCAAGTTCTCGACCGAGGACGTTCACGAGATGAGCCCGAGCTTGAACATGAGCTCTGCGAGCTCGCTCTCGGCCTTGTCGGCGAGCAACTCATGAGCGAGCGCGACACGGCGGTCGCGCTTGACGCGAGCGCGCCACCGTGCGGCCTCGGCTTCGAGATGCGCGAGCAAAAGGTCGTCGTCATCGTCGATCGTCTGCGGGCGAGGCTCGTGCACGCGCTTGACGCGCCGCATCGTGTCATCGTCGGATAGACGCTTCGCGAGCCGGCGGTGAGCATTGCGGCTCATGCCTTCGTAGACGAGCCCGAGCTCTTCGGCCTTCGCCATCCATCGGGCTTCTATCTTCGAGCCCGACGGCAGCGTGCGCACTCGTTTGTCGGCGGGTGCGGGGCGAGGCTTGTCCCAACGCTTGCGTGCCAGAGCGGCGGCTTCTTCAGACGAGCGGACGGTAGGCATCAGCGCACCGCCAGAAGGGCAGAGACGCGGGCGGCGCTCTCCGGTGATGGCGCGGGGAGATCGGCGACGAGAGCAGCGATCACGCCGTCAGGGTCGGGGAAGAGGACGTCGAGTGAGTGGCACGCCGTCGTTGCGGCGGTAGCGGCTGATTCAGCCATGGCGAGGAACCTTCTCGGAATCGAGATGGGTCCGCTCTAGCCACGGATCGACCCGGAGAGGTCTTGCCCCGGCCGTGGTGCCCGGCGCTTTCGCGCCCTCCACTCGTCGCCGAGACTCAAGCTGAATCTGGTTTTGGTGTGCTGCGTGCCGGGGATTCTCACCGTATTGGCTGCAGCCGTGAGGTCAGAATACATCCATCCCGCGAATGCGTGGAGCACGGGCGTACGGCGTGTCGGATCTCTCTTGGGGGCTCCACTTCTTCACGTCGCTGCGTCACTCACACATCGATCGGTGCGTGTCCGGCGGTGTGTCCTGTCCTGTGTCCCGGGCTAAAGCCCTGGGGAACTGCAGGACAACTAGACACCTGTCCTAGAGGACAATCCAGGACAGTCCTAGGACAAGTCGAAAAGCGCAGAATTACGCGGAAGTAGCTGTCCTGAGAGTGTCGCCGCCAGAGCTCGATTGGGAGGGCTCGACGGGCTGAGCTGTCCGGGACAGATTTCGGGGTTGTTGAGCGTCGCGGGGTCGCATCACGCATAACCTCGCGCACGATTCCCAGATAGCGCGAGGAGTGAGCGTCGCCCCCGCACAACCGTCACTATCTTCCCGTCGGCGCCCGAGTTATCCGTCGCTCGGACACGCTGCAACTCCCACAGCGCCCGCTGTCGCCATTAGCGCGCACCCGAGGCGCCGATATGCTCAGCGCATGGTGACTGTGGCGACTGACTTCTGGGGCGTGGTTGTCCCAAATTGGATCGCGGCCGCCGGCGGGTTCATCGGGACGGCGCTAGCCGTCGTGTCGCTGATCGTGGCCTACCGGGCGAGCGGAACTGCAAAGCGTGCCGTCGCGAACGACGTTGAGCTTCGTGAAGCGGTGGCGATCGTTGCGAAGCCAACCGATTCCGCCTGGGGTCATGCACACGCGACGCTCACCCCGGAGGCGCCCGAGACACCGGACGACGAGGGTGCCGCGACGACGCTGCCGTTCCGTGATCCGGAGGATCAGGCGACGCTCAACCGCATCTTGAACGAGTGGTATCCCCCCAACTCGAACAAGAGCAAGGCGGCTCGGCGCAAGGATCGGGGCCGGGGCCGGACGCTACCGGATGACTAGCGGCGCGATGGCGAGCGTCGCCGCGAACTTGTCCGCGGGCATGTTGCGCCGGTTGCCCTGACCGACAGAGTGCACACGGATCTCGAAGAGGTCGCCGAGCACGGCGCGCTTCTCGCCGAGCGTGAGCCCCCGCCAGGCTTCGAGCACGTCGCCCGCATCGACGATGCCTTCCAGCGCTGAGCGGTCAGCACCCGCCGCGAGGTCACGGCGCAGCGCATCGCGCTTCGCGATGAGCGGAGGGCGGCGACGCAAGTACTCGGCGCGGTCGATGAGTCCGCCGTCGCGGTCTTCACCGAGCTCGACGAGACGCGCGTCGAGCCGGGCGAGCTCGGCATTGATCGCTGCCGCGTCGGACCTCTCCCGCGGGGCGAGCAGTGCTCCTCGGTGCTTCGCGATGTATTCGACCGCGTAGCGCTCCACGAAGGCATCGAGCGGGTCGCCCTGCCGCATGAAATGGCGCATCGAAGGGCAGCGGTACGAGTGCACGCCCTTTTCACCGCCGCCAGCGAGGATCGGTCGCCCGCACCCTGCTGCTCCGCACACTGCGATCCCCGAGAGTAACCATCGACGCGTAGGCCCGGGTGACGTCTTACGCGAGGGGTGTGCAAGCTTCGCCTTCGCCGCTTCCCACTGCTCGACGCTGACGATCGCCGGCCACTTGCCGACCTCGCACGAGCCACGCGTGATCGCGTCTTGGTCGTAGGCGCCGCCGTCTTCGGAGGGCAGCGGAAGCAATGCCGCGTAGTACGGCGACATCAGCATGCGTCGCAGGGTCGTCGGAGAGAAAGGGACGCCGTCAGGGTGGCGTTTGGTGCCGGCCGTGCGCTTTCCAGCGAGAGCAAGATCACGGGCGATCGATCCGAGAGGCACCCCCGCGAGAAAGGCCTCGAAGATCCGCCGCACGTCCTCCGCGCGTTCACCGTCGAGCTCGTACGCTTCGACGCTGCCGTGATCCTTCCGAACCTTCGTCGGAACCCATACATAGCCGTACGGCACGCGTCCCGACGTTGGGATGCCCTCGCGTCGTCTCCCGGCGTTCGCGAAGACGCGGCGCTCGGCCTTCGTCTCACTCTCGGCGCGAGCGACGGCGGTCAACACGTTGGCGATGAGTCGCCCGTTGACGGTCGTGAGGTCGAGTTCGCCGTCGGTCGTGACGACTTGAACGCGAGCGGCGGTCAGGGACTCAATCGCCGAGAGGGAGCGCGCGAGTCGGTCGAGCTTCCGCACGATGAGTACGTCGAACTTCCCGGCGCGCGCATCTTCGAGCATCCGAGCGAACGCAGTCCCGTCGCCGCGATCGCGGTATCCACTGACGTTGTCATCGGCGTAGATATCAGCGGGGACGTAGTCACGTGCGTCAGCGAGTTGCCGACACGCTTCGATCTGTCGCTCGATGCCCTCGGGTTCGTAGACAGACTGTCGCGCGTACACCGCGGCGCGGATGACAGCGGGAGTGCGCTTCTTGGGGACCATGCGCTAATTGTGCTCTAAATCTTCGACAGTGGCCATCGTGGTGATCGCGTATTCGGCCGTGGCCGCGCCGGTGTCGTCGCCGAACAGCGCAGCCGCGCGGCGCCGGTCGAGTCGGGGAATGCGGATCATGATGTACCTCTTTCTCTGTGATGCCTTCGCATCGGTTGGTCGGTCTCAGCGGGTCGCTCGGCACGTCGCTCACAGGGGCAGCGGTGTCGAGGCCAGGACGCTGAGCAGCATCGGCGCCACACCGAGCAGGAGGAACGCAGGCAGGGTGCACACACCGAGCGGGATGAGCAGTCGTGTCGAGAGCTTCGCCGCACGCAGGCGGCCGTGCACCCGCGCGGCATGCCGATCCTGCGCTGCGGACGCTCGAAGGAGCTCCACCGCGGGCACGCCGGCTGCTCGGGACAGCTCGAGCACGGATCGGATGCCCTCCTCGGTCCCCCCTCCGGCCGAGCTCTCGGCGACCAGACGGAGGGCGCGGTCGATGGAGGCGCCCCCGGCGAGCGCGACGGCCACCAGTTCGGCTCGCATCCCGGGCGTGCCCGGCTCGGGCGCAGCGCGGCGGAGCAGCCGCCGCGTCCACAGCCGAGCTGCGAGCACGAGGAGAAGGCCCGCGACCACGCAGGCGGCACCGAGCGGATTGCCGACGATGACGCCGACGGTGTCGAAGCCGAGCGCGAACCCGAGAAGAAGTCCCGCGAGCGGCATCCACAGCAGCAGGCGCGCTGTTCCCGCGGGCTCGGCGAGTGCGATGCGCACATCGTCGGCGGCGGACGCGGCGTCGCGCAGAGATTCGGCGATGATCCGGAGCACCTCGGCAAGCGGGGCACCGACCGTGGTGGCGATCTCCCATGCGGCCGCGAGGTCGACCCAGGCCCCACCCTCGGCCTCGATGGCGTCGAGCAGGGGAATGCCTCCCTCCACCCGCTCGGTCACGGCCAGCGCATGCGGGTCGCCGATGTCGGCGAGGTGCCGCCAGGCGACGACCGGCACCGCTCCCGCCTGCAGCAGGACGGCCAGGGTCTGCACCGAGGTCGCGGCATCGCTCGCCCCCGTCTCACTCGCAGGGGGCGCAGGGCGTCGTCGGATCACCACGGCGTGACCTCCTCGATGTCCAACCGGTCGCCCGCCATCACGAGTCGTCCGGCCTGCCGGATCCGACGGACGCCCCCGGGAGCACGGTCGAGATGCAGCACCACCGTGAACGCACTCACCGCCTGCCGCGCGAGGGCGACTGCATCCATCCCGGCCAGCGCACCGAGGGCCTCGAGCCGGGCCGGCACATCGCGGAGCCCGCTGGCGTGCATCGTGCCGGCGCCGCCGTCGTGTCCGGTGTTGAGCGCGGTGAGCAGCTCTCGGACCTCTTCCCCGCGGCATTCGCCCACCACCAGACGGTCCGGCCGCATCCGCAGTGACTCGCGCACCAGCCGAGCCAGCGTGATCCCTCCCGCTCCCTCGACATTCGCCTGACGCGCCTCGAGGGCGACGTGATGCGGGTGGCGCGGACGGAGCTCTGCGACATCTTCGATCGTGACGATGCGCTCGGTCGCCGGGACCTCGGAGAGCAGCGCGGACAGGAGCGTCGTCTTGCCCGTTCCGGTGCCGCCGGTGATGAGGATGTTGGCCCGTTCGGCCACCAGCCCGAGGAGCCAGGCCTGCTGACGTGCGCCGAAGGAGCCGAGCGCAGCGAGCGCCTCGAGGTCGGCCGCCCGCACCCGAGGGATGCGGATCGAGAGCGCGGTGCCCATCGTGGACACCGGAGCGAGGACGGCATGCACGCGGATGCCGGAATCGAGACGGACGTCGACGCACGGAGCCTGGTCGTCGAGATGGCGCCCGCCGAGACCGACGAGGGCGACGGCGAGGTCGCGGACCTCCCGCTCCGACGCCCGCCATCCGCTCACCGGATCCGCGCCGCTGCCCCGGTCGACGAACAGACCCGCCGGGCCGTTGACGAAGACATCGGTGACGGCGTCGTCGATGTGGGCGATGAGCGGACCGAAGGCGGGGTCGAGGCGCAGCGGCTCGGGAGCGGCATCCATCGCGCCCGTCACCGGTGCCGCACCACGGGGCTGGATGACGAAGGAATCGGGCATACCGCGAAGGTAGGCGGCCGGGACGGCGCGAGCGATCGGATACGCCACCGCGGCTCAGGCGCTGTGCAGAAGAGTCGCAGTCGCCGACCGGTGCAGGAGACGGACGGGCCGGGGCGCCGAGAACGGGAGCGCTCCCAACGGAATGGGCGGCATCTCACGGGGGGAATGAGATGCCGCCCACGGCGATGCACGATTGGGGGAATCGGGCATGCCAAGGCCGGAATGAGATTTCGGCTGTCGTCGAGTGTACGCAAGGCAACCGTCCTGACAAAACCGGTGCGACTACCGACTTTCGGCAGTATGCGATGTGTGGCCCCGCGGATAGATTCACCCTGACCGCGCCGTCCACCCCCACGGCCAGGTTCGAACGACCCGAATGCCGCAAAGGAGCGCCTGCCGATGAGCAGCCAGATCGACCACCTTCTCGACGAGACCCGGCGGTTCGCACCGTCGGAGGAATTCGTCGCCCAGACCATCTCATCGCCCGAACTCTACGAGCGCGCCGCTGCCGATCGCGAGGCGTTCTGGGGCGAGCAGTCCCGCGACCTGGTGCACTGGCACAAGCCGTTCACGCAGGTTCTCGACTGGACGAACCCGCCGTTCGCGAAGTGGTTCGACGACGGCGAGCTGAACGTGGCGTACAACTGCCTCGACCGGCACGTCGAAGAGGGCAATGGCGACCGGGTCGCTCTGCACTGGGAGGGTGAGCCCGGGGATTCCCGACGCATCACTTACGCCGAGCTGACCGCAGAGGTCAAGCGGGTCGCCAACGTCCTCGAAGGGCTCGGCATCGGCCAGGGCGACCGCGTCGCGATCTATCTGCCCATGATCCCCGAGGCGATCGCCTCGATGCTCGCCGTCGCCCGCGTCGGTGCGATCCACTCCGTGGTGTTCGGCGGATTCAGCGCCGACAGCCTCCGCTCACGCATCGACGACGCCGGAGCGAAGCTCGTCATCACCGCTGACGGCGGCTACCGCAAGGGCCGGGTGTCCGCTTTGAAGCCGGCGGTGGATCAGGCGCTCGCCGACCGTGGCGAGGGCGAGCAGCAGACCGTCGAGCACGTCCTGGTCGTCCGGCGCGGCGAGAACGAGGTGGACTGGGTCGAGGGACGCGACCTGTGGTGGCACGACGTGGTTCCCGCGGCGTCCGCCGAGCACACGGCCCAGGCCTTCCCCGCGGAGAACCCGCTGTTCATCCTCTACACGTCGGGCACCACCGGGAAGCCCAAGGGCATCCTGCACACCTCGGGCGGTTACCTCACCCAGGTCGCGTACTCGCACAAGTACGTGTTCGACCTGCATCCGGAGACCGACGTCTTCTGGTGCACGGCCGACATCGGATGGATCACCGGACACAGCTACGTCACCTACGGTCCGCTCGCGAACGGCGCGACCCAGGTGCTCTACGAAGGCACGCCGGACGCTCCACACCCCGGCCGCTGGTGGGAGATCATCGAGAAGTACAAGGTCTCGATCTTCTACACCGCGCCGACGGCGATCCGTTCGTTCATGAAGATCGGCCGCAGCGTGCCGAAGAAGTTCGACCTGTCGTCGCTGCGACTGCTCGGTTCGGTGGGTGAGCCCATCAACCCCGAGGCGTGGATGTGGTACCGCGAGGTCATCGGCGCCGGCAAGACGCCGATCGTCGACACGTGGTGGCAGACCGAGACCGGAGCGATCATGGTCTCGGCCCTCCCCGGCGTCACCGAGACCAAGCCCGGATCCGCGCAGGTTCCGCTTCCGGGGATCTCGATCGATGTCGTCGACGAGCAGGGTGTCGAGGTCGGCAACGGCAACGGCGGACTCCTCGTGATCACCGAGCCCTGGCCGAGCATGCTGCGCGGCATCTGGGGCGACCCGGAGCGCTACCGCGAGACGTACTGGGAGAAGTTCGAGGACCAGGGTTACTACTTCGCGGGTGATGGAGCCCGACTCGACGAGGACGGCGACCTGTGGCTGCTCGGCCGCGTCGACGACGTCATGAACGTCTCGGGACACCGTCTCTCCACCGCCGAGATCGAGTCGTCGCTGGTCGCGCACGAGGCGACGGCTGAAGCCGCCGTGGTCGGCGCATCGGACGAGACGACCGGACAGGCGGTCGTGGCCTTCGTCATCATCAAGGAGAGCTACCTCGCCGAGCACGAGCCCGCGGGCCTCGCCCAGCTGCTGCGCCTGTGGGTCGGAGAGCAGATCGGGGCGATCGCCCGTCCGCGCGACGTATACATCGTGGGCGAGCTGCCGAAGACCCGCTCCGGCAAGATCATGCGGCGCCTGCTGCGCGACGTCGCCGAAGGCCGCGAGGTCGGGGACACGACGACGCTGGCCGACACCGCGGTGATGAGCATCATCTCGGCGCAGGTCAAGTAGGACTCCCCCGTAGACGAAGAACGCGCCTTCCCGATCCGGGGAGGCGCGTTCTTCGTGCGCGGCACGGACGTGCCGGATGGCCGAATGCTCAGGCGAGGATGAAGGTCACTTCGACCTCGACCGGGCTGCCGAGGGGAAGCTCCGCCACACCCACGGCCGCACGCGCATGACGCCCGGCGTCGCCGAAGATCTCGCCGAGCACCTCGCTGGCGCCGTTGATGACGCCCGGCTGCCCCGTGAAGTCTGCGGCGGAGGCGACGAAGCCGCCCACGCGGAGCACTCCGCCGATGCGGTCGACGCCGCCCGCGGCATCCGCCGCCGCGGCAAGGGCGTTCAACGCACAGGTGCGCGCATACGCCTTCGCGTCTTCCACCGAGACCTCGGCGCCGACCTTGCCGACGGCAGGGAGCGCACCGGAGACGAACGGGAGCTGGCCCGAGGTGTAGACGAGACCGTCGTGCACGACCGCCGGGACGTAGGCGGCGACGGGTGCGGCGACCGCGGGCAGCTCGATGCCGAGTTCGGCGAGGCGGGCGGCGACGCTCATGCCTGGCCTCCCTCGAACTGACGGGCGGCCTGCTCCGCCGCGGCGAGGCCGGCGTTGGCGGAGGCATCCGCGTTCACCGGACGCTTCAGGTAGGCGACGAGACCGCCTTCGGGACCCTGCACGACCTGCACGAGCTCCCAGCCCTGCTTGCCCCAGTTGTTGAGGATGGCTGCCGTGTTGTGGATCAGCAGCGGCGTGGTGAGGTACTCCCACGTGGTCATGGCACTCCTGTCGATCGGGGCGCGACACCGTGATTGCGGGCCGGCTCGTCAAAGGTGGTATTCAGGGAACTCCCCTACGATCAAGCGTATGCCCCAAAAGAATCGCACGGTGAGAGGCGTGCTCGGCGGTCTCGTCGGGCTCGTCGGCTTGAGCGCCGTCGCCGGCCTCCTGGTCGCTGCCAGCGTCACGCCCGTCCTCACCATGACCGGTCTCGCCGGCGCCCAGGCACTGACTCTCTTCGACCAGCTCCCCGAGAACCTCAACCCGGGTACGCCGATGGAGCAGTCGACGATCTACGCCACGGACCCCGACGGCAAGCCGGTCGAGCTGGCCTCTTTCTACGAGCAGAACCGCATCCCGGTCACGTACGAGCAGGTGGCCCCCGTGCTGTACGACGCCATCCTCTCCAGTGAGGACAAGAGCTTCTACAGCCACGGCGGCGTCAACCTCGGTGCGACGGTGAAGGCGCTCGTCGACAACGTGCGCGGCACCTCCAGCCGAGGCGCTTCCACGATCAGCCAGCAGTACGTGAAGAACGTGCTGATCCAGGAGTGCGAGCAAGACGTCGACCGCGCCTCCGAGACCTACACGGACGACCTGCGCAAGTGCTTCGAAGACGCGACCAACGCCAGCGGCAACGAGGGCATCGAACGCAAGCTGCAGGAGATGCGCTACGCGATCCAGGTCGAGAAGGACTTCTCCAAGAACGACATCCTGCTCGGATACCTGAACATCGCGAACTTCGGCGGCACGGTGTACGGCATCGAAGCCGCATCGAAGTACTACTTCAGCACGAGCGCCGCGAAGCTCACGGTCGCACAGGCGGCGACCTTGGCCGGCATCGTGCAGAACCCCAACACGTACCGCATCGACATGCCGCAGGGCACCACGACGAACGAGGCCGGTGAGGCGCTGAACACCGCCGACAGCGGCTACTCGCTCACGAAGGACCGTCGCCACTACGTGCTGGGCCGCATGCTCGCCGACGGCAAGATCACCCAGGCGCAGTACGACGAAGCGGATGCCTCCGAGATCACGCCGACGCTGAAGCAGCCCACGCAGGGCTGCGCGGCGGCCGGCCTCAACGCCTACTTCTGCCAGTACGTGCGGTCGATCGTGCTCGACGACGAAGCCTTCGGCAAGACTCCCCAGGAGCGCGCCGATCTGCTCCGTCGCGGCGGCCTGAAGATCTACACCTCGCTGGACTACCGCATTCAGAACCCGGCGGCACAGACGATGAGCGAGATCGTTCCGGCCAACTACGACAACGACTACTTTGGCGCTGCCGGCGTCTCGATCGAGGTCGGCACCGGTCGCATCCTGTCGATCACGCAGAACACGCGGTTCGACGAGACCACCACCGATGATCTCGGGAAGACCTCGCTCGTCTTCGCCGGCGACCAGAAGCACGGCAACTCCGGCGGCTTCCAGGTCGGCTCGGTGTACAAGCTCTTCACGCTGATCGACTGGCTCGAGAAGGGGCACTCCGTCAACGAGGTGCTGAACGGTCGCGTGCAGACGAACTTGAAGATCCCCGTCTGCGAGAGCCCGCAGAGCACGAACACCAAGGAGATCGGCAACTTCGGCGGCGGTGGCGGGTACAACGCGAGCGTCATGGACTTCACGCGGCAGTCGCTGAACAGCGGCTACTTCGCGATGGCCTCGAAGCTCGACATCTGCGACATCAACAAGGTCGCCGATCGCATGGGCGTCACGCTCGCCAGCGGCAAGAAGGTCACCGAAGAGAACGTGCCGTACGACGTGCTCGGCCCGAAGAACATCTCCCCCATCGCGATGGCGAACGCCTATGCCACGGTCGCGAGCGGCGGCAAGTACTGCACCCCGCGCGCGATCGACCGCGTGGTCGGCCCCGATGGCAAGGACCGCGAACTCCCGGCGGCCTCGTGCACCGACGGCGTGATCTCTCCCGAGGTCGCGGCGACGGCTGCTTACGCGCTCCAGGGCGTGATGGCAGGCGGCACCGGCCGCGAAGCGAACCCGTACGACGGCACGCCGTTGATCGGCAAGACCGGGACGCACGACCGCTGGTCGACCATGATGATCGAGTCCAGCACCAAGGTCACCACAGCGGTCTGGGCCGGCCGCTGGAAGGGGCAGTCGGACATCTACCAGAAGCGGACCCCCGCTGGTTACCGGCTCAACGAGATGCGCTATCCGTTGGCCAAGGCCGCGCAGGCCGCCGCCAACGAGGTGTACGAGGGAGGTGACTTCCCGCGTGAGTACGGCAACCTGACCCGTCGGGTGATGGCGGAGGTCCCGAACGTCGTCGGCATGACGATGGAAGAAGCCGAGTCGACTCTCAAGAGCAAGGGCTTCGGCGTGGCCGTCGGTGCCGCCGTCGACAGCGACAAGCCGACGAACATCGTCGTCGCACAGGACCCCTCCGGGCAGACCGCGGGCGGGTCGACCATCACGATCTCCCCCAGCAACGGCCAGGGCACCACGGTTCCCGCCAACCTCGTAGGTATGTCGCCAGCTGACGCGATGACGGCGCTGAACGCTGCCGGCTTCACGACGACCGAGAGGGATAACTCGTGCAACCCGCCGACCGCGGTCGTGTCCTCGACGGACCCGGCGCCCGGCACGGCGACCAGCAAGTCCACTCCCGTCACCGTGACGTGCAAGTGACCGCTCGCGGCGCTGCGCACCCGGCCCTCATCGCGCTCGGCGCGGTGGGGGCCGTCGGTGCCGCCGCAGCAGTCTGGGGCATCGGCATCGAGCGCTACCTGTTCACGGTGCGCGAGGCGACGGCATCCGCGCTCCCTCCCGGTTCGGCCCCCTTGCGCATCCTGCACGTGTCGGACGCGCACATGGCGCCCTGGCAGCACCGCAAGCAGGACTGGCTGGCCTCGCTCGCCGAGCTGAAGCCGGACCTCGTCGTCAACACCGGCGACAACCTCGGGCACGCGAACGGCTTGGAAGGCATCCGCCGCGCGTTCGACCCGCTCGCGGGCATCCCTGGAGTGTTCGTGCACGGGTCGAACGATGTGACCGCGCCGTCTCCGCGCAATCCTCTGCGCTACTTCCTCGGTCCGTCCAAGAAGCAGCCCGAGCCGGAGCACCTCGACACCGCGGCGATGGACCGGTACTTCACGGACGAGCTCGGATGGACCGACCTGAACAACGCCGCCGCGCGACTCACCCTCGCCGGCACAGCGGTCGACCTCTTCGGCGTCAACGACGCCCACCGCGACTGGGACCGCCTCGACGTGCTGCCGGACGCCATCGGCGCGCTCGGTCCGCGTGACGCCGGCATACCGATGCTGGGCGTCACCCACGCGCCCTACCAGCGCGTGCTCAACGGCTTCATCGGCCTCGGCGCCGACGCGATCCTCGGTGGCCACACCCACGGCGGCCAGGTGTGCCTCCCCGGCTACGGTGCCCTCGTGGCCAACTGCGACATCCCCCTCAAGCAGGCCAAGGGACTGAGCACGTGGACGCACGAGGGCCGCACGGTGCCGCTCAATGTCAGCGCCGGGTGCGGACACTCGATCTACGCACCGGTCCGCTTCGCCTGCCGCCCCGAGGCCACGCTGCTCACGCTCACCGCGCGGGACTGATCGCCGGCTCGATTCGGCGCACGGAGCATTTCCCTGTAGACTCGGAGGGTTGCAAACGGGGTGTGGCGCAGCTTGGTAGCGCGCTTCGTTCGGGACGAAGAGGTCGCAGGTTCAAATCCTGTCACCCCGACCAGTGACAAGAGAAGGCCGCCCCCACCGGGGCGGCCTTCTCTGTATCGGGCACGTGCACGAAGGGGAAGGGAACGCATGGGGTCGCTGCTTCCACCACCGCGCCGGTTCACCCGTCTGTGGGCCCTCGCGCTCGGCATCCCGTTCCTCCTGGGCCTCGCGGCTCTGACCCTGACACCGTCGCGGATCGAACGGGCGATGCCCAACCTGCTCGACCTGGTCCTCGGCACGGCGCACCGCCTCGGATGGGAATCCCTCGACTTCACCCGACTCGAGATCATCGCGAACATCCTGGTGTTCGTTCCCGTCGGCATCCTCGCCTTCGTCCTGCTCCCCCGCCGGGTGTGGCCGCTCGCCCTGCTGGTCGGGCCGCTGTTGTCGCTCGGGATCGAGACCGCGCAGCGTGTGGCCCTCCCCCATCGCGCCGCCACCGTCACCGACATCGTGGCGAACTCGACCGGCGCGCTCGTCGGCGTCGTGTTCGCCATCCTCTGCACACTGCTGCTTGCTTCACGACCCTCCCAGCGGCCACCTTCTAGGCTGGAGACATCATGACCGCGCCCACACTCGTCGCCTTCGATCTCGATGACACGCTCGCCCCTTCCAAGGGGCTGATCGACCCGCGCATCGCCGCGCTGCTGCGCAGCCTGCTGCGTTCGGTCGACGTTGCCATCATCTCCGGCGGCAACGAGGCGCAGTTCCGCAGTCAGGTGCTCTCGCGCCTGGGCGATGCGGATGCCGCCGACCTCGCCCGCCTGCACCTGCTGCCGACGTGCGGTACGCGCTACCTCCGCCACGACGGGACCGACTTCACACCGGTGTATGCGCACGACCTCAGCGACGAGGACAAGCAGTCCGCGTTGACGGCGCTGCGCGAAGAGGCCGAGCACCTGGGGCTGTGGGAGGCCGAACCCTGGGGCGAGATCCTCGAGGACCGCGGCTCGCAGATCACTTTCTCCGCACTGGGGCAGCGCGCGCCGCGCGAGGCGAAGCACGACTGGGATCCCACGGGGACCAAGCGCGCGGCTCTTCGTGCCGCCGTCGCCGCCCGCCTTCCCGGACTCGAGGTCCGCTCCGGCGGATCGACATCCATCGACATCACCCAGGCCGGCATCGACAAGGCCTTCGGGATGCGGCAGCTCGCCGAGCACACCGGCATCCCTCTCACCGAGATGCTGTTCTACGGCGACCGACTCGACGAGGGCGGGAACGACTACCCGGTCCTGGCCATCGGAGTGCCGTCCGTGGCCGTCGACGGCTGGGAAGACACTGCGGACAAGCTCGACGGCCTCCTGCGGACGCTCTGACCTCGGGGGCGTCCTGCGACGTTCTGCCGCCCCCTGGTCCTAACATGGCGTCATGGATGCCCTGCTGATCGTCGTCATCACCGCCGCGGTCGCCAGCGCCGTGTGCTGGATCCTCTCCCTGATCACACGCGACACCTCGTGGGTCGACCGGGCATGGTCGATCGTTCCCGTGGTCTACGTGTGGATCTTCGTGGCCGGCGCCTTCGCTAACAGCGACGGCTCCGTGCGTGTCGTACTCATGGGGGTGCTCGCGACCGCCTGGGGCGCACGCTTGACCTTCAACTTCGCGCGCAAGGGCGGCTACACGGGCGTGGAGGACTACCGGTGGGCGATCCTGCGCGGGCGCATGCGCCCGTGGCAGTTCCAGGTCTTCAACGTGCTGTTCATCATCGGCTACCAGATGACGCTGCTCGTGCTCATCACGCTGCCCGCGCTGGTCGCGGCCGAGCATCCCGCAGCCCTCACCGGGTGGGATGCACTGTTCGTCGCTGCGTTCCTCGGGTTCCTCCTCGGCGAGACCGTGGCCGATCAGCAGCAGTGGCGCTTCCACCAGCGCAAGAAGGAGGCAGGGGGCACGCTCGCCCCGGGGTTCCTGACGACCGGGCTGTTCCGCTTCAGCCGCCACCCGAACTTCTTCTTCGAGCAGGCGCAGTGGTGGGCGTTCTACGCGCTCGGGGCGACGGCTGCGGTCGCCGGCGGTGCGGGCTTCGTCGGCGGGGCGCTCAACCCGACCATCGTCGGTCCCGCCCTGCTGACGGTGCTGTTCATCGGGTCGACCATCTTCACGGAGTCGATCACCGCATCCAAGTACCCGGCCTACGCGGAGTACAAGCGCTCGACCTCGATGCTCATCCCGTGGCCGCCGCGTGCGCGCGCCGTGGCCCCGCAGTCCTGAGACGGAGAGGCCACCGCGCGGCCGCCGCGATCAGCGCGTGCGCGCCTCGGCGTTCGCGCGGGCGACCGGCACCAGACGGGTGAGCTGGGTGACATGACCCGGCTCGAGCTCGGCCAGCGAAGAGACGCCCAGCAGCCGCATCGTGCGTTCGATCTCGCTGCGCAGGATGGCGATCGTGCGGTCGACGCCCTGGCGCCCACCGGCCATGAGCCCGTAGAGATACGCGCGACCGATGAGCGTGAAGTCGGCGCCGAGAGCGACCGCGGCGACGATGTCGGCGCCGTTCATGATCCCGGTGTCGATCATGACGGTGAAGTCGTCGCCGACAGCCCGCCGTACCTCGGGCAGCAGGTGGAACGGGATGGGCGCGCGGTCGAGTTGGCGCCCACCGTGGTTCGACAGGACGATGCCGTCGACGCCCGCATCACGCAGACGCACGGAGTCCTCGACGTTCTGCACGCCCTTGATCACGATCTTGCCGGGCCAGATGTCGCGGATGACGGCGAGGTCGTCGTAGCTGATCGTCGGATCCATCGCCGCATCCAACAGCTCGCCGACTGTGCCGCCGGTGGTGCTCAGCGACGCGAACTCCAGCTTGGGCGTCGTGAGGAAATCGAACCACCACCAGGGACGCGGGATCGCGTTGATGATCGTGCCGAGCGTCAGCTGCGGCGGGATGCTGAAGCCGTTGCGCTTGTCGCGCAGACGAGCACCGGCGACGGGGGTGTCCACGGTGAACTGCAGGGTGTCGAAGCCGGCCGCGGCCGCGCGTCGGGTGAGCTCGTAGGAGATCTCGCGATCGCGCATCACATACAGCTGGAACCAGTTGCGCCCGTCCGGGTTCGCAGCCTTCACGCCCTCGATCGACGTGGTGCCGAGAGTGGAGAGCGTGAACGGGATGCCGGCGGCAGCCGCCGCACCGGCTCCGGCGACCTCGCCCTCGGTCTGCATCAGGCGGGTGAACCCGGTGGGCGCGATGCCGAACGGCAGGGCCGACGGACCTCCGAGGATCTCGGTGCTCGTGTCGACATCGGGTGCCGGACGCAGGATGCCGGGGTGGAACTCGACGTCCTGGAAAGCCTGACGCGCTCGGGTGAGGGAGAGCTCACCCTCGGCCGCACCGTCCGTGTAGTCGAACGCGGCCTTGGGAGTGCGCCGCTTGGCGATCAGACGCAGATCGTCGATGGTCAGCGCGGCGTCGAGGCGGCGCTTGCGGCCGTCGAGCTCGGGCTTCTTGAACTTCATGAGATCGAGCAGTTCGACGGGGTTGGGAAGCTGGCGCTGCACCATGATGTGCCTCTCAGTTCTGGGGATGGATGTCGCGGGTGAGCCCCGCGGACGTGTGGTAGCCGGTGATGTGCGTGCGGACGAGGGTTCGAGCAGCCTCGACATCGGCGGCATCGATCGCGGCGACCAGTGCGTGGTGCTCGGCGCGGAGCCTGGTCGCCATCGCCGCCCAGTCCGGGATCGCCGCGACCCCCGCCTGCACGTAGGACTCGATCGAGGAGCGCAGGCCCGCCATCATCGCGGCGATGACCGTGTTTCCGCTGGCTTCCGCAAGCGAGAGGTGCAACTGGGCGTCGAGGGCGAGGAACTCCCCGGCGGACAGGCCGACGGCATCCATCGCCTCGAGCAGCTCATGAGCTCGTGCGGTGTCGCGATCGGGCGAAGTGGCCAGGGCGGTGACGACCGCGTCTTCGAGGACGAGGCGGGTGCGCACGACATCATCCAGCGCGAAACCCTGAGCCGCCACCTGCAGCCGCAGCAGCGCCGACATGCCACCGGTCGGCGTGGCGATGACGATGGCGCCGGACTGCGGACCGGAACCGGTCGCGGTGCGGATGAGTCCCATCACCTCGAGCACGCGGAACGCCTCGCGGACGCTGGACCTGCCGACGCCGAGCTCGGTCGCGAGATCTCGCTCCGACGGCAGACGGTCACCGGGCCCGAGTCGGCCGTCGAGCAGGTCGCGCTCGATGTGCTCGAGCACGAGTTGCCAGGCGCGCGCCGGCTGGTCGCTCATCGATCCTCCTGTGGTCTGACCACAGGTTAGCGCGTGTGGTCAGACCACGCAAACGAGCGCGCTCGATCGCCCCGCTGCACGCACTGCGGGCCGTGTGCCGGGCGATCAGCCCAGGCGTCCGCCGGACTCCTCGAGATAGCAGGTGCCGCACAGGGACTCGTACGTCGTCAGCTCCGGCGAGGCCGACCCGATGGCCCCCTCGTCGATGGCGACCTGATCGCCGTCGAACACGAAGCGCCCGCCGACGACCCGGCCGTTGAACACGGCCTTCCGCCCGCACCGACAGATCGTCTTGAGCTCCTCCAGCGAGTGCGCGATCGCGAGCAGCCGCGCGGAGCCGGGAAAAGCATGCGTGAGGAAGTCGTTGCGGATCCCGTACGCCATCACCGGGATGCCGTCTTCCACCGCGATGCGGAAGACGTCGTCGACCTGAGCCGGCGTGAGGAACTGCGCCTCGTCGATGAGAAGGCAGGCGACATCGGTGGGTCCCGCCGGGAGCAGCTCGTCGTCCGACGAATGCTGCATGCGCGCACGGTGCTCCGCGAAGAGCACTCGCGCGTCGTCGTCGGGGCCGATCAGGAAGTCGACCGGACGGGTGACGCCGAGCCGACTCTCGATCTCGGACGCCCCCTTGGTGTCGATCGCGGGCTTCGCCAGCAGCACGTGCTGGCCGCGCTCCTCGTAGTTGTACGCGGCCTGGAGCAGCGAGGTCGACTTGCCCGAATTCATCGCGCCGTAGCGGAAGTAGAGCTTCGCCACGGTCCGGACTCAGACGTTGATGCCGAGGGTGGCGGCGGTCGCCTCGGTGTACTGCTCCGCCAGCGCCGCATCCGTGTTCAGCTTCTCGCCGAACGTGGGGATCAGGGCGCGGAGTTCCGGCTCCCAGTGCGGATACTCGTCCGGGAAGCAGGCCTTGAGCAGCTCGAGCATGATCGGGACAGCGGTCGAAGCTCCCGGAGAAGCACCGAGGAGCCCGGCGATCGATCCGTCTGCCGACGAGACGACCTCCGTGCCGAACTGCAGGATGCCGCCCTTCTTCGGGTCCTTCTTCATGACCTGAGCCCGCTGACCGGCGTCGATGAGAGTCCAGTCCTCGTCCTTGGCCGTCGGCATGAACGTGCGCAGGCTGTCGACCTTCTTGGCGTGGTTCTTCAGCAGCTCGCCGACCAGGTAGGTGATCAGGTCGGGGTTCTTCACGGCGACCTGCAGCATCGGCAGCAGGTTGTGCGGGCGCACCTGCGAGACGATGTCGAGCATCGATCCGTTCTTGAGGAACTTCGGGCTGAACGTCGCGAACGGCCCGAACATGAGCGAGGACTCACCACCGACGACGCGGGTATCGAGGTGCGGAACCGACATCGGCGGAGCGCCGACGGATGCCTGCGAGTAGACCTTCGCCTTGTGCTGCGCGACGACCTTCGGGTTCGTGGTCTTGAGGAACTGGCCGCCGATCGGGAAGACGCCGTAGCCCTTGATCTCAGGAATGCCGGAATTCTGCAGCAGCTTGAGCGCCCAGCCGCCCGCACCTACGAACACGAAGCGCGCCTTGATCTCGTTCGGCGTGCGACCGATGGTCGTGCGGTACTTGACCAGCCAGCCGCCGTCCTTCTGCTTCTTGAGGCTGCGCACCTCGTGGTTCGTGCGCAGCGTGACACCCGACTCGGTCAGGTGGTCGAAGAGCTGGTGCGTCAGGGCTCCGAAGTCGACATCGGTGCCGGCCGGCACGCGCGTCGCGGCGAACGGCTCACCCTTGCGGCGCTGCTGCATGAGCAGCGGCGCCCACTGGTTGATGACGCGGGAGTCCTCGCTGTACTCGATGCCGGCGAACAGGGGCTGCTCCTTGAGCACCTCGTAGCGGGCCTTGAGGTAGGCGACATCCTTCTCGCCGCGGACGAACGTCATGTGCGGAGTCGCGTTGATGAACGTCGACGGCGCGTCGAGCACACCCTTCTCGACCAGCGACGACCAGAACTGCCGGCTCTGCTGGAACTGCTCGTTGATCGACACGGCCTTGGCGGGGTCGAGCGGAGCGTCGCCCTGCTGCGGCATGTAGTTCAACTCGCACAGGGCGGCGTGCCCCGTGCCGGCGTTGTTCCACGGGTTCGAGCTCTCCTGAGCCACATCGGAGAGTCGCTCGAAGGCGACGATCTTCCACTCCGGCTGCAGCTCATGCAGGAGAGTACCCAGGGTGGCGCTCATGATGCCACCGCCGATCAGGACGACATCGACGTTTTCTGTCACCGAACCAGTCTAGTTCGCGGGCACGGGGTCGCAGACCATGCGTCCGACCCTGCCAGACCGGTTCGACATGGCGGGGATACCGTCAGGCTATGACCAGACGCTCCGCGAGGACCTCGGCGATCTGCACGGCGTTCAGCGCCGCACCCTTGCGCAGGTTGTCGTTGCTGATGAAGAGGACGAGACCCTTGCCCTCAGCTGCCGACTGGTCGGCACGGATGCGGCCGACGAAGCTCGGGTCCTTGCCCGCCGCCTGCAGCGGGGTCGGAACCTCGTCGAGTACGACGCCGGGAGCCGCGCTCAGGACCTCGCGGGCACGCTCGGGCGTGATGTCCCGAGCGAACTCGACGTTGATCGACAGCGAGTGACCGGTGAAGACCGGGACGCGCACGCACGTGCCCGCCACGCGGAGGCCGGGGAGTTCGAGGATCTTGCGGCTCTCGTTGCGGAGCTTCTTCTCCTCGTCGGTCTCGTTGTCGCCGTCGTCGACGAGGTTGCCGGCGAACGGGATCACGTCGAACGCGATCGGTGCGACGTACTTCTCGGGCTCGGGGAAGTCGACCGCCGAGCCATCGTGCACGAGACGCAGGGTGTCGCCCTGAGCGAGCACGCCCTCGACCTGGCCGAGCAGTTCCTGCGCACCGGCGAGGCCGGAGCCAGAGACCGCCTGGTAGGTCGACACGATCAGGCGCTCGAGGCCGGCCTCGGCATCCAGCGCCTTCAGCACCGGCATCGCGGCCATCGTGGTGCAGTTCGGGTTCGCGATGATGCCCTTGGGGCGCTCATCGATCGCGTGCGGGTTCACTTCGCTGACGACGAGCGGAACCTCGGGGTCCATGCGCCAAGCGCTGGAGTTGTCGACGACCACGGCACCGGCAGCGGCGAAACGCGGCGCGTAGGCACGGCTCGCGGTGGCCCCGGCGGAGAACAGGGCGATGTCGATGCCCGCGGCATCCGCCGTCTCGACGTCTTCGACGATGACGGTCGCGCCACCGAATTCGATCGCGGTGCCGGCGGAACGTGCGGAGGAGAACAGGCGCAGGTCGCGGATCGGGAACGACCGCTCGGCGAGAATCTCGCGCATCACGGTGCCCACCTGGCCGGTGGCGCCGACGATGGCGACGGAGAGTCCTGATTCGGAGATGCGGGTCATGATGTTCCTTGGCGTCGTGCGGTGCGGCGTACGAGGCTTCGGGCGCGGCGTCGGGATGCGGATGCTGCGCCTGGCGCCGGTGTCAGGGTTTCGGTGAGTCTACCGCGGTCCGAGGCGATGCGGCTTCCACGCTGCACACGCCCGCACAGTCGGCAGGAAAGCGAAGGCGGATGGCGGAGATCAGCGTCCGGTGCCGGCGTGGACCGTGGCGTCGGAATCCCCGTCGAGTCCGTAGGCGGTGTGCACGGTGCGCGCGGCCTCGGTCAGGTCGGTGTCGCGCAGGACCACCGAGATGCGGATCTCGGACGTCGAGATCATCTCGATGTTGATGCCGCCGGCGGAGAGCGCCTCGAACAGCGTCGCGGAAACGCCGGAGTGAGTGCGCATACCCGCACCGACGACGGAGAGCTTGCCGATCTGGTCGTCGTGGATCAGATTCTGGAAGCCCACCTCGGTCTGATCCCCCGCCAGCGCCTTGAGCGCTGCCGCGGCATCCGCCTTGGGGACGGTGAAGGAGATGTCGGTGCGCCCGGTGGCCGAGACATTCTGCACGATCATGTCGACGTTCGCGCCGGACTTGGCCACGATCTTGAAGATCTCGGCGGCCTTGCCGGGGACGTCGGGCACGCCCGCGACCGTGATCTTGGCCTGGCTGAAGTCGGTGGCGACCCCGGCGACGATCGGTTCTTCCATGACTGCTCCCTCGGCTTCGCGAGGGTTCTTCATACCCTCGCCCAGAACGTACGTGCCCTCGGCCGACGAGAACGTCGACCGAGCGTGAATGAGGACGCCGTGACGGCGCGCGTACTCGACGGCGCGGATGTAGAGCACCTTGGCGCCGTTGGCGGCGAGCTCCAGCATCTCCTCGCTCGAAACGTGATCGAGCTTCTGCGCCTTCGGGATCACGCGCGGATCGGCGGTGAAGATGCCGTCCACGTCGCTGTAGATCTCGCACACGTCGGCGTCGAGCGCGGCGGCGAGGGCGACGGCCGTGGTGTCCGACCCCCCGCGACCGAGCGTGGTGATGTCGCGGGTGTCGCGGTTGAAGCCCTGGAATCCGGCGACGATCACGATCGCCCCCTCGTCGAGAGCCTCGCGCAGACGCACGGGAGTGACATCGACGATGCGGGCGGCACCGTGCTGCGAGTCGGTGATCATGCCCGCCTGGCTGCCCGTGAAAGAGCGCGCCTCGAAGCCCATCGAGTGGATCGCCATGGCCAGCAGCGCCATCGAGATGCGCTCTCCGCTGGAGAGGAGCATGTCGAGCTCGCGCGGCGCGGGAATCGGGGCGACCTCGTTGGCGAGCTCGAGGAGCTCGTCGGTGGTGTCGCCCATGGCGCTGACCGCGACCACGACGTCGTGACCGGCACGACGGGTGTCGACGATGCGCTTGGCGACGCGCTTGATGCTCTCTGCGTCGGCGACGGACGAGCCGCCGTACTTCTGCACGATGAGGGCCACGATCACTCCCTGGGATGTCGGGCGGATCCGCCCACGCTCATTCTACGATCGGCGCGTATGCCCAGTCGTGCATGTGTCACGGGGCGCGCGTGGGTCAGAGTGCGGGAGGGAGCGCCTGCGGAGAGACCGGACGCAGACGGCCACCGGTGGCGGCGAACCAGCAGCCGACGATGATCAGCGGGAACCCGAGCAGCAACCCGGGCGTCAGCGGCTCGGCGAGGACGATCGCCCCGAGGATGATCGCGACCACCGGATTCACGTAGGTGAACAGCGGGGCGCGTACCGGTCCCACCTCGCGGATGAGGGCGAAGAACGCGAGGAACGCTACGGCCGTGCAGATCACGGCGAGCGCGAGGAGCGCGGCGATCGAGGGCAGCGTGGGGACCTCGTGCTGCGTGAGCAGACCGATCGGAAGGTAGAAGATGCCGATCATGAGCAGCGACAGGGTGATGGTGCCCAGCGAAGGGACGTCGTTGAGCTTGCGCGCCACGATGAACGGGGCGATCGCGTAGAGCACCGCCACCAGCAGGACTTCGCCGGCCGCCAGCAGGCTGACCTCGCCACCGAAGAGACCGGGACCGGCGACCACGATCGCGACGCCGATGAAGCCGACGAGCAGGCCGATTCCGCGAGTGGGCCGCAGCACCCCACGGTCGCCGCCGCCGAGAGCGATCAGCGCGGCGAAGAGCGGAACCGTCGCCACCAGCAGACCGGTCATGCCGGAGGGCAGCGTCATCTCGGCGTGTCCGAGCAGCAGGAAGGGACCGGCCATCTCGACGGCGCCGAAGGCCAGCACCCAGGGCCAGTGCTTCAGCGCAGCCCGGAGCGCTCCGCTGCGGATCGCGAACGGCAGGAGCAGCAGGGCGGCGATGAGAGTGCGCCCGGCGACGATCGCGGGCGGCGAGAACGACTCGACCGCGACGCTGATGAACAGGTACGGCACGCCCCACAGCAGGGCCATGGCCCCGAAGAGAAGCCAGCCACGACGCGAGAAGCCCGCGTTCGGGGTCACAGGATGCGCCGGCCCTCGAAGGCACGACCGAGGGTGACCTCGTCGGCATATTCGAGGTCGCCGCCGACCGGGAGCCCGGAGGCGAGCCGGGACACCGTGATCTGCATCGTCGTGAGCAGCCGGCTCAGATAGCTCGCGGTCGCCTCCCCTTCGAGGTTCGGGTTGGTGGCGAGGATGACCTCCTGCACCGTGCCGTCGGCGAGGCGCGTCATGAGCTGCGCGATGCGGAGGTCGTCGGGCCCGACGCCGGCGATGGGGCTGATGGCCCCGCCGAGCACGTGGTAGAGCCCGCGGAACTCGCGCGTGCGCTCGATGGCCGCGACGTCTTTGGCGTCTTCGACCACGCAGATCAGCGTCTGGCTGCGGCGCGGGTCGCGACAGATGGCACACCGCTCCTGCTCGGCGACGTTGCCGCAGATCTCGCAGAACCGCACACGGGTGCGGATCTCGCTGAGGAGTTCCGCGAGACGGGCGACGTCGAACGTCGGCGTCTGCAGGATGTGGAACGTGATCCGCTGGGCGGACTTCGGGCCGATGCCGGGCAGGCGACCGAACTCGTCGATCAGCTCCTGAACGATGCCGTCATACATCAGTTGAACCTCGTCGGGGGCTCGTAGGGCTCTTCGCGCAGGAAGGTCGCGCCGAGCACCTGGCGGATCACGGCCTCACCGTAGCGCTGCACTCCCCCGACCGAAGGAGCGCGCTCGATGACGACCGGTGGGGCTGCTGCCGCGCGCTGCGCCTGCGGGGCGGGCTGCTGCTGAGGAGCAGCCCGTGGAGGCACTGGCTCCCGCGGAGCAGGCTGCCGCGAGACCGGCGGCTCGTACGAAGGATCGTAGGGCGGCTCGTCATCGAAGGCCGGAGCCTCATCGTCGCCCGGAAGCGGAGGTTCGTCACGATCGACCGCACCATCGGATGGCGGGACGGGAGCGGATGCCGCTGCCTCGACCTCTTCGGGCTCCTCGTCGACGGGGAGCGGCGAAGACGGCGCGGGCGGGGCGCTCGCCGGCTCTTCCTGCGCGGTGGGGATCGGTGCGACCGCCCATTCGGTCACCGCGGATGCCGACGAGCCACGGACCTGCGAGCGGGAGGAACTCGCTGACGCAGGCTCCGATGCGGCAGCGGAATCGGCGGGCGCCGAGGGACCGGATGCCGCCGACTGGCGTGGAGCACCACCGGCAGGCATCGGTGCAGGAAGGTACTTCACCCGCACCCCGAGCTCGTGCTCGATCGCGGACCGCAGGTGGTCGGAGGGACCGGAACCGGGGGTCGTGCCCTTGAACTTCGCGACGTCGTGCTGGCTCGTGAAGCCCAGCGTCAGCACCTCGGCGTCAGTGACGTAGGCGAGCGGCTGCACGGCCGTGGCCAGCAGCCAGGACGTGCGACTGATGCCCTCGAGCCGGGTGAGGACGGCGGGCCAGGATGCGCGGATGCTGTCGAACGTGACCGGCCCTCGATGAGCGGCGGGTTCGGCGGCGGCCGGCTCGGTCGCCGCCGGAGCGGGCGTTGCGGCATCGGCTGAACTCGGCGCTTCCGGCGCAGGCGCTGCCGGCGCTGCGGCTGCGGGAGCAGGCGCAGCGGCAGCAACCTCCGAATCCGCGGGCGGCGTGTCCGACGCCTGCGAAGCAGGAGTGAGTGCCGGGACCGCGGGTGCCGAGGCCGCAGGCGCCGAAACAGGCGCCGACGCCGCCGTGGGCCGCGTGGGCGCCGGGGCGCGCTCGGCAATGGGAGCCGCCGGCGCCGCAGCGGCAGCATCCGTCGCACTGGCGAGCACACGCGCCACCATGAGCTCGAGATGCAGGCGCGGGGATGTCGCCCCCGACATGTCGTCGAGGGCTGCGCTCACGACGTCGGCGGTGCGGGACAGGCGCGCGGCACCGAAGACCTCTGCCTGGCCGCGCATGCGCTGCAGGTCGTCTTCGGCGATCCCACGCAGGACGGCCGAAGCGCCGGCACCGACGGCCGCGATGACGATCAGGTCGCGCAGCCGTTCGAGCAGGTCGTCGACGAACCGCCGCGGGTCTTGACCGGTCTGCACGACACGGTCGATGGCGGGGAACGCGGCGGCGGCGTCTCCGGCGGCGAGCGCGTCGACGATCTCGTCGAGGAGGGCACCGTGCGTGTAGCCGAGCAGAGAGACGGCACGCGCGTAGCCGACCGTGACGGTCTCGGAACCGGCGGGTGCGTCGGATCCGGCGATGAGCTGGTCGAGCAGCGAGAGCGTGTCTCGCGGAGAGCCGCCACCCGCGCGGACGACGAGCGGCAGCACGCCCTGTTCGACGATCACGCCCTCTTCGGCGCAGAGCTTCTCGACGTACTCGAGCATCGCTGCGGGCGGCACGAGACGGAACGGGTAGTGGTGCGTGCGGGAGCGGATCGTGCCGAGGACCTTCTCGGGCTCGGTCGTCGCGAAGATGAACTTGACGTGCTCCGGCGGCTCCTCGACGAGCTTGAGCAGCGCGTTGAACCCCTGTGGGGTGACCATATGCGCCTCGTCGAGGATGAAGATCTTGTACCGGTCGCGGCTGGGCGCGAAGGTCGCCCGCTCGCGCAGGTCACGGGCGTCGTCGACGCCGTTGTGGCTGGCCGCGTCGATCTCGACGACGTCGAGCGATCCCCCGCCGGCGCGCGACAGCTCGACGCAGCTCGGGCAGACGCCGCACGGCACGTCGGTCGGCCCCTCGGCGCAGTTCAGGCAGCGTGCCAGGATGCGCGCCGAGGTCGTCTTGCCGCAGCCGCGAGGGCCGGAGAACAGGTACGCGTGGCCGACCCGATCGCCGCGCAGCGCCGTCATGAGCGGGTCGGTCACCTGGGACTGCCCGATCATCTCGCCGAACGTCTCGGGGCGGTAGCGGCGGTAGAGGGCTGTGGTCACCTCAACAGCCTACGGCGTGCCACCGACCTTCGGCGGGTCGGCCGATCCACGGCGTCCGGAAGCGTCAATCGGTCGACTCGATCACCGGGATGGCGGTGGTGATGACGGGGACGGATGCCGACATCCGGGTGCCGTCGTCGCGGCGGGCGTCGGCGAACTGCCGCAGCGTCGGACGCCCGGGGATCAGTGGTCCCTGATCCGCCAGCGGCACGACGACCTCGTCCTCCACGGTCGCGAAATACGCGGTGTCCCGCACGCTGAAAGGCACCGGGGGGCCGCTGCGCACCTGCACGCGCAGCTCGTCCTTGGTGACCGAGACGTGCAGCGTGGATCCCTGCCACTGCAGCGGGAACGACAGCGACGGCCAGTCGGCCGGCAGGCGTGGATCGAAGCTCAGGTCGCCGGCATAGTCACGCATGCCGCCGAAACCGCACACCAGCGCCGTCCACACTCCACCGGCGGAGGCCACATGCACGCCGTCGGCCGCGTTGTGGTGCAGGTCGTGCAGGTCGACGAACAGCGACTGCTCGAAATACCTCTGCGCGAGATCCTGGTACCCGACCTCCGCGGCGAGGATCGACTGCACGACCGCCGAGAGCGTCGAGTCACCCGTGGTCAGCGGATCGTAGTAATCGAAGTCGGCCTTCTTCTCCTCGGGCGAGAAGTGGTTCCCCTGCAGGAACAGCGCCAGCACGACATCCGCCTGCTTGAGCACCTGGAACCGGTAGATCACCAGCGGGTGGAAGTGCAGCAGCAGCGGTCGCTGCTCGGCGGGCGTGTTGGCGAGATCCCAGACCTCGCGCTCGAGGAACAGCGAGTCCTGCGGATGGATGCCGAGGCCCTCGCTGTAGGGGATGTACATCGCCTCCGCCGCGCGGTCCCACGCCTCGGCCTCTCCGACGCCGAGCCCCGTGCGATCGACGAGCTTCACATAGTCCTCGGGGTGGCTCTCCTTGATCTCGCGGACGATCTTCGCCGCGTAGCGGAGGTTGTAGCGCGCCATGACGTTCGTGTAGAGATTGTCGTTGACGACCGTGGTGTACTCGTCGGGCCCCGTGACGCCGTGGATGTGGAAGGTCTCGATCCCGTCGCCGGCATCCGCCTCCTCCACCAGTCTCGAGGCACGCCAGAAGCCGAGAGTCGCCCACAGCCGCGCGGTCTCGATCGCGATGTCGGCGCCCTCGCGCCGGAGGAACTCCTCGTCACCGGTCGCGCGCACGTACTTGCCGAGCGCGAAGCTGATGTCGGCGTTGATGTGGTACTGCGCGGTACCGGCCGCGTAGTACGCGGAGGCCTCCTCGCCGTTGATGGTGCGCCACGGGAAGAGCGCCCCCGCCTCGTTGAGCTGTGCGGCCCGGCGACGCGCAGCCGGGAGCATCTTCACCCGCGCCCGCAGTGCGTTGTATGCCCACCGCGGCGTCGTGTAGGTGAGGAAGGGGAGCACGTAGATCTCGGTGTCCCAGAAGTAGTGTCCGCTGTATCCCGACCCGGAGACGCCCTTCGCGGGGACGCCGGCGCCGTCTGCGCGGGCGGAGGCCTGAGCCAGCTGGAAAAGGCACCACCGGGTGGCCTGCTGCAGGTCGTCGCGGCCACCGATCTGCACGTCGCTGCGCTCCCAGAACGCATCGAGCCAGGCCCGCTGACGCTGGAAGACCGTCTCGACGCCCTCATCGGCCGCGCGGTCGAGCGAACGACGGCAGCGATCGACGAGCTCACGCGGCGGTACGCCCCGCGAGGTGTGGTAGCTGACGAGCTTCGTGACCGTGATGGGGACGCCGGCCTTCGCCTGCACGCGGAACACGTTCTTCGCGATGTCGGGCTCCACGAGCGTGCGGGCGTTGTACTCGTTCTCGGTCTCGACCACGTGGTCGGCCACGACGGCGACCGTCATCCCGGAGTCGGCGACCCGGTACGACAGCGCGGAGCGCAGCCCGTCCTGCCAGTGCTCGGCAGGCTCCAGCACGCGGTCGGCGATCTTCTCGGCCTTGCGAGGATCGAAGGCAGCGGCCTTCGTGCCGATCGGAGTGCCGGCGTACACGCCCGCACCGTCCTGGCGGTTCAGCAGCTGGCAGCTGATGGTGACCGGGGCATCGGCGTTCTCGACGACGACCTCGAGCCGCAGCACGGCGAGGTGCCGCTCCTCGAAGCTCACGATGCGCTCGTCACGCATGCGCACACGCTTGCCCGACGGGGTCTCCCAGACCACGTGACGCTCCAGCACTCCGGTGCGCAGGTCGAGCGTGCGGCGGTACTCGCGCACGTCGGCGTCGTCGAGGGAGATGGGTTCGTCGTCGACGTAGACGCGCATGACCTTGGCGTCGGGAGCGTTGACGATCGTCTGCCCGACCTCGGCGAAACCGTAGGCCTGCTCAGCGTGCCGGATCGGCCACGTCTCGTGCAGCCCGTTGATGAACGTGCCGTGCTCCTGCGCGCCGCGGCCCTCGATGTGGTTGCCGCGCAGGCCCAGGTAGCCGTTGCCGACCGAGAACAGCGTCTCGCCGACGCCCTCCTCCGAGTAGTGCGTGTCGATCAGTCGCCAGGGGTCGACGGGGAAGCGGTCGCGGTCGATCATGCGGTCTCCGGGATGTCGGTGCGGGTATCGGGGACGAACACGGCCAGGTCGTCGACGACGACGGTGGCGCCGGCGGCACGGAGCGCATCGGCACCGGCACCGCGGTCGACGCCGATCACGCTCGCATAGCCGGCGGCAGCGGCGGAAGCGGCCCCGGAGGTGGCATCCTCCACGGCGACCGAGCGGGCCGGGTCGACACCGAGCGCCACCGCGCCCGCGGCGAACATGTCGGCGGCGGGCTTCGACGCGAGACCGTCGCGCTCGGCCACGACCCCGTCCACGACGATCCGGAAGAAGGAGCGGATGCCGGCGGCGGCCAGCACCTCCTCGGCGTTCTTGGAGCTCGACACCACGCCGAGCGGGATGCCGGCGGCATGCAGAGCCTCGACGACCGCGAGTGAGCCCGGGTACGGCGCGATGCCCTGCCCGCGCAGCGACTGCGCGAAGGCGGCGTTCTTGCGGTTGCCGATCCCGCAGATGGTCTCGGTCGAGGGGTCGTCATCGACCTCGCCCCAGGGCACCTCGACGTTGCGACTGCGCAGCAGACTCGCCACTCCGTCGTAGCGCTTCTTGCCGTCGACGTAGTCGTAGTAGTCGGCATCGGTGTACGGCGACGTGATGCCCCAGCGGGCGAACACGTCGTCGAACACGACCTTCCAGGCGCGCATGTGCACCTCGGCGGTCGGAGTGAGCACGCCGTCGAGGTCGAACAGTACGCCGTCGGCGTGGAACAGGTCGGGCAGTGCTTCTGGCACAGAGCCTCCAGGAGAAGGGCGATCGTCGGGCCGGCACCTCTCCGTGCCACTGTGCAAGCGTAATGCGGTGGCGCTTCAGGAGGTAACCCCGGCGGACGGATCAGAGCAGTTCGGCCGTCTGCCGGGCGATCTGCAGTTCCTCATCCGTCGGCACCACGAGGACCGTCACCGGTGAGGTGTTCGTGGAGATGCGCCGGATGCCGCGTTCCCTCGCCTCGTTGCGGGCGGCATCCATCTCCACACCCGCGAATCCGAGGGTCGCCATCGCGGCCGCCCGCACCGGCGCCGAGTTCTCGCCGACGCCGGCGGTGAAGGAGATGACGTCCACTCCCCCGAGCTGCGCGATGTACGCGCCGGCATAGGCGCGCAGGCGGTGCACGTACACGTCGAAGGCGAGCATCGCGGCGTCGTCCCCCGCCTCCACCCCGGCGAGGATGTCGCGCATGTCGCTCCGACCGGCGAGGCCGGCCAGCCCGCTGCGGGTGTTGAGCAGCGAGTCGAGGTCGTCGATCGAGAGGCCGGCACGACGCGACAGGTGCACGAGCGCGGCGGGGTCGATGTCGCCGGAGCGGGTGCCCATGACCAGGCCCTCGAGCGGGGTGAGCCCCATCGAGGTCTCGACCGAGCGACCGCCGTCGATCGCCGTCACCGACGCCCCGTTTCCGAGGTGGAACACGAGCTGTCGGAGGCTGCCGAGGTCACGGCCGAGGAACGCCGCCGCGGCCTCGCTCACAAACTGGTGGCTCGTGCCGTGGAAGCCGTAGCGGCGCACCCGGTGCTCCGCGGCGAGCGCGGCGTCGATCGCGTAGGTGTACGCGGCGGGCGGGAGCGTCTGGTGGAACGCCGTGTCGAAGACGGCGACGTGCGGAACCTGATCGAACACGGCGCGGGCGGCGCGGATGCCGGCCAGGTTCGCGGGGTTGTGCAGCGGCGCGAGCACAGCGAGCTCATCGATCTGCCGCTCCACATCGGCATCGATCAACGTCGGGGCGTAGAAGCGGGCGCCCCCGTGGACCACGCGGTGCCCCACGGCGACCGGGCGGTGTTCCTCGAGTGACGGGCCGTGCGCGGCGAACTGCGCGCGCATGATCTCGAAGGCGGCGGCATGATCGGCGATCGGGCGCTCGTCGCGATACGTCGCGTCCAGCATCGTCGGCATGGCCGTGCCGTCGGACTCGGGGCGGACGGTGTGGGCGACCGGGCTGGCGTCCTGGCCGATGCGCTCGATGAGCCCGCTCGCCAGCAGGTTCTCCTGCTCGATGTCGATCAGGCTGTACTTCAGCGACGACGAACCGCTGTTGATCACCAGGATCGCGCTCATGCGTGCTCTCCCTGCGCCTGGATCGCGGTGATCGCGACGGTGTTGACGATGTCGTCGACCAGGGCGCCGCGGGAGAGGTCGTTGATGGGCTTGTTGAGCCCCTGCAGCACCGGTCCGATGGCGACGGCGCCCGCCGATCGCTGCACGGCCTTGTAGGTGTTGTTGCCGGTGTTGAGGTCGGGGAACACGAACACCGTCGCCCGTCCGGCCACGGCGGAGCCGGGGAGCTTGGCCTTGGCGACCGCCGCATCCGCCGCCGCGTCGTACTGGATGGGGCCCTCCACCGGCAGCTCCGGTGCCCTCTCGCGCACGAGGGTGGTCGCCGCGCGCACCTTGTCGACGTCGGCGCCGGTGCCGGATTCTCCGGTCGAGTACGACAGCATCGCGACGCGCGGATCGATCCCGAACTGGCGCGCCGTGGTCGCGGAGGAGATCGCGATGTCGGCGAGCTGCTCGCTCGTCGGATCGGGGATCACGGCGCAGTCGCCGTACACGAGCACACGGTCGGCGAGCGCCATCAGGAAGACACTCGAGACGACGTTCACCCCCGGCTTCGTCTTGATGATCTCGAACGACGGGCGGATGGTGTGCGCGGTCGTGTGCGCGGCGCCGGAGACCATCCCGTCGGCGAGGCCGAGATGCACCATCATCGTGCCGAAGTACGACACGTCGGTCACGGTGTCGGCCGCCTGGGCGAGCGTGATGCCCTTGTGGGCGCGGAGGCGCGCGTACTCGGCGGCGAAGCGCTCCACCAGCTCGGGGTCGGTCGGGCTGAGCACCTGGGCCGCCGCGATGTCGACGCCCAGCTCGACGGCACGCGCCCGCACCGCGGCCTCGTCACCGAGGATCGTGAGGTCGGCGACCTCCCGGGCCAGCAGCGTGGCGGCGGCGCGGAGGATGCGGTCGTCTCCCCCTTCGGGCAGCACGATGCGGCGACGGTCGGACCGGGCACGCTCGATGAGCCCGTACTGGAACATCAACGGTGTGACGACCCGTGACTCCGCGAGCCCGAGTTTCTCGGTCAGCTCGGCGATGTCCACATGCGCCTGGAACAGGCCGAGCGCGCGGTCGTACCGGCTGCGGGAATCGGCCGAGATCCGGCCGCGGGCGCCCATCACCCGCACCGCCGTGTCGTACGTGCCCAGGTCGGTCGTGATGATCGGAACCGTGGAGGCGAATCCGTCGAGCAGCTGGAGGATCGGCTCCGGCAGCGGGAAGGGGCCGTTCAGGATGATGCCGGCGATGCGCGGGAAGGTGCCGGACGAGTCGGCCAGCAGCGCAGCGAGGAGCACCTCGGTGCGGTCGGCGGGGATCACCACGACCGCCTCTTCGGTGAGCCGCGGCAGCACGTTGACCATCGACATCCCGGCGACCACGATCGTCAGCGCCTCCGCCGCCAACCGGTCGTCGTCGCCCTTGAGGAGCTTCCCGTCGACGGCTGCGAGGATGCCGCGGATCGACGGGGCGACCAGCGCACGGTCCTCGGGGATCGCCCACACCGGCGTGCGCTCGTCGTGGAGGACCGCACGCACGGCATCGATCACGGCGTCGAGCGCGTCGGGGTCTGCCCGGTTCACGGCGACCGCGAAGAGTTCGGCCCGTTCGGCGGCGAGCTCGGACAGCGCCAGCTCTGCGATCTGTCCGACGGCAGCGGCTGCGCGAGCGGTCGTCGTGCCCAGCTGCTCCGCCTGGCGCTGCTGATCACGACCGCTGAGGACGAGCATGACCGGCGCCCCCAGGTTGGCGGCCACACGCGCGTTGAAGCCGAGCTCGGCGGGGCTGGCGACATCCGTGTAGTCGCTGCCGATGATCACGACGGAGTCGCACTGCGCCTCGACCGCCTTGAACCGCGCGACGATCGTCGACAGCGCCGCTTCCGGGTCGCTGCGCACGTCGTCGTAGGTGACGCCGATGCAGTCCTCGTAGTCGAGCTGCACGCCGTCGTGCGCCAGCATCAGCTCGAGGATGTCGTCGCGTTCGGTGACGGACCGCGCGATCGGGCGGAACACCCCCACCCGCGGCGAGACGCGCATCAACGCGTCGAGCGCCCCGAGGGCGATCGTCGACTTTCCGGTATGGCCTTCGGCCGAGGTGATGTAGATGCTCTGCGCCACAGCTTCAGCTTAGGCGCGGCATCCGTGAACCCACCGGGCATGCCACCGGAACTATTGCGCCGGCGTCACTCGCAGTGCCCCGACAGCGCATCGACGACCGCCGTGGCATCCGCCTGGAATCGGGAGTAGTAGTCGCGATCCATGTTGATCTGCACCCGGTGGATCGCGTGCGACGGCTGCATGCTCTGCCAGTCGGGAAGCCGGCCGAGGCGGTCGAAGAACAGGGTCGTGGCGGTCGCCGGATCCATCCGCTGCTCGGCACTCCCCCACCAGTCCTGCTGCTGGAACAGCCCGATGCTCGTGGTGCGCGAGCCGTCGGGGTTGGTGAACCCGCTCGTCTCCCAGTCGCCGTAGTCGATGTTGCGCAGGCTGCTCTCGCCCATCGCCGTCATCACCCCGAGGATCTGCCCCTCTCGCGGGAAGCCCAGCCGGGCCGCCGTGCGCACGATGGTCGCCGCATTCTCGAGCTGCTCTCCGCTCCACCCCTCGATGCCCGCCTCCGGGAACGTCTGCGGCTCGTCGATGCAGATCGGTGCCGGGTCGCGCGCGAGCCCGAGCGGGATGAGGGCCAGCAGCCCGCCGAGCACCAGGACGGCCGTGGTCGACACGAGCACCCGCTGCAGGATCTTCCGGCGGCGGAGCCGGATCGCCGCCTGCCGTCGCGTGCCGGGTTTGCGCCGCCGCGCCGTGCTCTTCCGCTTCGATCTCGGCTTCGTCGTCGCCCGCCTGCGCTTCGCCGGCGACGCCGCGCGTCGAGGACTCATGCCGCGAGCGCTCCGCGCTCTGTTCGCGGGCGACGGCCGATGAGGGCGGCGAGTCCGCCACCGATCGCGCCGAAGAGGTGACCCTGCCAGGAGATCCCCTCGGCGACGCCGAACACCCCGGCCAGCATCGTGGCACCGTACAGGGCGAGCACGATCAACGCGATGACGGCGTAGAGGATCCGGTGGGCGACCCGGCCCGGCGCGAACACCCGCATCACGACGTAGCCGAAGTATCCGAACACGAGTCCGGAGGCGCCGACCGTCAGCGTGCCGGGAGCATTGAAGAGCCACGTGCCGATGCCGCTGACGACCGCGACGATCGCCGTGACGGCCCAGAATCGGCGGGTTCCTTCGACCGCGACGAGGCAGCCGAGGACGAGGAACGGCACCGAGTTGCCGATGAGATGCTGCCAGTTCGCGTGCAGGAGCGGACCGAGCACGATGCCACCGAGACCGGACACATCCCAGGACCGCAACCCGAAGCCGGTGAAAGACCCCGGCAGGATCGCATCGGCGAACTGCACGACCCACATCGCGACGAGCAGGAGCACCGGCGAGGCGAAACGGCCGAGCGGATGCTGCACCTTCGGTGGTGGGGAGACGGTCACCGGATGATTGTCGCAGGTGCAGCCAGGAGACGACTGAGCATCCGGCGGATCACCCGCAGAAAAAGAAAGTGACCCTCCGCGCACCCAGCAGAGCCCGGTTACCCTTGCTGCGTTTCCGCCCTGGGGGAATTGGCCTGGATGCCGCCACGCGGAGAGCCGTCAACCATCCTAACCCGATGCGCCGGGTGGTTCGAACCGTCACCGCGGATGGCGGAGAGCTCAGGGGAACCTGCCAGAGCGTTACCCCCTCCACAGGGTTACGATCGAGTAACGCGCACCGCAGCGCCGATGTGAGAGGGAACGCATGCCCGAGAACGCCCCCCTGGTCCCGGTGACGATCGACGCCGAGCGGTTCGCCGCGCAGACCTCCGCGATCCTCGGCTCCATCGGCCAGGTCATCGACGGCAAGCCCGATGCCGTGCGCAGCGCGCTCGTCTGCCTCCTCGCCGAGGGGCACCTGCTCATCGAAGATGTGCCCGGCGTCGGCAAGACGATGCTCGCCCGGGCGCTGGCCGCGAGCGTGGACGCGACGGTGCGCCGCATCCAGTTCACCCCCGACCTGCTTCCCGGCGATGTCACCGGCGTCTCGGTCTACAACCCGGTCGATCGGGAGTTCGAGTTCAAGCGCGGCGCGGTGTTCGCCCACATCGTGATCGCCGACGAGATCAACCGCTCCTCCCCGAAGACGCAGTCTGCGCTGCTCGAGGCGATGGAGGAGGGACAGGTCACGGTCGACGGAGCCACGCACATGCTGCCGAAGCCGTTCCTGGTCGTGGCGACCCAGAATCCGCTCGAGATGGAGGGCACCTATGCCCTGCCCGAAGCGCAGCGCGACCGCTTCATGATGCGCATCTCGATGGGATACCCGGATGCCGCAGCCGAAACCCTCATGCTCCGTCAGCGCGATGTGGTGAGCCCGCTCGCCGCGGTGACGCCCGTCGCCGATGCGGCATCCATCTCCCAGCTCATCGCGTGGGCGCGCTCCGTCCACGTGGCCCCCGCGCTGGAGGAGTACACGGTCGCCCTCGCGCAGTCGACCCGTTCCGACCCGAACCTCCACCTCGGCGCGAGCCCCCGGGCCACCCTGCAGCTGATCAGGGCGGCGAAGGTGTGGGCCGCCCTCGACGGGCGCGACTACGTCATTCCCGACGACATCACGGCGCTGCTGATCCCCGTGCTGGCGCACCGGCTGCTGCCCGCTCGCGGCGCCCACCGTGCGGGCGCCCAGCCCGTCGAGGCGGCGCTCGCCCAGATCGTCGAACGGGTGCGCGTTCCCGTCGCGACCCGTTCCTGACCGAGACCCTCATGCGACGACGCCGATCCCTCACCAGCCGCGGCGCCGGTGCGCTCATCGCCGCGCTGGGCTGCATGATCGCCGCCAACGTCCTCGGCGCCCGCATCCTGCTCTACATCGGGGTGCTGCTCGCCGCCCTCACCCTCTTCTCGCTCCTCGCCGTGCGTCTCCCCCGCCGCTCCGGGACGGTCACCCGTCAGATCTCGACCGACCTGCTGACCGTGTCGGAGACCTCGAGGGTCACGGTGCGCTTCACGTTGCGCGCCCTCCGCGTGCCACGGGGGCTCTGGCACGACGTGCTGCCCGACGCCGTCACCGGCGACTCGGGCGGCGAGTACCCGCCCGAGACCGGTCAGCTCACCTACCTGATCACCGGCGTCCGACGCGGCGTCTGGCCGCTCGGGCCGCTCATGCTGCGCACGGTGGATCCGTTCGGGCTGGCGCAGCGCGAGCAGCCGTTCGGCGACAGCCGCAGCGTCACCGTCGTGCCCGAGGTCTTCGCCCTCGCCCCGCTCGCCGTGCGGGTCGGAGCCGCCGGAGGAACCGCGCACACCTCGTCGACGAGGCTGGGGCAGGGCAGCGACAACCTGTCACCGCGCGGCTACATCCCCGGCGACTCGATGCGTCGCATCCACTGGAGGGCGACCGCACACCGCGGGCAGCTCATGGTGCGACAGGAAGAGGAGGAGTCGAGCCCTGACGCGGTCGTCGTGCTCGACCGCAGCAGCCGCCACTGGGATGCGCCGGGCGTCCACGCCGATCCGGCCTTCGAAGCCGCTGTGTCCCTGTGCGCCTCCTCCGCCATCCATCTCGCGTCCGAGGGCTACAGCGTCGACGTGATCGACGGCGCGGGAACTCTGCTCGGCGCCCTGCGCGGGCACGAAGACGACCGTGACGGACTGCTCGTGGCGCTGGCGATGGTGACACCCCGCGGCGAGAGTCGGGACCTGGCGTCGCTCATCGGAGGAACGCCTCCCGGCCCGCTGGTCTTCATCACCGGGCGCCTCGATGAGGAGGACGCCGCCCTGCTGCGTCCGGCGGGAGCCACCGCCCCCATGCTGTTCAGCACCGAGCTGCTGCCCGGTGCCGCCGAGGCCTCCGTCCCGCACGGCTGGACGGTCGTGGAGCTCGGAGCGGACATCGCCGAGGCGTGGGAGGATGCCGTCTCGGCGCGGATCGGAGTCGGCGATGTTCCGCGCTGAGCGGTCGGCCCCGACCGCGGCCGCCCCCACGCCATCCGCGCCGCAGTGGCACCGCGACCGCGAGGAGACGACCGGCGTCGTCGGCCCCGGTGCACTGGCTGCCGCGGCGACACTCGTGGCGACGTGGCCGTACACGTCGGTCATCTCTCCGGGCACCTGGTCGGGTACGGTCCTCGTCGTGGTCATCGTCGTGGCCGGGACGGGCATGCTGCTGCGGCACCTGCTGCGCCGACGGGCGGCATGGGTCCGGGACACCGGCACCCTCCTCACCCAGATCGTCGTGGCCATCGGCGCCGTGACGCTGCTCGTCGCGGGTGACACCGCGATCTTCGGGGTGGTCCCGACGACGACCACCCTCGCGGTGTTCGGAGCCCTCGGGGCCGCGGCCTTCGAGGAGGTCGCTTTCGGTTCCGCGCCGCTCGACGCCTCGCCCGGGCTCGCCGCCACGATGGGCGCCGGCTTCGCGATCGTCGCGATCCTCCTCGACCAGCTCGTGGCGCACCGCTCGGCCGTGCTGGCTGCGCTGCTGACCGGCGCCATCGGCGCGGTGCCGATGATCGTCACCCTGGGTGAGACGAACGTGATCTGGTTCGTGCTCTACGGCGTGATGGCCCTGCTCCTCTTCCGTTACACCGCGCGCCGGCATCCGGAATCGCCTCGCCGATCGTCGACCTCGCTCGCCGTCGCGCTCGGGGCCGCCGCGCTGGTCACGACCGTGGCCATCGCACCCGCGCTGCCCGTCGCGACGAGCATGGCCGGCACCGGCGTCGGCGTCACGGTCGACGCATCGCTGCGCCTCGGTGACGACCTGCGCCAACCGAACCCGGTCGAGGTGCTGACCGTGGCGGCGGACGGCGAGACCGCCCCCTACCTGCGGTTGACGACGCTCTCCCGGTTCGACGGACGCGTCTGGCAGCCCGACCGAGGCGACCTGCAGTCGCAGGACGACGGCTTCGGCGCCCCGGAGTGGGGTGAGGAGATCGCGACGGAGGAGGAGAACACCTCCATCCGGGTGCTGCGCATGTCGAGCTCGTGGCTTCCGGTGCCGTACCCGGCCACCGCCGTGCAGGGTCTGAGCGGCTCGTGGCGGGTCTCCCCCGACAACCGCACGCTCTTCTCGCGCAGCGCCGATGCCGTCGGCAACGACTACACCGTCACCTCGTCCCGCCTGATCCCGACGCTCGAGCAGATCCGCGCGATCGACGCCGCGCCCCCCGTCGTCGATCCCGAGGCGGAGCCCGTGGAGCTGCCGGGCATCATCGCCGAGCTGGCCACCGACGTGACCGCGGCCGCGAGCACCGACTACGACCGACTCGTGGCACTGCAGAACTGGTTCCGCTCGCAGTTCGCGTACTCCCTCGAGACACCGGTGCAGGAAGGCTTCGACGGCACCGGAGCCGAGGCCGTGGCGCAGTTCCTCGAAGAGCGCCACGGGTACTGCGTGCACTTCGCCGGAGCCTTCGCACTGATGGCCGAGAGCCTGGGGATGCAGGTGCGCATCGTCGTCGGGTACCTGCCCGGCTCGCTCACCGATGAGAAGCGCGGCACGGAATCGGTCTTCTCCGTGACCAGCGACCAGCTGCATTCCTGGCCGGAAGTGCTCTTCCCCGGCGTCGGCTGGGTTCCCTTCGAGCCGACGGCCTCGCTGGGGGTACCGACCGCCTTCCGGGCGGGGGTGACGCAGGGCGGTGGCTCCGGAGACCCGTCCGTCCCCGTCCCCACCACGGCCCCGCAGAGCGAAGAGACCTCGGCTCCGGAGGTGGACCGTGACCCCGACGGCGGCGACTCGGCGGACGGCGGCGCACGGCGCACCCTCGACCCGATGCCGGTCGCGCTCACCGCACTCGGAGTCGTCGTGCTGCTCCTGCTGCCGGCGCTCATCCGCGTCGTGGAGCGCCGCGGTCGCATGAGCCGAGCGCGAGGCGGAGACTCCGCGGCGGCTTGGGCCGAGCTCCGCGACACGTTGATCGACCTCCAACAAGACGTGTCCGATGCCGAGACCCCACGTGTGCGTGCGGCGGGTCTCGTGCGGTCGAACCAGGTCGACGCGGCGGCGATGCGTCGACTCACGGATGCCGTCGAGCAGTCCAATTACGCCCGCTCCGGTGATGCGGAGACTGATCTGTCCGAGCCACTGCGCCAGGTCTTGGTGCAGCTGCGCGAAAGCGTCGACCGACCGACCCGGGTGCGCGCCGCACTGCTGCCGCGGTCCCTGTACGCTCCGCGAGCCGCCGAGCCAGGAGCGGCGGTCTGACGGCAGGGCTCCGGGACGCTCGGCTCGGGTCGGCTGGGTCGGTCGAACCCGCGTTCAGGCGGCGTGAACGGCGCAGGACACGGCGACGCACGCCTCGCACACCACGAACTGCGAGCGGCAGGAGAGGTCGGGGCAGTTGGCGGTGCGCTTGGTGGGCGTCCCGCAGCCGACGCACTCGCCGATGACCCGCGCGTGGTCGGAGAAGTCGACGGAGCCACGGCCGTCGAACACGTACAGCGAGCCGTCCCAGAGGCCGTCGTCGCCGTACTTCTCGCCGTAGCGGACGATGCCGCCCTCGAGCTGGTAGACCTCGCCGAAGCCGCGAGCCGTCATGAGACTCGATAGCACCTCGCAGCGGATCCCGCCGGTGCAGTAGGTCACGACCGGCTTGCCCTTCAGGTCGTCGTAGGCGCCGGAGTCGAGGAGCTGCACGAAATCCCGGGTCGTCTCGGTGTCGGGCACGACCGCGCCGCGGAACCGTCCGATCTGCGCCTCGAGGGCGTTGCGGCCATCGAAGAACACCACGTCGTCGCCGCGTTCGTCCATCAGCGCGTGCAGTTCTTCCGGGGTCAGGCGGGTGCCTCCACCGACGACGCCGTGCTCGTCGACACGCAGCTCTCCCGGGGCTCCGAACGACACGATCTCGTCACGCACCTTGACGCTGAGCTTCGGGAAGTCGAGGCTGCGGCCTTCGGCATCGAGCCCCGTCCCCTCGCTCCACTTGATGTCGGCGTCCGCGAACGGCGCGTAGGAGCGGAAGGAACGGAGCCATTTCTTCAGGACCGTGATGTCACCACCGAGAGTGCCGTTGATCCCGTCCTTCGAGATGAGCAGTCGTCCGCGCAGCCCGAGCGCCTCGCCGATGTCGCGCTGCCAGACGCGCACGGCGTCGGGGTCGGCGAGGGGCGTGAACGCGTAGAAGAGGACGATCTTGGGGGTTGCCACCCAGGAATCCTACGTCGGGTGCGGGTGGTGGGCGGAACCCGCTCAGAGCCGGTCCCGGCCGCGCTACTTCACGTCGCGCTTCAGAAACGCGACTGCGCCAACCCCGAGTGCCGCCACCACCCACCCTGCTACCACCAGCACGGCCAGCCATGTGTCGAGGCTGTCCTTCGGTTCCACTCCCAGGGCGGTGATGTCGAACTGAAGGGCTTCGAGCATTGCGAGAAGCGGAAGGTAGACGGCGCCCGCACTCCAGAAGGGCGCCACCAGCATCGCCGCCGCCATCGACATGGATGCGGCGAACAAAGCCACCAGATGGGTCTGGATGACGATCCCGAGCCCCATTCCCCAGAGGCCCGCGACAGCGCCGAGCGCAACGACGGGGCCGACCGATGACCACTGCACAGGAATGCCGCCCATGGCGATCATCAGCGCAACGTGACCCCCCACCACGCCAGCGAGAGCGACGACCGCACCGCCGAGCGCAGAAGTGGGCATTCGGGTGAGGAAGATCACCCACCGAGGCTGGAGCATCAGACGCTGCGCGATGACACCATCTCGGCGGTCGACGGTGTACCGGAAGGAACCATAAACAGCCGCGACAACTGCGCCATACGTCGCAAGCACGGCCCCGAAGGGCGCGATGAGCGCCTCACGAACATCAGCAGGCGCAGTCGCGAACTCCGGTGGGACGCTCGTCGCCAGGGAGAGCGACATCGCAAATGCCGCCACCGCGCTCCAGAGGAGGACGATGTCGGCCGTGAAGCTCCGGCTCTGAGCGCACAGAGCCCGCAGAATCACGAAACGGCCCTTCGTCTCCGGTACCACGCGAGCGCGACCAGGCCGACAGCCCAAGCGAGCGCGACAGCGAGTGCAGGGATGAACTCGAGCAGCTGGTCCTGGTACCCGGGAACGCTCAGCGCGGCGAGGGCCAACCCGGGCGAGAACCGCGCCAGCTCAGGTGCGTTCCGCAGCAGCGCGAACTCCACCGCCATCGGGATGGCGAGAACGAGAGCCGCCGTCACGTAGTAGTTCCGTGTTATCCAGCCGATGGCACCTCCGACGAGGGAACCGAGCACGGAGCCGAGCAGAGCTCCCGCATATATCTGCCAGGCATCCTGGGTGAGCACGAGCGAAAGTCCGTTCTGAGCGAGAAGGAAGTGCACCCCCACCGTCCACAGCACGAAGATGCACACTGACAGTGCGCTCGCGACAAAGGCACCGGCGACGAGCTTTCCCGTGAATGCGCGACGAAATCCGACGCCGGTCAGCGTTCTGTCCATCGAGCCGTAGTAGTACTCGCGGGTGACACCGTATGCCCCGGCGAACGCCGCGGCGATGGCGGACCAGGCAAGCGGCTCCAGGAGCCGGGTCGTGGCAGCGCCAGCCTCGACGCCGGCGACATCGAAGCGGGAGCCGTCGGAGAAGAGAACGAACAGGGGCATGAGGAGCGCGATGAAGTAGACGGGCAGAATGGAGAGGCCGCTCACCGCGCGCAGCACCTCGCTCCGAATGGCTCGTCTCATGCGGGTGCTCCTTCGACCAGGTCGAAGTACTTGCTCTCGAGAGAATCGCGGTCGCTCGTTACGAGGTCGCCGAGCCGCCCGGCGTAGAGCGCGCGCCGCTTGATGACGACGACCTCATCCACGACCTGTTCCAGTTCGGCCAGTTGATGACTGGCGATCAAGACGGTGCCGCCGCTTTCCGCGAAGCCGCGGAGGAACCGGCGGAGCCATCGAATGCCGTTGGGGTCCAACCCGTTCGCCGGCTCGTCGAGGATGAGAGTGCGCGGAGAACCGATGAGCGCAGCAGCGAGCCCGAGTCGCTGGGCCATCCCGGTCGAGTAGGTCTTCACACGGCGACGGGCGTCTGGAGCGAGTCCGACCATCTCCAGGACCTCGTCGACGCGGCCGGAAGATGCGCCGGCCGCGAGTCGGGATATCTCCAGATGCCGTCTCGCGGTGATCCCGAGTTCGAAGCCGAAGCCGTCCATGTGCACGCCGACGTGCGATGCGGGGTTGTCGAGGGCGGTGAACGGGGCACCGTCGATGAGGCTGTCGCCGCTGGTCGGCGCGAGCAGACCCACGATGCTGCGCAGAGTCGTCGACTTGCCCGCGCCGTTGGGCCCGAGCAGACCGACGATGGACCCCCGCGGCACAGCGAACGACAGCTCCTCGACGGCGGTTCGGTTGCCATATCGTTTGGTGAGTCCTCGGACTTCGATCGCATGGTCGTTCATCTTGATCCTCTTTCTACTTCTCGTTCTGGGATGCCGAAAGTGGCTGCATCACGCCGGTGGCCCAGAGGAACTCCCACAGACTCACCATTCCGAGATCGAACCTCGCCTGCCCGGCCTCGGGAGGGCTCCCGCCTCTGTCGGATACATCCACTTCTGCGAAGGACACGGCCGAGACCGACACGCCCGCCGCTGTGGCGGGAACCAGAGCATCGAGCGGCACCCTCGTGGGCTCGGGTCGCTGCGGTCTCGCGGTTCCTTCACCGACCTGCCGGCTGCCCAGGATGCCGCTGCTCAAGAGCACGATAGGGGTCCCGTCGCGCACCTCCACTGCCGTTTGCCCGTCGGCGTGGACAAGGACCACCCGACCGCCTTCTGTGGAGAAGCCGAAGGTGGCGGTCATCGGTACGGGGATCACGGCTCCGGCGATCACGATGATCGCACCCAGCGCGGCGCAGACCGAGATGAAGCGCAGTCGCGACACACCTGACCGGAGCACCCGGTGCAGGGCCCTCCATAAAAGCCCCATCCCGACGAGCACGACGACGGCTTCCAGCGCCACCACGAACATCCCGAGACTTGGTCCGCCCGCGGCCAGAGATCGGACCGCGCGTGTGACGGCGAGCAGCACCAGCGTGATCGGTGCGATGAGGCTCGCGAGGCCGAACGGCACGCTCCACCACGTGTTCACGCTCTTGCTCATGCGCCGTCCGCCGAAGAGGAGGCCTGTCAGGAAGTTCGCTCCGTCGCGAATCGTCCGATTCCTGAGGTTCGGCTCGTCCAGCGCACTCATGAGCGCGATGTACCCGTCGAACCGCACGAACGGGATCAGATTGACGAGGACGATGGCTGTGCAGGAGAGACCAAGGATCTGCAGGGTCTCGCGGACGACCGGTTGCGGAGCCACCAGCGCCGCCGTGAGTGCGATCGCCGCGACCACGGCGTGCACGGCGGGTCCGGCAAGAGCGACTTCCACGCGCTGCCGACGGCGAGGCAGGCGCCAGCCATCCGTCACATCGACGAAAAAGGCGGGAGCGAGATAGAAGAGCATGACGCCGGCGCGCCGGGACCTGCCGCCGTAGCGCGTGAGTGTGAGGCCGTGGGCGCTCTCATGGAGCAGGGTGAGGCACGCGAGGACGGCGACGAGAACCACGATCGCCCCCAAAGGCATGGGCGTGGTGACGACGTTCAGCAGCTCTCTCGCCTGAAGGATGGCCGCCATGAACCCCAGGCTGAGCACGGCCGCAACGGATACCAGGATCGCCCGGCGTGGGAGGGGCGCGATCAGACGGTGCAGTCGACCGAAGATGGCGGCCGCACGAAGGGTTGCGATCTGCAGCGTGAACGGGGGCCGATAGGTCAGCCGACCGGGCGGCAGCTTGGTGTCGCCCTCGAGCAGCCCCGTGGCGCGGAAACGCTGGACCAGCTGGAGGAAGCTCTCGGAGGACTCGGATGCGGCGAAGCGCAGATGCAGATCGTGAAGCGAGGTCGTGCCGTCCATCGCCGACAGCAGGTCGACGACCGGCCGCGAAACCCTGGATGAAGGCACGCCGTGCAGCACTGCTATCCCCGTCGATTCATCGCCGACTCCCACGAACGTGACTCCGGTCGACAGAAGCGGACACGTGTCTGCAGTGAGCGGTGCTGGTGCGGAGCTCTTTCTCCTCCGAAGGGAACTAGTCGGAAACATCGCCATCCGCCATTCCCCAGGCCCCCGCCCACGACGTCTTGAGAAGGAGGATCTCCGCTCCGAGGTGCGTTCGAACAGGAGATACGGCAGGTTCGTGGAAGCCGGCTTCGACGAGTTCTCTCGCGAGAACCTCGTGGCTGAGCAGCTGCAATCGGCTGGTGAGGATGGTGACTTCGCCGCCAGGGGTCACGTCTGAGGCACGGACCCAATTGACCACCCGCGCCGCGCCGTCCGCTTCCACCTGCTGGGAGAAGAGATAGATGTCGTCTTGGCCTCTACCAGGGACTCTGATCTCACGCTCTGTCGGCACGGCGAGACTCTGCGCAGACGCACCTGTGGCGACGGTGAAGGCGAAGACGCCGCCGGGGGCGAGGTGACGCCGCACGTTCGCGTAGAGAAGCGACCTTCCTTCGTGATCGAGCAAGGTGATGGACGTCGCGCCGATGATGACGAGCTCGTACCGGGCCTCCAGCGAGAAGTGACGCATGTCCGCGACGATGCACTCGACGGCCGACCGCTCCGGCAAGGCGCGTCGCAGGTGGGCGAGCATGTCGTCCGAAAGGTCGATGGCGGTGACTCGCTTGCCGGATCTCACCAGCGGGATCGTCACTCTCCCGCTTCCCGCGGCGAGATCGAGTACAGGCCCCGCGGCATCTCTCGCGAGTGCCAGCATCTCTCGAATCTCGGCACGGTCGGGGCCGACGAGTCGCTCATAGAAGTCGGTGCCCTCCCCTTCGTACAGGTCTTGTTCCCGGGGACGCGCCCCGACCAGGTCGAGTCGCGCCTGCATGGCTTCGGTGATCAGTCCTGGCATTCGATGGCCTCTCAGCGTGAGCAGTGGAGTGCGGGCGGGTGTGGTCCGCCCGCACCCCTCGGTCAGGTTGCGATCGCTGCCGCACCGCCGATGATGGCGATGATGTAGCCCGCGTGCTCCCACCATTCGAGTGGTGCGTCGATCTGTTCGAGTTCCTGGAATTCCAGCGATCTCGTCAGCATTTGGTACCTCCTCAATCGGTAGTCGGATACGACTACTACGTCAGCGCGAGAATCCCGATGATGACGCCCGCGGCGAATCCCCGCAGGAAGTCCTCGCCGTCGTTCAGCGCTTCCATGGCCTCGAGTTCGGTGAACTCGAGCTTCGGCATCGTGGCCTGCATATTTCCTCCTTTCGTTTCGTCACCCTCATCGGGTCGACGAGATCACGTCGCTGCGGCTGCGCCGATTCCGATGAGTATCAGTGCGCCGATCGCGCCTTCATAGAAGCTCTCCCAGCTGGGGGCTTCCATTTCGTCGAGTTCTTGAAAGCAGATCTGCCTTTCAACACCGTTGTTCATTGAATTCACCTCCTTCATGTCGAACGTGAGAGGTTGGCATGGGGGTGCCAACGGGCTGAGCGTTCTAGCACGAATCGCGGAGCACATCACGGAAGTCCGCCGCGAGAAGTCCGCGAAGCATCGGTTGGCGATGCCCCCACGCTTTCTCGGTGGCCGTGGAGATGCGACCGATCTCGTCAGCCGTCGGCTTCGCCGGGCACGGGATTCCCCACCCGTCGACGAGCGCAGCCGCGCCGGCGGGCGGATCGAGAGGCAACCCGGTCCCGGCGGTGACCCCGGCCCAGAAATCCTGGAGGCTCTCACGATCCCCCCAGCGTGACTCACCCGAGCAGATTCGCCGCCACACGGCAGCGATGATGCCAGCCGTTGCGACCATCTTGCGAACCCCGAGCACGAACGCGACTTCGTTCGCCAGGTACCAATGACGGGCGCCGTAGGGGTCGGGGCCCCTGAGCGCTGCGGTGCGCTGGGTCGCTGCGCTCAGACGCGCGACGCGCAACCTTCCCGTGGGGGAACCCGAGTGACGAGCGGCGGTCTCGAGGAGTGCCCTACCGAGCGTGACGGCGTCGCTTTTCGCCCTCGCACTCCTTCCCGGACTCGTCGACGCCCCTGCCAGGCGAAGGAACGCCTCCAGCGCTCCCTCCCTGACCGAAGTCGGCCGGAGGGTGACCGAATTGCAGGGATCGATGATGGCGTGACGCGGCCTCAGGGAGCGCCCGACGATGAGGCGATTGCCGTGTTCGTTTCTGAGGATGGCGACACTGTTCGTCTCCGACGAGGTGCCGAGCGTAGTCGGCATGGTGACGATGTCGACGGGCGGCGGAGCATCGGGCAGGAATGTCAGTGGCGCCCTCGACGCATGTTCGACGGCGTAGTCGAACACCCGCCCATTGGCGAGCGCGAGCGCGGCGAGCTTGCTGGCGTCGAGTACGCTCCCTCCACCGACTGCCACGATGACGCGTGGAGGGCGGCGAACGATCTCGCGCGCGATAGCTACCACCGTCGTGACGTCTGAGGCGAGTGCGTCGATGTCGATCATCCTGGCGTTGCCGTCGTCCAGGAAGGGAACCGTGACGGCCGCATCAGCGATCACCAAGGTCTCCCGTCCCGCCGTGAGGCGCCCCACCGCCTCCCGTGCGATCCCGCTTCCGTGCCATAGCGTGGGAACGCGCCCCGCAAAGCCTCTATTCATGCGGAGATCTCCCGTGACTGCGCCACACCCGCACGCACCGCGGTATCCATTTCCACGAGTTCCCCGGGGGTGAACCCGTACGCCGGAATCAGTTCGATGGAGCTCGGCCCCGGCTGCACAAGGACGCCGTTCGCCGCGACCGCGGAGACGACGCGAAGAACCTCGGGACCGGAGAGCGGATTCCCATCCTGGTCGCAGAGTTCCAACCCGAGAAAGCAGCCGCGTCCCGTGACCCCGGTGACGATGCCGTCCGACACCAATCGTGTCGTGAGCTGTGACAACTCGTCTGCCAGTGACATGGTTACCGATTCCACGTCGATGCGGTGCAGCTCCTCGATGACGGCGACGATCGCCGCCGAACACCCTGGTGTCCCCGCCTGCGTCTCGCCGTGGATGAACGTCCAGCCTCCTCGGACGAACTCGGAGGCCACACGGTGCCCGACAAGGAGTGCTGCGGCGCCCATCGCGCCGTTCGTCAGTGCTTTCGAGAGGATGAGGACGTCGGGCGCGGCCGCCCAGCGGTCGGTAGCGAACATCGTCCCGGTGCGGCCGAATCCCGTCGCGACCTCATCAGCGACGATCAGAAACCCGTACTCCTCCCTCAAAGCGAGAAGACGGTGCACGAAGGCATCTGAGAGCGCGTACGCGCCGCTGCCAAGGACGGGCTCGACGACGACCGAGGCCACCCGCGACCCTTCGCGTGAGAGCAGTGTCGCCAGCTCCTCCCCGTCATCGCTGTGCGACACGTGCCTCACCGATCTGCGATCGACCGAATAGACCGCTTGGTGGAGTTCATCGCCACTCAGTGCATGGCTGCCGTACATGGTGCCGTGATAGCTACCCTTCAGTCCGACGACGAGCGATCGGGACCCGGAGCCCTTCTGCACCCAGTACTGTCGCGCCAGCTTCACGGCGGCATCGTTCGCCGCCCCGCCCGACGTCGAGAAGATGACACGGCGGTACCTGCTCGGTTTCGCCAGTTCGATGAGAGCCTCCGCCGCGATTTCCGCATACCTGTGCGGCGCTCTGAACAGGGACAGGTACGAGGCATCATGTGTCGCTCTGCTCACCGCTTCGGTCACCGCAGCGTTGCCGAAGCCGAGGGGGACATTCCACAGCCCGCTCGTCGCACAGAGGCGCGTGGATCCGTCAGCGAACTCGATGCGGTTTCCTGACGCGCCGACGGCCACTCGGTCAGGCGCGAAGGTGACGTCGGCCGGGAGCATCGAGGTCCACAGCGCGTGCGGGTCGGTCATGCGTCGACTCCCGTGGGGCGTGGTGCGGCGGCAGCGCGTCTGCCGGAGTGGACGCCGAGAGCTGCGAGGGCTGCACGGCACAGGGTCTCCGCTTCCGAGACAGAGATGCCGAGTTTTCGCGCCACCCGCTCAGCCGCGAGGGCGAGCGTGCTGGAAGTCTGGGCGACGGCGACCACCGCGGCAGTCATGGGCGACAGCAGCTGGCGACGCAGTGTGGTGGGGTCGGCCAGTATGAAACCGTCTGCCATCTCGAGCAGGAATGGATCGCGGATGGGCGGTTCGGCATCGGAGAGGTTGTCGTCGACCAGGGACCAGCCGAACCCCGTGATTCTCGCCGCACCGTTGGCAAGCCGGAGCATCTTCATGAGATCCGTCGCCTGGAGGTATCGACCGATCCACTCCCGATTCGCGAGGTCGGCGAGGAGCACATCTCTGGGCGCGATGTCGTCCCACGCGGCGACACCCGGAAGCGGGATCGTGAGTACCGCCGGCAGGTCATCGACATGGCCGATGTCGGCGCCGCGCACACCGATGCTCACTCTGCCATCGGAACTCAAGCGGATGGCGCTCGGAGTCTCCAGTCCGCGGGGGTCGGCAAGCGCTCTGCGGTCCGCGAGAAGAATCCGGGGGTCGAGCAGAGTCGAGGGAAAGATGCCCGTCCGTCGGGCGAGTTCAGCGTCATCGAGGAAGGCGCGCCAGCTCGACTCATCGAAGAAGCACACCGCAGTGGGGCCGACGATCTGAACGAACTCCGCAGCCGAATAGTCCTGGAGTTCGACTCCACGTTCTCCGAAAAACAGCTCGTCTCCGGGGTCGCGCAGTGCGCCGTTGTAATGGACGGCCGTGGCAGGTCCTCTGTACGGATCGCTTCCTGTCGGCAACAGCATGACGTCGTCCTTACTGGTCACCGCGTCCAGGTTCCGTGCCGAGGCTCCGACATCCACGAGGTACACCCGCGTGTGCTGATCGCGCACTCCGGTGATCCATTCACGCAGTGCCCGGGCTCCGACGCGTTCGATATCGACCGCCCCTTCTTCGTCGCGCGTCATGACCCGTGCCGCCGGTAGCCGGTGACATCGAATCCCGTCGCCGCAAACCTGTCCTGCAGCGCACGCACCAGCGGAGCGACCCTGCTCACCCGCGTGCCGAGTTCGGTGGCGAGCAGGGCCGTCGCCTCAAACTCCTCCGAGGTCGCGATCAGGCATTCCGCAGCCCTCGCGGAATCGACTCCGAGTCGGAGACGTCTGTGGCTCACTCGATCAACCAGGATGTACTCCTCGCCGTCCCCTGTAACGAGGAAGGGTGCATCGGCAGCCAGTATCGAGGGATATGCCCCACCCTCGTCGAGCACCGCGACAAGGTGGCGGCCGAATCCGGAGATGGCAGCACGAGGCGGTGCGCCCTCCCACCCTCGCATCAGATCGAGAGCCGCCAGATACCGCCCGAACCACGGGCGGTCGTCGAGGTCCGCCTCGAGGACGCGAGGGTCGACGACCCCGGCAAACGAGCGCCCTCGCCCTGCTCCCGCCGCGGCCGTCGCCTCGATATCGGCCCGTTCATCGCCCACGCTCCCGAGCAGAAGCCCGTCAGGCCCGTCTCGATACTCCCCATGACGCGTGACGTGGACCCGACCGAGTGAGTCGCCGATGAGGTCCGCCGCGAGAGAGGAGGCCCAGGAATCCAACAGCACTTCCGTGTTCAGTAGCTGACCCACGAAGACGCCGGAGTTCCGCGCCGTGTCGGCATCGCTCAGGAAGGCGGCGATCCCCACTGCCGAGAACTGCCGGACGACGGTCGGACCGGCGAAGGTGGTGAAGGGAACAGCGACGTAGTCCTGCAGTTCGAAGGTGTGGCGCCCGCCGAGGGTGATCTCATCGCCGGGTTCGAGGAAGGAACCGTCGTACGCGATGGTCCGCGGATCGGAATGTCGTATGGGGGCGATCACGATGTCGCAGGGCTCCGCCGCGTGCAGCACCTCCTCGATGTGGTCTCCGGATTCGAGGAAGAACACGGCGCCCTCGACGATTCCCCGCCTTCCGCTGACGTACTGCTCGAAAGCAGTGGCCGTGCGGTGGCTCGGCCGTGATGCCGTGGTCGCGCTGTCCTGCATACTCTCCCCCAGACGACGAGGACCTTGATCGAACACGATCTGTCCTCATCTGAGGCTATACAGCTGACGTGTGACATGCAATATTCTGCCCGCGGCATCCTCGCGACCGGCCGAGGGCCGCGCGTCACGGCTCTGTCACGCCACCCTCCCCCGATCGGATAGGATGGACAGGTTGTTCCTGGTGACGTGTCCGAGCGGCCGAAGGAGCACGCTTGGAAAGCGTGTGTTGTGCAAGCAACCGCGGGTTCGAATCCCGCCGTCACCGCCAGAAACGCAAGAAGGGTCTCCGCGCCAGCGGGGGCCCTTCTTGCGTTTCTCTCCAGTACGGGGATTCGGGGAGGAGCGAGCGCCGGGATACGCCCCCGGCTCACTCAGCCGTCGAAGCGCACGCCGTAGATCTGCCCACCGGGCGCCGCGGGCAGTCGCGTCATCCCGAGCCGCTCGTAGAACGCGGCCGCTCCGGCGTTGTTCGGGTCGATCCCCAGGTGCAGTCCGCGCACCCCGCGGCGGGTCAGCTCGGCGAACAGGGTCTCCATGAGACCGCGCCCCAGCCCCTGCCCCTGCGTCTCGGGGAGCAGATCGATGTGCAGGTGGGCGGGGTACTCGGCGGCGTTCGGCTCGATGCCGGGGGCTCGCTCGTACCCGTACTCGACCATCCGCTCCTCCCGGGTCGCGGGCTCCGCAGACCGGGGGTATCGCTCCTGCAGCCCGGGCCACCACTCGTCGCGGAACCAGGTGTAGAAAGCGTCGGTGTCGTCCGTCGCCACGATGTACCCGATGGTGCGCTCGTCGTCGCTCTCGACCACCCAGGCGAGGTCGGGATGCCGCTCGGCATAAGGAACGGCGAACAGGTCGCCCCACAGCGAGTCGTCGGGGAGGATGCCGGTCGCATCCCCGCCCGCGTCGGCGGTCTGCACGCAGATCTCGTACAGCGCGGCACGATCGGTGGGGCGGTAGGGACGGATGCGCGACACGAAGGCTCCTCTGACTGAACGGTCCGGTTCAGCCTATCGGCGCCTCCACCTCGGACTTCTTCTGCTGCACCCAGGGCAGCAGCCACGCCGCCAGCACGAGCACGACGCCGGCGCCGACGAGCGCACCGCCGAGCGTGTCGGTGGCCCAGTGCACCGACAGGAATGTCCGCGAGAGCGCCATCGCCAGCACCCACAGCACACCGAGGATCGCGGTCCAGACCCGCGGGAACAGCACCCAGACCACGAGCGCGATCGTCGCCGCGTTCGCGGTGTGGCCGGATGGGAACGAGCCGTAGTCGCTCACCACCAGCATGTCCTCCGGGCGCGCTCTTCCGAAGAGCTGTTTGAGCAGCTGCACCGCACCGGCGCTCGCGGCGAAGCACACGGCCGCGAAGACCGCACCACGCCAGCGTCGTGCGAGCACGAGCACGAGGATCGCCAGCAGCGGCACCCCGAGGATCGCCACCCAGCCGCCGCCGATCCAGTCCATGACCAGCGCGAACTGCAGCAGCCAGTCACCCCGGATGCCGGCGACCGTCTCGTTCCACCAGTGGTCGAAGCCGGGCGTCTCCGGATACACGAACACCACCAGGGCACCGAGCACCGTCGCGAGCGCGAGGAGGCCCGCCCCCCACCACAGCAGCATCCGCCTGTCCATCGTCCCATTCTGCGGGACGAGGCCCTGCCGATCAGGGATTGAGCATCCCGACGGTCCGCGGACGCACGACGAACCAGAGCGAGAGGATGCCGATGGCCGCGCAGCCGACCATGACCGAGGCCATCGTCGTCGCGGTGATCCCGGCGTCGTGGGAGAGCCATCCGACGACCGGTGAGATGAGCCCGGCGACACCGAAGTTCGTCGCGCCGATGATGGAGGCCGCGGTGCCGGCCGCTTTCCCGTGGCGGTCCAACGCCAGCACCTGCACGTTGGGGAACGTGAAACCGCAGGCGGTCATGAACACGAAGAGCGGGATGACCGTTCCCCAGAGTCCGAGCCCGAGCTGGTCGGTGACGATGATCGCGACGCCGGCGAGCAGCAGCACGGCGGTGGAGTAGGCCATGACCCACTGCGGTCCGAACCGGGCGGCGAGACGAGACGCGGTCTGGACGCCCGCGACGACGCCGAGCGAGTTCACGGCGAAGAGCAGGCCGTATTGCTGCGCATCGAGTCCGTGCGTGACCTGGAACAGGAACGGCGAAGCCGAGAGGTAGGAGAACAGCCCCGAGAAGGTCATGCCGCCGATCACCAGCACACCGAGGAAGACCCGATCCGAGAGCACCGAGCGATAGCGCTGCAGCATCGTCGCGCCACCGCGGTCCTGTCGGCGGGCGACGGGCAGCGTCTCCGGGATGAACAGGATCGCCGAGGCCAGCATCACGACGCCGTAGGCGGCGAGGACGACGAAGATCCCCCGCCAGGGCATGAGAGTCAGCAGCCAGGAGCCGATGAGCGGCGCGATGACCGGGGCAACACCCGACACCAGCGCGAGACGCGAGAGCATGACCACCAGGCGGCGGCCGCCGAACAGGTCACGCACGATGGCCATGGCCACGACGCCACCGGCCGCGGCTCCCACACCCATGAGGACGCGCGCGGCGCTGAGCAGACCGAGGTCCGGAGCGAACGCCGCTCCGACGCTGGCGAGCACGTGCAGGGCGGTGACCGCGATCAGCGGCACCCGGCGGCCGACCTTGTCGCTGAGCGGACCGACGACGAGCTGCCCGAGGGCGAAGCCGATCATCGTGCCGGTGAGGGTCAGCTGGATCGCCGCAGCCGTGGTCTGGAAGTCCTCCTCCAGCACCGGGAAGGCGGGGAGGTAGAGGTCGATCGTGAACGGCCCGAGTGCCGTGAGCGCGCCGAGCAGGATGATGTACAGCGTCCGGCGACCGAGGGAGATCGCATCCCCCGGGTGCAGCATGATGGGCGCTGTCGCCGGGTTCGCGCCGAGGGTGCGGATGGCGCCGGTGGCGGTGGAGGTGCGGATGCTGCCGGTGGCGGTGCGCTCGGGCTCTGCGGGAGGAACGGCGTCCGACCCGTCGGGTCGCGAGGTGGGGATGGAGTCAGTGCGGGGAGCGTCGGACACGACGTCCTTCCAGTGTTCGGGGTGCGTGGTCGAATCGATTCGCCAGGGGAAGAACCCATGCTACCGCCGACCCGACCCCACCCCCGCGATGGCTCCGGGCGGGAGGTCAGCGCGCGATGCGCTCCAGACCCTGCTCGAGGTCGGCGAGCAGGTCGCCGATGTCCTCGATCCCGACCGAGAGCCGCACGACGTTCTCCGGGACGGCGAGCTCGGTGCCGCGCACCGACGCGTGGGTCATGTCCGGCGGGTACCCGATGAGGGATTCGACTCCGCCCAGCGACTCCGCCAGTTGGAACAGCGAGGTGCTCTCGGCGAAGGCCCGTGCGGCGTCAGCGCCCGCGGCGAGCCCGAGCGAGAGCATCCCGCCGAAGCGGCTCATCTGCTTCGCGGCGATCTCGTGACCGGGGTGCGAGGCGAGTCCGGGGTAATACACCTGCGCGAACTCGGGGCGCGCTGCCGCCCACTCCGCGATCGCCTGCGCGTTCTCGGAGTGCTGCCGCATCCGCAGCGCCAGCGTCTTGATACCCCGCGTGGTGAGCCAGGCGTCCAGGGGCGCGGATACCGCACCGACCGCGAACTGCTGGAACTTCACCTGATCGAAGAAGCGGTCGTCGCTGAACACGACGGCGCCCCCGAGCACGTCCGAGTGGCCGCCGAGGTACTTCGTCGTGGAGTGCACGACCAGGTCGGCCCCGAGCGCGAGCGGCTGCTGGAGCGCGGGCGAGGCGAAGGTGTTGTCCACGACCACGATCGCACCGGACTCGTGCGCGATCTCGGCGATGAGCGCGATGTCCACGACCTTCAGCAGCGGGTTGCTCGGCGTCTCCAGCCAGACGATCTTCGTCTCGGGGCGGATCGCGGCGCGGAGCACATCGACATCCGAGAGCTCGACCGTCGTCGTGTCGATTCCCCACGGCGAGAGCACCTTGGTGAGCAGTCGGTACGTGCCGCCGTACACGTCGTTGCCGAGCAGCACATGATCGCCCGGCTTCAGGATGCCGCGCAGCAGAGCGTCTTCGGCGGCAAGACCCGAGGCGAAGGAGAGTGCGCTCGCGCCGCCTTCGAGCGCGGCCAGCTGCGTCTCGAGCGACGACCGCGTGGGGTTGCCGGCACGGTTGTATTCGTAGCCCTCGCGGAAACCGCCGATGCCGTCCTGCACGTGCGTGGAGGACTGGTAGATCGGCGGGATGATCGCCCCCGTCGTCGGGTCGGGAGCTTGTCCTGCATGGATGGCGCGAGTGGCGAAGGCGTGGTCGGACATGCCCTCAGCCTACGACCGCCCCCGCAGCGGAGGCCCTCCCGTTACGCCCGGGGTCAGGCGACGTCGGAGCGCTCAGCGGGAGAGGTACCCGAGCAGATCCTGTCGCGTCAGCACCGTGTGCGGCTTGCCGTCTTCCGTGACCAGCAGGGCATCGGCGTCGGCGAGCGCCGTCTTCGCCTGGGCGACGGAGGCGTGGATGCCGATGAGCGGGAGCCGCTCCCCCACGTGCGCTCCGACGGCATCGGTCGCACTCGCCTCGCCGCGGAACAGCAGGTCGAGCAGCCCCTTCTCGTCGACCGTGCCGACGACCTCGCCCATCATGACGGGCGGTTCGGCGCTGAGGACGACCAGCTGCGAGACGTCGTAGTGCGTCATCATCCCGATGGCCTCAAGAACCGTGTCGGTCGGATGCGCGTGCACGAGGTCGGGGATGCCCTCGCCCTGGCGCGATGGCCGCGCGGCGAGCACGTCGGCGACGGTCTCCCCCTCTTCCACGTCGCTGAACCCGTAGGAGCGCATCCATCCGTCATTGAAGATCTTCCCGAGATAGCCGCGACCGCCGTCCGGCAGGAGGACGACCATCACGGCATCTGCGGGCAGTTCGCGCGCAACGCGCAGGGCGCCGACGACGGCCATGCCGCTCGATCCGCCGACGAGGATGCCCTCCTCGCGGGCGAGCCGTCTCGTCATCGCGAACGAGTCCGCGTCGTCCACCGCCACGATCTCGTGCGGGACGGTCGGATCGTAGGCACCGGGCCAGATGTCCTCCCCGACGCCTTCGACGAGGTAGGGACGACCGGTGCCGCCGCTATAGACGCTGCCCTCGGGATCGACGCCGACGATGCGCACCTGCCCCGCCGACACCTCGCGGAGGTAGCGCCCGGTCCCCGTGATCGTGCCGCCCGTGCCGACGCCGGCCACGAAGTGCGTGACCTGCCCCTCGGTGTCGCGCCAGATCTCCGGTCCTGTGGTCTCGTAGTGGCTGCGCGGACCGTTGGGGTTCTCGTACTGGTTCGGCTTGAACGCGCCGGGGATCTCGCGGGTGAGTCGATCACTGACGCTGTAGTACGACTCCGGGCTGTCCGGCGCGACCGACGTGGGCGTCACCACGACCTCCGCGCCGTAGGCCCGCAGCACGTCGATCTTGTCCTCGCCCACCTTGTCGGGAAGCACGAACACGCACTTGTAGCCGCGCTGCTGCGCCACCAGCGCGAGGCCCACTCCGGTGTTGCCGCTGGTGGGTTCGACGATCGTGCCACCGGGCTTCAGGTCTCCCGATGCCTCGGCGGCGTCGATGATCCTCGCGGCGATGCGATCCTTCGACGAGCCGCCCGGGTTCAGATACTCGAGCTTGACGAGCACCGTGCACGCAACACCCTCGGTGACGCGAGTGAGCTTCACGAGGGGCGTGTCGCCGACGAGGTCGACGATCGAGTCTGCGTACTTCATGACTTCAGGGTAGACGCGCGGATGCCGCGGGCGGGGCTGTGTTTCGCCCACCCGCGGCATCCGTTCTCACGAAAGGCCCCCCGGTGTCTTCCGAAGCGTCAGCCCTTCGTCGAACCGGCCAGCAGACCGCGGACGAAGTACCGCTGCAGCGCGAAGAACACGATCAGCGGCACGATGATCGACACGAACGCACCCGCAGTGAGCAGGTACCAGCCCTCACCGCGGCCGGTGATCTCGGCGAGCACCTTCGTGATCGGAGAGGCGGCACCGTCGGCGAACACGAGCGCCACGAGCAGATCGTTCCAGACCCAGAGGAACTGGAAGATCGCCACGGACGCGATCGCCGGCATCGTGAGCGGAAGCACCACGCGGAAGAAGATCTGTCCGCGGGACGCGCCGTCGACGCGCGCGGCCTCGATGATCTCGCCGGGGATCTCCGACATGAAGTTGTGCAGCAGGTAGATCGCGAGCGGCAACGCGAACATCGTGTGGGCGATCCACACTTGCGCATAGCCGCCGGCGACGTCGAGCCCCTCCGTCACCTGCACACCGAACAGGTTGATCCCTCGGGAGAACGATGACAGGAGAGGCACCAGAGCCATCTGGATGGGAACGATCTGCAGCGCGAACACGAAGATGAACAGCGCGTTGCGCCCCTTGAACTCGATCCACGAGAACGCATACGCCGCCATCGCCGCGATCATCAGCGGGATGAGCGTCGCCGGGATCGTGATGACGATCGAGTTGAAGAAGGATTCCAGGATCGTCAACTGCGTGGTGCCGGACTGCAGCACCGCCGCGTAGTTGTCGAGTGTCAGCCTCGGGTCGGTGAAGACCGTCCACCAACCGGTGGTCTCGATCGCTTCCCGGTCGCGGAACGACGAGATGAAGAGGCCGAGCGTCGGAACGGTCCACACGACGGCGATGATGATCGCGGCGACGCTCGCCCAGGGCCGGCTGAGCCGCTTGCGCGCTCGTCCGGCCGAGGCCTCGAATCGACCGGAGGTCGTGATCGCGCGGGTGCTGGCGCCAGTGTCGGAATTCACGGTGTCGGTCATCGGATCTCCCGCTGCTTCTTGATCTGGCGTGCGTTGTAGATGACGATCGGCAGCACCAGGATGAACAGGATGACGGAGAGCGCAGCACTGCGACCCGCCTCGAACTTCGAGAACTGGGTGTACATCTCATTCGCCAGCACCGACGTGCCGTAGTTTCCACCGGTCATCGTGCGAACGATGTCGAACACCTTCAGGGAGGCGATCGAGATCGTGGTCAGCACGACGATGAGCGCCGGACGGATCGACGGGATCGTCACCGACTTGAAACGCTCCCAGGCGTTGGCGCCGTCGAGCTCCGCCGCTTCCAGCAGCTCGGCCGGCACGCCCTTGATCGACGCCGAGAGCACGACCATCGCGAAACCGGTCTGCACCCAGATCAGCACCACGATGAGCGCCAGGTTGTTCCACGGACCGTTCAACAGGAATTGCTGCGGCTCGCCGCCGAACCACACCAGGATCTGGTTGAGCAGACCGATCTGCTCGAACTCCGGGCCTCGGTAGGCGTACACGAAGCGCCAGATGATGCTGGCACCGACGAACGAGATCGCCATCGGCATGAACACCAGCAGCTTGTAGATCTTCTCGCCGCGGGTCCGATCGATGAACACCGCGTACCCGAGGCCGATCATCGTGGAGAGCGTCGGGACGAGCAGCACCCACACGATCGTGTTGATCACCGAGGTCACGCCGTCCGACTGCGTGAAGATCCAGAGATAGTTGGAGAACCCGACGAAGTCGCTGCCGGTCGAGTTCCAGAACGACGCATAGACGGTTTGGATCGACGGCAGGATGAGGCCGGCGAGAAGCAGCAGCATCGCCGGAGCCATGAAGGCCACGAGCTGGATCAGGTAGCCCGCGCCGTCGCGGGACCGGTAGTCCAGGAAGAAGAACAGTGCACCGACGGCGACCGCGACTCCCATCGCCCAGTAATAGGAGTTGAAGAACCACATCACCGCGAGCGGGATGAGCAGGCACATCGCGAGGCGGATGCCGGTGTAGAGAGCGCCCTTTCGCGGGGCGATGTCGACGAGCAGCAGGATCACCACCACGACCACCGCGAATGCGATGACCACGGCGAGCGCCTGGAGGATCGGCGGGAGTGTCCCGATCCATTGGAAGAACACAGTCGCGTTCATGGATTCCCCTTCATGAGACGGAGCTGATCAGCGGTCGGCGCGGCGATGCGCGGACCGGGTGTGAGAAGGAGGGCCGCCCCGCGGGGCGGCCCTCCTCATCCGATCAGCTGGAAGGCCAGCCGGTCTCGATCTGGGTCAGCACCTCATCGGTGGAGGTCCCGTTGATCCAGGCGACCATGCCCTTCCAGAAGGTTCCGGAGCCGACAGCACCGGGCATCTGGTCCGAACCGTCGAAGCGGAACGTCACCGAGTCGTCCTGGAGGAGCTTGATCGACTCCTGCAGGATCGGGTCCTCGACCACGTCGAGGTCGACACCCTTGTTGGCCGACGTCACGCCACCCAGGGCGAGACGGCTGTTGGCCCACTCGGGGCTGGACAGGTACTCGAGCACCTTCTGCGTCGCCTCCGAGTCGCTGAACGCGCCGACGATCTCGCCACCACCGGTGATGAGAGTCTCGTCCGGGTTCGGGCTCGGCGTCAGGAACGCCCAGACATCGCCGTCCTCGGCGAAGTTCGTGCCCTCGGGGTAGAAGCCCGACAGGAACGAGGCCTGGTGGGTCAGCCCACACTCGCCGCTCGCGACCTTCGCGGCCACGTCACCGAACGCGGTGGAGTTGATCGAACGCACGTCACCGAAGCCGGCGTTGACGTACTCCGGGTTCAGCAGGATCTCACCGGTGGCGTCGAACGCCTCCTTGATCTGCGGATCGGTGAAGGGGATCTCGTTCTTGACCCACTGGTCATAGACGTCAGGACCCGCGTTGCGGAGCACGAGGTCTTCGATCCAGTCGGTGCCCGGCCAGCCGGTCGCGACGCCCGACTCGAAGCCGGCGCACCACGGGGCGGCGCCGCTCTTGTCCTTGATGGTCTGCGTCAGCGTCAGCAGCTCGTCCCAGCTGGTCGGCTCCTCGACGCCCCACTCGGCGAACTTGGTCGGCGAGTACCAGACCCACCCCTTGACGCTCGCCATCAGCGGTGCGCCGTAGAACGTGCCGTCGTAGGTGCCGAAGTCGACCCAGCCCTGCGTCCAGTACTCCTCGGCGTTCTTCTTGACCGCCTCCGGAGCCGGCTTCAGCAGGTCACGCGACGCGTAGTCCGCGAACAGGCCGGGCTGCGGGAAGATCGCGATGTCGGGCGGGTTGCCGCCCTGTGCGCGGGTGCCGAGCTGCGTCTCGAAGTCCTGGCTGCCCTCGTATTTGATCTCGATGTCGTTCTCCTTCTCGAAATCCGCCCAGGATTCCGCGAGGAGTTCTGCTTCGCCCTCGACGATCGTGCCGTAGATCGTGACGGTGTTGTCTCCGCCGCCACCACCGCCGCCTCCGGAGGTCCCACCGGGAGCCCCGCATCCGGCGAGCGCGATGCCCGCGACCCCCAGCAGGGCGAGCGGCGCGTAACGCCGGGAACGCTGTGACAGAGCCATGTGAATTCTCCTCTTCGAGTACAGGGTCCCACCTGATGCGATGCCACCCCGCGGCACCGGTAGGGAACCGATTCCAGGCCAACCTACTGGCGATCGATATCCCGGCACAACACGGAAGGGTCACAAGCTCACAACCATTCGACTCAGATCGACGCCGTCGATGGGAGCGCTCCCTCGCGCACAGTGTGGAACCGGTTCCTTTTGAGCGCTTCGAGGACTACGCTGTCACCCGGCGCGGCGACCGCGCCGCCACCCACGCAACCGCGTGATCAGGTCGAGGAGGACCGATGAGCACGATCGCGGACGTCGCTGCGCGTGCCGGGGTGTCGAAGGCCACCGCGAGCCGTGCGCTGAGCGGGCGCGGTTATGTCTCGGAGGACACCCGTACCCGCGTCACGGATGCGGCGCGCGAGCTGTCGTATGTCGCGCACTCCTCCGCGACGAGCCTGGCCACCGGTCGCACGCAGACCGTCGGCGTCGTGATGCCGCCCGTGGACCGCTGGTTCTTCGCCGAACTGCTGGCGGGCATCCAGGACTCTCTGTTGACGCTCGACTACGACCTCGCGCTCTACGGCGTGCCCGAAGGTTCGCAGATGCGAGATCGGCTGTTCGAGAACGTGCTTCCCGGGCGACGATTCGACGGCATCATCGCCGTGGACATCCAGCCCAGCGCCCTCGAGCTCGAACGCCTGCAGCTCACCGGGCGTCCGCTGGTGAGCGTGGGTCCGTACAGCGAAGGATCCACTGCCGTCTCCATCGACGACGCCGCCGCAGCCCGCATCGCGACCGAGCATCTCATCGAACTCGGTCACACCGATATCGCCTTCGTCGGCGGCGCGTCCGACGGGAAAGCGCTGAGCCTCGGCGACGCCCGGCGACTCGACGGCTATCGCGGCGCACTCCGCGCCGCGGGACTCACCGAGCACGCGCGGGTCGCCGGTGCCGCTCCCACCATGCCGGGCGGCTACGCGGCGACGGCCGGTCTGCTCGGCGACCGTCGGAACCGCCCGACCGCGATCGTCGGAGTGTGCGACGAGGCGGCCATCGGCGCGATCATCGCCGCGCGTCGCCTGGGCATCGCGGTGCCTACCGAACTCAGCGTCGTCGGCATCGATGACCATCAGCACGCCGACATGTTCGCCCTGACCACGATCGGGCAATCGCCCCGCGAACAGGGACACGAGGCCGTGCGCCTCCTGATGCAGCGGATCGACAGGCCGGATGCTCCGCTCGAACATGTGGCGGCGGCATCCGCCCTCGTGGTGCGCAACTCCACCGCTCCGCCGCGCTGACCTGCGCGGAAAGCGCCGGAGACGCACGAAGGCCCCGGGCGAACCCGGGGCCTTCGATCAGAAACGCGTGAGCGTCGCGATTACTTGAGGGTAACCGTGGCGCCTGCCTCTTCGAGAGCAGCCTTGGCCTTCTCGGCGGTCTCCTTGTTGGCGCCCTCAAGGACAGCCTTCGGGGCACCGTCGACGACAGCCTTGGCCTCGCCGAGACCCAGCGAGGTGAGCTCGCGGACGGTCTTGATGACCTGGATCTTCTTGTCGCCAGCAGCCTCGAGGATGACGTCGAAGGAGTCCTTCTCTTCCTCAGCCTCAGCGGCGCCTGCGCCACCCGCAGCACCGGCAACGGCGACGGGAGCAGCAGCGGTGACCTCGAACTTCTCCTCGAACGCCTTGACGAAGTCGTTGAGCTCGACGAGGGTCAGGCCGGCGAACTGCTCGAGCAGCTCCTCAGTGGTGAGCTTAGCCATGATGTATCTCCTAGATAGATGGGGTTTGTAGACGAGATCGCAGGTCGCTTACGCGGCCTCTGCGGTCTCCAGCTTTTCGCGAAGAGCATCGATGGTGGCGGCAGCCTTGCCCATCGTCGCCTTCATCATGCCCGCAGCCTTCGCCAGCAGAACCTCACGGCTCTCGAGCGCGGCGTACTTGTTGACCTCGTCCGCGGTGAGGGCGTTGCCCTCGAAGATGCCGGACTTGATCACGAGAAGCGGGTTGGCCTTGGCGAAGTCACGCAGAGCCTTGGCGGTGGCGACGAAGTCACCGTGCACGAACGCGACAGCCGACGGACCCTTGAGGTCGTCGTCCAGCGCGGAGATGCCAGCCTTGTTGGCGGCGATCTTGGTCAGCGTGTTCTTCACCACGGCGTACTCAGCGTCCTGACGGATGCTGTTGCGCAGCTCCTTGAGCTGGGCAACCGTCAGACCGCGGTACTCGGTCAGCAGGACGGCGTTCGAGTTCTCGAATGACTTCGTGAGCTCGGCGACCGATGCATCCTTCTGCGCCATGGTCACTCCTTGGTGTGTACGAGGCGCCGCACGGTGGTGGGGCGCCGACCTGGACCACCTGCACAGAAAAAAGCTCCGGCGCAAGCGCACGGAGCTTTGAGAAGTTCGTGTCCTGCGCGGGCCCCTGCTGTGCAGAGCTTCGATCCTGCGTGATTGCGCACGCCTGATGACCAGCGGTCTTCGGTTGCCACAACTCTACCTCACCCGCTCCTCTCCCCCAAATCCCCCTCCCTCCCTCCCCTCCTCTCCTCTTCGCCGAGTGCACGGGTTGTTGACGAATGCACGGGTTGTTGCCGTGAATACGCGGTGCGCTCGGCGGCGGGCCGCACAGTCGGCGTCTCGATGGGGCGGCGAGGGTCAGGGAGGAGTGATGTGGAAGGTGGCGAGGCGCGCGGCGAGGGCGGCGGGCGACCCGATGTGCTCCGACCCCCATCGGGCGAAACGCCACTGCGTGCGACCCCGGATCCAGTCCTCGCGCTGCTTCTCCGCGAGCAGGACCTGCTCGAGCGTGCGCCCCGAGCGCAGAGCCTCGTCGAGGTATTTCGTCTTGCCGTCGAACTCTCCGAAACTGCGGACATCGGCGAGCCCGAAGTCGACGAAGTAGCGAGTGCCGCCGGGCCCGTCCACCGGCACCTGCAGGTCCGGGGCGGCGAAGCCGAGTCTGTGCAGATGCAACCGGCTCACACTCTCACCGGGAAGCTGCGCCCGCCCGTCGGCGAAGTCCGCGACCCACCGCGCCTGACGGATCCCCCGCGCTCCCCCGGCAGCGGTCAACCTGGCCGCAAGTTCACGACGCCAAGAGAGGACGGCATCCATGTCCCACTCCCACTGCCGCTCCGCCATCTGCCGCTCCGCAGCGTCCGCCAGTGCCACGGCCGCGGGCGGCGTCAATGCGCGGATGAGATCGAACACCGTACGCGACAAGGTGGTGCACCGGATGCCGCTGCGCACTGTGACGTCGGAGATCGGGAGCGGCGCGACATGACGGAACACGTCCGGCGCACTCGAGATCCTCCGCGGCGACGGAGTGGTCATATGGACACGGGCGAGGCGCATCGCGTACAGCGGCAGTCCCCACAGCACGGCCGCCGACGCATGGGACATGACCGCGGAACCGCTCGCATCTCGGGCCACAGCGATGACGTGCGCGTGGTGCCGCTGTTCCGGCAGCAGAGACTCCCGATCGGCGGTGTCCATGAACCACCCTCGCCGGATGCTGAACAGCACTCCGCTCTGCAGCGCGGCGGCGATCCTCCGATCCGTCCACCCGTTCAGAAAGAGATCTGCCCGCGATCGGACGAGCTGGGTGAGGACAGGCACAGTTGTCATCGGCATGCCTCATAGTTCCGCCGTCCCCCTTCCCGGCATCCCTCCTCCCCACCGTCTCCCCTCTTCTTGCTGCTCCCGGCTCGTTGTGCAGGACGAGTGCCACACCGCGAGTGCACCGGATGCTGCCGAGCGCACGGGCTACACGCGTGAACGGGCCGTGCGCTCGGCATCAAGCCGTGCACTCGGCGGAAGGGGAGGGCGGGCGGAAGGGGAGGGCGAGGGATGCGGGGGCGGGAGGGCGGCGTGTGTGCGAGGGAGGGTCGGCGGGCGGGGTTAGGGTCGAAGGGTGACCCCCGAACTCGCCGCCCGCATCGTCGCGGATTCTCGCGACCGCGTGGCGTGGATGCGCGCACGCTCCCGGGGGATCACCGCCACCGACGTCGCCGGACTCACCTCCGAGAAGTCGATCGCTCGCGCGGCGGACTCCAAGCTCGGCGGAGGCCCCCGCTTCGGCGGCAACGCCTACACCGATCACGGCCGGCGGCGGGAGCCCGAGATCGCGGCGTGGGTGGCAGCGACCCACGGCATCCTCCCGTCTTCCGCCCTGTTCCGCGCCGAGGTCGAGCACCGGCACCTGGCCACGCCCGACGGCATCGCGGTCGACGCCGAGGGGCGAGTGAAGCTCGCCGAGATCAAGACGACCAACAAGGCGTTCCGCGGCATCCCGCGCACCTACCTCCGCCAGATCTGGTGGCAGCAGCACGTCCTCGGCGCCGAGCGGACACTGTTCGTCTGGGAGGAGCACGTCGACTTCTCCCCGATCCACGACGAGCCGCGCTGTGTATGGATCGACCGCGACGACCGCGAGATCGCCAAGCTGGTCGGCCTCGCCACCGACCTCATCGACGAGCTCTACCGACGCACCACCGGCCGGCAGGTCCCGAGCCTCACTCCGGAGGATGCCGCAGCCAGCCGCCGCGAGCAGCTCCGCGAACGCGACGCGTTCCGTGCACTGGCACTGGCCGACTGACCTCTCGGCTTCGACCTAGTAGCTGGCTGCGGTGCCCATCGTGCACTGCGGGTTCGCGCCGAGCAGTCCCATGGTCGCGTTCGCCACGAGCCAGTCGGACTTCCACCCGCCCGGCCCGGTGAAGCGGATGCCGAAGGTCTTCGTCGCCCCCAGAAGCCCCGTGAGCAGGCCCCCGTCGATGACGGTGACGTAGGCAGCCGCGGATCCCGTCGTCTGGACGTTCCCGAGGAGATTGCTCAGGATCGGCTCGAGGAGGCCCTGATTGACGATCTGCCCGAACTCGGCTTTCGTCAGGTCGTACCCCGTCGCGGCGGCCGGCGCCCGCCAGGAGATGGTCACCTTCGGGTTGGCGCCCAGCAGTCCGCTACTCGCCACGCAGCCGGGAGATGCGGAGGCGATGGGTTCCGGGACGTTGATCGAGGCTCCGGTCGCGGTCGCCCGCTCGGCATCGGTCCACGCCGCCTCGGTCGACGGGACGGTCGGGGCGAGGCCGACCCCGATCAGCAGCGAGATCCCGAGCACGGCGCCCGCCGACCGCAGACGCTTCTCGGGACTCATCGGACACCGCCGGGTTCACGCGGCTCGACACCGATCGACACGGCACGACGACGAGCGACGAGCAGGACACCGACGACGACCAGCGCCGATGCACCGGCGAGCACCCACGGCGGCAGCGGCGTCGGGCCGGTCGCTGCCAGGCCTCCACCGGGACCGACGATCACGTCTTCACCGATGCCGCTGGCATGGAGGCGGAGGGTCGTCGAGCCCGCCGCCTCTTCGCCGAGCCCGATGGAAAGCCGGACGTGCGCGACGTCGGTGTCGGTGACCTCGCCGAGCCGCACCTCGCCGCCGTCGCGCGGCACCTGCCATGCCGAGCGCACGATCACGGCACCGCCGGGGCATGCGCTCCCCTCCCAGGCGCGCAGACAGATGGACACGTCGAGGACCAGCGGCGCTTCGCCGGTGGCGCTCAGGGCTATCGTCACGACCCCCGGATCCGGTGCCACAGCACTGACGGCGACATCCCATCGCACCTGCTGCCCGGGGAGCAGCGATCCGGCGGCTTCCCAGTCCGCCACCGAGACGAGCCGCAGGATGCGCCCCTGGATGATCTCCGTCGTCGGCGACGCCCACGCAGGGGCCGCCGAGCCGAGCAGCATGAAGAGCACGACGACTCCGACGCTCAGGCGTCTCATGGGCGCCGATCCCTCCGTCTGGCCCCCGCCGCGACCAGCGCCTCCGGAGCCGCTGGCTCCTCGACGTCGTCGGAGGATTCCTCCGGCGCCATGCGCTCCCTCCGCGGCCAGAACGCCCACACGACCAGCAGCGATGCACCGAGCGTGACCCCGCCGAGCACCCACGGACTGCCGAACCAGACGATGACATTCGCGAGGGCGGGCACCGAGCCACGGACGATGCGGACGTCGGACACGATGTACGGCGCCGGATCCTCGACGTCGTTCGCGTCACCCTTCATGGTGAGGGTGCGCATGTCGCCCGCATCCGCCGGCTCGACCCCGGTGACGCGGTGCGTGATCGGCAGGGCTGCATCCCGATCCACCGTCACGACGTCACCGACCGCGATGTCGGAAGCGGGTATCTTCTGCACGAGTGCGACGGATCCAGCAGGGATGGTCGGCGCCATCGACCCGGTCTTGAACATGATGAGCGAATAGCCACCGGTGAAGGCCATGATCACGAGCACGATGCAGATCACACCGCCGATGGCCGCCAGAGTGAGCAGCACCTCGCGCACTCCGCGTCCCACTGCGCGGGCGCCGCGTGCGATGGTGGCCATGTCGCCTCTCAGCTCGTGCTTCCGGTGAAGGTCCAGGTCGGTTTCACGGTGCCGCCCTGCGCCGTTCCGGTCGCATCTGAGGGCAGCTCGAGCACGATGCAATACGTGATCGTGTTGAGCGGGGTCACGGTGAGTGTCTGCGCGGGAAGCGCGGGAACCGCGGTCAGAGCGGCCGTCGCGGTCGCCGTCGTCGTGCAGTTGGCGGGTGCAGCGACCACGGCGATGTTGACCCTGATCGCGTTCTGCAGCGCGAGGTCTGCTCCGGTCGGCGCCGTGCCCGCGTTGTTCGTCACAGCGACGGCGGTGAGGTTGACCGTGCCACCCAGGGTGCCCGACGCCTGCACCTGCACATACGCCGCCTTCTTCACCCCGGGGTAGAGGCCCGTCGCGTCGAGAGGCACGGTGAGCACGGTCTCGGTGGGTCCGTGCGACGCGAATGCCCCCTGATCGGACCGTGACACGATCGAGAAGCTCCCGGCGCTGACCGTGCTCGTCGCAAGTTCCTGGTCGGTCCACGCCGCGATCGTCATCGTCGCGCCGACGCCGAGCACCAGCCCGCCGGCGAGCAGGGCCCGCACGCGCCGAAATGCACGCGAGGGCCGCGGGCGAACGGACGCGCGCAACGAGCGGCGGGTGGGCGCTACGGCTGCACCGAGGTCGCGTTCCACTGCCATGTGACGGTTCCCGTGTCGCCCTGCTCGATCCCGCCCGCACCGGAGGCGGCGGTGACCTGGATGCACAGGTTGACGTCCGTGCCCGGCGTCATCGTCGCAGGCACCGCGGTTCCCGCGGCGAACGCGGTCTCGTCGCAGCCGAAGGTCGTCCCCGTCGACACGACGTCGTAGGTCAGCTTGCCCGCGGTGACGAAGTCGCCTGCCCCGACGGGAGCGACGGCGTCGAGCGTGGCGTCGTAGGTGCCGCCGAGACGCAGGGCGTACGGCGCGTACACCACGTCGCCCGGGCTGAGGTTCGTCGGGTTGAGCTCGAAGGTCAGCGAAGCTGCCGCGTCGTCGGTCGCGTGCTCGCTGAACGTCGTTCCGTCGGTGGAGCCCGTGAACGTGAAGGATCCGGCGGTGAAGGTGCCGTTCGCGAACTCGGAGTCGTTCCACGCGGCGAGTGTGACGGCCACCCCCACTCCGAGGACGAGTCCGCCCGCCAGGACGGCGAGAACCTTGCGCTGCGTGTCTTTGGTAGCCATCGGAGTCCCCCTCAGGAATCAGGCGATCGCGTGAATGCCTGAGAACGACCGCCTCGCAGAGGCCCCGCATCCCCGCCGTGCCCTCATCCTCACTGACGCCTTCCCCCAGAACAAGGCGATTTCGCGCACGTCCGAGGCACATCGCGCGCACCGCATTTCCCGCCACAATGGTTGACGTAGATCAACGATTCCCATATAGTTGACGCAGTTCAACCATCTTGCGCGCGCCAGAGCTGTCGCAGCATCCGTCCTTCCGACCGCGAAAGGTCTCGCATGACCACGGACTCCCCCGTCAAGATGACGCATCGCCAGGTGCTCGAAGCCCTCACCGGGCTCCTCCTCGGCATGTTCGTCTCGATGATCGCCACCACGGTGGTCTCCACCTCGATGCCGGTCATCGTCCATGACCTCGGCGGCGACCAGGCCGCATACACCTGGGTCATCACCGCGACCCTCCTGACGACAGCGATCTCCACGCCGATCTGGGGCAAGCTCGCCGACCTCTTCAACCGCAAGCTCCTGATCCAGATCGCGATCGTCATCTTCGTCGGAGCGACTGCGGCGGCCGGATTCGCGCAGGACACCAACACCCTCATCGCCTTCCGCGCCATCCAGGGCATCGGCGGTGGCGGGCTCGCCGCCCTCAGCCAGGTCATCATGGCCGACATCATCAGCCCGCGCGAGCGCGGCCGGTACATGGGGCTGTTCGGCGCCGTGATGGCCGTCGCCACCGTCGGCGGCCCGCTCCTCGGCGGCTGGATCACCGACGTCGCGAACTGGCGCTGGAACTTCTTCGTCGCCCTCCCCTTCGCCGTGGCCGCGCTGATCATCCTGCAGAAGACGCTGCACATCAGCACCGAGCGCACCCGCAAGGTCTCAATCGACTACGTCGGCATCGTGCTGCTCTCGGCCGCGGTGTCGCTGATCCTCATCTGGATCACGAACGCCGGCTCGACGTTCGACTGGTGGAGCACCGAGACCGTGCTCATGGTCGGCGGCGCGATCGTCTCGGCCATCGCCTTCATCATCGTCGAGCTCAAGGTCCGCGAGCCACTCATCCCGCTCACGCTCTTCCGCGGTCGCACGTTCACCCTGTCGGTCCTGGCATCGATCTCGATCGGCGTCGCGATGTTCGGCACCTCGGTGTACCTCGCGCAGTACATGCAGCTCTCCCGTGGCGCCACGCCGACCGAGGCCGGCCTCATGACGCTGCCGATGATGGCGGGGCTCCTGATCTCGTCGATGGTCATCGGCCAGCTCGTGACCCGCTTCGGCAAGTGGAAGGGCTATCTGATCCTCGGCTCCGTGCTGCTGATCGCCGGTTCCGTCATGCTGTCGACGCTGCACTACGACACGAACTTCGTCCTCGTCTCGATCTACATGTTCGTGATGGGCGCCGGCGTCGGCATGACCATGCAGAACCTCGTCCTCATCGTGCAGAACGTCGCGAAGCCGAGCGAGATGGGTGTCGCGAGTTCGGGCGTGACGTTCTTCCGCAGCCTCGGCGGCACGGTCGGGGTCTCGGTCATGGGCGCCGTACTGGCGAACAGTCTCACCAGCCTGTTCAGCGACGGCAAGGAGCGTATCGGGGCGGCGATCGCCCAGCTCGGCGACAAGGGCGCCGATGTCGCCGCGCAGCTCTCCAGCGGAACGCTGCCCGAGGTCCGGCTGCTTCCGGAGCCGGTGCGTTCGATCATCGAGGACTTCTACGCGCAGGCCATCTCGCATGCGTTCCTGATCGGCATCCCGCTCGCGGTGATCAGCCTCATCGCGATCCTGTTCCTGCCGAACCGTCCGCTCACCACGATGACGACGAGCGAGCGGGCGCAGGCGGATGCGGCGAAGGCGGACTCGGCCGCAGACGACGATGCCACCCCGGTCGACGACGCGGCAGACGTCGCGATCGCCGATGCCACGGCGCTCTCCGGTGCACCGACCACCGGCACCGTCACCGTGGCCGGTCGCACACGCGACGCACACGACGATACGGCCGCCGATGCCGGACGTTGATCACCTCTCCGACACCCCCGAGGCGCGGGCCGCTGCAGTCCGCGCCCTCGAGGCGGAGTTCGGCGAACTGATCACGCACTTCCGTCGGGTGATCTCGGAGAACGCAAACCGCGTGAGTCCAGGCCTGCTGCCGGGCGCGTACAAGATCTTCACCACGATCGCCCGGTGCGAGACCGTCACGGTGTCGTCGCTGTCCGAGCGGATGCTGCTGGACAAGGGGCAGGTCAGTCGGATGGTGCGCGAGCTCGAGGAGCTCGATCTCGTCGAACGCTCGACCGATCCCGCCGACGGGCGCTCCTTCCTGCTGCAGCTCACGCACCTGGGGGAAGAGCGCCTCGCAGCCGCGCGGCTCCCTCAGGAAGGCCGGCTGCTCCGCACGCTCGAGGACTGGAGCCTCGCCGACATCGGGAGCCTCACCCGCCTGCTGCACGCCCTCGCTTCGGGCGCGAGCCCGGACGCGATCGCTTCGGAGTGAGGGACGTCTCCCCGAGCACCCGACGTGCCTCGGCGGCGATCTCGGCAGCGATGGTGTCGAGCAGCTCTGAGCGCAGGTTCCACTGCTGCCAGTAGAGCTGGACCCGAAGCGTCGGGCCGCCCAACGGGATCAGCCCGGAGGACTCCTGCAGGAGCGGGACCATCCCCCACCCGAGCCCGAGCCCGACGGCGAGCGCATAGTCATGGGACGCCGGAACGTAGTGCCGCGGCACCCCCGCCTCGCTGACGGACATCGCCCGGAGCCACTCGTGCTGCAGCGTATCCCGCCGGTCGAAGTCGACGAACGGTGCGGCCGTCAGGGCCTCCGCCGTCACTCCGTCGGCGAACCAGCGCGCTGCGAACCCCGGTTCCGCCATCGCCCGGTATTCGAGTACGCCGAGCGGCGACACCGAGCATCCGGCGACCGGCGCGGCCTCGCTCGTGACCGCGGCCATCACGGTACCGGATTCCAGGAGCCGGGCGGTGAAGTTCTGGTCGTCGCGGTGCAGATCGAAGTCGATGTCGTGGCCGGCCGCGAGCCGGGAGAGCGGCGCGAGGAACCACGTCGCCATCGAATCGGCGTTCACGGCGAGCGGGATGCTGATCCGCCGGCTCTCCGCGACCTCGTCGATCCCCACGCCGAGGAGCGCGTCGTGCTCGAGCAGAGCTATCTGGCGGGCTAGGCGGACGACGGCCTCCCCCGCCTCGGTCAACTGCGCGGGCTTCGTACGCACGACCAGGATCCGACCGAGTTGCTGCTCCAGCGTCTTCAGGCGCTGACTCACCGCCGACGGCGTGATCTGCAGTCGCCTGGAAGCGGCGTCGAGCGTGCCCTCGTCGACGATCGCGGCGAGCGTGGCGGCGAGTTCCGGGTCGATTCTCACATAAGCGATGCTAATGGTTCGGTAGGAATCTTCGCTTCTCTTCATGATGCGAGATTCCTAGGCTGGACCCATGCTCACCGTTCTCGCCGGCCTCGGACTCGGCCTCTCCCTCATCGTCGCCATCGGCGCGCAGAACGTCTTCGTGCTGCGCCAGGGAATCCGCCGCGAGCACGTGTGGGCTGTCGTGATCATCTGCGCCCTGTCGGATGCCGCACTGATCGCCGCGGGCGTCGCGGGGCTCGGATTCGTGCTGTCGGCCGCCCCCTGGCTCGTCATCGTGGCTCGTTGGGCGGGGGCGCTGTTCCTGCTGGGCTACGGCGTCCTGGCCGCGCGCCGCGCCTGGCGCGGCGGCGAAGAGCTGCGGGTGGACGGAGCGGATGCCGCCGACTCGGCCGCGGCGACGCCGGGCAGCGCGACGGCGACCCTCACCCGCACCCGGCTGGCGCCTGTCGTCCTGACCACGCTCGCGCTCACGTGGCTCAACCCGCATGTCTACCTCGACACCGTGCTGATGCTCGGCTCGATCGCGGCCACTCACGGCGAGGAACGCTGGCTGTTCGCGGGCGGCGCCATGGCCGCCAGCATCCTGTGGTTCACAGCGCTGGGGTTCGGTGCGCGCTATCTGGGACGCTGGCTGCGTACGCCGCGCTCCTGGCGCATCCTGGATGCGGTGATCGCCGTGATCATGATCGCCATCGCGATCAGTCTCGTGCTGCCGGTACTGGGCGGCTGACCGATCAGCCGTCGATCTGCGCCACCCGCGCCCGGACCAGCTGCTCGAGCACGTCATCGGGGATCGGATGCTCCGGCTGGAACCGGATGGTCCCCTTGTCGACGCTGACACCCGGATGACCCTCCAGCGCTCCCGCCACGGCCGCGACGGCACCCGGGCTGAACGGATAGATGCCGATGTGCTTCTTGGCGCGCATCACCGACAGCAGCGGCTTCCCGGCGTGGACGAGGGCCGGCATGCCGTAGCCCTTGCCCTGCTCGGCATCCGGAGCCTCCCGACGTGCGACCGCGTACACGCGGTCGATCGCGTCACGATCCGCAGGAACAAGTTCTTCGAGATAGTCGTCGACAGTGCCCATCACGGCATCCTGCCACCCCGGCCCCTCTCCGACAACGCAGAAACGCCCCCGGGAGAACCCGGGGGCGTTTCTGCGGAGCAGACTCAGATGGAGTTGACGTCCAGCGGGATGCCGGGGCCGAACGTGGTCGACACCGCACCCTTCTGGATGTAACGGCCCTTCGAGCTCGAGGGCTTGAGGCGGACGATCTCCTCGAGCGCTGCGCCGATGTTCTCGTCGAGCTGCTCTGCGGTGAAGGACGCCTTGCCGACGACGAAGTGCACGTTGGCGTGCTTGTCGACGCGGAACTCGATCTTTCCGCCCTTGATCTCCTCGACGGCCTTGGCCGGGTTCGGGGTCACGGTTCCGGTCTTCGGGTTCGGCATCAGACCACGCGGTCCGAGCACCTTTCCGAGACGACCGACCTGGCCCATGAGCTCCGGGGTGGAGACTGCGGCGTCGAAGTTGGTCCAGCCATCGGCGACCTTCTGGATGAGCTCGGCGCCGCCGACCTCATCCGCACCTGCGGCGATCGCTGCCTCAGCCGCGGGGCCGGTGGCGAAGACGATGACGCGGGCGGTCTTACCGGTGCCGTGGGGCAGGATGACGGTGCCGCGCACCATCTGGTCTGCCTTGCGGGGGTCGACCGCGAGCTTCAGCGCGACCTCGACGGTCGAGTCGAACTTCGACGAGCCGGTCTCCTTCGCGAGGGCGACTGCCTCGGTCGGGGTGTAGAAACGGTCTGCCTCGATCTTCTCGGCGGCAGCCTTGTAAGCCTTGGACTTGGTAGCCATGATTATTCTCCTCAGCCCTCGACCGTGATGCCCATGGAACGGGCGGTGCCGGCGATGATCGAGATCGCGGCCTCGATGTCGTTCGCGTTCAGGTCGGCCTGCTTGGTCTCAGCGATCTGGCGGACCTGGTCCTTGGTGATCTTCGCGACCTTGACGGTGTGCGGGGTCGCGGAGCCCTTGGGGACGCCTGCGGCCTTCTTGATGAGCTCCGCCGCCGGCGGGGTCTTCAGGACGAAGGTGAAGCTGCGGTCCTCGTAGACGGTGATCTCGACGGGGATGACGTTGCCGCGCTGCGACTCGGTCGCGGCGTTGTACGCCTTGCAGAACTCCATGATGTTGACGCCATGCTGACCGAGCGCAGGGCCGATCGGCGGCGCCGGGTTGGCTGCACCGGCGTTGATCTGAAGCTTGATCAGGCCGGTCACCTTCTTCTTCGGTGCCATTCTCTTTCCTTTCATCGAATCGGATGCCGGAGCATCCGCTTCTCCCACAGATCCGGCGTTTCCGGATCGTGGTCGTCTCTGCGCACGCCGAAGCGGCACACAAACCACACAAGTCTACCTGATCGTGCCGCACAGCACGAACGCCGCACCACCCCGCGCTGAGGAGCCAAGACACGCCGCAACCGCCCGACGTACTGCGGCGTGTTCTGGCCCCTCGCAAGGAGAGAGCGAACGCAAGAACGGCCGCCCCGAAAGGGACGGCCGCTCTCAGGATGTGTCAGACCATCTTGGTGACCTGGTCGAACGACAGCTCGACCGGGGTCTCACGCTCGAAGAGCGAGACGAGGACCGTGAGCTTGCCGCTCTCGGGCTTGATCTCGCTGATCGAACCGGGAAGACCCGCGAACGAGCCCTCCTTGATCGTGATGGTCTCGCCGACCTCGAAGTCGACCTCGGCCGGCAGCGGACGAGCGACGGCGACGCCGCCCTTCGACGCGATGTTCTTGGCCGTGGGGACGTCCTTGACCTCGACGAGCGACTTCAGCATGTTGAAGGCCTCTTCGAAGCGCAGCGGCGTCGGGTTGTGGGCGTTGCCCACGAAACCGGTGACACCCGGGGTGTGACGCACGACCGACCAGGTGTCTTCCGTGAGCTCCATGCGCACCAGCACGTAGCCGGGGATGCGCACGCGGGTGACCATCTTGCGCTGGCCGTTCTTGATCTCGACCACGTCTTCCATCGGGACCTCGATCTGGTAGATCTCGTCCTCGACCTCGAGCGTCGACTTGCGCTGCTCGATGTTCGCCTTCACCTTGCGCTCGAAGCCGGCGTAGGAGTGGATGACATACCACTTGCCCGGGAGCATGCGGAGGTCCATGCGGAAGGCCTCGTACGGGTCTTCCTCGGCGTCCTCGTCAACTTCATCGGCGGAGGAGTCCTCGTCGCCCTGCACGTCGTCCGCACCGAGCTCGGGGCCGTCGTACGGGGTGACCTCGTCGGCCGCAGCCGCGTCGAGGTCGGCGGCCTCTTCGGCCACAGATTCGTTGAGGACCTCAGCGGCAGCCTCAGACTCAGCCGCTTCGTCCAGGTTCAGAGCGTCGTTCACGATCGCGTCCGCCTCCGGGTCGTCGATGTCGATGTCGATGTCAGCCGTGTCATCCTCTTCGCCGTCCTCGTCTTCGACGTGAACCGCGATGTGCTCGGCCGGGGTGGCCGAGAGCTCTTCCTCAGCGAGGACGTTGCCCTCCTGGGCTTCGTCTTCCTCGCTGGACTGCTCTGCGGCGGTCGCCCAGTCGGCGTCGTCGGAATATCGTTCAGACACGTTGTTTCTTCTCCATAGCTGCGGCGCGAGCCGCGGGGGTCATCAGCCAGGGATTCCGAACACCCAGTGCGTCAAGAACGCGAACAGCGTGTCCAAGCCGTAGACGATGCCCATGACGATCAGAACGAAGACGAGCACCACCAGGGTGAACTTGAACAGCTCCTTGCGAGTCGGGGTGACGACCTTGCGGAGCTCGGCGATGACCTGGCGGATGAACAGGGCGATACCCCCGAAGAACCGTGAGAAGGGGTTGCCCTTCTTCTCGCGGGTGGCGCCGGCCGCGACGACCTCGCCGCGCGGTTCGTCCTGATCCATCCTGAATGTACCTTTCGTGTGTCAGCGTTGCGCTGACGCGCAGGGCGGACAGGAATCGAACCTGCAACCTGCGGTTTTGGAGACCGCTGCTCTGCCAATTGAGCTACCGCCCTAGAGACCGGGAGGTCTCGGGGTTCTCTCTCCACTCTGCCACCGTGACTGTGATCGGGAGACCCCAGGCATGGCGAAAGAATGCAGAGAACAACTGCCCCACAAGCATACGGCATCGATCCGGTGGCGCCGAACCGGGATCGCGAAGGCGTGTTCTTGTTAGGCTCAGCGAGCGTATGCAGGAGGAGGGAGCGCCGGTGAGCGCTGAGGTGCAGCAGTTCCAGGTGGATCTGCGCGGAGTGGTCGATCTGCTCAGCAGACACATCTACTCCAGTCCACGGGTGTACCTGCGGGAACTCCTGCAGAACGCCCGCGACGCGATCACTGCACGCCGCGAGGTCGACGGCGGCGGCGGACGCATCCGGATCACCCCGCTGACCGCGGAGAACGGCGAGTTCGTCCTGCGCGACGACGGCGTGGGCCTGACGGTCACCGAGGTGGCCGATCTGCTGGCCACCGTCGGGCGCAGCTCCAAGCGCGACATCTTCGACCTCCCGCGCAGCGACTACCTCGGTCAGTTCGGCATCGGTCTGCTCAGCTGCTTCATGGTCGCCGACACCATCGTCATCCGCTCCCGCAGCGCCCGGGGCGGCGCCTCGGTCGAGTGGACGGGAAGCGCCGACGGAACGTTCCAGGTGGCGGAGATCGACGAGGAGCTCCCCATCGGCACCAGCGTGCACCTCGTGCCGCGCTTCGACGCCGACGATCTGCTGCGTCCCGCCGCCGTGCACGAGCTCGCGACGACGTTCGGCGAGTTCCTGCCCGTGCGGGTCACGATCGACACCGCCGGCGGCGACATCGACATCACCAGGGACGCGCCGTTCCTCGACGCCGCCCAGGACCCGGAGTCCGCCGTGCAGTACGGGCGCGACCTCCTCGGAGCGAGTCCGCTCGACGTGATCGAGCTGAGCGAGCCCGCCACCGGCACCCGCGGCCTCGCCTACGTGCTGCCCTACGCTCCGCCGCCGGGCGCACGTCAGGCGACGCGCATGTATCTGGGACGGATGCTGCTCTCCGAGCGCGTCGACGACGTCCTCCCCGAATGGGCGTTCTTCGTCCGCGCCGTGGTCGACTCCACCGGGCTCGCCCCCACCGCGAGCAGGGAGTCGCTCGTCGACGACGCGGCGCTCGAGCGGGTCCGCGCGCAGCTCGGCGCCGGCATCCGCCGTTGGGTCCTGGAGCTGGGGCTGAGCGAGCCGCATCGCCTCGCTCAGTTCGTCGCCGTGCACGAGGTCGGACTCAAGTCCCTCGTACGCCACGACGAGGAGCTGGCACACTTCATCTCCCGCTGGCTGACGGTCGAGACCACGCACGGCACGGTGCGGATCGGCGACCTCGTCGAGCGATACCCGCACATCCGCTATGCGCAGACCGTCGACGAGTTCCGTCAGGTGGCCGGCATCTCCCCCGCCGGAGAGGTGCTCGTCAACGGTGGATACCTGTACGACGCCGACCTGATCCGGATGCTGCCCGACCTGTACCCGCACGTCACCGTCGAGCAGGTCGACGTCACCGGAGAGCTCGACCGCCTCGATCCGCCCCCGCTCGACGACCGCGACGCCGCCGTGGCGCTGGAGACGCGCGCGGGCGCCGTGCTCGCCGCATCCGACTGCTCCGTGGTCGTGCGCTCGATCGACCGCGCCGATCTCGCCGGGCTCTACGTCGCCGACCCGGAGGTGCTGCGCGCGATCGACCGCGGCCGCACCAAGGGCGTCACCGGCGCACTGTGGGGCGGCGTGCTGGACCGCATCGACAAGACCCTGTCCGCGGCCCGCGACGACGACGTCCGCGCCCGCCTGTGCCTGAACTGGTCGAACCGGGTGGTCCGCGCCCTGGTGCGCGTGCAGGACGACGCCGTCTTCGCCCGCACCGTGCAGCTCCTGTACATCCAGGCGCTGCTCGCCGGACACCATCCGCTCGCCGACGCCGACCGTGCGCTGATGACCAGCGCGCTCGCCGACCTCGTCTCCCTCTCAGCCGGCATCGAAGGGGACCAGATCCCCTTCGGCGACGTCCGCTGACACATCCCACCGAAGGGTTCCCCATGGCACGTCCGAAGAAGCGCTTCCAGCAGCTGATCGAGGAGATCGACCGCACCCCGTGGGGGCCCGCCGAGCAGGCCCTGGTCTCGGAGGCGGTGGCGCTGGCCGTGGAGATCGGCGACGAGCGACTCGAGTACGAGGCGCGGATGCGGCAGACGGCCTCGGCGAACATGGGCGGCGCGACCGATGTGATGCTGAACTCGTTCGCCTGGTGCCTCGCACACCACGAGGCCGACCCGCAGCGGTTCCCCGCCGACCTCGACAACGGCGGCGCCGACCTGATGTGGCAGTTCAAGTGGATGGCGGCGTCTCTGCGCTCCTCGCCGGCGTTCTCCCAGGACCAGATCGCCGCCGTCCTCGACGACATGGAGAAGCACTACCGCGCCGGCGGCCTCGGCCTGAGCGGTGTGCTCACCGCCCGTTTCGAGGACGCCTGGGATGCCGGACGCATCGACGAAGCCGAGACGCTGCGGGTGCAGCTGGAAGCCACACCGCGCGACGACCACAGCCACTGCGACGCCTGCGGTCGGAGCCAGATCGCGGGCTTCTTCGCGGACACCGACCGCGACGCGGAGGCCATCGTCCTGGTGGAAGAGATGATCGAGGGCGGCTTCTCGTGCGGAGAGGAGCCTGAGCACGCCCTCTCCCGCGTGCTCCTCCCCTACCTCCGCGCCGGGCGCTTCGACGAGGCGAAGACCGCGCACCTGCGCAGTTACCGATTGGCCAAGGACAACCCCGACAACCTGCGCATCGTCGCCAACAACATCGTCTTCGCGGCGCTCACCGGGAACGAGGCCCGTGCGCTCGCACTTGTCGAGAAGCACATCGCCTGGCTCGCCCACGATGGGCTGAACGTCGACGCGCACTTCGCCGCCCTCGCCGCCCTCGCCGTCGCGCTCGACCGCGTCACGGCTGCCGGCTACGGCGACACCCCGGTACGCGGAGCGGATTCGCCGGCGCTCGTGCCGTTCTTCGGCGAGCATGAGGGCCGCTGGAGCGCCGCCGAACTCGCGGCGTCCGCCTGGACGGCCGCAGACCGCATCGCCACCGCGTTCGACGAGCGCGACGGCACCGACGGCCACGCACGCAGCCTGGGGCGCATGCGTGCGCTCTCCGACGAGCAGTACGACGTGCCGATCCGCTCGGACGCGTTCGTGGCCCCTGCCCCCTCGACAGCTCCGGTGGACGCCGACGGGTGGTTCGAGCGCGCCATGCAGCTCGCCCAGTTCGGTGCGGAGCACGAGACCCTCGACGCCCTCCCCCGCGCCCTCGAGGTCGAGGACCCGTACAAGCGCGCCCAGCTGCTCTCCATGCGCCTCGGGATCCTCATCGCCTTCGAACGCGCCGACGAGGCCCTGGAGCTGCTTCCCCAGCGCATCGCCGCACTCCGCGCCGCCGGGCGCGATGAGCAGGCCGCGCTGGAGGAACATCTGGGCCTTGCGACCTTCGGGATCGACACGCCGGAGGCGACGGCCGACCTCGAGGACGCGATCGCCGATGCCGCGTCGCTGCCCGCCTGGTCGCGCGGCGACCTGGCCCTCAGCCGCGCCGCACTTCACCTGCAGGCCGGGGAGGCGGACGCCGCGCTGGACCTCGCCGAGCTCGCCGCGCGCTCCTTCGCGGAGGCGGATGACACGCGGCTCGCGAACACGACGACTCTGGTGGCGATCTCGGCCGTGCTGCGCAAGGGCGACATGGAGGCGGCGACCGCATTGCTCGACCGTTTCCTCTCTCAGGAAGACCTCAGCACCGGGCATCGCGCGCAGGCCCTGCAGACCAGGGCTCGCGTGCGCGGCGGCGGCAACAGCTATGCCGAGGGCGCTGCCGACGCCGACGAGGTATGCCGGCTGCTCGCAGAACTGGGCGCGACCCGCGCTCTCGGCGATGCGCACCTGCTCGCCGGGGCGCTCTGGGAAGACGCGGACGAACCGGAGAAGGCCGTCTCCCGTTACCGTCTCGCCGCGCACATCGCGAGCGAAGGCGACGGCGACTCGACCGGCGTGGACTTCCGACTCGCCAGGGTCATGCTGCGCGCCGGCGACGCCGAAGAGGCCGCAGAGCTGTTCGGTGACGTCCTGCAGCGCGAGGAGGAAGCAGACGTGGCCGCCGGCTCGCGCGCGATGACCGCCTCGATGCTGGCACGGTCACTGAGCGCGGCCGGTGAGTTCGGCCAGGCCGTCGGTGCTCACAGCTACGCCTCCGAGCTCTTCGGACAGGCAGAGGAACACGCCGACCAGGCGATGTCCATGACCGAGCAGGCCAAGATCCTCGCCCGCTTCGACGAGCACGACGACGCGATCGAACTGCTCGAGTCCGCCGCCGAGACCGTGCGGCGCGCACCCGAGGCCGTGGGCGCGCTGAGCGAAGTGCTGCACAGCCTCGGCCAGGCGTACGGCGGACGCGGCGACGAACGTGCGTTCGCGCTCTTCGACGAGGTCGCCGCCCTCGCACAGCAGCACGAGGCGGAGTGGCTCCTCGCCGACGTCACCGATTCCCGCGGACGTGCGTTGGCCGAGCTCGGCCGGATCGACGAAGCGGTCGCCGCCGCCCTCACCGCAGCCGACGGGTTCGCCGCGCTCGGCGACCTCGGCTCGGCCGGCGGCTCCGAGCTCTTCGCCGCCCGCGTGCTGGCAGGGAACGACCGCGCAGCCGATGCCGTACCCCTCTACCGCAGCACCATCGACCACGCCGCCGACCACCCTCCGCTGCTCCAGGTCGCAGCCCTCGAGCTCGGCAACGTGCTCGAGTCGCTCGGGCGGCACGGTGAGGCGGCCGAGGTGCGGGCCCTCGTGCAGAGCTGACCTGCGGGTCAGAAGAGCTGGCGCCAGTTGGCCTTCGCGAGGTCGAGGAGCTCGTCGCCGCGGCCGGACATCACCGTGCGGATCGCATAGAGCGCGAACCCCTTGACCTGCGCGGCCTCGATCGCCGGCGGCATGGAGAGTTCCTGCCGCTCGGTGACGACGTCGAGCAGGGCGGGCCCGTCGTGTGCGAGCACCTCGCGCACGGCATCCGGGAGGTCTTCGCTGCGTTCCACCCGACGCGCGAAGATGCCCATGGCTTCGGCGATCGCCGCGAAGCTCGGGTTCTCCAGGCCGGTCCCGTAAGTGACGAAGCCCGCGGCCTTCATCTCGAGCTCGACGAAGTTCAGCGAGGAGTTGTTGACCACGATCGTCTTCACCGGCAGCTTGTTCTGCGTGAGCGTGAGGAGCTCGCCGAGCATCATCGCGAGCCCGCCGTCGCCGGCCAGCGCGACCACCTGACGGTCGGGATGCGCGGCCTGCGCGCCGATGCCGTGCATCAGGGCGTTCGCCATCGAGCCGTGTGTGAAGGAGCCGATCAGGCGACGCTGCTCCGTCATCGAGAGGTAGCGCGCCGCCCACACGGTCGGTGATCCCACGTCGGCGGTGAAGATCGCGTCGTCGGCAGCATGCTCGTCCAGGAGTCGGGCCAGGTACTGGGGGTGGATGGGGCGCTTTCCCTTGGCGGGGACGGCGAGCTCGTCGAGCTTCTTCCTCGTCTTGCGGTAGTGCGCGATCGCGTCATCGAGATGGCCGCGGTCGTCTTTCTTCGCCACTCGCGGCAGCAGCGCGTCGGCCGTCGCACGCACGTCGCCGACCAGCCCCAGATCGAGCGGATGCCGTTTGCCGAGCTGCGCGCCGCGGATGTCGACCTGGATGGTCTTGGCGTGGTCCGGGTAGAACTGCTCGTACGGGAAGTCGCTGCCCAGCACCAGCAGGGCGTCGGCGGCCTCCATGGCGCGGAAGCCGGAGGCGAAGCCCAGCAGGCCCGTCATCCCGACATCGAAGGGGTTGTCGTACTCGATGAACTCCTTGCCGCGGAGCGCGTGCACGATGGGAGCGCCCAACTTGTCGGCGAGGGCGATGACCTCGTCGTGCGCACCCTCGACACCGGCACCGGCGAGGATCGTCACGTTCTTCGCGGCGTTCAGCAGAGTGGCTGCCCTCTCGAGCTCGGCCCCGCTGGGGACCACCACGGGCCGCGCGCGCTCGATCACGACGGCGCGGTCGTCGGCGATGTCGGCGAGGGCGACGTCGCCCGGGATCACGAGCACCGCGACTCCCCGCTCCTCGATCGCGGCGCGCATGGCGATCTCGAGCAGTCTCGGCATCTGCTTCGGGTCGGCGACGTACTCGACGTAGACGCTGCACTCGCGGAAGAGCTCCTGCGGATGCGTCTCCTGGAAGTACCCGGTGCCGATCTCGGTGGTGGGGATGTGCGCGGCGATCGCGAGCACGGGCACGCGCGAGCGGTTGGCGTCGTAGAGGCCGTTGATGAGGTGCAGGTTGCCCGGACCACACGAGCCGGCGACGACCGCGAGCTCTCCCGTGGTGGCGGCATCCGCGGCGGCCGCGAAGGCGGCGGATTCTTCGTGCCGCACGTGCACCCAGCGAATCGTGCCGTCTTTGCGCAGCGCGTCCGTGAAGCCGTTCAGCGAGTCCCCGGGGATGCCGTAGACACGGTCGATCCCGTTGGCATGCAGAGTCTTGACGATGTTCTCAGCGACGTTGGCCATGCTTCGACCCTACGCCCGAGCAGCGACGGCGGCTCGGGCGTTGACAGGACGACGCACCACCTCTCCGAGGTCGCACGAAAGGAAGGAGATCTCACGGTGTGAAGGAGTGGATGCGGCATCCGCTCCTTCATTCCGCGAGATCTCCTTCCGGGCGCGAGCCCCCGACCTGCTCGCGTCAGCCGATGCGGATCAGCTTCTTGTTCACGAACTCGTCGGCGGCCAGGTGGCCCAGCTCGCGGGCCGTGCCGCTGCGCTTGACGCCACCGAAAGGCAGCTCGGGGCTGTCTGCCAGCACGAGGTTGACGTAGACCATGCCCGCCTCGATCTTGTCGGCGACGCGCTCGGCCTGTTCGGCATCCGTCGTGAAGACGTAGGAGCCGAGGCCGAAGGTGGTGTCGTTCGCGAGCTCGACCGCCGCGTCCTCGTCGGCCACGCGGTAGACGACGGCTGCGGGACCGAAGAGTTCCTCGCGGTACACGTTCATCTCGGGCGTCACGTCGGTGAGCACGGTCGGCGCGAAGAATGCTCCGTCGCGGGTGCCGCCGGTGAGCAGCGTCGCGCCCTGCTCGACGGCCTGATCGATCTGCTTCTGCAGGTTCTCGGCCGCGGCTTCGGAGGCCACCGGTCCGAGGACCGTGTCGTCGAGCGTCGGATCCGTCGCCTCGACAGCGGCCATCTTCTCCGTGAACTTCTCGACGAACGCGTCGTACAGCCCGTCGACGATGATGAAACGCTTGGCGCCGTTGCACGCCTGACCGTTGTTGTCGAGGCGTGCGTCGACGCCGGCCTGCACCGTCGCGTCGAGGTCGTCTGTCGAGAGCACGATGAACGGGTCGGACCCGCCCAGCTCGAGGGCGACCTTCTTGAGGTTGCGACCGGCGATCTCGGCGACGGCGGCCCCGGCACGCTCGGACCCGGTGAGCGAGACGCCCTGCACGCGCGGGTCGGCGATCATCGTCGCGATCTGCTCGTTCGTGGCGAGCACGTTCTGGTAGGCACCCTTCGGGAAGCCGGCATCGTGGTAGATCGCCTCGATCGCGGACGAGGACTCCGGGCACTGCGGCGCGGGCTTGAGCAGGATCGTGTTGCCCACGATCAGGTTCGGAGCCGCGAAGCGCACGATCTGGTACGCCGGGAAGTTCCACGGCATGATGCCGACGAGCGGGCCGAGCGAGGAGCGGCGGATGATGGCCGACCCCTCCCCCAGGATCGCGATCGGCTGGTCGGCCATGATCGACTCCGCCTGGTCGGCGTAGTACTCGGCGATGTCGGCGGCGAAGTCGACCTCCCCGAGGGCGGCCTCGCGGGGCTTGCCCATCTCGCGCACGAAGATGTCGGCGAGCTCCTCCCGACGCTCGCGGTGCAGCTCGGCCGCGCGGCGGACGAGGGCTGAACGCTCAGCGACGGTCGACGAACGGGACCACTCGCGGTGGGCCTCGTCGGCGGCGGCGACCGCCTCCTCGATCTGAGCGTCGGTGAAGGTGTCGAAGGACGCCAGCGTCTCTCCGGTGGCGGGGTTGATGACGGCGTAGTCGGTCATGTTCTCTCCTCCTCTGGCTGCTCGGTCAGGAGACCGGGATCAGCGTGTACTTGGTGGACAGGTACTCGTGGATGCCCTCGAATCCGCCCTCGCGTCCGACGCCGGACTGCTTCACTCCGCCGAAGGGTGCGGCGGCGTTGGAGACGACGCCCACGTTGAGACCCATCATGCCGGTCTCGAGCTTGTCGATCATCCGCTGGCCGCGCTGCAGGTTCTCGGTGAACACGTACGAGACGAGCCCGTACTCGGTGTCGTTCGCCAGGTGTACGGCCTCGTCCTCGGTCTCGAAGGTCGCGATCGCGAGCACCGGGCCGAAGATCTCCTCGCGGAGGATCGCGCTGCCGGCGACGACGTCGGTGAGCACGGTGGGCTCGTAGAACGTGCCGGTGCCCTCGACGGCCTTGCCACCGGCGAGCAGAGTCGCACCGCGACCGACGGCCTCGTCGACGAGCTCGCCCGCCTTGGCGACGGCATCCGCGTCGATGAGCGGTCCGATCGCCACACCTTCCTCGGTACCGCGACCGATCTTCATGCCGTTGACGCGCTCGGTGACACGCTTGGCGAACTCACCCGCGACGTCCTTGTGCACGATGAAGCGGTTGGCTGCGGTGCAGGCCTGGCCGATGTTGCGGAACTTCGCGGCGAGTGCACCCTCCACCGCCTTGTCCAGGTCGGCGTCGTCGAACACCACGAACGGCGCGTTGCCGCCGAGCTCCATCGACACCCGCAGCACGCCCTCGGCCGCCTGGGCGATGAGCTTGCGCCCCACCTCGGTCGATCCGGTGAAGGAGAGCTTGCGCAGCCGCGGGTCGGCGATGATCGGTGCCGACAGCGCGCTGGACTTCGACGTCTGCACGACGTTGACGACGCCCGCCGGGAGCCCTGCCTTCTCGAGCAGCGAGACGAAGAAGATCGTCGTCAAGGGAGTCAGCGCCGGGGGCTTGATGACGACCGTGCACCCGGCCGCGAGTGCCGGAGCGATCTTGCGGGTGGCCATCGCGAAGGGGAAGTTCCACGGCGTCACGAAGAACGACGGTCCGACCGGACGCTGCGACACGACCATGTGGCCGGTGCCCTCGGGGTTGATGCCGTAGCGACCGCTGATGCGCACGGCCTCCTCGCTGAACCAGCGCAGGAACTCGCCGCCGTAGACGACCTCGCCACGGGCCTCGGCGAGGGGCTTGCCCATCTCGAGCGTCATGAGCAGCGCCAGGTCCTCCTTGTGCTCCTGCACGAGGTCGAACGCCGTGCGGAGGATCTCGCTGCGCACGCGCGGGGCGGTGGCCGCCCACTCGTCCTGAGCGGCGACCGCGGCGTCGAGAGCACGGATGCCGTCGGCCGGCGTCGCGTCGGCGATCGTCCGGATCACCGTGCCGGTCGCCGGGTCCTGCACGTCGAAGGTGCCGCCGGTCTCGCCGTCGATCCACTGCCCGCCGATGAAGAGGCCGGTGGGGATGCTGTCGAGGAGCGCCTGTTCGGTCTGAGTGCTCATGATTCTCTTTCTGTGAGGAGGGCTATGCGCGCTTGCGTCGGCTGGGCGGTGCGTCGATGCCCAGCGTCTCGCCGCGGAAGAAGGCGGGCCGGCGGACCGCGTTCCAGATCATGACCGCGATGCCGACGACGATGATCAGCATCCCGAGGATGAAGACGATGCCGACCCCGCCGATCTGCGATCCGGAACCGTATTCCGGGTCCATCGAGTCGATCAGCGTCGTGAAGAACAGCACCGCGAGGATCGCGCCACCGACGAGCGGGAAGAGGAACGTGAAGAAGACGTTCCGCGTCGAGTCGAACCACTGCTTGCGGAAGTACCACACGCACGCGAACGCGGTGATCCCGTAGTAGAAGCAGATCATCATGCCGAGCGTGAGGATCGTGTCCCACAGCGTGTCTTCGCTGACGACGCGCATCACGGCGTAGAACGCGGAGGCCACGATCGCCGAGATGATGGTCGCGTACCCCGGCGTGAAGAAGCGGGGGCTGACCTTCGCGAACGCCTTCGGCAGTGCGCCGTAGTGCCCCATGGCCAGCAGTGTGCGCGCCGGGCCCACGAACGTGGACTGCAGCGACGACGCGGAGCTGGTCAGAACGGCCAGCGACACCAGGAACGCGAGCGGCCCCAGGATCGGGCCGGAGAGGTGGAAGAACACGTTCTCCTGGATGTCCGCGTTGCCGAGCCCCAGCGCCCCGGTGCCGACGCCGGCGAACATGATCATCGCGACCGCGAGCAGCAGGTACAGCGACACGATCGTGAGCACCGTGACGGTGGCCGCGCGACCCGGTGTCCTCTCCGGATCCTTGGTCTCCTCGTTCATGGTGAGGGTGACATCCCAGCCCCAGAAGATGAAGATCGAGAGGGAGAGGCCCGCGGCGACCGCGCTGAAGGAGGAGATCGCGAACGGGTTGAACCAGTTCAGGTCGAACGGCTGGTAGTCGAAGCCGTTGCCGTTCACCGCCTGCACGATGGCCGCGACGGCGAAGAACACCAGCACCAGGATCTGGAAGCTGACGAGCCAGTACTGCAGCTTCTGCGTCGTCTGCATGTCGCGATACGAGATCCACGTCGCACCGAGCATGAACAGCAGGCAGACACCGATGTTGATCCAGGTGACACCGGCGAGGTCGCCGATCTCCGGGTTCCCGGTGATCTGCGACAGCAGCAGGAAGAGGAAGTCGACCGCGACGCCGGCGAGGTTCGACAGCACCAGGATCGTCGCGACGACCAGACCCCAGCCGGCCATCCAGCCGACCCACGGTCCGAACGCTCGGGCCGCCCAGGTGAACGACGTGCCGGAGTCCGGCATCCGATTGTTGAGCTCGCGGTAGCCGAAGGCGACGAGGAGCATCGGGATGAAGCCGACGAGGATGATGGCCGGGATCTGCGCCCCGACCTCGGATGCCGTGGGGCCGACGGCGGCGGTGAAGGTGTACGCGGGGGCGATGCACGAGATGCCGATCACGACCGCGCCGATCAGGCCGACCGTTCCGGCGCTCAGGCCTTTGGTGGAGATGCCGGTCGTGACACCGGATTCGGGCTCCGTCGCCCGGTTCGTGCTGCTCATCAGCGGTCTCCTGCTTCGTTGCGGGTACGCGGGACGACGATCATGGGAACGGGCAGTTCGTGCAGCATCTTCGCTGCCGTGGAGCCCAGGAACAGACGACGCGGTTGCGCCAGCCTGCTGGAGCCGACCAGGACGACCTCGCCGGGAAGCCAGGAGAGATGGGCGACGGCGTCTTCGACCGAGTCGCCCGGTGCCCTCTCGACCGCGGCCGTGCGACCGTCCGGCAGCAACTCCGCGGCGACGGCGAGCACCTCCTGTCCGTGGGTGTCGCCGACCGTGCGGATCGCTCCGGTGTCGAGTCCGGGGGGAACGTCGAACGGAACGAGGGATACGAGCCGGAGGTCGACACCGCTGTCTCCGGCGAGCGCGACGGCCTCGTCGAGGAGGGCGTCGGCACCGGGTCGGGATCCGACGGCGACCGTCACGCGCGGCAGGACGTGATCGTCCTGCTGGGCGGCGCCCACGGGCGCGAGCGCCACCGGAATGGTCGACGAGTGCAGCAGCTCGGAGGCGACGCTGCCGAGACGGTGGCGTCCGAAGATGCCGCCCCCGGCCGCGCCGATCACGATCACCCTGGCGCCGAATTCCTCGCCGGCGGCGATCAGGCCCTCGGCGAACGATTCGGAGAAGCGCACGTGACCGCTGCGGGTCAGCTCCTGCGGGAGCCGGACCACGGCGTCTTTGAGCCACTGCCGCGCCTGCGCCTTGACGTGCTCCTCGTACGCGCGCTCCGGTGGGACTGCCGCGCTGCGCGTGCCCTCGTTCGGCAGCACGATCACCAGGTGCAGGGTCGCACCGAGGCTGCGAGCGAGCCGGGCGCCGAGTGCCGCGGCATCCGCTCCCGCGTCCGTCGCCGTGTATCCGACGACGACCGAGCCGGTCATCAGCTGCCGCTCTCGACAGCGCCGGCGTCGCGACTCGCGTCGACGATGTTCGATGCGACGAGGTGGCCCATGCGGATCGCCCCGTCGACGTGCTGGTACCCGGCGCCGGCCATGTCGCTGCACGCGAAGTGGATCGGGCCGACCGCCGTGCGGAGGTCCGCGCCGTAGCGGTGCAGGCCCCCCATGTCGAAGCTCGCGGCGTAGGCGCCGCGCGTCCACTCCTCGCTGCCCCAGTCGCTCTCGTAGTATACGACCGGGTTCTTGGCCTCGGGTCCGTAGTAGTGCGACAGCGACTCGAGGATGCGCTCCTTGCGCTCCTCGGCCGACAGCTCGAACACGCCGTCGGCGTTGGCGTCGGAGACGAAGCCGACCAGGGTGCCGCGCTCGTCGCCGTGGTTGGTGTTGTCATAAGCCTCGTGCGAGAGCTCGTACGGGCTGAAGGCGGTGCCGCTGAGGCCCTGCTCGCGCCAGAACGGCCGGTCGTACACGGCGTGCACCTTGATGACGAAGCCCATCGACAGGTGTTGGTGCAGCTGATGCTGTCGGCGCGGCAGCGGAGGGTCGAACGCGATGCGGCTGTAGAGCACCGGCGCGTGCGCGAGGATCGCGTGGCGGGCGCGCACCGTGTGCTGATCGGTGGTGGCGACGACACCCGTGTCGGACCATTCGAGGCCGCGCACTGGCTGGTTCAGCAGCACGTCGTCGCCCAGGCGCTCAGCGAGGCGCAGCGGAACCTGCTGCAGACCGCCGACCACTCGCTTGTCGAGGATGAAGTCGGCGTCGACGAGGTTCGAGTAGGAACCTGCGGACGCGGCCATCAGCAGCGACTGCAGCAGTGAGAAGGAGTGAGTGGGCTTGGTGAGCATCGCGGAACCGGTGGCGAAGGCCAGGTTGCGCACGGCCTCGTCGTCGTCGGTCTGCGAGCGCAGCCAGGCGTCCCAGGTGATCGTGTCCCAGTCCTCGGCGCTGGGGTGGGCCCAGGGACGGTCCGGGTCGATCTCGGCGACCAGTGCGTCGAGGATCTCGGTGACCCTGGCGATCTCGGCCTCGGTCTCGGGCGCCACCGGGAACATCTCGCCCGTGAAGCGGTGTGCCTTCCCGTCGGGGCCGACATAGACGCTGTCGCCTTCACGGTAGCGGCTGTAGGTCTCGAGCCCCAGCTCCTCGATCGTGTCCTTGAGCGCGTCCTGGTCGGGCGACACCCACTGGCCGCCGATCTCGAGCATGGCGCCCTCGATCACGTCGGTCCACAGGCGCCCGCCGACGCGGTCACGGGCCTCCAGCACGGCGACCGAGAGGCCGGCCTTGCGGAGGTCGTTCGCCGCCGTGAGCCCTGCGGCTCCGGCACCGATGATCAGTACGTCGCGTGTGATCTCAGCCATCTGCAACTCCTTCGTTGGGTGAAACAGTGCCGGTCGCGACCCGAAATCCCCCGATCGGGGTCGCGACCGGACAGGGGTGTCAGGCCGCGGCGAGCGCCGCAGCGACGATGTCGAGTCCTTCGTTCAGCAGATCGTCGCCGATCGAGAGCGGGGGAAGGAAGCGGATGACGTTCCCGTAGGTTCCGCAGGTGAGGACGACGACGCCCTGGGCGATGCACGCCTTCGCGACGGCGGCCGTGAGAGCGGCATCCGGGGCCTGGGTCTCGGGGTCGACGAACTCGGCGGCGATCATCGCACCGTGGCCGCGGACGTCGCCGACGCGCGGGTCGTTCTGCTGGATCGCGGTGAGACGCTGCGTGAGGGTCGCCCCGATCTCACGGGCACGCTCGATCACGCCGTCGTTCTCGAACACATCGATCGAGGCGAGGGCGGCAGCGCAGGCGATCGGGTTGCCGCCGTAGGTACCTCCGAGGCCGCCGGAGTGCGAGGCGTCCACGATCTCGGCGCGACCGGTGACGGCCGCGAGCGGGAGACCGCCGGCGATGCCCTTGGCCGTGGTGATCAGGTCGGGCTCGATGCCGAAGATCTCGCTCGCGAACATGTGCCCGGTGCGGGCGAATCCGGTCTGCACCTCGTCCGCGATGAAGACGACGCCGTTCGCGCGGCACCAGTCGACGATCGCCGGCAGGAAACCGTCGGCCGGGACGATGAAGCCGCCCTCGCCCTGGATCGGCTCGATGATGACCGCGGCGAGGTTGTCGGCGCCGATCTGCTTCTCGAGCTGGAGGATGACGCGGGCCGCGGCCTCGTTTCCGTCGAGCCCATCGCGGAACGGGTACGACATCGGAGCGCGGTACACCTCCGGGGCGAACGGACCGAAGCCGCTCTTGTACGGCATCGACTTGGCGGTGAGCGCCATGGTCAGGTTCGTGCGGCCGTGGTAGCCGTGATCGAAGGCGACGACCGCCTGACGTCCGGTGTGCTTGCGGGCGATCTTGATCGCGTTCTCGACGGCCTCCGCACCCGAGTTGAACAGGGCACTCTTCTTCGCGAAGTCGCCGGGGGTGACGCGGTTGAGGGCCTCGGCGACGCCGACGTACGACTCGTAGGGCGAGATCATGAAGCAGGTGTGCGTGAACTGCGCGGCCTGCGCGGCCACGGCTGCGGCGACCTTGGGGTGCGCGTTGCCGACCGTGGTCACGGCGATACCGGAGCCGAGGTCGATGAGCGAGTTGCCGTCCGCGTCGACGATCACTCCGCCGCCGGCTGCCACGGCCGCGATCGGCACGGTGTGCCCCACACCGGCCGCGACGGCATCCGCCTTGCGTGCGAGGATCTCGGCCGAGCGAGGTCCGGGGAGGTCCGTGACCAGGCGACGCTCCTGCGGGAGGTCGGGTCCGCCGAGAGGGACTGCGGGGGCTGCGGTGTCGAGGAGTGCCATGTTCGCGAGCGTACGGCGGCAACGGAGGCCGCCGCACTAGCCAACTTGTACAATCTAGGCGAAGAGTTCGCCCGACTGTACAGCGGAAAGGTTCCTCATGGCCGCCACCGAACCGGAGCAGCCGACTCTGCGGGCGCTGCTGCGCCGTCGGGACCTCGGGCTCGCACTCGTACCGCTTGAGGAGGACCTGCCCGAGGGTGCTCTCGACCGCCCGCTGCGTTGGGTGCACAGTTCCGACCTCGCAGACCCGACCCCCTTCCTCTCCGAGGACCTGGCATTGCTGACCACGGGTACGCAGTTCGACCGGGCGATCGATATCGACACCTACGTGGGACGCCTCGCCGACCGGGGCGTCCTCGGGCTCGGCTTCGGCACCGAGGTCCATCGATCGGGCATTCCGGAGGAGCTCGTCGCCTCGTGCGCCACACACGGGATGCCGCTGTTCGCGGTGCCGTATCGCACGCCGTTCATCGCTGTGGCCCGCGCCCACTCCGAGGCGATCGCCGCTCAGGCGTACGCCCGGCGATCCTGGGCGCTCGACACCCAGCGCGCCCTCGCCCTCGCAGCTCTCCGCCCCAGCGGGCTCGAGGCGACCATCGCGGAACTCGGACGACGCCTCGACGTCTGGGCGGGGATGTTCGATGCCGCGGGCGCGGTCGTCGCCGCCCACCCGCGCGACCGCCTCCATGCCGAGCTACTCGACGCCCTGAGCGGGCGGGTGATGGAGATCCTCACGCGCGGATTGGAAGCGAGTCAGTCGCTCCCCCTCGGCGAGCACGCGTTCATGCTGTTCACCGTGGGCCGCGGAGGGCATCTGCGAGGGGTGATCGCGCTGGCACTCGATGCGCTCGATCCCGAAGCCCGGTCGGTCGTGACGTCGGTGATCGCGATGGCAGGGCTCGCGATGGAGCAGAGCGAGCAGCTCGCACGGAGCCGGCGGCGCCTGCACGCCCAGCTCCTCGGCTCCCTGCTCGCCGACGATCCCACGCTGGCGAGGAGAGTGCTCGGCGGCCTGCCCCCCGCTCCGGTGATCGTGGCCGTCGCCGCGGATGCCCCGGCCGGTCCGCTGGGCGAATGGTGGGAGCGGCATCGCTCCGAGCACGGCACTCCCGTCTTCCTCGCCGAATCCGAGGACGGCGTGACCATGTGCGTCTCCGCCGGCGAGGAAGCACTGCTCGACGAGGTCGCCACGCGCTTCGGCATCCGCATCGGCGTCTCCGATCCCGACGGGTACGACTCGTTCGCCCGGGCGCACGCGCAAGCACTGACGGCTCTTCGCCAGCAGGGAACACACGGGGCGGCACGATACTCCGAGACGGTGGGCTCCAGCATCCTCACCGCGCTGGCGACCGATGAGGCCCGCCTGGTCGCGGAGTCACGTCTCGCGCCGCTGCGCGAGCACGATGCCCGCACCGGCGCCGAGCTGGAGCGCTCGTTGCGCACCTGGCTGGAGCACGATGCCAAGGCGGAATCCGCGGCGACGGCACTCGGCGTGCATCGGCACACCCTGCGGTCCCGCATCGCTCAGGCCGGAGGCCTGCTCGACATCGACCTCTCGACTTTTCCCGCACGGGCTGAACTGTGGACCCTCCTGCAGACGGCACGGGACTGACTTCGCGCGACTCGCGGACGACCAGCGAGGGGCGGGTGGCCTGCCCGCCCCTCGCTGCCCGAACAGCTCCCCACAGCCATCCGTTCATCCGTGGACCGCTCCCACAGCCGTCCACGTCCCCCGGACGGCGCCCCCGCCATCCGCAACCCCGGACAGCCGTCCGCGCAGCTCCCACAGCCACCCGCACAGCCCCGCAACCGCTCGGACGGCTCCCCCGGCCACCCACGCAGTCCCCATCACCGGGCGAACGCCCCCATCGTCGTTCGCTCCGCCCTCCACCCCTCGCGCCCGAAGTCCCACGGCGTCGCTGTGCATCGCAATGCTCACCGTCTCGTCCCTTCGCCTGACTCCAGATCGTCCTCTGCCACCCTCACTCAGAAGACAGCAGCGCTCTAGGGCCCTTCGTCCCTCGGCCTCCCGCCGGGAGGATCCTCGTCCGCGCGTCAGCCTTCGTCGTGCATCCGCGAGAGTTCGAAGACCGCCGCCTGCGTCCGGTGGGTGAAACCCAGCTTCCCGAGCATCGAGGTGACGTAGTTCTTGACCGTCTTCTCAGCGAGACCGAGCCGGTCCGCGATCTGACGGTTCGTCAGGGCGTCGGCGATGAGAGCGAGGATCTGCCGTTCGCGCATGGTCAAGGACGCGAACCGGGGATCAGCGGAATCAGCCGACCCCGAGGCGACCTGGCCCGTCGCCCGACGCACCGTGGCGGGATCGAGCAGCCGACGTCCGGCAGCGACGGCACGCACCGCTTCGGGAAGGTCCGCAGCGCGCACCGTCTTGAGCAGATGCCCGTCCGCCCCCGCCATCACGGCCGCGATCACCGCGTCGTCGTCGTCGTAGGCCGTGAGGATCAGGCACCGCATCCCCGGATGCTTCTGCCGGATCGCCCGGCACAGGTCGATTCCGCTGCCGTCCGGCAGGTGCACATCGAGGACCACGACATCGGGAAGAGTGGCCGCGATCCGCCTCGTCGCCTCCCGGTAGCCCCCCGCCTCACCGACGACATCGAGATCCGGGGTGGCCTGGATCACAGCGGCGACACCCCTGCGCACCATCTCATGGTCGTCGACCAGGAACACTGAGGTCATGCCCGCACTCTCCCGTTCCTGCCTGCTCGCCCGCCCGGTCTGCCCAGGCACGTCTCTCGCACCGTAACGGGCGTTTCGCGGCCTCGGCCGGGACCATGGTCCCCGCTCGATCGGGAAAGCGGGCCTCCGGCAGCGGGAGTCCTGCCGGCGACGCGCCTGCCATATACCGGCTGAGCGTTGCAGACGGGTCGGTCTCCGGGGAAGGTGGAGGGATGCAGGACAGATGCCGACAGACGCATATTACGCCCGGCCCCCAGCAGGACGACGGGGACGACGCTCCCGTGACACGCGCACCTCGGCTCCTCGCCACCCGCCGCCAGCTCCGCGGTCTCGTCGACTTCTCGCCGGACGCGTCGGACCAACTCGACGCCGACAGGATTCTCACACGCATCGTCCGAGCTGCCGCCGACCTCATCCAAGCCCGATACGGCGCGCTGATCGTGATCGACGCGGCCGGCGCTGTCGAGCGATTCATCCACGTGGGCATCGACCAGCGAAGTGCGGCCACGATCGCCGATCCGCCCGAGCCGGGGACCCTGTTCCGCGCGGTGGTCGACAGCGGACGCACGATCCGTCTGAACCAGATGAGCGATGACCCTCGGTCCGCGGGTTTCCCCCCGCATCACCCTGCCATGGAGGGGTTCCTCGGGGTCCCGGTCCGAAGCCACGGCGAGGTGTGCGGCGTCCTCGTGCTGTCGAATCGGCGAACCGGTGTCTTCACGCTCGAGGATGAGGAGCTCATCGAGTCGATGGCCGCGACCGCGGGAATCACCATCCACAACGCCCGCGCGGCCGAAGAGGCTCGTCGCCAGCAGCGACTGAATCGAGCGCTCTCGGACGTGAGCGCCGTGCTCCTGACCCCTCAGCGCGAGGACATCCTCGACGTCATGGCCGAGCGCGTCACTCACGTGGTCGCCTGCGACCTGGTGACGATCGTCGTCCACGTGGATGCCGACCGTCTCCGCATCGACGCCGCCCGCGGACCGCTGTCCGCCGCATACGAACACGGGGTCCTCCCGGCGGCGAGCTCGGTCGCCGCGCACGCCATCGCCAGCGGAAGGGTGGTGAGCGGAAGCCTCACCGATGAGGACACCCACGCCAGCCTGGCCGGAGACCAGGATGCCGCAGGGCCCACGGTGGCCGTCCCCCTGGTGGCTGCCGGGCATGCGATCGGGGCGCTGTGCGTCACGCGAGTGGCATCCGGCAGCGACTTCTCCCCGAGCGAGATCGACGCGATCTCCGATTTCGTCGCCCAGGCGGGTCTCGCGACCTCACTCGCCTGGGCTCGAGAGGATCGGCAGCACCTCGACATCATCGAAGAGCGCAACCGCATCGCCCGCGACCTGCATGACAACGTCATCCAGCGGCTGTTCGCGACGGGGATGAGCCTGCAGGCGTTCGCTGCCACCGACCCCGCCCACGCCGAAGAACTCGAGCAGCACGTCGCGGAGATCGACGCGGCCATCACCGACATCCGCTCCGGGATATTCTCGCTCCGCACGCGCCGGGTGAAGAGAAAAGACCGTCCTGTGCGCCGGCGCGCGCTCGACGTGATCACCGAACTCACTCCCGCGCTGCCGTCCGCGCCGACGATCACCTTCGTGGGGCCGGTCGATCCGGTCGTCACCGGGAAGCTCGCGGATGACGTCATCGCCGTCATCCGCGAGGCGCTCGCCAACGTCGCCCACCATGCCCAGGCCAGCACCTGCGCCGTCACGGTCGCCGTCTCGGAGAGAGAGGTCATCGTCTCGGTGCAGGACGACGGTGACGGGATCGCGGAGTCCCTCGGCGACCCCGGAGGGACCGAGAACCTCGCCGAACGTGCGGCGCTGCATGGCGGCACCTTCACACTGGATCAGCGGACGGAGCGCGGAACCACGGCACGCTGGAGCGTCCCCCGCACCGTGCTGTCCGACGAGGGGCCTCCTCCGACGGGGCGTCGCCGCAGTGACGGCGGCACCCGGCACGAACTGCCGCGCGGCACCTCGTCGGAGTGAGCATCCGCTGCGGTCGGGGCCGACCGCTCACACGGTGCACGAGGGTCGGCAGTGCGACATCACGTAAGCCATGAAGTCCGTCATGAATCCGGAGATGCCCTGATCCCTCACGGCCGGGTCGGTACTCCTGATCGCGGGCGCCCATGTCGCGGAGAATGCGGGAGAGACGGTGAGGAACTGCGCGGCGACGGCCGCCATCGCGTCGGCCTGCGCCTGTGTGGACACAGTGATGCCGAGCTCGGCGATCAGTTCGGGGTGCGCATCGGCGAGGGCTCCGCGTCCCGTCATGACAAGGAGCAGCAGCTCCAGGTCGGTCGACGACGCGAGGCGAGGATCGAGGTCGGCCTCGTCGCCCGCGGCCTGCAGCCCGGCGCTCGTCGCAGCCGCAGCTTCGGGCGCGGAGTAGCCGGTGGCGCCATGGGCCGATGACACACCTGTCAGCGACAGGGTGAGTGCCACGACGGCGGACGTGAAGAAAGCGGTCTTCTTGCGGGCGAGCATGGGTTTTCCTCCGGATCGTCGGTGATGCGGAGAAAGTACCACAGGAGTGAAATGTAAAACAGTACTCGATCTGCGGCGGTCCTCGCCTCTCAGGCGACCCCAGCCGGTCCACGACCAGCCAGGAGCCGTCGACAGCGGCGGACATCGTCCGCACTCTGCGAGACCAGCGCATCGACCCCCTCGAAGTGCAGCGTGGGCCGCAGGCGGGCGACGAGCGTCACCGCCAGCGTCCGGCCGTACAGATCGAGGTTCACATCATGCAGATACACCTCGACCCGCCTCTCCCGGTCGCCGGCAAAGGTCGGATTCGTCCCGACGCTGACGCTCGCGGGCCAGACCTCCGGTTCGTCGTCGATACGCGTCCACGCCGCGTAGATCCCATCGGCGGGCAGGTCGCTGCCGTCCAGCGCCAGGTTCGCCGTCGGGAAGCCGAGCTCGCGCCCCCGCCCGTCACCGGGCACGACCACGCCGACGACGATCGCGGACGGCGAAGCGCTCACGCGCTCGCAGACCCGGCGATCGACCGATAGCGGCTCTGATGGAAGACCAGCGGCTCCACATCGTCGAACAGGGTGATGTCGGCGATCTCGTACAGGGCGATCTCGTGGTCCCCGCCATCGAAGGTGCTGTGCAGGCGGCAGGTGAGCCAGAGCGCGGCATCCGAGATCAGCACGGCGCCGCCCTCGGTGCGCTGCCAGTCATGCCCGCCGAAGCGATCGCCCTCACGCGCCGAGAGCGAGCGACTGAGCGGCTCGTGATGCGCGGCCAGCACGCTCATGCCGAGCTCGGGCACCTCGCGGAGCAGCGGCCAGGTCTTCGAGGTCCGCGCCGCGCTGATCGCGACGAGGGCGGGCTCGAGCGAGATCGAGGTGAAGGAGTTGACCGCCATCCCGACAGCGCGGTCATCGACATGCGCGGCGAGGGCTACGACGCCGGTCGGATACACCGAGAACGCCCGGCGGAGGGCGAGGTCGCGCGGCAGGGCGTCGGTCACGGCAGTCGTCATTTCGGCTTCCTTTCGTTAGTCAACTTTGACTAGTACTCATAATAGGCAAGTTTGATCATGCAAACAATAAGAATGTGGGACACCAGCCGTTAGCATGAGGGGCATGTCGACCACCCGCCTCGTCGTCCTCGGCGCCGTGAAGCAGTTCCAGCCCGTGCACGGTTACTTCCTCCGCCGCGAGCTCATGACGTGGCACGTCGACGAATGGGCGCACATCCAGCCCGGCTCGATCTACAACGCCCTGCGCGCCCTCGAGGTCGACGGCTACATCGCCGAGAGCGGCACCGAAGCCGAGGGCAAGCGCCCGGCACGCACGACCTACCGCATCACTCCGGCCGGCGAGGTCGAGCTCCAGCGCATGCTGCGCGAGAACCTCTGGAACGTCGCAGCCTTCGACACCCAGGCCATCATGACCGTGGCCTCGTTCATGTTCGTGCTGAGCCGCCAGGAGGTGATCGCCGGCCTCGAGCACCGCCTCATCAAGAGCGACGCGATCATCACCCAGAACGGCTTCGACGTGCAGGACACTCTGCGCTCCGAGACGACACCGAAGTACGTGCGGGAGATCTTCGACCTCTCCACCGCCCGCCTCACCGCCGAGAAGCAGTGGCTGCTCGACCTGCTGGAGCGCCTGCGCGGGGGTGAGTACACGTTCGCCGGCGAGGCGGAAGAGGTCGCATCGCCCGCCACGCCCCCTGCGCGGTAGCGGCTCAGCGCGAGTCGACGAACGCCGCGATCGACCCGGGCGTCAACTGCGGCGTGGTCGCCCCGCGGTGCTGAGCCACGACGGCTCCTGCCGCGCAGGCTCTGACCAGGGCGTCCTCGATCGCCATCCCCTGGGCGAGCGCCGCGGCGAGCGCACCGCAGAAGGCATCGCCGGCTCCCGTCGTGTCCACCGAATCGATCCGGAAGGCGGCGACGTGCACGGGATCGCTCCCCGAGCGATGGAGCGTCACTCCCCCGGCACCCTGCGTGAGAACGACCGTCTGCGCACCGGCCGCATGGAGTCGGTCGACGCCGCCGAGTTCGACGCACTCGGTCTCGTTCACGACGAGAACATCGACGTCGGCGAGCATCCCGATCGTCGCGGCATGCGCGGGGGCGGCGTTGAGGATCGTCAGTGCGCCGGCAGCGCGCCCCGCACGCAACCCTGCGGCCACGCTCTCGACGGGCACCTCCAGCTGCGCGAGCACGACCCCGGCTCCTGCGATCCCGCCGACCGCGTCTTCCGGGGTGAGATCGGCGTTGGCACCCGCCGCGACGACGATACTGTTGTCCCCGCCGTCGAGGGCGAGCACGTGCGCCACTCCGGTCGGAGCGGTGGCGCTGCGGCGGAGGGCCGCCACGACTCCGGCCTCCGTCAGCGTCTGCTGCAGCACGTCGGCGGCCTCATCGCCTCCGACGACCGCGCAGAACCTCGTGGGCGCCCCGCTGCGGGCGGACGCCACGGCCTGATTCAGCCCCTTGCCGCCGGAGAAGCGTCCGCCGGCTCGTCCGAGGAGGGTCTCGCCGACGCGTGGGGGGCGCGAGACCTCGACCACGAGGTCGAGGTTCGCGCTCCCCACGACGGCGACACCGGTGAGGGTGTCAGACACGCGACATCGTCCGCCGGTACTGCGATCCGGTGTGCGAATCGGCGAGTGCCGGAGTCGATGTGCCGATCAGGCGCTCCCGCAGCGACTGCGGCTCCGACGACGGCTCGACGATCGCGCCGCGCTCCTTGAGGATCGGCAGCACGTGCTCGATGAAGTCGACGGTCGATGCCGGCGGGATCACGGGGGCGAAGAGGAATCCGTCGAGGTCGGCGCCGTCGGCGAGCTCGATCATGCGGTCAGCCACCTGCTCGGGGGTGCCCACGATCGGGCGGGCGCCGACACCGTGCGCGTGCCAGTCTCCGAGCACGTCGCCGACGGTCTTGTCGGCGAAGCGGGCGACCTGGGTCTGCGACAGCTCGGTGCTGAGCTCGGACATCGGCGTGTTCGGCGCGTACGCCGACAGGTCGAGGCCGGTGAACCAGGCGTAGGAGGCGACGGTGACGTCGGGGTTCTGCGCGTCGGCGACCTCGGCGTACTTGCGCTGCGCCTCTTCCTCCGTGCTGCCGACGATCGCGGCGAACGCCGACATGATCTTGACCTCGTCGGCTCCGCGGCCGTTCTTCACGGCCTCCTCCCGGATCGCCGAGGAGTGCGCGCGGAGCTGCTCGACCGAGCCGCTGCCGACGAAGATCGCCTCGCCGTGCTTGCCTCCGAACTCCCGGCCGGCGGGCGACGCCCCGGCCTGGAACAGCACCGGGGTGCCCTGCGGCGAGCGCGAGGTGTTGCCGTAGCCGTGCGAACGGAAGTAGGGGCCGTCATGCGCGATGCGGTGCACCTTGGAGGGGTCAGCGAAACGGCCGGACTTGTCGCGCTCCAGCGCCCCGTCCTCCCACGCCTGCTCCCACAGCTTGTACACGACCTGCATGAAGTCGTCGGCCATCAGGTAGCGCTCGTCATGACCGACCATCGGCACCCCGAAGCCCTGCACCGCGGTGTCGGCCGTCCCCGTGGTCACCACGTTCCATCCGATGCGTCCGCCGGAGAGGATGTCGAGTGTCGCCATCCGGCGCGCGAACGAGTAGGGCGGCTCGAGGAGGGTCGAGCCGGTGGCGACGAGACCCAGCCGCGTGGTCTCGGGGATCAGGGCGGCGAGGATGATCGCCGGGTCGAGGCGGGGCAGATCGAGCCCTTCGACGGAGCAGATGTCGGGGCGTTCGCCCGCGACGTCGGCCCAGCCCCAGGCATCCGCGAGGAACAGGAAGTCGAACCCGGCGTCTTCGACCATGCGTGCGGTGTCGCGCCAGTACTCCAGCTTGTCGAACAGGTAGCGCCCGTTGTCGGGGTGACGCCAGGTGGCGGTGCCGGAGTCGTTCGCCTGCGCGTTCTCGAAGAGGCCGAGACGCAGCGGCTTGACGGTGTTCTGATCGGTCATGTGCGGGTGCCTTCCTTGTGGGTGGTTCTGGTCGTTCTCGAGTGGTTCCGGGCACGCCGGAGGAACCCCGGGGCGGGTGGAGCGCCCGCCCCGGGATCCGGATGCCGTGTCAGCCCTTGGCCGTGACCTCGCCGTCGCTCCACCAGAGCACGCGCTTGCGCACCAGGGCGAGGACGATGATCAGCAGCACACCGAGCAGGCACAGCAGGGCGATGCTGGCCCAGGTGACCGGCAGGTTCGCCTGGGCGGCGGAGGTGGTGACGAGCGAGCCGAGACCGGCCTGCTGTCCCGCTGCCACGAACTCGGCGACCGCGGCGCCGACGACGGCGAGCGGCAGGGCGATGCGGAGACCCGCGAACACATAGGGCATGCTGCCGGGGAAGCGCAGTTCCCGGAAGATCTCCCACCGCGAGGCATGCAGCGTCTTGAAGACGTCGAGCGCCTTCTGGTCGACGTCGCGCAGACCCGCCAGCGAGTTCACGAGCATCGGGAAGAAGACCACGAGCCCCGTCACGATGAACTTCGGCACCATGCCGAACCCGAAGGCCACGACCAGCGCCGGGGCGATCGCCACGATCGGGGTCACCATCACGATGATCACGAGCGGCATCACGGCCCGCTCGATGATCTGGAACTCGGCCATGACCACGGCCAGCAGGAAACCGGCGAGGATGCCGGCGGAGGCTCCGACCACCACTTCGAGCAGCGTGACGAGGAAGTTCGACCAGTACATGCCGGCGTCGTCGACGAGGCTGCCGCCGATCGCCTCCAGCGTCGGGAGCACGTACGGGTTGGTCCAGGCCACGACCTGCCAGAGCAGCGCGGCGATCACGAACGTGATCAGGGTGGGTCCCCACGACCCCCAGCGCAGCCAGGTCGGGACGCCACGGCGCGGCTGGGCCTTCAGGCGGGCGGTCGCGAGGGTCGCGGTCGTGTCTCTCATCGTCAGCTCAGACATGGGCCTTCTCCGTCTGCGCACGCAGCGCATCGCGCACGACTGCTTCCATCTCGCGGAACTCCTCCGTGGCATACGACTGCTCGTCGCGCGGCCGCGGCAGGTTCACGTCGATCACCTGGGCGATGCGCCCCGGGTGGGCGGCCATCACCACGATGCGGTCGGAGAGCATGATCGCCTCCGGCACGGAGTGCGTGACGAACATGACGGCCTTGCGGTTGGACTGCCAGAACTCCAGCAGGGCGATGCGCTGCAGGTCACGGTTCATCTCGTCGAGCGCCGAGAACGGCTCGTCCATCAGCATGATGGCCGGGTCGAACACGAACGCCCTGGCGATCGCGGCACGCTGCTGCATGCCGCCGGACAGCTGACCGGGGTACTTCGTCATCGCCTGACCGAGGCCGAAGGTCGCCAGCAGCTCCGCGGGGTCGCGCAGCGCTCGCCCGGAGTTCGCCTTGGCGTTGATGCGCACCGGCAGTTCGACGTTCTCGCGCACGGTCTTCCACGGCAACAGCGCGGGCGACTGCGGCACGAGGCCGATCTTCTTGTCGCGCGAGGCCGCGGTGACGCTCTCGCCGTCGATCGTGACGGTGCCCGAGTCGGCGTCGAGGAGACCGGCGACCACCTTGAGCAGCGTGGACTTGCCACAGCCGCTCGGACCGATCACCGACACGAACTCGCCCATGCCGATCGTGAGACTCACGTCGTCGAGCACGGTGACCTTCGCGCCGTCGACGCCGAAGGACTTCGAGACGTTCCTGACTTCGACGCCTGCTCCCTGTGCGACCGACATCACTCGGCCTGCCAGATGAGGGTGTCGCCGTCGTAGAGGTCGGCGACGAGATCGGCGTCCATCATGTCGGCGATCGCGGGCAGGTCCTTGACGTCGCCGTACTTCTCGACGAGCGCGTACTCCGGCTCCCACATCGACTCGTTCTGCACACCGGGGTTGCCACCGGCGCTCTCGCGGACCCAGGCGGACTCCACCTCCCAGGTGCGGGCCAGCTGGTCGCGCGGGAACGCGGCGCCCTGGTTGTTGTCCTCGGCCAGCTTCGCGAGCTTGTCGATGCAGGCATCCGACTCGTCGAGGCAGTACTGCAGCGCCTTGAGGCTCGCCCGCATGAAGTCGGCGGCGACCTCGCGGTGCTCGTCGAGGAAGCGGGAATTGACCTCCATCACGTTGTACGTGCCCTCGACGCCGAGGTCGGAGGGGAGGAACTCGCTGAACGGCAGGTCCTGCGCCTTGAGCGACTGCGGCTGGTTCGAGGCGTAGCCGACGATCGCATCGACCTGCTCGCGCACCACGACCGTCGGGTCGTAGTTGGTCATCTTGACCATCTCGACCTTCGAGACATCGACGCCGGCCTCGTCGAGCATGGCCGAGGCGATCGGGGTCAGGTTGATGAAGTACCCGAGCGATCCCCCCTCGAGATCCTTGAGGCTGTCGAGCTTCTCGTTACCGAAGATGGAGAACGGCGGGGTGGTGCCGTAGGTGGCGACGGCCGTGAGGTTCTTGCTGTTCGCCGCGGCCAGCATCACGTCGGATGCGGAGCCGAGCGCCGTGAACTGCGCCTGACCGGATGCCACGAGCTGCTGCCCGTTCGCACCGGAGGCGTTGATCTCGACATCGAGGCAGAGGTCGTCGAAATAGCCCAGCTCCTCGGCGAGGAACACGTCGAGCTGTCCGGCGCTGGCGGAGTAGCCGTAGCCGGAGATGTAGGTGATGGTGCCGGCATCCTGATTGCGCTTGCAGGCGTCGGTGTCGCTCGCACTCGTGGGGGCGGTATCGCCGCCTGGCGTCTGCGCGGAGCATGCTCCGAGCGTCAGCGTGGCGGCGAGAACGCACGTCAGGGTGGCAGTGATGCGGAATCGGGTTTCCGCAGAGGAAGTAGCCATGAGGGTCCCTTCTCGGCCGTTCGTCATTGATGGCTCGTCGAAAGTAACATAGTCAAGATTGACTAAGCAAGATGAAACTAACTTTTGACGAAACAGCGGGGACTCTCTGAACTCACTGCGGCGCGTGCGCCTCCAGGAACTCGTACACATCAGTCGTGTCGACCCCGGGGAACGCGCCGGTCGGCAGCGTCGCGAGCAGCGTGCGCGGCGTCTTCACGTTCGGCCAGGAGTTCTCCCGCCAGCGGTCTTCCAACTCGGCGGGAGCCCGGCGGCAGCACACCTCGACCGAGTGCTTCGAGACGCCGCGGTGCGGGGTGTCCCTCCCCACGAACCACTTGGTGTCGTCGAAGCGCACACCAACGCTCACCGAGTGCAGCCCCTCGCTCGAGGACTCGACCCGCGCCGTGCACCAGTACGTGCCGTTGCCGGTGTCGGTGTATTGGTAGTACGGGTTGAAGCGGTCGTCCTCGTCGAACACCACGCGCGAGGTCCACCGGCGGCAGCACATCTGCCCCTCGATGGCGCCGAGGCGGTCGGTCGGGAAGTTCACGTCGTCGTTCTCGTACGCCTTGGTGATCGTGCCCGACTCATGCACCTTCAGGAAGTGCACCGGGATGTCGAGGTGACGTGTCGCGAGGTTCGTGAAGCGGTGCGCGGCCGTCTCGTACGACACCGAATACGCATCGCGGAGGTCTTCGATCGAGATCGCCCGCCGCTGCTTGGCATCCCTCAACGCGGGCACGACATGCGCCTCCGGGATGAGGAGGGCGCCCGTGAGGTAGTTGGTCTCGACGCGCTGCCGCAGGAACTCGGCATAGCTGCGCGGCTCGGAGTGCCCGAGGATGCGGCTCGACAGCGCCTGCAGCACCGCGGTGCGAGCATCGCCCTTCGCGGGCACGCTGCTCGACAGGTACAGCCGACCGTTCGCGAGATCGGCGACACTGCGGGTGGTCTGCGGCAGGTCTGGCGCGTAATGCAGGGTGAAGCCGAGGTAGGCCGCGATCTCGGATGCGGTGCGCTGTGTCAGAGGGCCGCCGGGGTGGCCGACCGCGGCGAGGATCTCGGCAGCCTTGGCCTCGAGGTCGGCGAAGTGGTTGTCCTGTCTGCGCATCAGGTGCCGCAGCTCGACGTTCGCCCGCCTGGCCTCCTCCGGCGTCGCGGCCCGCTCGTCCCTGAGCCGGTCGATCTCCCCGTGCAGCGCGAGCAGGGCCTTCAGCGCATCGGTCGGCAGACTCTTCGCGATGCGGAACGGCTCGATGCCCAGGGCCTGGAACGTCTGCCCCTTCATCGCGCGCTCCAGGGCGATCTCGACGGCACTGCGCTCGTCGAGCGGCTCGCCCTCGAGCAGGGCGTCGATCGTCACACCCAGGGCGCGGGCGATCGCCTGCAGTTGCGTGAGCTTGGGTTCGCGCTTGCCGGTCTCGATCATCGACATCTGACTCGGCGCCCGATCGACGGCGGAGGCGAGGTCGTCGAGCGTCATGCCCTTCGCCGTGCGGAGCCGGCGGATGCGGCGACCGATCGTGAGGGCGTCGGTCTCTTCTGCAGCGTCGATGGTGCTCATGCGGCAGATTCTGTCACAGAAACAGAATTTCGATCGATCTTCTCTCCGGTATCGGCGGTTCGATGTCCCGATCTTCACGCACAGTGGAACCACGCCACACCGGCACAGCCGCCGGATCCACCGAGGAGACACCATGACGAACACCGCCCACACCCCGACGCCCCGCCCCGCCGGTCTGCGAGCCGGCGACCAGGTTCAGACGGCCGCCGAGCTCCAGGAGATCTGGGATACCGATCCCCGCTGGGACGGCGTCGAGCGCACCTACTCGGCAGAAGACGTCATCCGCATCCGTGGCTCGGTCCGCGAAGAGTCGACCCTCGCCCACCGCGGCGCCGAGAACCTCTGGAACCTCCTGCACACCGAGGACTACGTCCGGGCGCTCGGCGCCTACACCGGCGGTCAGGCCGTGCAGCAGGTGCGGGCAGGACTGAAAGCCATCTACCTCTCGGGGTGGCAGGTCGCTGCCGACGGCAACCTCGCCGGCCAGACCTACCCCGACCAGTCGCTGTACCCCGCGAACTCGGTCCCGGCGGTGGTTCGCCGCATCAACAACGCCCTCATCCGCCAGGACCAGCTCGAGCATGCCGAAGGCGAGATCACGCAGGACTGGCTCGCACCGATCGTCGCCGACGCCGAGGCCGGCTTTGGGGGACCGCTGAACGCGTACGAGCTCGCACAGTCGCTCATCCAGTCCGGCGCCGCCGGCATCCACTGGGAGGACCAGCTGGCCAGCGAGAAGAAGTGCGGCCACCTCGGAGGCAAGGTGCTCGTGCCGACCCAGCAGCACATCCGCACCCTGAACGCGGCCAGGCTCGCGGCGGACGTCGCGGGCGTGCCGACCGTGATCATCGCCCGCACGGATGCCCTCGCCGCCGACCTGCTCACCAGCGACGTCGACGAACGCGACCAGCAGTTCACCACCGGCGAGCGCACGACGGAGGGTTTCTACCGGATCGAGCCGGGACTCGAATCGGTCATCAGCCGTGGTCTGGCGTTCGCCCCCTATGCCGACCTGCTGTGGGTGGAGACGGGCGAGCCGGACATCGAGCTCGCGCGCAACTTCGCAGCAGCAATCCACGCGCAGTTCCCGGGTAAGCTCCTGGCCTACAACTGCTCTCCGAGTTTCAACTGGAAGAAGCACCTGTCCGACGCCGAGATCGCGACGTTCCAGCAGGAGTTGGCTGACCTGGGCTACAAGTTCCAGTTCATCACGCTCGCCGGCTTCCACGCCCTGAACCACTCGATGTTCGACCTCGCCCGCGGCTACGCCGATCGCGCCATGAGCGCCTACGTCGAGCTTCAGGAAGCCGAGTTCGCCGCCGAAGCCCACGGCTATACCGCCACCAAGCACCAGCGCGAGGCGGGCACCGGCTACTTCGACGTCATCTCCACCGCGCTCAACCCCGACAGCGCGACGCTCGCCCTCGCCGGCTCCACCGAAGCCTCGCAGTTCCACTGATCCCCACGCCCCTCCGCGCGTGGCCCTCTTGTCGCATCGTTCGACACCAACTGAAGGACTCACGATCATGACCATTCCCACCGCTCCCCCGACCACGGCTCCGATCCAGACGACCCAGCAGGGCCCGGCGATCGAGGTCACCGGACCCATCCGCGACCGCTACGAGGAGATCCTCACCCCCGAGGCCATCGCCTTCCTCACCGAGCTGCACCACCGGTTCGCCTCCCGCCGTCACGACCGGCTGGCCGACCGGATGCGCCGCCGCTTCGAGATCGGCAACGGGCACGACCCGCGCTTCCGCGAAGACACGGCACACATCCGCGAGGACCGCGACTGGCGGGTCGCCGGTGCCGGTCCCGGTCTCGACGACCGCCGCATCGAGATCACCGGGCCGACCGACCCGAAGATGACGATCAACGCCCTCAACTCCGGGGCCCGCGTGTGGCTCGCCGACCAGGAGGATGCCACGAGCCCGACCTGGAAGAACGTGATCGAGGGTCAGCTGTCGCTGCGAGATGCAATCCGCGGCGAGCTGTCCTTCACCTCCCCGGAAGGGAAGGAGTACCGGGTCACGGCCGAGCGCACGCCCACGATCGTGATGCGTCCGCGCGGGTGGCACCTGCCCGAGAAGCACATCGCCTTCATCGACCGCGCCGGTCGTCGCACGTCGACATCCGGTTCCCTCGTCGACTTCGGCCTCTACTTCCTGCACAACGCGCAGGCACTGATCGACGGCGGCCGCGGCCCCTACTTCTACATCGCCAAGCTCGAGTCGAGCGAGGAGGCGAAGCTGTGGGACGACGTCTTCTCGTTCAGCGAGGAGTACATCGGCATCCCGCACGGCACTATCCGCGCGACGGTGCTGATCGAGACCCTGCCGGCCGCGTTCGAGATGGACGAGATCCTGTACGAGCTGCGCGACCACTGCGCGGGGTTGAACGCCGGCCGCTGGGACTACATCTTCTCGATCATCAAGAACTACCGCGGCCGCGGAGCGCGCTTCGTGCTCCCCGACCGCAGCGAGGTGACGATGACGGTGCCGTTCATGCGGGCGTACACCGACCTGCTCGTGCAGACCTGCCACAAGCGCGGAGCCTTCGCGATCGGCGGCATGAGCGCGTTCATCCCCAACCGCCGCGACCCCGAGGTGACGGCCCGCGCGATCGAGAAGGTCACGGCCGACAAGAGGCGCGAGGCGGGCGACGGCTTCGACGGCACCTGGGTGGCCCACCCCGACCTGATCCCCACGGCTCAGGCGGAGTTCGACGCGGTGCTGGGCGACCGCCCCAACCAGGTCGACCGCCAGCGCGACGACGTGCACGTCGAGGCCCGCGATCTGCTCGACCTGCACATCGGTCGGCCGATCACGGCGCAGGGTGTGCGGGACAACGTGTCGGTCGCCATCCGCTACCTGGAGGCCTGGCTGCGCGGACTCGGCGCGGTCGCGATCGACAACCTGATGGAGGATGCCGCGACGGCCGAGATCAGCCGCTCGCAGGTGTGGCAGTGGATCCACCAGGACCGGACGACACAGGACGGCACCCCCATCACGGCGGAGTACATCGAGGGACTGATCACGCAGGTGCTCGCACAGGCGACGCGCAGCCACGGCGACCGGTACGACGACGCGGCGGAGATCTTCCGCGAGGTCGCCCTGCAGGAGGAGTTCCCGACCTTCCTCACGCTGGGCGCCTACAGCCGGTTCCTGGTCGACGAGGACTGAGCGCACGCAAGAGCCCCCGACCGCGGCCGATGCCGCGCTCGGGGGCTCTTCCGCGTCCGGAGCCGGTGCCGACAGGCGGGCGTAGCCTGGAGGCATGACCGACGTCTGGGCGGACATCGCCTCCGAGTTCCTGCACTTCTACCCGCGCGGCCGACGGCTGCTCGCGGTCGCCGGAGCAGATGCCGAGCGCTCGCGACAGGCGGCCGACGACCTCGCGGCCGCGCTGACGAAGGCGGGGCAGCCGGTTCGCCGCGAGCACTCGCCCGAGGGTGACGAAGCCGGGGTGCGCGCGACGGTCACCGCTTTCCGCGAAGACCCGAAGAGCGAGGGCATCCTGCTCGCCTCGGGGCCGGCCGGTCTGCTCGGCGAGCGCACGAGGGGCATGTGGAACTACGCGGTGTGGCAGCTGGCCGGCGACGAGCCGCCGCACACGGTCGCGGGGTCGATCGTCGATGTGAGCGACCCCGCGCATCCGGTGCGGCGGTTCGCCGACTACTGCTCGCTGCCGGCCTCCTACGGAGCCTGATCCACCCGACCGCTCAGCGCATGTCACTCGGTTCGGCGTCGAGGCGCGCGCGCACCTCGTCGTCCAGCACCAGGTCGGCAGCGCCCAGCGACTCTTCCAGCTGCTCGAGGGAAGAGACCCCGACGACGGGGATCACGGGGACCTCCGCACCGAGGAGCCAGGCGAGCGCGACCTGGTTCGGCGTCGCGCCGATCTCCGCCGCGACCTCGTGCAGCAGCGCGCGGCGGGCGTGGCTGGTCGGGTGATCGACCCCACCCCACAGCGGCTTGTCGAGACGCGCGATCCCACCCTGGTGCAACGGCGAGTACACGGTGATGGCGAGCTGCGGACGCTCGGGCGTGCCGGTGGATGCCGCATAGTCGAGCAGGTCGGGCGTGACGAAGTTGTTCCGCCCGATGCGCGGCGCGGGGTACAGATAGCTGTACTGCTGCTGCACCACTCCATAGGGCGCGATGCTCTGCCGCCGCGCCTCCTCTCGCGCCTCGACCACGCGCCAGGTCGGCACGTTGGAGATTCCGGTGATGACGACGAGCCCTTCTTCCTGGAGCTCGCCGAAGGCGCCGACCGTCTCGGTCAGAGCCACATCGCGGTCGTCCACGTGGCCGTAGAGCACGTCGATGTGGTCGATGCCGAGGTGCCGGGCGCTCTCCGGGGCCTGCCGGCGGATGACCTCGGCGGAGAGTCCCTCGAAGTTCGTCGGCGGGGTGTTCGACAGCGGCTTCGACGGGTCCTTCTGCGCGGCACCGAGCTTGGTGGCGATGCGGAGCGCGTCGCGGTTGCCGCGATCCCTCATCCAACGACCGAGCAGGTCTTCGCTCTCGCGGCCGTGGCCGCCCGCCCAGAGACTGTAGTTGTTGGCGGTGTCGATGAAGGTGCCGCCCGCCTCCACGAACCGGTCGAGGATGGCGCGTGACGTGTCCCCGTCGGTACGGGTACCGAAGTTCATGGCTCCCAGGCACAGCGTCGAGACGTCGAACGCGGTGCGGCCATCGGAGAGGGTGCGGTACTGCATGGTGTTCCTTTCTCGGGGGATGGCTCCACCGTAGAAACAGATCGGCTCGGGGATACACTCCAATCACGATGCAGAACACCAGACCGATTCTCGTATGGGAGACACTCCTCGACCTCGACGAGACGCGCGGCTCCGACGCTGCCCCGCCTCTGCGGGACCGCGTGGAGACCGCGCTGCGCCGCGCGATCGACGAGGGCCGGCTCTCCTCCGGCGCCGCTGTGCCGCCCAGCCGCACCCTCGCGGAGACGCTCGGCGTCTCCCGGTGGGTCGTGACCGAGGCATACGGACAGCTGGTGGCCGAGGGGGTGCTGGAGGCGAGGACCGGTTCGGCCACCCGTGTGGCCGAGCAGAGCGGGGCTCCGCTGCGGACACCGCGCACGCCCTCTTCCGTCGCCCTCGTGGCCGGCCCGCCCACACGGTACGACCTGCGTCCCGGCATCCCCGACCTGCGGGCGACTCCGAGGTCACGCTGGTCAGCCGCGTTGCGCGCGGCCCTCGCTGCGCTCCCCGACCACGATCTCGCCGCCGCTCACCCGTATGGTTACGCACCGGCGCGCGATGCGGTCGCCGCGTACCTCTCACGCTCGCGGCACGCCGTCGCCGACCCCACCCGGATCACGATCACCCACGGCGCCACCGACAGCATGGGAATGCTCGCCCGCGAGCTGCACCGCCGCGGCCACCGGACGATCCTCGTCGAGGACCCGAGTTGGCCGCGGTTGCGCGCAGTCGCGGAGGAGAACGGTCTGCATCCGGTTCCGGTGCCCGTGGACGACGACGGCATCGACACCGAGCAGCTGCGCGCGCTCGCATCCCGCACCGGGGCCGGGGCCGCCCTTGTGACTCCCGCCCACCAGTTCCCCCTCGGCGCGGCACTCGCTCCCGCCCGCCGCGAAGAACTGGTGCGCTGGGCCCGGGATCGGGACGCGCTGGTGATCGAGGACGACTACGACGCCGAGTTCCGCTACGACCGCCGACCCGTCCCCGCCCTGCAGCGCCTCGCGCCGGACCGCGTCGCGCTCGTCGGCTCGCTGTCGAAGTCGGTGTCACCCGCGCTGGGGCTCGGATGGATGCTGCTCCCGCCGGACATCGCTTCCCCGGTCTCGACGGCTCCGCCCTCCCTCATCGACCAGGCCGCCCTCGCGGAGTTCCTCACGCGCGGTGACCTCGAACGGCACCTGCGCTCGTCCCGCACCCGGTTCCGTCGCCGGCGGCAGCGGCTGCTCGACGCGCTCGAACGCGCCCTGCCCGAGCTGACCGTGACCGGCATCGCCGCGGGGATGCATCTGGTGCTGGCCGTGCCCACCGGCTCATCCTCCACCGACATCACCGCAGCAGGGGCTGCAGCGGGCCTGGCGCTCACACCGTTGGCCCGCTACGAGGTCCGCGACCGGCATCCGGATTCCCTGGTGCTCGGCTACGGCAACCTCGACGACACTCTCGTCGAAGAAGCCGTACTCCGGTTGGCGACCCTCCTCGGAGGCCGCTGAGCGGGGCCTCTTCCCGCGTCAGCGGAACGACGCCGCGACCGAGTTGCGGTGATAGTCGAACACGATGCTCGTGCGAGTGGAGGCGACGCTGCTCTGGGCCGAGAGATGCTCGAGCACGAACTCGCGCATCTCGGACGAGTCGGCGACCGCGATGTGCAGCAGGAAGTCGTCGTCACCTCCGAGGAAGAAGACCTGGATCACCTGCGGCAGCACCCGCACACGGTCCGCGAACTCGACGATGCTCTCGCGCCGTCCGCTCGGGCGCAGCGTGACGCCGATCACGGCCTGGAGCCCGGCTCCGAGCATCCGCTCGTCCACACTCGCATGGAACCCCGTGATCACGCCGCGGTCGACGAGAGCCCGCAGCCGGGTGTGCGCGGTCGAGGGCGCGACGCCGAGGCGACCGGCGAGCTCGGCGTTGGTCATACGCCCGTCGGCCGTCATCAGCTGCACGATCCGCGCGTCGATCGCGTCGAGGGCGGGCGCCCGAACGCTGTTCGGCTCCGAGGCTCCTGAAGTCGTCTCCATACGAAGCATTATTCACGATGGCGCGTCTTCACGAATCATCTTCAGTGATTCTGTTGTTCCATCGATGTTTCTGCGATCCTGGTGCCGCACCGCATCAACCCAGGAGGATCAATGAAGATCGGCGTCCCCACCGAGGTCAAGAACAACGAGAACCGCGTGTCCCTCACGCCCGCCGGCGCCGACCGGCTGGTGCACGAGGGACATCGGGTGCTCGTGCAGTCCGGCGCGGGCCTCGGCTCGCGCATCACGGACGACGACTACCGCGCCGCCGGCGCCGAGATCGTGGCGACCGCCGCCGAGGCCTGGGGCGACACCGACCTCGTCATCAAGGTCAAGGAGCCGATCGCGCAGGAGTACGGGTTCCTGCGCGAGGACCTCACCCTGTTCACCTACCTGCACCTCGCCGCTGACCGCGCCCTGACCACGGCGCTCGTGGAGGCCGGGACCACCGCCGTGGCCTACGAGACCGTGCAGCTGCCCGACCGCAGCCTGCCGCTGCTCGTGCCGATGAGCGAGATCGCCGGGCGGCTCTCGGTCGTGATGGGCTCGCACTCGCTGCTGCGCTCGCAAGGAGGACGCGGGATGCTGCTGGGCGGTATCGCCGGCACTCCGCGCGCCAAGACCGTCGTGATCGGAGGCGGCGTCGCCGGAGAGCACGCCGCCGCGAACGCGCTCGGTCTCGGATCGAAGGTGACCGTGGTCGACGTCTCGCTGCCGCGTCTGCGCGAACTCGAGCACCGCTACGGCGGAGCGCTGGAGACCCGCGCCTCGAGTCGCTACGACATCGCCGAAGAGCTCAAGGCCGCCGACCTCGTGATCGGCTCCGTGCTCATCCCCGGTGCCGCGGCCCCCAAGCTCGTGACAGACGACATGGTCGCCGCTATGAAGCCCGGCTCCGTGCTCGTCGACATCGCGATCGACCAGGGCGGATGCTTCGAGGGCTCGCGCCCGACCACGCACGACGACCCCACGTTCGCCGTCCACGACTCGATCTATTACTGCGTCGCGAACATGCCTGGCGCGGTTCCCGAGACCGCGACCCGCGCACTGACGAACGCGACCCTCCCCTACGTCTCGGCGATCGCCGGCAAGGGCTGGGAGCGCGCGGCCTCCGAAGACGCGGCGCTGGCCGCGGGTCTGAACGTGCAGGGCGGACGCATCACGCTCCCGGCCGTCGCCCAGGCGCACGGGCTCGCCGCCCGCTGACCTTCCGAACCCGAAAGAACCTCGGATCTTGGCGATATCCCACACCGCTCCCACCGCATCGAGCCGAGTACGCTCGTAGTCGTGACCGAACGCGCTCCTCTCTCCCGCAAGCTGTCCGCCATCGCCGAGTCCGCGACCCTCAAGGTCGACGCCAAGGCCAAGGCCCTCAAGGCCGAAGGCAAGGACGTCATCTCGTACGCCGCCGGCGAGCCCGACTTCGCGACGCCGCAGTTCATCGTGGATGCCGCAGCCGAGGCGCTGGCCGACCCGGCGAGCTACCGGTACACGCCCGCTCCGGGTCTTCCGGCACTGCGCGAGGCGATCGCCGCGAAGACGCTGCGTGACTCCGGTCTCGAGGTCTCCCCCAGCCAGGTCATCGTCACCAACGGCGGCAAGCAGTCCGTCTACCAGGCCTTCCAGGCCGTGGTGAACCCGGGTGACGAGGTCCTGCTGCCCGCGCCGTACTGGACCACCTACCCCGAAGCCATCCGCCTCGCTGACGGCACCCCGGTCGAGGTGTTCGCCGGCGCCGACCAGGAGTACAAGGTCACGGTCGCGCAGCTCGAGGCCGCTCGTACCGCCCGCACCACCGCGCTCGTGTTCGTGTCGCCCTCGAACCCCACCGGCTCGGTCTACACGGCCGAGGAGACCCGCGCCATCGGCGAGTGGGCACTCGAGCACGGGATCTGGATCATCAGCGACGAGATCTACCAGAACCTCACCTACGAGGGCGTCAAGGCCACCTCGATCGTCGAGGCCGTGCCCGAGGTCGCCGGGCAGACGATCCTCGTCAACGGCGTCGCCAAGACCTACGCCATGACCGGCTGGCGCGTGGGCTGGATGGTGGGCCCGGCCGACGCCATCAAGGTCGCCGGCAACCTGCAGTCGCACCTGTCGAGCAACGTGAACAACGTCGCACAGAGGGCCGCCATCGCCGCCCTCAACGGACCGCAGGACGAGGCCGAACAGTTCCGCCAGGCATTCGACCGCCGTCGCCAGCTCATCGTGTCGGAGCTGTCGAAGATCGACGGCCTCGTGGTTCCGAACCCGCTCGGCGCGTTCTACGTGTACCCCGACGTGCAGGGTCTGCTCGGTCGCACCTGGGGCGGCGTGACGCCGACCACCTCGCTCGAGCTCGCCGACCTCATCCTCGACCAGGCCGAGGTCGCGGTCGTCCCCGGCGAGGCCTTCGGCCCCTCGGGCTACATCCGCATGTCGTACGCCCTCGGCGACGACCAGCTGCTCGAGGGCGTGCAGCGCCTGCAGCGCCTGTTCGCCTGACCCCGCTCGTACCGAAGGCCCCCTCCTGTCGACAGACGGGAGGGGGCCTTCGGGTTTCGCGGCGTGATCAGTCCTCGGGCTGGAAGCCGATCAGCCAGCGGATGCCGTAGCGGTCGACGAGCGTGCCGTCGAAGTCTCCCCACGGGCGCTTCTGCAGGGCGTCGATCACTCGGCCGTCGGCCGCGAGCTTGTCGTACCAGCCGGTGAGGGTCAGCGCATCCGCCGTGCCGAGGAGTGAGAGGAACATGCCGCTCATCTGCACGGCGTCGTCGTCGGCTCCGGCATCGGCGCCGGCGAGCTCGACCGGCCCGCTCAGCTGGCCGTGCGCGACGGCATCGCCGGGTCCGTCACGCCGGCCCGCCGTGGCGTAGTCGAGCAGCTGCAGTTCACCGCCGAACACCGAGCGGTAGTGACGCAGCGCCTCTGCGGCGTTGCCGGGAAACAGCAGGTACGGGATCAGTCCGCTCATGCCGCGAGTGTAGCCGCGACCGACGACGCCCCACAGGACGATCGCCCTACAGGTCGACGCCGACCAGCACCGGCTCCGGCTGCAGCACGAGACCGAACTCGGCGTGGACCCGGCTCTGGATGAACCGCGCGAGCTCGGCGACCTCGCCCGCGGTCGCGCCGCCGCGGTTCGTGAGCGCCAGCGCATGCTTGGTCGAGACCGAAGCGCGCGAGCGCGGAAGCTTGAACCCCTTGCGGATGCCCGCCTGCTCGATCAGCCAGGCTGCGCTGACCTTCACGTCGGAGACGGTCGTCGGCTTCGACAGCGGCACCTGCCCGTCGTAGGAAGCGAGCGGGATCACGGTCACGGCATCCAGATCGGGCGCCACCGGCCAGCGCGGGCACTCCGGCGGCAGTGCGCCTGCCACCGCGGCCGTCACGATCGCGTTCTGGAAGAACGAGCCGACGCCGTGGGTGTCGGGGTCGGCGTCGTCGAGCAGCATGCCCTTCGACGCGCGGGTCGAGAGGATGCGCTCGCGCACCCAGCTCAGCGGAACCGGTGTCTCATCGGTCAGCCCGAGCGCCCGACGCAGCTGCTCGCCGCGCACCACGCGCTCACCGGCGATCGCCAGGTCGACGGTGACGGAGAGGATCACGGCACGTCGCAGCGGCACGCTGCCGTGGTGGTGCTTGAGGACGGAGGTGCGGAAACCCAATCCGAGCTCGGCCGCGGGAACGGTCGAGACCACGCCGGTCGACTCGTCGATCAACTCGACCTCGACCAGCGTCTCCTGGATCTCCTGTCCGTATGCGCCGATGTTCTGCACGGGGGACGCGCCGACCGTGCCGGGGATCCCGCTCATGGCCTCGAGGCCGGCGTAGCCGTGCGCGACCGCATAGGCGACCAGGTCGTCCCAGGAGTGCCCGGCCTGCGCGCGCAGACGGATGCGACCCGGGTGCGGCGAAGGAATCTCTTCGATCCCCTCGGTGCGCACGCGGATGACGGTGCCCTCGAAGGGCTCGTCGCCGACGAAGAGGTTGGAACCGCCACCGAGGACGAACCACTCGTCACCGCGGGCCCAGGTGTCGCGCAGTGCCTCGATCAGACCGGCGGTCGTCGTCGCCTCCTGCATCCGCTCGGGCGCGGCGCCCGTGCGCAGCGTGGTCAGCTCGGCCAGGCGGACCGGCTCGAGCTCCCGCATCAGAGCGTCCTCATCAGACGGCGACGCGCAGCTGCGCCTTGACGAGCACCGTGGTCTCGCCGAACGTGACCTTGAGGTCGATGCGCGCGACCTCTTCATCGACCGCGCCGACCGTGGCGACGACGGTGATGTCGGCACCATCGACCGGGTCGACGACGACCGGCTTGGTGAAGCGCACCCCGTAGTCGAGGATCTTCGCGGCCGGGTCGAGGGCGGCGACGACCACCGACGAGGCGATGCCCATCGTCAGCATGCCGTGCGCGAGCACGCCGGGAAGCCCGACGGATGCGGCGACATCGTCACGGTAGTGGATGGGGTTGAAGTCTCCGGACGCTCCCGCGTAGCGCACGAGCGACTCGCGGGTGAGATGCACGGTGCGCTCGGCGACCACGTCTCCGACGGTGTAGCCCATCAGGCGGCCTTCCCTTCGTCCGTGCTCTCGGCGCCCACCAGCAGCACGCTCGTCGCCGTGACGACATGGTCGCCCGCGGCGTCGGTGATCGCGGCCTCGCTGGTGATCATGGCGTTGCCGCCCATCATCCGGATGCCGGTGACGCGCAGCTGCGCGGTGAGCTCATCGCCCGCCACGATCGGTCGCGTGTAGGTGAAGCGCTGCTCGGCGTGGATCGTGCGGGCGAGCACGATGCCGGAGTCCTCCTGCGCCAGCAGCTGCTGGAGCGTGAGGTCCTGGATGACCATCGCGAAGGTCGGCGGCGCCACGACGTCGGAGAAGCCGGCCGCGCGGGCCGCTTCGACGTCGGTGTGCTGCGGAGCATCGGCGAAGACGGCGCGCGCGAACTCGCGCACCTTCTCGCGGCCGACGAGGTAGGGGGCCGTCGGCGGGAACTCCCGGCCGACCAGTTCTTGGTTCACTGCCACCCCTCGATCCTACCGAGGCCCGGCTGCGCGTCTCGCTCGGCCTGTTCAGGAATCGCCGGCGACCGACGCGGTGGTGGCGGTTCCGTCGGTGGACCTGGCCACCATGTTCAAGGTCACCCGGCTCGGCACGACCTTCACGCGAGAGGTGTGCACGATCTCTCCGTGCGTGTCGAGCGCCCGCTTTCGGATGACGATCAGCGGGTCGCGCTCGGGCCGACCGAGCCACCGCGCGGTCTGCTCATTCGTGAATCCGACGTCGATCTCGCGGTACATCTCCGAGAACTCGACCCCGTAGACGTCGCGGAGCACCTGATAGGTGGAGGTGTCGTGATCGATGTGGGAGTCGAAGTCGGGGAACCGCGTGAGCGAGTAGCGGCTGTCGTCGATGGACAGCGGTGTGCTGTCGAGGGCGAAGACACGGACCAGATGGAACACCGGGTCGCCGACGGGAACGCCGAGCCGACGGGCGTGCTTCTCCTCCGCGGGGATGATCTCGGCGCGCATGATCCGCCGGGACTTCACTCCGTCGCCGACCACCTTGTCGGCGAAGCCACCGACGGTCATGGTACCGACGACCTCCCGGCGCGGGGCGACGAACGTGCCTCTCCCCTGCTGTCGGTGCACGAGCCCCAGACCTTCGAGGTCGGCGACCGCACGCCGCACGGTGATCCGGCTGACGCCGAACCGTTCGCACAGTTCGGGCTCCGAGGGAAGCCGCTCGCCTTCGGCGTACGTGCCCGCGTCGATCTCACGCATGAGCAGGCTGCGCACCTGCTCATGGAGCGGCGTGGATCCGACGGCGGACGCCAGCTGTGTCACGTCGAAACCCTCCTCGCTATGGCGACGGATACCGTCGAAGCATCTGTGCTCGAGCATCGTCCCCCGCATGCACAGGGTATCCGAACGCTCCTCGCAACGTGCAGGCGAGTGCCCCGCTGGTGGCTGCGACGTCGAGGCTCTCGGCGAGGTCCGCGCCCGCTGCCCGTGCGGCGAGGAACCCGGTGATGAACGAGTCCCCGGCACCGAGCGCATCGACCGCGTCGACCGGGCGGATGCCGGAGCGGCGGGCGGACACCGCGTCGAACGCCCACGAACCCCGTGCGCCGAGAGTGATCACCGCCGAGCCGAGACCGCAGTCGACGGCGAACCGCCCGAGGTCCTCGACCTCGGCCTCCGACAGCGCTCCTCCTGAGAAGAAGCCGACATCGACGTGCCTCGCGGTCTCCTGGATGATCTCGCGCGGCGCGTCGTCGGAGTAGTCGTACGAGACCCGGATGCCACGCGCGGCGATCGCCGGCAGCTCCGGCTCGATCGACGAGTACACCGAGGTGTGCACCCGCGCGAACCCCGCGAGGTAGTCGTGGTCGGTCTCGGTCAGCCGCAGGCGGAGTTCCGACTGCACGCCACCGCGGTTGGATGCGACGAACCGTCGGTCGCCGTCGTCGTCGAGCGCCACGAACGCCATTCCGTTCGCACCGTGCACGTCGCGGACGCGCCTCCGGTCCACGGCGATCTCGTCGAGCACGTGGCGGATGTGGTCGGCGAACCGGTCATCCCCCATGATCCCGACGAATCCGGCCTCGCCGCCGAAGAACAGCCGGCTGTACGCGGCGACGTTGAGGGCGTTGCCGCCCGGATACGCGAGGTCCTCGTGCAGATAGCAGTCGAGCACGTTGTCCCCGACCCCCACCAGCGACGGCGGCTCGACTCGTGCGAGCACCTCGCGGAGCTCATCCGCAGTGTCCATGCTCATCCCTTCACACTCCCGGCGGCGACGCCCGCGACGAAATACCGCTGCAGGGCGATGAAGACCACGACGATGGGCAGCGCGGCGATCGTCAATCCTGCCAGCAGAACACCCCACTCCGTCGACAGCGAGTCCCGGAAGGACATGAGTCCCGCCGGGATCGTCCGCAGCGAGTCGGTGTCGATGTACACGATCGCGAACAGGAACTCGTTCCAGGCGAAGTACCCCGTGAGCACGGCGGTCGTGGTCAGCACCGAGGCGCTCAGAGGCAGGTACACGTGCCGGAAGACACCGAGGGAACGGCATCCGTCGATCGTGGCCGCGTCCTCCAGCTCCCGAGGGATCCCGAGGAACACCGAGCGGATCAGGAGGATCGCCATGGGGAGGCGGAAGGCGACATACGGGAGGATCATCGCCCACGGCGTGTTGAGCAGCCCCATCGCATCGAGCAGCCGGTACAGCGGGATCAGGCTCACCTGCGGCGCGACCACGAGCCCGCCCATCGCGATGACGAGCATGACGTTCGCCGCCCGGCTTCCCAGCCGGACCATGCCGTAGGCGCAGAGGGCCGCGATCGCGACGGTGGCGAGCGTCGAGACGATCGTCACGATGACCGAGTTGAGGAAGTAGTCGGAGATGCCCCGGTCCCACGCCGCCGCATAGTTCTGGACGAGCCAGACGGACGGCAGCCCCCACGGGTCGGTGAAGATCTCGGAGGACGACTTGAACGAGGAGATCACCATCCAGATGAGGGGGTAGGCGATCACGACGGCGTAGATCGCGAGGATCACATGGACGGGGAGACGGCGGAGCCGCTCCATCGGACGCATGCCGGTGCTGCTCATCTCAGTCCTTCCCACTTCGGAACGACAGCATCTGCACCACGGAGAGCACGAGGGTGATCACGAAGATCAGGCTCGCGATCGCCGAGGCGTAGCCCATCTGGTTCTGGAAGAAGCCCTGGTTGTACATGTACGTCGCCAGGACCTGTGTCGTGTTGCCCGGACCGCCCTTGGTCAGGATGTAGGGCTCGTTGAAGACGGTGAACGCCCCGGAGACCGTGAGGATCATCGCGACGAAGATCATCTCCTTCGCCTGCGGGACGGTGATGCTGAAGAACTGACGGATGCGCCCCGCGCCATCCAACGCGGCGGCTTCGTAGTACTCCTCGGGGATCTGCTGGAGTGCGACGACGTAGAGCATGCAGATGTAGCCGATGCTCTGCCACTGCGAGACACCGATCACGGCCCCCATCGCGGTGTCGACGTCTGCCAGCCAGGCGGTCTGCAGATCCCCCAGTCCGACCAGCTCCAGCAGCGAGTTCAGGAGCCCGCCGCGCGCGTTGTAGACGAACGTGAAGAGGAGCGCGATGACGGTCATGGAGATGACCGCGGGGAGGAAGTACAGGCTGCGCAGGAAGGCGCCCATGCGCCTGCCGAGCAACCGGGTCAGCCACGCGGCGATCACGAGGCTGCCGCCCACCTGGCACACGATGGAGACGACGGCGTAGAGCAGGTTGTTGCCGAGCGCGGTGGCGATGACGGGGTCGCTGAAGAGCCGGACGAAATTGTCCCAGCCGACGAATCGCATCTCGCCCGCACCGGCGCTGAACGAGAAGAAGCCGAACGCCGCATTCGCGAACAGCGGGTAGTACACGAACACCCCGATGAGGATGATCGCGGGGAGCACGTAGAGCAGGTTCGACCATGCTCGTGAGCGTGTTCTCATCACGGGATCTCTTCCATAGGTGAGTGGGGCCGCCGACGGCTCGCGCCGACGGCCCCAGGAGTGGATCAGGATGCGTCGCGCACGCGCTTCGCTGCTTCCTGCACGGCGGCCATGACGCCCTCCGGCGTCTGCTGACCGCTGAGCATCAGCTGGGTCTCGGCCAGGTACGCCTGGACGATCTGCGGATCGTAGGCGTTGTCGAGCCAGGTCGTCATCGCCGAAGCGTCGACGATCCCCTGCGCCAGCTCCTTGGTGATCTCCGGCACGTCGGCATCCTCCACCGCGCCGACGACCGCGCTCAGTTCTCCGGCCTGCTCCGCGTACGCGGTGCCGCTCTCCTTGCTGAGCAGGAACTCCAGGAAGCGCTCCGCCTCCTCCGGATGCTTCGTGGTCTTCGAGATCGCGAAGCCCTCGGGCGCGCCCGTGAGTTCGTTCGGATCCCCCTTGCCGCCTTCGACCTCCGGGAAGTTGAACGTCCCGTATTCGAACTGGGCGTCTCCGAAGTACCCGACCTCGGCACTCTGCATGTACATGATCGGCGCATCGCCCGCGATCCATGCGTTCCTCGCGACCTCATGCCCGACGGCCGCGAGGTCGTCGTTCATGTACGTGGCCAGCTCCTGGAATCGCTCCAGCGCTTCGACGTACCCCTCGTCGGTGAACTCCCCCGTCGCCGGGTCCTGGTCCGCGGCAAACACCTCGGGATCCACGACGCGCTGGTTGAGCGTGCCGACGTAGTGGGCGATGGTCCACTGCTCCTGCGCGCCGTACTCGATCGGGGTCAGACCGGCGTCCTTGATCGCCTCCAGGACGTCGATGAATTCGTCCCAGGTGGTCGGCACCTCCAGCCCCAGCTCCTCGAACACCTCCTTGTTGTAGAAGAAGAGCTTCGACTGCATGCCCACCGGGAGCCCGTACGGAGCGCCGTCGACCGTGAACGCGGCCAGCTGACTCGGATAGAAGCTGTCCCGGAACTCGGTGTCCTTCTCGAGCCACGGCCCGAGGTCGAGCAGGGCGTCGTTCGACACCAGCTCGTCGACGAACGAGCCGCTCCACGTGAACAGGACGTCGGGCGCGTTGGCCGAGCCGGCGACCACCTTCACCTTGTCCTTGTAGGCGTCGTTGAGGACGCTTTCCACCTTGACCTTGACGTCGGGGTTCTCCTTCTCGAACTCCGCGACGATGTCGCTGTAGTACGTGTTCTTCGGTTCGTTCGGCCAGCGGTGGAAGAAGCTGATCTCCACCTCTCCGTCCGTCGCGGCGCCGTCTCCGCCTGCGCAGGCGGACAACGGGAGGGCGAGGGCCGCGACGGCCGCAGCCGCCACAGCGATTCGGGTTGACTTTCGCATCGTTGCGATCCTTTCGTTCCTAGTACTCCATGCGCCACATGTAGCGGCGCACGCTGAGGGGGTGACCACGGTGATCGGCCAGAGCGTCCGCGTAGGCGCGCAGCACGACGTTGAAGAGGAGGTGCGCGAAGATCCCGCGGACCTCGGGAGACACGGCGTCGAGGCCGAACTCCTGCGCGTCGATCACCAGGACGCGCTTCGAGTGCGAGGTGAGGAAGTCGACGGCGCGCTGCTCCACGGGCCGAGTCTCATCGAGCCCGAGGAGGGCGATGAACGGCACGTCCTCCTCCGTGATCTCGAAGGGACCGTGGAAGTACTCGCCCGCGTGGATCGCGGCCGAATGCACCCACTGCATTTCCTGCAGCAGGCAGATCGCGAAGGAGTATGCCGTGCCGAAGTTCGAGCCGGACGCGAGCGTGTAGATGAGCGGCTCGCGCCGCGAGGAGTAGCCCCACTCGTCCGCAGCGACCGCGTGCGCCTCCCGGAGCGCGGGGACGAGAGCGGGGAGCTGGGCGACCGCGTCGTCGATCGCCGTGGCGAGCCCGGCCTGCTCGCGATCGTCGAGGATGCCGGCGACGAGGCGGAGGATGAGGGCGGGCCCGACGTGGGCCTCGCTCTTGCCCTCGCCGTGCTGGTACGCCACCACGTACTCCGCGGCCTCAGCGAGGGGCGACGTCGGGTCGAACGTGAATGCGACGGTGAGCGCACCGCGCTCTCGGGCGTGCTTCGCGGCCTGCACCGTCTCCGGTGTGGTGCCGGAGTGCGAGCAGAGGATGACGAGCGTCTCCGCGTCGACCCGGGAGGATGCGCGCGACGTGAACTCGGCCGCGTTGAGGGCGGTGGCCTCGAGCGTCTTCGCCGTAGTGCCGAAGAAGTACTCGATGGGCTGCATGACGGCGTAGGAGCCGCCGCAGGCGGTGAGCACGACACGCGAGATGTTCTCCCGGGTCGCGATCGCCTGGCGAGCCGCAGCGAGCTGGCTCTCGATCGTGGCGGAGTCGACGAACAGTGCGGTGGCAGACAAGGTGGTCCCTTCTGATGACCTTCGATTCAGACGTCATAACTCGTTATATAACGTCATGTGATGACTGACGTTAGCGAACAAGCTCATCGCTGTAAAGAGGCGGAACAGAAAAAGCGAGCGTCGCCTCTTCCGGCCATCACCGGAGGCACGACGCGAGGGCATGCTGCTGCGGACGCCCGGGCGAGGAAACTCCCCGGGCGGAACGGCGGCGCGAGCTCAGCCGCGCTTGCGCCCGCGGACCGCCTTGATCGCCATCTGCACCGCGATGACGACGAGGTATGCCGCGAACAGCATGTTGCCCAGCGTCGGGTCGACGATCGTCGCCAACCACGCACCGAGGGCCGTGGTCGTGCACGCGGAGACGCCGATGAGCGCGGCGGCGAGGAGGTCGACGTTGCGGTTGCGTAGGTTGCCGACCGTGCCCGAGATCGCGGTCGGGATCATCATCAGCAGCGAGGTGCCCTTAGCGACCAGGTCGCTCGTGCCGAAGGCCAGCATCAGCACGGGGACGACGATCACGCCGCCGCCGACACCGATGAGCCCGGCGAGGATGCCCGTGCCGACACCGACACCGACGAGGGCGATGCCGGTCAGCCAGGAGAGTTCGAAGGCGGCATCGCGGGAGGGGATCACCAGGAAGAGGCTGACGATCACGACCACCAGGAAGCCGACGAAGCCCCAGCGCAGAGCGGTCTGCGAGATGCGGGGCAGCAGGCGCGTGCCGATCTGCGCACCCACCACGGCACCGGCCGCGAGGATGATCGCGGGGATCCAGGCGACGGAACCCGTCGTGGCGTAGGAGATGACGCCGACGCTCGCGGTCGGCACGATCGCGGCCAGCGAGGTTCCGGCCGCGAGGCGCTGGTCGAAGTGCAGCAGGAGCACCAGCAGCGGGACGATGACCGTGCCGCCGCCGACGCCGAAGAGTCCGGAGAGGAGACCGGCGAGAAGGCCGATCCCGATGAATGCTGCGTAGGCGCGAGGCCCTCGCGCGGGGGCCTGTACGTCACTCACCGGATCAGCCTACTCGCGGCCTCCTCCCCTCTCGAACCCACCGTCTCGGACTCAGACCTCCGAGTCGGCCTTGATGGGCACCGAGATCGACTCCGTCAGCGCCTGCTCGTACCGACGCTGCCGTCGACGCAGCCACAGCCCGCCGACGATGAGGAGCGCGAGCACCCCGTAGGCGATCGCCGCGAACGGCTGCAGGACCAGCGTGCTCAGATCGCCCTGGCTCAGCTGCAGCGCCTTGCGCAGCTGCTCCTCGGCCATCGGCCCCAGGATCATCCCGACCACCAGCGGCGCCACGGGGTAGCCGTACCGCCGCATGAAGTAGCCGAGGATGCCGACGATCAACAGGATCACGATGTCGGTCGGCGAGCTGTGCAGCGCGTACGCCCCGAAGACCGCGAACAGCAGGATGCCCGCGTACAGGTACGGCCGCGGGATCTGCAGCAGCTTCACCCACATGCCCACGAGCGGCAGGTTGAGCACGATCAGGATGACGTTGCCGATGTACAGGCTCGCGATGAGAGCCCACACCAGGTTCGACTGGCTCTCGAACAGCAGCGGCCCCGGCTGGATGCCGTACGACTGGAACGCCGTGAGGATGATCGCGGCGGTCGCCGTCGTCGGAAGGCCCAGCGTGAGCAGCGGCACCAGCACACCGGCGGCGGCCGCGTTGTTCGCCGACTCGGGGCCTGCGACGCCCTCGATCGCACCGCGTCCGAACTCGTCGCGGTGCTTCGACAGCTTGCGCTCGGTCGCGTACGACAGGAACGTGGCGACATCCGCGCCGCCCGCCGGGATGGTGCCGATCGGGAAGCCGATCGCGGTTCCTCGCAGCCAGGGCTTCCACGACCTCCGCCAGTCGGCCTTGGTCATCCAGGAGCGCCATCCGCGGGTCACGGGGATCACATCGACGCCGCCGTGTCGCAGCCGCGCGGCGATGTAGAACGTCTCCCCGACCGCGAACAGACCGACGGCGACCAGGACGATGTCCACGCCGTCGGACAGTGCCGGGAGCCCGAGCGTGTAGCGCTGCTGCCCCGAGAGCCAGTCGGTGCCCACGAGCCCGAGGAACAAGCCGACCCCGAGCGAGAGCATGCCGCGCGAGATCGAGCTGCCGATCAGTGCGCCGACCGTGATGAACGCGATCACGATGAGGGCCACGTAGTCCGCGGGACCGAGGTTCACCGCGAACCGCGCGAGCAGCGGCGCCAGCAGCGTCAGCCCGAGCGTCGCCAGTGTTCCCGCGATGAAGGATCCGATGGCCGCGGTGGCGAGCGCCGCTGCGCCGCGCCCCATCCTGGCCATCTTGTTGCCCTCGATCGCCGTGACGATCGACGCCGACTCCCCTGGGGTGTTGAGGAGGATGCTCGTCGTCGAGCCGCCGTACATGCCGCCGTAGTAGATGCCGGCGAAGGTGATGAGCGCCGCGGCGGGATCGAGCGTGTAGGTGAGGGGCAGCAGCAGCGCCACCGTCATCGCGGGGCCGATGCCCGGGAGCACTCCGACCGCGGTGCCGACGAAGACGCCGAGGAAGGCGAACGCGAGGTACTGCGGCTGCAGCGCGGTCGCGAATCCCTCCAGGAGCAGGGTCCAGCTGTCCATCAGAACATCCTTCCGAGCCAGCCGAGAGCAGGACCCCACGGCAGCGACAGACCGAGCAGACCGCCGAAGACGATCTGGATCACGAGGGCTACGACGATGCCGATGAGGAACGCCATCCACCACCGTTTGGCGGCGAGCGACCACGCGACTCCGCCGAACAGCAGGGCGGCTGCGGGCGCCCATCCCAGCGGCTCGATCAGGAGCAGGTGCGCGACGACGAGTCCCGCGAGCTTGGCGAGGGTGACCCAGTCGGTCGGGAGGCTCTGATCGACGTCTTCCGCGTCCTCCGCCCCGCCGCGTTCCCCCCGCAGCACGCCGATCAGGACGGCGACCGCGGAGGCGAGCAGGATCACCGAGACGAAGATCGGGAAGACCGTCGGCCCGGCCTTCATGCCGACCGGGACGTGGATCAGGAAGATGCCGACCACAGCGAAGACGCCGAGGGCGACCATGATGCCGGCGAACACGAGCTCGCCGATGGGGACGGAGGGAGCACGGCGTGCGAGCCGGCCGTCATGGCCGTCTCGCACGCCCCGCTCCTCGGTCCCCGACGATGCGGGGACCGTCATGTCACTGCACCAGACCGATGTTCTTCAGCGTCGCGGTGACCTCTTCGATGTCCCCGGTGAGGAACTCATCGAACTCCGCGCCGACCAGGAATGCATCCGTCCAGCCCTTGGTCTCCAACTGATCGGTCCAGGCCTCGGAGTCGTGCAGCTCGGTGATCACGCGCACCAGCTCGTCCTTCTCGCCGTCGGAGATGCCCCCGGGCGCGATCACCCCGCGCCAGTTGGTGAGCACCACGTCGTAGCCCTCTTCGGTGATGGTCGGCACGTCCGGGAGCTGGGAGACCGGCTCCTCGCTCGAGACCGCCAGCGCCCGAAGGTCGCCGCTCTCGATGTGCTGCGCGAACTCGCCGACGCCGGAGATGCCCGCCGCGACCTTGCCGCCGATGAGCAGCGGGACCGCCTCGCCGCCGCCGGAGTTCGGGGTGTAGTTCAGCTTCTCCGCGATCTCCGCACCATCGAGGCCCGCCTCCTCGAGCATCAGCCCGGCGAGGATGTGATCGGCCCCTCCCGCCGAGCCTCCCGTGATCGTGACCGACTGCCCGTTGTCGACGACGTCTTCCACCAGATCCTCGAGGGTGTCGTACTTCGAATCCGCCGGGACGACCACCACGAGCGGCTCGTCCGTGAGGCGGGCGATCGGCGTGGTGTCCTCGATCCGCACCGCCGAGGCGTTCGTCTCGACGGCGCCGACCATCACGAGCCCCATGACCATGAGGGTGTTCGGGTCCTTCTCGTTCGCGAGCTGGGCCAGGCCGACCGTTCCGCCGGCGCCGCCGACGTTGGTCACGGGAGCCGAGCTGACGATGTCTTCCTCGGTGAGCACCTGCGACACGGCACGGCCGGTCTGGTCCCAGCCTCCGCCGGGGTCTGCGGGGACGACGATCGAGACGTCGGTGACGGCGGCGGCCTCGGCCTCACCGCCGCCGTCGTTCGCGGCGCTGCCTCCGGCGCACGAGGTCAGTGTGAATGCCGCCACCGCCGCGAGTGCGGTCAGGGTGGCGATGCGTGCGTTCTTCATATGCGCTCCTCCTTGAGCGTTCGTGCTGCTGTGGGGTCAACAGTGGAAGCTCGCGTGCCGCCGCTCAAGCTTCGGAAACCATTGGTCGGAGTTTCGGAACTATTGGTCGGAGACGGCGTCGTCCCCCGCTCGCGGGGTCCTCGCGCAGGCGCGACAATGATCAGGTGGCCTCGAAGATGACGCTCCGCGTGCAGCTCCTCGTGCTGCAGGCGCTGATCGTGTTCCTGGTGACCCTGGCGACCGGCATCGTGGCCGGCGCGTTCCAGGAGCAGGCGCTCCGCGAGGCCTACAAAGACCGGATGCAGGCCGTGGCCCAGTCGGTGGCCGCACTGCCGACCGTCCTCGACGCCTTCGACGATGCGGAGCCCTCGACCACCATCCAGCCGATCGCCGAGGTCATCCGCGAGGCATCCGACCTCGCGTACGTCGTCGTGGCCGACGAGGACGGCATCCGCTACTCGCACCCGAATCCGGAGCGCATCGGGGAGAAGGTGTCCACCGACCCCTCGATCCCCCTCTCCGGCGAGGTCTACGTGGGCACGCAGACCGGAACGCTCGGCACGTCCTGGCGGGTCAAGGTCCCGATCCGCGACGACGACGGCACCGTCATCGGCACCGCGTCGGTCGGGATCCTCGAATCGGAGCTCAACGAGGAGTTCACCGCGAACCTGGTCTGGCTGATCTCGGCGATGCTCGCGGCCGCCGTGTTCGGGGTGTTCGGCTCGGCGTGGGTGACCTCGATCATCCGTCGTCGGATCTACGGGCTCGAGCCCCATCAGATCGCCGCGCTCGTGAAGAACCAGGAGACCACGCTGCACGGCCTCAGCGAAGGCGTGGTCACGGTCGACGGAACAGGACGGATCACGCTGGTCAACGACGCGGCCGCGCGCTTCCTCGGCCGGGATGCCGCAGACCTCGACGGGGCGCCGGCCGCGGAGGTGCTGGGCGAGGAGTTGACGACCGTGCTCCGCGAGGGCGAGGCGGCCGGGCGGCCCGTGATCGTCGGCTCGCATGTGCTCGTCGCCCGGAGCACCGGCAGCGACGCCGACGGCGGCGGCATCGGGGCGACTCTGCTGCTGCGGGATCACACCGAGCTGCACGACGTCGTCCGCCGCGTCGAGGCCGCGGACGCGATCATCGCGTTCCGTCAGCGGTTCGGCGTTCCGAAGGGGCTCAGTGCGGAGACGCTCGATCGCGTGGTCGCGGCACTCGCGGCACGCCCGGATGCCTCGGCGACCGAGATCGGCGAGGACCTCGACATCTCCCGGGTCAGCGCGCGACGCTACCTCGAGCACCTCGCGAGCGCCGGTCGAGCGATCCGCACGCTCGACTACACGACGAAGGGTCGACCGAGCACGCGGTACCGGCTGAACGGCGCCGTCTGACCTCTCCCGAACCCTGGGACCCGGTGCCGTTGTGTGCGACACTGGATCGCATTCGACGACGACGTCGACACCCCCGGATCGAAGGAGATCTCATGGTTCGCAGCGCCTATCCCGATGTGGAGATCCCCGAGGTCTCCATCCACGAGTTCCTCTTCGGCGGGCTCGACGAGACCGAGCTCGACTCGATCGCACTGATCGACGGGGTGAGCGGAGCGACCACCAGCTACCGGCAGCTCGTCGGGCAGATCGACCTCTTCGCGGGAGCCCTCGCCGCCCGCGGGGTGGGTGTGGGGACCACGGTCGGCGTGCTGTGCCCGAACATCCCCGCGTTCGCGACGGTGTTCCACGGCATCCTCCGCGCGGGGGCGACCGCGACGACCATCAACTCCCTCTACACCGCAGATGAGATCGCGAATCAGCTCACCGATGCGGGGGCGACGTGGCTCGTGACCGTCTCACCGCTGCTCCCCGGAGCTCTGGCGGCTGCGGAGAAGCTCGGCTTCGCGGCCGATCACGTGATCGTCCTCGACGGAGTGGAGGGCCATCCGTCGCTGCCGGCGCTGCTGGGCGAGGGGCATCCCGCACCCGAGGTGTCGTTCGATCCCGCGACGCACCTGGCCGTCCTGCCCTACTCCTCCGGCACGACCGGACGACCGAAGGGCGTGATGCTCACGCATCGGAACCTCGTGGCGAACGTGTCGCAGTGCCGACCCGTTCTCGGCGTCGGCGCGAACGACCGCCTCCTCGCGGTGCTTCCCTTCTTCCACATCTACGGGATGACCGTGCTGCTGAACTTCGCGCTCCGCCAGCGCGCGGGACTCGTCACGATGCCGAAGTTCGATCTGCCCGAGTTCCTCCGCATCATCGCCGAGCATCGGACGACCTGGGTGTTCGTCGCGCCCCCGATCGCGGTCGCACTGGCGAAGCATCCGATCGTCGACCAGTACGACCTCTCGGCGGTGAAGGTCATCTTCTCCGGAGCCGCTCCCCTCGACGGGGCGCTGGCGTCTGCGGTGGCGAGCCGGCTCGACTGCATCGTCACCCAGGGGTACGGCATGACCGAGACCAGCCCGGCCGTGAACCTCACCTCCGAGACCCGCGACGACATCGACCGCTCGGCCATCGGCCCGCTCGTGCCGAACACCGAGGCACGACTGGTCGACCCGGAATCGGGCGAAGACGTGGCCGTGCCCGCCGAGGGTGCCAGCGAGCCGGGCGAGCTGTGGGTGCGCGGGCCGCAGGTCATGGTCGGGTATCTCAACCGTCCGGATGCCACAGCCGAGATGCTCGACGCCGACGGCTGGCTGCACACCGGCGATGTCGCGACCGTCACCCACGACGGCATCTATCGCATCGTCGACCGGCTCAAGGAGCTCATCAAGTACAAGGGGTACCAGGTCGCCCCCGCCGTACTGGAGGCGGTGCTGCTCGAACACCCTGCCATCGCCGACGCCGCCGTTATCGGCGCCCTCGACGACGACGGCCAGGAGGTGCCGAAGGCGTTCGTGGTGCGGCAGCCGGACGCCGACCTCGACACGGATGCCGTCATGGCGCACGTCGCCGCCCATGTCGCCCCGCACGAGAAGGTGCGACAGGTCGAGTTCATCGACGTGATCCCGAAGTCGAGCTCCGGGAAGATCCTCCGCAAGGATCTGCGGATCCGCTGACGCCGGTCGGCGCCCACCCGGGCGCCGACCTCGGTCAGTCCGCGTCGAAGAGGTCGGCGTACGTCTGCAGGGACACCGGCTTGACGGGCAGCTGGGCGGCGAAGCGACCGGCGTCGGAGACCGTCCCGCCGCGCGCGGCGGCGACCGCACCGGCCACAGTCGTCTCGCAGTAGCGCCCCTGGCAGGGGCCCATACCCGTGCGGCAGCTCAGCTTGACCGCATCCACGGTGTCGGCATGCCTGTTCGCCTCGAGGAACCCGTCGACGTCGGACCGCGGAATCGCCTCGCATCGGCAGACCGTCGTCGCCGGCGTCGCGAGTGCCGTGAGGCCAGGGCGCTCGGGCGCGAACATCCGCTGCACGACCGCGGCGAACCGTCGGGAGCGGCGCAGGTCCCGTTCGATCGCCCGAGCGCGCACGGCGTCCACGGGCCTGCCGAGACCGGCGGCGATCGCTGCCGCCGCTGCGGCCCCCTCCGCCCGTGACTGCTCGGCCCCGGAGACACCGGTGGGCTCACCCGCGACGAAGACCCCGGGAACGCCCGTCTCGAAGGTGCCGTCGACATCCACGAGCCACCCGCCGGCGGCCGAGTCCCAACGCACGGGGCATCCGAGCTGACGCGCGAGCTCGGTGGAGGCCTGGAACCCGTATCCGAGGACGACGGTCCGCGCCGGAACCTCGCGCTCGGGGCCGCGCACGCGCCACGCCCGGTCGGCCTTCGCCAGTCGGATGCCGGTCACACCGCCGTCGCCGATGATCGCGGTGGGGACCGCCGACGTCGTTATCCGGACGCCGTGTCGCACGAGGGTGAGCACGCAGCCGGCGAGCTCGGCCAGCAGACGCACATGCCCCGGCACGGCCGGAGCGGCGAGGAACAGCTCGCGCAGGGAGGGCAGTCCGCGGGCGAAGACCACCTCGGCCACGTCGGCCCCCGAACGGACCAGCTGGGCGGCCACGATCAGCATCAGCGGATGCGAGCCTGCCAGCACGACCGGACCCACTGCCCGCACATGCTGCGCCTTCAGGAGTCCCTGTGCCGCGCCGGCCATCAGCACGCCAGGCATCGTCCATCCGGGGATCGCCACCGGCATGTCGTAGGCGCCGGTGGCGACGAGCAGCCTTCGGGCGTGCGCGCGCCGCGAACCCTGAGAGCCCGTGACGAGCACCTCGAAGTCGTCGCGGCCGGTCGAGCGCGCGTCGAGCACACCGAACACCGTCGACTCGAACCACCAGTCGACGCCGGTGGCCCCGGCCGCATCCGCGAGCAGATCCGCCGCCCAGGGGTACCCGACCGGAGACCGCACCGGCTCGTCGAACTCGGTCGGCGGCTGACGGAAGATCTGTCCCCCCGCCGCGCGCTGCTCGTCGATCACGAGCGTCCGAAGGCCCTGTGCGTGCGCCTCGAGCGCTGCGGCCAGACCGGCCGGTCCTGCCCCGACGATCGCAAGGTCGTAGAGGTCGGCGCTCATGCGTCGGTCCGCACGTTCATGCCGTCGCGGACGGTTGTCAGGCAGGTGCGGGTCATCGGCACGCCGTCGACTGTGATCGCGCACTCGAAGCAGGTGCCCATGTTGCACAGCGGCGCGCGCTGCTCGCCGCTCCGCCGGGCGAAGCACCGCTCGCCCTCGGCCAGCATCGCCGCCGCCACGGTCTCCCCCGCCGCAGCGCGCACGGAGCGTCCGTCCACGACGAAGGACACGTCCAGCCGCCGCGGCACCGCGCGATCGGCGAGGGGCTGGTCTTTCATGCCATGACTCCGAATCTGTCCGGGGCGTAGGGCCGCAGGTCGATGTGAGGTGTGCGACCGGCAGCCAGGTCGCAGAGGGAACGGGCGAAGCTCGGCCCGAGCGTGAAGGCCGATCCCCCGGTGGCCACGAACATCCCCGGACATCCGGGCACCTCTCCCACGAGGGGCAGCTGATCCGGGGTGATCGTCGTGGTCCCCGCCCAGGAACGCACGATGGGCAGTCGAGCTGTGCCCGGCACCACTCCGATCGCCGCGCGGGCATTGCCCACGATGGATTCCGGGAGAAGGCGAGGACGCGTCTCCAGGTCCGGGGAGCCCGCGCGGCGGCTGAGTGCCGCGGGCCACCCCCCGCCGATCAGCACCGTGCCGTTCTGCGTCTGCTTGAGCGAGAGCTTGGCGCCGGCGTGCTGGATCAGGTGTCCGATGAACGGTTCGACCGGCGCGCTCACGCTCATCATGAGGGCGAGCGGGATGGTCGGCAGGTCGGCCCCGGCGAGCGCGCCCAGTTCCGTGGTCCACACCCCCGCGGCGATCATCACCGTGTCGGCGTGGATGCTCAGCGTCGAGTCCGGACCGGCGGCGGTCACCTTCCAGCCGTGCGCGTCGCGCTCGAGCCCGGTCACACGGGTGTGCGTGCGGACTTCTGCACCGAGCTTCACCGCACCCCGCACGAGCGCAGGCCCCGCGGTGCGCGTCTCGGCCTTGCCCTCGATCGGACAGAAGGCGGCCGCGAGCACCGACTCCGACAGGTAGGGCGCGATGCGCCGCGCCTCATCACCGTCGAGGAGGGTGACATCCAGCCCCCACTCCTGCTCGAGACCGACCTTGCGTTCGAGCACCGCGACCTGCTCCGCCGTCTCGGCGAGCATGAAGCCGCCGCGCTGCACGACACCGACCGATTCGCCCAGCTCATCTCCCAGCCGCGTCCAGGCCTCGGCGGCGTCCAGATGCAGGGGCATGGCTGCGGCGGCGGTGCGCGCCGACTCCCACCCGTTCTCGACCATCCGATACTCGAGCTGGAAGTGCAGGCTGCCGGCGTTCTGGCCGGAGGCGTGCTGGTTCAACTGGTCTTTCTCCAGCAGCAGTACGGAGGCGCCCTCGCGTGCCAGCATCCAGGTCAGTGCCCCGCCGAGCAGGCCACCGCCGATGACGACCGCGTCGTACCGCATGCTCACGACAACGGCACGGTCGCGATGCCGAGCCCCTCCAGCGTGGTGCGGACACGGTCCACCTGCTCGGTCGAGAGTTCGAGCAGGGGGCGGCGGACGAAACCGGCCGGAACGCCCTGCAACCGAAGGGCGGTCTTCATGATCGCCTGCTGGTTTCCGAACTGCGCGCCGTAGTCCGGCCCGAACCAGCTGGTCATGACCACGCGATCACGAGCGCCGAGTTCGATCGCCCGCGCCCGATCCCCCGCGGCGAGCGCATCCCAGAAGCCGGGGTGGTCGTTGCCGAGCGGGGCTCCGGAGCCCATGAGACCGTCTCCGTGACCGAGCGTCGCGAGGTCGGCTCCGAGCGCGTTCGTCGGGACGCCGAAGTAGCGCACGCGATCCTCCACGAGATACATGGCGTCGAGGAAAGCCCGGAAGTCGCCGGTGGAGTTCTTGATCGCCACGACGTTCTCGATGTCGGCCAGTTCGCTCAGGAGGTCCGGGCTCAGGTCGACGATGCAGCCGCGCGGCCAGTTGTACACGGTGACGGGGAGCGATGTGCCGTCGGAGACCTCCTGGTAGAAGGCCACGATCTCCTCGCGGGTGGGCACCATGTAGGGCGGCGGCGTCACGAGGATACCGTCGAGCCCGGCCTCCTCCGCCGCGTGCGCGTGCCGGATCGCCTCGGCCGCCGTGAACGCGTTGCAGCCGCCGATCACGCGCATGTCCGCGCGGAACCGGCCGCCGAGTGCGAACAGCTCTGCCCGTTCGGCCTCGGTCATGCTGAACCACTCGCCGGAGGTGCCGGCGAGGATGACGCCGTGCATCCCCTGCGCAGCCAGCCACTGCATCTGCCCTTCGAACGCGACGGGGTCCAGCTCCCCCTCGCGCGTGAACGGGGTGGTGATCGCCGGGATGTACCCGTGCCAGTCGACGGTGTTGCGGTCCATCTGTCTCTCCTTGCTCCGACTCGTGCGACTCACTCGACCGGCATGTCCTGGGCGTGGTGGTGCACGATCCGCCATCCGTCGGCGTCACGACGCACCACATCCGTGACGCGTACGACCTCGACCAGCGGCTCGCCCGCCGCAGGGCGCACCTCGAGCACGTACCGGATCACCCCGGTGTCACCGAAGTCGCTCGTGACGATGCCGGTCGGCACGACGCTCGGCAGGGTCCGCCGGCGCTCTTCGGGGTCGGCGGCGGGCCCCCGCAGCTCGTCGAGTTCGGTGATGCCGTGCATGAGCGTCGGCCAGGGCGTCTCCCACACCGTCACGTCGTCGGCGAGGCGCGCGTCGAACGCGGCACGGTCGGCGAGGTCCTGGTACAGGTCGACGATGAAGTGCTCGAGTTCGGCGGTGGTGGTCATGCGTGTTCCTTCGTCAGATCCTGCAGCAGACGCTCGCGCAGCGGCGCGAGCCCCATCGGTCCGAGCGCGAGTGCCCGGGTGTGGAAGTCGAGAGTGGATGCGGTGCTCGCCGTACGCGCCTCGGCCCAGAGCTTCGCGCCGACCTTGAACGCCAGGGCTTGGCCCGGCCAGCCGAGGTAGCGGTCCACCTCGAACCGCGCGGTCACGGGGTCGACGAGGCCGTAGTGCACCAGGAAGTCGCGGGCGATCGCCGGCGTCCACTCCGTCTGGTCGGTGACTTCGTTGCGCCGCAGCGGCCGGCCGGTGTGCAGACCGATGTCGGCGACGATGCGCACCGTGCGCCACAGCTGTCCGAGCAGCATCCCCAGCCGTTCCGGGGCATCGCGCAGCAGGCCCAGCTCGTCCGACAGCGCCTCCGAGTAGTGCGCCCAGCCCTCGGCATACCCGTGGATCTCGCAGAGGTAGCGCTGCCAGGGGTGCAGGGACGCATTGGCCCGGTTCACCGCATGCTCGAGGTGGTGGCCGGGGACGCCCTCATGGTGGAGACTCGTGAGCTCCTGCCAGGTCGGCACCGACGTCGCTCCGGCGGGGATCGTCCAGACGATCTTGCTGCGCACCGAGCCGTCGGGCGCACCGGGCGTGTAGTAGACGACGCCCTTCGCGGCCCGCGGAACGACGATGTCGACATCGCGCACGTCCGCGGGCAGCGTGAAGGCCGTGCCGTCGACCCGATCCAGGGTCCAGTCCAGGCGATCACGCAACCAGCCGATGACAGCGTCCGCATCGACGCGGTGCCCGGGGTCCTGCGCGAGCGCGCGAGCGGCGACGGAGACGTCTGCCGTCGCGCCGGTGCCGAGGATCTCCCCCGCGACGCCGCGCGCCTGCCGCCACAGCCGATCGAGTTCGTGCCAGCCGTAGTCGTACACCTCGTCGAGGTCGAGCTCGGTGCCGAGGAAGCTCTGCGCGGTCGCGCGATAGACGCTCTCGCCGACGGCATCCTGCAGTGGCGCATGGGGCAGCAATTCGTCGCGCAGCATCCGCTCGAACCCCGCCATCGCGTCGGTCGCCGCGAGTGCCGCACGATCCAGAGCGCTGCGGCGGGAGGTGGACAGGTCTGTCGCCCGGAGGGAGCGGAAGTAGTCGACCCCATCCGGATCGATCCAGCTCGCGATCTGATCCGCGACCTCGCGCACCTGCCGTTCCGCGGCGATGCCGGTGCCGATGAACTCGCCCCGCTCCCCCGCCGCGCGCGCCCACTTCAGGCGGTCGTCGAGCTGGGTCAGCGCCCGCGGCACCGCCGACAGGCGGGTGATGATCTCGTCGCCGGCGGCGTCATCCGTGACGGTGACGTCGTCGAACGCCTCGCGCACCAGATGCACCGGTGTCGCCAGCGGTGCGAGCAGCCGTGCGGTGAAACCGGTGTCGAACAGGGCGATGTCGCTGTCCATGCGTTCCCGAAGAGCGGCGTGCAGCGCGGCATCCTCCGTCGTCGGCTCGACGGTCGCCAGGGCGTCGCGCGTGCGCACGGCGAGCGCACGACGTTCGACCGCCCAGTCGGCGCTGAGATCGGGCAGTCGATCCTGCGCGGTGACGCCGAGCGCCTGCGCAGCGGCCGGCTCGTGGTCGGCGAGCGTCGCGACGTACTCGTCGGCGATGCGCGCGGTCGAGGTGCCCGAGGTCGGGGTGCCCGAAGTCGGGGTGTTCACCGTCCGGCCCGGTCGTCCCGCAGCACGGCGCCGCCCTGCATGACCCAGTCGATTCCGCGCAGCGCAGCCACATCCGCTGTCGGATCCGCGTCCGTGGCGATGAAGTCCGCCCTCGCACCGACCTCGACGACGCCGAGGTCGTCAGCTCCGAGCAGCTCCGCCGCGTACGAGGTGGCCGAGCGCATGACGTCCAGCGAGGTCATGCCCGCGTCGACCATGAACTCCATCTCGCGCACCGTCGCGGTCGTGCCGTCGAAGTCCGCGGCGGGCGGCATGTCTGTGCCCATGGCGATGCGCACCCCGCTCGCGATCGCGTTCTCGAGGCTCTCCCAGTGACGCGGACCCGCACCGAGCGCACGCTCCTTCATCCAGGTGGGCACGCCCTGCGCGTCGAAGAACTCCTCGCACCGGCTGACCGTGATGGTCGGCACGTACCAGACGCCGCGCTCGCTCATCAGATCGGTGACCTCACGGGTCAGCTCGTAGCCGTGCTCGACGCAGTCCAGGCCGAGCTCGATGGCACGCCGCAGCGTCTCGGACGGCCCGACGTGCGCGGTGACCTTGCGGCCCCAGTCATGCGCGGTCTGGATGACGGCGGCCATCTCGTCGTCGGTCAGCTGCGGGGTGTCGATCTGCTCGTGCTCCCCCGCGATCCCGCCCGAGATGCAGACCTTGATCAGGTCGGCGCCGTGACGGATCTGCAGGCGCGTCAGTCGGCGCAGGTCGTCGGCGCCGTCGCCCTCCAGCGCGTCGGACTCCCATCCGTGCCCACCGGTGCAGCACAGTGCGTGTCCGGCGGTGTACAGCCGTGGGCCGGCGATGATCCCGGCGTCGATGCCGCGGCGCAGGGCGAAGTCGAGGTAGCGGCTCTCGCCGACCAGCCGCGCGGTCGTGACACCCGCATGCAGGGTGCGTCGGGCGCTGTCGGCCATCACCAGCAGCAGGTCGGGGTCGCCCTTGGAGGCGATCTCCGCCCCGGCCGTCCCGGGCAGCGCGAGCCCCAGGTGCACGTGCATGTTGATCAGCCCCGGGCTGAGGATCCTTCCGGCCAGGTCGATCACGCGTGCGTCGCCGGCATCGAGGGTGCGGGTGGCGCCGAGCCCCGCGATCACTCCGTCGGCGTCGACGAGGATGTCGAGCCCGTCCCGCAGGTGCTCGGAGCGCCCGTCGAAGATGCGGGCTCCGGTGAGGAGGACGCGGCGGTCCTCGGCGATGGTGATCATGCTTCTCCTCCCGTGGCGGGGGCCGCGACGGCCTCCGCGAGGTCTTCTTCTCTGCCCGGCAGCCGCTTCGTCGGGCCGATCTCCGGGATGGCATCGATGAGGCGCTGCGTGTAGGGGTGCTCTGCGTGCTGCCACAGCTGTTCGCTGGGCCCGCGCTCGATGATCTCACCCGCGTACATCACGGCCGTCTCGTCGGCGATGGCCCGCACCAACGACAGGTCGTGCGAGATGAACAGCATCGCCATGCCGAGTTCGCGGACGAGGCCCTGCAGCAGCTCGACGATCTGCGCCGACGAGAAGGCATCGAGGGCCGTGACCGGCTCATCGGCGACGACCACGCTGGGCTGGGCGGCGAGCGCACGGGCGATCGCGAGCCGTTGCCGTTGACCACCCGAGAACTGGGTGGGGTAGCGAGAGGCGGCCGACTCGTCGAGTCCGACCAGTCGCAGCAGTCTCGAGACCTCGGCAGCACGGGCGGATCGCTCCAGCGCATCGGGAGCGCCATCCAGCAGCTGCGCTCCGATCGAGCGACGGGGACTCAGCGAGGCGTACGGGTTCTGGAACACCATCTGCAGCCCGCGGTCGCGACTCGGGCGGCGGCGCATCGTGAGCGGATGCAGCGGCTCTCCGTCGAAGCGCACAGTGCCCGAGGTCGGACGGTCGATCCCCACGGCGACCCGGGCGAGCGACGACTTGCCGCATCCCGACTCCCCCACGAGTCCGACGATCCGGCCGCGTTCGACGGTCAGCGAGACGCCCTTCACCGCGTGCACGGGCGGGGCGCCGCGCCGGCGGTGCGTGACGACGACGTCGTCGATCTCCAACGCGCTCATCGTGCGCCTCCTCGGTGGGTGCGCTGCGCGGCGAGCGACTGCGCCCTGGATGCGATCAGCGCGCGGGTGTACTCGTGCGACGGGGTGTTGAGGATCTCGTTCGTCGGACCGTGCTCGACGACGGTGCCGTCCTTGAAGATGTAGGTGCGGTCGGCGATCGCGCTCATCACCCCGAGGTCGTGCGTGATGAACAGCATCGACACCCCCGTCTCGCGCGCCAGGCGGTCGAACAGACGGAGGATGCCGGCCTGCACGGTGACGTCGAGCGCGGTGGTGGGTTCGTCGGCGATCAGCAGGCGGGGCTCGCACGCGAGCGCGATCGCGATGGCCGCACGCTGGCGCATGCCTCCGGAGAACTGGTGCGGATACGCCGTGATCGCCTGGTGCGGGTCGCGGATGCGCACGAGATCGAGCAGCTCGATCGCTCGCGCCTGCGCCTGCTTCTGGCTCACACCGGTGTGGTGGATGAGGTGCTCGGTGATCTGCGTGCCGATCCGCAGCAGCGGGTGCAGTGCCGCAGTCGGATCCTGGAACACGATGGAGATGCGATTGCCGCGCACCTCGTTGAGCTCCCGGGTGCTGAGGTTCAGCAGGTCCCGCCCCTCGAACAGGACCCGGCCGGAGGCGGTCGCGCCCTCGGGAAGGATGCCCATGACTGCTGAGGCCGTCATGCTCTTTCCCGAGCCGCTCTCGCCGGCGAGGCCGACGACCTCGCCCTGGCCGATCCGGATGCTCGTGTCGTGTACGAGCTCGATCTCGCCGTCCGGCGTCGGCATGACGACGGAGAGGTCCTCGATCGAGAGCAGCGTCGCGTCGCTCATCGCTTCCTCGCATTCCGTGAGCGGGGATCCAGGTAGTCCTGGACGGCGTCTCCCAGCAGGTTGAAGGCCATCACGATCGTGAGGATCGCGAGACCGGGGAACAGGCTGATCCACCAGTTCCCGAGGTTCTGCGAGCCGAGGGCGATCATCGCGCCCCATTCCGCAGCCGGGGGCCGGGGGCCGAGGCCGAGGAACGAGAGCGCGGCGAGCATGAGGATGGCATTGCCGAGCTCGATAGTCGCCATCACGAGCGCGGGGCCGGCGCTGTTGGGGATGACGTCCTTGACGATGGACTTCAGGGTCGTCGACCCGAGCAGGCGTCCGGAGAAGACGTATTCCTGCTCGCGCACGCTGAGCACCGAGCTGCGGATGATCCGCGCGTACAGCGGCCAGGAGACGATCACGAGCGCGAGCACGGCGTTTCCGACGCTCGGCCCGAAGGCCGCGGCGACCGCCATGGCGAGGATGATCTGCGGGAACGCGAGCACGAGGTCGGCCACGCGCATCAGCAGGTTGTCCGCCGCCTTGCCGAAGTACCCGGCCGCGAGGCCGACGGTTCCGCCGACGAGCAGCGAGAACACGACGATCGCGAGGGCGAGGGGCAGCGAGAGTTGGGCACCGTAGATCACTCGGCTCAGAACGTCGCGACCGAGGTCGTCCGTCCCCATCCAGTGCGCGGCCGACGGTGCGTCCAGGAATGGTCCGCTCGTCTCGAGCGGGTCGTACGGCGCGATGACCGGGGCGAGGAGCGCTGCGAGGATCCACGCGGCGATCACGCCGAAGGAGATCACCGTCACCGGCGTCCAGAACGAGGTGCGCGGTGTGAACCGGCGGCTGCGACGGAATCCGCGACGACGCGGCTCCTTCGCGACGGCGAGCCGGTCGGAGGACAGGATGGTCATTTCGCTCCGATCCGGGGGTCCACGATCGTGTAGAGCACGTCGACGAGGAGGTTGATCAGGGTGTAGACGACGGCGATGAACAGCGTCACGCCGAGGATCGCCTGCAGATCGAGCGAGAGGGCGCTCTTGTAGGCGTACTGGCCGAGCCCCGGCCACGAGAGCACCTGCTCGACGAGCACGGCGCCACCGAGCAGCGAGGCGAACATCAGCCCGGTCACCGTGAGCACCGGCAGCAGTCCCGCTTTGAAGACGTGGCGCCAGGTGATCGTCCGCGCCGGGAGGCCCTTCGCGGTGGCGGCTCGGATGTACTCGGCGTCCAGCACCTCGATCATGGCGGAGCGCACGAAGCGCAGCAGGCCCGAGACGGTGAGCGCGGTGAGGATGCCGACGGGGAGGATGAGGTGCCAGACGGCGTCGGCGAACACGTCCCACTGCCCGGCGAACACGGCGTCCAGCGTGTACATGCCGGTGACGGTGGGCGGCGGGTCGTATTCGTTGCTGAGGCGCCCGCCGTTGGGGACGAGTCCGAGCGCGTAGAAGAAGACGTACAGCGCGACGAGCGCGAGCCAGAACGGCGGGGTGGAGAGCCCGATGAGGGACACGCCGCGGATGCCGCCGTCGATGGTCGAACCCTTGCGGGTGGCGGCGATCATGCCCAGCGCGACGGCGATGACGATCGCGAGGATCATGGCGGGCAGCGCCACCTCGAGCGTCGCGGGGATGTACTGCGCGAGGTCCTGGGTGATCGGGCGGTGGGTCTGCTGCGAGATACCGAGATCACCCTGGAAGAGGTTCGCGATGTAGCGGCCGTACTGCACCCAGATGGGCTGGTCCAGCCCCCATTTCTGCTCGAACGCGGCACGCAGCTCGGGGTCGTCGTAGGCCTGCTGCGACAGGTTCGCGGCGGCCGGGTCCCCGGGGACGATGGTCATGAGCGCGAAGGTCACGACGGTGACCCCCCAGAGGAGGATGATCGCGCTGATCAGCCGGCGGCCGATCATCTGCAGGAGGGCTGGCATTGCTCGTTCGCCTTCGGTGAGGTGGTGAGAACCGGAGGTCGGCCGCCCGACAGGAGGGACAGGCGGCCGACCGCGGCGGACTACTTCGCGGAGATGGCCGCGAGGTCGACCGTCCAGCCTGCCGGCGTGTACGACGCACCGACCAGGTTCGAGGTGGCGACGACGATGCCGGCGTTGTTCGCGAGGACCACGAAGGGCGAAGTCTCGTTCATGATCTTCTGCCAGGCGATCATCGCCTCGGCACGGCCTTCCGGCGTCACCTCGGCGTTCACGGCGTCGCTGGCCTCGACCGCGCGCGGATCTGCGCGCTCCACGGTCCATCCCGCACGGGTCGAGGTCGAGGCGCCGGGTGCCATGTTGTTCACGAGCGAGTCCGCGGCCGGGTAGTTCAGGCTGTTCGGCGAGAAGTTGATCTCGTTCTTGCCCTCGGACTGCGACTGCAGGAAGACGTTGATCGGCTCGGGCTGGAGTTCGATCTCGATGCCGGCCTTCTTCGCGTCCTGCTGCACCTTCGTGACGATGGTGCCGAGGTCGACGCCGCGGTACGTGATCGCCGGGTAGACGAGGTTCACCTTCGGTGCGGAGATGCCCGCCTCCTCGAGCAGCGACTTCGCCTTCTCGATGTCCTGCGGCTGCACCTCGGACTCGTCGAGCGCGCCGCCGAATGCGGGCGGGACGAGACCGGCCGCGGCCGTCGCACCCTCACCGAAGATCTCGGCGATGCCTGCGCCGTCGACGCTGGCACGCAGCGCCGCGAGGAACGCCGGGTTGGAGGTGATCTCCGAGACGGCGGGGTCCTGGTTCACGCTGAGGAAGTACGACGTGTCGGCGACCCCGGAGACCTGGAGGTCGTCGGAGAGCTCGGCGGCCTGCGGGCCGGAGAGGTCGAGGGCGATCTCATCGGCCTTGGCGCGGGAGATCGTGAGCTTCTGGTTCTGCACGTCGACGTTCTGCACGACCACACGCGAGTAGGCCGGGGCGTCGCCCCAGTAGTCGTCGTTCACCTCGAGCACGACCTTCGAGCTCGAGTCGTAGCTCTTGATCTTGTACGGCCCGGAACCGAGGCTGACCTCGTCGAGCTGCGTGCCGATCGTGTCCGCGGAGGCTGCATCGGCCGCGTCGGTCGCGCCGAGCTTCTCCGCCTCCTCGGCGTTCAGGATGCTCGCCGCGGGCATCGCGAGGACGACCGGGACGTTCGGGTTCGGGGTCGGGCTGGTCACGACGACGGTGTCGTCACCGTCCGCGGCGAAGGTCAGCCCCTCGACGGTCTGGGAGGAGGACCCCTTGAGGTTCTGCAGGCGCGTGAGGCTGAACACGACGTCCTCCGCGGTCACCGCGGAGCCGTCGGCGAACGTGGCGTCCGGGTTCAACGTGAAGGTCCAGGTCGTGCCGTCGTCGGACTGCACCCACTCGCTGGCGAGTTCCGGCACGACAGTGGTGACGTCGGAGCCCTCGTACGTCACGAGCGTGTCGTACAGCGCGTGCACGATGATGTTGCCGGTCTGCTCGTAGACGAGTCCCGGGTCGAGGGTCTTCAGCACGAACGAGGTGTCGACCGTGAGGGTCCCACCGCCGCCCGAGGCTGCATTGTTCGATGAAGCTGAACAACCGGCGAGCACGAGTGCGGCGACGGCGAGAGATGAGGCCAGTGCGAGGGGTTTCGCGAAGGATGAAGTCATCGTCGATCTTCCTGTGATCAGGGGGCAGGACGCAGTAGAGTTCTGGGAAGTTGATCCGGTTGCTCGCGCGTTCGGGGGAACGGATTTCAATCTGATCGAGATTTTCAATCCGATTAAAAGATACAATCACATTGAAATCGAACATGCAACAGTCATCCGTTCGATCGAAAGGATCGATGAATCACGTGCTCGGCGAACGCCTCAAATCCCTCAGGGCCGCGAAGGGTCTCACCCTGCGGCAGCTCTCCGACCTGTCCGGCCTCTCGGTCAGCATGCTCAGCCAGATCGAGAGCGGCTCGGCCGACCCGAGCCTCGGTTCGCTGCGCAAGCTCGCCCAGGTGTTCGAAGCCTCGATCGCCACGCTGTTCAGCGATCCGGATGCCCCCAACGTGTCCGTCAGCCGGCCGGGCGCCCGGCATCGACTCAGCGGATCCGACGCGGGCTTCGTCTACGAGCGACTGACGCCGGGACGCGGCGACCTCGAAGTCCTCACCGCCGACATCCCCCCGGGGGCCGCGAGCTCCGCACACCCCTGGGGCCACCCGTCGACCGAGTGCGTCTTCGTCATCAGCGGGGAACTCACCGTCGAGATCGCGGGGCAGACGTACATCATCGTGGGCAGCGAGTCGATCACCTTCGACTCCCGCCAGCCGCATCGCTACATCAACGCCAGTGACGCGATGACCTCGATCGTCGTCTCGGTCACTCCCCCGTCACCGTGATATGACCCCGCCGCGGCCCACCGCCCGGCACACGAAGAAGCCCGCCACCCCGAATGGGGCGGCGGGCTTCTTCGTGAGCGAAGTGCTTACTCGGACTTCTTCTCGACAGCGTCCTCAGCGGCAGCCTCGGCTGCTTCGCCTTCGGCCTGCGACTCGGCGCCGGCCTCGGCTGCGTCCTCGGCGGGAGCCTCCTCAGCGGGGGTCTCCTCGACGACCTCGGCGGGCTTCTCCGCCTTCTCGGCCTTCGGCGCAGCAGCAGCCTTCTTGGTCGACTTCGCCTTCGCGGTGACGGGCTCGAGAACGAGCTCGATCACGGCCATCGGAGCGTTGTCGCCCTTGCGGTTGCCGACCTTCGTGATGCGGGTGTAGCCGCCCTCGCGCTCGGCGACGAGCGGTGCGATCTCGGAGAACAGGATGTGCACGACTTCCTTGTCACCGATGACCGACAGCACGCGACGACGCGCGTGCAGGTCGCCACGCTTGGCGAAGGTGATCAGACGCTCGGCGAGCGGACGAAGGCGCTTGGCCTTGGTCTCGGTCGTCTTGATCGACTTGTGGGTGTAGAGCGCCGCCGCGAGGTTGGCAAGCATCAGGCGCTCGTGTGCGGGGCCGCCTCCGAGGCGGGGACCCTTAGTGGGCTTGGGCATAATCGTCTAACTCCTGGTCAGAAAGGTCGGGTTTCAGAAGGACTCGTCTTCGCTGCCGCCGTAGAAGTGGGCGCCGTCGAAACCGGGCACCGAATCCTTGAGCGACAGACCGAGCGAGATGAGCTTGTCGCGCACCTCGTCGACCGACTTCTGGCCGAAATTGCGGATGTTCATGAGCTGCGTCTCCGACAGGGCGACGAGCTCCGAAACAGTGTTGATGCCCTCACGCTTCAGGCAGTTGTACGAGCGGACCGACAGGTCGAGGTCTTCGATCGGCATCGACAGCTCGCTGGAGTTCACAGCCTCCACCGGCGCCGGGCCGATCTCGATGCCCTCGGCCTCGACGTTCAGCTCGCGGGCGAGACCGAACAGCTCGGTGAGCGTCTTCGCAGCCGACGCGACGGCGTCGCGGGGGCTGATCGCCGACTTGGTCTCGACGTCGAGGACGAGCTTGTCGAAGTCGGTACGCTCACCGGCACGAGTCGCCTCGACGCGGTAGCTCACCTTGAGGACCGGCGAGTAGATCGAGTCGATCGGGATCTGACCGGCCTCGGCGTACTCGTTGCGGTTCTGCGTCGCCGAGACGTAGCCACGGCCACGCTCGATCGTGAGCTCGAGCTCGAACTTCGCGGTCTCGTTCAGCGTCGCGATGACGAGCTCGGGGTTCTGCACCTCGACACCGGCCGGAGCCGAGATGTCGGCGGCGGTGACCTCGCCCGAACCGGTCTTGCGCAGGTACGCCGTGATGGGCTCGTCGCGCTCCGAGGAGACGACCAGCTGCTTGATGTTGAGGATGATCTCGGTGACATCCTCCTTCACGCCGGGGATGGTGCTGAACTCGTGCAGCACGCCGTCGATGCGAACGCTGGTGACAGCAGCACCGGGGATCGACGACAGCAGGCTGCGGCGCAGCGCGTTGCCGATCGTGTAACCGAAGCCGGGCTCCAGAGGCTCGATGATGAACCGGCTACGGTTCTCGACGATCTTTTCCTCGGTCAGTGTGGGACGCTGTGCAATAAGCACTCTGTGTTCCTTTCGATCACATGCCCGCTATATGACATGTGGTGGGGTGAGGTTTTGAGTTGTGGAAGTCGATGCCCGTACGCGGGCGTCGAGCCGCTCGGACCACGAATGGGCCGAGCGGCTCGAGGCGCGTATCAGACGCGGCGACGCTTCGGCGGACGGCAGCCGTTGTGCGCCTGGGGGGTGACGTCCTGGATCGAACCCACCTCGAGGCCTGCGGCCTGCAGCGAGCGGATCGCGGTCTCGCGGCCGGAGCCCGGACCCTTCACGAGGACGTCGACCTTCTTGACGCCGTGCTCCGCGGCCTGGCGGGCTGCGGACTCGGCAGCCATACCGGCGGCGTACGGGGTCGACTTGCGGGAGCCCTTGAAGCCCACGCCACCCGACGATGCCCAGGCGATGACAGCCCCGGACGGGTCGGTGATCGAGACGATCGTGTTGTTGAACGTCGACTTGATGTGGGCCTGGCCCAGCGCGATGTTCTTCTTTTCCTTGCGGCGCGGCTTGCGCGCGGCGGCCTTGGGTGCAGCCATGAAAGTGTTCTCCTAGTCCCTGGGGCCGCGCTTAGCGGGCCTTCTTCTTGCCTGCGACGGTGCGCTTCGGGCCCTTGCGGGTACGGGCGTTGGTCTTGGTGCGCTGACCACGGACCGGGAGACCACGACGGTGGCGGATGCCCTCGTAGGAGCCGATCTCGACCTTGCGGCGGATGTCTGCTGCAACCTCGCGGCGCAGGTCACCCTCCACCTTGTAGTTGCCTTCGATGTGGTCGCGGAGGGCGATCAGCTGGTCGTCGCTGAGGTCCTTCACGCGGATGCTCTCGTCGATCTCCGTCGCCTTGAGGATCTCGACCGAGCGGGTACGGCCGACGCCGTAGATGTAGGTAAGGGCGATCACCACGCGCTTGTCGCGCGGGATGTCAACGCCGGCAAGACGTGCCATGCGGTTCTCCTGGGTGTTGTGGAGGTGTGGAACAGGATCGGTGCCCGGGCCTCCGCCCCGAGGTGTCCCCCGCTTCCGCGGGTTCTGATCCTGCCGTTGTGTTTTCAGTTATGAGATGTGCGTGAGCGATGCCGCGCAGCTCGGGCCCGTCGAGCGGATCGGCGGGCCCGCCGGGGACTCAGCCCTGGCGCTGCTTGTGACGCGGGTTGCTCTTGCAGATCACCATGACGCGGCCGTGACGGCGGATCACCTTGCAGTGATCGCAGATGGGCTTGACGCTGGGGTTGACCTTCATGATGTTTCCTGTTCGCTGTCTTCGTACCGCCCCAGGCAGGGGCAGGCCGTTACTTCTCGACCGATCAGCGGTAGCGGTAGACGATACGGCCGCGGGTCAGGTCGTAGGGGCTGAGCTCCACGACCACACGGTCCTCGGGGATGATACGGATGTAGTTCTGCCGCATCTTGCCGGAGATCGTTGCAAGGACCTTGTGTCCGTTGCTGAGCTCAACGCGGAACATCGCGTTGGGCAGAGCCTCGGAGATCACGCCCTCGATCTCGATGACACCGTCTTTCTTAGCCATAGCCTCGCTGACGCTTCTGCAGATCGGTCGATCTGCGGTGGGTGATTGGGTTTGTGGTGCTGCGCCGACGGACACGCCGAATCAAGGCACAAAGCACCAAAGATCTATGTTAGACGCTCCGGAGTCATCCGGCAACTTGACCGCCCGTGGCGGACAGCTGTCGGATCAACCGATCAGCTTCTCCATCTCGGTGATCTCGCCGGCCTGCAGGTCGAGGCGCTTGCCGTTGACCTCGATGGTCGGCGTGCCCCCGATTTCATGAGCCTTCGCCTGCGCCGCTCCGAACTTGCGATAGGTCTCGTCAGTGATGCACGAGACCGCATCGTCAGCGCCGACCTGCGATGCGAAGTCGGCGAGCTGATCCGTGGTGAGACCCGCGGAATTCTCTGCCGGCTGGTTGTCGAACAGCGTCTTGGAGTAGTCGAGGTAGAGATCCGGGTTCGACTCCGCAACGCAGAAGGCCGCGCCGGCGGAGCGAGACGAGTACTCGGTGCCCTGCGAGTAGCGGTCCAGAATCGCGATGGGATGGTACTCGAGGGTGATGCGACCGTCGGCGGCAGCGGCTTCCAGCTGCTCGCCGTACTGCTCCTCGAAGCTGGCGCAGATCGGGCACTGGAAGTCGACGAAGACCGCGACAGTGTCCTCGCCGTCACCGAACGAGATCGCACCGGTCTCTGAATTGAACGTGTCGTTGGCCTTCGGTGCCGCGCCGGGCGAGGTGGCCTGGTTGTTGAGGAACACCACGAGTCCACCGATCGCCACCAGCACCACGACCACGGCGATGGAGACGCCGATCGCGAACCAGTTGGTGTTGCTCTTCGCCGCTGCCATTACTTTCCGATCTCTCGAGGCTCGACTCCGAATGGAGCGAGTCCGGCTCTTCCGCCATCGGGCGCAGTCAGCACCCAGATACCCCCATCATGCAGGGCGACGCTATGTTCCCAATGGGAGCCGTCCGTTCCGTCGACCGTCGTGACGGTCCAGTCATCGTCCTCGATGAACGTCGAATCCCCACCCGCGGTGACCATCGGCTCGATCGCGAGCACGAGACCGGGTTTGACGTCTTCGCCACGGTCGGGCGTGCGGTAGTTGAAGACACTGGGGGCTTCGTGCATCTTGCGGCCGATGCCGTGCCCGACATACTCACGGAGGATGCCGTACGGGTCCCCCGACACCGCCGATGGGCCCTGAGCCTCGATGTAGTCCTGGATGGCCGCGCCGATCTCATCGATCGAGGAGACGGATGCCATCGCGGCGATCCCCGCCCACATGGATCCCTCGGTCACGCGGGAGAGCTCTTCGCGCTGCGCGACCAGTTCCGGCCGCTCCGGGTCGGGAACCACGACCGTGATCGCACTGTCGCCGTTCCAGCCCTTGAACTGCGCGCCGCAGTCGACCGAGACGATGTCGCCGGGCTGCAGCACGCGCTCACCCGGGATCCCGTGCACGACCTGCTCGTTCACCGAGATGCACGTCGTGTGGTGGTAGCCGCGCACCAGCTGGAAGTTCGACTCCGCGCCGCGGGCCAGGATCGTGCGGTTGGCCATCGCGTCCAGCTCGAGGGTCGTCACGCCGGCCTTGATCAACGGGCGGACGGCATCCAGCGCTGCGGCCGTGATGAGCCCCGGCTCGACCATCGCTCGCAGCTGAGCCGGGGTCTTGTAGATCGACCGGCGGAACATCTCAGGAGGCGGAGGCCGCGAGGCGCAGGCCGCGGGCGGCCAGAGCCGCCGTGATCCGCTCGGTGACGTCGTCGAGAGCGCCGGTACCGTCGATGCGGTCGACGATGCCCTTGGCACCGTACACCTCGATGATCGGAGCGGTCTCCCGCTCGTAGATGTCGAGACGGTGGCCGATGGCCTCCGGGGTGTCATCCGAACGGCCCTGCTCGGTGGCGCGGAGCGTCAGACGCTCCAGGCTCTCCTCACGTGGCACGTCGAGGAGGATGACCGCGTCGAGCGACTCCCCCCGCCCCGCGAGGAACGACTCCAGGTGGGCGACCTGCGCAGTGTTGCGCGGGTACCCGTCGAGCAGGAACCCGTGGGCTGCATCGTCCTGCGACAGCCGGTCGCGCACGATCTCGCTCGTCAGCTCGTCCGGAACGAGGTCACCCTTGTCGAGGATCGCCGTGACCTGCTGGCCCAGCGGCGTCCCCTCCTTGATGTTCGCGCGGAAGATGTCACCGGTCGAGACGACCGGGATGCCGTAGGACTCGGCGATGCGCACGCCCTGCGTGCCCTTGCCGGAGCCCTGCGGGCCGACGATGAGAAGACGTGCGGATGCTGTCATCGGAGGAGCCCTTCATAGTGTCGCTGCTGCAGCTGAGCGTCGATCTGCTTGACCGTCTCGAGACCCACACCCACGATGATGAGGATCGAGGCGCCGCCGAACGGGAAGTTCTGGTTCGCGCCGACCGTGGCCAGTGCGATCAGCGGGATGAGCGCGATCAGACCGAGGTACAGCGAGCCCGGGAGCGTGATGCGGGTGAGCACGTAGTCGAGGTACTCGGCGGTCGGGCGACCCGCACGGATGCCGGGGATGAACCCGCCGTACTTCTTCATGTTGTCCGCGACCTCGACCGGGTTGAACGTGATCGCCACGTAGAAGTAGGTGAAGCCGATGATCAGCAGGAAGTAGGCGGCCATGTACACCGGGCTGTTGCCGGTGGTGAAGTTCGCGGTGATCCAGCTGACCCACTCGGGCGGCGTGGATCCGTCCTGCGGAGTGTTGAACTGCGCGATGAGAGCCGGGATGTACAGCAGCGACGACGCGAAGATCACGGGGATCACACCCGCCATGTTCACCTTGATCGGGATGTACGTGTTGGTGCCGCCGTACGTGCGGCGACCGACCATGCGCTTGGCGTACTGCACGGGGATCCGTCGCTGGGATTGCTCGACGAAGACGACGAGCCCCATGACGATGATTCCTACCAGCAGCACGAGGAGGAAGACCTCGAAGCCCTTGGTCTGCCAGATGAGGCCCATGGCACCGGGGAACGTCGCGGCGATGGAGGTGAAGATGAGCAGCGACATGCCGTTGCCGATGCCGCGCTCGGTGACCAGCTCGGCGAACCACATGATGAGACCGGTACCGGCCGTCATGGTCATGATGATGAGCAGCTGCGCCCACCACACGTCATTGGTCAGCAACTGCTGGCAGGCGGCGAGATCGGTGGATCCGAACAGCTGGCCGCTGCGCGCCACCGTCACGAGCGTCGTCGACTGGAGGAGCGCGAGCGCGATGGTGAGGTACCGGGTGTACTGGGTCAGACGGGCCTGACCGGCCTGTCCTTCCTTGTGCAGCGCCTCGAAGTGCGGGATCACCACGCGAAGGAGCTGGGTGATGATCGTCGCCGTGATGTACGGCATGACGCCGAGCGCAAAGATCGACAGCTGCAGCAGAGCACCACCGGAGAAGAGGTTGACCAGTCCGAGCAGGCCGTCGGTGCCCGCGTTCGCCGCGAGGCACTCCTCGACGTTCGGGAAGTTCACGAACGGCGCAGGGACGTTGGAGCCGAGACGGTAGATCGCGATGATGGCGAGGGTGAAACCGATCTTCCGACGCAGGTCCGGGGTGCGGAAGATCCGCGCGATGGCGCTAAACAAGGACGTTCCTCCTGAAAAGTTGCCGATTCCCGAAGGACGGCTGAAAGACCAGGGTAACGCAATCCGGGGTTCCCGGAATTCGTCACCGATACCAGGCCCGCCGGATGCGGCCCCAGAGCGAGGTCTCGGAGTGTGAAACGACGAGAGGGGCCGGAGAATCTCCGGCCCCTCTCATCTTGCGGTTACTTGACGGATCCGCCCGCCGCGACGATCTTCTGCTCGGCAGAACCCGAGACCTTGTCGACCGAGACGGTGAGCTTCACGGCGATGTCGCCGTTTCCGAGAACCTTGACCTTCTCGTTCTTGCGAACGGCACCCTTGGCGACCAGGTCGCCGATGGTGACATCGCCACCCTTGGGGTACAGCTCCGCGAGCTTCTCCAGGTTCACGACCTGGTACTCGACGCGGAACGGGTTCTTGAACCCGCGCAGCTTCGGGGTGCGCATGTGCAGCGGCATCTGCCCACCCTCGAAGCCGACGCGAACGGTGTTGCGCGCCTTGGTGCCCTTGGTACCACGACCGGCGGTCTTACCCTTGGAGCCCTCACCACGGCCGACGCGAGTCTTGGCGGTGTTGGATCCGGGGACCGGACGCAGGTGGTGCACCTTCAGGACGCCGGGGCGGGATGCCGGAGCATCCTTCGCAGGCGCAGCCTTCTTGGCGGCCGGCTTCTTGGCCGGAGCGTCAGCCTTGGCGGCGGACGCAGCGGTCTTGGCCGGAGCCTTCTTCGCGGCGGGCTTCTTCTCAGCGGCAGCCTTAGGAGCTGCAGCCTTCTTCGGGGCCTTCTCAGCCTCGACGGCCTCGTTCTTCTCAGCCATTAGTCGATCTCCTCAACCTTGACGAGGTGTGCGACGGTCTTGACGTAACCGCGCGTCTGCGCGTCGTCGGGGCGGACGGTGGTGTCACCGATCCGCTTGAGACCGAGGCTGCGCAGCGTGTCACGCTGGTTCTGCTTCTCGCTCACCTTGGACTTGATCTGCGTGACCTTCAGTCGCGCGGCCATCAGGCACCTACCTTCTGTGCGGCGATGGCCTCGGCCTCTGCGCGCACGAGGCGGGCAGGGGCGACCTGGTCGAACTCGAGGCCACGACGCGCGGCGACCGCACGAGGCTCCTCGAGCTGCTTCAGGGCCGTGACCGTCGCGTGCACGATGTTGATCGTGTTCGACGAGCCGAGCGACTTCGACAGCACGTCGTGGATACCGGCGCACTCGAGCACGGCACGGACCGGACCACCGGCGATGACACCGGTACCGGCAGCGGCCGGACGGAGCAGGACCACACCTGCGGCGGCCTCACCCTGCACGGGGTGCGGGATGGTGCTGCCGACGCGCGGAACACGGAAGAAGTTGCGCTTGGCCTCTTCGACACCCTTCGAGATCGCCAGGGGGACCTCTCGGGCCTTGCCGTAGCCGACGCCGACCAGACCGTTGCCGTCACCGACGACCACGAGGGCGGTGAAGCTGAAGCGACGACCACCCTTCACGACCTTCGAGACACGGTTGATCGTGACGACGCGCTCCAGGAACTGGTTGTCACCGCGGTCGCGCGAGTTGCGGTCGCGGCCACCCTGGTTGCGGTCACCGCGGCCACCGCGGCGGCCATCACGCTGATCGCGAGCCGGCTCTGCCTGCGTGGTGCCCGCAGCCGTCTCGGAAGTGGCAGCTGCCGCTTCGGTCACTTCGTTCTCCTTGTTGTCACTCACAGTGCCAGACCCCCTTCGCGGGCGCCGTCGGCGATGGCGGCGACACGACCGGCGTAGCGGTTACCGCCACGGTCGAACACTGCCTCGGAAACGCCGGCAGCCTTCGCACGCTCGGCGAGGAGCTCGCCGACCTTGCGGGCCTTGGCGGTCTTGTCACCCTCGAGCGAACGCAGGTCGGTCTCGAGCGTCGAAGCCGACGCGACGGTGTGACCCTTGCTGTCGTCGACCAGCTGCACGAAGACGTGGCGGGCCGAGCGGTTGACGACGAGGCGCGGACGCACCTCGGTGCCGACGACCTTCTTGCGAAGGCGGGCGTGACGACGCGCGCGGGCGTCAGACTTTGACTTGAGAGCCATGGTTACTTACCACTCTTTCCGGCCTTGCGACGCACGTTCTCGCCGGCGTAGCGCACACCCTTGCCCTTGTACGGCTCGGGCTTGCGGATCTTGCGGATGTTGGCAGCTGCCTCGCCGACAGCCTGCTTGTCGATCCCGCTGACGGTGAGCTTGGTGGTGCCCTCGACCGTGAGCGTGATGCCGGCGGGCGGGTCGATCAGGACCGGGTGCGAGAAGCCGAGGGCGAACTCGACCGAGCTCCCCTTCTGCTGCACGCGGTAACCGGTGCCGACGACCTCGAGACCCTTGGTGTAGCCCTGGGTCACGCCGATGATGTTGTTGTTGATGAGCGTGCGGGTCAGGCCGTGAAGCGACCGAGACTCGCGCTCGTCGTCGGGACGGGAGACCAGAACCTGGTTCTCCTCGACCGCGACCTCGATGGGGTTGGCCACCGTGAGGGTGAGCTCACCCTTGGGGCCCTTCACCGAGACCACGCGGCCTGCGACCGAAACGGTCACGCCCGCGGGAACGTCGATGGGAAGTCGTCCAATACGCGACATTTCGAATTACCACACGTAGGCGAGAACTTCTCCGCCCACGCCCTTCTGCTCAGCCTGACGGTCGGTGAGAAGACCGGAGGAGGTGGACAGGATGGCCACGCCGAGGCCGCCGAGGACCGTGGGGAGCTCGGTGGACTTCGCGTAGACGCGGAGGCCGGGCTTCGAGACGCGCTTGATACCAGCAATCGAGCGCTCACGGTTGGGGCCGTACTTCAGCGTCAGCGTGAGGTTCTGTCCGACGCGAGCGTCAGAGGTCTCCCAGCCGGCGATGTAGCCCTCCTGCTGGAGGATCTGAGCGATGTTCGTCTTGAGCTTGCTCGACGGCAGGGTCACGGAATCGTGGTGCGCCGAGTTCGCGTTACGCAGACGGGTCAGCAGATCTGCGACCGGGTCTGTCATTGTCATTGTTGTTTTCCTTTGTTCATGAGGTTCCGGCTGCCGTTACACGACAGACGGCCTGCGATGACACGCAATCTTCAATTGTAGGTGCATGTCGGCGAGTACTTCGACAGGCTCAGCAACCCATGGGTCCCTGAGCCTGTCGAAGGGTCACGCCTGTGCGTCTTCCGAGCGGAACGGGAAGCCGAGGTGACGGAGCAGTGCCCGTCCCTCGTCATCCGTCTTCGCGGTGGTGACGACGGTGATGTCGAAACCGCGAACCCGGTCGATCTTGTCCTGATCGATCTCGTGGAACACGCTCTGCTCCTGGAGACCGAAGGTGTAGTTGCCGTTGCCGTCGAACTGCTTGCCCGAAAGACCGCGGAAGTCGCGGATACGGGGCAGAGCCAGCGAGACCAGACGGTCCACGAACTCCCACGCGCGGTCACCGCGGAGGGTGACGTGCGCGCCGATGGCCTGGCCCTCACGCAGCTTGAACTGCGCGATGGACTTACGGGCCTTCGTGACGATCGGCTTCTGGCCGGTGATCTTGGTGAGATCGTCGACGGCACCATCGATCACCTTGCTGTCGCGAGCTGCCTCGCCGACACCGGTGTTCACGACGACCTTGACCAGTCCGGGGATCTGCATGACGTTCGCGTAACCGAACTCGTCCTGCAGAGCCTTCTTGATCTCGCTGTTGTACTTCTGCTTCAGGCGCGGCTGGATCTTGCCAGCCGGCGCGGCAGTGTCGGTGCTCATCAGAGGTCCTTACCGCTCTTCTTCGCGTACCGCACGCGGACGGTGCGCTTGACGCCGTCCTTGGTCTGCTCCTCGACCCGGTGGCCGACCTTGGTCGGCTTCTTGGTCGAAGGGTCGACGAGTGCGACGTTCGAGATGTGGATGGAGGCTTCGACGGTCTCGATGCCTCCGGTCTTGGTGCCACGCTGCGTCTGTCCGACGCGGGTGTGCTTGGTGACGTAGTTCACGCCTTCGACGATCACGCGGTTCTTGTCACCGAGGACGTCGAGGACCTTGCCCTGCTTGCCACGGTCGCCGCCACGCTCCTGCGTGGCACCGGTGATGACCTGAACCAGGTCACCCTTCTTGATCTTCGCCATGATTAGATGACCTCCGGCGCCAGCGAGACGATCTTCATGAACTTCTTGTCACGAAGCTCACGACCGACCGGCCCGAAGATACGGGTGCCGCGGGGCTCCCCGTCGTTCTTCAGGATAACTGCGGCGTTCTCGTCGAACTTGATGTAGGAGCCGTCCGGACGACGGACCTCCTTCTTGGTGCGGACGATGACCGCCTTGACGACGTCGCCCTTCTTCACGTTGCCACCGGGGATCGCGTCCTTGACGGTAGCGACGATGGTGTCGCCGAGACCGGCGTAACGACGCTTCGAGCCACCGAGGACACGAATCGTGAGGAGCTCCTTGGCGCCGGTGTTGTCGGCGACCTTGAGTCGGGATTCCTGCTGAATCACTTGGCCTTCTCCAGAATCTCCACCAGACGCCAGCGCTTCGTGGCGCTCAGCGGGCGGGTCTCGTTGATCAGGACCAGGTCGCCGATGCCGGCGGAGTTCGCCTCATCGTGCGCCTTGACCTTCGAGGTGCGGCGGATGACCTTGCCGTAAAGCGGGTGCTTCACGCGGTCCTCGACCTCGACCACGATGGTCTTGTCCATCTTGTCGCTGACGACGTAGCCGCGACGTGCCTTGCGGTAACCGCGGGCAGCGGAGTCGCGGACGTCGTGCTCGGACGACTCGTGTCCTGCGGCCTGCGTCTCCACAGTCGCTTCCTTCTTGGTGGCCATCACTCAGCCTCTTCCTTCACGGCGTCGTCGGCGGAGTCCGCCTTCTTCGCCTTCGACTTGGTCGCCTTCTTGGCCGGAGCCTCGACCGGAGCGGGCGTCGCACGGATGCCCAGCTCGCGTTCGCGGATCACGGTGTAGAGGCGCGCGATGTCGCGCTTGACGGCGCGGATGCGGCCGTGGCTCTCCAGCTGGCCGGTGGCCGACTGGAAACGGAGGTTGAACAGCTCCTCCTTGGCCTTGCGCAGCTCCTCAACGAGGCGCTGGTCTTCGAATGTATCGAGCTCTGCCGGGGCGAGCTCCTTGGTGCCGATCGCCATTACGCGTCGCCCTCCTCGCGCTTGATGATGCGTGCCTTGAGCGGCAGCTTGTGAATTGCACGGGTCAGAGCTTCGCGAGCGAGCTCCTCGTCGACACCCGCGACCTCGAAGAGGACACGGCCCGGCTTGACGTTGGCGACCCACCACTCGGGAGAACCCTTACCGGAACCCATGCGGGTCTCGGCAGGCTTCTTCGTGAGCGGACGGTCGGGGTAGATGTTGATCCACACCTTTCCACCACGCTTGATGTGACGGGTCATCGCGATACGAGCGGACTCGATCTGACGGTTCGTCACGTAAGCGGGGGTCAGAGCCTGGATGCCGTACTCGCCGAAGGAGACCTTCGTGCCGCCGGTTGCCTGGCCCGAGCGACCCGGGTGGTGCTGCTTGCGGAACTTGACCTTACGGGGGATGAGCATTATGCCGACGCTCCTTCTGCGACAGGTGCCTCGTTGCGCGGGGCACGGCGGCGGTCGCCACCACGGTCGTCACGACGAGCCTTGGGTGCGTTGGCCTGCTCGCGAGCGAGCTCCTTGGCGGTCAGGTCGCCCTTGTAGATCCAGACCTTCACGCCGATGCGGCCGAAGGTGGTCTTCGCCTCGTAGAAGCCGTAGTCGATGTTCGCGCGCAGCGTGTGCAGCGGCACACGACCTTCGCGGTAGAACTCCGAGCGGCTCATCTCGGCGCCGCCGAGGCGGCCGGAGACCTGGATGCGGATGCCCTTTGCGCCGGCGCGCTGAGCGCCCTGCAGACCCTTGCGCATCGCACGACGGAACGCCACGCGAGCAGAGAGCTGCTCGGCGATGCCCTGTGCGACGAGCTGAGCGTCAGCCTCGGGGTTCTTGACCTCGAGGATGTTCAGCTGGATCTGCTTGCCCGAGAGCTTCTCGAGGTCGCCGCGGATGCGCTCGGCCTCGGCGCCACGACGACCGATCACGATGCCCGGACGGGCGGTGTGGATGTCGACGCGGACGCGGTCACGGGTGCGCTCGATCTCGATGTTCGAGACACCGGCGCGGTCGAGCTGCGTCTTGAGCAGGTTGCGGATCTTGATGTCCTCGGCGACGTAGTCGGCGTAACGCTGACCCGGCTTCGTCGAGTCAGAGAACCAACGCGAGACGTGGTCCGTCGTGATGCCGAGACGGAAGCCGTACGGGTTTACCTTCTGTCCCATTACTTGCTCGCCTTCTTGTTGCTGTCGCCCGCGGCGGCCGGAGCTGCCTCAGGCGTCGAGAGCACGACCGTGATGTGGCTCGTGCGCTTCTTGATCTGGAAAGCGCGACCCTGTGCACGGGGCTGGAAACGCTTGAGCGTGGTGCCCTCGTCGACGTACGCGTTGGCCACGTACAGGTCCTTCTCGTCGAGGAACTCGCCGTCGCGATCTGCCTTGACCTGCGCGTTGGCCATGGCCGACGCGACAAGCTTGTAGATCGGCTCGCTGGCGCTCTGCTGTGCGAACTTCAGGATCGCCAGAGCCTCCTGGGCCTGCTTGCCCTTGATGAGCGCGACGACACGACGAGCCTTCTGAGGGGTCACGCGGATGTGTCGCACGCGTGCGATCGATTCGACCATTAGCGGCGCCGCCCCTTCTTGTCGTCCTTCTCGTGGCCGCGGAAGGTGCGGGTGGGCGCGAACTCGCCCAGCTTGTGACCGACCATGGTCTCGGACACGAACACAGGGATGTGCTTGCGTCCGTCGTGGACCGCGATCGTGTGACCCAGCATGGCCGGGATGATCATGGACCGACGGGACCAGGTCTTGATGACGTTCTTGGTGCCGGCTTCGTTCTGCACGACCACCTTGCGAAGCAGGTGATCGTCGACGAAGGGGCCCTTCTTAAGACTGCGAGGCATCTTCTCTTACTCCTACTTACGCTTCTTGCCGGCGTTACGACGACGCACGATGTACTTGTCGCTTTCCTTGTTGGCATGACGGGTACGACCCTCAGCCTGGCCCCACGGGGAGACGGGGTGACGACCACCAGAGGTCTTACCCTCACCACCACCGTGCGGGTGGTCCACCGGGTTCATCGCGACACCACGCACGGTCGGGCGGACGCCCTTCCAGCGCATGCGGCCGGCCTTGCCCCAGTTGATGTTCGACTGCTCGGCGTTGCCGACCTCGCCGATGGTCGCGCGGCAGCGCGCATCGACGTTGCGGATCTCGCCCGAGGGGAGACGCAGCTGGGCGTAGGGGCCGTCCTTGGCGACGAGACGGACGGATGCACCGGCCGAACGTGCCATCTTCGCGCCGCCACCGGGGCGGAGCTCGATCGCGTGGATGACGGTACCCGTGGGGATGTTCTTCAGCGGGAGGTTGTTGCCCGGCTTGATGTCAGCCCCGGCACCCGACTCGACGATGTCGCCCTGCTTCAGCTTCGCCGGAGCGAGGATGTAGCGCTTCTCACCGTCGAAGTAGTGCAGCAGCGCGATGCGCGCGGTGCGGTTGGGGTCGTACTCGATGTGAGCGACCTTGGCGTTGACGCCGTCCTTGTCGTTACGACGGAAGTCGATGACGCGGTACTGGCGCTTGTGGCCACCACCGATGTGACGGGTCGTGATGCGGCCCTGGTTGTTGCGACCACCGGTCTTCGAGAGCGGGCGCAGCAGCGACTTCTCCGGCGTCGATCGAGTGATCTCGGCGAAGTCAGCCACCGACGAGCCGCGACGGCCCGGGGTCGTGGGCTTGTACTTGCGAATAGCCATTATTGTCCTTATCCCCCGGGTCAGCCGATTGCCGTGAAGATGTCGATGGTGCCCGACTTCAGGGTGACGATGGCGCGCTTGGTGTCCTTGCGCTTGCCGGTGCCGAAGCGGGTGCGACGAGCCTTGCCGACGCGGTTGAGGGTGTTGACCCCTGCGACCTTGACGCCGAAGATCTTCTCGATGGCGAGCTTGATCTCGGTCTTCGAAGCGCGCGGGTCGACGAGGAAGGTGTACTTTCCTTCATCGATGAGCCCGTAGCTCTTCTCGGACACGACCGGCTTCAGGATGATGTCGCGCGGGTCCTTGTTCAGGGCCGTCTGGAGAACAGATGCCTGCTCGCTCATGCGGAGACCTCCTGGTTGGCGCCGGACTTGGAGGCGATGAAGCCCTCGAGCGCGGCCTGGGTGAAGACGATGTCGTCGGAGACGAGCACGTCGTATGCGTTGAGCTGGTCGAACGTCAGCACGTGCAGGTTCGACAGGTTGCGGATGCTCTTCAGCGTCACGTCGTCGTTGCGCTCGATAACGACGAGCACGTTCTTCGACGAGACGACGTTGGTGAGGAAGTTCACCGCGGTCTTCGTCGAGGGCGTGCCGTCGATCCCGAAGGACTCGATGGCGTGGATGCGGTCGCCACGGAAGCGGTCGCTGAGCGCGCCCAGCAGGGCGGCCGCGATCATCTTCTTGGGCGTGCGCTGCGAGTAGTCACGCGGCTTCGGCCCGTGGACGATGCCACCACCGGTCATGTGCGGCGCGCGGATGGAACCCTGACGGGCGTTACCCGTGCCCTTCTGCTTGAAGGGCTTGCGGCCGGCACCGGAGACCTCGCCACGACGCTTGGTCGAGTGCGTGCCCTGGCGAGCCGCCGCGAGCTGCGCGACGACGACCTGGTGGATGAGCGGGATGTTCGTCTTGGCGTCGAACAGCGCGGCGGGAAGCTCGATGGAGCCTGCCTTCTTGCCGTCTGCCTTGAGGACGTCGAGCGCGAGAGTGGAGTCAGCCATGTTCAGGCACCCTTCACTGCGTTGCGGACATAGACGATGCGGCCACGAGCACCGGGGACAGCGCCCTTGACGAGCAGCAGACCCTTCTCGATGTCGATGGCGTGCACCGTGAGGTTGAGGACGGTCACACGCTCGCCACCCATACGGCCGGCCATGCGCATGCCCTTGAAGACGCGGCTCGGGGTCGACGATGCGCCGATCGAGCCGGGCTTGCGGTGGTTGCGGTGCGAACCGTGCGAAGCCGAGACGCCCTTGAAGTTGTGACGCTTCATGACACCGGCGAAGCCCTTGCCCTTGCTCGTGCCGACGACGTCGACGAGCTGGCCGGCTTCGAAGGTGCCGTCGACCGTGAGCTCCTGGCCCAGGCTGTAGTCGCCGGCGTCCGCGGTGCGGATCTCGGTGACGTGACGACGCGGCGTGACGCCGGCTGCCTCGAAGTGGGCCGTGAGGGGCTTGTTCACCTTGCGCGGGTCGATCTGGCCGTACGCGATCTGCACGGCGTTGTAGCCGTCCTTCTCGGGCGTACGGATCTGCGTAACCACGTTCGAGGCGAGCTCGATGACGGTGACGGGAACGAGCTTGCCGCTCTCGTTCCAGACCTGGGTCATGCCGAGCTTCGTGCCCAGCATGCCCTTGGAAATCTTGGAGTTGATGTCAACCATGTCCGACCTCAGAGCTTGATCTCGATGTTGACATCGGCAGGCAGGTCGAGACGCATCAGCGAGTCGACGGCCTTGGGCGTCGGGTCGACGATGTCGATCAGACGCTTGTGGGTGCGCATCTCGAAGTGCTCGCGGCTGTCCTTGTACTTGTGCGGCGACCGGATGACGCACACGACGTTCTTCTCGGTCGGAAGGGGCACGGGTCCGACGACGGTCGCACCCGCACGGGTCACGGTGTCCACGATCTTGCGTGCGGACGTGTCGATGACCTCGTGGTCATACGACTTCAGGCGAATGCGGATCTTCTGTCCCGCCATTGTCTGCTCTCTCTCTTTAGGCGTCATACCGTCCGGGACCGGGTGGCCCTGGGGCATTGGACGCACGTCGGCGCTGTTCGCGCCTCGGCACGAGAACGGCTCTCACGAGTCGATCTGCTGCACCACTGTTCTTCTGTCAGCCGGACGCCGCGAGGCGACCGGATGCCCGACCTCCGCCGCGCACGGCGAACCCTTCGGTGAGAAGGGTGTCGGGGTGTGTGTTCTGCTACCCGCGGCCTAGAACCCTGCAGCCCCCATGAGGAACCGCCGTCTATGCACTGCCCTGGCAGTGATCCGGCGCACGCACAGCGGCGACGGAATATCGAACCTGTCTATTCTGCCACGGCTGATTTCACTTCTGCAAACCCGGGCGTGTCGCGCCTCTCAGCGAGGCGGTGACCGACGTCGAATTCCGGCTCAGAAGGAAGGAGATAGCGGGGCGAAGCATCCCCATGCCTCGCCCCGCTTGGGGAGGGCGTTCAGTGCGAGGGGGCACACCGAACGCGAGTAGCCCGGCGTGAAGGGACGCCGAACTCCTCGTTCGAGGGCGCGGCGGAAGACCCGCCGCGCAGGCAGGGTGACGCTCAGGCGCACAGAGTGCGCGCGTCGCACGATGATCCCCAAGATCGCTTATCCCCAGTTTCAACGCGGAAAGCCCGCGTGCTTCGGGAAACCGAACCCCTTCGGCTTCCCCGACCGCAAGATCCCCAGGCGGTCGAGACGATCCTACTCGATACATCTGCGAATCCGCCACATCTGACGACCACTAGATCGAACGGGGGCGTGCCTCTGCATACGAAAGCGGCGATCCACCCGGTGGTGGATCGCCGCTTGAAGAGTGCGGGGCTGCTACTCGTTGCCGACGGCCTTGTCCGCGCTGTCCCGGATCTCGTCGATCTTGTCTGCTGCACCCGGGGCGATCTTCTTCGCGAAGTCCGCGACGCCATCGAGGACCTTGTCACTGATGTCCTCGGCCTGGTCGCTCTTGACGGCCTCGGCGATCTTGTCCTTGTTCTGCTCGTAGAGGTCCTTGCCCTTGTTCACCGCGTCATCGATACCCATGTGAATCCCCTTCTCAGGTGTGCGTCGACGGAGAGGCCGACGAGATCATTGTGCACGTCTTGGCGCGGAGAGGAAACTCCCGACACGATACAAAGCACAGAGGGGCCGGACCCGAAGGTCCGACCCCTCTGCGAGGAAGCAGGTGCTTACTTGACGATCTTCGTGACCGTACCGGCGCCCACGGTGCGTCCACCCTCACGGATGGCGAAGCCGAGGCCCTCCTCCATGGCGATCGGCTGGATCAGCTCGACCGTCATGTCGGTGGTGTCGCCGGGCATGACCATCTCGGTGCCCTCGGGCAGCGAGATGACGCCGGTGACGTCGGTGGTGCGGAAGTAGAACTGCGGGCGGTAGTTCGTGTAGAAGGGGTTGTGACGCCCACCCTCGTCCTTGGACAGGATGTACGCGGTGCCCTCGAAGTCGGTGTGCGGCGTGACCGAACCCGGCTTGACGATGACCTGACCGCGCTCGACGTCCTCACGCTTCGTGCCACGGAGCAGGAGACCACAGTTCTCGCCGGCCCAGGCCTCGTCGAGCTGCTTGTGGAACATCTCGATACCCGTGACCGTGGTCTTGACGGTCGGACGGAGTCCGACGATCTCGACCTCGGAGTTGATGGCCAGCGTGCCACGCTCGGCGCGACCCGTGACGACGGTTCCACGACCGGTGATCGTGAAGACGTCCTCGACGGGCATCAGGAACGGCTTGTCACGGTCACGCTCCGGGTCCGGAACGCTGTCGTCGACAGCCTGCATGAGGTCCAGGATCGCCTGGGTCCACTTCTCGTCGCCCTCGAGAGCCTTGAGAGCCGAGACGCGGACGACAGGAGCGTCCTCGTCGAAGCCCTGGGCTGCGAGCAGCTCGCGGACCTCGAGCTCGACGAGCTCCAGGATCTCCTCGTCGTCGACCATGTCCGACTTGTTCAGCGCGACCAGCAGGTACGGCACGCCGACCTGCTTGGCGAGCAGCACGTGCTCACGCGTCTGAGCCATCGGGCCGTCGGTGGCGGCGACCACGAGGATCGCGCCGTCCATCTGAGCAGCACCGGTGATCATGTTCTTGACGTAGTCGGCGTGGCCGGGAGCGTCGACGTGAGCGTAGTGGCGCTTGGGGGTCTCGTACTCGATGTGCGAGATGTTGATGGTGATTCCACGCTGGCGCTCTTCCGGCGCCGAGTCGATGGAAGCGAAGTCACGCTGCACGTTGGTGTCGGACGGGAACTTGTCAGCAAGCACCTTCGAGATCGCTGCGGAGAGCGTGGTCTTGCCGTGGTCGACGTGACCGATCGTTCCGATGTTGACGTGCGGCTTGGTCCGCTCGAACTTGGCCTTAGCCACTGGGTCCTCCTCAGGACGTCGTTGTAAAGGTGACCGGGCACTGGTTTGCGACCGGTTCTCTACGGGTTAGGTTCTCAGTTTAGTAGAGAGGGAATGTGAAGTTGTAGGTGACCTGGGAACCCCGCGGCGCTTCGCGGTGCTCGGCGCCGCGGGGAGCCCAGAAGAGCGATTACTCGCCCTTGGTCTTCTGGACGATCTCGTCGGCCACTGCGCGGGGAACCTCAGCGTAGCTGTGGAACTCCATGGAGTAGACGGCACGGCCCGAGGTCTTCGAGCGCAGGTCGCCGATGTAGCCGAACATCTCGGACAGCGGGACCTGAGCGCGGACGACCTTGACGCCTGCGGCGTCTTCCATCGACTGGATCTGGCCACGACGCGAGTTCAGGTCACCGATGACGTCGCCCATGTACTCCTCAGGAGTACGGACCTCGACGGCCATCAGCGGCTCGAGCAGCACGGGGTTGGCACGGCGAGCGGCCTCCTTGAAGCCCATGGAGCCCGCGATCTTGAACGCCATCTCCGAGGAGTCGACGTCGTGCGCCGCACCATCGACGATGGTCGCCTTGACGCCGACCATCGGGTAGCCCGCGAGCACACCGACGTTCATCGCGTCCTGGAAACCGGCGTCGATCGAACCGATGTACTCACGAGGGATGCGACCACCGGTGACGGCGTTCACGAACTCGTAGGTCTTCTCGGAGTCCAGGTCCATCGGCTCGATGGTGAACTGGATCTTCGCGAACTGGCCGGAGCCACCGGTCTGCTTCTTGTGCGTGTAGTCGTGCTTCTCGACGGCCTTCTTCAGGGTCTCGCGGTACGCGACCTGCGGCTTGCCGACGTTGGCCTCGACGTTGAACTCGCGCTTCATGCGGTCCACGAGGATGTCGAGGTGAAGCTCGCCCATGCCCTTGATGGTCGTCTGACCGGTCTCGGGGTTGAGCTCCGTGCGGAAGGTCGGGTCCTCCTCAGCGAGCTTCTGGATGGCGACACCCAGCTTCTCCTGGTCGGCCTTGGTCTTCGGCTCGATCGCGACCTCGATGACGGGCTCGGGGAACGTCATCGACTCGAGGACGACCGGAGCTGCCGGGTCGGTCAGGGTGTCACCGGTGGTGGTGTCCTTCAGACCGATGACCGCGTAGATGTTACCCGCGGTGACCGAGGGGACCGGGATCTCCTTGTTGGCGTGCATCTGGAAGATCTTCCCGATGCGCTCCTTCTTGTTCTTGGTCGAGTTGATGACCGCAGAACCGGACTCGAGGTGACCCGAGTAGACGCGCACGTAGGTGAGGCGACCGAAGAACGGGTGCACGGCGACCTTGAACGCGAGGGCTGCGAACGGGTCATTGGCGTCGGGGTGACGCTCGATGATCGTGTCGTAGTCCTTCGGGTCGTGTGCCTCGATCGAGCCCACGTCGAGCGGGTTCGGGAGGTAGTCGACGACCGCGTCGAGCATCGGCTGGACGCCGCGGTTCTTGAATGCGGAGCCGCAGAGCACCGGGTAGATCTCGGAAGCGACGGTCAGCTTGCGGATCGCGCCCTTGATCTCGGCGACCGTGAGCTCCTCGCCACCGAAGAACTTCTCGAGCAGCGCGTCATCGGTCTCGGCGACGGTCTCGAGGAGCTGCTGACGGTACTCCGCCGCCTTCTCCTTGAGGTTCTCCGGGATCTCCTGGATCTCGTAGGAGGCGCCCATCGTGACGTCACCCTTGGAGTCTCCGGCCCACACCAGCGCACGCATCTCGACCAGGTCGACGACGCCGATGAAGTCGCTCTCCGCACCGATCGGCAGCTGGATCACGAGGGGCTTGGCACCCAGGCGGTTGATGATGGTGTCGACGGTGAAGTAGAAGTCCGCGCCGAGCTTGTCCATCTTGTTGACGAAGCAGATGCGGGGGACGTTGTACTTGTCGGCCTGACGCCAGACCGTCTCGGACTGGGGCTCGACGCCCTCCTTGCCGTCGAACACGGCGACGGCACCATCGAGGACACGGAGCGAACGCTCCACCTCGACCGTGAAGTCCACGTGGCCGGGGGTGTCGATGATGTTGATCTGGTTCTTGTTCCAGTAGCAGGTCACGGCGGCAGACGTGATCGTGATGCCGCGCTCCTTCTCCTGCTCCATCCAGTCGGTGGTCGACGCGCCATCGTGCGTCTCGCCGAGCTTGTGGTTGACGCCCGTGTAGAACAGGATGCGCTCGGTCGTCGTGGTCTTGCCGGCATCGATGTGCGCCATGATGCCGATGTTGCGGACCTTGCTCAGGTCCGTGAGCACGTCTTGTGCCACAGGAGTGTCCTTATCTTTTGGAGCAGTCGTACTGCGAAGAGGGGGTGCCCGCCCGTCGGCGAGTGGCCGAAGGGCGGGCGAAGCTGGTTACCAGCGGTAGTGAGCGAACGCGCGGTTCGACTCGGCCATCTTGTGCGTGTCCTCGCGGCGCTTGACCGCGGCACCCAGGCCGTTCGACGCGTCGAGGATCTCGTTCTGCAGACGCTCGGTCATCGTCTTCTCACGACGGCCCTTCGCGTAGCTCACGAGCCAGCGCAGAGCGAGCGTGTTGGCGCGGTGAGGCTTGACCTCGACCGGCACCTGGTAGGTCGAGCCACCGACGCGGCGGCTGCGGACCTCGAGGGTCGGGCGCACGTTGTCGAGCGCCTTCTTGAGCGTGGCGACGGCGTCCTGACCGTTCTTCGCCTCGACGCCGCGGAGGGCGCCGTAGACGATCGACTCGGCCAGCGACTTCTTGCCGTCGACGAGGATCTTGTTCACCAGCGAGGTGACGATCGGTGCGCCGTATACCGGGTCGTTGACGACGGGGCGCTTGGGGGCTGGTCCCTTACGAGGCATCTAACTCAACCCTTCTTCGCGCCGTAGCGGGAACGAGCCTGCTTACGGTTCTTGACTGCCTGGGTGTCCAGGGCGCCACGGACGATCTTGTAACGCACACCGGGGAGGTCCTTGACACGACCGCCACGGACGAGCACCAGCGAGTGCTCCTGGAGGTTGTGACCCTCACCGGGGATGTACGCGGTGACCTCGGTGCCGTTGCGGAGCTTCACACGAGCGACCTTGCGCATCGCCGAGTTCGGCTTCTTGGGGGTGGTGGTGTAGACGCGGGTGCAGACCCCGGCCTGCTGCGGGTTCGACTTGAGCGCCGGCGCCTTGGTCTTGGTGACCTTGGGCGAGCGACCCTTGCGAACCAACTGCTGAATGGTTGGCACGTTCTCTCCTCATAGTGCTGCACGGTGACAGCGTGATGGGTTTCACATCATGACCCACCGGCACGCCGGAATCGACGCGCTTTTGGTGTGGTGGGTATGCCGTGGGGGCGGACCGGCATGGTGCCGACGCCCAGTGCGCACGTCAAGACGTGCACACACCTGGTCAAGTGTAATGCCACGTAACGTGGTGGTCAAATGAACGCAAGTCCGGTGTGACGGCGGAGCGGCGCTCGGAGCATCACGGCAGGTCGGGGTCGAACGGCGAATCCAGCGACTCCGTCAGCTCGGCGAGCAGTGCCTCGATCTGCGGCTCCACGTGCTGCGAGATGGCCGCCTGGATGTAGATCCGGTGGCGAAGCAGGATGCCGCAGATCTCCCGCCCGACCATATTGGCGTACTCGTCGGCGAGGGCGACCTCCTGCCGGAGGGCGATCTTGGCTTCCTCGGTCAGAGGCGGCAACGCCGGCAGCTCCGCGGCGGAGTCATCGGCGAGCCCGGCGATGGTGAAGAGGAACGGCGCGCCGGGAACCGGCTCGGGGTCGAGCGGGAGGCCGTCGAATTCCGGATCGAGGTCTTCGGCAGGGCGGTAGCTGCGGGCGCGGTTCCGGGCGGCCTGCTGATCGAGCTCGCGCTGCAGCATGGGGAGATTCCGTGCCGTGTAGTCCGCGACGGCGTGGTCGACGATGGTCTTGATGCGCGTCGAGAGTCCGTGCTGCACACCGTGCGGGGTGTTCGCACCGATTCCCGCCGCCGAGAGGATCGGCGATCCCAGACAGCGGCGGCATGGCGCGACGCGACCGCGGTGGGTCGCCGGCTCCCAGCGCGGCACCCAGCGCAACCAGGCCTCGACGGCCTGGTCCACCTGCGTCTCCAATGAGCGCTCCACCCCACCAGCGTACGGCGCGCCGCCCGTCGTGACCGCGATTTCGCGCATCGCGGCGGGGCGGCCGCGTCACTCCTCGTCTTCTTCGCGCTCCCAGGGCCAGCGCGGATGCGCGGCACGAGTGCGACGGAGGGCGATGCCACCCCAGCCGGCTATCAGCCCCGCGACCACCAGCACCGCACTCGCACCACCGCGGACCAGATCCCCCGCCACCGCAGTCGCGATCACGAAGTCGGACGAGCCGAGGACGACCGTGATCCACACCGCCGCGAGATGAGCCAGAGCTGCGAGGAGAGCGATCGCGATCGTCGCCACGAAGGAGGGATGGCCACGACGGAGCGTCGACCACAGCATGAGCGCGAAGACCGCGACCGCCGCCAGCATCCCGACGGCGCCCGGTGCCTGCCCCAACCCTCGCACCGCGATGATGTCGGTATCGGTGGCCACACTCAGGGCCCCCAGGCCGAACACCGCGAGCGCGAAGAAGCCGATCGTCGCGAGCACCACGGCCAGGACAGCCGAAACCCCCGCGGACTCGGGCCCGCGGGGGTTCGGCGTGGTGGAGTTCGTGATTACCTCGACAGCGTCGGACCGGCTTCGAGGGTGCGCTCGTACTCGCGCTGCGCCTCGGCGTTCAGTTCGGTCTTGCGAGCGCCGCTGCGCGACACCCATGCGCCGAACCAGATGGTCAGTTCGCGCGCGAACACGAATGCGGCGATGGCGAGCGGGGCGAGCAGCTGCTCGCCGACGAGGTCGAGGCCCTGAGACGACGTGAGCTTCCAGAACGGCGCCTCGAACAGCTGTCCGAGGATGTGGCCCGCATAGGCGATGACGCCGACGATGATGCCGAAGACCACCCAGAGGCCCCAGCGGCCGCGGTTGATGATCGCGCCGAGCAGCCAGAAGCCGAGGAAGAAGACGACGACCGGCGTCCAGTAGCCCCAGGTCATCAGCGGTGCCAGCGCGGCCTCACCGATGTTCTCGCCGTTCACCTCGCCGGCGATCGCGCCGAGACCCAGCGCCGTGCCGAGGTACAGCACGGCGAAAACGAGGGTCGCGAGTAGGCCGATGAGGCCGGCGGTGCCGCGGTTGCCGCGGTCACGGGGCGGCTCGGGAGCCTGCACGAAGATGGGTTGAGGCTGCGCTGCCGCGGCGACACCCGTCGCACCGATCAGCGGCTCCGACGGCACGATGCGTGTCTCGGTGTCGTCACCGTACTGGGCGTAGGCGGCCCCGGCCAGGCCGGACTGCTCGTGCCCGAACGGCACGGGCTCGCCCACGATCGGCTCCGGGTAGAAGGATTCGGTCTCCGCGTCGGCCTCCGCCCGGACGTCGCGCGCGGTCTCGCGCGACTCGACGATGGGTGCCGGAGTGACGGCGGGAGGCGGGGACGCGAACGTTCCGGGGTGGTCGCGCTCCGCGGCTTCGAACGCGGCGAGATCGGGGTCGACGATCTTCTCGTCGACGGCGTCTGCCGGTTTGTGGTCCGGCGCATCGGCGGAACCGGGGACATCCGCACCCGCCGCGGCGGCGGCGTCGAGACCGGCGTTCGCGCTGCCGACGACGTCGTCGACGTCAGTCGGCTTCTCGGGCTGGGGAGCGTCGGGGTCACTCATGGGGTGCGCCTCTCATCGGATATGTGCATTGTGAGGGTACCGCCGGGCCGACGACCGTCGACGCAGGCGTGCCGACGTGTCGGGATACACGCGTCGGCGTCCCCTCGCGAGCCGTCAGGGAAGGGCGTTGCGGAGCGCGGTTCCCGCGAACTCCGCGAGAGTCGGAAGGATCGGGAGGGACAGCCAGACGAGCGCCCCGATGATTCCGGCGCACACGATGCCGGCGAACCAGCTCATCGCCAGATTGCGCCCCGCCACCCGTGCCATGTCTCCACGGTATGGCCCGACCGGGATACTGGCCGGGCGCAACGCCGAGCATGCACGCGGTGTGGCGGGGCGTGACTCAGCGAGCGACGCGCCCCCGGAGCCGCCAGAGCAGCCAGAGACCCGACGCCGGGATGAGGAGGAACCCGAGGAGAAGGAGGACGTGCCAGGCACTGAAGCCGGGCAGCAGCGGGTTGTTCACGACCTCATCGGCAGGGGTGCCGGTGCCGGACGAGCTGCCGGCCGAGCTGAACTCCACGAAGCTCATGAACTGCACCAGGAACAACGAGACCGCGCCGAAGACGAACGGCACGATGATCGCGACGACCTTCTCCCACGTCTTCCAGAGGGTGCTGATGCTGACGAGTACCGCGCCGACGAACCAGCCGAGCACCGGGACGAGGAAACCGCCGAAGCTCAGCGTCAGCGCGGCAGCGATCGCGAAACCGCGCGTCGAGGTCGCCGGCGGTCGGGGCGCGGGCGGGGCCGCGACCGGCGCAGCGACCACGATCGCGGGATTCGCCGGCACCTCGTCCTGCGCCTCCTCGCGATGGCCACCGGATCACCGAGCCGAGCGATCCGCGCGGCGGTATCCGCGGCGTCGAGGCCCTGCAGCTCTTCGACGATGCCGCCACGGATGTCCGACGCGACGCCGTGCGGGAGCCCGCGCATCGCCTCGTCGAGCCGGGCGAGATACTCCTCGCGCAGTGTGTCTGCTGTCGTCTCTGTCATGGTCGTCCCTCTCCGACGATGCCCGTCACGACACGGGCGAACGGGGTCCACTGCACTCGGAAGCGCTCGAGCTGCTCGGTACCCGACTCGGTGAGCCGGTAGTACTTGCGCACGGGCCCGCTCTCCGACGGCAGGTCGAACGTGCTGACCCAGCCGTTGTCCCGCAGCCGTCCCAGCAGCGGGTAGAGCGTGCCGATGCTGGCGATCAGTCCGGCGCCGGTGAGTGCATCGGCCAGCTGCCAGCCGTACATCGGCTCACGCGCGAGGAGTCCGAGCACGCAGTACTCGACCACCCCTTTGCGCATCTGCGATCCGACATCAGCTGTCATGCATGACAAGCTACCATGCCATGCACGCTACCGGCGACGCCGGCCCCCGCGGGTGAACCCCACCGAGGGTCAGCCCTTCGTCGCCCCCGCGGTGAGACCGCCGACGATGTACTTCTGCAGGAAGAGGAACAGGATCATCACCGGGATGGCGGCCATCACCGCGCCGGCCGAGAATGCCGACCAGTCCGCGTAGCGCGGATTCGCCACGAGCTTGGTGAGTCCGACGACGAGCGTCTGCTGCTCCACGTCGACGAGCATCACGCTCGCGATCACGTACTCGTTGACCGTGCCGATGAAGGAGAGGAGTCCGACGACGGCGAGGATGGGCGCGACCAGGCGCAGGATGATGGTGAAGAAGATGCGCGCGTGACCGGCGCCGTCGATGCGGGCGGCCTCGTCGATCTCCTTCGGGATCGTGTTGAAGAACCCGTACATCAAGTACGTGTTCACGCCGAGCGCTCCCCCGAGGTACACCAGGATCAGGCCGGTGTGGGTGTTCAGCCCGATGGCGGGGAACCAGTCCCCCAGGGTCGACATGAGCAGGAAGATCGCGACCACGGCGAGCAGCTGCGGGAACATCTGCACGACCACGATCGTGACGAGCCCGACACGGCGCCCGGCGAAGCGCATGCGCGAGAACGCATATGCCGCGCAGGCGCCGATGAAGACCGTGACCGCCCCGGTCACGACGGCGATCAGCAGAGTGTTGAGGAACCACGTGCCGTACGGGTTCTGCGGGTCGCTCAGGATGCGCACGTAGCTGTCGATCCCGATCGCGGAGAACAGCTGGTTCGATCCGGTCAGCGTCCCCTTCGGATTCAGCGACGCCGACACGACGTACAGAAGGGGGAACAGGGCGAAGGCGCTCACGACGATCGCGACGAGGTGTCGCCATCCGGTATCGGCGAACCAGGCGCCGAAGCTGCGGCGACGCGGGCCGGGTGTGCGCTCATCGGTCTTCGAGGCGGTGGTGGCGGCGGTGGCGGCGGCAGGGCTGGCGGTGCTCATGTCAGTTCAGCTCCTCGAGGGCCTTGGTCTTGCGGAAGCTGATGATCGAGATCGTCGCGACCACGATGAAGATCAGGATGGTGAATGCCGAAGCCAGTCCGTAGTCGCGGGTCTGCCCGGTGAACGCCACCTTGTAGACCATCGAGATCAGGATGTCGGTGTGCCCGACCGGGATCGACACGTCGCTGAAGCGGGGTCCGCCCTTGGTGAGCATGTAGATCAGGTTGAAGTTGTTGAAGTTGAACGCGAAGGACGAGATCAGCAGTGGCGCCACCGTGACGAGCAGCAGCGGCAGTTTGATGCGGCGGAAGACCTGCCACGGGTTCGCGCCGTCCATGACGGCGGCCTCGTTCACGTCCTCCGGGATGCCCTGAAGGGCGCCCATGCAGACGAGGAACATGTAGGGGAATCCGAGCCACAGGTTCACCAGCAGCACCGACACCTTGGCCAGCGTCGGATCCGTGAGCCACGGGATGTCCGCTCCGCCGAAGATGACCTGGTTGATGAAGCCGAAGCTCTCGTTCATCATGCCGGCCCAGACGAGCGCCGACAGGAACGCAGGGAACGCGTACGGGAGGATCAGGATGATCCGGTACCCGTTGCGGAACCGCATCCGGGTGTTGTTGAAGACCAGCGCGAGCAGGAGCCCGAGGAAGAACGTCGTGGCGACCGAGATCAACGCGAACGCGAAGGTCCACAGCGTCACGGCGATGAGCGGTCCGCGGATCGAGGAGTCGGTGACCGCGCGCACGAAGTTGTCGAAGCCGACGGTGGTCTGCCATCCCGGGAGCAGCTGCTCGCCGTCATCGGCGGTGAAGGCTCCCTCGCCGGTGTCGGAGTAGACCGTGCCGGTGGTGGTGTCGGTGATGGTGTCGGCGGCCGCGTCGTACTCGAGCGTCGAGACGTACAGATACCCCTTCTGGCCGTCCGGAGCCCGCAGGGCGCCGTCATTGGGGTCATCGCTGAAGGGAACCGACAGCTTCTCGAGCTCTTCGGAGAGCGTGAACACGGTGGCCAGCTGGAGCGTCGTCCAGCCGTCGACCGCGACGGCCTGTCCGCCCTCGAACTGCGCGCCCACCTCTTCGAGCGGCTGCTCGGCCGTGCCGAGAAGCGCGTCGCCGGAGTCCGGGTCGGTGACCAGGAGACCATAGGTGCCGAACTGTTCGACGACCGTGACCGGATAGGTGGGAGAGTCCTCGACCCGCTCCTGCGCCGACGCGAGGAGCGAGGAGATGGCCTGGTCTTTCGTGCCGTTGTGCCCGGTGCCGTAGTTCGTGAAACCGATGTAGCCGGTGTAGAGCAGGGTGAACACCTGGAACAGGATCAGGAAGATGATGCCCGGCGTGAGGTACTTCGCCGCGATGCGCTTGCGGGAGAAGTAGATGTAGTTGACGAAGACGGCCACCACGACGACGATGCCGAGGATCAGCCATTCCTGGTGGGCGAAGAGCACGAACGCCGCGTACAGCGCGATCGCGTCGACGACGGCCAGCAGGAGGATCTTCAGCAGCATCCAGCCGATCGGGCCGGACGCGGCCTCGGCGATCTTCGCGGCCTGTCGCTGGCGTCGGGTCGGAGGAGCAGTGCGCTCGTCGATGTCTGTCATGTCGTCCTCGTCATGATCCTGCCGGGGCGGACCGGAGCGTCCACCCCGGCAGGGCCAGTGGGTGCTGTTACTTGATCGCGGCGGTCACGTCGTCGACGAGCTTCTGCCACGTCGTCTTCGGGTCCGCGCCGTTGATGATCGCGGCCTCGGCCACGCCCCAGAACTCCCACACCGCGCCCATGGCCGGGATGGCCGGCATCGGCACGGCGTCTTCGCCGACGGCCTGGAAGCCGGCGATGATCGGGTCGGACGCCGCGGTGTCGGCGGCTGCGGTGAGCGCCGGCAGGATGTTGCCGGCCTTGAACAGCTCGAGCTGCACGTCTTCGGTGCCGATGTAGTTGACGAGGAAGTCGTTCGCGGCGACCTTATTCTTCGACTCGGAACTGACGAAGAAGCCCTTCACGCCGGCGAACGGCGAAGCGGTCTCACCGGTCGGGCTCGGGATCGGGTCGATCGCGACGTTGATGCCGGCGTCGGTTGCGGCGCCCACGTTCCACGGACCGGTCAGCCAGAAGGCTGCCGTGCCGTCGAGGAACTGCTGCTTGGCGATCTCGCCGTCGACGTCGGTGTTCAGCACGCCCGCGGCGCCCTGCACACCCAGCCAGTCGGCGAACGCGAAGCCGCCCTCGCTGCCGAGCTGCAGGTCGGTGGGGTCATAGCTCCCCGAGTCGTCGGTGCCGAAGACCGGAGCACCGAACGCGGTCTGGAACGGGTACAGGTGGTACGGGTTGCCCTCGGTGCCCTGCTCGACGACGAAGGTGCCCTTCGAGACCATGTCGTCGAAGCTGGTGGCTGCAGCCGGGACGAGGTCGGCGTTGCGCAGCACCGCGATGTTCTCGACCGCGTACGGCAGCATGTAGACGGTGCCCTCGTACGTTGCGGCCTGCAGCGCGACGGGAAGGTAGTCCTCCGAGCTGTCGCCGAGTTCGATCGGGGCGACGACGCCGTTGGTGGAGAGCTCCCCCAGCCAGTCGTGCGCACCCATGACGACATCGGGGCCCTTACCGGTCGGGACCTGCTGGATGAAGTCGTCCTTCATGTCGTCGACCGACTTGCCCACGAGCTCGACCTTGACGCCGGTCTTGTCCTCGTAGGAGTCCGCCGCGTCCTGCAGCGCGTCCACGCGCTCGGCGTCGACCCAGACGACCAGCTTGCCGCTCCCCTGGGAGTCGGAGGTGTCGTCGCCGCTGGTCCCCGTGGAGCAGCCGGCAAGCGTCAGAGTCGAAACGATGGCGATCGCGCCTGCGGCGGCGATGCCCCTCTTGTTCACCTTCATTGGTGTGTGCCTCTCTCGGTGCTGGTGGCCTGCACATACTGCAAGCGCTTACAGTATGCATCGAACACGGTGGCTTTTGCAACGAAGATGAGCGTCGATACCAAGCCGTGACCGGGATGAATGGAGGCAAGGCTTGTGAAAACGCTTCCATGGGACACGAGACGGAGCGCTCGTAGACTGGGGCCATGACGGATCGTTCCCTTCGCGTCGCGCGGACAGCGGCGGGTCTCCTCCTGACACTGTCGGCGATTGCCCTGAGCGGCTGCACCGCGTTCGCCACGAACTACGCCGTGCTGGATCGAGACGCGGAGGCTGCGGACAGCGTGCCGGACGGGGTGGTCGAGCAGGACTCGGGCGACGTCGCTGACCTCTCGTCGGCGCGCTTGGTCGGCGAGCACTCCGGCAGCTCGATCTGGCTGTTGCGGGGCGTCGAGCCGTCGACGGTCTGCGTACTCGCCTACCGCGACGAGGACGAGTGGGGCATGGGCTGCGGCGGGGAGCGGGGCCCGGTGGAGATGAGCGGACCGGCGGGTCACTTCACGACGGTGCCGGACGACTACCCCACTCCGGACGGAGCCACCAGGATATCCGACAATGTCTACGCGCTCAGCCCCTGAGTAGGATGAAACCATGGCTGACAGCTCATTTGACATCGTCTCGAAGGTGGATCACCAGGAGGCGGAGAACGCCCTGAACCAGGCCCGCAAGGAGATCGAGCAGCGCTACGACTTCAAGGGCACCGGTGCGTCGATCGCCTGGAGCGGCGAGAGCATCCTCATCATCGCGAACACCGAGGAGCGGGCGAAGGCCGTGCTCGACGTGTTCCAGTCCAAGCTCATCAAGCGCGGCATCTCGCTGAAGAGCCTCGAGTCGGGCGACCCGTTCGCCAGCGGCAAGGAGTTCCGCATCGTCTCGACGCTCAAGGACGGCATCTCCTCGGAGAACGCGAAGAAGATCAACAAGATCATCCGCGACGAGGGCCCCAAGGGCGTCAAGAGCCAGATCCAGGGCGACGAACTGCGCGTGCAGTCGAAGAGCCGCGACGACCTGCAGTCGGTCATCGCGCTGCTGAAGGGCGCCGACCTCGATCTCGACCTGCAGTTCATCAACTACCGCTAGGCGAACCTCCCGCCTGTACGACGAAAGGCCTCATTCGGCGAAAGACCGAGTGGGGCCTTTCGTCTGCCCGCGGGCGCGACTTCGGTCTTCCGGAGCCGCGCAGTAGGATCGCATACCGGAATACCGGCCCGAGTGGCCAAGACTGGAGAGGTCGCCGACAGCCGTGTGCCCCCACACGCGTCGACAGGCGTAGATCGTGTTGGAAACCGATGCGACCTCATGATGCGGTGGCCCACCCGGGGCGAATCATGGGGATGCTCGGGAAATGAAGGGCAACTGGGGGCAGGTCCATGAGCATTATCGGATCGACGAGTGTCGGCGAGAGCAAGCAGCTTCTGGCCGAAGAGGTGTTCCACCACCTCGGCAGACAGATCATCGAGGGCACGATCGAAGCCGGCGAACGCATCCGCGACGTCGACGTGGCCGAAGAGCTGCACGTGTCACGAACTCCCGTTCGCGAAGCACTTCAGCGTCTGGAGCGGCTGGGGATGGTGACGATGTATCCGAGCCGGTACACGGAGGTGACCGAGGTGACGTCGGAGACGATCGCGCAGTCGCTCGAGTTCGCCGGGTACCAGGCGGCGATAGCCGCCCGGTTGGCCGTGCCGCGCATCAGCGACGCGCAGCGCGATCACGTCGTGCGCCTCGTGGCCGCGATGCACGCGTCCCTCGAACACCCCGAGACGACCTCGGACGCGCGATGGGCGGTGTTCTCGTATCTCGGAGATCGGAGCGGGAACGCGCAGCACCGAACACTGATGGAGGACGCGAGCATGGTTCTGTTCCGCAACCTCCGCGACTGGGTGGTCCCCGTGACGGACCGCGCTCGGATGCGCGACGTGTACATCGCCTTCGCGGGCGCCGTCCGCGACGGCGACGGCGATGAGGCGGAGCGCCTCGTCCGGACGATGTACTACCTGTGACGCGAGATCAGATCGCCGCGCACCAGCCCGTGACCCAACGCTCGAGGCGTCGGTAGGCGTCCTCGCGCGCATCGTGGCGCGAGAGGAAGACGTCGTGCAGCGCACCGTCGATGCGCTCCACCGTCACACTCGCCCCGAGCCGCAGCGCCGCGCGCGCGATGTCGTCGACGACGAGCACGGAGTCTGCGCTGGTGAGCTCTTCCGACCACCGCGTCGGGGGCACGAACCGCGCCGAGAGCAACACGCACACCGGAGCCGTGATCCCCAGTCCTGCGGCCACGGCCTTGTGCCCGGAGAGGATCGCGTGCAACCAGCCCGCGTACACCGCCATGGTCTGCGCGGGGCGCCAGAGCGGATTCACCTCCATCGGATCATCCGGGTCGGCGACCTCCAGCTGAGCACGGGTGTAGAAGCCCAGGTCGACCTGCGGCGCCGCCTCCATGGGCCGGATGCGAGCCTGCAGCTCCACCATGGGCGCGATCGCCGCCCGCGCCGGCGCGAACTGGAACTCCAGCCAAGGGCTGTTCAGGATCACCGCATCCGCCGCACCAGGATGACGAGACGCCCAGAGGCTCAGGACGAGCCCGCCGGTCGAGTGTCCGAGCAGCACCAGACGCCGGGACGACTCGATTCCGCCCTGCCCCCGTCCCATCGCTTCCAGCGCCGCCCCGATGTCCTCGTCGTAGGTGGCGAGGTCGGCGACGTAGCCGGGCGTCTGTCCGTCGCGGAGGCTGCGACCGTACTTGCGGAGATCGAGCGCGAAGAAGCGGGCACCCCGCGAGGTCCAGAAACGCGCGAGCCGTTTCTGGAAGAAGTAGTCCGACCAACCGTGCACGTAGAGCACGTCGACGCCGTCGAGCAACGGCCACCGTCCACGGATGCGGTTCCAGAGGTCCGGCTCGGCCGGGAGCGCGCGCACCAGGGTGGCCACCACCGGACCCTGCTCATCGGTGCCGAGGTCGAGGGTCAGCTGCTGGAACTCATCGCCGAGCACATCCCGGATCCATTCGGTCATGCATTCCTCCCCCGTCGTCGCCAGGCTAGCCGACGAGACCGGGGACGGCGGAGGCGAACCTCCTATTCGCCGCGGGAGACGCGCACCATCTCGTCGCGCGGCACGACCTTGACGCGGGCGCGCTCCTCGGGAGCACCGAGGGAGATCTCGTGCTCGTCGAGACGGTGCCACCCCTCGAGGTCGGTCCAGCGCACGCCGCGCTCGCGCAGCAGCTCGACGACGGCCTCTTCGGAGGGGTCCTCCGGGTGCCACCAGGAGCCCTGGTCGTTGATGATGTGCCGAACGGTCTCCATGGCGTCGGACTTCGTGTGCCCGATCAGACCCACCGGACCGCGCTTGATCCACCCGGTCGCGTAGATGCCGGAGACCCGCTCGTTGGAGTCCTTCGCGAGCACCTGGCCCTCACGGTTCGGGATGACGCCGTGCTTCTTGTCGAACGGCACACCGGGAAGGGGCGAGCCGAAGTATCCGATCGCACGGTACAGCGCCTGGATCGGCACCTCGCGCAGCTCCCCGGTTCCCACCGCGCCGCCCTGTCCGTCGGGCTGCGTGCGCTCGTAGACGAGTGCCGCGACGCGGCCGTTCTCGTCCTTGCGCACCTCGACAGGGCGCGCCCAGAAATGCAGGTGCAGACGGCGTGAGGCCGTGCCCCCGGCATTGTTCACCGAGTCGCGCTTGCGCCACGACTGCAGGATGCGGTCGATGACCATGACCTGCTTGTTGCTGGCGACCGCATCCTTCGAGGCCTCGTCGTAGTCGAAGTCCTCGTCGTAGACGACCATGTCGACGTCGCGCAGCTCGCCGAGCTCGCGGAGCTCCAGCGGCGTGAACTTCACCTGCGCCGGGCCGCGGCGACCGAAGACGTGCACGTCGGTGATCTCGCTGGCCTTGAGGCCCTCGTAGACATTGGCCGGCACCTCGGTGACGAGCAGATCCTCGGCGTGCTTCGCGAGCATGCGCGCGACGTCGAGCGCCACGTTGCCGTTGCCGAGCACACCGACGGATGCGGCATCCAGCGGCCACTCGCGCGGCACGTCCGGGTGTCCGTCGAACCAGCTGACGTAGTCGGCGGCACCGTAAGAGGCGACCGCATCGATCCCCGGGATGTCCATCGAGGTATCGCGGATCGCGCCGGTCGCGAAGACGACGGCGTTGTAGTGCTTCTTCAGGTCGTCGAGGGTGATGTCCTCACCGAAGCGCACGTTGCCGAACAGGCGGATGTCCCCGCGGTCGAGCACGTCTCGCAGCGCGTTGACGATCCCCTTGATACGAGGGTGATCGGGGGCGACGCCGTAGCGCACGAGTCCATACGGAGCGGGGAGCTGCTCGAAGAGGTCGATCGAGACGTCGAACTTGCGCTCGGCCTTCAGCAGGATGTCCGCGGCATAGATGCCGGCGGGGCCCGCACCGACGATGGCCAGTCTGAGCTTGGTCATGGGAGGTCCTTTCGTATGCCGACGTAACCGGCGCGCGACCCGACGGTCGCGCGCGATCAGCTGGAGCGTTCGGCGAGGGTCTCTGCGAATCGGGTCAGCGCCTCGCGCACGGTCCCACGCGGCAGCGGTGCGAGCGCGTCGACGGCATCCCGCGTCCAGGCGTGCGCGAGTTCGAGGGTCTTCTGCGTCACCCGGTGATCGCGCAGCTCGTCGAGCGGGCCGTCGAGGATCGCGGGGTCGGCGCCATCGGCGATGAGGGCCACCCCGTCATCGATGCGCGCCGCGAGGTCGACGGCGGCGTCATCGGGCTCGGCCTTCAGCAGCAGGTACGGCATGGTCGGGACGCCGGCGCGGAGATCGGTACCCGGCACCTTCCCGGTCTCTTCGGGCTTGGCCGACAGGTCGATCACATCGTCGAGCAGCTGGAACGCGACGCCGATCTTCTCGCCGTACATGCGCAGCGGCTCCTCGTACTCGCTCGGCGCGTTGGAGAAGATCACACCGCCCTGCGTGGCGGCGGCGATGAGAGAGCCGGTCTTGTCGGCGAGCACCTGGATGTAGAACGCGATCGGGTCGTCGTCCTGCTGCGGCCCGAGGGTCTCGTGCATCTGACCGAGGACCAGGCGCTCGAACGTGTCGGCTTGGAGCCGGATGGCGCGCTCACCGAGCCGGGACATCAGCTGGCTGGCGCGGGAGAAGAGGATGTCGCCGGTGAGGATGGCGATGTTGTTGCCCCACACGGCATGCGCCGCCGGCACGCCACGACGGCGGTCGGCGCCGTCCATGACGTCGTCGTGATACAGCGAGCCCAGGTGGGTGATCTCCAGCGCCTTGGCGACATCGATCACCTCGGAGGTGTTGCCGTCGCCGAGTTGGGCGGCGAGCAGCGTGAGCACGGGACGGATGCGCTTGCCGCCCGCCTCGTACAGATAGCGGCTGGCCGCATCGGCCAGCGGGTCGGCGACCCGGACGTCTTGGGCGAGGCCGGTCTCGACGAGCTCGAGGCCGTCTTCGATCGCGCGCGCGACCTTGCGTGCGGCAGGGCCGATGAACACGCGGTCGCTGAACCCCAGACGGCTGGCCAGCCGTGAACCCGGGGCGATGGGGCTCGAAGTCACGGTCCCAGCCTACCTGCGCCGGGATGCCGCAGTTGCGTGCGCGGCGCTCACGCGGGCTTGCGCGCTCGGTGCAGGGCCACGATGCCGAACGTGAGGTTGCGGTAGGCCACGTCGCCCCACCCCGCCTCGCGGATCCAGGCCGATAGCTTCTTCTGGTCGGGCCACTCGCGGATCGACTCGTTCAGGTAGTCGTACGCGTCGCCGTTCGTGCCTGCCACCCGGGCGACACGGGGCAGCACCTGCGCGTTGTAGAACCGGTATGCGCCGCGGAACAGCTTCCCCGGAGGCGTGGAGAACTCGTTGATCACGAGCCGGCCGCCGGGCTTGGTCACCCGATACAGCTCGCGCAGCGCCTTCTTCGGATCGTTGACGTTGCGCAGCGCGTACGACATCGTGACCGCGTCGAACTCGGCATCCGCGAACGGCAGCGCCGTGGCATCCGCCTGCACGAACGAGAGGTTGCGCATCGCACCGTGGCGACGTTCGCCCTCGGCCAGCATCCCGGGCGAGAAGTCGGCCGCGACGACGTCAGCACCGCTGCGGGCGAGCGACGCCGACGACGACGCGGTACCTGCCCCGAGGTCGAGGATCCGCTCCCCCGGCTTCGGTGCGACCGCACGGGTGGTCGCCGCGCGCCACAGCACGTCGTTGCCGAAGGTCATGGCCGTGTTGGTGCGGTCGTACCCGGCGGCGACCTGGTCGAACATGCCGCTGACGCGGGCGGGGTCCTTGCCGAGGTCGGCGCGGTTCTTCTCGTTCGAAGTCACGCGTTCAGTCTAGGCGCGAGGCCCAGGGCTTCGAGGCGGTCGAGCCACGGATCGGCGGTGGCATCGTCGAACGGTACGACCTGCGCGCGCACCCGATCCTCCAGGTCGAGCGCGAGCGTCTCGAGATGCTCCATGACGTCGACGGGATAGCCGTAGCGGACGCTGTGCTCGGCCCACTCGTCGCGGTCGTCGACCCAGGTGCCCCGGGCCCCGGCCACGCGCACGACATCGAGGTCCATGTCGATGCCGGTCGCGAGGAGCGGGTCGTCGGACCAGTGGATGTCCCACCCCAGGTCGATGTAGATCCGCATGCCGCGGCGGTGGCGACGGTTCACCGTCACGGCGTGGTCGCCGCTCGCCGGAACGAGCGTGACGTTGGGTCCGCCCGCATGGAACTCGGCCCCGGGCCGGAAGCTGTGCCAACCCACCGGCTGCCCGATCCAGTCGCCCCATTCGTCGGCGCCGAGATACACGCACTCGTGCCGCCAGTGCGGCGACCCGTCCCACTTGCGCCACTGGAAGACCATCTCGGTGCCGGGTGCGGGGCGTGCAGCGCTCATCCGTTCACCCTACGTCGGCGCAGATCCGTGCCGTGAGAGCGGCATAGGCTGGATGCGTGCACACCACCCACCTGGTCGTGGAGACCCGAGAGATCGACCCGGTCGAAGACCTCCTCGCCTACGCGGATCCCGCCCGCCCGCTCGCCTGGCTGCGGCGCGGAGACGGCATCGTCGCGGTCGGCGAACCGCTGGCCGAGGTCCGTCAGCCGTCGGCGGCCGGACTGTCGCGCACTGCGGCGCTCGCGAACGCCTGGCGAGGCATGGTGGCACAGGCCGAGAGCTCCGACCCCGTGGACCTGCCCGGCAGCGGGCTGGTGGCTTTCGGCGCGTTCGCCTTCGACGAGGAGTCGGCGGCCGACAGCGTGCTCGTCGTGCCGAGTCAGGTGCTCGGGCGCCACGGCGATCGCTTCTGGGAGACCCGCATCCGCCTCGCCGCATCGCCCGTCTCCGAGGAGCCGTTCGCGACCCAGCCGTACGGTCCGCACTGGGCCGGCACCGTCGGACCGGGCGCCCAGAGCCCGCAGGGCTACCAGAACTCGGTGCGCCGCGCGCTCACACGCATCGCCGACGGCGAGCTGAGCAAGGTCGTGCTCGCGCGCGACCTCACCGGCAGCGTCCCGGCCGGGTCGGACCTGCGCCGTCTCGTGCGTGCCCTGTCGACCGGCTACCCCGACACCTGGGCCTTCGCCGTGGACGGGCTGATCGGCGCGAGCCCGGAGACCCTCGTCACGGTGCACGACGGCACCGTGACCGCTCGTGTGCTCGCCGGTACCATCGGCCGGGGAGCGGATGCGGACGCCGACACCGCGGCATCCTCCCACCTCGCCTCGAGCACGAAGGATCTCGACGAGCACCAGTACGCCGTGCAGAGCGTGCTCGCCTCGCTCCGGACGCACACCCGGGCGTTGGCCGCGAGCGAGCAGCCCTTCCTTCTGAAGCTGCCGAACCTCTTCCATCTCGCGACAGACGTCGAGGGCGAGCTCGCCGACGGCGAATCGGCGCTCGACCTGGTGCAGGTGCTGCATCCGACCGCCGCCGTCGCCGGCACCCCGACGCCCGCGGCCATCGCCGCCATCCGCGAGCTCGAGCCCTTCGACCGCGGCCGTTACGCCGGCCCGGTCGGCTGGGTGGACGCCGCGGGCAACGGCGAATGGGCTATCGCCCTGCGCTGCGCACAGTTCACGGCAGGATCCGGGGAGATCGCGGTGACGGCATACGCCGGCGCAGGGATCGTCGCGGGCTCGGACCCCGAGAGCGAACTGCTCGAGACGCGGGTGAAGTTCCGGCCGCTGGTCGACGCGCTGGCCTGAGCGCGCTCAGCTCGCGGCGAGGCGCTTCTTCTCGGCCTCGACGTCGAAGTCGGCGACCGGCCACTGCGGGTCGATGTCCTCCAGGGCTGCGAGCAGCAGCTCCTGCACCGCGAGGCGGGCGTACCACTTGGCATTCGCCGGGATCACGTGCCACGGGGCCGCCTCGGTGGAGGTGCGGTCGAACACGGTCTGGTACGCCTGCATGTACTGCGGCCACAGCATCCGCTCGTCCACATCGCCGGGGTTGTACTTCCAGTACTTGTCCGGGCGCTCGAGCCGCTCCATGAGCCGCTCCTTCTGCTCCTCCGGCGAGATGTGCAGCATGACCTTGACGATGCGGGTGCCGGATGCCGCGACGCGCGCCTCGAACTCGTTGATCGCGTCGTACCGGCGCTCGATCTCCGCGGCGTCCGCCAGCTCGCGCACCTTGCCGATCAGGACGTCTTCGTAGTGGGAGCGGTCGAACACCCCGATGAAGCCCGGCTCCGGCAGACGCTTCTCGATACGCCACAGGAAGTCGTGGCTGCGCTCCTCGGGTGTCGGCGCCTTGAACGCGGCGAGCGCGACGCCCTGGGGATCGACCCCGCCGACCACGTGCCGCACGATCCCGCCCTTGCCGGCCGAGTCCATCGCCTGCAGCACCAGCAGTACGGCATCCTTCGCCACCCCGACCCGACTCTCGGCGAACAACCTCTCCTGCAGATCGTTCAGCTTCTCGAGCCCCGCCGCGAGGTCACGGGCGCCGTGCGACTTGCCGCCGACGTATCCGGGCTTGGTATCGGGGTCGAGATCGGCGAGGCGGAATCCCTCGCCCACTCGTAGCGTCTGCGTCCAGCGGTGCGCGTCCATACGCACATCCTGCCAGTCAACGCGGCAGCGGCACCTCGATGATCTGACGGCCGCCGCGCGGAGTGGTCAGCGCCTGGTCGAGCGCCGTGCGGGTCGTGACCCTCTGGTACTCCCAGCCGTAGGCCGACGCGAGGTGCTCCAGGCGCACGGTGTGCGGGGTGTAGAAAGCGCGATCGAGGTCGGCCGGCGACGCGGACCCTGCGACCTCCAGGGAGTCGAAGATGGTGCCGCCGCCGTCGTTGCCGACGATGACCTGGAGCCGGGGCTCGGTCTCGTCCGGAGGCAGCAGCAGTGCACCGACGTCGTGCAGGAAGGCGAGATCACCCAGCAGCACCCTCGTCACACCGGGGGCTCCGGCTGCCTGACTGGCGAGTGCGATGCCGGTCGCCGTCGCGATGGTGCCGTCGATCCCGGCGAGTCCGCGGTTGGCGTGCACGGGCACCTTCTTGCCGCCGAGCACCTGATCGGCGACGCGCACCAGCCGCGAAGAGCCGAACACCAGCCGGTCGTGCGGCCAGGTGGCACGCCACACGGCGTCGACCAGGAGTGCACGGTCGAGCGGGCGGCGGACGGCGTCGAGCTCGGCCTTGACGGCGTCCCTGCGGGCGGCGAAGTCCGTGGAGGCCAGCCCGTCGGGGTCGGGGGCGTTCTCGCTCAGGTCGACGACCTCGGCGGCCGAGGCCTGGAGCCAGTCGCCGAGCCAGGCGCGATCGGCGGGACCGGGCGCGACGGACACGGCGCCGACGGCACGGGTGCGGTGGTTGAGGTTCAGATCCTCCCCGCCTCGGCGCACCGTGATCACGTCGACATCCGTACGGGCGAGGAGTGCTGCCACCTCACGGCTGAGCGTCGGGTGGCCGAGCACGACGACCCGTTCGATCCGGCCGCCGAGCTCGTCGCGCGACAGCAGCCGACGGTAGCCGTGCACGACCTGTCGCCCGAAGCGCGCACCGCTCACGATCTCGGCGATCAGGGGCCAGCCTCCTGCGTGGGCGACCTCTTCGGCATCCGCTCCCGCATCGGCGCCCGCGATCACGACCGTCCGCGGACCGCGCTCGAGTGCGAACGGCTCCTCCGCGAGCGGACGGGGTGCTTCGCCCGGGGCTGCCGTGGTCGCGGTGAGGTCGCCCGAGAGCGGTTCCCTGGCGGGGAGGTTCAGGTGCACGGGGCCCGCAACGCCGGGCAGCGCGCCATCGACCTCGCGCGCGCCCATCGCGCCCGCCACAGCACGCTCGGCGAGCCCGGCCCATTCACCGTCCCCCGGAACCGGGGCATCGATCTGGTCACGCACCCAGGGGTGGAAGAGACCTTCTTGGCGCGTCGCCTGATTCGCTCCGACGCCGCGGAGTTCGGGCGGACGGTCGGCGGTCAGCAGCAGCAGCGGGACACCGGCGTGGAAAGCCTCCAGCACCGCAGGAAGCAGGTTGGCGACGGCCGTGCCCGAGGTGCAGATCACGGCCACGGGCACACCCGTCTCCCGGGCGATCCCGAGCGCGGTGAACCCGGCGACGCGTTCATCGATGCGCACGTGCACGCGCACGTGCCCGTCATCGGCGAAGCGCACGGCGGCGAGCGCGAGCGCCTGCGAGCGCGAGCCCGGCGACAGCACGACGTCGCGCACACCGTTCGCGACGAGGTCGGCGATCAGGGAAGCCGCGGCCTCCATCGCCGGCGACGACGTCACGGGCGCGGGTCCGAGGCGGGAGGCTCGTCGGTCTCCTCGTCCAGACGGGCGAGTTCCTCTTCGAGGCGGCGGATGCGGGCATCCTGCTCGGTCTTGCTGATGCTGCGCAGGAACGCAGGATCGTCGTCCGGCGCGATGACGGGGCGGGTACCGGAATCGTTCGCACGGCGCCGGCCGATCACGAACCAGAGGATTCCACCGATCACGGGGAGGAGCACCACGATCGCGATCCAGGCGGCCTTGGACACACCCCGGTGCCGCGTCGCCGGCTGCACTGCGCAATCGACGATGCTGTACACCCAGAACACGGCGGCGAGGAAGCCGCCGACGATCAGTAGTCTCGCCACCCCTCCAGTGTAGGCGTGTCAGCGGTGGCCCGGCCCCGGAGAGACAGAGGCACCGTTGCTAGACTGCGCGGGAAATGCTGCCCTCACCGCCGGATCGGATGCTGCGAGCGCGGGCTGATCGGACGCTGATCGCCCGCGCGATCACCGCCGTCGGCCTCGCGCTCCTGCTGGTGATCGGCGCCTGGTCCAGCTCCCACGGCCCGGCCGATGTGCACGCCACCCTCTGCCTCGCGTCCGGCGTCTCGTCTCCGACTGACACCGTGTCCGCCGGTGGTGGCCCCGACAGCGCGACGGCCATCGACGTGCTCTCCTCCGACATCGGCGTCTGCGTGCTCGCCGTGCTGTGCGGCGTCGCACTGGTGCTGCTGTTCCTCCGGCTTCGCGGTCGGGGCTCCCGGCCCCTCCGCACCCGCGCTCCCCGCCTGACGTCGCCGAGCCGTGCCGGCCCGCGCCTCATCGTCCCCGCCCTCTCCCTGACACAGCTCTCGATCTCCCGCACCTGACCCCCGACGCGTGCAGCGAGCCGCCTCGCGCGGCATCCTTCCCCGTCGTACCCCTGTGTCTGGAGACCCCATGAAGAACTCTGTCAAAGCGACCCTGATCGCCATCGCCGTCGCCATCGTGCTGCTGATCGTCGGCATCGTGTTCGCCCTCAACCAGAAGGCGACCACCGCGCCACCCGAAGGCGAGGAGCGGCAGACCGTGCGCACCGACTCGCACGTGCTCGACGACGGCGGCGAGGGCGCCGTCACCGTGGTCGAATTCCTCGACTTCGAGTGTGAGGCGTGCGGGGCGTTCTACCCGATCGTCGAAGAGCTGCGCGAGAAGTTCGACGGCGAGATCACCTACGTCGTCCGCTACTTCCCGCTGCCGGGGCACATCAACTCCACCCAGGCCGCCCTCGCCGCCGAGGCGGCGGCGCAGCAGGACCGATTCGAGGACATGTACCACCGGCTGTTCGAGACCCAGGCGCAGTGGGGCGAGCAGCCCCAGGAGACACCAGAGGTGTTCCGTGGCTTCGCCGAGGACCTGGGCCTCGACATGACTGCCTACGACGCCGCGATCGCCGACCCCGCCACCGCGGAACGCGTGCAGGCCGACAAGAGCGACGGCGAGAAGCTCGAGGTGAGCAGCACCCCGTCGTTCTTCGTCGACGGCCGGAAGGTCGAGCTGCAGGAGTGGGACGACCTCGAGCAGGCGATCGAGAAGGCCGTCAACGGCTGACACGGCACGCCGGCTCAGGCGCCCTCGGAGGCCGAGGCGCTTGAGCCGGCAGCCTGGGGTGACAGCAGCATGTCAGCGAGCAGGCGCCGCGCATTCCGATACCTCCCCCTCGCCGTGGACGCGGGGATGCCGATGATGCGCGCCGCCTCCTCGAGCGTGAAGCCTTCCCAATGCACGAGCCCGATCAGATCCCTCAGATCGTCCGGGAGCCGGCGGACCGCATCACGCACATCGATCGCCTGGGCATCGTCGTGCGTGTGCGGGTGGGTGGCCAGGTGGCCCCGCAGTCGCTCCGCGAGCTTCCACCGCCGCACGGATGCCCGTTCGGCGTTCGCGAGGATCCGCCTCGCGACCCCGAACAGCCACATCCGCGCCTCGATGTCGTCCTTCGGCAGGTCGTCGATCCGCCGCCATGCCGTGAGCATCGTCTCGGACAGGAGATCGGCGGCGTCAGCGCTCGCCGTTCTCCGTTCGAAATACGCCAGCAGATCCGGCGAGCATGCCGAGATGCAATCGAGGGCACGGGCTCGGGCGCCCCCTCCCGACACCGGGTTCGCCGGCCCTCCTCCGTGCAGATCGCCTGCCCGCTCGAGGCGATCATGTTGTCCGGCCGCTCGGGGTCGAACCCGCGCTCCTCGAGTTCGGTGATGACGACGTCGTTCACCGCGCGCGACATGGCCATCTGCGCGATGACGTCGTCGACTGTGGGGAGGGCGGAGCGGCCCGATTCGATCCACGAGCGGGCGGTCTCGGTGACGTCGGGCTGCGCTTCCAGCCGACGCTCCCACTGCGCGGGATCGGCCGCCGCGACGACGTCGGTGTCCCGGAAGATGCTCTGGATCGCCGCGCGCACCTCGGGATTCTCGGCCGTGATCTCGCCCACCCGCTCCTCGCATTCGATCCCGCTGGGCAGCACATAGGTGAACGTCCCGTCCGGCGTCTCCGCCCACGGCCGCCAGAGGCCTGTGGCCGCGGCCGCTGCGCCGCCCGCCAACAAGAGGGCGACACCACCGGCGGCCGCGATCGCTCCGACCCGATGGGAGCGAGTTCGCCGACCACGCGTTCTCGTCGCGACCGAGAGCCTCGCCAGCTCCCATTCCAGCTCCGGCGTTCGCGGCGCGATCAGCTCGCCCGCGACCTGCAGCGCGCGGTCCAGATCGTCATCCCCGATGCCGCGCATCTCGTTCTCCTCGATTCGGTCCATACCTGTATATGTGCAGCACAGGACGAAACGTCCACGCCCACCCCGAAACGGTGAGAACGCCGGATGTGCACTCCCGATACGCTGAGACCAAAATCAGGAGAGGGCCCGGACGACCATGGAACTGACGTCGATTCTGCAGGGGACGCACAACGCTCGAGAGCTCACCGGGCTCCCGCTCACCGGCGGCGGAACGCTCGCCTCCGGTCTCCTCTTCCGCTCCGACGCCCTCGCAGGGCTCACCGACGAGGGGCTGCAGGAGCTCGTCGACCTCCGCATCGGGACCGTGATCGACCTGCGCACCGACGGCGAGCGCTCCCGCGCGGCGGACCGGCTTCCCGAAGACGGCAGCGTCACCCTGCTGCCCCTGCCGATGCAGGGCGGCGCCATGGACGAGATGGTGAAGCAGCTGCTTCCCGCGGCGGGCGGCGCGAGCCTGTCGGTCACGCAGGTCGCCGACGTGCTCAAGCAGGTGCCGACGCTGGAGGGACTGTACGTGGCCATCCTGGAGGCGAGCGCCGCGCAGTTCGCGACCGTCGCGCGCACCGTGCTCGCCGCGTCGCGCACCGACAGCCCCGGCGTGCTGTTCCACTGCACCGCGGGCAAGGATCGCACCGGACTCGCGGCGGCCATCCTGCTGTCGGTCGCCGGGGTGCCGCGCGAAGCGATCGTCGAGGACTACACGCAGACGGAGAAGAACCTGGCTCTCGGTTTCGCCGAGGCTCTCACCGCGCTCATCACCTCTCTCGGCGTCCCCCTCACGCCCGCCCTCAAGACGCTGGCAACCGAGTCTCCCGCCTCGGCAATCGAGGCGGCCCTGGAGTGGATCGACGCGAACCACGGCGACGTCTCGGGCTATCTGCGCAGCGGCGGCATGACGAACGACGAGATCGCGGAGCTCCGCCGGGTGCTGCGCGGCGAGTAGCCACAGCACGGAGCCCCCTCGCTACGCTGAGCGCATGACTGAGGAGCGCTCCCCCACGCCCCGCCCGGCCATCGCCGTCGTCCGCCGCATCCCGGCGACGCTGATCATGGCGCTGCTCATCCTCATCGTCGGGGTCGCCTGGAACGGGCTCTGGGCACCGTTCGAGGACACGAAGCTGTTCCCGACCGTGGCCTACGGTCTGCCGAACCTCGTCGACGGCAAGTGGTGGACCCCGCTGACCGGCACGTTCTTCGTGAACCAGCCGTGGGTCTACGTGTTCACGATCGCCGGCTTCTGGGGCATGGCGTACCTGGAGTTCCGGCGCGGATCGCGGGTCGCACTCGCGTACTACTGGATCGGTCAGCTGTTCGCGATCTTCGCCACCGCGCTGCTGCTCCTCCTGCTCTCGCAGTTCCCCTGGGAGTGGGCCACGACCCAGGCGCAGGCGCTCGACGTCGGAGCATCAGGCGGAACCATGGCCTGCATCGCCGCGGCCGTCGGACTGTTCCGCCCACCGTGGCGGGTGCGCGGCTGGCTGATCCTGCTCGGCTTCGTGTTCATCGCGATGCTGTTCTGGGGCAAGATCGCCGACCTCGAGCACCTGCTCGCCGTGCTGCTGATCCTCGTGGTCGACCGCTCGCTGCGCGTGCGGCACACGACCGTCCGCGAGCAGAGGCTGATCGCGGTGATCGCCATCCTCGTGCTCGGCGCGGTCGAGATCATCACGACCCTCCTCCCCACCGACGGCCCGTTCGGCCCGACCGAACCCGCATCGGGTGGCTTCATCGACCTCGCGATCGACGTCGTCGTGATCCTGGTGCTCGTGAACGGTCTGCGCCGCGGCCGCCGCTGGACCTGGGTGCTCGCACTGCTGCTCGGCCTCTTCAACGTCCTGGTCGCGGCGCTCGTGCTCACCCTCATCACCGTCTTCAGCCAGGCCCAGGTCGACTTCCGCTGGGACGGCGAGACCGAGCTCTCCCTGGCGAACGGTTTCCTCTGGTTGGTCATGCTCGTCTACCTCATCTGGGTGCGCCGGGCGTTCGGGGCCAGGCGCAAGACGAAGCTCGGCATCCAGCCCTCCCCCACGGCGGACGACATGAAGAAGGAGCTGCGCACGCACGGCGGAGGCACCCTGTCGTGGATGACGACCTGGGACGGCAACAGCTACGCCCGGGTGACCGGCGGCATCGTCGCGTACCAGCGGCGCAACGGCGTGGCTCTGGCGCTCGCCGACCCGATCGGCCCGGCGGATTCTCGCGCCGAGGCCGTGACGGAGTTCATCCGCACCGCTGAGCAGGCAGGTCTCGTGCCGTGCTTCTTCAGCGCCGATGAGGCCACCCGGGCCGCCGTGCCCTCGACCTGGCGCAGCATCGTCGTGGCCGACGACACGATCGTCGACCTGCCGGGGCTGGAGTTCACGGGTAAGCGGTGGAACTCCGTGCGCACCTCACTCAACAGAGCCGGCCGCGACGACATGACCTTCCGGATGACGCACCTGAAGGCCGAGTCCTGGGGTGTGCAGCAGCAGCTGCGGGCGATCTCCGAAGCCTGGGTCGGCGACAAGGATCTGCCGGAGATGCGCTTCACCCTCGGCACGCTCGATGAGGCGGAGGACCCGGAGGTGCGCCTCGCGCTGGCCGTCGCCCCCAACGGCGACATCGACGGGTTCCTCTCGTGGCTGCCCGTGTACGGCGGCGACGGTGCGGTGCGCGGGTGGACGCTCGATCTGATGCGCCGCCGCGACGGCGGGTTCGGCCCGGTGATGGAATATCTCATCGGATCCTCAGCGAAGCAGTTCTCCGAGGAGGGGGCCGAGATCATGTCGCTCTCCGGCGCTCCCCTCGCCCACGACTATCCGCCGGATGCCGGTGTGATCGCCGCGCTGAGCGAGCGACTCGCGGATGCCCTGGAGCCGGTCTACGGCTTCGGCTCACTGCACCGTTTCAAGCAGAAGTTCCACCCGCGCTACGAGACCATGTACCTCCTGTTCCGCGACGAGAGCGATCTCACCCGCATCGGCGGCGCGCTCACGCGGGCGTTCCTGCCGGATGCCACCCTGCGGCAGTTCGCCGGGGCCGGACTCGAGCTCGTCCGCGGCGGTGGAAGGGACTGACTATTACGTTTTCCGGATAACACAACGCGATGCGGATTTCCGGATATCACCCGCCCCGCACCCGGCGGGCACGACGTGAGTACGATCGGTGTCGTGCTCGATGAAGACCGCCTCCGCTCCATGGCCGACGAACTCACCGGCGTGCCCGGTGTGCGCGCCGTCACACTCGGAGGCAGCCGAGCCCGGGGCACGCATCGCCCGGACTCCGACATCGACCTGGGTCTCTATGTCGACGCGGACGTCGACCGCGCGGGCCTGGGGCGTGTGGCGAGCAGCTGGACGGGTGCGCCCGTCGAGATCGCCGAACGGGGCGGCTGGGGTCCATGGGTCGACGGCGGCGCCTGGCTGATCGTCGACGGCGTGCCGGTCGATCTCATCCTCCGCGACGTGGACCGGGTGGCGGAGCAGTGCGCTCGCGCCGCGAGGGGCGAGTTCGCGTTCCACGCCCAGCCGGGGCATCCGCTCGGCTTCCTCGACGTCGCCTACGCCGGCGAGGTCGCGACGAGTGTGCCGCTGCGCGACCCGGAGGGGATCCTGATCGGCCTCGCCCGCAGCGTCACCCCCTACCCGGAGGCACTGCGGGACGCGTTCCTCACGAACCTCTGGCAGGTCGACTTCCTGCTGAACGCCGCCGTGAAGGGTGCGAAGTCCGGTGACGTCGCCTACGTGTCGCTGTGCGGGACCACGACGACCATGCTCACCGCGCACGCCTGGCACGCCTCGGCCGGCAACTGGGTCACGAACGAGAAGGGGCTCGTCACGAACGTCGCTCGCCTGCCGATCGACACCCGCGGGTTCAGTGCGGCGGCCGCCGAGGCGCTCGGGAGTCTCGGCACCTCCCCCGAAGAGCTGCTCGCATCGATCGTGCGGCTGCGGGAACTCCCGCGCCCGGTCGCGCACGCGGCGGATGTCCGCTGACGAAACCACGCGACGCCCGAAGGCCCCGGATCGGCTCAGTGCGCCGCGGGCGTCTGGGGGTGCAGTGCGAGCCAGGCGGTCCGGACGGCACTGAGGGCCTGGTCGAGGTCGAGATCGCCGATGGTGCTCACGTAGCGCTTCGCCGCACGCTGAACCTCTGGAGGATGTGCTTTCCCCGGCGCGACTCGGGTTCCTCGAGTTCTGCTGGTTTCGATGAGACCTTCGGATTCGAGGGTCGCGTAGGCCTTCGCCGCCGTCCCGGCCGCGACGCGCAGATCGGCGGCGAGTTGGCGTATGGAGGGCAGTCTCTGGCCGTCGGCGAGGTCCCCGGAGCGGATCAGGTCGGTGATCTGCCCGCGGATCTGCTCGAAGGGGACGACGCTGCTCTGCGGATCGAAGGTGATCATCGAGGCAGTCCCGCAGGCGCGGACTCGGCGTTCCGCGGACCGGCCGACGCTCCGGCGGCGAGCGCCGCGTCCGGGAGCGTGAAGGCCCAGAGCGTGGCGAGCGTGAGGACGACGATGCTGCCGATCATCAGGACGAGTCCCGCTCCCGCAAGCGTCTGACCGAGCACGTCCCAGATCGCGGGGACGCCTTCGAAATACGTGTTGTGCATCGCCGACCCCGATTGGAGGGCCGTACCGCCGAACTGGAGCAGGAGCATCGCGCCGCCGACGGCGAGGATGATCCGATTGGTCGCCCGCCGCCAGCCGGCATCCACGTCGGCGCGCTCACGCTGGGGCAGTGCGGGCGTGGAGCTGACGCGCCAGAGCGCGAGGAACGTGGCTGCCACGAGGACCACCGTCGCCACGAGAAGAGGAACACCATAGAACCAACCGGGGTAGGGGCTGCTGGCGCTGGCGGAGTCCGCGGTCTGGAAGGCGATGGTCCGGTAGCGGCCCGATCCGTCCGGACTCGACGTCACCCCCGTGAAGATGAGGAACGCGACCTGGAGGATCACGGCCGCCGCGAGCAGGCCCGCTCCCAGCGGGGGCACGAACGACAACGGCGTCCGCGGTGTCAGGGACGCCTCGCGTGCGGCGCCGGAGGCGACCACGACCGCACGAGGCGGGGTGGCGGAGTAGAGAAGCAAGCCCGCAGAGCCGCCCAGGGCAGGGGCGAGAGCGATCGGAAGTCCCACCAACGACTGCAGGAAGGACCCGGCCAGAAAGAGGGCGACGATCACGGCGCCGGAGAAGACGACGGCGATCACCGCCCGCCGCCTGGCCGCGTCGAGAAGCGACTGGACGGATGCCGCCAGCGGCTCGATTCGCCGTGGACGGCCACGGACGACCAACCACACGACGGCGACCACCGCCGCGACGCAAACGATGTATCCGACAAGCGCGATCCCCGCCATGATTCTGCCTCCGTGTATCACTCAGGTGATACAGAGTCTGCCCGTGGTGTATCAATCTGTCAATACACCAGCCGACGGATCACGCTGCACGACGGACTCCCTCGGGGCATCCGCATCCGCATCCGCGCCGACCGGGCGCTTGGCAGTGTTCGCGATGTGTGCGCGGCTGACGACGATCACCGCGACGATCATGATCGCGACGCCCAGCCAGTACGGCGCGGCGGGGCTGCCCAGGGCGTAGAGCGCGCCCGCGACGAGCGGGGCCGCCGTGCCCATGGCCGCGTTCAGCGACTGCGTCGCTCCGCCGAGCCAGCCCTGCTCGTCGTCGCCGACGGCGTTCGACATGGCGCCGTCCATCGCGGCCTGCGAGGCACCCTGGCCGGCGGCGAGCATGAGCGCGCCGACGATGAACACCCACGGCTGAGCGAAGATGGAGGCCACGATGGCGAGGGCCGCGAGGCCGATCATCTGCGCGATGATGCCGCTCACGATCACACCGCGCTCCCCGATGCGCGGGAGCAGGATGCCGAGTAGCACACCCTGGATGAGGATGTCGATGATGCCGACCGCCGCGGTCAGGAGTCCGATCTGCGTCGGCCCCCACTGGATCGAGTCGAGCGCCAGCACGCTGAAGTTGTTCACGAAGAAGCCGAACGGCAGGGCGAGCAGGCCGAAGCCGATCATGAGCCCGCGCAGCTCCTTGCGTCCGAACGCCTCCTTGAACACCGCGAAGGGCTGCACATCACGGAGCTTGATCGTGGCGATGCGGTTGCCGGGCTTCAGGCTCTCGGGGAGCAGGAAGATACTGAGGATCGCGATCGTGAGGGCGACCGCGGCAGTGAGGAAGACCGGGAGTTGGAGGCTCACGGCGGCGAGCAGACCGCCGATCCCCGGGCCGATCATGGTCCCGATGCCGGACAGCGCACCGAGCAGGCCGAAGCGCTTGGCACGCTGCTCGGGCGGGGTGATGTCGGCGAGGTAGGCGAAGAGGGCCGGCAGGTCGCCCGCCGTCAATCCCTGGATGACGCGGGCGAGGACGAGGACCCAGATCGCGCCGCCGATGCCGAACAGCGCCATCGAGAACGCGGCCCCGAAGGCGGCGACGATGATGACGGGTCGACGGCCGAACCGGTCGGAGAGGCGGCCGAGGAACGGTGCGGCCAGGAAGGCGCAGAGCCCGTTGACCGCCTCGAGCACGCCCACCCAGATGGCGAGGTCACTCTCGTGCGAGACGTACTGGAGCACCACGAAAGGCAGGACGGGGAGGACGACCGTCATCCCGATGACAGTCAGCATCGTCAGCACGATGAGCATGATCCACGCGCGGTTCTGTTCCCGACGCGTGAGGGTGTTAGGTGAAGTCATACCGAAAGTGTAGCGATACCAGTTTTGGTGTCAAGCCAGTTTTGTGGTCGGTTCACGATAAGGTGAGGACATGACGACCCCAGAGCCCCTCGGGCGCCGCGAACGGAAGAAGGCCGCGACCCGCAAGGCGATCTCCGACGTCGCGACGATGATGTTCCTCGAGCGCGGCTTCGACAACGTGAGCATCCGCGAGGTCGCCGACGCCGCCGACGTCTCCCCCACCACCGTCTTCGCGCACTTCCCGCAGAAGGAAGCCCTCGTCTTCGACGAGGACGACGAGCAGCGCGACCGCCTCGTCTCCACCGTCCGAGACCGGCCGACGGGCACCACGATCAACCGTGCGATCCACGACTTCTATACGGCCGAGCTCCGCGCGAACGTCGACGAGCACGGCAACGACGTCACCCGTGTGTTCCTGCGCTTCCTCAACGAGACGCCGGCACTGCGCGATTACGCGGCGAAGATGTGGCTCCGGCACGAAGACGCGCTCGCCGACGCCATCGCCGAAGAACTCGGTCTCGCCGACCCGATCGCCGAGATCCGTGTCTACGCCCGGTTCGTGCTGCAGATGCAGCTGCTCGTCAACGACAGCGACGACCCCCTCGGCACCCTGGACGCAGGATTCCGGCTGCTCGACAGCGGCTGGGCGCCGATCGAGGCGAAGATCGCCGAACTCCGGACTTGATTAACTTTAGATGCGCTAAAGTTAATCAAGCGACACGGTCGCCCACGTTAGGAGGCGACCATGGCACGTTTCGTCGAACGCTTGTGGAACCCGACCGGGTACGGTCAGCTGAGCCGACGCGACCGCGCGGCCGGACGCTACCGCGCCTACATCCCCGATGAACTCGGGTCTGCACTCCCTCCGATCGGCCCCGACGCCCAGGCCGCTGCGGAAGACGCCCTCACCGTACTCGCGCGTGCCGACGAGCGCATCGGCTCCCGATCCTCCTATCTGAACCACCTGCTCATCCGGTCGGAGAGCATCTCGTCATCATGGATCGAAGGCAACCGCATCACACCCAAGCGCCTCGCGGTGGCCGAGCTCCTCCATCACGGTCCCCGCGTCGCGCTCGACGTGATCGCCAACGTCCGCGCAACCGAAGACGCGATCGACACGCTCGCAGATCACCGTCACGTCATCAGCGTCTCCGACATCGAGGATCTGCAACACGTGATCGAGCCTTCCCTCGAGCGCGGGCTCCGGACGGAGCAGAACTGGGTCGGGGGAGCCGGGTGGAGCCCCCTGCGCGCCGAGTTCATCCCCCCGCCCGAGTCCGAGGTGGAACGACTGGTGTCCGACCTTGCCGGATTCCTCACCGAGACCTCAGGAAATGCCGTGGTCCGTGCCGCCATCGCCCATGCCCAGTTCGAGACGATCCACCCTTTCATCGACGGCAACGGGCGCACCGGGCGGGCGCTCATCCACACGGTACTGCGACGTGCGGATGCCGTGCGCCATGCACTGATCCCGATCAGTACCGTCTTCGCCGGCGATACGGATTCATACATCGCCGGGCTCTCGGCCTTCCGAGCGGAGCCTCCGCGCCTCGACGAATGGGTGCTCGGCTTCGCGAGGGCGACCGAGATCGCTGCCACGAACGCCGTGCACCTCGCCGATGACATCGCCTCATTGGACGCGCAGATCAACGCCGACTTCATCGCCTACCGCCGCGCGCAAGGCCTCGCGCCTGCCGTGCCGAGACGCGACTCCGTGGCCCTCCGCATCCTGGAGCACCTTGCGGCCGAGCCGGTCCTGACGCTCGATTCGGTCGCCGAGCGCCACGGCGTCTCGACCACGGCCGCCCATCGAGCCCTCACGCTGCTGGCCGACGCAGACATCCTGTCCCGCACCAAGGACCAGCGCGGACGGCTCGTGTGCTGGACCGCCGATCGCCACCTGGCCCTCGTCGCGCTCACCGAACGCAGCAACCGCGTCGGCGGGGCCGATACGGCGGCGCGGGCTCCGAGATCAGGGCCGCCCCTTCCGGAGGTCGACCGCCTCGGCCCACTGCGCGCGGAGCCGATCGACGGCGACGAGACCGCGATCAGGCGACAGTGACCGAGGTCGAGGCGTAGTCCGCGAGCTCGATCGCCTCGGACTTGTCGAGCATCCGCGCGACGATCTGTCGCATCGGCCAGTGGTGCATGAGCCGAGCGGTGAACACCCGCATCCGGAGCATGAATCGACCGCGCGGAAGGAAGCCGTCCACACCACCGGGTGCCAGCGTGTGGGCAGTCGCGACGTAGGGGCGCATGATCTCCTCGTAGCGGGCGAAGGCCGCGGCATGATCTCCGGCCGCACGCCCGAGCTCGCCGGCCAGCACATACGCGCTGCTCGACGGCATCGGGAGCTGGCTGCCGCGCGGACTCAATCCTCGCGAGGCCGGCGGCGCAGACTCTTGACGTCCGTCCGTCGCTGCTTGGCCTTGAGCCGACGCTCCTTCGACCCGCGACTGGGCTTCGTCGCACGACGCGGGGGCGCCGGCGGGCGCAGCGCCTCGGCTACCAGCGCGACCAGCCGGTCGCGCGCGGCGTCGCGGTTGCGCAACTGCGCGCGATGCTCGGATGCCGCGATCGTCAGCACCCCGTCGACCAGACGGCCGCTGAGCCGATCGAGGAGCCGCTCGCGCTGATACGGCGTGAGCGCAGTGGAGTTCGCCGCGTCCCAGACGAGTTCCGCACGCGAGTCGGCGGTGTTCACGCCCTGCCCTCCCGGACCCGACGACCGCGAGAAGCGCCACGACAGCTCGGCCTCGGGGATCGTGAGACCCGACGAGACCCGCAGACCGGGGCGATGGGCGGAAGGCATGTCTCCATCATCGGGCCTCACGCAGCCTCCCGCTGCAGCCCGGCTAGCATTGCGGGGTACGACGAGCCGCGCAGCATCCACTCCACGGCAGCGCACGCGGCCCTCACGCGGAGCACGATGAACTCATTCCGGCAGGACGACTGGGCGGCGAGCCCCTCGTTCCCGTCGACGGTGGCCGAGCCGTACTTGATGGGCACGGGCGTCGTCACCGGGGAGGACACCGGCGCCCGCCCGCTCTCCCCTCCGCACAGCCACGCCGACCCGATGCTCGCCTGGTGCTACCGCGGCACGGTCTGGGTGCACCTGCAGGACGCGCGGTGGCGCCTGGCCCCGGGGCAGGGCGTGTGGATCCCCGCGAACACCCCGCACACCGCCCATCACGAGCCCGACTCGATCGGCTGCTACACCTACATCCCGGATACGGCCCTGCTCGCTCCGGTCGACCAGATCACCCGAGTTCTGGTGCCGCGGGCGGTGCAGGAGATGCTGCTCCACCTCGGCATCAACGACATGCCCACCGACTTGCGCGTGCGCATCCAGTCGGTGCTGATCGAGATGCTGCAGCAGCCGCTGCCCGAGGCCGCGAGCGAGTGGGGCGAGGTGCCGATGCCCACCGACAAACGGGTCGCCCCGCTGGTGCAGGCGGTACTCGCCGACCCCGGCGATCCGCGAGGTTCCGTCGAGCTGTTCCTCGCGCACGGACTCCACGAGCGCACGGTCCTGCGCATCTTCCAGAACGACGTCGGCATGAGCTTCGGCCGGTGGCGCACGGGAGTCCGGATGACGCTGGGCGCGCGCCTGATCGTGGACGGCACACCCATCGGCGCCGCCGCGCACCGCTGCGGCTACGCGACCACGAGCGCATTCTCCGCCGCCTTCAAGGAGCGGTTCGGAATCACCCCCCGCCAGCACGTCGCGCGCGTGCAGGCCGACACCGCCCATCAGCTGTACTGGCGCTGACCGCCCACGGTTGTTCCGACCGCCATTGTCGGTTCCGCGACACAAGTCGTCGCTCCCGCGACACTGAGCGAGCCATCCGCGTTCTAACATCGTTCTGTTAGGGCATGCTTACCTAACTTCTCGCCGCGTCGACGCGGCACACCCCTCCCCCCTTCCCGAAGGAGAACCATGTCGCACGCTTCTGCGCGCCCGAAGATCCGCCGAGGCTCGGCCCTCGTCGCCGCGGCCATCGCCGCCGCGCTCACCCTGGCAGGGTGCACGGCATCCGGTGAAGCCGCCGGATCCACACCCACGTCGGCCGCCGTCGACGGGGTGGTCATCGAGCACGGCCACGGGAAGACCGTGATCCCCGAGAAGCCCCAGCGCGTGGTCGCCCTCGGCTGGATGACGCCCGACATCGTCGCGGCCCTCGGCACCAACCCGGTCGGCATCGAAGAGGTCTGGGGCGCCGACGAGAGCGGCTACCAGCCCTGGTTCGAGGACTACGTCACCGAGGAATACGGCGAGACCCCTGAGATCATCCCCTTCGTCGAGGACGGCCCGAACTACGAGGCCATCAAGGAGCTCAAGCCCGACCTGATCCTGAGCCTCTACTCGGGCGTCACCGACATCGAGTACGAGCGCCTGAGCGAGATCGCTCCGACGGTGCCGTACATCGAGGGTCCGTGGAACCCGGGCACCTGGGAGGGCATGACCCGCACGGTCGGCAAGGCCCTGTCGGAGGAGACGAAGGCCGAGGAGCTGATCGCCGAGACCGAGGAGCAGATCACCACCCTCTCCGGAGAGCACCCCGAGTTCCAGGACAAGACCTTCGTCTGGGGCCTGACCCTGAACGAGGGCGGCACCGACCTCGGCGTCTACCTCGAGTACGACCCGCGAGTGCGCATCACCGAGGCGCTGGGCTTCACCTCCACCTCGGCGATGGACAGCTTCCTCGCGAGCGCCGAGGGCGACAACTGGTACACCGGAGTCAGCCTCGAGAACCTCTACGACGTGCAGGCCGACCTGTTCGCGGCCTGGGGCGGCAGCGCGGATGAGGGGAAGTACACGGTCGAGAACAAGGTCGTCTCCCGCTGGGAGCCGATCGCCGCCGGGTCGTACGTGATCTACGCGAACGACGCCGAGGCCTCCGCGATCAGCGCACCGACCGTGCTGTCGCTGAAGTACATCCTCCCGAAGTACGTCGACGACCTCGCAGCCGCACTGCAGGGCGAGCCGACCATCGACGGGAAGTGACCCGCGAGATGTCCCTGGCGACGCAAGACGACACGGACGTCTCGAACACAGGTGCGGGGAGTCGCAGCGACGACTCCCCGCACCGCAACGGGACGCTGCTGCTGGGGCTCATCGTCTCCACCGTGGTGCTGGTGGTCGCCGTCGTCGCCTCGCTCGCGATCGGCAGCCGCGCGATCGCTCCCCTCACCGTGCTGCAGTCCCTCTTCTCCTACGACGACGAGAACCCGCTGCACCTGATGGTCATGGAACTGCGGGTGCCGCGCACGCTGCTCGGCATCGTCGTCGGTGCCGCCCTCGCCGTGTGCGGCGGACTCATCCAGGCCTTCACCCGCAACCCGCTGGCCGACCCCGGCATCCTCGGAGTCAACGCCGGTGCCTCCTTCGCCGTCACCTTCGCGGTCGGCGTGCTCGGCCTGACGGCACCCGGCGCCTACGTGCCGTTCGCCCTCGCCGGCGCCTTCGTCCTGACCGTGCTCGTCTACGTGCTCGGCTCGTTCGGGGCATCGGGCGCGACCCCCATGAAGCTCACCCTCGCCGGGGTCGCCCTGGGCGCGGCCTTCACCGGATTCACCACCGCGATCGTGCTGCGCGACCTCGGCACCCTCCAGGTCATGCGGTTCTGGGGTGTCGGCTCGATCGGCGGACGCACCCTCGACCAGCTCGCGTGGGCGGCGCCACTGATCGCGATCGGTCTGCTGATCGGACTGCTGTGCGCGCGCTCGCTGAACGCCCTCGCCCTGGGCGATGACCTCGCGCAGGCGCTCGGCGCACGCGTGCGCGTGACGCGGATCCTCGTCATCATCGCCGTCACCCTGCTGGCGGGAACCAGCGTCGCCGCCGCCGGCCCCATCGCTTTCGTCGGGCTCATGATCCCGCACGTCGTCCGCTGGTTCACCGGACCCGATCAACGCTGGGTGCTGACGTACTCGATGGTCATCGGCTCGGCGTTCCTGCTGTTCGCCGACATCCTCGGCCGCATCGTGCTCCCCAACGGGGAGATGCGCGTCGGGATCGTGACCGCTCTGCTCGGAGCCCCGATCCTGATCATCCTCGTGCGCCGGAAGCGGGTGAGCGGACTGTGAGCATCGACCAGAAGCCCGTCGCCCTGCCCACCATCGACTCTTCGCACACCGAGTTCGCCCCGGTCGATCACGGGCGCCGCCTGATCCGGATCGAGACCGCGCGCCTCGCCGGTCTCATCCCCGTGCGCTCCGTCGTCGTCAGCGTCGTGCTCATCATCGTCATCGTCGGAACCGGCCTGGCCTCGATGACCATCGGCGCCTACGAGGTCGATTTCCCTGCGGTCCTGCGCGCCATCGTCGATCCGGCATCCGACCCCGACATCCGCCAGGTGGTCTTCGAGTGGCGTCTACCGCGCGTGCTCTTCGCGGTGCTGTGCGGAGCAGCGCTGGCCCTCGCCGGCGGGATCTTCCAGTCCCTCACGCGCAACCCGCTCGGCTCCCCCGACATCATCGGCTTCGGGATCGGAGCCCAGTTCGGCGTGACGCTCGTGATGATCGTGCTCGAGCTGAACACCTACATGTTCAAGGCGGCGGGAGCCCTCGTCGGCGGTCTGCTCACCGCGCTGCTCGTCTACGTGCTGGCCAACAAGAACACCATGTCGTCGTTCCGCCTGATCATCGTCGGCATCGGCGTCTCGGCAGGGCTCGGGTCGCTCACCTCGTGGATCCTCATCTCGGTCAGCGTCGAGAAGGCGATGATGGCCGCGACCTGGGGCGCGGGCTCGCTCGCCTCGCTCGGCTTCGACCAGCTGATCCCCGCGACGATCGTGTTCGCGATCGTCACCGTGCTCTCCCTCCCGCTCGCCCGCACGCTGCCGGTGCTGGAGATGGGCGACGACGCAGCCACCGCGCTCGGCATCAGTCCGGGGCGCACCCGCCTCGCGGCCATGGTCTTCGGTGTGGCCCTGGTCGCCCTCGTCACCGCCGCCGCCGGACCCATCTCGTTCATCGCCCTCGCGGCCCCGCAGATCTCGCAGCGACTCACCCGCTCGAACACCCCGATGGGCACGGTGCCCGTGATGCTGACCGGCGCCGCCCTCGTCGTGGTGTCGGATGCCGTCGCCCAGCTCGTCGCCGTACCGGTCGGCGTGGTGACGGTCTCGGTCGGCGGCATCTATCTCGCCTGGCTGCTGGCCGCCCAGTACGTGCGCCGCACCTGAAAGGAACACCCATGACCGCTTCGCTGCTGGCCCGCGACATCACGCTGGGCTACGGAGAGACCCCCATCATCTCCGACCTGTCGCTCGAGGTCCCCGACGGCTCTTTCACGATCATCATCGGACCGAACGCGTGCGGAAAGTCGACCCTGCTGCGCGGGTTCGCCCGCCTGCTGCGCCCGACGACCGGCGCGGTGCTCCTCGACGGCGATGAGCTGCGCTCGCTCAAGCCGAAGGAGGCCGCCCGCAAGCTCGGCCTGCTGCCGCAGTCGTCCATCGCCCCCGACGGCATCACCGTCGCCGACCTCGTGGGCCGCGGTCGGTTCCCCCACCAGAGCGCCATGCGCACCTGGAGCAGCGCCGACGAGCGCGCAGTGTCCGAGGCGATGGCCGCGACCGGGGTCACCGACCTGTCGCGACGCCTGGTCGATGAGCTCTCGGGCGGGCAGCGGCAGCGGGTCTGGGTGGCGATGGCCCTCGCCCAGCAGACGAAGCACCTGCTGCTCGACGAGCCGACGACGTTCCTCGACATCGCGCACCAGATCGACCTGATGGAGCTGTTCGCCGACCTGCACCGCGACGGCACGACGCTCGTCGCCGTGCTGCACGACCTCAACCATGCCGCCCGCTACGCGACGCACCTCGTGGCGATGCGCGACGGCGCCATCGTGGCGCAGGGCGACCCGCGGGAGATCATCACCGCCGAGCTCGTCCAGGCCGTGTACGACCTGCCCTGCAAGGTCATCACGGACCCGGTGTCGGGAACGCCGCTGGTGCTGCCGCTCGGACGGCGGACGCCATGACGTCCACTCCGCGAAGGCTGTTCGGGATCGCGCTGAAGTCCGATGGGCGCGGCATCGCCCTCGCCGGGGCCACCGCGCTGCTCATCGTGCACTCCCTCGCCGAGGCGACCATCCCGGTCCTCATCGGGGCGACGATCGACCGCGCCGTGCTGCCCGCCGACCCCGCAGCCCTCGTGCTCTGGCTCGGCGTGCTGGTCGGCACGTTCCTCGTGTTGACCGCGAGCTACCAGGCGGCATCCCGACTCATGGTCTCGATCTACGGCTACGGCGAGCAGGCGCTGCGCCACCTCGCCCTGTCGCGGATGCTGCGCCCCCGGCTCTCCCGTCGCGCGGTCACTCCGGGCGAAGCACTCACGTTCGTCACTTCCGACACCTACCGCGTGGCCGGAGTCGCCTGGTCGGTCGCGCAGCAGTGCTCGACGATCGCCGCGATCATCGGGGCAGGTCTCGCGATGCTCGTGATCTCGCCCGTCGCGACGCTCGTGGTGTTCGGCTCGACCATCGCGATGATGTTCGTGATGCAGGTGGTCTCGCGCCCGTTGGAGCGTCGCGGCTTCGCCGAGCAGCACGCCGCGACCGAGGCCGGGGCGGTCGCGGCCGACTTCATGAGCGGCTTCCGGGTGCTCGTGGGAATCGGTGCGCGCGAGGAGGCCGTGCGGCGGTACATCGCGGCGAGCGACACCTCCCGCCGGGCCGCGACAGCTGCTGGCCGGTCCCTCGCCGCCTACGAAGCGGTGAGCGGCACCCTGGCCGCGGTCGCGACGACCGCCCTCGCGGGCATGTCTGCGTGGTTCGCGGCAGAGGGCCGCATCAGCATCGGCGAACTGGTGGCCGTGCTCGGACTCGCCCAGTTCATCAGCGGGTATCTCGCGTACGCGGGCTCGTTCCCCAGCAACTGGATCCACAAGCTCGCCTCGGCCAAGCGGCTCGCGGAGGTGATCGACGCCGAAGACCTGCTCGACCCGCCCGCCGCGTCTTCCCCGACAGAGCCGGCCGGCGATGTCGTGCTGGCTTTCCGCGCCGGCTCGGGATCCCCGCTCGTGGAGGTGCGCGAGCGTGAGGTGCTCGGCATCCGTCCCGCCGACAGCGACGCGGCCCGCGCGCTCTCCCGCCTGCTCGGGCTGCGCTCGCGCGCCGAGCCCGGGCTGGTGTCGGTCGCCGTCGACGGCGGACTCCGTGATCTGACCACCCTCGACCCCGTCGACTACCGCCGTCGGGTCGTCGCCCCGCCACACGAGCAGACGATCGTGAGCGGGTCTCTGCGCGAGGCCGTGCGCGGCCACGGGGCGGACGGACCCGCGCATCCGCCGTTCATCGAGATGGCAGCACTGCACGACACCGTGGCGCAGGTGGGCGGCTGGGAATCGCAGGTCGGCGAGGCCGGTCGACGGCTCTCGGGCGGACAGCGCCAGCGCATCGGGATCGCCCGCGCCCTGCACGCGGAGGCCGACGTGCTGGTGCTCGACGAGCCGACCTCGGCCGTCGATGCCCTCACCGAGGCGCACATCGCCCACGCCCTCGCCGCGCACGAGGAGACCGTGATCGTGATCACCACCTCCCCCGTGCTGCTCGACGCCTGCGACCGGGTCATCGACCTCCCCTCTCCCGGATCGGATGCTCCCCATGAGTGACACGACCCCGACCGCCGCTCTGCTGCCCATCGCCTCCGGGGCCCGTGTTCGGGCCGTCGTCGGCGGGCTGCTGCGGCAGCATCCGGGCCGGGTCGCCGCCGTCGCCGCGCTCTTCCTCGCGGCATCCGCTCTCGGGATCGTGATGCCCACGTGCCTGGGCCGGATCGTGGATGCGGTCGCGTCGGACGCCGGCTTCGTGATCATCTCCGGGTGGGTCGCCGGAGCGGGCCTCGGCGCGATCGGCGCGGCCGTGATGATGCTGTGGGCCGTGCGCGTGCTCACCGGCCTGGTGCAGGACATGCTCGCCACCCTGCGCGAAGACGTGTTCGCCTCGGCGATGCGGTTGCCGGTCGGCGAGGTCGACGACGGCGAGAGCGCCGACCTGCTCTCCCGCGTCACCGGAGACGTGGATGCCGTGGCCGAGGCCGGCGGCAACGTCGCCCCGACCCTGCTGTCGGCGGGCTTCGCGATCGGGGTCTCGGTGGTGGCGCTCACCGCCCTCGACCCGTGGCTCACCCTCGCCGGACTCGCCTCGGCGCCGTTCTATGTGCTCGGCACCCGTGCGTTCCTGCGGCGGTCACGCGTGGTCTTCCGCGAGGTTCGCGTGCGTGAAGCCGCGCGCAGTCAGGCCGTGCTCGACGCGGTCGAGGGCATCGAGACGCTCACCGCGTTCAACGAGCAGGAACCCGCTCTCGAGCGTGTCCGTGAGCGCGCCGAAGCCTCGATCCATATGCAGATCGAGGGCGTGCGGGTGACGAACCGGCTGTTCCGGTGGATCAACGGCGGCGAGCTCGTCGGGCTGGCTGCGATCCTCGGCACGGGGTTCCTGCTGCAGTCCGCCGGCGCGATCACGGTGGGCGCGGTCACGACGGCCGCGCTGCTGTTCCATCGCCTGTTCGGGCCGGTCGGGCAGCTGATCTTCGGGCTCGACGACATCCAGCGCGCGGCGATCGGGCTCGCGCGACTCGTCGGGGTCATCGACCTCGCGCCCGCGTCGGCCCCACGGGACGAGGAGACGGATGCGGCACCACGGGCATCCGTGGGCATCGAGGTGCGGGACCTGACCTTCCACTATCCGACCACCGGTCGCGGCATCAGCGACGTGAACCTGCGGGTCGACCAGGGCACCACGGCGGCACTGGTCGGCACCTCGGGGTCGGGCAAGAGCACGCTCGCGCGCGTGATCGCCGGGCATCATCCGCCCACCTCGGGCAGCGTGCACCTCGCGTCGAGCGCGGAGGCCCCGTATTACCTGTCGCAGGAGCTGCACCACTTCCGGGGCACGATCGCCGACAACCTGCGGCTGGTCGCCCCCGAGGCGAGCGACGACGAGATCGTCGCCGCATTGCGGGCGGTCGGCGCGGAGTGGGCGGTCGAGGCGATGGTCCTCGAGCGGGACGGCGGCACCGCATCCGAGTCCGCCGTGCCGCTCGACGAGGGACGCATCCAGCAGCTCGCGGTCGCGCGGGCATTCCTCGCCGACCCCGACGTCGTGATCCTCGACGAGGCCACCGCCGACGTCGGTCTCCATCACCGCGAAGCCGTGGAAGACGCGATCGCGGCGCTGCGCAAGGGCCGCACCGCCGTGCTCATCGCGCACCGGCTGCAGCAGGCCGTCACCGCCGAGCAGATCGTCGTGTTCGCCGACGGCAGGCCGACGCAGCGCGGCACGCACGACGAGCTCATCGCCACGGCGGGTCTCTACCGCGACTCCTGGCTCGCCCAGACCCGCAGCGCTCCCCATCCGCACACCCCCACCGGCCACACCCCTGCCGGCCAGACCCCCACCACAGAGACGGAGACTCCGTGAGCATCCACCGCGGCATCGTCAGCAGCACCACCACCCTCACTCCGACCCTGGTCCGCGTCACGCTCGGCGGTGACGGCATCACCGACTTCCTCAGCACCGGCATCGGCGACGAGTACGTGCGGGTGTTCTTCCCGCACGGCGAGGACCCGAAAGATGTCTCGCTTCCCGTGCCCGCGGGCGACTGGTGGGAGACGCCGGAGGGCGCGCCCGAAGCGCCGATGCGCACGTACACGATCAGCGGTGTGCGCCCGGATGCCGGCGAGCTCGACATCGACTTCGTGATCCACGAGGCGGGCATCGCGGGGCCGTGGGCTGCGCGCGCGGAGCCGGGGCACGTGCTCGGGCTGAACTCCCCGACCGGTCTCTACTCGCCGCCGGAAGACATCACGTGGCAGGTGCTCGTGGCCGACCTCACCGGGCTTCCCGCCGTGGCACGCATCATCGCCGAGGTGCCGTCGGGCGTGCGCACCCGGGTCGTGCTCGAGGTGCCGAGCGAGGCGGACCGCGTGCCGCTCGAGGTCGGCCCCGACGTCGAGGTCGCCTGGGTGGTCGGCGGCAACGGCCACGGCCCCAGCGCGCTCGGCCCGCTCGTCCGCGGCATCGTCGACGACCGGCTCCCGCTCGACGAGGGGTACGTGTGGGTGGCCGGCGAGACCGTGGCGCTGCGCGACGTGCGCAAGTACCTGCGCAGGGAACTCGGCCTGCCCGCGACCCGCTTCAAGGTCGTCGGCTACTGGACCCCCGTCGCCGCCTGGGACGAGAAGTTCGCCGCGCTCCCCGACTCCGTGCAGAAGGAGTTAGACGCGATCTGGGCCGAGGCCGAGGGCGATGAGCCCGAGGATGTGCAGGTGCGCTTCGAGGAACGGCTGGATCAGTTGGGGTTGTGAGGGGGCAGGTGCACACCGACGAGACCAGCGTTCCCTGCGATGCGGACAAACCTGAGCAGTTACGCCGCTGCTGAGGTATCCTTGACTCATAACCACCCGGATGTTTCGACTACCGGGCGCGGCCCTCCGAGAGATCGGAGGGCCTGCTTTTTTAGGGCCAGGTCGATGGCTTCCGAATGGTCTTCCCGTCAACACCGATGAGTTCGGTCGGGAACTGTGACGCAGACAACGTTCCCCGCCGAATCTGGCGCACGGTCTCAAGACCCACGCAGTCGAACGCTTTGTTGTACATTCCGTTCGCTACAGACACGAGCGCTAATGCGTGCCCTCGTTCGCTGAGCATACGAACGGGAGCCACCAGGTCAGAGTCATTCGTGATCACGGCGTATGAGTCGGCGACCATCTCGAACGCGTCAATGATCAGATGCGAGGCGAGCGCGACGTCACTGCCCTTCTCTTCTGGGCGCTTCACCTTCACCGTGACCACCTTCCCCGACGCGTCCAGCTCCTCGGGCGACTTCGGCAGGTACTGGCGGTTGAACCGGAACGTTCCCTCGATGATGTCGACACCTACCGTGCGTAGGGCTCGCCAATACACCTGCTGGCGCTGTCCGACGCCTGGATCGTTCGTTTGCGGCTTGAGCTGCGCCGTGAAGAACTTGACGCCGACCACCTCTCGATGTGGGAAGAGCCTCTGGGAAAGGGAATTCAGATCCAGCCACTTGTGCTCGGGGAACCTGCGCTGAAGCAGCCCCTTGTAGAGCGCGAAACCGTCGACGTAGACCTGCACAGTTCGTCGCGTTCGCATCCTCCGATGCTAAGCATGACCTCGCCCGGAGAACCGTTCTCCACCGATATGCAACAGGCCGCTCGGTGTGTCGTCCGCTCGCCACGAGGACGGATCCCCGGTCGACATCGACGCACCCGACTGGCAGGGTGAAGTGATGCGAGGCAACGGAACCAGCACCGGCATCCACTGGGGGCTGCTCGCCTTCGGCGCCCTCTTCGGGCTGACCTGCGCGGTGCTGATCCTCACCGAGGTGCTGAGCCCGACCCTATGGTTCACCGTCGTCGCGATGGCCTGCGTGGTGCTGTCTCAGGCGCTCACGATCCGTTCGAAGCGACGGAACCGCTGACGGTGCCGCCCGACGGCTGACCTGAAGTGGACGCGACGGCGGGAGTCGAACCCGCAACGCCATCAGGTATGAGCTGAGGCCCGGGACCGCCCGGATCGCCGCGATGGGAATGACGTTACCCGGCCGTGATCTGACCCGCCAGGACCGTTGCCTGGGATAACCCTATGAGTCCGAGGATGACGGATGCCGGTCACGCGGCGTCATCGGGCTCCGGGGCGTCGAGGGCGCGCAGCAGCCGGGCGACGGCCTCGCGCAGCTCGCTCCGGTGCGGTTCGGCGAGCGCCACCGCGTACTCGACACCCTCGGGGATCCAGAGCAGTGCATACATGGCCTCGCGCCAGTCCGAGCCTCCGAACGGCCACCGCGTGCGGTCGTCGCCCACCGCCGTCGCTCCCTGCGACCACGGGCCGAAGCGCTCCTGCATCTCGGCGAGCGGCAGCTCCATCACCGCGGCTGCCTCGACCTTCTGCGGCGACCACGACGAGGCGATCAGCACGCGTTCCTCGATCTCCTCCTCGGTGATGTCGCGGCGGGCGAACAGTATGCGCGTGTGCTCGACGGCAGCGATGCGGTCGACGCGGAACGTGCGCCAGTCCTCGCGGTCGAGGTCCCAGCAGAGCAGAAACCACTTGCGACCGGCCGGCGCCAGGGCGTGCGGCTCGACCCGGCGCACGCTCTCGCGCCCTTCGCCATCCACGTACCGCAGCCGCAGCCGCTCGGTGTCGCGCGTGGCGAGCGCGATCTCCCCCAGCACCTCGGGCGAGACGACCGGACCGTCTCCGATGCTCGGTGCCTGCACCGATGCGGCGAGCGCGTTGACCCGCTGGCGCAGCGCCGACGGCAACACCTGCTCGAGCTTGGCCAGGGCGGTGAGCGTCACCTCGGGACCGCCGACGAGCTGCTGCGTGGCGGCGACCCGCAGCCCGATGGCCATCGTGACGGCTTCGTCGTCGTTGAGCAGCAGCGGAGGCACCGCACTCCCGGCCTCGAGCCGGTAGCCGCCGGCGATGCCCGGGGTGGACTCCACGCGGTACCCGAGCTCGCGCAGACGGTCGACGTCGCGGCGCACGGTGCGCTCGGTCACGCCCAGCCGGGTGGCGAGCTCGGTCCCCGGCCAGTGCCGGTGCGTCTGCAGCAGGTTGAGCAGAGCCAGTGCACGCGAGGTGGTGTCGGTCATGCGTCTCAGATTGCCAGATCATGCGGACAGTATCTGTCCGCATGGGTTTCTACGCTCTCCCCATGAACGAATCCCTCATCGAGACCGAAGGCCTGACCAAGGTCTTCACCGTCAAGAAGACGCCGGTGCATGCCGTGACCGACGTCTCCTTCACCGCCGTGCGCGGCGAGCTCGTCGCCTTCCTCGGCCCGAACGGCGCCGGCAAGTCGACCACCCTGCGGATGCTGACCACCCTCATCCCGCCCACCTCGGGGAGCGCACGCGTCGTCGGCCACGACATCCGCACGGATGCCGCCGGGGTGCGCGCCCGCATCGGCTACGTCGGCCAGCTCACCAGCGGCAGCTTCTCGCAGCGGGTGCGCGACGAGCTGCTGAGCCAGGGCGCCTTCTACGGGATGTCCCGGCGCGACAGCGCGAAGCGGGCCGACGAGTTGATCGAGTCGCTCGACCTCACCTCCTTCGCGACGCGGACCGTGCAGCAGCTCAGCGGCGGGCAGAAGCGCCGACTCGACATCGCGCTCGGGCTCATGCATGCGCCGCCGCTGATCTTCCTCGACGAGCCCTCCACCGGACTCGACCCGCAGAGCAGGGCGAACCTGTGGGAGCACATCCTCGACCTGCGCACACAGCACGGCACCACGGTCTTCCTCACCACGCACTACCTGGAAGAGGCCGACCGCTACGCCGAGCGCGTGATGGTCATGGACAAGGGGCGCATCATCGCCGACGACGACGCCGCCTCCCTCAAGGCGACACTGGCCGGCGACGTGCTCACCTTCGGGTTCGCGGATGCTGCCGAAGCGGCGAGCGCCCGCGCCGTGGTCGCCCGCCTCAGCTCCGCCGAGGTCACGGTCGAGGGCGAGTCCATCTCGCTCGCGGTGCAGGACGGCGACCGGCTGCTGCCGGTCATCGTGCGCGAGCTCGACGCCGCCGGCATCCTCGTCCGCCGCGCGACCGGCGTCCCGCCCACGCTGGACGACGTGTTCCTGGCACTCACCGGCCGCACCCTGCGCGACGCCGGCGAAGGAGCGGATGCCACCGGCGACGCATCCGATTCCGCCGACACCAGCACGACCTCCGCGAACAGCACCGCTTCCGCGAACAGCACGACAGGAGTCCTCTCATGACCGCCACCGACACGCTCGTGCGCCCGAACCTCGCGCGCGACACCCGCAACGTGCTGACGCGCGAGCTCAAGCCCGTGGTCCGCGATCCGTTCACGCTGATCTTCAGCCTGCTGCAGCCGCTCGTCTTCCTCGGGCTGTTCGCTCCCCTGCTGATCGGCGACTCGGGGCAGCCGGCCGGCGAGACCCTGGCCTGGTTCGTGCCCGGCGTGCTCGTGATGATCGTGCTGTTCGGCACCGGTGCCACCGGTTCGAACCTGCAGTACGAGATGATGACCGGCTCGCACGAGCGCACCCTGGTCGCCCCGCTCGCCCGCTCCTCGCTGCTGGTCGGGCGAGCGCTCAAGGAGATCGCACCGATCGTGGTGCAGGCGCTCGTGATCGTACTGATCGCCTGGCCGTTCGGCTTCGCCGCCGACATCCTCGGGCTGCTCATCGGGCTGGCGCTGCTGGCCGTGTTCGGGGTGGGCCTCGGCTCGCTGTCGTATTCGCTGGCGCTGGCGACGAAGGACCGGGAGTGGCTGTTCTGGGGAGTGCAGCAGTCGCTGATCTTCCCGCTGCTGATCCTGTCCGGGATGCTGTTGCCGCTCGACGATGCTCCGGAGTGGATGCGCGCCGTGGCGTCGGTCAACCCGGTGAACTGGGTCGTGCAGGCCGAGCGGGCGCTGTTCGCCGGAGACCTCGGCGACGTGACCGTGCTGTGGGGCTGGGTGTCCGCTCTCGCGGTCGCGGTGGTCGGACTGATCGTCGGGGTGCGCGCCATCCGCCGCAGCAACTGACCCGGCCCGACGGTGCGCCGCCCCTGCGAAAACGCAGACGAAGCGGCGCACCGTCGGCGTGTCCACCCGCGACGCGCCGGCGGCAGCACGGTGCGTCTGGGTTTCGGCTGCCGACTCCGAGGGTTCAGTCGTTCGTGACCACGAGCTTGCCCCGGCTCACCCCGGCGGCGAGGTCGGCGAGGGCCTCGGGCAGACGGTCCAACGGGTACGTCTTCGCGACGACGGGGCGGATCGCGCCGCTGTCGACGAGCGCCGTGATCTCGCGCAGCTGGTCGCCATCCGCACGCATGAAGAGGAACTCGTACCGCACGCCGAGCTTCTTCGCCTGAGCTCGCACCTTACGGCTGAGGCCCGCGATGGCCAGCCGCACGACGAGGTTCAACCCCTGGGCACGGGCGAAGGCGGGGTCGGGCGGTCCCGATATCCCGACGACCAACCCACCCGGCCTCAGCACCCGCAGCGACTTCTCGAGGTTCTCGCCACCGAGGCTGTCCAACACGAAGTCGTAGCCCGACAGCTCCTCGGCGAAGTCCTGCCGACGGTAGTCGATCACGACGTCGGCACCGAGCTCACGCGCGAAGTCGGCATTCGCGGCACTGGCCGTCGTGGCGACCGTGGCCCCGAGGTGCGCCGCGAGCTGGATGGCGATGGATCCGACCCCACCGGCGCCGGCGTGGATGAGCACCTTCTGGCCCGCCGTGACCCCACCGCGCTCGACCAGCGCCTGCCAGGCCGTGAGGGCGACCAGCGGGAGCGACCCCGCCTCGGCCATCGAGAGACCGGCGGGCACGGGGGCGAGATCCTTCTCGGCGACGGCGATCCGCTCGGCGAACGTCCCGATGCGGGCGGCGTCGGGACGGGCGTATACGCGGTCGCCGGGCCGGAATCCGTCGACGAGCCGACCGACGCGGATCACCGTCCCCGCCACATCGTTGCCGAGGACCAGGGGCAGGTCGTAGGGCAGGATCTGCGCGAACTCCCCCTGGCGGATCTTCTCGTCCAGCTGGTTGAGCCCCGCGGCCTCCACCCGCACGAGGACGTCTCGGTCCCCCACCTCGGGTTCGGCGACCTCCCGCTCCACGAGCGGCTGCTTGTACTTGTCGACGACGAATGCACGCATGACGGCTCCTCAGGCGTTCGCCCGCAGCTGCGGGTAGACCGCTTCCAGCGGCGCGCTCAGCCCCGCCTTGACCTGCACCGAGATCTCGTCGGCAAGCACCTCGTACTCGTCGCGCTCGGTTGCGTCCAGCACGGCCCGGACGAGATCGGCCGGATCGGTCTTGGGGTCGGTGACGTGCTCGGCCATGGCGGTGTCGACGTAGCCGACGTGCACCCCCACGACGTGCACTCCCGCCGGGGCGAGCTCGAGGCGGAGCGAGTTCGTCGCCGACCACAGCGCCGCCTTGGTCGCGCTGTAGATGCCGCCGACGGCGTACCAGGCGAGGGCGGAGTGGATGTCGATGATCGCCGCGCCGTGGCGCCCGGCGAGAAGTGGCGCGTAGGCACGCGCGAGGAAGAGCGGTCCGAGGAAGTTCGTCTCCACGTTCCGACGGATGTCCTCGTCGGAGTGGGTGAGGATTCCCGCGGTCGGCACCGAGGCGCCCGCGTTGTTGATGAGCACCGTCACATCGGGCGCCGCGTCGACGGCGGCGCGGATCGACTCGGCGTCCGTCACATCGAGCGCGAGCGGGACGACGCGCTCGTCGTCCCAGGTGCGCGGCGTGCGGGCGCTGGCGTAGACCTTGGCGGCTCCGCGTGCGAGCGCCTGGTGGACGAACTGCGTGCCGATGCCTCCGTTCGCTCCGGTGACGAGGACGACGGCTCCGTGGAGTGAAGGCATGGACTGCTCTCTTCTTTGCGACAATGAGGAATAGTTGAGCGTGCGCATAAGCGACTCTCGTCATAACTGAGCGTAATCAGTTTCTATTCCCGGAGGAAGAGTATGTCGACGTCCGCTTCGAACGCCCTCGGTCGTCGCGAGCGCAACAAGCAGCAGAAACTCGAACGGATCACGGCCGCGGCGTCGGAGCTCTTCGCCGAGCACGGCATCGACGATGTCACGACCCAGCAGATCGCCGAGCGAGCCGATGTCGGCACCGGCACCCTGTTCCTCTACGCGAAGACCAAGGGCGAGCTGCTGCTGCTCGTGCAGAACGCGCACTACGCCGTCGCCCTCGAGAAGGGCATCGCGGCGGCCGAAGCGACTCCCGATGCGCGCGCGGCGATCGTCGCACTGCTGCGACCGATCGTCGAGTGCAACCGCGTTCAGGTCGAGAACGGACGCACCTACCTGCGCGAGATGGTGTTCGCCGAACCCTCGGACGGGCACCATGCCGAAGCGCTCCGCATCGTGGGCGAGACCGAGGACGCCGTGGCGTCGATCCTCCGCCGCGACCCGAAGACGAGCGAGGAACGTGCCGCCGCCCTCGCCCGTATCGTGTCCGCCATCATGTTCCTCACCCTGACGGCGAGCACGAACGTCGATCTGACCGTCGACGAGCTCGTCGACGACATCGACCGTCAGATCGTGGCTCTCCTCGGGCGCTGAGACGGCCGATTCAGCGCCGGAGGGAGTCGTCGAACGGGTTCGGCTCGAGCGTGTAGTCCGTCGACGCATCGGACCAGGTGCCTCCGCCGGACGGCGCCCGGCGCGCGCGGACCGCGGCCATCGCGCGAGTCGCAGGAGAACCCACCGCAAGCGCGACCGCGCCCTGCACCGTGCGATCCTCGGCGCCGAGCACGCTCGCCCGATGCCACGCCTCGTGCAGGGCTCCCCCGCGAGCGGCCGGGACGCGGCGTGGCGGCAGCGCGCCCGAGCGCCGCAGCGCCACGAGCTGCTCCACCCGCTCCCACCACGTCGACTCGACCTCGGGATGGAAGTAGTTGTCGCGGAGCCAGTCCGGATGCGGATGCCGGAACCGCCCGGCGACGACCTCGCTCCGACCGCCGAGCAGCCCACTTCCCACGAACACCGTGTTCAGCAGGCTCTTGCTCACCCCGAAGGAGTCGAGCGCGATCACGGGCACTCCGAGCGCGGTGGCCTCGATCGCGGCGGTCGAGCTCACCGTGACGAGACCGGCGGCCGTCTGCAGGGCGGCGGACATCGAGTCGTACGAGAAGACCAGGTTCTGCGGAAGGCGCGACGGCAGCAACCCCGCGTAGGGCTCGCGTTCGAGGTGCGTCTCCGACTCCCCCGGCCGCGACCGCAGCTTCACCACCACGCGTCGCGCGGGCTCCGCCTCCGCCGCCCGGACCAGCATGGCCGCGATCTCGGCCCGCTCGTCCTTCCCGACGGGCACGAGCGCCTGCGCGGCGAACACGATGTCCGTCGCAGGCGGTCGCGCCGGAGCAGCCGGTGCCGGGCGCTCGGCGACCGCGATGCCACCGCGACCGCCGGCCGCGGCGTCGACCCGTATCCGCTCCGGGCGCAGCATCCGCTGCCGGCGCCGGGCGAACGGCAGGGTCGCGAGCGCCACGGGCGTCCGCACGCCGATGCGTCGCCCGAGCTCTTCGAACGCCCGCACCTCTCGATGGGAATGCACCACCAGCAGGTCGGTGTGACGGCGATAGTCGAGCGCCCCGCGCTGGGCGGGGATGGCCATGCCGGGAAGCCCCGAGACGGTGACCGGTCGATGCTCCAGCGCGTCGATGACGCGCCCCATGAGCCGCACGAACGGTCCGCGCCCGGCGAGCAGCACCACGTCGGGGCGCTGCCCGGCCAGCCAGGCCGCCGTCTCCGCGAACCCGATGCGGGTGATGTCGTCGGAGCCGAGCGTCGTGCCCGCCAGCGCCGTGCGCTGCTGCTCGACACTGGCCGTGAGCGGGGTGCGTACGAGCAGCAGGTGTGGACGCAGGCCCGGCACCGAGCCGAGGAGCGAGGCCGCCCACTTCACGAAGGAGTCGGCGTCCGCGATGGCGACGACGCGGATGCCGGTGGCACCGGTCATGCGGAGACGCGGCGCAGCTTCGCCATCGGCGCGCGCTCGCTGTCGAACACGCGCTTGACCCCGTCGCCGGTCGCGCGCTCGATCACGCGGATATCGCGCACCAGGTGCTCGAGACCGGTCGGCTCGAGGGAGGCCGCGTGGTCGGAGCCCCACATCGTGCGGTCGAGCGTGATGTGGCGCTCGACCGCGACTGCGCCGATGGCCACCGCGGCGAGGGAGATCTGCAGGCCGCGCTCGTGCCCCGAGTAGCCGACGGGCACACCCGGGTAGCGGTCGCGCAGGGTGGCGATCACGCGCAGGTTCGCCTCTTCGGGCTCGAGCGGGTAGGTCGAGGTCGCGTGCATGAGGACCACCCGGTCGGTGCCGAGCGTGTCGAGCGCCCGGTCGATCTGCTCGATGGTCGACATGCCGGTCGAGAGGATGACGGGCTTGCCCGTCTCGCGCAGGGCGACCAGCAGCTCGGTATCGGTGAGGCTGGCCGAGGCGACCTTGTGCGCCACCACGTTGAGGTCTTCGAGGAAGTCGACGCTCGGCACGTCCCACGGCGACGCGAACCAGTCCAGGCCGAGCATGGTGGCGTGATCGCCGATCTCGACGTACTCGTCGCGGCCGAACTCGACGCGACGGCGGTAGTCGAGGTAGCTCATGACGCCCCACGGCGTCTCACGCGGAACGTCGCGCATGTGCTCGGGAGTGGAGATCTCGGGCGTGCGCTTCTGGAACTTCACCGCATCGGCGCCGGCGCGGGCTGCGACGTCGATGAGCTTCTTCGCGATGTCGACATCGCCGTTGTGATTGAGTCCGATCTCGGCGATGACATAGGCGGGACGACCGCCGCCGATCACTCGTGAGCCGATGCTGACAGTCATGATTCCTCCGGTCGTCGAGCGCTGGTGCAACCCCTCCCTCCTGAGTACGGGCCGAGGATGAACACCGGGCGACGGCCGGGTTACCGGCATCGGTCAGCTCGACAACACCCGTTCGATCAGCTCCCTCACCGCACCCTCGCCGCCGCGCCGGCGCAGCACCACACGGGCCTCCTCGATCACGAGCGGATGTGCGTTGGCGACCGCGACCGGCCAGCCCACGATCCGCATCGCCGGAAGGTCGTTGACGTCGTTCCCGAGGTAGGCGATGTCGGCGAGCGGCACGTCGTTCTCCTGCGCCCAGTCGCGCAGTGCCGTCTCCTTGTCGTCGAGGCCATGGAGCACCGGAACGCGGAGCTTCGTCGCCCGGGCGCGGACCACGGGATTGACCTCGGTCGACAGGATGAGCAGCGGCACACCGGCGCGGCGCAGCAGGGCAACCCCCATCCCGTCCTCGCGGCTGACCCTCACCCGTTCCCCGCCGTCTGCATCGATGATCGCGGTGTCGTCGGTGTGCACGCCGTCGAAGTCGGTCACGACCGCCCGCACCGGGATGCGCCCTGGAACCTCGTGCAGGGTCGCGAGAGCACGGGCGACTCGGAGCTGATCCGCATCGTCGATCTCGATCGCCGTCCACTCCGGCACCGCAGCGATGCGGATCCTGCCGAAGAACCGATGCCGGCTCTCACGGAACCCCGCGGCCCGGAACACATAGAAGGCGCCGGTCTCGAGGTGGTGCGGCTCCCGGTCCTGGCGCCGCGGGCGGTGCGCGGCTTCGTGGTTGATCGCGACCGCCTCACCGCGGTCGTCTTCCCGCCACAGGAATCCGTAGGTCTCATGGGCCGCGAACACGCTGTCGGCGCGGTCTGCACGAATCTCCTCCACGGCCGCGGCGAGCGCGTCACTCGGGATGAACGGCGACGTCGCCTGCAGGAACGCCACGATCTCGACCCTCTCTCCGGCTGCTTCGAGCTCGTCGAGGGCATGCAGGATCGCGCTCTCCGAGGTCGCAGTGTCTTCGGCGAGCTCGGCGGGGCGGCGGATGACACGGGCTCCCGCGGTGTTCGCGACCGCGGCGATCTCGTCATCGTCGGTGGACACCACGACCAGGTCGATGCCGGATGCCGCGGTCGCCGCCCGAACAGCACGCTCGACCAGCGGGACTCCGCCCACCCGCTGGAGGTTCTTGCGCGGCACCTGCTTCGACCCGCCGCGCGCGGGGATGATCGCCACCGTGAGGGGCCGCTGCTCGTCCATGTCGTTCATCCTCGTCGTCATCGTCATCCTCGTCGTCATCGTCATCGCCCGCGCAGCGCCCGCCAGGCACGACCGACTCGTCGCCGCGCGCCGAGGGCGTGGAGCCGCCACTCCTCGACCCTGCCCACTCCGCCGGCGGGGCGCAATGCACGGTTCAGGGCGCGCTCCCGCGGCGCTCCCGGCAGCCGCAGCTCCGCAAGCCGTCGTGGCGCGAAATACCGATCCCGCTCGACCGGGTCCAGGTCGTGCAGCAGCTCTTCGGCGCGACCGCGCAGGTGGGCGGCGTTCTCAGGCTGCATCGCGTAGCCGACGGCATCCACCAGCAGTTGCAGCCGGGCGGGGTCGCTGTAGGGCGCGTCGTCGCGGGTGAGGGCATCGACCAGGGTCACGGGTATGCGGTTGCTGTTCTCGAACGGCGTCAGCGCCGCCAGCACCCGGTCGTTGCCCGCCGATCCGATCGCCCGACCGAAGAGCGTGTGCACGGTCGGCAACGCGGTCGAGAACCCAGCGACGACGGCCAGCGCATCCAGTCGTTCAGCGAGCAGCTCGGCCGCGAGCGGGCCGCGATACTCGACGAAGTCGATTCCGTGCACGTGCGCCCGGTCGCGGACCGCCGCGGTCATCAGCGGCGGTGCGGCGGGGTGCGGCTTGAAGACGATGCGCTGCGGAGCCCACCGCGCGGCGCGGTCGATCAGCTGCTTCTGCAGGTCGACCTCCGCGGCGGGCGTCATGAGTCCGAGCGCCGACAGGTACTGGCCGAGGACGAGCACGCTGGAGGCGTCGTCCGCGGTGCCCGATTCGCCGGCATCCGTCTCCCGCAGTGCCGCGGCGAACGCAACGGGAGGAACCGGCACGATCTCGGCACGAGGGGACCCGACGAGCGGCCGCACTCCGGGCACCACGTCCGCATGGACCACGCGTTCGATGCGCGCCGCGACCGCATACGGCAGCCGCACCCGCATCGGCGAGTAGGTCATGAGCCCATCCCCCACGATCGTGATCCGCGCGTAGGGGAACAGCGCCATCAGGGTGCGGGCCGGCGCGACCTGCGGGCTCTGCACGAACAGCTCCAGGCCCTGAGGATCGAGTCGCCACGCCCGTACGAGCAACCGCTCCAGGATCGGGAGGTCGGCCTCAGCGGGTTCCCACGAGCTCGGATGCAACGGGCCGAGGACATCTTCCAGCGGCTCGACGCGGTCGAACCGCGCGCGCAGCGGCCCGAGCACGGGGTCGCCCGCGATGCCGACCGCCGTCTCCGGCACCCGGCTCGAGGTGAACGGCACCAGGATGCGCTCCGCCCCGCCGTCGCGGCCGAGGAGCCCGGCGTCGATCGCCGCGGCGGCCGTGGCGAGTCCGTACGCACTGTGCAGCGCGAACAGCTGGGTCATGCCGTGCGCCCCGCCTGTCGGAGAACGCGCGCCAGCACCCGCCGGCGCGGCCCGTCGAAGCGCGTGAGCGTCTCGTCGAGTTCGTCGTCCGGCAGGCGGCGGAGCATGTCCCGGATGCCGCCGCGCATCTCGGCGCGCAGCCGCGGACGCATCCGACGCGCACGCACCAGGTGGTGGGAGCTGAGCGCGAGCGCGGTCCACACGACCTTGGGCAGGAAGCGCTCCGCCTCCGCGTCCTGCTCCACGACGGCGATGACCTCGTCCATCGCCCGGGCGAAGTCGAGCTGGCGGCGATCCCTGGCCTGGGTGAGGGATGTCGCGACACCGCGTCGGTAGAGCAGCGCGGGCGCGTCCACGACCGCGAACGACCGCGCGCGAAGATGGAGCCGCCAGATCCAGGGTCGGTCCTCCGCCGTGAACAGTCCCTCCGGGAACTGTGCCAGCCCGTCGTCGAGGATTTTTCGGTGGAAGACACCCGCCCACGCGTAGGGGTAGTCGACCATCGTGGATTCGTTCTCGGGCAGGATCGCCTCCCTCGGAACGAGCACGCGTTCACGCCACGGGTGCGGGGCACGCACGAGCGCCCGGTGCGTTCCGCTGACCGTGACGTGGTCGGTGCGGAGGAAGTCGCAGTCCAGTTCGCGCAATCGCGACACCAGCACCTCGAGCCGCCGCGGCTGCATCCAGTCGTCGCCGTCGAGGAAGCAGAAGGCGTCGCCCTCGACCCGTTCCAGCCCCTGATTCCGGGCGGTCGCGAGCCCCCGGGCGATCGGGTTCCGGATGACCTCGACGCGCGGGAGCCGCTCGGCATACGCGCGCATGAGTGCACCCGTGTCGTCGCGTGAGCCGTCGTCGATCGCGACGAGCTTGAGCGCCGACGCATCCTCGAACTGGCGGGTGAGCGTCTCGAGCGTCGTCCCGATGTACGCGCCGGCGTCTTTCGCGGGCAGGATGACGGTGACGAGCGGTGTGCGCACGGAGCTCCAGGGAGAGGCGGTGTCCCGGAATCGTGTCAGGTCACCGTTGCCGGACGGCGACCTGGAGGTGAACGACCGGTGTCCGCCGATGCTGCGGCCCGTGCGCAGTGAGGTGTGGCCCCGTACCCGAACGGAGCCACACCTCCCAGTGCTACGCACTGCCGAACGCGAGGCGTTCGGAGAGCGGGGCCACCGATGATGGCCCCGCCCGCCTCGTGCCCTGCTGACCCCCATCAGCCGGACCCGGGACGTTGTGTGTCGTCGCGCTCCCTCCCCCTAGAGATACGCGCGACGACACGTAACATAATACATGTCGCATTTCGTGAAGCTGTACGTACGCCGAGATCCGGCGCTCGACTCGCGGTCGAGTTCGCGAGGATCCGTTCGATCGGCGACGATGGGAGCATGCTCTGGCCCTTCGGATCGACGTGGCGTCCGGTGCGGCAGAAGCAGCGCGACACCCTGGACCTGCGATGGCTGACCGCCCGGACCTGGACCCGACGCTGGTACCCGCAGGGCATCGACCTCGGCGAGTGGCGGGGTCGACGCACCGTGGCGGTGAGCTGGTTCCGGCAACAGCTCGACGGCGTGCATCTCGCCTCCCGCGTGACGTTCGTCGACCTCGAGCGCTCCCGCCACCTCGACGTGCTGCTCGCCGTCCCCGACGACGGCGGCGAACTGCAGCCGGCACCGATCCACGCCGGGGGACTCGCCTGGTTCGACGACCGACTCTTCGTCGCGGCGACCGGTCGCGGCATCTGGGAGTTCGACCTCGCAGACGTGCGGACGGTCCGCGGCGCCGCCGCTCAGCGCATCGCCGGCGGGCGACCTCGGCGCGGTCGTACCACGGCGCTCGTCGCCGTCCGCACGCGCGTGCACCCCGTCGCGCTGCGCTGCTCGTACCTGGGTCGGGTGTTCGACGAGGACGGCACTCCCCTGCGGCGTGTCCTCATCGGCGAGCACCGCACCGACGACAGCGGCCGGATCGGCGAGTTCTCGATCCCGGAGGACGCCGACGGGCGGTTCACCGAGGAGCACGTCTTCAGCCCCGGCATCCCCCGCATGCAGGGCGCCGTGCGGTGGGGAGACCGCCACTTCGTCTCACAGTCCGACGGCCTGCGCCCCGGTGCGCTGTGGAGCGGGCCGCGGTCGGCGCTGGAGCAGGACGACATGCCCCTCCCGGTCGGCTGCGAAGACCTGGCACTCGACATCAACGCGGGGCTGCTCTGGTCGCTCGGCGAGCATCCGTGGCACCGGGTCGTGCGCGGCATCTCGTTCGCTCGACTCGGCATCGAGGGCACCGGCGCCGAGCCGCCTGCGCGGCGAACGTAGACTGGAGGGGTGAAGAAGCCCGCGCCTTTCCTCGTCTACACCGTGCTGCGGCTGCTGGCGTTCCTCGTCCCGCTCGCCATCCTCTGGTTCTTCTTCCCGATCTTCCGCGAATACTGGTGGCTCGCCGCGATCTTCGCCGCGCTCATCGGCATGAGCATCTCGATGCTGTTCCTGCGCACACCGCTCACCGACGCTTCGGCCCGACTCGCGGAGCGCCGCGAGAGTCGGTCATCGGGCAGCCAGGCCGATGCGGATGCCGAGGATCAGGCGATCGACGCGGACGAGTCCACCGACCCGAAGGCCTGACCGCCGCGCTGCGGCTCAGCCGACGAACGCCCAGAACAGGGCGCCGGCGTACAGCAGTGATGTCAGCGACGTCAGGGCGAGCGCGGTCACCAACTCCCTCGGCTGCCGGTAGGCCCAGACGATGACGATGGCAGGGAGTCCCGCCAGCAGTGCGAGGAGCGAGATCCATGCGATCGGGAACAGCAGCGCGAGGAACACGGCGATGCCGAACGGCGCCAGGACGAACAGGGTGAACAGCACCTGCGTGGCGCGGCGTCCGATCAAGACGGTCAGGGTGCGCTTGCCGACCTCGCGGTCCTGGTCGATGTCACGCAGGTTGTTGGCGAGCAGCACGGCACACGCGAACAGGCCGGCCGCGATGGCTCCGAGCCACGCCTGCAGCGGCAGCTCGAACACCTGCACCCAGGTGGTGCCGAGCGTGGCGACGAGTCCGAAGAACACGAACACGAAGACCTCGCCGAGGCCGTAGTACCCGTACGGCCTCTTGCCGCCGGTGTAGAACCAGGCCGCGACGATGCACGCCGCACCGACGGCCAGCATCCACCACTGCTCGGTGCGCACGACGATCGCGAGCCCGACGACCGCGGCGAGCGCGAAGAAGATCAGGCCGATGATCAGGACGGTGCGCGGCTTCACCCGCCCGGATGCCGTCAGGCGCGCGGGCCCGACCCGGTGGGCGTCGGTGCCGCGGACGCCGTCGCTGTAGTCGTTCGTGAAGTTCACGCCGATCTGCAGCAGCACCGCGACGGCGAGGCACGCGAGCGCGATCACCCAGTGGAACTCGGGGCCGGTGCTGCGCGCCGCACCGGTTCCGATGATCACCGGGGCGATCGCGAGCGGGAGGGTGCGCAGCCGCGCGGCCCCGATCCAATCGGATGCGGTGACCGGCCCCGCCTCGACGACCGGACGCCGCGCCGGGTTGCCGCTGGTGCGGGCCGGGGTGTGCTTCGCGGTCCGACTCTTCTTCTTGCGCTGGGAGGATGCTGCCACGCAGGGAATCCTACTGGCCGGGGCGATGCCCGACCTCAGCGGGACGACGGATCAGGGGTTCGGGTTGCTGTCCTTGCCGTCGAGCCAGAGCGTGTCGGAGGCGTCGCCGTGCGCACCGCCCGTGCCCACGTGCTTGCTGCTGATCTGCGGGCCCTTGGTGATCACGTGCACGAGGGCCATCGCGTGCCCCTGCCCCAGCGCGTAATCCTCCTTGAGCCACGCGACGATGGGCGTGGCCTTCGTCGTCCGGTCGAACCCCTTCTCCGTCGCGAGCTCGATGAACTGTCGCGGGGTCAGCCCCGTCTTGGTCTCGATGTTGTCGAGGTATGCCTGGAAGGACATGGTGCTCCTGGTGCTCAGTCCTCGTCGAGGAACGTCTGGATGATGGTGGCGGATGCGTGGATGCCGATGATCCTGAGGACCCCGTCTCCCGCGTTGGTGAAGCAGTGCGGGACGAAGGCGGGGCCGGTCGCGGTGTCGCCCGCCCCGGCGACGAAAGTCTCCTCGCCCACGGTGATGCGGGCAAGTCCCTCGATAACGACCCAGGTCTCGGCGTAGGGATGCCAGTGCCGCCCCGGGCCTTCGCCCGGCTGGTTCTCGACGAAGAAGTACGACACCTCCGCGCCGTGCTCTGCGCCGACGAACCTGCGACTGCGGCCCGTGCCGATGCGGATGTCCGCGCCGGCGACGATTCCGGATCCGGGGGTTGTGCTGTTCATGACTCCAGTCTCGACAGCGCGCAGGGCCACCCCTAGAGTTTCGATGTGAATCGAAACACACGGCCCGTCGAGGGCGTCGAGCACCCCGACCACCGCGTCGAGTTCCACCTGAGTCCCGGCGATGTCGAGGCGGTGCGATTCGGCATCTCGCCCGGGCACGAGCTGGCCCACGCCGTGCGGGTCCTGCGGCGCCCCGAGGCGCATCCCCTGCAATGGGGGTGGCTGCGTGCCGTGCGCGAGCGCCTGCCCCGCGAGGAGTTCGCCCTGCTCGCGACCGTCATCGGGGACGACGGCTACCTGCCCGACTTCTTGACGACCGCACCGCGATGGGACCTGAGCCCGGAGGGCGAGCTCGACGAGCTGCGCACCACACCTCTCGACCCGATGCGCGTCGACTTCGGGAAGATGGTGCGGCGCTCGACCGGAGCGCGGCAACGGGCGCTGGGCGAGATGCAGGGGAAGCCGGCACGGGCGCGCTCGATGATCGCCGACGCCTGGTCCGCGGTATGGGATGCCGCGCTGGCTCCCGTCTGGCCGCAGCTCGAACGCCTGTTGCGCGCCGACATCGCGTTCCGTGCGCAGCGGATCGCGACCGGCGGCATCGCAGGGATGGCCGGAGACCTGCACCCACAGGTGACCTGGGGAGAAGGCGCCGTCCGCGTCTCGCTGCGCCGTCACAGCGAACAGGTCGACTGCCGGGGAAGCGGCCTGGTGCTGGTGCCGTCGGTCATGTCGTCGTGGGGCTGCATGGTGCTCACCGAGCCGCCGGCGCAGCCGACACTGTTCTATCCTGCCCGCGGCGTGACGGCCGGCTGGGCGCGGGACACCGCCGACATCGAGGAGACATTGGGCGCGCTGCTGGGGCCGGCGCGAGCGGGCATCCTGCTCCGAGCAGGCTTCGCCCGCACGACGTCGCAGGTCGCTCGGGACGCCGGGCTCGCGATATCGACCGCGTCGCATCACCTCGCCGTGCTGCGGGGCGCGGGGCTGATCGGCAGCGAGCGCGACGGCACCCGGATGCTGCACCTGCGCACTCCGCTGGGCGAGGCGATGGTGGGCGCCGTGCTCTGAAGCGCTCCCGGCTACTCCGCCGAGCCGACGGGGATGATCGGCCGGTGCTCGTAGTAGGTCTGCAGCACCACGGTGGTGCGGGTGCTGACGTTCGCCGCGAGCCGCACGTCGCGCACGAGCTCTTCGAGTGCACGCGGAGAGGGCACGCGAACGAACAGCATGTAGCTCGCGTCGCCGGCGATGGAGTGGCAGGCCTCGATCGCGTCGAGGTGCTCCAGCAGCTCCGGAGCGTTGTCGGGCTGGGCGGGGTCGAGCGGGGTGATCTCGATGAAGGCCGAGAGCGGGGTGCCCACCTGCTCGGGGTCGAGGATCGCCTGGTAGCCGGAGATGACTCCCCTCGTCTCCAGCCGGCGCAGACGCGACTGCACGGCCGAGACCGACAGGCCGACGGCCTCCGACAGCTGGGAGAGCGTGGCGCGCCCGTCACGGGAGATCGCGGTCAGGATCGCGCGGTCGACAGAATCATCCATGGCTGTAAGATTATCGTCAGGATTCCGTATATGCCGGAATCTTTCCGTTGAAAACTCCGATCGGAGGTCCCGATGTCCCTTCTTTCCGCCAACAGTTCCGCTGTCCAGGCCATCGTCGGCGAACCCGAGGTCGTCGAGGACGCGTCGATCGCCGAGCAGTCCGCCGCCTGGGCGCAGCTGAAGGACGCCGCGATCGCCCTCCGCGAGATGCAGATCAAGGACGGCTCGATCCCGGATGGCGCGCACCACGCCGCGGCCCGCGAGCTCGTCGGCGCGATCACCGCCGCGATCCGCGCACTCGCCCCTGCCTTCCCGCACGACGCGGAGTACCTCACCGCCTCCGTGGTCGACTTCGACCGCTGGGTATCCGAAGACTTCGGCGTGCCGGACTTCCTCGACTCGCTCATGGCCTTCCAGCCGCAGCAGGCCCGCGTCGACGGCATCCGTCACCTCGTCGTGTTCCCGATGTACACGCAGAACGGCTCGAGCGACCGTCTGGTCGAGGCGCTGATCGTCGAGACGATCTGGCCCGAGTTCATCGCCGCCCTTGAGGCCGGCGACTACGGCAACAAGCTGTTCGTCTCGCTGCGGCTCGTCGACTTCACGCCCGGCTACGACACGAACTCGGCCGTGCTGTTCCCCGAGACCGTCGCGATGCGCGAGATCCCGACCTTCACGTGGGGTGCGATCTTCCAGGACCGCGAGGCCGCTCGCTACCGCCGCGTCACCCGTGCCGCAGCGGAGATCACCAACCTCGACCTGCCCGAGCGGGCCGCCGCGATGCTCGACGACCAGCAGGTGGCCGAGAAGACCTTCGTCATGTGGGACATCATCCACGACCGCACCCACATGCGCGGCGATCTGCCGTTCGACCCGTTCATGATCAAGCAGCGGATGCCGTTCTTCCTCTACTCCCTCGAGGAGATGCGCTGCGACATGACGGCGTTCCGCGAGTCGGTGAAGATCGAGCGCGCCCTCGCGGCCCGCATCGCCGCCGGTGAGGAGCTCACCGAGACCGAGCAGGAGATGCACGACTACGCGCACCTCGTGCAGTACGCGGTGATCTTCGACCGCATCTTCCGCTTCTCGATCACCGGCACCCGCACGCGCAACTACGACGCGGTCGGCGGACAGCTGCTGTTCGCGTGGCTGCACCAGCGCGGCGTGCTGCACTGGACCGACACGGCTCTCACCTTCGACTGGGACGCCGTGCCGGATGCCGTCGTGGCGCTCGGCGACGCGATCGACGACCTGTACTGGCACTCGATCGACCGCCCCAAGGTCGCGCACTGGCTCGCCGCGTACGAGCTCGTCCGCGGCACGCTCACCCCGCACCCGGCCTCGCAGTGGGCCCGCGGCCTGTCGGACGAGATCCTCGCCGGCGCGCCGAAGGGGTACACGGATGCCGTGATGGACGACGAGTTCCCGCTGTCGATGTTCTTCGAGACCCTTCACAAGAAGATGAAGCCCGTCATCGAATCGACCGTGGGCATCCGCGGCACGGACGACTGATGACCACGCGCGCATGGCGCGCGTTCCGAGTGTGACGCTGGGGCGCACCGCGCTGCGGCCGGAACCTGTTCTGCGGATCTCTCCGCGGGTTCCGGCCGCAGAAGCCCCTCCGAACCGGAAGAGTGAGCGACATGGATGAACTCATCGACTCGAGACTGTCCGGCCGCACGGTGGTGCTCGCCGGAGCGACCAGTGCGGCGGGGCGGGCGGCGGCACGCGCTCTGCACGGTGCGGGTGCACGGGTGATCGCGACCGGCCGGTCCGCAGAAGGGCTGCAGCAGTTGGCGGATGCGGGCACGGAGGTCTTCCTCGCGGATGCGACCTCGCTCGACGAGATGACGGTTCTGGCGGGGCAGATCGGCCCCGTCGACGCGGTGGTCCCCCTCGTCGGGGGCTGGCGCGGGGGCGGCGGCCTCGCCGGGCAGTCCGACGAGGACTTCGCCGCGCTGCTGCCCGCGCTCGAGGCCGTCCGCGCGACGAGCCGGGCGTTCGACACGGCGCTGCGCGCGTCGGGGGCGGGTCGGTTCGCGATCGTGTCGTCGACGGCGGTCGCGCGGCCCCTCGCCGGCGGGGCGAACTACGCCGCGGTGAAGGCGGCGAGCGAGGCCTGGACCCGGGCCGTCGCCCAGGGGTACGCGAAGTCCGCACGCGATTCCGGTGAGCAGCTGCGCACGGCATCCGTCGTGTTCCGGGCCAAGTCGCTCGATCCCGAGGTCTTGGCCGCACGGCTCCTCATGCTCTGGGACACGGACGCCTCCGCCCTCAACGACCGGGTGTTCGACCTCGACTGATCCCGAGTGTCGGACGATCCGCCGACGGAGTGACGATCTGCGGAACTTCTTCCATCGGAACCTCGGGGAAACGTCCGAACCTCGGGGAATCGTCCGAGGCTCGGGGAAACGTCCGAGGCTCAGCGGGACTCGTCGGGGCTCGGGGAATCGTCCGGGCTCAGCGGGACTCGGGCGGCATGCCGGGGACCACGGGCGGAGCCTCACTGTGCCGGGCAGGGCCCGACTCGATCGACGGCTCCTCCGCCACGGCTTCTGCGCCGGCATCACCGCCGTCTTCCCCGCCGGCCTCACCGTGGTCGATCTCCTGCTCCGGCGCCTCGGCGTAGAGCTCGGTGAGCTTGCGGTACGAACGGGTGAAGAAGGCCAGCGTCGCGGCCACCACCATGATCAGTCCCGCGAACAGGCAGATCAGCGCGATACCGCGGGCCTCGCCCTCGCCGAGCAGCCAGCCCCAGCTCTGTTGCCCCTCGCGGGTGTTCATGTAGGGGATGATCAGGAACTCGGCGATCGGGGCGATCAGGAACGCGGTGATCGGGGCCGCCGCCGCTTCCATCGCCGCGGCCACACCGAACACGCGACCCTGCCGTTCGTACGGCACGACCTTCTGGATGATGGTCTGCTCCGCCGCCTCGACCGGGGGCACCAGGGCCATATAGGCCCACATGCCGATCACATACAGCGGCCACCACTCCCGCAGCATGAACACCGAGCCCAGCAGCCCCATGGCGATCACGACGAGCAGCATGGTGCGCATGGGCTTGGGGCCGAGCCCGAACTTCGCCACCAGGCCGCCGCCCACCAGGAAGCCGGTGGAGGCGAAAGCCAGTGCGAAGCCCCAGGTCTGCGCATCGAAGAGGGTCAGGCCGTACGGGTCCATGAGCGCCATGTAGACGCCCCCGATGAGGTTGTTGAAGGTCGAGAAGATGATCAGGGCGAACAGGCCGGGAGCGAGTCGGATCGCCCGCACGCTGCCGCGGAAGTCGAGCGCGCTCGATGCGTTCGGGTCGGGCTCCGGAGCACCCTCGGGGATGCGGATGAACAGCAGGTGGGCGAACGTGAGTGCCATGGCCGCGATCGCGATCGCGAGGGTCCATCCCATGCCGAGGAACCCGATCGACAGACCCGAGAACACGCTCGTGACGAGGAAGGCGATGCCCTGCACCGTGCCGACGAGCCCGTTGGCGTTCGCCCGCTTGTCTTCGGGGATCAGCAGAGTCACCGTCGTGGACAGCGCGATGTTGCGCAGCTGCTCGATGACACCGCCGAAGAGGATCACCCCGGAGAAGAGCCAGAACCACGGGCCACCCAGATCGAGCAGTGCCGCCTCGGGCTGCCAGAGGTAGAGGAGCCCGGCCACCAGGAAGGCAGCGGCGGAGATGACACTCGAGATCACCATGACGGTGTGCTTGCGGTTGCGATCGACGATCGTGCCGAACGCCATCGCGAAGAACGCGACGAACAGCATGTACGCGCCGCCGATGATGCCCGTGGCCAGCACGGACTGCGTCTCGATGTACACCCAGAACGTGAGCGCGAACCAGAGGAAGCTCGTCGTCACGTTCGCGATGAGCGTGTTGACGAGGACGTTGCCGAATGCCCGAGTGGCGGCGGTGCGCTCCATGAAGTCGAGGGTAGGGCCGGCATCCGACATCCGGAAGACCCTCCCCCGGACCGCGAGGGCGATGCGGACAATTAGGCTGGGTCGGTGAGCATCCAGCATGACCCCGCGATCCGGGGCTTCGCCAGTGACAACTACTCCGGCATCCACCCCGAGGTCCTCGCGGCCATCGCGGCGGCGAACGGCGGACACCAGAGCGCCTACGGCGAGGATGCGTACACCGCGCGCCTGCAGGAGGTCTTCCAGGCGCACTTCGGCGAGGGCGTCGAGGCGTTCCCCGTTTTCAACGGCACGGGCGCGAACGTGACGGGCCTGCAGTCGATGCTGCCCCGCTGGGGCGCGGTGATCGCGGCATCCACCGCTCACATCAACGTGGACGAGGCAGCGGCACCCGAGAAGATCGGCGGCTTCAAGCTGCTGACGGTCCCCACCGACGACGGCAAGCTCACCACCGAGCTCATCGACCGCGAGGCCTGGGGCTGGGGCGACGAGCACCGCGCGCAGCCGCTGGTGGTCTCGATCACCCAGTCGACCGAGCTCGGCACGCTGTACACGGCCGACGAGATCCGCGCGATCGCCGACCACGTGCACGAGCGCGGCATGAAGCTGCACCTCGACGGTGCGCGCCTCTCGAACGCCGCCGCCGCCCTCGACCTGCCGCTGCGCGCGTTCACCCGCGACGCCGGCGTCGACGTTCTCACCTTCGGCGGCACCAAGAACGGCGCGATGCTCGGCGAGGCGATCGTGGTGCTGAACCCCGACGCGGCCGACGGCCTGAAGTACTCGCGCAAGTTCAACATGCAGCTGTCGTCGAAGATGCGGTTCGTGTCGGCGCAGCTGATCGCGCTGCTCGAGGGCGACCTGTGGCTGCGCAACGCGAAGCACGCGAACGCCATGGCCGCGCGTCTGCGTTCCGAAATCGAGGCCGGCATCGCCGACGGATCCATCCAGGGCGTCGACTTCACGCAGCCGACCCAGTCCAACGGCGTCTTCGCGATCCTGCCCGACGGCGTCGCCGACCAGCTCCGCGACTCGTTCCGCTTCTACGACTGGGATGCCGCGCGCAAGGAAGTGCGCTGGATGTGCGGCTTCGACACCGAAGAGGCCGACGTCGACGCTTTCGTCGCCGAGCTCTCCCGCCTCACCACGCGCTGACCTGCCCGAGTCCCTCGGGCGTCAGGATTCGACGACGCGCGAGAATTCCTCGCGCGTGGTGCGCAGGTGCGCGCGCATCGCGGCATCTGCGGCCTCGGCGTCGCCCCGACGCACCGCGTCGAGGATCTGCTCGTGCGCCTGCCAGCTCGACTCCTTCACGAAGTCGAAGCTCATCAGGTCGACGGGCTCGAACATGCGAACCCTCGCCTCCTCGACCGCATCGCGGACGAAGGAGTTTCCGGAGGCCTCGGCGAGGGCGATGTGGAAGTCGGTGTCGGCGATGCGGGACTCGGCCTTCGTGCCGGCGGCGGCGAGGTCGCGCTGCGCCAGCGCCATCGCCTCCAGGTCGGCGTCACTGCGGCGGTTCGCAGCCAGCGCCGCCCCACCGGACTCGACGATCGAGCGGAACTCGGTGAGCTCACCGATCTCAGCCGAACGCGTGCGCACCTCCTCGCGGATGAGCCGCGGGTCGAGGGCGGCATCCTGCACGAACGCCCCACCGGACGCACCGCGCGAGATCACGATCTGCCCGCTGCCCTCGAGTATCCGCAAGGCTTGACGCAACGTCTCGCGCGAGACGCCGAGTTGCTCCGCGAGCCGACGCTCCGGCGGAAGCCGATCGCCGGGGCGGATGCGGCCGAGCGCCATCTCGCGCCGCAGGAACCCGGCGACCGCCTGATAGCCGGAGACCGGCTGCAGGACGGCACGGGAGAAGTCGTGCGGCGCGTCGTCACGCTCGCTCATCCGTGCTCCTTCGATCAGAGGGGCAGACCCGGGCGGTCGGAGCCCACGATCTGCTTCCCCACGAAGAAGTCAAGCACATCGGCGTCTCCGTGCCCTCCCAGTCCGCTCGCGCCGAAGAAGCTCTGCGACGACTCCGGCGACATGTCGAGCACGCTCGCGCCGTTGACCTTGACCTCACCGGCGACGAGCCGTGTGCCGAGTGCGGCCGCGGCGTGCTCGTCGGCGCCGAACACGTAGCCGGCGAGTCCGACCTGCCCGGTGTTCGCGAGCGCCACCGCCTCGTCCTCGTCGGCATAGCCGCCCACGAGCAGCAGGGGTCCGAAGACCTCGTCCGCGAGGCCCGGACCGTCGAGCACCGCCACCGTCGGCTCGAAGAACCATCCCTGTGCGGGCACCTGCGTGACGCGCAGCAGCTCGGCACCGGCCTGCGCCAGCCGCTCCCGCTGCTCGACGAGCTCGTCGCGGCGCCCGGCGAACGCGACCGGGCCCACCTCGGTCGCATCGTCCAGGCTCGACCCGATCGCCCGGCGGCCGAACTCGGCGATCAGGAGACCTGCCAGCTCGTCCCGGCGCGCACGGTCGACGAGCACCCGGCGGGGTGCCTCGCACCACTGGCCCGACAGCTTCAGCACACCATCGGCCAGCGCCTTCGCCGTCTGCTCCAGGTCGGCGTCGGTGCGGACGATCGCGGCGTTGTTCGAGCCCAGCTCCAGCTGCAGTCTCGCGAAGCGCGGAGCGGCCGTCGCGGCGATCGCGCGCCCGGTCGGCGTCGAACCGGTCATCGAGATCGCGGCGATGCGCTCGTCGGCGACGAGGCTGCGTCCGACGCCCCCGCTGCCCTGCACGAGACCCACCACCGCGTCGGGGATGCCGACCGCGTGCACACCCTCCAGCAGCAGCTGGGCGCTCCACGGCGAGAACGAGGACGGCTTGAGCACGACCGTCGCACCGGCCGCGAGCGCGAACGCCGTCTTCTTCACCGCCATGGCCGACGGGGCGTTCCACGGCAGGATCAGCGCGGTCGGACCCCAGGGCACACGGTGCAGACGCACGGGCCCGTGCTCGGCGGCGAGCGCCCGCGAGTCGCCGACCGCGACCGCGCGCCGGGCGGCATCCCGCAGGGTCGCGCCGTTCGCCCCGCCGAACAGCCGCGTGACGGAGATCGGCACGCCGCTGTTGAGTGCGTCGAGATGCGCGACCTCCTCGGCCCGCTCGTCCAGCCAGTCGGCGAGCGCCTCCAGCTTCTCCGCGCGGCGCTCGGGGGCGAGGCCGCGCCAGCGCCCGTCGTCGTGCGCCTGCTGCGCCGCGGTCACGGCACGGCCGACCTGGTCGAGTGAGCTCGACGCGGAGGCGACCAGGGCCTCCCCCGTGTTCGGGTCGTGCAGCCAGGTGCCGTCGCTCTCGGGACTGTCCTCGGCGACGCCGGCGATCCAGGTGCGCAGGGCGGGGTACGTCATGTCAGATCCGATCGAAGTAGCGGTGCAGGTCCCAGTCGGTGACGCGGGCCATGAACGTCGTCCACTCGTGGTCGAGCAGCACCTGCTGATGTGAGATCAGCTCGGGAGTGAGGAGCTCCTGCACGAGCGGGCTCTCGCCGAACAGGATGCTCGCCTGACGAGGATCTGCGGGCATGGCCCCGTCGGCGGGAAGGTCGTAGGCGCTTCCGACCACGGCGTCACCCAGCACGGTCTCCTTCTCCATGCCGTCGCGCGCCGACGCCAGGACCCCGGTGAGGGTGAAGTACGGGTTCGTGTCGGCGCCGGGCAGGCGGAACTCGAAGCGCAGCGCCTGCGGCGAGTGCCCCACCACCCGCACCGTCGTGGTGCGGTTGTCGAAGCCCCAGGTCTGACCGCTCCCCGCCACGTCGGACGAGTTGCTGCGGCGGTAGGAGTTGACGGTCGGCGCATACCAGGCCATCAGCGCGGGGGCGTGTTCGAGTGCGCCGGCGATCGCCGACCGCATCCGCCCGCTGAGGCGATCCGGAGCCGACTCGTCCCAGAACACCGCCGTGCTCTCGTCGTCGACGAACGAGACGTGCACGTGGCAGGAGGATCCGGGCTGGTCGTTGAGCGGCCGCGCCATGAACGTCGCCGACATGCCCGCGCGAGCGGCGGTGTCGCGCACCGCCAGCTTGTAGAGCGCGTGCCGATCGGCCATCTCCAGCGGGTCGCCGTACTCGAAGGTCATCTCCCACTGCCCGAGTCCCCATTCGCTCTGCGCGGCTTCGACGAGGATGCCGCTGGCACGGAGGTCGGCGCGCAGCTTCTGGAAGAAGGGCTCGTAGAGATTGCCCTCGTGGATCATGAAGTCCGACGGCGTGAGGGTGGTCGGGTCGAGGTCACGGAATCCGGAGCGGCGCAGCTCCCTGGGGTCGTTGCGGAACAGGTAGAACTCCAGTTCCGTCCCCGCGAGCGGGGTGAGCCCGAGCTCCCGGATGCGGGCGAGCTCCTGCTTCAGCAGCACGCGGGGCGAGAGCGGCATCGGCTCGTGCGTGTGCACGTCGACCGGGTCGGCGAGGCAGATGGCCACCCCCTCGAGCCAGGCCGCGGGGCGGAGGGTCTCGAGGTCGGGGATCAGCGTCACGTCGGGGACGCCGTTGTGCATCCCGCACAGCGCGAACTTGTTCGCATCGATCAGTTCGAGGCCCTGGTCGATGTCCCACGCCCAGGCACAGGTGCAGATGTCGACACCGTTCTCCACGACGCGGCCGAAGCCCTCGACCGGGATGCGGCGGCCGACGAGTCGACCCTGCAGGTCGGGCGTCGCGACGATCACGGTGCGGATGCCGGCAGCCTCCAGCTCGTCCGGAGCCAGGCGCACGTCGTCGATCATCGCGTCAGCCACCCTCCGTCGACGGGGAGCTGGATGCCGTCGATCCAGGACGCCTCGTCGCTGAGCAGCCAGGAGACCGCGGAGGCGATATCGGCGGGCACGCCCACCCGCGGCACCAGGAGGCGTTGCTTCATGAACTCCAGAGCCTCGGGGCTCGTGACGCTCTCGTAGTCGAAGAAGTCCGTCGCGATCGGGCCGGGGGCCACGCAGTTGACGCGGATGTTCTTCGCCGCGAGCTCGACCGCGAGCGCCTTCGTGAGCATCGGCACGCCGCCCTTGCTCGCGTTGTAGTGCGGTTGCGCGGTGCCGGTGCTCGTCACGACGACGAGGGCCTCGACGGTCGACAGGTTCACGATCGCCCCGCCGCCGGACTCGGCGATGAGCGGGGCGACCTCCTGCGCGACGAGGAACTGTCCCTTGAGGTTGATGTCGAAGACGAAGTCCCATGCCTCCTCGGTGAGGGTCTCGAACGAGTGCTCGGTGACGACTCCGGCGTTGTTCACCAGGAGGTGCAGCGACCCCCAGGCCGCACGCGCGAGGTCGACCGCCGCGCGGATCTGCTCCCGCGAGCGCACGTCCACCACGGACGCAAGGGCGGTGCCGCCTGCCTCCTCGATGAGGCGCACCGTCTCGGCCGCACCATCGGCGGACACGTCGGTCACCAGGATGCGCGCTCCTTCACCGGCGAGCCGGAGGGCCGTCTCCCGCCCGATGCCGGAGCCTGCGCCCGTGATGAGGGCGTTCTTGTCTGCGTGTCGCATTTCTTCTCCTTGTTCGGTGACGCCTAGGCGATGTTCTGTGTGGCGGACGCGGCGAGCGTCGCACGGGCGGCGGCCTGTGCGACCAGCCAGCCGAAGACCGGGTCGGCTCCGAAGGTCTCGGGATGCCACTGCACCCCGATCACCGGAAGACCCTCGAGCTCGATGGCCTCGACGACGCCGTCCGGCGCCCACCCGGTCACCACGACTCCGCGGCCGGGCACATCGACCGCCTGGTGATGGAACGAGTTGACACGGGTCGTCTCGCCATAGAGCGTCTGAGCGACGCTGCCCGGCGCCGTGCGCACCTCGTGCACCCGATGGGCGCGCGGGTAGGCGTAGGAGCCGTGCGACTCCCCCTCGCCCGGCGCCAGGTGCGAGTGGAGCGTGCCGCCGCGGACGACGTTGAGGAGCTGTGCGCCGCGGCAGACTCCGAGCAGCGGGATGCCGCCGCTGATGGCGGCCTCGATCAGCCCGGCCTCGAACGCGTCGCGCTGCGGGTCGATCAGAGGGGTGAACGGTCCCGGGGTCTGCCCGTAGAGGCGGGGATCGACGTCGTCACCGCCCACGATCACGACGCCGTCGAGGCGCTCGACGAGCTCGGCCGGCACGGCATCCATCGGCAGGTGCACCGGCAGCCCGCCGGCGTGCAGCACCGAGGTCGAGTACTCGCTGAGGTAGGCCTCGAGCGGAGCGTCGGCGAAACCGTGCGGAGCGCCGATCGCCGCGCCACGCAAGCGTCGTCCGGAGATGCCGATCAGGGGTCGGGGCAGGGCGGGGGTGCTGATGATGTCCATCCTTCGGGTGCGGGGCGAGCGTGTCGAGGGTCAGGCGTTCTCGTCGAATCGACGCACGATCTGGGCGTACGCCTCCGGTGCCTTCGCGCGCATGATCGCGGCCTGCACGAGTCCGATCACGGGGGCGATGACCACGACCCCGACCAGGGTGATGCTGATCGGGCCCCAGGCGGGGTTCCCGTCGGCGTCGACATCGCTCACGAGCAGCGGGAAGTTGGCGGCGATGAGGACGGCTGAGACGGCGAGACCGACGAAGCCGAGAATCGGGGCGATCACGGTGTGCCAGGGGCTTCGCAGCACCCGGGTGCGGGCGAAGTAGACCACGACCGAGAGGCACGTGACCGCCATCAGGATCACGATCGCGAGCGTCCCGATGCCGGCGAACCAGGAGAAGATGTTCTCCGGTGCGAAGCCGATCAGGGCGAGCACGATGATCGCGATGCCGGAGGTCGCCACCTGCACGATCGAGGCGACGTGCGGGGAACCATGCTGCGCGTGCACCGTGCCGACCCTGTCGGGCAGCACGCGGGCGTTGGCCATGGCGTGGTGGTAGCGGGTCAGCACGTTGTGCAGCGACAGCACCGCGGCGAACATGCTCCCGAGGAACAGCACGGCGACGGCGATCGAGCCGACCGGGCCGAGGTACTGCTCGGTGACACGGGTGATCAGCGTGGTCGGGTCGGCGGCCGCCTCCTCGATGATCGCTCCCTCGCCGACACCCACCACAACGGCCCAGGCGGCGAAGGCGTAGAAGACGCCGATCACGATCGCGGACGCGTAGGTCGCACGGGGGATCGTACGCTCCGGCGTGCGCACCTCATCGCGGTAGACGACGGTCGACTCGAAGCCGATGAAGCTCGCGATCGCGAACATCAGGCCGAGTGCGGGCGCACCGGAGAGGACGTTCTGCAGCAGGAACGACCCGAAGGTCACACCCTCCGCACCGCCGGTGACGAGGATGACGATCCCCAGCAGCACGACGATGCCGATCTCGGCGAGCAGCACGACCACGAGGACGCGGGAGCTGAGCTCGATCTGCCGATAGCCGAGCGCGCCGACGAGCGCCACGGAGGCGAGGGTGAGCAGCCACCACGGGATCTCGGGGCCGCCGAGGAGGACGATGCTCGAGCTGATCGTCGCGCCCAGGTAGGAGAACACCGCGATCTGCACGGTCGTGTAGCAGACGAGCGCGAGGTAGGCGGTGGCGAGCCCGGGCGTGCGACCGAGCCCGTGGGTCGCGAACACGAAGAACGAACCTGCCTTGGGCAGGAAGCGGCTCATCGCCGTGAGGCCCACCGAGAAGAGCAGCAGGATCACGGTGGCAACGAGGAACATGACCGGGAAGCCGATGCCGTTGCCCACGAGGAAGCCGATGGGCACGAGTCCGCCGACGACCGTGAGGGGGGCTGCGGCCGCGATCACCATGAAGGTGACGGACACCGCCCCGAGGTTCCCGCGGAGATTGCGCTCCCGGGGTGCTGCCGTGCTGCGCGACGTCGTTGTCGAAGCATCCATGTCGAAGCATCCTTTTGCCGATTGGACTAATGGTCTACTTTCTAGCCCATTAGATTCGTCGACGCAAGAGTCACCCTCGGGAAGGCCCAGGGCGACCGGAGGGAGTGCAGGGTGCGGAGCCAGCTAGCGGAGCAGGCCGAGGTAGGCGAGTGCCTGACGGATGAGGGTGCCTCGACCGTTCTCCATCTCGGCGGCGACCGCATCCGACCCCGCGGCCTCCGGCGAGAACCAGGTGACCTCGAGGGCATCCTGACGCGGCTCGCACGTGCCGGTGACCGGCACGACGAACGCCAGCGACACGGCGTGCTGCCGGTCGTCGTGGAACGCGCTCACACCGGGCATCGGGAAGTATTCGGCCACCGTGAACGGCAGCGGCTGCGGCGGCATGATCGGGAACGCCATCGGCCCGAGATCGTTCTCGACGTGCCGGAACAGGGCGTCGCGGATGGTCTCGCCGAAGCGCACCCGACCCGACACGATCGTGCGTGTCATCTCCCCCATCGGCGTGGACCGCAGGAGGATGCCGATCTCGATGACCTGCCCGGAGCCGTCGGTGCGCACCGGGATCGCTTCGACGTAGAGCATCGGCAGTCGGCGCCGCGCCTCTTCGAGTTCGAACTCACTCAACCAGCCGGGGTTGCCGTCGGGCGCCGGCGGGTTCGCGTCCGGGAACGCGCCGAGACCATCGTCTTCGGGCTCCGGATCGGGATCAGGTGTGCGGACCGCCATGTGTCCTTTCTACCAGCCGCCTCCCCCGACCGACACCGCGTGCACGTCGGTCGTCCCTGGCAGGATGACGGTGTGAGCGAGAACCTGACGATCGACGACACCGCGACCCGCTGGTCGACCTCCAACCGCGCACGGATGCCGCTGCTGGTACTGCTGCACGGCTACGGGGCGGATGAGCACGACCTGTTCGGACTCGTCCCGTACCTCCCCGAGGGCATCGCCGTCGCCTCCGTGGCCGCTCCCCTCGCGCCGCCGTGGCCGATGCCGGGGCGGTCCTGGTACGCGATCGAGGGGCTCGACGGACGCAGCCCCGAGGCGGTCACGGCCGCCGCCGAGGCGTTCCTGCGCTGGCTCGACGTCGCGGCAGTGGATGCTCCCTCGGTCGCACTGCTCGGCTTCTCGCAGGGCGCGGCGGTGTCGCTGCAGGCTCTCCGGCTCGCCCCCGAGCGCTTCGGCGCGGTCGCGGCGCTCAGCGGCTACGTGGCATCCGGCGAACTGCCGCACGATGAGGCACTGGCCGAGCTGCGCCCGCCGGTCTTCTGGGGGCGCGGCACGCACGACGACGTCATCCCGCCCGAGCTGGTCGATCACACCGCGCAGTGGCTGCCCGGGCACTCCGACCTGTCGGGCCGGGTGTACACCGGGCTCACGCACAGCATCTCCGAAGAGGAGTTGACCGACGTGCACCGCTTCCTCACGAAGTGGATCGACGGGATCGCGAAGAGCTGAGCTACGCGACCACTCCGCGACACGCCCGGGGTTGCGAAACTCCGACACGCCCGGGTATCGTCGGGGAGTCCTGTCCGCCGTGTCTGGAAGTCCTTTGATCTGATCCGTCGCCTCCGCGCTCCTCTTTCCGCGCGCTGACCCGACGATCGCCGACTCCACGGCAGACCCACCCCTCCGCATCCGTGACGTGTTCACGCCCGGCCGGGGCTCGGTGTCAGTGCACCCTCGCACTCGACAGGAGACACTCATGTCAACCCCCACCACTCTTCACGCGTCGGTCGTCCTCGACCGACTCACCTTCACCTGGCCCGACGGGTCGGTCGCGCTCGACGGCGTGTCCGGGGCCTTCGGCTCCGGACGCACCGGCCTCGTCGGCCGCAACGGCGCCGGCAAGTCCACGCTGCTGCGACTGATGGCCGGCGAGCTCGAACCGACCTCGGGCATCGTCACGGCATCCGGTGAGGTCGCGTACCTCCCCCAGCAGCTGACCCTCGACGTCGACCGCCGCGTCGCCGAACTGCTCGGCGTCTCCGGGGCGCTCGACGCCGTGCGGGCGATCAGCTCCGGCGATGTCGACCCGGCCCACTTCGACGCGGTCGGCGACGACTGGGACATCGAGGCACGGGCCGAGGCATCGCTCGCCGAAGCCGGCCTCGCGCCGGAGTTCCTCGACCGCAGGGTCGGGGAACTCTCCGGCGGCGAGGCCGTGCTCGTCGCGATCGCCGGCATCCGCCTGCGTCGCGCGCCGATCACACTCCTCGACGAGCCGACCAACAACCTCGACCGTGACGCCAGGGCGAAGCTCGCGGCGATGGTGCGCGCCTGGAAGGGCACGCTCATCGTCGTCAGCCACGACCTGTCGCTGCTGGAGCTGATGGACGACACCGCCGAGCTCTACGCCCAGACGCTGAGCGTGTTCGGCGGACCGTACTCCGAGTGGCGGGCTTGGCTGGACGCGGAGCAGGATGCCGCGAAGCAGGCCGAGGTCACCGCCGCGCAGGCGCTCCGCAAGGAGAAGCGCCAGCGGATCGAAGCCGAGGTCAAACTCGCGCATCGCGCCCGCACGGCGAAGAAGGCCGAGATCGAGAAACGGGTCCCGAAGATCATCGCGCACGGTCGCAAGATGGCGGCCGAGGTGTCGGCGGGTCGGCTCCGCACCGAGGTCGGCGCCAAGGAGGAGGCCGCGCACGCCGCACGCGAGGAGGCCGGGCGCCGCGTGCGCTCGGACTCCTCGATGAAGATCGAGCTGCCCGATCCGCAGGTGTCCCGGAGCCGCCGGATCGCGACGATCGGCGACGAGGAGCGGGCCTGGGTGATCCAGGGTCCGGAGCGTGTGGCCCTGATCGGCCGGAACGGCGCCGGCAAGACGACCCTGCTGGAGCGGTTGGTCGCGGGTGGTGTTCACAACTCCTCAAAAACGGCGGCCGATGGCCCGGAACACGGCTCTTCGGCCGATTCAGCCGAAGAATTGAGGAGTTATGAACGCCCGACCCTGCACATCGAGGCCCACACCGACCTGATCGGCTACCTGCCACAGCGGGTCGACGGGCTCATCGAGCAGCGATCGGTGTTCGAGAACATCGCGGGCGCGGCACCCCAGGTACCGGAGAAGGAGCTGCGCAACCGGCTCGCCCGGTTCCTGATCCGCGGCGCGACGGCGGAGCGCCCGGTGTCCGCCCTCTCCGGCGGCGAGCGCTTCCGGGTGGCGCTGGCGAAGCTGCTGCTCGCCGATCCCGCACCGCACCTCGTGGTGCTCGACGAGCCGACCAACAACCTCGACGTCGACACGGTCGATCAGCTGGTCGAGGCGCTGCGCGCCTACCGGGGTGCGGTGCTCGTCGTCAGCCATGACGACGCGTTCCTGCGCCGACTCGACCTCGATCTCACCCTCGAGATCGACGGCGAAGGGGTTCTGCAGGAGGTCTCGCTGGGGTCATGACCGGGGCGCACCTGCACGACGCGATCACGCCTGCACGACCGGATCCCCCCCGTCCGCTCGTGCCGGCGTGGTGTCGTCGTGCGGGTGCGACGACCCCGATGTCCCCGGCCTCGACGAAGATGGAGGGATGAGCGACGTGCTCGAACGCTTCACCCCCGCCACGCAGGACTGGTTCCGGGGGGCTTTCCCCGCGCCCACTCCCGCGCAGGCGGGTGCGTGGGACGCGATCTCCGCGGGCAAGCACGCGCTCGTGGTGGCTCCGACCGGTTCCGGCAAGACACTGTCGGCGTTCCTCTGGGCGATCGACAGCGTGTTCCGCGAGCGCATGACCGAGACTGCCCCACCGGCCAAGGGCGAGCCGCGCACCCGCATCCTCTACATCTCCCCGCTGAAGGCCCTCGGCGTCGACGTCGAGCGCAACCTGCGGTCCCCGCTCATCGGCATCGGACAGTCGGCCCGGCGGCTCGGAGTGCCCGCCCCCGCGGTGACGGTCGGTGTGCGCTCCGGTGATACGACGTCGAGCGACCGCCGCAAACTGGTCTCCGATCCGCCCGATATCCTCATCACCACTCCCGAGTCGCTGTACCTCATGCTCACGAGCCGCGCGGGCGAGACCCTGCGTGGAGTGCACACCGTGATCATCGACGAGGTGCACGCGGTCGCCGCCACCAAGCGCGGAGCGCATCTCGCCGTGAGCCTGGAGCGCCTCGACGCGCTGCGCCGACTCAACGGCATCGAGACCCCCGCACAGCGGATCGGCCTGTCGGCCACGGTCCGCCCGATCGACGAGGTGGCGCGATTCCTCGGCGGTTCGGCACCGGTCGAGATCGTCGCACCTCCCGCATCGAAGACCTTCGAGCTCGGGGTCGTCGTCCCGATGGACGACATGACCAACCCGCCCCCGCCGCCAGGGGTACCGGGGGACGCGGCGGATGCCGAGTACAGCGAGGTCACCGGGTCGGTCTGGCCGCACGTCGAAGAGGCGATCGTCGACCGCATCCTGCAGAACAACTCCACGATCGTGTTCGCCAACTCCCGTCGGCTCGCCGAGCGCCTCACCGGCCGTCTGAACGAGATCTACTCCGAGCGGATCGGGGTCGAGCTTCCGGCCGCGACGGTGCCTGCCGCGATGATGGCGCAGGCCGGGGCGACCGCGGGCGCCGATCCCGTGCTCGCCAAGGCGCACCACGGCTCGGTGTCGAAAGAGCAGCGCGCCCAGGTCGAAGAAGAGCTCAAGTCGGGCGTGCTGCGCTGCGTCGTCGCGACGAGCAGTCTCGAACTCGGCATCGACATGGGCGCGGTCGACCTGGTGATCCAGGTCGAGGCCCCGCCGTCTGCAGCCTCCGGGCTGCAGCGCGTCGGCCGCGCCGGGCACCAGGTGGGCGAGATCAGCCGTGCCGCCCTCTTCCCGAAGCACCGCGGTGACGTGCTGCACACCGCGATCGTCACCGAACGGATGCTGGCGGGCAAGATCGAGGCGATCCAGGTGCCGCGCAATCCGCTCGACATCCTCGCGCAGCAGACGGTCGCCGCGAGCGCGCTCGGAGCCATCAGCGTCGAGGAGTGGTTCGAGACGGTCCGCCGTTCCGCGCCGTTCCAGTCGCTGCCCCGCTCAGCGTACGAAGCGACGCTCGACCTGCTGGCCGGGCGCTTCCCCTCCGACGAGTTCGCCGAACTGCGGCCGCGGCTTGTGTGGGACCGCGACGCGGGCACCCTCACCGGGCGGCCCGGAGCTCAGCGCATCGCCGTGACCAGCGGCGGCACCATCCCCGACCGCGGCCTGTTCGGGGTGTTCGTCGCGGGCGAGAGCACCGGTGCCCGCGTCGGCGAGCTCGACGAGGAGATGGTCTACGAGTCGCGCGTGGGCGACGTGTTCACGCTCGGCACCACCAGCTGGCGCATCGCCGAGATCACTCACGACCGTGTGAACGTGATCCCCGCGTACGGGCAGCCCGGCAAGGTGCCGTTCTGGCACGGCGACGGCATCGGTCGCCCGTTCGAGCTCGGTGAGGCGCTCGGAGCGTTCTCCCGCGAAGTGTCGGCGGCGACCCCCGAGAAGGCGGCGCAGCGACTGATCGACGCCGGGCTCGACGAACAGGCGCGGGCGAACCTCATGGCGCACCTGACCGAGCAGCGCGAGGCGACGGGCACCCTCCCCACCGACCGCACGCTCACCGTGGAGCGCGGCCGCGATGAGGTCGGCGACTGGCGGGTCATCCTGCATTCCCCGTACGGCATGAAGGTGCACGCCCCGTGGGCGCTGGCCATCAACGCCCGCGTGCGCGAGCGCCTCGGTGTCGAAGGATCGGCGGTCGCGAGCGACGACGGCATCATCGTTCGCATCCCCGATGCCGAAGCCGAGCCGCCCGGAGCCGAGCTGTTCGTGTTCGAGCCCGACGAGCTGGAGCACCTGGTCACCGAGGAGGTGGGCGGCTCCGCGCTGTTCGCCTCGCGGTTCCGCGAGTGCGCGGCCAGGGCGCTGCTCATGCCCCGCATAAACCCGAACAAGCGCACGCCCCTCTGGCAGCAGCGGCAGCGGTCGGCGCAGCTGCTCGAGGTGGCGCGGCGGCATCCGACGTTCCCGGTGATCCTCGAGACGCTGCGCGAGGTGCTGCAAGACGTCTACGACCTGCCGTCCCTGCGCAAGCTCGCGACCTCCATCGCCGATCGCCGGATCCGCCTGGTCGAGACCGAGCCCGGTCAGCCCTCGCCGTATGCCCGCGACCTGCTGTTCGGATACGTGGGCGCCTTCATGTACGAGGGCGACTCGCCGCTCGCCGAGCGCCGCGCCGCCGCGCTCTCGGTCGACCCCGCGCTTCTCGGTGAGTTGCTGGGAACCGTCGAGCTCCGCGAGCTGCTCGACCCCGAGGTGATCGCACAGTTCGAGCGGGAGGCGCAGCGACTCGATCCGGACCGCCGTGCCCGCGGTCTCGAGGGCGTCGCTGACCTGCTGCGGATGCTCGGACCGCTCGATGCGGAAGAGGTCGCGGCTCGTCTCGACCCCGCGAGTGTGCTCGAAGCGGAGGCCGAGTCCGTCGACACCGCGACCGCCGCCGCACTGCTCAACGACCTGATCACCGCCCGGCGCGCGATTCCGGTGACGATCGGCGGCGTGAGCCGGGTGGCTGCGATCGAAGACGCGGGCCGACTGCGCGATGCGCTCGGGGTCGCACTCCCCACGGGCATCCCGGTGGCGTTCCTCGAACCGCTGGCCGACCCGCTGGGAGACCTCGTCGCCCGGCACGCCCGGACGCACGGCCCCTTCACGACGGATGCCGTCGCCACCCGGTTCGGACTCGGAGCCGCGGTGGCCCGCCACACCCTGCAGCGGCTGGAGAACGCCGGCCGACTCACGAGCGGCTACTTCCTGCCCGAGGCCGCCGGCAGCGGCGACGCGATCGAGTGGTGCGACAGCGAGGTGCTACGACGCCTGCGGATGCGCTCGCTCGCGGCCATCCGCGGGTCGGTCGAGCCGGTCTCCCCCGAGGCGTATGCGCGTTTTCTGCCCGACTGGCAGCATGTGGGCCGACCGCTGGAGGGCGTCGACGGGGTGCTGAGCGTGATCGAGCAGTTCGCCGGAGTGCCGATCCCGGCGAGTGCGTGGGAATCGCTGGTCCTGCCCTCGCGAGTACGCGACTACTCCCCCTCGATGCTCGATGAGCTCACGGCAGCGGGCGAGGTCATCTGGTCCGGCCACGGCACCCTCCCGGGGCGCGACGGCTGGGTGTCGCTGCACCCGGTCGACCTCGCGCCGTTCACGCTGCCCGAGCGAGACGCCGAAATCGCTTCCGACTCTTTGGAGTCGCGCATCCTCATCGCGCTCGACGTCGGCGGCGCGTACTTCGCGGCGCAGCTGAAAGACATGGCGGCGGCCGAGAACGAGCAGTCCGTGCTCGAGGCGCTGTGGTCGCTGACGTGGTCGGGCTACGTCACGAACGACACGTTCGGCCCCATCCGCTCACTCCTCGCCGGCGGTTCGCAGGCGCACAAGGTCAAGCGCCGGGCTCCCCGCGCTCGCACCTACCGTGGGGTGTCCTTCACGGGTTCCCCTGCGCCTCGGCCGACGTCGATCGGCGGGCGCTGGTCGCTGCTGCCAGCGCTCGAGACGGATGCCGCCCGCCGCGCCACCGTCACCGCGGGCCTCCTGCTCGACCGCTACGGCGTGGTCACGCGCGGAGCCGTGCAGGCCGAGGGCGTTCCCGGTGGCTTCGCCCAGGCCTATCGCGTGCTCGCCGGTTTCGAAGAGGCGGGCCACTGCCGTCGCGGTTATGTGATCGAGAAGCTCGGCGCCGCACAGTTCGCCGCCTCCGGCACGGTCGACCGACTCCGCACCTACGCCGGGCTCGCCGATCCACCGCCACGCAAGGCCGTGACCGTCGCGGCCACCGATCCCGCGAACCCCTATGGCGCGGCCCTCGGCTGGCCCAAGCTCGACGGGGTCTCGCATCGCCCGGGCCGCAAGGCGGGCGGCCTGGTCGTGCTGGTCGACGGCGTCCTCGTGCTCTCCCTCGAACGCGGCGGCCGCACCGTGCTGTCGTTCAGTGATGACGGCGAAGTGCTCCGCGCCGCCGCGTCCGATCTCGCGGCCACCGCACGCGCCCGCCGACTCGACACCCTGACCGTCGAGAAGATCAACGGCGAAGGCGTCTACGGCACCGACCTCGCACTCGCCCTGCAGGAGGCGGGCTTCGTGGCCACCCCGCGGGGCTACACCCTCCGCAAGGTCGTCTGAACCATCCAGAGTGGTACCATAAGTGGTACCAGAATGGATGCACATGGCCATCACCACGAGCGAAGCGCGCCGCGACCTCTTCGGCCTGATCGAGCGCGTCAACCTCGATCATTCCGAGATCGAGATCGTCTCCCGCCGAGGCGCCGCCGTCCTCATGTCGAAGTCCGAATACGACTCCCTGATCGAGACCAGCCACCTTCTGCGCTCCCCCGCGAATGCGAACCGGCTGCTCGTCGCTCTCGCCGCCGCACAGGCGGGCGATGTCGCAGAACATCCACTCGACGAGGCATGACCTCGCGAGTACTGGTCTGGACGTCGCAGGGGTGGGAGGACTATCTCCATTGGCAGACCGAGGATCGTCGGACTCTGAAGCGGATCAACCTCCTCCTGACCGACGTCCTGCGCGACGCCCCCTTCGAGGGGATCGGCAAGCCGGAACCGCTGAAGCACGCTCTGGCCGGAGCCTGGTCTCGGCGCATCGATGAGACGAACCGACTGGTCTACACCGCCAACGACCATCAGGTCATCATCCTGCAGGCCCGCTACCACTACTGACCCACCTACGCTGGAAGCCATGATCCGAGAGTTCGCCGCCGGCATCCGCACTCTGCTGCGCGGAATCGGGCTCTGGCGCACGCGACCGGGCCTCATGGTGCTGGGCCTGATCCCGGCGATCATCGCCGTCATCGTGCTCGCCGCCCTGCTCGTGCCGCTGGTGATCGGCATGCCGTCGCTGTCCACGTGGCTCACCCCGTTCGCCGACGGATGGATCGAGCCGTGGCGCGGTCTGCTGCGCGCCGCCGTGAGCCTTGTCGTCGTCGCCGCCGCCCTGGCTCTCGCGAGCGTGGTCTTCAGCGCGCTGACCCTGACCATCGGCGACCCCTTCTATCAGCGCATCTGGCACGCGGTCGAGGTCGACCTCGGCTCGCCCCCGCCCGCCGACGGCGGCAGCTTCTGGACCACGCTCGGCGAGGGACTGCGACTGGTCCTCCTCGGCATCCTCATCGCCCTCTCCGTGCTTCTCATCGGCCTCATCCCGGGCGTCGGCGGCTTCCTGGGCGCTGTCGCCGGCGTCGTCCTGACCGGCCGACTGCTGGCGCGCGAGCTCACCGGCCGCGCCTTCGATGCGCGCGATCTGAGCCCCCTCGATCGCGCCGCACTGTTCTCGGGCAGCCGCGCACGGGTGCTCGGCTTCGGCGTCGCCACACAACTCTGCTTCCTGATCCCCGGCGGCGCGGTCGCGATCATGCCGGTCGCCGTCGCCGGCAGCACGATGCTCGCCCGCGACATGCTCGCCCGCACGGGCACCACGGCGGCGGCCTCCGGAACGACGATGACACCTCCGCCGCCCGCTCCGAATGCCGTATCGTCACCGCTTCCGCCGCCGCCGCATCTCGGGACAGGACCGGGAGCTTCCTGATGCCCGAGGGCGACACCGTCTTCCGCACCGCGCGACGCCTCGACGAGGCGCTGGCGGGCGGCGAGGTCACCCGCTTCGACCTCCGCGTCCCCCGATTCGCGACGCTCGACCTGACCGGGCAGCACGTGCACGGCGTCGTTCCCCGCGGCAAGCATCTGCTCATGCGCATCGGCGACAGCACGCTGCATTCGCATCTGCGCATGGACGGCGCGTGGTTCGCGTACCGCCCGGGCGAGAGATGGCGGCATCCGGCCTTCAAGGTACGTGCGATCGTCGGCACCTCCGAGCGTGATGCCGTCGGGGTCGACATCGCCGAGATCGAGGTCGTGCCCACTCGTGACGAGGACCAGCTCGTCGGCTACCTGGGCCCCGATCCGCTCGCGCACGACTGGGATGCGGCTGAAGCCCTCCGACGACTCGGAGCCGACACCCGCAGCATCCACGTCGCCCTCCTCGATCAGCGCAACGTCGCAGGATTCGGCAACGAATACGCCGCAGAACTCCTGTTCCTGCGCGGAATCCTGCCGACACGGCCGACACCCGAGGTGGATGTGGCCGCCCTCCTCGACCTCGGTGTGCGCACCATCCGGGTCAACCGCGACCGCCGCAACCGCACCTTCACGGGCATCGACCGTCCGGGCCAGGGCACCTGGGTCTACGGCCGCGCCGGGCGCCCGTGCCGCCGCTGCGGAACCCTCATCCGGCGCGGCGAGCAGGGCGCCGACCCGACCCGCGAGCGCGTCACGTTCTGGTGTCCGGTCTGCCAGCACTGAGTATCGGGCAGGAACGGCGCGAGTCGTTCAACCGCCGACGTGCACCGGCCGAGCGTTCACCGGCGGGGTCCCGACCTCCTGCACGGTATGACCGCTGCAGGCGGTGTTCGTCATGCGAGCCTGCTCGATTCGCGACACGACGAACCAGCGCATCGCGTCGCGCAGCAGACACCATCCGACCAGGTACCACCGGCCGTTCGTGGAGGCGAACATCACGGGCTCGATCTCACGCGCGGTCGTGGCACCGGCGAGGGAGGTGTAGCGGATCCGGATCGTCCTCTGCTCGGCCATCGCCTCCTCGAGGACCGACCGGACGGCGCGGGAGGAAGGGGGCGATCCGTCGACCCACACTCGACGCCCCAGGTCGGCGGCCCTCTCCCGTGTGCGGGGATCGAGCACGTCCATGATCTTCTGCACCCCGGCCGATGCCAGGTCGGCGTAGGGAGCATCGGGCGCCGCCGAGACGGCCGCCAGGAGCGCCACGGCCTGGGCCGGCGAGAGCGTGATGGGCGGCAGGGAGGCGCTCGATGCCAACCCGTAGCCACCACCGGGTCCCGGGCGCGACCACACCGCCGCACCGCTGCTCGCCAGCGCGGCGAGGTCGCGCTTCACGGTGCGGACGGACACCTCGAACTCGGCGGCGAGCCGATCCGCGGTGCATCCTCGCGTGCCGTTGCGGCGCAGCATCTCGGAAAGCGCATGGAGCCGCTCGCTTCGCTTCACCGCCGGCACCTCGTTGAATTCATGACAGAAATAGTGACATACACCTGTCCGGAGGCGGTGCCAGCATCGGGTTATGACGACAGAAACACGGAATCCGACCATCATCCTGATCGCGGGTCACTGGCTCGGCGCATGGGCCTGGGACGAGGTGCAGGAAGGGCTGACGACCGACGGGCAGAACGCCATCGCGATGACGCTCCCCGGCCTCGACCCTCACGATCCCGAGCGATCGTCCCGGACCCTCGACGATCAGGCCGCGGCGATCGAAGAGGCCATGGCCCGCGCCGACGCCTCGGTGGAGAACCCCGTGGTGCTCGTGGGTCACAGCGGAGCCAACGCTCCGCTCAGCATCGTCCTCGACCGGCATCCCGAGCGCGTCCGCCGGATCATCTGGGTCGACTCCGGCCCCGTCGCAGCGGGAAGCGTCTTCGCGCCCGACCTCCCCGACACGGTGGCAGAGCTGCCCTTGCCGCCCTTCGAGATCCTCGGACAACAGGCCAGCCTCGAAGGCCTGAGCCCCGAGATGCTCGAGCGTTTCCGTGCCCGAGCCGTCCCCGAGCCCGGGCCGGTGCTCCGGCAGCCCGTGGAACTCACGGATGAGGCGCGCCGCCGAGTACCCACCACCCTGGTCTGCTGCTCCATCCCCAGCGCTCAGCTTCTGGAACTCGCTCGCGCCGGGCATCCCATGTTCGCCGAGGTCGATGCCCTCGACGATCTCGAGGTCATCGATCTCCCGACCGGGCATTGGCCGATGTGGAGCCGCCCTGCGGATCTCGCGAAAATGATCGGTTCCGCGGCGACCCGCGTCGACTAGCGAACCGAAACGCACCGCGCTCCCCACATCCATCCGCGGGAATGAATCCGCCCGTGCCGTGGTTGTTGATATATCCGGAGAACTCCGGAGCACGGGAGGAATCGTGGGTAAGAACTACGTCGACATCGAGAACGACCAGGGCGCGACGCTGCGGTACCGCAAGCACGCGAACGGTCGAGGTCTCGTCGCGCATGGCGCGAAGGTGCATCCGAAGGCGCACATCGAGGCGGGTGCCTATATCGAACCGGGCGCGCGCGTCGGCGCCGGGGCGACCATCGCCCGCGGTGCCTGGATCGACGAAGACGCCGTGGTCGGCGAGGGAGCTTTCGTCGATGCGCACGCGCACATCGGTCAGGGAGCCGCGATCGGGGACCACGCGTACGTGGGTGTCCGCACCGACGTTGGCGCCGGAGCGCGCATCGTCCGCGGCGCCAGGATCGGCGACGACGAGACGGTCGCCGCCGGACTCACCATCGCGACGGATCAGAAGGGCCTCTGGCTCGCGGCCTGACGCCGCGCGCTCGACCTGAGCGGGTCGGGTGGAGCGACTACAGCAGTCTCCGCTCCGACGCCCACGCGGTGAGTTCATGCCGCGAGGAGAGCTGCAGCTTGCGCAGCACGGACGACACGTGCGTCTCGACCGTCTTGATCGAGATGAACAGCTCCGACGCGACCTCCTTGTAGGCGTAGCCGCGGGCGATCAGACGCATGACCTCCTGCTCGCGCGCCGAGAGCCGGTCGAGCTCATCCGTCGCGGTCGCTGTCTCCCCCGCGACGGCCCCGAACGCGTCGAGCACGAAGCCGGCGAGCCGCGGCGAGAACACCGCATCACCGTCGGCCACGGCATGAACGGCCTTGCTGACCTCGATGCCGGACGATCCCTTGGTGATGTAGCCGCGGGCGCCGGCGCGGATCACCCGCACGACATCGGCCGCCGCATCCGACACGCTCAGCGCGAGGAACCGGGCCGTCGTCGGCGCCGAGCCGCGGATCACGGCCTCTCCCCCGGTCGCGTCGTCGCCGGGGCCGCCCGGCAGGTGCACGTCGAGCAGCACCACATCGGGCTGCGTCGCGCCGATCACCGCGATGGCGGACGGCACGTCGGCAGCCTCCCCGACCACATCGACACTGGCATCGAGGTCGGCCCGCAGACCGGAGCGGAAGATCGAGTGGTCGTCGACGATCACGACGCGGATGCTGTCAGCCACGGTTCTCCTCCCGGGACGTGATGCTCAGATGCACCTCGGTGCCGTTCTCGTCGCTGCGGACCCCGCCCGAGCCGCCGGCGCGACGCATCCGGCCGATGATCGACTCCCGCACCCCGAGGCGGTCGCTGGGCACGTCGTCGAGGGAGAACCCGGCACCGCGATCGCGGATGAACACGTCGACGCCGGTCGCGCTGCCCTCGATGTACACCGAGATCTCGCCACCGGCGTGACGAGCCGCGTTCAGGATCGCCTCTCTGGCCGCGGCCGCGAGCTCGCCACTCGCACGCTCGGCGGAGAGGCCGGCCGAGACCACGTCGATGCGCACCGGGTAGTCGAGTTCGAGCGCTCCGGCGTAGTCACGCAGATCCGTCGGCAGGTCGCTGTCGGCCGGGGCGTCACCGTCGTACAGCCACGCCCGCAGCTCGCGCTCCTGCGCTCTGGCGAGACGCGCGGCCTCACTGGAGGCACCGGCCCTGTTCTGGATCAGCGCGAGCGTCTGCAGCACCGAGTCGTGCAGGTGCGCGGCCATCTGGCTGCGCTGCTCCTCGCGGATGCGGCGGACCCGCTCACCGGAGAGTTCGCGCCAGCGTGGGATCAGGGCCGACGCGACCACGGCGGCGAGCCCGGCGAGCGGGAGGAGCACCAGCGCCACCCCCGACCGGGCGACGGGCCAGGAGAGCAGCACCGTGAACAGCAGCGCCAGCAGCAGGATCGCGACGACCCGCACGGTCATCGTGTGCCGCGGCCCACGAGCCGTGTCGGTACGGTCGACGAGGGTGGCCCACAGCCCGGCACCGGTCGCGAACGCCGCCGCGCCGCCCACCACGACCGCGGCGAGATCCGGGGGGATCGACCCGCTCAGCCAGTCGCTGCCCCCGCGCCAGACCAGGACGACGAGCATCCCGACCGCGGCAGGAGCGAGCAGCAGCCAGGCCACCGGCATCCGCCTCGTCGGTGCACTGTCGCCCTCGGCCCACGGCATGAAGACCCAGCACCAGGCATAGAGCAGGATGCCGGCGCCACCGCACAGTGTCAGCGCGATGGACAGCGCCCGCACCAGCCCCACGCGCACGCCGAGGTGACGGGCGAGACCGGCGCTCACGCCGGCCACCAGGCAGTCGCGGTCGCGGCTCAGCGGCGGGCGCGGCGGAGCAGCCGCGCGCGGAGGTCGCGCAGGAGCGTGCGCCGAAGAGGACATGTGGCAATCCAATCATCCGCGTGCCCGCTCCGGGTCCTCCCCGGCGCAGAATCAGGGGTCGCTCAGGGGTTCCCCCCATGGCAGGCAGTACGCGGCTGCCGCCAGGATCGAAGCATGACGATTCCGACTGCGCCACCGCCCCCCGCCGACCACGCCGCTCCGGCCACCGGCACACCGGGCACCGGCATCCCTCGCGGAGCCGAGCGATTCCTCCTCTGGGTCGCCGGTCTCGGCGTCGCCCGGTCCGAGGGCTGGCTGGGCGGTGTCTCGGCGGGCATCGCCGCCCGACTGCGCATCGACCCGCTGATCGTCCGCGGCGTCCTCGTGGTCGCGGCCCTCTTCGGGCTGCCGGTCATCTTCCTGTACGCCGCGGCCTGGGCGCTGCTGCCGGACGTCGACGGCCGCGTCCACGTCCGCGATCTGCTCCGCCGCGACTACCAGCCGGTGCAGTGGGGCATCCTCGCGATGGCCGTCATCGGGCTGTTCCCGACCGCTCCCCTCGCCGGCCGCCTCTTCGGACTCGGCTACGACGGCTGGTCGGCCCTGTCTCTCATGAGCTGGATCATCGGCCTCGTCCTCGTCGCCGTCCTGCTCATCCTCATCGTGCGTGCTGCGAGCCGCACCCCGGGTGCTTCCGCGCCGGATCTGCCGATGGCTTCCGCAGATCCGGCGGCCCCGGCCGCGTCCGTCGCCCTCGGTGGTTCGGGTACCGCCGAGGCGACGGACGCCACACTCCCGCTCGGCGCGTACGCTCCGGCGGATGCGGACACCGTGGTCGCGGACACGCCTGCCTCGGCCGAGGTCGGGGCATCCGACCTCCCGCCGCTCGACCCGGCAGCGACCGCGGCGATCCCACCGGCGCCTCCCGCCCCCCTGCCTCCCGGCTCGCAGGACCCCGCCGCCCTCGAGGCCTGGCGCGGCCAGCACGCCGCCTGGAAGGAACAGGACCAGGCATGGCGACGCCAGCAGCAGGACATCGAGCGCGCCGCCCGCGATCAGCTGCGCCGCGAGCGCCAGGCCGAGGCCGCCGTCTTCGCCTCCGAGGCAGCCGAGCGTCGGCGCATCCGCCGCGCATCGAACCCGCGCGCGGGCTTCGCATTCGCCGCGACCATCCTCGGTCTCGCGATCATCACGGGGGCGGCAGTCGGCCTCGTCGCGGGTGGCGACGTGGTCGGCACCGCGCTCGGACTGCTCGCCGCCGCCCTCATCCTGGCGCTCGGGATGATCGTCGCCGGGGCTTTCCGTCGACGCAGCGGCTTCCTGGCCTTCATCACCGTGCTCACGCTGGTGAGCGGGCTCGTCGTCGGGGGGTTCTCCACCCTGCAGGGCTTCAGCCTCGGCTGGGCGTCGGTCACGAACTACCGTGCGGAGCACATCCGGCAGCCGTTCGGCGAGCTCAACGTGACTCTGAATCAGCATGACGACGCGCCCCGGCCGATCGTGATCGAGAAGGGCTCCGGCGCGACCAACATCTACGTCGATCCGGGTGTCCAGCTGCAGCTGCGTGCGACCGTCGACACGGCGGACATCACCTGGACCCGCGTCGACGCGGAGTACTACAACGTCATCGATTCCGGCACCTGGGCGGGCACGCGGCGCGACGGGGAGTCGGTCGTCGCCGAGAACATCTCTGCGGAGAACGTGTCGACGACCACCATCCAGCCCGTCACCATCGATCAGAACAGCGGCGAGATCTCCATCACCGTCGTCGAGCCGAAGAAGGAAGACCAGTGATGAGCACTCCCACGACCACCGAACCGACCACCGCGCCGCGCACCCGCTGGGCGGCCATCATCTGGGGACTGCTGTTCGCCACCATCGCGGCCCTCGCGCTCGGCCAGCTCGCCGACCCTTCCCGACGGGAGACGATCGCGGACGCACTGATGACCATGACGCCCACGACGATCACCGCGATCGTCCTGCTCACCGCCGGTGTGCTGCTGCTCGTCGGCGGGGCCGCCGGGCTCATCCGCCGTGCACAGCGCAAGCTGGCGGCCGCATCCCACCCGCAGCAGGAAGTGGCCGCGCCCTTCGCCGAGTAGCCTTGTCCGCATGGCGAATCAGGGAAGACGGCCCGCGAAGGGCGCAGGCCGCGGCACGCCCGTACGGCGCAACAAGGCCGCCCCCGCCGAGCGGTTCCCCCCGCAGAAGCCCAAGAAGAAGACGGCCAAGGTCGTCTTCGACGCCCCGCAGTCCGAGCCCGAGGCACCGCGCACTTTCCGATTGGGCGCGGTGCCCGGTGCGACTCCGGGCAAGTGGATCGATGCGTGGAAGCAGCGGATGCCGCGCGTGCCGCTCGAGCTCGTCCCGATCGAGGCGGCCACGCAGCGCGCCGCCCTCGACCAGCTGGATGCGGCGCTGGTGCGACTGCCGCTCACGGACGAGTCGCTGCACATCATCCCCCTGTACGACGAGGTCCCGGTGGTCGTGGCCGCCGCCGACTCGCACCTGATGGCGGTCGAGGAGCTCACGTCCGCCGACCTGGAGGGCGAGGTCGTGATCGGCCTGACCGACGACGTGCTCGGACCGCTCGACCTCCCCGGCACCACGCCGGCGGGCTTCGCCGCCCTGCCGACCCACGAGGCGATCGCGACCGCGGCATCGGGAGTCGGCATCGTGGTCGTCCCGATGTCACTCGCCCGCATGCATCACCGCAAGGATGCCGACCACCGCATCCTGGCTGAAGGACCGACCTCGACCGTCGCCCTCGTCTGGCCGCGCGAGCGCACCACGCCCGACGTCGAGACGTTCGTCGGCATCGTCCGCGGCCGCACGGCGAACTCCTCCCGGTGACCGGCGACGGTCGTCGCGCTCGTTAGAATCTCCTGATGGCCTCGCTCCTCTATGTCTGCGTGCGTCCCGAGCTCGGGGCGGCGGATGCTGAGCACGCCTCGTTCCGGCGGGCGCTCGGCGCCGACGTGGTCGACCGGCTCGACCTGCTGCAGACGCCGCTCGACCTCGAGCGCGCGCGGGCCTATCGGGGCATCGTCGTCGGCGGTTCGCCGTACAACGTCTCCGACACCGTGAAGTCCCCGGAGCAGCTGCGCGTCGAGGCCGACCTGCGCACCCTGGCCGATGCGGCCGTCGCGTCCGAGGTCGCCGTGTTCTTCACGTGCTTCAGCATCGGCGTCGTGACCCGCATGCTCGGCGGAGAGGTCGTCACCGACACCCCGGAGCCCGCGAGCGCCACGGTCATCGACGTCACGCCCGAGGGTGCAGCCGACCCGGTGTTCGGCCCCAGCGGGCCCGCTCTCACGGTCTTCACGGCACACAAGGAGAGCGCGGCGCACACCCCGCCCGGCGCCGTGCTGCTCGCGACCAACGACGCATGCCCGGTGCAGGCCTACCGCGTGGGCACGCATCTGTACGCGGCACAGTTCCACCCCGAGCCCACTCCCCGCGACTTCGCCGACCGGATGACGTTCTACCGCACCACCGGCTACTTCGACCCCGACGAGTTCGACGCGGTGCAGCAGCAGGTGCTCGCGGCATCCGTCACCGAGGGCGCGGCGCTCCTCCGCCGGTTCGCCGAAACGTTCGCCTGAGTCAGCCCGCCTGAGTCAGCGCGCCTGAGTCAGCCGGCTGCCCCGTCGCGTAGCAGAGCCACTCGCTCCCGCAGGTATGCCTCCAGCGGCATGAAGCCTCCGGCCGCGCTCCAGCGCACCGACGGCGCCCCGTCGACCAGGGCCAGCGGACCGGACGAGCCCCCGGCGTCCACGGCGTCCACGTCGATCACGCTCCACCCCACGTGCACGACGTCACCCTCGTCGAACCCGCCACGCAGCGCCTCGGCCCGGCGCTCGGCCCGCTCGCGAGCCGACTCGGCCGTGTAGCCGCGGCGGCCGGGATCGGCAGCCCGCAGCACTTCGGCGGTGGCCAGCGCGTGCGTGTCGGTCAGCAGCAGCGCCCCGAGATGCCAGGCTTCGCCGACGCGCACGATGCGGCGCCCGCGCCACCGCGAATCGCGCTGCTCGCCCAGCCCCTCCTTCGGGGCGCCGGCGAGATCGGCCACAGCCGCGGTCAGCAGCGCCGATGCGGTGGTCACAGTTCCCCCTGCACAGCCTCGCCCGCGCGTGCCGGTCCGACGACCTCCGCGCGATCGCCGCGCAGCGTCATCCCGATCAGCGGATACAGCAGCACCGAGAGCATGCCGGCCCCGACCAGCGCGGCGGCTGTGCCCGTGTCGAGCATGTCCTGATCCACACCGATCGCGGTGACCGCGACGATGATCGGCAGACCGGTGGCGGCCAGCAGCCCGAGCGCTGCCCGGTCGCGGACGCTCATCCCCGCGGGAGCCGAGAGCTGCGCCGCCGCACCGCGGATCACGAGCAGGGCGATCAGGAAGATCGGCACCAGCGCCAGCGCGGTGGGTGAGGTGAGCAGCGCTTGCAGGTCGAACGTGACACCGGTGTAGAGGAAGAAGATCGGCACCAGGAAGCCGAAGGCGATGGCCTCGATTTTGCTCTCGATCTGCTCGGCGGACTCCTTCGGCGCGCGCGTCATGATGATGCGCCAGACCGCACCGGCCACGAACGCACCGAGCAGCATGTCGAGGTCGAGCATCACGCTCAGCCCCACGAGCGCCGCGATGAGGAGGATCACGAACCGCACCCCGAACTGGTCGGACGTGTGCAGTGTGGCGAGGACGATGCGGTGGAGTCGGCCGTGGGGCACGCGATGCGCCAGCAGCACCGCGAGGCCTGCCAGCACCACGAAGGTCAGCAGCACGGCTGTGGCGATCGGCGTGGTCCGCGTGCTCAGGAAGATCGAGATCGCGATCAGGGGCAGGAACTCCCCGACGGCCCCGATCGTGCTGATCGCTCGCCCGAAAGGCGTGTCCAGCTCGCGGGCATCGCGCAGGATCGGCATCAGCGTGCCCAGCGCCGTGGAGCTGAGCGCGATGCCCACGACCACCATCCCCTCGCCCGGAGCGAAGAAGAAGCCGAGGCCGATGCCCAGCAGCACGCTGAGGAGCCAGCCGGCCGATGCCCGTGCGAGCGGCTTTCCGGCCACCATCTTGAAGTCGATCTCGGTGCCGGCGACGAAGAACAGCAGCGCCAGGCCGAAGTCGCTGAGCTTCTCCAGCAGCGGGCCGGGCTCGACCCAGCCGAGCACGGCAGGCCCGACGAGGATGCCGAGCACGAGCTCGAACACCACGATGGGCACCCGCACCACGGGACGCACGCCGCGGGCGAGCAGCGGCGCCGCAACAGCCAACAGGGGGATCAGCACCAGGCCGAGGTCACTCGCTTCCACGGTCTCAGAGTAGCGAGTCGCCTCCCGCGATTCGCCCCCGCTCAGCATCCACGGCAGAATCGATGCACACCCTCGAGGAGCCCCCATGTCTCAGCCCGATACCGCCCGCCTGCTGATCGCCTGCGACGACCAGCCCGGCATCGTCGCCGCTGTCGCCGGTGTGCTCGCCCAGCACGGCGCGAACATCATCTCGCTCGATCAGCACTCCACCGATTCCGAGGGCGGACGCTTCTTCCAGCGCACCGTGATCCACCTCGACGGTCTCTCCGCCGCGCGCCCGGCCCTCGAAGCCGACATCGCCGTCGTCGCCGAGCGCTTCGGCATGGAATGGTCACTGCACGATGTGGCCCGCCGCAAGCGCGTCGCGATCTTCGTCTCCAAGTACGACCACTGCCTGATGGAACTGCTGTGGCGCACGCAGCGCGGCCAGCTCGATATCGACATCACGATGGTCGTCTCCAACCACCCCGATCTGGCCCAGTCGGTGCGCTCGTTCGGCGTGCCGTTCGTGCACATCCCCTCCGGCGACAAGGCCGCCATGGAGGAGCGTCAGCTCGAGCTGCTGCACGGAAACGTCGACCTGGTCGTGCTCGCCCGCTACATGCAGATCCTCACCGACGACTTCATCACGCGTCTCGAGGTGCCGGTGATCAACATCCACCACTCGTTCCTGCCCGCGTTCATCGGCGCGAACCCGTATGCGCGTGCCAAGGATCGCGGCGTCAAGCTCATCGGCGCTACAGCGCACTACGCGACGGCCGACCTCGACGAGGGCCCGATCATCGAGCAGGACGTCACGCGAGTGACCCACTCCGAGTCGGCGGCTCAGCTGCAGAGCCGTGGTGCCGATGTGGAGCGCCTGGTGCTCGCCCGCGCCGTGCAGTGGCATGCCGAGGACCGCGTGATCGTGCACGGCAAGTCCACGGTCATCCTCTAGCGGTCGGCGTCGTCCAGGCGTTCCGGTTCTCTTCTATCCGCGCGTCGATCTCGGCCGAGGTCGCGGACCGGCCAGCCCGGTCCGCCGGAACCCCCGCCGCCAGCTCGGCGAACACCTCGGCGGCGGTGTCATGGCGCACGAGCGGGGCGGCCTGCCCCATCCACAGCGACTGCAGCGCGCCCAGGTTCTGCTGTCCGGCCGCCGTGCGGAACCGCCCGGTGAGCCAGTTCTGCATCGGGAACGGAGCGATCGTGCCGCTCGCCTCGATCGCCCGCACGACGCGGTTGCGCGCCCCGCGAGCCAGCCGTCCGCTCATCGCCCGGGTGAGCACGGTCTCGTCGGCCGCGGTGGAGCGGATCGCGTCGCGGTGGGCGTCGTTCGCTGCAGACTCGGCGGTGGCGAGGAAGGCCGTCCCCACCTGCACGCCGGAGGCGCCCAGCGCGAACGCCGCAGCCACCCCACGCCGGTCGGCGATCCCACCCGCCGCGATCACGGGCACTCCGACCGCGTCGACGACCTGCGGGACCAGCGCGAACGTCCCGACCAGCGACTCCTCCGCCGGGCGCAGGAACGACACCCGGTGACCCCCGGCCTCCGCTCCGGTGGCGACGACGGCATCCACGCCCGCCTCGGCGAGGGCGACCGCCTCGGCCACGGTGGTCGCGGTCCCCACGAGCCGGGTGCCGCGGCGGTGAGCCTCCTCGACCACAGACGCAGACGGCACGCCGAACACCACGCTGAGCACCGCGGGCGCGATCTCCCAGACCGCCTCGAGCTGCTCCTCCAGAGGCGGGTTGTACCGCTCCGGTCGGGCGGGCACCTCGATACCGACCGCCTCGTAGAACGGCTGTAGCGCCTGCGCGAAGATCGTGTGCTGCGGGTTCGGCTCGACCTCATCGCCCGTGGGGATCCAGATGTTCACCGCGAACGGCCGGTCGGTCGCCGCCCGCAGCTCGACCCCGGTCGCGCGGATGCGGTCACCGTCGTAGCCGTACAGGCCGAACGAACCGAGCCCGCCGGCGTCGCTCACCGCGGCGGTGAGGGCGGTCGAGGAGAGCCCGCCGAACGGGCCGAGGATGATCGGATGCTCGATCCCGAGCAGGGCGCGAAGGTCACTCATGCTTCGACGTTACGCCCGCAGCGGAGGGAGACGGTCGACCGTGACGGCCGGTCCCGCGGTCCCCGGTGCTACCCTCGGCTGCAGAGGGGAGTGCGCATGAGCAAGTGGTTCGGGCAGATGCTGAGCTTCGTCGCGACCGCGCTCGGACTCGTCTCGATGCCGGATGCCGCGGCCCTCGGTCTCGCCATCGCACTGCTCGCCGTGACGGCGCTGACGCTCGCGATCGTGCTGAGCGTGCGCCCCGAGGCCACCTCCGACGCCCCGCATCCGCTGCGGGCCATCGATGTCGGAACCCTGCTCACGCAGAGCGATCCTGACGCCGCCGGGCATCCACGCCCGCGGGCGCCGGGAGTCGCGACCGCCGCGTAGTCCGTCCACACGACGGGATCGCGCGGCTTTCGCCGACCCTTCCCGACGCCACGAACGGACACTTCCATGGACCCCTTTGCCTTCCCCCCTCTCGCCGCCCTCCTCGACGCCGCCTACGGCGCGCTGACCGGGCTCTCCGACCTCCTGACCCCGATCGCCGGAGCATCGGCCGCCGCCCTCGCGGTCGTGCTCGTCACTCTGCTGGTGCGCGCGCTGCTCATCCCCGTCGGCATCTCGCAGGCCAAAGCCGAGCAGACCAGGGCACGCCTCGCCCCGAAGCTGCGCGAGCTGCAGCGCCGCCACAAGAAGAACCCCGAGCGCCTGCAGAAGGAGATGATGGCGCTGTACAAGGCCGAGAACACCTCGCCGTTCGCGGGGATGCTCCCGGTGCTGGCGCAGGCCCCCGTCGTCGGCATCCTCTACACGCTGTTCCTCCGGCCGGAGATCGCCGGGCATCCGAACGAGCTGCTCTCTCACGACCTGTTCGGTGCTCCGCTGGGCACGAGCCTGGTCTCGGCCCTGTTCGGCGGCACGGCCACGCCGGCGACGTTCCTCGTCTTCGGGGTGCTGCTCGCCATCATGATCGCCGTGGCCGAGGTCACCCGCCGGGTGTTCCGCCCGACGCCGGTCGAGGGCGACGATTCGCCACTGAACTCCCCGACGATGCTGCGCGTGATGTCGTCGCTGCACTACCTGACGGCGGTGTTCGCGGCCTTCGTGCCGCTCGCCGCCGCGCTGTACCTCACGGTCACAGTCGTGTGGACGCTCGTGCAGCGCGTCATCCTGCGCCGACGCTTCCCGCTGCCGACGCCGGCGGTCAGTCGGGCAGCGGTATCGGGGCGGTGAAGGGGCCGGAGGGGCCGCCGTCGCGGCGGTCCTTCCGCACGCCGAGCGTCGCGCCGACGCTGGCGGCGATCACGAGGGCGACCGCGAGCAGCCGCAGCGGGGTCGCATCCTGTCCGAGGATCAGCCAGCCGGCCAGTGTCGCGAACGCCGGCTCGAGGCTCAGCAGCACGCCGAACACGCGCTGGGGCAGCCGGCGCAGTGCGGCCAGCTCGAAGCTATACGGGATGACCGACGACAGCACCGCGGTGATGGCGGCGAGCAGCAGCAGCTGCGGATCCATCGCGACCGTCGATGCGGCCGGGATGCCGACCGGGATCAGCAGCACGGCCGCCACCACGAGCCCCATCGCCAGGCCACTGCTGCCGGGGATGAGGGCGCCGACACGGGCGCTCATGCGGATGTACATCACCCAGAACCCGGCCGCGATGAGGATGAAGACGAGCCCCAACGGGTCGAGCGGCTCGGCCCCGATGAGGCCGTCGATGCCCAGGGCGACCATGCCGAGGAGGGCGACACCGACCCAGGCGGCATCCGCCAGACGACGAGTCAGCACCGCGGCGAGCACGAGCGGCCCGAGGAACTCGATCGCGACAGCGGGGCCGAGCGGGATGCGGTCGATCGCCGCGTAGAAGAAGCCGTTCATCGCGGCCAGCGAGACGCCGAAGAGCACCGCGGCGAGCCACTGCGGGCGCGTCCACTTCCCGGGCCGCGGCCGCACGATGACGACGAGCAGGATCGCGGCGATCGCGACCCGCAGCGAGGTCACGCCCCACGGCCCGAGCACCGGGAACAGCTGCGCCGCGACGGCCGCGCCGAAGGGCAGCGAGAGGCAGGAGCCGATGACGAGTGCGACGCCCACGAGGGGGCCGGATGCGGCGGGCTTCTGCACCAGACAAGCTTAGGTGGCCGCCCGCCGCCGGCCGCCCTCAGATCAGAGCGGCTTGCCGCCCGTCACCGCGATCACCGAGCCGGAAGTGTACGAGGACTCGTTCGAGGCGAGGTACACGTAGGCGCTGGCGAGCTCCGCCGGCTGACCCGCGCGTCCGAGGGGCGTGTCCTGCCCGAAGGTCGCCAGCCTCTCCGCGTCCCAGCCGGTCGCGGGGATCAACGGCGTCCAGATCGGACCGGGAGCGACCGCGTTCACCCGGATGCCTCGGGGGCCCGCCTCCTCGGCGAGCGCCTTCACGAACGCCACCTGCGCGGCCTTGGTCATCGCGTAGTCGATGAGGCCCGGAGACGGGTTGAACGCCTGGACGGATGCCGTCACGATGATGCTCGCGCCGGGCTCGAGGTCGGGGTACGCCGCGCGGGCGGAGAACAGCAGACCGACGAGGTTCGTGTCGAACACGCGCCGCATCCGGTCGGTCGCCAGGTTCTCGAAGCCGTCGATGTCGTGCTGGTACGCGGCGTTGAGCACGAGCGTGTCGAGTCCGCCGAGCTCGCTCCGCGTGCGGGCGACGATGTCGGTGGCGAAGGCCTCGTCGCGCAGATCTCCGGCGAAGCTCACCCCCGTGCGTCCGGCCTCACGGACCAGGGCCAGAGTGTCCTCCGCGTCGTCCTGCTCCTCCGGCATGTGCGCGATCGCGACATCGGCGCCCTCGCGCGCGAAGGCGATCGCGACGGCTCGCCCGATGCCGGAGTCCCCGCCGGTGATGAGCGCTCGGCGCCCCGCCAGCCGGCCGTGGCCGACGTAGCTCTCCTCGCCGTGATCGGGGTCGGGACGTGTCAGCTCCGTGAGCCCGGGCTGGTCCTGCTGCTGCGCGGGGAAGCCTTCTTCGCGATGCGCGTGCCGGGGGTCGGAAGTGTCGTCGGTCATGGCCGATCCTCCTCGTCTCGATGTGTCCGATCGACTCTTCCGGATCGGCAGCCACGAGTGCAGGGGGTTGACAGCCGTGCAGGGAGGCGGGAGGAGCGCCGCCGCGAGAGGAGCTGTGCGGCGGGTCAGAGCTGAGGCGTGACGGGGACCTCTTCGGTGCCGGGTTCCACGCCCGCCTCGGCGGGTTCGGGAACCAGGTACAGCCCGCTCGGCGCGTTGGCGGTGAAGGCGAGCGCCTCGATCCACGCCCGGTTGATGGAGGGCTGACGGCTGCCGAAGTACTTGAACACCAGCGAGCTGCCCGGCTGGATCCAGACCGTCGTGCGGCCGCCGCCGACGCTCGCGTCTTCACGCCAGCTGAACGGGAACGGCTCGCCACGGCGCAGCTTCGCGGTGATGACGAGCTGCAGGTGTGTGAGAGCGCGGTCCTCGATCTCGGTCTTCACTCCGCCTTCATAGACGAACTTGCCCATTCTGTGCTCCTTGGTCGCAGTCTGGCCGAGACGACGGCTCATCCTATTCTCGCTCACGCGGCGACAGTATTCTGCCTCTGTTCAGACCGATGGCGGATGCGGGTCCGCCATCGCGAAGTCAACCCCCTCGGCAGAACGAACACGCTCACCCTAATCTCGAACACCCGAGCTCGAGGAGGGCATTTCCATGAACGCACGACACATCGACGATCGCCCCGACGAGGGGTACACCCCCGGAACCACGCACGCCGAGTGGGGCGCGGGAAACCCCCGGCTGCGCATCACGCGCGACGATGAGCGCACCGAGTTCGCGCTCGAGGCCGACGTGGTCCGGGTCGGCTCCGCCGAAGGCAACGAACTGCGTCTGGCGGACACCGATCCCGTGCACGCCACGATCACGCACGACGACCGCGACGAGTATGTCCTGACCCTGCACGGCGAGGGCGAGATGAACGCCAGCGCCGGAGCGGACGCCACGCACCCCGGTGACGATTCCGAGACGCTCCGCACCGGTGCGCACTTCACGGCGGGACCGTGGACGCTGGTGTTCGCTCGCGACGAGTTCGCCGACCACGGGCGCCCCTTCGGCGGCCGCGCGGGCGGCGAGTACTCCGATCAGCCGCTGCAGCCGCCGCGTCCGGACTACGACGGCGACGAGTCCCGCTGAACGACGACGGGCACGACATCGGAGAGCGTCTCGCAGTGACGGATCACATCGAACGACTGAGCGACCTCGCCCGCGAGCGGGGGCTGCGTGTGGCTGTGGCGGAGTCCCTCACCTCGGGCCGGCTGGCGAACACCGTCGGTTCCGGGGCAGACGCGTCGGAGTGGTTCGCGGGCGGCGTCGTGGCGTATCTGACGGATGTGAAGGAGCGGGTGCTCGGACTGGTCCCCGGGACGGACCCGTGCTCTGCAGCGTGCGCCGAGCAGCTCGCCATCGGAGCGCGCGATCTGCTCGACGCCGACCTCTGCGTGTCGACGACCGGCGTCGGCGGGCCGGATCCCGACGGCGGCCATCCGCCCGGGACGGTGTACCTCGGGTGGGCCACCCCCGACGCGGTCGGACACCGCCGCCTGGCGCTGACGGGCGATCCCGAGGAGGTCCTCGCCACGACGGTCGAGGCCGCCGTCCGGCTCCTGGCCTTCCATGCAGAGGGCCTGCGACCCGCCGGGCCCCGCCGAAGCCCGCAGCAGACCGCGTAGCTCGGCCGACCACCGCGGCCGGGTCAGTGCCCCGGGAGCAGTCCGATCCGCAGGGGGGCGCCGGCTGCCGTCGCTTCTTCGAGGGCGGCATCGATCTCGTGCAGCCCACGCACCGCGCCGACCGCGTCACCGAACGGATAGGCACGCCCGCGTCCGGCCAGGAACGCGACGGCCGCGGCGAGCTCGGCTCCCGTGTAGTTGTGGATGCCGGCGACCGTGACCAGGCGCCGCACGATGCTCTCGGCGTCGAACGGCACCGGATCGGCGGGGAACACGCTGCCGACCAGCACCACCGTGCCACCGACGGTCACCCCGGCGAGCGCCTCGCCCACAGCGTGGCCCGAGGCTTCGATCACGACGTCGGGCTCGCGGTCCAGACTCGTCGCGCCGAACCGTGCGGCGAGCGCGCGACGGTCCGGGTTGGGGTCGAGCACCTCGACCGTCGCCCCCTGCTCCGCGGCGATCGCGGCGGCGGAGAGCCCGACGAGCCCCGCACCGTGGATCCGCACGGCGGCACCATCGAGGTCATGGTCCCGGGCAGCCCTGGCCACGGCTGCCCACGCGGTCGCCGTCGCGCACCCCGCCGGGGCGAGCACGGCGGCCGGCAGCGCCTCGGGCACGCGCACGATGGCGGTACCCTCCCGCAGCTGCACGTGACTCGCGAATGCGCCGGTGAGGTCGCCGTGCGCACCGACCCGGTCGTGCCCGTACTTTCCGAGGCTGCGGCACTTCTGCGGCATTCCCCGCAGGCAGCGGTCACAGCTCGCGCACGAGATCGTCACCGACCACACCACGCGGTCGCCGATGCGCAGCGGGGTGCCGTCGACCGCGTTCGCGCCGGTGTCGCCGGTCGCGATCACCCTCCCGACACTCTCGTGACCGAGCACGAGGGGTGTCGGGGCGGATCGGCGTCCCTGCACCGTGTGCACGTCGGAGCCGCAGATCGTCGACATCTCGACCGCGACGAGCACGTCACCGTCGGCGAGGGCCACCCCCGGGACGGCGATCGTCTCGTGCGGATGGCCTTCGCCGATCCAGACCATCGCGGTGGCCGCCGGGCGCAGCGTGACGTCGCGACGGTGACCGGGCGGACGGATCAGCAGCGTTCCCATGACGATCTCTCTCAGGAGGAGGTGGCGACGAGCGGAAGCAGCTCGCGCTGGGCGAGGACTCCGCGGAGTGCCGTCACATCGCTCAACACGGCATCCGCCCCCGCGGCGCTCAGCGCCGGACGGTCGTGGGCACCGGTGAGCACGCCGGCGACGAAGCCGGCACCGGCCCGACGCCCGGACTCGACGTCGCTGACGGTGTCTCCGGCGACGGCGACCGCACGCACGGAGGACGTCTGCGTGCGCAGCAGCGCCGTGAGCACGAGGTCGGGTGCGGGGCGGCCGCGCCCCGCGTCGACGGGCGACAGCACGAGGTCGATGAGGTCCTGCCAGCCGAGCCCGTCGATCAGGGCATCGCGGGTCACCGGGGCGAACCCGGTCGTCAGCACGACCGTGAGCCCGGCATCCTTCAGCTCCTGGATGGCGTCGGCCGCGCCGGGAATCTCGGAGACGCCCTGCTCGGCGACGATCTCGGCGTAAGCCCCCTCGAACGCGGCGGTGGCACGCTCGGCCGCGGCCCGGTCTCCGGAGGCGAGGTGGGTGAAGACGTCGATCTTCGACTGGCCCATGGTCACGCGGACGTAGTCGAGGGCCTCGGCCCACGGCATCCGGTCGGCGACTCCCGTGCGCTCGGCGGCGCGCTGGAACGCCTGCTCCACGACGCCGTCGTCGAGCACGGTGGTCCCCGCCATGTCGAGGACGACGAGTTCGAGAGGAGTGGTCATGATGTTCCTTCCATTGCTGCCGTCCACCCGAAGGCGGCGGCGAGGTTCTCTTCGGCCAGGCCGAGGCCCGTGGTCATCCCGATGCCGGTGGTCGCGGCGAGCACGAGCACGCCGTCGTCGCCGCGGTCGATCAGGAACTCCTGCGGCCCCTTCGCGTAGACGCCCTGCCACCGCTCGATCACGCGCGGGGCCGGGGCGTCGAACAGCGCCTCGGCCTCGGCGAGGAATGCGGTGAAGGCGGCCTCGGGCTGGAAGGGCGCCGGAGCGACCGCGGTCGCGTGCGAGTCGCCGATGATGAGCGTGCCATCCGGCAGCTGTGTGTACATCTGATTGAGGTCGATGGCGGCGAGGTCGGGCCGCTCGGCATGCAGGCGTTCCCGCAGCACCGTGGCCTCGACCCCGTCGGCGAAGCGCCCGTAGCGCACGAGCGACCAGCCGGTGAGCAGCGGTGCGGCGAGCGGACGCCGGAACGACACCGCCGCCCGCATCATGTCGAGGGCGCAGCGCGCGATCCCGTGCCGCTCGGCGACCTCGGGGAGCAACTGGTCGATGTCGTGGTTCACCGCGACGACGACGCTTCCGCAGCCGATCGGGCCCCGGGTGGTCTCCACTCGGCCCGCCCCCACCGCGGTGACCGCGGTGCGGAAGCGGAACTCCACGCCGAGGCTCGCGAGATGACGCACGATCGCGGTGGCCGCGGTGCGCGGATCGGTCTGCAGGTCGACCTCGATGTGCGCGCCGCCGACGAGGCCGTCGGCCCGGAGCGGGGCGAGACGCAGGAGCTCGTCGGCCTCGAGCAGGCGGATGCCGCCCTCGCGCGAGGCCGCCTCGAGCACGGCGATCTCGTCATCGTGGCGGGCGGCCACGAGTGTGCCCGACTCGCGCAGCCAGAAGCCGGCGTCTCTGGCGAGGCGCAGCCACAGCGCGCGGGAGACGTCGGCGTAGCGCCGCGCCTCCCCTCCTTGGGCGCCGATGCAGAGGTGACCGAAGTTGCGGATCGTGGCGCCGACCGGGGCCTCGGTGCGGTCGACCACGATCACGCGCAGCCCGCGACGGACCGCCGCGTATGCCGCACCGAGGCCGACGATCCCCGAGCCGACGACCACGACGTCGGCCGTGTCCGGAGTGCCGTTCATCGGAACACCTTCCGCATCCACATGGCGAGCCCTTCGACCACGAGCACGGTGGCGAGGATCATCAGGACGATCGCGGTCACGGTCTCGTAGCGCGAACCCTGGCTGGCATTGAGCAGGTAGTACCCCACTCCTCCGCCGCCGACGATGCCGAGGATCGTCGCCGCGCGGATGTTCGTGTCGAGCATGTAGAAGCTGTGGCCGATGAGCGCCTGCATCCCCTGCGGCACGGTGGCCGAGGTGTAGGTCTGCAGACGCGTCGCGCCGACCGCGCGCAGCGCCCGCTCGGGGCCGCGGTCCACCTCTTCGAACGAGTCGGCGATGAGCTTCCCGAGCAGTCCGATGCCGCCGATCGCGAGGGCGATGACGCCCGCCTGCGCACCGAGGCCCGTGATGACGACGAGCACGATCGCGAGGATCAGCTCGGGGATGCCGCGGATGCCGACGAGCAGCAGTCGCGCCGTTCCGCGCGCCCCCGGGCTGGGAGCGACGTTGCGTGCGGCGAGGGAGCCGAGCAGGATCGACGGGAGCAGGGTGAGCACGGTCGCGGCGAGCGCGATCGCGACCGTGTCGCGCATGGCCTCGAACATCGCGCTCGCGTCGTAGCTTCCGAACGACGGCGGCCAGAACCGGGCGGCGACCTCGGGCAGCTTGGCCCAGAACGTGACGAAGTCCATCCAGTTGATCTGGCTGACCACGACGCTGCCGATCACGACGAGCACGGCGACGACACCGGCGATCGTGTGACGCACACGCTGCGCCGTCCAGGGGCGGCGCACCGCGGTCTGCGGGCTGGTGGCCCATGCCGGGCGTCCCGCGGGTGCCGCTGCGGCGTGGGTGCTGAGTCGCGGATGCAGCATCCGGTCCATCCAGGAGCGGGTGTGCCTCTGCTCGCCGAGCATCGCCCCGCGGACCAAACTGGAGACGATCTCCATCACGATGCAGAGGATGAAGATGACCAGGGCGATGCCCAGCCCCTTGCCGTAGTTGAGCGACTTGAAGGCGTACGACATCTCGAGGCCGAGGCCGGCGACGCCGACGTAGCCGAGCACCACGCTGCCGCGCAGGTTGATGTCGTTGCGGTGCAAGACCGTCGCCACCCAGCTGGGCAGTACCTGCGGCAGGATGCCGGCGCTGAACTCCTGCATCTTCGAGCCGCCCGCGGCGCGGATCGCGAGACGGGGGCCTTCATCGATCTGCTCGATCGCGTCGGCGAACATCTTCGAGATCATGCCGATCGAGTGGATGCCGATGGCGAGGATGCCCGGGAGCGTGCCGAGCGAGAACATCAGCACGAACGCCATCGCGAGCACCACGTCGGGCAGAGCGCGGGTGAGGACGCCGATGAACCGGGCGGCGGCGCGCCAGCCGTTCCCCGGCGTCGTGTTGGATGCGGCGAGGTAGGCGATCGGCACCGACAGCACCGCGGCGAGCAGGGTGCCGACGAGCACGAGGCCGACGGTCAGGGCGATGAGCCAGGCCAGGTCGGCGGGCTCGGGGAACGAGAGGCCGCCCACACGCGCCATGAAGTTCTCGGCGTTGCCCCAGCTCTGCACCATCGCCGGGATGGAGATGTCGACCTCGCGAACGGCGAGGATGCCGAGCACGACGAGCGCGACCAGAGTGAGGGACGCCGCGATGCGCTCCGGCGAGATCGGTCGCTTCGGAGCCCGCTCGGCGACCGTCGAGGCCGCTGCGGTGCGCGGACGGTCGGCGAGGATCGTCATGATGCCGCCACCTGTGCGGCCGCCACGACGAGCTCTTCCTGCACGGCCCGGATCTCGGCGGTGGTGGTCGCGACGCGGCCGTAGATCTCCATGACCTCGGCCTTGGTGAGGTCGGTGGTGGGGGTGTCGAGCACGACCTCGCCGTGGCGGAGCCCGACGATGCGGTCGGCCCAGCTGATCGCCAGGTCGACCTGGTGCAGGCTGCACACGACCGTGAGTCCTTCGTCGGCGGCGATCTCGCGGATCAGTGCCATGACCTGCTCGCTCGATTCCGGGTCGAGCGAGGCGACCGGCTCGTCGGCGAGCAGGATGTCGGGCTTCTGCATGAGGGCGCGGGCGATGGCCACACGCTGTTGCTGTCCGCCCGAGAGGGTGTCGCTGCGCTGGTAGGCGCGGTCGAGCAGACCCACGCGGTCGAGGTGCTCGAGCGCGGTGAGCTTGGCGGCCCGCGAGTAGCCCCAGAGCCCGAGGCGCGGTCCGCGCACACCCGACAGCGAGCCGGTGAGCACGTTCTCGAGCACGGTGAGCGAGGGCACGAGCTCGAACTGCTGGAAGATGAACCCGACGCGGCTGCGGAGGCCGCGGAGCGCCCGGCCCTTCAGCGAGGGAACCTGGGAGCCGAGCACCTCCACCGAACCTGCGGTGGGGACCTCGAGCCCGTCGAGGTGGCGCAGCAGGGTCGACTTCCCCGAGCCGGAGAGGCCGAGGAGAACGACGATCTCGCCGCGGGAGACCTCGAGCGAGGCACCCTTCAGGGCAGTGGTCGTGCCGAAGGTCTTCGTCACGCCGTCGAGACGGATGAGGGCGTCGGATGCCGAGGCGGTCATGTCGGAGCTCCTGTGATGTGGTGTGTGTCCTGCGGTGGGGCCCTCCGGCTCGCCGCGCGGGGCGGACGAGGCGGAGGGCACCGGGTGAGACGAAGGGGTCAGGCCGGGCTCAGCCCTGGCACTGCTCCGCTTCGGTCTCCTTGCAGATGTCGCGGATCAGGTCGTAGTAGGCGTCGTCGACCGGCTTCGTGGCGTAGAAGACGCTGCGGAAGGAGTCGCTGTCGGCGCTGTCGATGCCGGCGGCGATGATGTCGTCGATCGTGACCTCGGAGAGTCCGTCGACGAGCTGCTTCGAGACCTCCTCCGGAAGCGTCGACGAGTACACGAGCGGGGCGCCGGGGACCATCGTCTCGGCGACGACCTTGACCTTGTCCGACTTCTCGACCTCGGAGTCCTCGGCGAAGCCGACCTCGCACTCGACGCCCTCGCCGACCTTGGTCACGCTCACATCGTGCTTGCCGGCGAAGACCGGAGTGATGTCGGTCTTCGGGTCGATGCCGGCCTCGATCAGGTTGTACGACGGGAACAGGTAGCCCGAGGTCGAAGACGGGTCCACGAAGCAGACCTTCTTGCCCTGGAAGTCCTCGAGGCTCTTGATGTCGCTGTCGACGGGGACGATCGCCTGCGAGTAGTAGCCGGGCTCCTGGCCCTCGTCCGTGACGATGGAGGAGATGGGGGTGAGCTTGGCACCGTTGTTGGTGGCGGTGACGTAGGTGAAGCCGGAGAACGAGGCGACGTCGACCTTGCCGGCGACGGCGGCCTCGATGAGCGCCGCGTAGTCGGTGGACTCGTGGTATTCGACGGTCTTGCCGGTGAGGTCGGCGATGTAGTCCATGAGCGGCTGGTAGTTCGTCTCGGTGTCGACCGAGTCGGGGACGACGCCGAAGACGAGGGTGTTCTCGTCGACCGCGAAGCCGCTCGCAGCGGACGATTCGTCGGCGCCGGGAGTGCCGGTGGCCTCGGCGGAGCCGGAGCAGGCGGCGAGGCCGAGGGCGAGGAGCGCGACGCCGGCGAGGGCGGGGAGAGCGCGAAGCTTCATGAGGGCCTTTCAGGGTGTGAGGGGTGATCCACGGAAGACTCTCGCAGGTGCCGCGCCGAGATATGTACCTAACTCGGATTTGTTCAGGCCTCGTTTACCGAGCATTCTTCTGGATGAACACTCCAAAAACGTGCTCGCGCGCTCCGGCCTGACCAAGTAATGTACCTATGTGGCTGAAGCTGTGTACACCCAGATCGCCGACGACCTCCGCGCGCAGATCGCTGCCGGCGGACTGCGTCCTGGCGACGACGTCCCGACCGAGGCGGAGCTCGCCGAGAGATGGCATACGTCCCGCGGCCCGATCCGCAACGCGCTGGCGGCGCTGCGCGGTGAGGGCCTGATCGAGACCAGCCGCGGCCGGCCGGCCAGGGTCGTCGCCCGCAAGGCGAACCAGGCGGTGGACGTGTCGGTGCCGTTCACGCGCTGGGCCCGCGAGCTGGGCGTCTCCCCCGGGGCTGAGACGCAGGAGCTGAGCCTGCGCCGTGCCGGCGACTTGGCGGCGGCACTCGAGGTGGACCCGAGCGACACGATCGTCAGCGTTGTGCGGCTGCGCCTGCTCGACGGGCGCCCGACCATGCTCGAGCGCCTCAACTACACCGAGGCCGCGGGCCGACCTCTGTTCGATGTCGATCTCGACCAGGTGTCGATCACCGAGCACCTGTCGTCGGTCGGTCATCCGATCGTGACCCTGCAGCATGTGATCGATGCGGTGGCCGCCGATGATCAGGATGCCGCTCTGCTGCGTGTCCCGCGCGGCACGCCCATCCTGCGGCTGACCCGCACGTCCCGTGACGCGGAGGGTCGGATCTTCGAGGCCTCGGAGGACCGTTACCTGAGCGAGGTCGTGCGCTTCACGGTCGCCGCATCCGGCATCTCCACGGACGGGCATTACATGCGCGCGGTCGGCGGTTAGCGAAGCGGGTAAGCCCTGCTCGGAGGCCGGAGAAACGGGCCGTTAACGCAGAAGGCGATCGCGAGCGCGCAAGTTTTTCAGAAGCCAGAAAGACCGCGCCCGCGATCGCAGCGCTGGGGACGCTTTATCTGGGGAGCCTTCAGGATACGGCTGCGCGCAACCCGTTCCACACTGTCGAACGTCGAGACTTCCCTAGACTTTCGTCTAGGTTCTCGCGGATCGCGGAAAGGGTGCCTCCACACTCTAGAGCATCAGACGACCGGAAGTCGGGCCGACACGACCCAGAATCCGTCGACTTCGCCGGCGCTGAACTCACCGCTCGCGCCCATGACCCGCTCCGCCATCCGCCCGAGGCCCGTGCGGCTCGACGAGAGCTCGCGGCGCGGCGTGGTCGGAAGGGGGCTGCGCAACGTGAGGAAAGCGACCTCATCGTCCACGGCGAGGGTGATCTGCACCTCGCCGGGGCCGGCGTATTTGAGGATGTTCGTGGCGGATTCACGCGTGATGCGCGCGAGGACGATCTCGACGGCTCTCGGGATCCGCTCGTCCTGCGGATCACCCTCTCGGGCGACGGAGTGGCCGGCGGCTTCGAACTCCTCCGCCGCTTCGTCGATCGCGGCGGCGAGGTCGCCCGTCTGCACGCTCGACGACTGCGGACCGTCGTCGGCGAGTTCGATCACGAAGCGGAGATCGGTCATCGCCTTGCGCGCGGCGACTCGGATCGCCTCCTGCGAATCGGAACTCGTCTGGGGGTCTTCGAGCATCTGCACGTGCAGTGCGACCACCGTGAGGTGGTGCGCGATGCTGTCGTGCAGCTCACCGGCGATCCAGCGTCGCTCGGCGAGTACGGCTTGGCGCTCCTGCTCGGCGCGCGCCTCGAGTTCACGTTCGAGGCGGCTGCCACGGGCGAAAGCGAGCCGCAGGGCGAACCCGACAGCTCCAGCCACAGTGGCGAAGACGAGATAGAGGCCGATGTTGACGATCACGCCTGGTGCGGCGGCGAACGGAACGAGCGCCGCGGCGACCAGAAAACCGCCGGTGTAGGAAAGGATCAGCGAGGTCCACCCCAGTCGCATGACCAGGCCGGCCGCAACTGCGGCGGCGGTCAAGACTTGGAGTTCCGATCCGGGGATGAATGAGACGGCGAACACGACGCCGAGGGCGCATGTCGCTATGAGCGGCTTCCAGAGATAGAGAGCGAACGACGCCGTCGAGGCGACGCTGACCAGAAGCGCGACCGGGTTGACACCCGGTGTGGTGAAGAAGCCGATGACGTCTGCGGCGATGGTGATCGAAACGATCACCAGAACGATGATCCGCTCGATCGCGCTGAGCTTCTCTCCTCGGTTCAGGCGGAGCGTATCCGCTGTTTCCCGGGTCGAGTGGTCAAAGGCCATGCTTCACTATCTCCTATTTGCCAACTAGATTAGTTGTGGAGACCAAAGAACTTGCCAACCTGCTGCCAGAAAGTCATAACGTTCACCTCCATTTTGTAGTCGTTCGTCGATGTCTGTATTCATCTTCTCGGCGAATCGCGGAGCGCACATCTGTCTCTCGTCTAGAGGTTTTTAGCCAAAGGTCTACATCGCCATCGCCCGTCGCCCGCGCCGTTAGGCTTCCCCCATGCAGGAAATCCGTGTCGTGATCGTCGATGACGATCCCCTGGTCCGCTCGGCGCTGTCGCACTTCGTCTCCCGCGACCCCGAGATCACCGTGATCGCCCAGGCGGAGGACGGCGTGGAAGCGATCGCCACGGTCGAACGCGAGCAGCCCGACGTCGTGATGATGGACGTGCAGATGCCCGAGATGGACGGCATCGAAGCCACCGGAGTGATCGCCGAACGCTGGCCGCACGTGCGCGTGCTCGCGGTCACCACGCTCGACGGCAGCGACACGGTGCTCCCCATGCTCAGCGCCGGCGCCTCCGGATACCTCCTCAAGGACTCGAGCGCCGAAGAGATCGTCACGGGCGTGCGCGAGGTGCACAGCGGCGCGAGCTCGCTCTCCCCGCGGATCGCGTCGATGCTGATCAAGCACGTGCGCGACTCCACCCCCGTCGCCGCGGACGCCGACGCCCTCGAACCTCTCACCGATCGCGAGACCGAGGTGCTGAACTGCCTCGCGAAGGGCATGTCCAACGCCGAGATCGCGAAGGCGCTGATCGTCTCGGAGGGGACGGTGAAGGCGCACCTCGGACGCATGATGTCGAAGTGGCACCTGCGCGACCGCGTGCAGATCCTGGTCACCGCCGCGCACGCCGGGCTCGTCAGCTTCCGCTGATCAGACCGCGAGGAGGACGATCCCCGCGACCACGACGAGCGAAGCCGCGATCCGCCAGCCCGGACGCGACTCCCGCAGCGCGAACACCCCGAACAGGCTCACCAGCACGACGCTCACCTCGCGCAGCGGCGCCACCAGCGCCACCGGGGCGATCTGGATCGCGGTCAGCACGAGGATGTACGACAGCGGCGACAGGATGCCGAAGACGAGGATCCGCCGCCACTGCGCGCGCCCGAGCGCCCAGACGGCATCCCATCGACGGCGCACCGCGAACGAGTAGAACGGCACCTGCAGCAGGCTCGTGCCGACCATGAACGCGACGGGCGAAAGGCTCCAGGTCCGCACCGCGTGCGCGTCCCAGATCGTGTAGACGGCGATCGCGACCCCGGTGAGCAGGCCGAACAGGATGCCGGGATCGATGCGCCGCGAGCCAGTGCCGGTCCCCCGATCGACCAGGCCGATCGCCACGACGCCGACGATCACGGCCGCCACCCCGATCAGCGCCACGATGGAGGGCCGCTCCCCGAGCAACAGCACCGCGACGATCACCGAGAGGAACGGCCCGGTGCCCCGTGCCGTCGCGTACACGGTGGAGAGGTTGCCCTCGCGGTAGCCGCGCTGCAGCACCGTCATGTAGGCCACGTGCAGCACGGCCGAGACGGTCACGCCCAGCGCGAAAGAGCCGAGGTCATCCGTTCCCAGACCGCCTGTGAACGGCACGACGCCGATCCACACGAGCGTGCTGCCGACCGCGCCCCACCAGAGGAACGGCGACCCCGCTCTGCTGACGCCGTGGGCGATGATGTTCCACGCGGCATGGGCGATGGCCGCCCCGAAGACGAGGACGAACGCGAGAGGGGACACGACGAGACCCTTCCGTCCGGCGCACGGCGCGACGAACAGGGTCCTCCGGGCTTTTGTCCTGTCAGATGACGGCCCTCCTACGGAGGAGGACCGTGGCGCCGCTCGGACCAGACGGGTGTGGACCCCGGAACCCTAGGCGCTATCGAGACGAGCCTAACCCTCCGGGATGAACGGCCGGGAAACGACAGCCCGCGGCAGGAAGCGGACCCGCGCATCACCCCGGCTACGCTCGAAGGACCGCTCGTCTCCAGGAAGGCCCGCCATGCCCGTCACCCCGGTCGCACTCGCCCACGCCGAGGACCTCGCCGACTTCGTCGCCGCCTCCCCGTCGAGCTATCACGCGGCGGCCGAGGTGGCCCGACGCCTCGAAGACGCCGGCTTCACGCCGCTCCGCGAGGAGGAGGCCTGGCCCGTCCAGGCGGGTGGACGCTACGTGGTCGTGCGCGACGGTGCCACGATCGCCTGGGTCGTGCCGACGGATGCCGCGGCCGCCACGCCCGTGCAGATCTTCGGCGCACACACGGACTCCCCCGGCTTCAAGCTCAAGCCGCAGCCGACGACGGGTTCGCGCGGGTGGTTGCAGGCCGCCGTCGAGGTCTACGGCGGCCCGCTGCTGAACTCCTGGCTCGACCGCGAGCTGCGCCTCGCCGGACGCCTGGCGCTGGCGGACGGCCGCGTGGTGCTCGCCGACACCGGGCCGCTGCTGCGCCTCCCCCAGCTCGCGATCCACCTCGACCGGGGCGTCAACAACGGGCTCGCGCTCGACAAGCAGACCGAGACGCAGCCGGTGTGGGGACTCGGCGACCCGAGCGAGGCGGACATCCTCGCCGAGCTCGCCGCATCCGCCGATGTGTCGGCCGCCGACATCCGCGGCTACGACGTCGTGGTCGCCGACACCGCGCGGGGAGCCGTCTTCGGCAAGGACAGCGCGTTCTTCGCCTCCGGCCGCCTCGACGACCTCGCCTCGGTGCATGCCGGTGTGGTCGCACTCGCCGCGCACGAACCGGCGGCCGGTGGGCCGATCGCCGTGCTCGCCGCCTTCGATCACGAGGAGCTCGGCTCGGCGTCGCGCTCCGGCGCGGCCGGCCCGTTCCTCGAAGACGTGCTCGAGCGCCTGTACGCCGGGCTCGGGGCGGATGACTCCGAACGTCGGCAGGCGTACGCCTCGTCGTGGTGCCTGTCGAGCGACGTCGGCCACTCGGTGCACCCGAACTACGCGGCCAAGCACGACCCCGTGGTGCAGCCGGTGCTCGGCTCCGGTCCGATCCTGAAGATCAACGCGAACCAGAGGTACGCGACGGATGCCGTCGGCGCGGCATCCTGGTCGGCCTGGTGCGAGCGCGCCGGTGTGGCCGGCCAGGAGTTCGTGTCGAACAACGGCGTGCCCTGCGGATCGACGATCGGCCCGATCACCGCGACACGGCTCGGCATCCGCACGGTCGACGTCGGCATCCCGATCCTCTCGATGCACTCCGCGCGTGAGCTCGCCGGGGTCTCGGACCTGCACGACCTCACGCGCACCGCGCAGTCGTTCTTCGCGGGCTGACCCGCGGGCAGGATCTGGCTCGAGAACTCCGCCCGACCGCCTCCCGGCAGTGCCAGGATGTGACCATGACGGACATCAAGCCGGCCCTGATCGAGCGCGCGGGCATCGAGATCATCCCCGAATCCGAGCGGACCGCGAAGCCGCGCAACCTCTTCTGGCCCTGGTTCGCGGCGAACGTGTCGGTGTTCGGCATGTCGTACGGCTCTTTCGTCCTGGGCTTCGGCATCTCGTTCTGGCAGGCGACACTCGTCTCGGTCATCGGCATCGTGGTGTCGTTCCTGCTCTGCGGGCTCATCGCGATCGCCGGCAAGCGCGGTTCGGCGCCGACCATGGTCCTCTCGCGAGCGGCCTTCGGCGTGCAGGGCCAGAAGGTGCCGGGCATCGTCTCCTGGCTGACCTCGATCGGGTGGGAGACGTTCCTCGCGATCATGGCGGTGCTCGCCACGGCCACCGTGATCACGCAGCTGGGCGGCGACGGCGACAGCATCGCACTCAAGATCATCGCGACCGTGATCGTCGCGGCGCTGATCGTCACGGCATCCGTGCTCGGCTATCACACGATCATGAAACTCCAGTCGGTGCTGACGTGGATCACGGGTGTCGTCACCGTGCTCTACATCATCCTCGCGGCGCCCAGCATCGATCTCGCCGCCGTGCTCGCTCGTCCCGACGGCGGCATCGGCCAGGTGATCGGCGCCCTGGTCATGGTGATGACCGGGTTCGGGCTCGGATGGATCAACATCGCCGCCGACTGGTCGCGCTACCAGAAGCGCACGGCATCCGACGGGGCGATCGTCGCCTGGAACACGATCGGCGGGTCGGTGGCACCGGTGATCCTCGTCGTGTTCGGCCTGCTGCTCGGCGGCTCGAACGACGACCTCATGGCGGCCATCGGCGCCGATCCGATCGGTGCGCTCGCCTCGATCCTGCCGCTGTGGGTGCTCGTGCCGTTCCTGCTCACGGCTGTCCTCGCCCTCGTCTCGGGCGCGGTGCTGGGCATCTACTCCTCGGGACTCACGCTGCTCAGCCTCGGCATCCGCATCCCCCGCCCGTCCGCCGCCGCGATCGACGGGGTGATCCTCACGATCGGCACGATCTACGTGGTGTTCTTCGCGACCGACTTCCTCGGCCCGTTCCAGAGCTTCCTCATCACGCTCGGCGTGCCGCTCGCCTCGTGGGCGGGCATCCTGATCGCCGACATCCTCCGCCGGAAGAAGGACTACGACGAGGAGGCGCTGTTCGACAGCCGTGGCCGCTACGGAGCCTGGGACTGGACCTCGATCGGCACCATGGTCGTCACGAGCGTGATCGGCTGGGGTCTGGTGCTCAACGGCTTCGCCGAAGATGCGCCGTGGAACAACTGGCAGGGCTATCTGCTGTTCCTCGTCGGCGGCCCCGACGGCGCCTGGGCGTACGCCAACCTCGGAGTGTTCTTCGCGCTGGTTCTGTCGTTCCTCGTGACGTACTTCGCGCGGGCCGGGAAGATCCGCCGGCAGGAGGGCGTGTGACCGCTCCGGTGCGCGACGACGCGTGGCTCGTGGTGATCGACCCGCAGGCGATCTTCGCCTCTCCCGACTCGGCGTGGGGATCGCCGTTCTTTGCCGAGGTGGTGCCGCGCATCCGCGAGCTGGCCGATGCGTTCGGCGACCGGGTGCTGGTCACCCGGTGGATGCCGACCGCCGACCGGTCGACCTCGTGGGGCGACTACTTCGCCGCGTGGCCTTTCGCCGACCAGCCGCCGGGCGATCCGCTGTTCGACCTCGTCCCTGACGCGGTGGGGCTGTCGCCGCATCCGACGATCGACCTGCCGACGTTCGGCAAGTGGGGTCCCGAGATCGAGGCGGTCATCGGGTCCGGAGCGCACGTCGTGCTGGCCGGCGTCTCCACCGACTGCTGCGTCATCTCGACGGCGCTGTCCGCGGCCGACGCGGGCACGCACCTGACGATCGCGGCGGATGCCTGCGCCGGGTCGACGTCCGAGAACCATGCGGCCGCCCTGCAGGTGATGGGGCTGTATCCGCCGCAGATCACGATCAGCGACACGGCGACCGTCCTCGCCTGACGAAACGCCGAGCGGATGACGATCCGCCGACGAATTGACTTCGATCGATCGGCGAATCATCCGGGGTTCGGGGAATCGTCCGGGGTTCGGGGAATCGTCCGGGGTTCAGGGAACCATCCGGGGCTCGGGCGATCGTCCGAGGCCGGTCCCTCAGGCCGCGGCCCGCACGGCGGCGGCGATGTCGGAGGGGGAACCATGCCACGGCGCCCCGTGCCCCGGCAGCACCCACGAGGCCGTCACCGCGGTCAACCGGTCGAGTGAGGCGAGAGCCTCGGCGGGCTCGTCCGTGAACGGCGCGGGCTGCGCGCCGGTCCGCCCGGTCAGCACGTGCCGCGTGGTCAGGGCATCGCCGACGAACACGGCATCCACGGCGGGGACGTGCACCGCGATGCTGCCGGGAGAGTGACCGGGCATTCCGATCACGAGAGGGGCACCCGGCAGCTCGAGCACGTCGCCGTCGGCCACCTCGACCACCTCGGCGACGTGGTGCGTGCGCAGCGCATTCTTGCGGATTCCGTAGGCGAAGAAGCCCAGCGTGGGACCGAACTTGGCGGGCCCCATCGGCGTCTTCGGCTTCTCCCCCGTGCGCACCCGGTGACTGTCGGCCGCGTGGATGAACACCGGGACGCCCGCCTCCTGACGGAGCCGCTCGGCGAAGCCGATGTGGTCACTGTCGCCGTGGGTCAGGACCAGACCGCGGATGTCCGTGAGCGGACGACCGATGTCGTCGAGTTCGCGCTGAAGGTCGTGCCAGTGCCCGGGGAGGCCCGCGTCGATCAGGGTGATGCCCTCGGGCAGGTCGACGACGTACGCGGCGACGATGTCGTTGCCGATGCGGTGCAGGTGGGGGGCGAGCTTCATGGCGGGTCCTCTCGGAGTGTTTGCGATGGCTACGTTACGTAGCTATCATGGCTATTGTCAATAGCCATGCAGGAGGACGCGATGCCGACACCCGAACGCACATCCACAGCGGAGATCGTCGAGGCCGGGCGGGAGATCCTCGAGATCGCCGGCCCCGCGGGACTGACGATGCAGGCCGTTGCCGAGCGCGTGGGCGTGCGCGCCCCATCGCTGTACAAGCGGGTCCGGGACCGGGACGCGCTTCTCACCGCGGTGGCGACCGCCTCCATCGAGGCGCTCACGGCTCGACTCGAGGCCGTGGGCGACGACCTCACCGCCCTCGCCCACGCTTATCGGGCGTTCGCACACGCGCATCCGGAGGGCTTCCGGCTCATGTTCACCGTCGCTGCGCCCCACGATGCACTCGATCACTCGGCCGCGCCGCTGATCCGTGCGACAGCTGCGCTGGTCGGCGAGGACGACGCACTCGATGCCGCCCGTCTCTTCACCGCCTGGGCGACGGGCTTCCTGCAGATGGAACTCTCCGGAGCCTTCCGCCTCGGGGGTGACGTCGACCGCGCGTTCGGCTACGGCCTGCGTCGACTCCTCGCCGGGATGGCCGACTGACCCCGGCCCCGGACTACTGGCACACTGATCGGTGGAGGGGTCCATGAGCATCGACGCGCACACCGAAGAACCCGCACGCCCGGCGAAGGCCCGCAAGCCGTGGCATCGGACGAAGATCGTCCTCGGCATCATCCTCGCTGCGGTCGCCGTGGTCGCGATCATCGGAACGATCACGCCCTGGCCGTCAGCCATGGTCATCCGCTCCGTGTTCACCCAGGGCGGGGATGACACCGCCGCCGAGATGGAGAAGCACGTCCCCGACACGAAGCTCTCGGAGCAGAAGGATGTCGCCTACGGTGACGACGGCGCCGACACCACGATGGACGTCTTCCGCCCGGCATCCGCCGACGGCCCCCTGCCGACGGTCGTCTGGATCCACGGCGGCGCCTGGATCTCGGGCACGAAGGAGAACGTCGACCCGTACATGCGCATCCTCGCCGCCGAGGGGTACACGACCATCGCCGTTAACTACACGATCGGCCCGGAGGGCGTGTATCCGCTCGCCGTGCACCAGCTCGACGCAGCCCTGGCCTACATCGACGAGCATGCCGAGGAGCTCGGCGTCGACTCCGACCAGCTCGTCCTCGCGGGCGACTCCGCCGGAGGCCAGCTCGCCAGCCAGATGGCGACGCTCATCACCAGCCCGGACTACGCCGAGATCATGGGCATCACCCCATCGCTCGCGCCGGACCAACTCGTCGCGACCGTGCTCAACTGCGGCGTCTACGACCTGTCGGCTCTCGCCCAGCTCGACGGCATCGCCGGCTGGGGGTTCAAATCGGCCATGTGGGCCTACTCGGGCACGAAGACCTGGGCAGAGGACTCGACCGGCGCCACGATGTCGACCATCGACTGGGTCACCGAGGACTTCCCGACGACCTACATCTCCGGCGGCAACGGCGATGGGCTCACCTGGCTGCAGTCGATCCCGATGGCGAAGCGCCTGGATGAGCTCGGGGTCGACGTGACGACACAGTTCTGGCCCGCACCGCACGAACCGCAGCTCCCGCACGAGTACCAGTTCCACCTCGACCTGCCGGATGCGCGGACCGCTCTGCAGAAGACGATCGACTTCCTGGACGCGAACACCACACGCTGACGGTCTCACTGCGCACCGCGCAGACATTTCACTTCTGTGACGATCGACTCAGAAGTGATATGTTCGGCGCATGCACACCGAGAACGAACGCGCCCTCGAATCCGGGATCGTCACCGACCTTTCCGGGCGGATGACCTACGGGTCGTACCTGGCGCTGGACCAGCTGCTCACCGCGCAGCATCCGGTGAGCGACCCGCAGCACCACGACGAGATGCTGTTCATCATCCAGCACCAGACCACCGAGCTCTGGCTCAAGCAGCTGCTGCACGAGCTCTCCTCCGCCCGCGAGCTGCTGGCCCGAGACGACCTGCGCGAAGCCCTCAAGCGCATCGCCCGCGTCAAGCGCATCCAGGATGTGATGACGCAGCAGTGGTCGGTGCTCGCCACCCTGACGCCCACCGAATACGCGCAGTTCCGCGGGGCGCTCGGCAACTCCTCGGGCTTCCAGTCCGTGCAGTACCGCGCGGTGGAGTTCGCCCTCGGCAACAAGAACGAGAAGATGCTGAGCGTCTTCGCCGACCACCCGGCCAACCTCGCGCTGCTCACCGCCGAGTGGGAGAAGCCCACGCTGTACGACGAGTTCCTGCGCTTCGCCGCGCGCCGCGGACTGCCCGTCCCGACCGAGATCCTCGACCGCGATGTGCGCGAGCCCTACCGTGAGACGCCGGAGCTCGTACCCGCGATCCGCGAGATCTACCAGGACCCGAGCCGGTACTGGGACCTGTACGAGGCGTGCGAGGACCTCGTCGACCTCGAGGACAACTTCCAGTTCTGGCGGTTCCGGCACCTCAAGACGGTCGCCCGCACGATCGGCATGAAGGTCGGCACCGGCGGCTCCAGCGGCGTCGGCTTCCTGCAGCGCGCCCTCGATCTGACCTTCTTCCCCGAGCTCTACACCGTGCGCACGGAGATCGGCCGCTGATGCCCGCCGCCACGTTCTTCGACGGGATCGGCTGGCGCGAGGGCGTCGTCGAGCTCGTCGACGGGCGCGTGCGGCTGCAGGAAGCGGTTGCGACCATCGGACTCCCCCGCCTCGACGGTGTCGTCGTCGGCGGATTCACCGACCATCACGTGCACCTGCAGCTCGTGGATCACTCCCCGCTGGCGGGCTCGCGCCTCGGCCGGGTGGTCGATCTCGGCGGAAATCCGGACGTTGTTCGGCGGCTCGTTGTCCACCAGGTCCGCATCGAGTTCGGCGGCGCCTTCCTGACCGCGCCGGGCGGCTATCCGTCGGACCGCTCCTGGGCGCCGGAGGGGTCGGTGCGGGAGATCGCCGATGCGGATGCCGCCGCCGCGGCCGTGACCGAGATGGCCGCGGCTGGAGCCTCGTGCATCAAGGTCACCAGCAACAGCACCGCCGGGCCGGTGTTCTCGGACTCGCTCCTGCGCACCATCGTCGGGCTCGCCGCCGACCGCGGGCTCCTCGTCGTCGCACATGCCGAGGGCGCGGGCGAAGCGGAGCGGGTCGTCGGTCTCGGCGCCGCCCGCCTCGCCCACGCGCCCTTCACCGAACGGCTGAGCGATTCCGAGATCAGCCGGCAGGCGGCGAGCGCCTCGTGGATCTCGACCCTCGCGATCCACGACGACCCCGAGCGCGAGATCGCCATCGACAACGTCCGCCGTTTCCACGCGGCGGGTGGCACCGTGCTCTACGGCACAGATCTGGGCAACGGGCCGATGCCGGTCGACCTGAACCCGCGCGAGATCGCCGCCCTCCGCGAGGCCGGGCTCGACGACGCGGCTCTCTGGCGAGCGCTCTCCCCGGTCGACCCGCTCGACCCCGCCTCGCCCCTCCTGTTCCTCCCCGGAGGCACCCCCGCGGCCGCCGACCCGCTCGATGCCCGCCCCCTCACCCCCGCCGATCTGAAGGTGTGACGATGACCGACTCCCGCGATACCGACCTGCTCGACGCCGCCCGTGCCCTCGACGCCGCCGATCCGCTGCGCGCCCACCTCGACGCGTTCGCCGAGGCTCCGGGCGTCACGGCCTACCTCGACGGCAACTCGCTCGGCCGCCCGCTGCGCGACATCCCGGAGAAGCTCGCCGCGTTCGTGCGGGAGGACTGGGGCACGCGGCTCATCCGCTCGTGGGACGAGCAGTGGATGGCACTGCCGATGGAGCTCGGCGACCGCATCGGCCGGGTCGCGCTCGGCGCAGCCGCCGGCCAGACCGTCGTGGCCGACTCGACGAGCGTGCTGATCTACAAGCTCATGCGCGCCGCCGCATCAGCCGACCCTGACCGCACCGATCTCGTGATCGAGGCCGGCAACTTCCCCACCGACCGATTCCTCGCCGAGGGCGTCGCCGCCGAGACGGGCATGACGCTGCGCTGGCTCGAACCCGATGCCGTGCACGGGGTGACCGTCGCCGACGTCGAGGCCGTCGTGTCGGAACGCACCGCCCTGGTCTCGCTGAGCCACGTCGACTACCGCTCCGGTGCCCTGGCGGACATGCCCGGCATCACGGCGGCGGTGCACGACGCGGGCGCGCTCATGATGTGGGACCTCTGCCATTCGGCCGGGGTGATCCCGATGCAGCTCGACGAGTGGGGCGTCGACATGGCCGTCGGGTGCACCTACAAGTACCTCAACGGCGGACCGGGCTCCCCCGCGTTCGCCTACCTGCGCCGCGGACTGCAGGGCGTGCTGCGTCAGCCGATCCAGGGCTGGTGGAGCGCCGCCGACATCTTCGCCATGGGCCCGGAGTACGTGCCGTCGGGAGACATCCGTCAGCTGCTGAGCGGCACCCCGCCGGTGACGTCGATGCTCGCGATGCAGGGGATGCTCGACCTCATCGAGCAGTCCACGATCGCCGGTGTCCGGGCAAAGTCTCAGTCGCTGACCGACCTCGCGGTGCGCGCGTACGACGAGGTGCTCGCACCTCTCGGCGTGCGGCTGCTGAGCCCGCGCGACGCTGATCTCCGGGGCGGCCACGTGACGATCGGCCACCCGGACTTCCGTGACGTGACGCGACGGCTGTGGGCCGACGGCATCATCCCCGACTTCCGCTTCCCCGACGGCATCCGCCTCGGGCTCTCCCCGCTGAGCACCTCGCACGCAGAGACGATCACCGGGGTCCTGGCCGTGCGCGATGCCCTGGAGTCCGGTGACTTCTGACCTCGCCGCCGCGCCCGTGCTCGACGACATCGACGCACGCCCCGGCAGTACCGCCTCGCTGCTGCGGACACTCGTCGGAGTGTTCCTGCGCCCGCTCGGCGGCTGGATCTCGGCGGCCGACCTCGTCGCGCTCGCGGGCGACCTCGGGATCGAGGCGGGCCCCGCTCGCACCGGCATCACCCGCCTGAAACAGAAAGGGCTCCTGCTCGCGGAGCGCGACGCCGGGATCGGCTATCGCCTCAACCCGGCCGCCGTCGGGATGCTCGAGCGCGGAGACCGCCGCATCTTCGAGATGCGCGAGATGACGGATGCCGACCCCTGGTGCCTGATCTCGTTCTCGATCCCCGAGAGCGCACGCAGCATCCGCCACCAGCTGCGCCGCCGCCTGCAGTGGATCGGCGCCGGGGTCGTCTCCCCCGCGCTGTGGATCTGTCCGGGGCATCTCCAGGAGGAGGTGGAGCAGATCCTGGAAGAGCTCGACGCCCGGAGCTGGGCGACCCTGTTCCAGGCGTCCGCCCCCGCGCCGGCCGGCACGCTCGAGGAAGCCGCGGCGCAGTGGTGGGATCTCGCGGCGCTGCGCGCCGAGCACCTCGCCTTCCAGGCCCAGCTCACCGCGTTGCCGTCCGAGCCGTTCGCCGCGTACGTGCAGCTGATCGACCGCTGGCGGGTGCTGCCGTACACCGATCCCGGGCTTCCGCCGTCGATGCTGACGGCCGACTGGCCCGGACGACGCAGCTTCGAGGAGTTCGCGCGGCTCTCCGCCGAGCTGGCCGCTCCCGCCCGCGCGCACGTGCGCGCCCGGACGACCGGACGCGCACGCGCCGTCTAGGACCTCGGCCCCGCCACCTCGGCGAGGAAGCCGGCGACGTGCTCCTGCAGACGCAGGATGCGCAGATCGCGCGCGAACTCGCGGTCGAAGCCCTGGTACGCCAGCGGCGGGAGGATGCGCACGTTGCGGTTGCAGCCGAACTCAGCGCACGTGAGCACGCCGATCGAATCACCCTTGCGTCCGGCGGCCCCGGCCTTGCGCGCCACGAACAACTGCACGTCGTTGCGGAGCGTGACGTCTTCGCACCAGGAGCACTGCGCCCGGGCGATCACGCGCTGCTCGGCACGCTGCAGAAACACGCCGACCGGGGCGTCGTCGACCCACGTGACGACGTACGCGCGGCGGGGCATCTTCGGATCCACCCAGCCGAGGAAGTCGAGCCGATCGAAGTCGATCTCGGCGAAGCCGGGCGGGAGGGTCAGGTCGGAGACCTCCTTGCGGGAGGCGTTGAGGAAGGAGGCGCGGATGCCGCGCTCGTCGATGGGACGCATGGGAGAAGTGCTTTCGGAGTGGTCGCCCCGGAGGGCGAGTCGATCGGGGTGAGGATCCCCGGACGGATGCCGGGGTACGACGCAGCACCGGGGACGGGGGTTCCGCCTCCGGCCGGTCCTCAGCCTCTGCCTGCGGCGCGGAAGGCGCCTGCAGCTCCGCTCTGCGCCCGAGGGGCGCTCATCGACGACAGCACCCCGAGAGACTACACCCGTTTGTTTCACTCCGTGTCGGCCCGCCTGGATCCGACCCGGAAGCCGACCTAGTCTTTCCGGAACGTCGATCCTGAAGGAGACCACCGTGTCCACGCCGCTGAACCGCCTTTCGCCCCTCCCGGTGCGTGAGCGTGCAGCGTGCATGTGCAGCCGCGGCGACCGGTGCTCCTCGTTCGCACCCGGCCACGCGCTGCACCTGATCCAGGCGCGCATCGCCTCGGCGACACCCGCCGAGTGGGTCGACGCCCTGGTCGTGGCAACGGATACCGTCGCCGGCGACCTCGTCGTGCGCACGCTCGACGGCGAGGTCCACGAGCTGTGGAACGGATCCGGCGCGGCGCTCGAAGCGGCCCCGGGCACGCCGGTCGCGCTGCATGCCCGCTACGGCGTGCTCGCCGTGGGGCGCACGCAGTTCAACGTCGCCACCGTCTGACGCGGCCCGTCATCGACGGGCCGTCGAGAACGATCGCGCCTCAGGCGCTCGCCATCATCATGTCCTTCATGGCCATGCAGGCATCCATGCACGCCTGGCACGCCTGAGCGCACATGCGGCACACGTCGCTGTCGTCGGCATGCCGCATGCACTCGTCCATGCAGACCTGGCACATCGCGATGCACGCGTTGAGCATGGCCATCATCGAGGCCGGGGTCATGCCCTGCATCCGCATCATCGAGCGCATCATGGTGTTGCACATGTCGGCGCAATTCATACAGGCCGGCGAACAGTCCATCATCTGCGTCGAGCACACCGTGCACGCCTGCTCACACGCGGCACACGCATCCATGCACGCCTGCATGACGGACATGTCCATCATGCCCATGTCGGGCATCGACTCCATGTTCTTCGACATGGCGCCCATCATCATCGAGTCCATCGCTCACCGCTTCCTTCGAGGTCCGCGGGCAGGACCACCCGCCTGGCGCCAGGCTAGTCCCTCGGGGACCCCGCGTCGATGGGGCGGAACGCTGACATGAGCGGGCCGGATTGTCAATCCCGTGGCCCGTTCCGCGCACGCGTGGAAAGGTCGGGATCAATCGAATCCGCCCTAGGAGAGGAGCAGAACATGAGTGCTGCAGATGACGTCAAGAACGCCGCCGAGAAGGCCGCAGGAAAGGTCAAAGAGGGCGTCGGCAAGCTCACCGACAACGAGCGTCTCGAGGCCGAGGGCCAGGCAGATCAGGTCAAGGCTTCGACCAAGCAGGCCGGTCAGAACGTGAAGGACGCCGCCGAGAAGACCGGCGACAGCGTGCGCGACGCGTTCGACAAGAAGTAGGACGAGAGTCCCCCGGAAACGGCAAAGAGGTGGGGCCCGCCATCGGGCGGGCCCCACCTCTTCGGGATCAGACCTCGGTCAGACCTTGCGGCTGCCGCTGATCGCTCGGATCAACCAGGCGATCACAGCGATCGCGAGGAGGACGAGTCCGACCCACAGGAGGAACTGGAGCGACTGCACCAGTCCTCCGGTGATCGCGAGGATCACTGCGACGACGATGACGATGATCAGGAGGATGTTCATCGGTCTTTCCCTTCTTTCGGGGCGCGAACGCCCGCCTGCGGTGACCCCACGCTAGCTCCCCGGAGCCATCTTCCCGAGGGGGTTGACTTCTACCCTCCGAGTGCGCGAAAGGATGAACCAATGCCAGGACGACGGAACAGTTCGCTCAAGGACCCCGAGCTGTACGAAGAGCTCAGGGACGACGGGGCGTCCAAGGAGAAGGCGGCGCGCATCTCGAACGCCGCCGCGAAGGAAGGTCGCAGCACCGTCGGGCGCCGTGGCGGAGAACACGGCGACTACGACGACTGGACCGTTCCGGAGCTGCGCAAACGCGCGAAGGAGCTGGGACTCACCGGCTACAGCGGAAAGCGGAAGTCCGAGCTGATCTCCGCCCTCAGGAATCACTGAGGCCGGGGATGACCCGCTTCGGCATCGAGGAGGAGTTCCTCTTCCTCGATGAGCACTCGCTGGTGCCCGTGGCCCTGGCCGCCGGCACGCGCGAGCGCATCACGCGGCTCCGCACCGGCGGCGAGGTCACGAAGGAGTATCTGACCTCGCAGATCGAGTGCCTCACCGAGCCCGTCTCGACCGGAGCGGATGCCGAGGCACAGCTGCGACACCTGCGCGAGCTGATCGGGTGGCACGCGCAGGAGCAGCAGGCGATCGCGGCCTCGTCGGGAACACCGTTCGCTACGACGCGCTCCTCCGCCGTCTCCCCGTCCCCGCACTACGACGTGGTCGCCGAGCAGCTCGGCCATCTCACCCACGATCACGAGGTCAACGGCCTGCACGTGCACGTCGAGGTGCTCGACGACGAGGAGCGGGTGCGCGCCCTCGGCCGGGTGCGCGGCTGGTTGCCCGTGCTGCTGGCCCTCACCGGGAACAGCCCGTTCGTGGAGGGCCGCGACACCTCCTTCGCCAGCTGGCGCAGCATCCTGATCCGTCGTCTGCCCGGTTCGTGGAGCCCGCCGCACTTCCGCGATCTCGCCGACTACCGCGCGGGGGTGCAGCGACTCATCGATCTGCGGGCCATCGCCGATGCCGCCTCCCTCTCCTGGGCGGTGCGCATCTCGGAGCGCTACCCGACGGTCGAGGTGCGGGTCTTCGATGCGCAGCTGACTCCGGAGGAATCGGTGCTCGCCGCGCTGCTCAGCCGCGCGATCGTGCTGACCGACGACCCGCCTCCCGCCGCGATCGGCGCAGATGTGATCGACGCGTCGCTGTGGACCGCTGCTCGCCGCGGCATGGACGCGCGCGTGATCGACCCGACGACCGGGGAGATCGACGACGCGCGGACCGTCGCCGAGCGGATGCAGGGCGTTATCGCCCCGGCGCTTCGTGAACTCGGTGACGAGGAGTGGGTGCACGACGGGCTCGCCCGGCTGCGCACCGACGGCACCGGCGCCACCCGGCAGCGCCGCAGCGTCGAGCAGGATGGGACGGCCGGGCTCGCGCGACTCCTCCGCGCCGGAACGCCGGCACCTCACCCGGCACCAGCTGCGCCTCGACCCGATCCGCACGGGGAACGACAGGAGCCCGCGCCCGCGCCGGCAGCCTGACCACCGCCGCCCGGGTGTCCGCCGCCGGGAGTAATGTCGGCCTGTGGCCTCCTCCTTCGCCCCGCTCCAGCGGCTCGTCATCTCGATCGCCGTGCTCGCCTCGTTCGTGACGTTCCTCGACGGCACCGTCGTGAACGTCGCTCTGCCCGCGATCAGCCGCGAACTCGGCGGCGGCATCACCACCCAGCAGTGGGTGGTCGACGCATACCTGATCACGCTGAGCGCGCTGATCCTGCTCGCCGGATCGGTGTCCGACGCCTACGGCCGCGTGCTGGTGATGCGCATCGGCCTGATCGCGTTCGGAATCGCCTCCATCGCGGTGGCCGCGGCCTTCGATCCGCTCATGCTGATCATCGCCCGGGCCGCGCAGGGTGCGGCCGGCGCGCTGCTGGTGCCGAGTTCGCTCGCGCTCATCACCGCGACCATGCGCGCCGACGTGCAGTCCCGGGCGATCGGTGTGTGGACCGCCTTCACGACCGGCGCGCAACTCGTCGGCCCGCTGCTCGGCGGCCTGTTCGTCGACTACCTGTCCTGGCGCTTCGTCTTCCTCATCAACGTGATCCCCATCGGCATCACCCTGCTGCTGCTCGCCCGCCTGAAGCTTCCGGAGCACCCGCGCGGCATCAAGGTCGACTGGTGGAGCGGTGCGCTGTGCGCCCTCGGCCTCGGCGCCGTGGTGTTCGCCCTGATCGAGCAGCCCAACATGGGGTGGCAGTCGCCGGCGATCTGGATCCCCGCTGTCGTGGGCGCTGCCCTGTTCGCCCTGTTCCTGTGGCGCCAGCAGCACTCGGCCTCGCCGCTCATGCCGCTGTGGCTGTTCCGGGTGCGCGACTTCGGCTGGGGCAACCTCGCCACCCTCTTCGTGTACGCGGCACTGTCGCTCAACGGCTTCGTCGTCGGTGTCTACCTGCAGCAGGGCGCGGGTCTCAGCGCCACGGCGGCCGGGCTCGCGAGCCTCCCGATGACGATCCTGATGATCCTGATCTCTTCCCGCGCGGGACAGTGGGCCGGCCGGTGGGGGCCGCGCATCTTCATGACCATCGGTCCGCTGATCATGGCGGTCGGCGCGCTCATGCTGCTGCTCGTCGCAGACGACTTCGACTACTGGTGGCAGGTGCTGCCCGCGATGATCGTGATGGGTCTCGGCCTCTCGCTCACCGTCGCGCCGCTGACCGCCGCGATCCTCGGGGCGATCGACGAGAACCACTCCGGCATCGCCTCGGCGGTGAACAACGCGATCTCCCGCGTCGCCGGTCTGCTCGTCGTCGCGATGCTCTCGACGATCGTCGGCGGCACCCTCGACCTCGACGGCTTCCACAATGCGGCCTGGGTCACGGCGGCGTTGCTCGTCGTGGGCGGCGTGGTGTCGTGGATCGGCATCCGCCGCAACCCGGCCGAACCGGCGCCGGCCGACGTCGCCGCGTCCGGCGCCCCGCAGTGACCGTGCCCTCGGGGACGCGCCGGGGCGGGGCGCTGCTCGCCGCCGCCATGCTGGTGCTGGCGCTCGGCGGATGCGCGGCGCCCGCCGCTCCCCCCGCGTCCGGCGAATCGTCGGCACCCGCCGCGTCGTTCAGCCTTCCGCCGTCCGGCGCGACCCCCGACTACCAGCTCGGTGGTGCGTACGAACCGGCGTCCGAGGTCGGGATCGTCGGCCGGGACCGGAGCGCGGAGCCGGCTGAGGGCGTGTACTCGATCTGCTACGTCAACGGGTTCCAGACACAGCCCGACGAACTCGACTCCTGGCCCCGCGACCTCCTGCTCCGGCGCGACGGCGAGGTGGTCTTCGACCCGGACTGGCCCGACGAGGCGTTGCTCGACACGTCGACAGCCGAGCGCCGCGACCGGATCGCCGCCACGGTGATCCCGTGGATCGAGGGGTGCGCGGATGCCGGCTTCGACGCCGTCGAGTTCGACAACCTCGACTCGCACACCCGGTCGGACGGGGCGCTCTCGTTCGACGACAACCTGGCGCTGGCCACACTGTTCGTCGATGCGGCCCATACGGCCGGCCTCGCGGCCGGGCAGAAGAACACGGCCGAGGACGCGGCCGTGCTGCACGAGCGGGCCGGGTTCGACTTCGCTGTCACCGAGGAGTGCGCGGTCTACGTCGAGTGCGGCGCCTACGCGGCGGTCTATGGCGATCACGTGATCGACATCGAGTACGCCGACGAGCTGCCCCGCCCGTTCGCCGAGATGTGTGCGGACGACGACTCCCCGGCATCGATGGTGCTCCGCGACCGCGACCTGGTCACCCCGACCGACGACGACTACGTGTTCGAGACCTGTCGCTAGGCTGACGGCGTGACGAGGACAGGCGGAGTGGTCGATTCCGTACGCCAGGCCGCCTCCGGTGCCTTCAGCCGTGCGGCGGTGCCGCTCTGGGCCGTCGTGGTCGCGATCGTCGGCCTGCTGGGCGCGTTCGTGGCATTCGGCGGCCTCGCTCCGGCGACGACGCAGCCGTTGCTCGTTCCCGTCGGCAGCGAGGTGCGCACCTCGCTGTACACCGTGACCGTGATCGACGCCGAGGTCACCGACGAGGTCGAGGAGCAGTATCTGGAGGCGGAGCCGGGCGAGACACTGCTCATCGTCACGGTGCGACTGGAGAACCTGTCCGACCGCGCGGTCGGGGTGGAGGGCACGGCCGACCAGGTCGCCTCACGGCTCCTCTCGTCGAGCGCACCGCTTCTCGAACTCTCCGGGGTGACCGTGACCGACACCGCGCGCTCCTGGCGGACGGACGGTTCGCTGCGCGCGGTGGTGCTGCAACCCGGCGTCCCCGCCGACGTGCGCATCGCCTTCCCCGTCGCCGACGATGCGCTGGACGAGCACGAAGCCCACCTCGATGTGTACGACGCCAGGGAGCAGTCCGGCCAGGTCATCCTCTCGCCGTCGGCGATCACGTGGCGGCGGACCGACCTGATCGCCCGCACCCCCGTGGAGGTCGATCCGTGAGCGCGCGCGGCGGATGGGTTCCGTGGGTCGCGGGTGTCGCACTCGTCCTCGCGGCCGGCGTGGTGACGGCGGTTACACCGCCCGAGGATGCGCTGACCGATCCCTTCTTCACGAGGGTGGCCGTCGACGATACGGCGACTTCCCGTACCCTCATCGCCGCGGTGCAGGAGACCTCGTTCGCCGACAGATTGACGGTGGCGGACAAGTGGGAGGCTGACGGGAACTGGCTCGTGATCGAACTCGCCGTGTCCGCACCGACGACGGAGGAGGACGCCGTGATCGGCGTCGCCAGCCTCGTGGTCGACGGGCAGGTATTCCTGGCGAGCGAGCGTCCGCCGACATCGCTGCTTCGGGCCAAGCTGCGAGTGGGCACCGACACCGTCGGGACACTGGCGTTCGAGCTTCCGGAGGGCCTGCGGACCGGGAACGGAGAGCTGCGCCTCACCGGTGAGTACCCGACGCCGCGTCTCGACGACGTCATCACCTTCCCGCTCTCGCTCGATGAGGTGCCGCAGGAGACCGACAGGGAACTCGACGAGCCGCGATTGGGGGCGCCATGACCTGGTGGCGGACACAGCGCTTCGCGCTGGTGGCGCTCGTGGTGGCCGCGGCCGCCGCGATCGCTGTGCACGTCTGGTTCGATGTGCTGCCTGCCGCCCCGAAGAGCACGCAGGTGCAGGATGCGGAAGAAGGGAGGGCCGAGGTCGCCGGGCAGACACTCCGTCTGGACTCCGCCCGCTGGGATGAGTTCGAGGCACCGGCGGGATCGCGGACACTCAGCATCCGGATCGATGCCAGGGCGGAGGGCGAGTCCGCCGGATGCGGGATGTTCACCCTCGCCGAGACCGACGGCGCGCGCGTCTGGACCAACGCCCGGTCCGTGCTCGACGTGCCCTACGACGAGGGCGAGTCGGGCTGCCAGAAGGAGTCAGGCTCCTCCGTCATCCTCGCGGTGTTCCTGCTCCCCGACGACGCCGACGGGCCGTTCGTGCTCGACATCCCCGGCACCGACGAGATCGCGCGCTTCCCCATCGAACCCTGATTCGCGTGTGCCCATCCGTGCTTCCGGGCGACCCACCACGGTGTCGAAGGCGGTCGCCACGATCGCGACACGCAGCGGCTCAGCTACGGCGGCCACGGCGACGAGGAGAAGCGGGAAGAAGCCCGACCAGAACGCGGTGTCGTGCGCGCCGACGAGTTGCAGAACGCCGCGCGAGCCGACCTGCTCGGCCCACGACCACACGGCATACGCCAGTGCCGTGCAGCCGAACACGACGGGGCCGCCGCGCCAGATCAGGGCCAGTGCCGCCCACAGCCCTTCGAGGCGGAGTGCGAGGTTTCGCGCGAGGTTCGACACCGCACCAGGGGGCGCCTGCTCGATACGCCCCAGCACCGCCGGAGTCGCGTCGAAGGTCGTGCCGTAGATGACGCCGGCCACGGTCAACCATGCCGCGGGCACGACGACCGCGGCGACCACCAGTCCGACCAGCCACAGCACCGTCTCCCACAGCGTCGCCACCGGGAGCACGTGGGCTCCGAACCAGTCGCCGATGCCCTCGAACCAGGCGATGCCCGCTCGCTCGGCGATCCACTCCTTGGCCTGCGCCCACCACTGGCCCACCAGGGTGAAGAGCATGAAGGTCCAGACCACCTCGGCGTACGCGGCGAGCGCGAGCGTCCACGACGGCAGTCTCCCGCCGATCCGAGCGAGGAGCACGCGCACGACGAGCGCGATGACCAGCACGGCGACCGGCAGCACGCCCACCGCGATGAGGCCGCCGCGGTCGCCGACCTGGGCGGCGTCGTAGCTGGCGTCGCGCAGGGCGATGCCGCTCGCGATGTTGAAGAACGCCTTGATGTCGACGTCGAGCATTCCCCAGGCGGCATAGAAGGCGAAGAACGGCAGGATGGCGACCAGCGTCGTCTGCGCGAATTGCCGGTAGCCCGGGCGGTGGTCGGATGCGCTGTGCGGCAGCGACCGCTGCACCGTGAGGTACATGGCGACGTACGACACCAGGCGCGCGGCCACGGCGAGCGGCAGGAGCAGGAGTCCGCCGAGCGTGGTGAGTCCGCCTACGAAACCCGCGAGCTGCACGAAGATCTCGTGAAGAGCCTCGCCGGCGAGATACCAGGCCGCCAACGCGAGACCGTGCCGTGCGAGGAGGCGCCCGAAGGTGCGCACGGCCGGGATCATGCCCCCACGGTACCGGTTCGCTGACTGCCCCTGCGGAGCGGATGTCGACACCCCGCCCGCGCCGCGGCGCGTATGCCCCGCACGCCCGTCTGCGTCAAGTCCCTGGAGCGGATGATCCACACGCGGCAGGATACGAAGCATCGCACCGATGGGAGCCCTGTTCATGACCGTATCCGCCCCGGCATCCGCCCCGGCCGCAACCCTCCCCTTCACCGACAGAGGGCCGCTGAGTCACGCCGTCATGTCGCACCTGACGGGCGACGACACCACTGCCGCCGACCACACGGGCCTCGCGACCGCTGCCGTGGCGGCGAGCGCTGACGTGGTGCGCGACGACGACATCCAGCTCGCGCTCTTCGTCCTCTACGCCTCGTCCTACGGATCGCTCCCGCAGCTCGATGCCGACCTGGAGTGGGACCCCGCCCTTCTCACCACCCGCCGGATCCTCGAGGAGACGTTCGAGAGCGCGCTGCGCGCGAGGGTGCCGATGCCGGAGTCTCCCGAGCCGACCGTGGACGCCGTCGGCCGCGCGCTCTTCGCCCTGGCCGCCGCCGACACGGGACCGAGCCTCTCGCGGCACATCGCGAAGAAGGCCACCAGGGAGCAGGCGGAGGAGACCCTCATCCAGCGCTCGGTGTACACGCTGCGCGAGGCGGATCCGCACTCCTGGGCCATCCCCCGCCTGCAGGGACGCGCCAAGGCCGCCCTCGTCGAGATCCAGTCGGACGAGTACGGCGGCGGGCGACCGCAGCGCGTGCATGCCGAGCTCTTCGCCCGCGCGATGCGTGCCGCGGGCCTCGATTCCACGTACGGGGCGTACGTCGACGATGTGCCGGCGATCACTCTCGCCTCGCACAACATGATGTCGATGTTCGGGCTCAACCGCCGCCTCGTCGGCGCGATCGTCGGGCACCTGGCCGCATTCGAGATGACCTCGTCCATCCCCTGCCGCCTGTATGCCGACGGCCTGCATCGTCTGGGGTTCGACCCGGATGTGGCGGCCTATTTCGAGGAGCACGTCGAGGCGGATGCGGTGCACGAGCAGATCGCCGCGCGAGACCTCGCAGGGAGCCTCGCCGAGGACCACCCCGAGCTGCTGCCCGACATCCTGTTCGGCGCGGCGGCGTGCCTGACGGTGGACGGTTGGGGCGGCGAACACATCCTGGAGTCCTGGCAGGCGGGCACCTCGTCGCTCCGACCGCGGGTGGCGTCATGAATGCCCGGACCGAGCCGCCGTCGATCACGCCCTATCCCGACGGACCGCTGCTCGTGCGGGGCGCCGTCGAACTGCGCACCGCCGACGGTGAGCCGATCGAGCCGAATCGCCGCACCGTGGCGCTGTGCCGCTGCGGGCTCTCGACCCTCAAGCCGTTCTGCGACGGCACCCACAAGGCGGCGGGTTTCCGCACCGACGACTGATCGCCGCGCCGACGTCGTCGCGGTTCAGGCCTCGGGCCAGTAGTAGCTGTCGGGAAGGGCGCGGGCGCCGAAGATCGCCTGACCGACACGGACACAGGTCGCCCCCTCCTCGACCGCGATCTCGTAGTCCCCCGACATCCCCATCGAGAGCTCGCCGGAGCCGATGAGGTCGGGGGCGTCTTCCCTGGCCTGGTCTCGCAGCGTGCGAAGGAGGGAGAAGCACTCGCGCACCCGCTGGTCGTCGGGCGTCAGGATGGCGAGCGTCATGAGTCCGCGCACGCGAAGGCTCTGATACGAGGGCAGCGCCTCGAGGAACGTGGGGAGTTCCTCCGGCGGCATCCCGAACTTCGAGTCCTCCGCCGAGGTGTTCACCTGCACGAAGACGTCGAGGCTGCGTCCTGCCGCCTGCAGGCGCCGGTCGAGCGCTTCGGCGACACGCAGCCGGTCGAGGGCCTGGAACTCCGCGGCGAACGCGGCGACGTCCCGTGCCTTGTTGGTCTGCAGATGTCCGATGATCGACCACGACACGTCGAGGTCGGTCGTCTCGCCGTGCTTGCGCACCGCCTCCTGCACCTTGTTCTCTCCGAGCAGCCGCATGCCGGACTCGATGGCGACCCGGACGCGCTCGGTGGGGACGGTCTTGCTCACCGGAAGCAGCGTGATGTCGTGCGGGTGACGCCCCGCGCGACGGGCCGCCTCGTCGATGCGTGCGCGGACCGCTGCGATGTTGGAACGGAAGTCGTCGACGGTGACCGCCGTGGGGTATCGATCGTCGGCCCCGTCCGGCCGTTCCATTTTTGACATAGGCCAAAGACTAACATAGTCTTAGGCCGATCTGATGTGAGGCTGGATCGCCTCGCGCCACACCCGACAGATCGCTCCGGATCCTCACCACCCCCGAAAGAACTCCATGCCCACGAAGATCGCCATCAACGGACTCGGGCGGATCGGGCGCAACCAGCTCCGCCTTCTCATGACGCGCAGGTCCGACCTGGAGCTGGTCGCGCTGAACGACCCGCGCGGCGCTCGCGGGATCGCCGACCTCCTCGAGAGCGACCGGGGAAGCGGCCGGCCGACAGCCGCGGCCCGACATGACGACAAGCATCTCTTCGTCAACGGTCACGCGATCCGGGTGTACGCCGAACACGACCGCCGATCCCTGCCGTGGGACGAACTCGGCGTCGACATCGTGATCGAGTCGACCGGCCAGGCCGTCCGCGCGGACACCGCGAGGGAGCATCTCGCCGCCGGCGCCGAGAAGGTGATCTTGACGTCGCCCGCTGCCGGCGACGACGGGACCTTCGTGCTCGGCGTGAACGAGGGATCGTACGACCCCGACCGGCACCACGTCGTCTCCAGCGGGTCGTGCACCACGCTCTGTCTGGCGCCGGTGTTGCAGGTGTTCGACGACGCGTTCGGGATCGACGCGGCGCTGATGACGACGGTCCACGCAGGCTCCGTCGACGACTGCGTCCAAGACATCCCGCACGCCGACCTGCTGCCCGCGGGAACCCGAGACGCGAGGATCAGCGCGAGCAGCCTCGGCGCCGCCGAGGCTGTCACCCGCGTCCTCCCGCACCTCGACGGCCGACTCGAGGGCACGGCGCTGCGGGCTCCCACGCTCAGGGGGTCGATCACGCATCTCACCGTCACGGCGACGCGGACCGTGACGGCCGACGAGGTGAGAGTGGCCTTCCAGACGGCTTCGGAGGGAAGACTCAAAGGGATCCTGCGCTGCGCCGACGATGAGATCGCTGTCTCGGACTCGGTCATCGACCCGCACTCGTCGATTCTGGACACCACACTGATCCGCGTGATCGGCTCACAGGTCAAGATCTCGGCCTGGTACGACGACGAGTGGGGATACTCGCACCGTCTCACCGAACTCGTCGCACACGTCGCAGAAAGGCGGACTCCATGACGACCTCGTCCTCGCCGCCGCGCACCGTGCTCGCATTCCGGCACGTCCACTTCGAAGGCCTGGGCATCCTCGAGCCGCTGCTGATCGAGCGGGGGTATCGCGTGGAGTACGTCGACCTCGGCGTGCAGGCGATCGACATCGAGCGGGTGGACGACGCGGATCTGCTCATCGTGCTCGGTGGCCCCATCGGGGTGTACGAGACCGTGCACTATCCGTTCCTGCACGCGTCGAAGGAGGCGATCGCGCACCGGCTGCGCGACGGCCGGGCGATGTTGGGCATCTGTCTGGGCGCACAGCTCATCGCCGAGGAGATGGGAGCAGCGGTCGCTCCGACCGGGTCCGTGGAGATCGGCTACGCGCCGCTCGAGCTCACGCCCGAGGGCCTCGACTCTCCCCTGCGTCCCCTCGACGGTCTGCCCGTCCTGCACTGGCACGGCGATGCCTTCACCATCCCTGAGGGCGCCCGCCATCTCGCCCGCACTCCGGACTTCCCGAACCAGGCGTTCGCCACCGACACGGTGCTCGCACTGCAGTTCCACTTGGAGGCCGACCACCGCACGATCGGGAACTGGCTCATCGGGGACGCGCACGAGCTGCACCACCACGACATCGACCCGCGCACGATCCGCGAGCAGGCGAGGATCCACGGCCCGCGACTCGAGGCCGCCGCCCGTGCCGCGATCGCCACCTGGCTGGACGAGGTCGACAGCCCGGCGCACTCCGCCGACGCGAGCTGAGACGGCACGACGAAGGGCCGGGACCTGATGGTCCCGGCCCTTCGTCTGCGGCAGATCAGCTCGCGCGGCGCAGTGCCACGCTCGGGAAGTCCACCGGCACATCGAGCGCGATGTTCACGTAGTTCGTGAACAGGTTCAGCGCCACCTGGCCGATGGTCTCGACGATCTGCTCGTCGTTCCACCCCTGCGCGCGGACCGCGTCGACATCGGCCGAGGACACCTGTCCGCGGGCGTCGACGAGCTTCAGCGCGAATGCCAGCAGGGCGGCCGTGCGCGGATCGTCGGACTCGCCGACCTGTGCTGCGGCGAGCGTCTCGCGCGTCAGACCGGCCTTCTTGCCGAGTGCGGTGTGCGCCGCGAGGCAGTAGTTGCACGAGTTGCGATCGGCGACCGCCACGGCGATCTGCTCACTGAGCGCAGCACCGAGGGTGCCGCCGCCGTACGCGCCGAATGCGCTCCACATGCTCGTGAGGGCAGCCGGGGAGTTCGCGACGGCGCGGAACATCGCCGGCACGGTCCCGAAGGCGCCGGCGATCTGGTCGAGCTGCTCCTTGACGGGTCCGGTGGCCGATTCGCGTTCGATGAGAGAGACGTTGGGCATGTAATGCTCCTTCGTTAGTCGGGTGAGGCCGATCGGCCTCCCCTCGAGTCTTCCGAGAATCATCGGACGATGCGCAGCAGAACGTCTTGCATTCATGACAGATCGTCCAGATACTGGAACCATGCCCTCTGTCGACCGCCTCACTCCGCTGCTCGAGCGCTTCCGCGTGCGCACGCGCCTGTTCCACTCCGGCCCCCTGTGCGGCACGACGGTCTTCCCGGCGAGCGGCGGCCACGGCTACCTGCATGTGCTGCGACGCGGCGAGATGGAGGTGACCCACCGTCGCCCCGACGGCAGCACCGAGCGCGAGCTCATCACGCGGCCGAGCCTGCTGTTCTTCCCGCGTCCGCTCGACCACACCTTCCTCAACGCGCCGACCGACGAGTCGGACTTCGCGTGCGCGACGTTGGACTTCGACGGCGGGGCCACACATCCGCTCGTGCGCACGCTTCCTTCGACGATCGTGCTGCCCCTCGATGAGGTCGCCGCGCTCGCCCCGGCGCTCGACCTGCTGTTCTCCGAGGTCGACAACGTCCGCTGCGGACGCCCGCTCGTCGCCGACCGCATGTTCGAAGTGGTCCTGATCCAGCTGCTGCGGTGGATGCTCGACAACAGCGGGCGCCTCGATCTCCCGCCGGGCCTGCTTCCCGGGCTCGCGGACGAACGGCTCGCCCCGGCACTCGTCGCGATGCACGAGGCGCCCGGCGATCCCTGGAATCTGGAGTCGCTGGCGCGCCGGTCGAACATGTCGCGGAGTGCGTTCGCCGCGCGGTTCAAGGACGTCCTCGGACGATCGCCCGGGGACCACCTCACCGAGTGGCGTCTCACCGTCGCACAGGAGCAGCTGCGCGCCGGGATGTCGGTGAGCACCGTCGCCGCGGAGCTCGGCTACGCCAGCGCCTCGGCGTTCTCTCGGGTGTTCGCCCAGCGCATCGGCCATTCGCCGAGAGCGTGGCTCGCCCTGGCCGCCTGACCCGCAGCGGAACCCCGGCGATCAGCCGCCGGCCGACATCACGACCTCGAGACCGCTGACGACCCGGTCGAGGTCCTCGCGCGTGAGCGACGGGTGCACCGGGATCGAGAGCACCTCCTGCGCCGCCCGCTCGGTCTCGGGCAGGTCTTCCCCGGGGGCGTACCGCTGCAGCGAGGGCAGCCGGTGGTTGGGGATCGGGTAGTAGACGCCCGCTCCGACAGCGTGTTCATCGCGCAGGGCGTCCCGCACCCGGTCGCGCTCGCCCCCGGCGATGCGCACCGTGTACTGGTGATACACGTGCTCGGCGCCGTCGGCGACCCGCGGAATCGTGAGCCCGTCGATGCCGGCGAGCGCCTCATCCAACAGCGCCGCATTCCGCTGACGCTGCCGGGTCCACTCCCCCACCTTCCGCAGCTGCACGCGACCCACCGCGGCGTGCACCTCGCTCATGCGGTTGTTGTACCCGACGATCTCGTTCGCGTACTGCGTCTCCATCCCCTGGTTTCGCAGCAGCCGCATGGTGCGAGCCATGTCCTCGTCGGCACACGCGACGATGCCGCCTTCGATGGCCGTCATGTTCTTGGTCGGATACAGGCTGAACATCCCGAACGCGCCGATGGTGCCGGCCGGACGACCGCGCCAGGCAGCCCCGTGCGCCTGCGCCGCATCCTCGTAGATCGCCAGGCCGTGCTCGGCCGCCACCGCTTCGATCTCGTCGACGAGGAAGGGATGCCCGTACAGATGCACCGGCATGATGCCCTTCGTCCGCGGAGTGATCGCCTCGTGCACCCGTGCCGGATCGAGGGTGAAGTGCACCGGCTCGATATCGACGAAGACCGGGGTCGCGCCCGCGAGGACGACGGAGTTCGCCACCGCAGCGAACGTGAATGAGGGCACGATCACCTCGTCGCCCGCTCCCACCCCCGAAGCGATCAGGCCCAGCAGCTGCCCGCTCGTGCCCGAGTTGACCGCGACCGCCGTGCGACCCTGCAGGAACTGCTCGGCGAACTCCGCCTCGAACGCGGCGACCTCCGGGCCCTGCGCGAGCATCCCGCTGCGCAGCACGCGCTCGACGGCCGCCACTTCCTCGTCGCCGATGAGCGGTTTGGCTGCGGGGATGAATGCGCTGTCCATGGCGGAAGGCCCTTCGTCGGCGTCGGCTCGAGTGAGCCCGGTCTGAGGTGGAGGCAGGAATCGAACCTGCGTGCACGGTCTTGCGGACCGCGACCTGGCCACTCGGTCACTCCACCGGGTCGGAGGCGCTCAGGATGCTGGCGGCGAGTATCCGCTCAGAAAGGAGCCGAAGCGTCGGAGCGCGTCGGCGAGCACGTCGGTCTGGGGGAGGAAGGCGATCCGGACGTGATCGGGGGTACGCAGGTGGAACGCCCTCCCGTGCACGAGGAGGATACGCTCCGCGTCGAGGAGGTCGAGGACCAGCCGTTCGTCGTCGTCGATGCGGTGCAGCTCCGGATCGAGGCGCGGGAAGAGATACAGCCCCCCACCCGCGGCCTGGGTGCGGATACCCGGAATCGCGTCGAGCGCGTCGAGCGCCGCATCCCGTTGCCGCGTGAGCCGGCCATCGGATGCGACCAGCGCGTCGAGCGAGTCATCCTGCGTCAGCGCGGCCGTGATCGCGTGCTGCGCGGGAACCGATGCGCACATCCGCATGGACGCCAGCAGGCGCACGCCGGAGAGGAACTGGTCATCGGCATGGAACCCGGTGACCGTCATCCAGGCGGCGCGGTAGCCCGCGACGCGATGGGTCTTCGACAGCCCGGCGAACGTGACGCAGGGCACATCCGGCGCGACCTGCGCGGTGGAGAGGTGCTCGAATCCGGGATAGACGACCCGGTCGTAGATCTCATCGGAGAGCAGCAGCAGCCCGTGTCGTCGCGCGAGCTCGGCGATCTGCTCGAGCACCTCGCGCCCGTACACCGCCCCCGTCGGGTTGTTCGGGTTGATGAGGACGATCGCTGCGGTGTGCGGGCCGATCAGCGACTCCATCGCTGCGAGGTCGGGCATCCAGCCTTCGGACTCGACACAGGGGTAGTGCACCGGCTGCCCTCCGGAGAGCACGGTCGATGCGGTCCACAGCGGATAGTCCGGGCTCGGGATCAGCACCTCGTCGCCCGGCTCCAGCAAGGCCTGCAGAGTGAGTCCGACGAGCTCGGAGACGCCGTTGCCGACCGTGATGTCGTCGATCGAGAGAGCGGGGAAACCGCGGCGGTGGGCGTAGTGCGCGGCGATGGCCTCGCGGGTCTCGGGCAGACCCGCCGATTCCGAGTAGCCGTGCGCGTGCGGGAGCGCGGAGCGCAGTGCCTCGACGATGGCCGCCGGAGCCTCGAACCCGAAGGGGGCCGGGTTGCCGATGTCGAGCCGCAGGATGGACTCACCACTGCGCTCGAGTTCGGCTGCGCGTGCCGCGACGGGGCCGCGGAGGTCGTACAGCACGCCCTCCAGCCGGGAGGAACGCCCGATCCGGTACTCGGCGCCCGCCATACCGCCCGCCCTCACGCCCCCTCCCCCGTCGCACGGACACCGGCGATGGCCGTGGCGAGGTCCTCGACGAGGCGCTGCGTGTCGGCCTCATCGAGGTCGTGCACGGTCAGGCGCAGGTGCGAGTCACTCGTCGAGCCGTCCTGATCGAGCGCGAACTCCGCACCGGAGCGGGCGAGCCAGCCCCGCAGCGCGAGGCGACGGGCGGCCTCGGCGGTATCGCCCTGGACATCGACCCAGACGTTGAGTCCGTCGTCGCCCTGCGCGTGCACTCCCCGCTCGGCGAGCAGCGCGACGAACGCGCGGTTGCGTGCCGCATAGTGCGCGCCGGAGTCGGCGATCAGGTTCTGGGTCGCCGTATCGCGCAGCATCCCGGCGGCGAGCCGCTGCATCACATGGCTCACCCACATCGTGCCGGGGCTGAGTCGCAGGGCCAGCCGGTTCGCGGTGACCGGGTCGGATGCCGTGACCGCGAGGCGCATGTCGGGTCCGAGGAACTTGGACACCGAGCGCACCAACGCCCATCGGTGATGGGTGGGCGCGATGATGCTGGAGTAGGGCGTCGTCGAGAGCAGCGAGAAGTGGTCGTCTTCGACGATCAGGACATGCGGGTGCTCGGCGAGCACCTCGCGAAGCGCCATCGCCCGCGCCGCACTGATGCCGACACCGGTCGGGTTGTGTGCGCGCGGCGTGCAGATGATCGCGCGGGCGCCGCTCTCCAGTGCGGTGCGCAGCCCCTCGACGGTCATCCCCTCGCGGTCGACGGGGATCGCGACAGGCGCGTACCCCGCCAGGCGTGCGGTGTGGATGCTGGAGAGGAAGCACGGGTCTTCGAGGCCGACGCGGTCGCCCTGCACCAGGCTCTGGGCGAGCAGGCGTTCGACGGCGTCCACGGCCCCGGCGGTGATCGACAGACGGAAGGGTCGAGGGTGGTCGGCGGCGATCCACTCCGTGGCCCATTCGGCCAGTGCGGGATCGATCACGGATTCGCCGTAGAGCACGTGGGCGGGCTCGACACCGGCGAAGGCGGCGGCGAGGTCGGGAAGGTGCGCGGCATCGGGGTTGCCGCTCCCGATGTCGCGCAGCACGGTCCCCGCGGTGAAGCCCTCGTCGGGGTTCTGCGCAGGACCGAGCACCGTCGTGCCGGTGCGACCGCCCGTGATAGCGATGCGCGCGGTGACCAGCGAGCGGTAGGCCGCGAGCACCGTGTTGCGGTTGACGCCGAGGCGGGCGGCGAGGGCCCGGACCGAGGGGAGGTGATCGCCGGGGGCGAGCTCGCCGCGATCGACTAGATCGCGCACGCTCTCCGAGATCTCGGCGGCGGTGGCGCCCGCGATGCGGTCGGAGACGTCGTCGCGATCGCGTGCCTGTGCCATGGCTCGACGCTATTCGAGATTTTGACCTATGTCAAAGTCGCGCCGAGGCGGCAGAGGAGCGGGACGTGCGCCACCGGCCCCGCTCCTCCCCTACTCCCGCGCCGCTACGACGCGACCAGCACCGCCTGCGCCGCTTCGAGCCCGCTGGAGTGCGCGCTCGCGACCGAGCTCTTGATCGCCCCGGCCCAGAACAGCGTGTCCTTCGCCGGCCGGTAGATCGTGTCCTGATCCCGCTCGCCGGTCGCATACGCCCCGAGGGCGAACTCGTCGTCGCGCCAGTCGTAGTTCGACGCGTTCACGTAGTCCAGCCCCTGGTCGCCGGCGAGCTTGCGCACTCCGGCGAGCGCCGCGTCGAACCGCTCCTTCTCCGGAAGCGCGAGCAGCTCCCGCGCGCGATCCCCGGTGTCCCAGGCCACGATGAGCTGGCCGTCGTAGCCGGGCATCCCGGTGGACTCATCCCAGAACTGGCAGGGCCCCTCGTCGTGCTGGTTCACCATGTCGAAGCTCTCCGGGCGCACCGGGTGGTCGAACTCGAGGATGGTCTTGTACGCGACGGTCTGCTTCACCGCGTCGATGGCCGCCATCCGGTCGTCCTCCAGCGGCGGCGAGAAGGTGATCGACTTCTTCTGCAGCACCCCGATGGGCACCGTGACGACGCAGGCATCCGCCTCGAATGTCTCGGATCCCGCCTGCACGCTCACTCCGGATCCGGAGTAGTCGATCGTCTCGATCGGCGTCTCCAACCGCACCTCCACGCCTTCCCCCACGGCGTTCAGGATGTCGACGTACGGCGCGAGCAGCTTGTAGTCACCGGCGTACCCGTCGGGCTCGATCACCCCGGTCTTCGACACCGTCAGGCAGGCGGTCAGCGTGTCGACGACACCGGAGGCCGGGTAGACGGCGAACTGCTCGGTGTCGACCTGGATGCCCAACAGCGCGAGCGGGTAGTTCGTCGGCGCGATGCCGAGGCGCTCCAGGTACTGCAGCGCCGAGTCCTTCGCCGTCGGCTCCGGCAGCGGCACCGCGAGCGCGGGCGTGCCCTCGGGGAAGGCGTAGAAGTCGGGGGTGTCCCAGCCGACCCACGGCGTGCTCGGGCTGTAGCGGGAGAACTTGTTCTCGAACTTCCGCCCCTCGATCCCGAGCTTCTGCGCCCAGGCCCAGGTCTCGGTGTCCGGCCCGCCGTGACACAGCGATGCACCGCGCTCGTGCGGGATGCTCATCAGGGTGCGGTCGGTCCACAGGCGTCCGCCCACGCGGTCGCGCGCCTCGAGCACGATCACCTTCTTGCCGGCGTCCATCAGCTCCCGCGCGGCGGCCATGCCGGCGGAGCCCGCCCCGATGACGATGACGTCGTAGGACCCTCCTCCGCTTCCCGCGGACGGCGAGGGCGATGCCTCACCCGGCCCGCACCCGACGAGCATGATCGCGCCCGCCCCGAGCATCCCGCCCAGCACTGCACGCCGCGAGAAGACGACGTCACTCATGCGCTTTTCCATCAACGAACTCCTTTGATCGTGGAAGACCGAAAACTGCTGTGTGCCTGACTGCAGCCCCCTGCAGTCCCCCAGATCTGAGCGAGCGCCGCATCCGGCGACGCCCGCGTCCGCGTCAGCCGCGCTCGTCGACCTCCTTCCCGAGCCGCTGTGAGATCCACACCGGGATGAAGGACGCGACGATGACGACCGTCGCGACGACGTTGACGACGTTGGCCTCATTGGGCCGCGCCATCTGGTTCATGATCCACAGCGGCAGGGTGTCGACGCCGGGAGGAGCCGTGAAGATCGTCACGTACACCTCGTCGAAGCTGAGGGCGAAGGCGAGGATGGCGCCGGCGATGAGCGCGCTGCGGAACTGCGGCAGCGTCACCAGCACGAACGTCTGCCACGGGCTCGCCCCCAGGTCTTTCGACGCCTCCTCGATGCCGGGGTTCATCCGTCGCAGCCGCGCGAGCACGTTGTTGAACACCATGACGATGCAGAAGGTGCCGTGCGCGATGATCATGCCGTAGAAGCCGACCTGGATGCCGATGGGCTCCAGGATCTGGTTGTACGTGTTGTTCAGGGCGACGCCGGTGACGATGCCCGGTAGAGCGATCGGCAGCACCACGAGGAGATTCACGGCGCGCTGACCGAAGAACGAGTACCGCTGCAGCGCGAAGGCCACGAGCGTTCCGAGGATCACGGCGATCACGGTGGCACCGGAGGCGACGAGGACCGAGTTCAGCAGGGCCGCGCGCACCGGCTCGCTGGTGAACGCCTTGCCCCACCATTCGAGCGAGAACCCGGTGACCGGCCAGCTCACGATGCGCGCGGAGTTGAACGAGTTGAGCACGACGAGCGCGAGCGGGATGTACATGAACGCGAGCACGATCGCGACGATGATTCCGAGCACGACCTTGGAGGTGCGGGACAGTCTCAGCATGCGCGACTCACATCCTTTCCAGAGCACCGGTGCGCTGCACGCTCACCAGGTAGACGACGACGAAGACGATCGGCACGAGCGAGTACGCGGCCGCCAGCGGCGGGTTCAGGTTGATGTTCGACGCGATCACGCTGCCGATCATCTGCGTGTCGCCGCCGACGAATCGGGCGACGAGGTAGTCGCCGAGGCTCAGGGAGAACGTGAACACGGAACCCGCGATGAGGGCGGGCTTGATGAGCGGGAGCACGACCGAGACGATCGTGCGCCACGATCCCGCACCGAGGTCGGCGGAGGCGTCGAAGAGGTTGGGCGGCAGTTGTCGGATCGCGGTGTAGACGGGCACCGCCATGTACGGCAGCCACAGGTACGTGAGGGTCAGCACGACGGTCAGGATGCTGAAACCGGGGCCGGAGAGCCCGAGGGGTGCGAGCAGCCAGTTCGCGAAGCCCTGCTCGGTGAAGGTGATGCGCATCGCGAGCACCTTGACCAGGTAGCCGGCCCACAGCGGCAGGGTGATCGAGACCGCGAGGAGTGCCCGCAACCAGGGCGAGGCGACCTTCGCCATGAAGATGCCGAGGGGGACGGAGATGAGCACGGCGAGCACCGTCACGGCGAGCGCGATCTCGAGGGTGCGCAGCGACGTCGACAGGTAGGCGGGGTTGACGAAGAGCTGCTCGAAGTTGCGCAGCGTGAAACCGGGCTTCACCTTCGAGGTGAAGGGGTCGGTGATCCAGAAGGCGGTCACGAGGAGCATGACCAGCGAGAAGATGTAGATCCCGATGAGCCAGGTCATCGGAAGAGCGAGGAGCCCGGCGATGCGGAGGCGGCGCTTCATGTCGATCCCGTTCGTGGTGGCGGAAGATCTGCGGAGGTGAGGGGCGGGCCGGAAGACCCGCCCCTCGATGCGGCTCAGCCCTTGACCGAGAGCCAGGCGTCCGTCCACTGCTGGAAGTTCGTGCAGGTGACGTCGGTGCGGCCGTCGATGCACTGCTCGATCGGCGTCGTCCAGAACCAGACGTTCTTGAAGTACTCCTCGTCCGTGGCGTTGAAGTAGTCGCAGTGCGCCTTCGCCTCGTCGCTGGTGTCGCAGAAGGCGGCGTTCGCGGGAGCCATGCCGAAGTTCATCGCGATCGCGCCGTTCACCTCCGGCGAGGACGAGTAGTCCATCCACGCGTAGGCGCAGTTCGGGTTCTTCGACTCGGTCGCCATCATCCAGGCGTCCGACCACCCGGTCGAGCCCTCTTCCGGCAGCACGCTCTTGAACTTGTCATCCTCGGTGAGCTTGCGCAGCACCTCCCACGACGTGCCGAGCACCGTGGTGCCGCCCGCGAACGAGGTGATCTGCGCGGCCGGGTCGGACCAGTACTCCGAGACGATGTCGTTCTGCTGCTTGAGCAGGTCGATCGCCGCATCCAGCTGCTTCTGGTCGAGCGCGTACGGGTTCGTGATGCCGAGGTCGGGCTCGTGCGCCATCAGGTACACCGCGGCGTCGGCGATGTAGATCGGGGCGTCGTAGGCGATGACCTTGCCCGCGTAGGGGCTGTCCTCCTCCCACGCGATGTCCCAGCTGGTGGGTTCCTCGGTCACGACCTCGCTGTTGTACTGGAGGATGTTCGCGCCGCGACCGATCGGGATGCCGTAGGACTTGCCGTTGATGGTGTCGTAGATCTGACCCTTCATGCCCTCGACGATGTCGTCGCCGAAGTTCGGGATGAGCTCGAGGTTGAGCGGCTGCACGTCGCCACCGGCGATCAGGCGCAGGCTCGCGTCGCCCGAGGCGGAGACCAGGTCGTAGTCGCCGGTGCGCATGAGCTGGACCATCTCGTCGCTGGTGCCGGCGACGCGGCGGTTCACGACGCAGCCGGTCTCGGTGGTGAAGGCGTCGCTCCAGGCGGGCTCGACGAATCCACTCCAGGCGACGATGTTGACCTCGCCCTCGTAGTCGCCGAGCTCCTCCTGCATCGCGATGTCGGGAACGTCGATCTGGAGTCCGCCGCCCCCTTCGGCCGGCGTCTCCTCTCCGCCGGTGGAACAGCCGGACAGTGCCAGGGCGGCGACCGCGGTCATCGCCGCGGTGGCCAGGATCTTCTTACGCATGGATCGCTCCTTCGTGATCGGTGCTGCTGTGTTCTCAGGTGTTCGGGTGTTGCGGTGTTTCACGTGCGGTTCTTCAGGGAAGCCGGGCCGCGTGGTCGGGTGACCAGACAGCACGGACGTGGTGTCCGCGGGCGAGGTCGTCGTCGGCGGAGTGGCGTGCGTTCGGGCGTTCGGCGATGAGGTCGAGGCCCGCATCGGTCGTGACGAGGTAGCGGGTGGCGGGGCCCGTGTAGACGACCTCGCTGATGGTGCCGGTGAGCGAGACCTCGCCCGCGGCGAGCGCCGCATCCGGTCCGATCAGCCGCATCCGCTCCGGGCGCACACTCATGGTCCGCCGGTCGCCGGTCAGGCTCTCGGCCAGCTCTCCGCCGATGAGGTTCGAGAGTCCGAGGAAGCGTGCGACGAACTCGGTCTCCGGGCGCTCGTACACATCGCGTGCGGTGCCGACCTGCTCGATCCGGCCGCCGTTGAACACCGCGACGCGGTCGCTGAGCGTGAGGGCCTCCTCCTGGTCGTGGGTGACGAAGATGAAGGTGATGCCGACCTCGCGCTGGATCTGCTTGAGCTCGATCTGCATCTGCTCACGGAGCTGCTTGTCGAGCGCACCGAGCGGCTCGTCGAGCAGCAGCACCTGAGGGCGCAGGATGAGGGCGCGGGCCAGGGCGATCCGCTGCCTCTGCCCGCCGGAGAGCTGGTGCGGCAGGCGGTCGGCGACGTGGTCGAGCCGCACCTGCTCCAGCGAGGTCTGCACCCGCGCGGCCCTGGCGCTCTTGCCCTCGCCGCGGACGCGCAACCCGTAGCCGACGTTGTCGGCGATGGTCAGGTGCGGGAACAGCGCGTAGTCCTGGAAGACGGTGTTGACCGGACGGGCGTGCGGAGGGGTCCTGGTCACGTCGACGCCGGAGAGGCGGATGCTGCCGGAGGTGGTGTCTTCGAACCCGGCGATCATGCGCAGCACCGTCGTCTTGCCCGAGCCCGACGGACCGAGCATCGACAGGAACTCGCCCGAGGCGACCTCGAGGTCGAGGTCGCGGACGGCGGTGAACTCGCCGAACGACTTCGTGACGCCGCTCAGGGTCACCGTCCCGTCGGGGCGGGCGGCCTCTGCGGCTGCGGGTGCTGCGGGTGCCGTGGCGATCATCTCGCGCTCCTCGGTCATCGTCGAACTCGGAAGATTCCCCAAAACATATAAACCCAGAGGTAATATGTCAACAGCGAGTTTCTTGGGTATGGTGAGCGCGGAAGGGAGAATCGCAGAATGGCATCGAGCTCGACGACGCATCCGACGCACGCCCCTGCCGACCCCTCCCCCGACGCGGAGCACGAACAACCGCACCGCCTTCAGGGCGCACTGTTCCAGCCCATCGGCGACGAGGGCAGGGCCGAGCTCGTCGAGCGCCGCCTGGTCGACGCGATCACCCGCGGCCACCTCCGCGCCGGCGAGCGCCTCCCCTCCGAGGCCGACCTCAGCAAGAGCCTCGGCGTCGCTCCGGTGACCGTGCGCGAGGCACTGCTCGCGCTGCGCGGTCGCGGTCTCGTCGTCACCCGACGCGGGCGTAACGGCGGCAGCTTCGTCGCCGCACACGCCGATCCCCTGACGTTCGCGCGGGAAGCGGTGCGTCGCACCTCGCGCGTCGCCCTGCGCGATCTCGGCGCGCACTACGCCGCCATCACCGGTGCCTGCGTCCGCCTCGCAGCGAGGCGCGCCGACCCGAGTGAGACGCAGCGGGTGCGCCGTCGGATGGACCGGATCGACGAGCTCGACACCGAGGCGCAGCGCCGGCTGCTCGACGACGTGCAGATCGAGATCGTGGCCCTCAGCCAGTCCGCGCGACTGACCCGTGAGCAGATGAAGCTGCAGGCGGAGCTCTCGCCCTACCTGCGTCTCGTCGCGCACGAGACCGAGAATCTTCGACGGCAGGGCGCGCACCTCGCCGCCGTCATCGACGCCGTGGAGGCCGGAGACCCCGACGCCGCCGGGGCGAGGACCGAGCTCATGGCCGCCGAGACCATCGACGCGCTGATCCGGCTCCAGGCCGCGAACGGTTAGTTCCGAAGACCCGCATCGACGTGCACAGGAGGACGCGATGAACACAGCAACCGACACCGCCACCCAGGCCGCGGCCGCGATCGTGGAGGACTACTTCGCAGCGCCCGTGCGGGCACTGGTCGACTGGGTGGGCCCGTTCGCCACCCAGGTCGCCGAGGCCAGGGCCAGCGGACCGCTCACCCGCTCGAAGATCGATGCCCTGGTGCGACCGCATGCACTGAAGACACTCGACCTGCGCGGCGTGCCCGTGTACGGCGCCGGGTTCATCGCGGCGATCGATCTGCTCGCCGACGCCCACAGCCACCTGGCGTGGTGGCAGGGCGACGACCGGCGGCAGCTCGTGCTCGCCTCGCAGTCGCTCAACAAGGAGAACATCGACTACAGCGCGCTCGAGTGGTACCGCGTGCCGATGACCACCGGGGAGCCGCATGTCGCCGGCCCTTATGTCGACTACCTCTGCAGCGACGAGTACACGATCACGATCGCCGTGCCCGCCGATGTGGACGGACAGCGGATCGGCGTCGCCGGACTCGACCTGCTCGTGTCGGCGGTCGAGCGGGACCTGACCCACCGGTTCGCCGCGCTGGGCAGCGAGGTCACGCTGACGAACGGCGTCGGACGCGTGGTCGTGTCGACCGATCCGCGATGGGCGACCGGCGACTCGGTGCGCGGCAGCGGTCTCGCCGACCTCCCGCGGGTCGCCTGCCCCACCGTCGCGCTGGATGTGATCGTCGGCTGAGGAGCGCTAGAGGGCGCCGGACCCCCGGGCGGCATCGAGGGTACCGTGCCGCGGATCGTCGCGGACCGGCACTTGACCAATGGTAACCTCCTGGTTACCATTCTGAGCATGGACATCTTCGCGGCGATCGCCGATCCGATCCGTCGCGATCTGCTGCGTCGGCTGGCAGCGGGCCCCGCGCGCGTCGTGGACCTCGCCGACCGGCATGACATCTCACGACCGGCGATCAGCAAGCACCTGCGCATCCTGACCGACGCCGGGCTGACCCGCGGCGAACACCACGGTCGCGAGCGCCACTACTCGCTCGAGATCGAGCCGCTCGCCGTGGTCGGCGATTTCCTCGCGGAGCTGGTCGCCGGTCGCGCACCCGTGACGGCGCAGCACCTGGACGCGCTCGACACCGAGGTTCATCGCGCGGGCCGCGACCGTCGCCGCGCCGCATCCGCATCCCTGAGCACGGAGGAGAACATCGCATGAACCCGACCGGAGTCTTCGACGCCGAACGGCGCACCTTATCGCTGCAGCGGGTCTTTTCTGCACCCGTCACAGACGTCTGGGCGAGCATCACGGAATCCGACCGACTCGCACGCTGGTTCGGCACCTGGACGGGCGACCCGTCGACGGGGCGGGTCCTGGTCACGATGAATGCCGAGGCTGCGCCCATCCCGCCCGCCCCCTACGACATCCATGTGTGTGAGCCGCCGCATCGCCTCGACGTCAGTGCCGTCGATGAGTACGGCGCCTGGCGGCTGGTCGCCGAGCTGGTCGAGGCATACGGGCGCACCACCCTCATCCTTCGGCAGGAGGACGTCGACCCCGGCACGTTGGGCGAGACGGGCCCCGGCTGGGAGTGGTACCTGGACCGATTGGTCGCCGCGTCCACCGATCGACCGCTGCCCTCTCTCGACGACTTCGACACGGAGTACATGCCGCTGGCCGCGGCCTACGCGGCGATGCCTGCCTGACCGCGGCGCGGCGAGCGGTCGGGGGCGTGCGCGCGTCGGTGGCACCGGGCACGATGAGGGCATGACCGACGGCCACGATCCGGCGTTCCTCGGAGCGACCCTCGCCCTTCCACGCCCGGCGCAGCCGGTGCGCCCACTCCCCTATCCGCGCTTCACGGTGCTGCTCGATCCTGCACGGCAGCTCGCCGCAGTGACCGCGGTGAACATCGACGGCGCCTCGCTGCAGGATCTCCCGCGCACCGGCGACTGGCGGCTCGACGAACGCGTGCCGGCCGCCGAGCAGACCGGGCCGGAGGTCTATGCCCGCAACGACCTCGACCGCGGGCACCTCGTGCGCCGCCGCGATCCCGGATGGGGGCCGGTCGATGCGGCCCGCGCCGCCACCGAGGCGACCTTCTCCTACCCGAACGCCGCACCGCAGGCCGCCGGCTTCAACCAGTCGAAGGAGCTCTGGCTCGGCCTCGAAGACCATGTGCTCGCCTACGCCGAGACGACCGATCAGCGGGTGTCGGTCTTCACCGCGCCGGTCCTGGCCGACGACGACCCGCCGTACCGCGGCATCCGGATCCCGTTGCGGTTCTGGAAGATCGCCGCCTGGCAGGGGCCGGACGGGCTCGCCGCCGCCGGGTTCCTGCTCGACCAGTCCGAGCTCGTCGACACGCGGGAGGGCGTGCTCGCCGTGCCGCCACTCGGGGCCTTCCGCACGTTCCAGGTGCCGATCGCCGACATCGCCGCTCTGACCGGCATCGACCTGGGCCCGCTGCCAGCTGCAGATGTGCGTGAGCGACCCGGAGCGCGGGAAACGGGATGGCGGAGTCTGGACACTGCGGATGACATCCTGCTGTGACGCCGGCGACGGAGCGCACTGGACCGGTGGAGTCGCCGACTCACTACCCTCACCCCTACGGCAGCCAGGAGATTACGACGTTGTATCATCAAGGACGGTGATGACGTCTGGGAGGTCGTATGGCAGCCACCCTCCACGACGTGGCGAATCTCGCCGGCGTCTCGATCAAGACCGTCTCCAACGTCGTGAACGACTATCCGCATGTCAAGGAGTCGACGAGGACCCGCGTACGCCAGGCGATCGAAGAGCTCAATTACCAGCCGAATCTGTCGGCACGCTCTCTCCGCTCCGGACGGAGCGGAGTGATCGGGCTGGTGCTGCCTGAACTGAGCCTCAGCTACTTCGGGGAACTCGCCGACGCGGTCATCGCCGAGGCGGAGAAGCATGGTCTCGTGGTGCTCATCGAGAAGACCGGCGCCGATCGTGACCGCGAGATCGCCGTCCTGACCAGTCCGCGCATGCAACTCACCGACGGACTCATCTTCAGCCCGCTCGGCATGGGTCAGGCGGATGCGCGGCACTTCGAAGTCGACTTCCCGGTCGTGCTCCTCGGCGAGCGCATCTTCGGCGGCCCCGTCGACCACGTCACGATGCGCAACGTCGAGGCGGCGCAGGCCGCGACGGAACTCCTCCTGAAAGCGGGTCGCCGACGCATCGCCCTCGTCGGCGCGCACGTCGATGAGGATGTCGGGTCCGCAGCCCTCCGCACGCGGGGCTACGAGCAGGCGCTCACCGCCGCCGGCATCGAGGTCGATCCCTCTTTGGTGCGGTACACGACGCTCTGGCACCGGTCCAACGGTGCCGCGGCGATCCGAGACCTTCTGAGCGACGGCGTCGAGTTCGATGCCGTCTTCGGCCTCAACGACGCACTCGCCCTGGGGTCGATGCGCGCCCTCCAGGAGGCAGGCCTGCGCATTCCCGACGACGTCTCGGTCGTGGGCTTCGACGACATCGACGAGGCCCAGTACACGCTTCCGAGCCTGTCGACGATCAACCCCGGTCGGGAGCAGATCGCCGCGCTCGCCGTGGAACTGCTTCTCGCCCGTATCCGTGACGGCGGCGGTCGGCCATCGGAGCCCCGCGAGGTGCTGGTCGACTTCGAGGTGGTCGTCCGCGAATCCGCAGTCCCGGCCGACTGACGCCTGTCGGGATACCGGAGCGGAGCGGCCGATGTCTCCGACCGCCCCGCGCCCTGCATCACTCCTGCATCACTGGATGCCCTCCTTGATGAGGCGCCACTCCTGGCACGCCGCGCCCGTCGGGCCCCACTGCTGCGCGACCGCTCCGTCGGCGGTCGAGCAGGAGCCGATCTCGAGGAGCTTTCCACTGTTCGCGTTGGCGACGGTCCAGTAACCCGCACTGTTGGGCGAGAGGTTCCAGCGCTGCGTCGCGGTTCCGCTCGCCGACCGCTGTACCGCGTCGGTGCCGTCAGCCGTGGACGCCCCTGGGATCTCGAGGAGCTTCCGGCTGTTCTTGTTCACGAGTTCGAACGTTCCCCCCGTCGCGGGCTGCACCTTCCAGATCTGCGTGGCGTTCGCCGTCGGCCCCCACTGCCCGGCAGGGGCACCGTCGGTCGTGAGCGCAGACAGGATCTCGAGCACCTTGCCGCTGTTGCGGTTCTGCACCTGGAAGGTCGCCGGCAGGGTCGTCCCGCTCTTGTGGAGCTGGATCTGGTCGAGCTCGGCGAAGGTCCCCGAGTAGGCGAACCGCACGGTGTTGGACCCGGCGTTGAGGGTGACGGCCTTCTGCGCCCAGAGGTAGCGGCCCCAGTCAGCGGTGGCGGGATAGCTGATGCTCGACGCCGCCCCTCCGTTCACCGACACCGCATGGCCGCTCGTGGCCCCCGTGCCGTTCGCGTACCGGACGTTGAGGTCGTAAGTTCCCGCCTGCGGAACGTCCACGGTGAAGGTCACCGTGCTGTCGGCGAAGTTGATGTTGCCGACCTTGCTCCCGTTCGAGGCGTCGCCGTGCGTGACGAGCGTGGTGTTCGTCCGCGCGGCGTTCTCCGCCTCGTAGGCGGTCGCGGTGAGCGGGATCGTCCCGACCCGGATGTCGTTGTAGAGGTAGGTCTGACTAGGGTTCGACGGATTCGCGCGGTAGTTGTCGACGTTCACCGCCTGGTACAGCGTGCGTCCGTCCGGGCTGTAATCGATCCCCTGCGCGAAGCCGGTGATCGAGCTCGGACCGTTGAACGTCACCGCAAAGGGCAGTCGCTCCCACGGACCGGCGCCGAGGTTGTAATTGACGAAGAAGTTCTGTCCGCCGTCGAGGTTGCCGGCGGCATCGAGCCCCCACTTCGAGGCGACGACGATCATTCCCTTCGGCCCGCCGGTGGGCACCCACTTCACCGTCGGGGACGATCCGATTCCGCGACCGTCCGCGAGTTCGACCGGCGTTCCCAGACTCGTCGTCGATCCCCAATTGAGTCCGTCGGGCGACTTCTTGAAGAACACCGGCGACGCGTTCGAGAAGGCATATCCCTGCGCATTCACCACTTCATACGTCGCGATGTAGGAGCCGTCGGGCAGCTTGTCCACCGTGATCATTCCTGGGCGATGCGTGGAGTCGGTCGGAGCGGACACGTTCGAGAGCGCGCCCCACGTCTGGCCGCCGTCGAGCGAGCGCCGGTAGGAGACGGCCTGGAGCACGCCGTTCGCCTTCTGCCGCTCGTCCGAGAAGTAGGCGACGAGTCCGCCCCCGCCATCGATCGCCAGCGTCGGCTCCCAGACGGTCGTGGTCGTCGACGTCGAGGAGGGGTCGTAGATCGCCGGCCCACCCGTGTCGATCGTGCTCACGTAGCTCCAGGACACTCCTCGGTCGGTGCTCTTGTAGACGACCAGCTTCGTCACCGACGACGCGGCGTTGCGATCAGCGGGCCTGATCTGGCCGGTGAGCAGGATCGTGCCCGCCGCGAGGTTCCCCGTCGTCTGCGGAACCTCGAAGAGGAACGGCTGCGCCAGGCGGTCGAGCTGCGTCGTGCTCTCCTGCCCGGCGATCCCGGGGAACTGCAGCCCCGGGTTGACCGCCGAGATCTTCTGCCAGCTCGTGCCGTCGTTGGTGCTGCGGAAGATCGGCCACTCCTGGTGGCACGCCAGGGCCGGGTTCGCGAGGCAGGCCTGCGTGTCCGTCGTGGGGTTGGAGCTCGGGTCGACGTCCTTGATCAGACGCCCGTCGTCGAACGTGTTCAGGAGCGTCCCGTTGGAGGTGCCGTTGTGCTTGAGGGCGATGATCTTCGCGTAGGCAGTGCCCGTCGCGTCTCCGCCCTCATCGTTGAACGACGAACCGTCCGGTGGGGCGTACACGAGCGATCCGTTGCCCGTCGTCACCGCCTGAGCCGATGTCGCGACGAATCCCGTCGCCACGAGTGCCAGCGTCGCGGCGATGGCGGACAGTCCTGCCAGCCTCCCGCGCGATCTCTGTTCCGATAACCGCTTCATTGCGTCCTCCGAGGTTGAGGTCCTGACGCGGAGTTCCCCATCAGGATTTACATCGTTGTAAATGGAGAATTGCACAACGTTGTAAATCAGTCAAGAGCCGCGGCGATCAGCGCCGGGAATGCCGCAGGAACGCGTCGGCCACCGGCGTGCGATGCCGCTGGAGCACACCATCACTGTCCTCCTCGAGCGCCCACAGTCCCATGGAAAGGCGGTAGTCCATCGGCTTGCCGTCTCCCGGGCGATAGGACCACTCGACCATGTCCGTGATGCACCACCACGTGTATCCGATGACGTCGACGCCGGCGGCGCGAAGGTCCTCGACCGCCGCGATCGACGCATCCATCCAGGCGATCCGCTCTTCGACGGTGCCGGTATAGCTCGTCTCGGTCAGGAAGACGGGCCGCTCGTAGCGCGCGGCGAACGACTGGATGACGTCCGCCAGACCCTCGGTGCCGGCATCGAGGCGAGGCCGAAGATCGCGCGGACCCCCGGTGTGCACGACCCCTGCTTCGAACACCTCCGTGGAGTGCTGCGGGTAGTAGTTGACCCCGACCACGTCGGGGATCGCCGTGTTCTCGACGGCCCAGGCGAAGTCCTCGTCGGTGAACCCGTTCTCCCGCAGGTATTCGGCGAGCGGGTGGTCGCCGCCGACGCGACCCATCACGAGATCCTGGACGATGTACGCGCGATGCCGGAGGTGCTCGTGAGTCTCGCTCTGCGCAGCGGTGTCTCCCGCGAACCGGAAGGAGGCCTCGACATGCACGAAATCGGCATCCGGATCGGCGGCGGCGATGGCCCGCTGCGTCGTGACGATGCCGCGGGAGATCCCACGGAGCACCTCCACGAAGCCACGATCGCCGGAGCAGTACGGCGGCCACTGCGCGAACTCACCGCAGTACATGATGTTCAGAAGCGGTTCGTTCAGAGGCGTGTAGTGCCGGATTCGACCTCGATACCTTTCGGCGACGGCGGCGGCGTACTCGGCGACGCGCTCCGGATACTCCGGGTTGACGAACTGATCCTCGAGCCAGAGCGGCGTCCCGTAGTGGACGAGATCGGCGATGAGCTCGATCCCCAGCTCGTCGAAGCGGTCGATGACCTTATCGAGCCACTCCCAGTCCCACTCACCCGGCGCCGGGTTCACGCGGTACCAGGGGATGCCCCACCGCACCATCTCACTGCCCACGTCGGCGCAGTAGCCGAGATCCTCCGACCAGAAGCGGTAGTGCTGCATGAGTTCGTACTCATCCAGCGCGCGCTCACCCGGCCGGGTCTGAGGGATGAAGGTGTCTTCCACTCCCATCGCGAATCGCAGGCGTCCGTCCTCGAACCAGTTCACGTCGTCGTTCTCCTTCTCGGATCCGCGGATCCGTTTCGATCTCTCTGCCGCGTGTCGGCGCCCGACACACGGCAACCCGCACCGATCGGGAGCGTCGGTGCGGGTGGTCGTGCAACGGAGTCAGCCCGCCAGGGCCGCCTCCATCTCCTGCTGCGCCGTGCGGAGCAGCTCCGCGGGGTCGCCCCCGGCGAGCGCCTTCTGCGTGGCGGTGTCGAGCGCGGTGAGCACATCCGTCGACGGGATGACGCCGGGCAGGAGTGCGGCGCCGTACTGGGACTGCTCCGCGAGGGCGGACACGACCGGGTTCTCCGCGACGTCCTCCGCCGTCACTTCGGATGTGAGCGGCGGCCAGCCGGAAGCCAGCGACCACGTGACCATGTTCTCCTTCTGGTAGAACCAGGTGAAGAACTTCTCGGCGGCCGACTTCTCCTCTGCCGACGCCTGCGCGGTGATGCTCATGTCGACGGCGAGAGCGGAGGCCACGATCCCGTCCGGGCCGGCCGGGAGCGGCGCGATGCCGTACTCGATGCCCGATTCTTCGGAGACGGTGGCGAGCCACGGACCCCCGAGGGTCATCGCGACCTTCCCCGCACTGAACAGTCCGTCCGCGTCGGCCCCGGTGAGGCCCGTCGGCGAGAACTTCCCGGTGGCGACGGCATCGGACCAGTAGGTGAGCGTCTCGACGTTCTCCGGCGAATCGACCACGACGTCGCCATCGGAGGTCACGACATCGCCACCGCCGCTCTTGAACAGAGACGGCCAGACGCCGTTGCCTACGGTCGCGTTGTCCTGCAGGGCGAGTCCGTACTGCTCGGGCTCGCCATCGCCGTTCGCGTCGACGGTGAGCGCGGTCGCCGCGCCGACCCACTCGTCCCACGTCGTCGGCACGGAGACGCCGGCAGCCTCGAACATCGCGGTGTTGTAGAACATCGTCAGCGGGGTGAAGCTCAGCGGAGCCCCGAAGCGCTCGCCGTCGACGATGCCGGTATCGACGGCGCCCGGGTTGAGGACGTCCGCGGCGCTGTCGCTTTCGTACCAGTCATCGAGCGGCTGGAGAGCGCCCTTCGACGCGAAGACCGGGATGTTCTCGGGAGGGATCGCCATGAGCTGCGGCCCCTTCTTCGCGGTGAGCGCGGGCAGAGCCGAGTCCAGGAGAGTCGCCCACGGCTTGACCGACGGCGTGATCTTGACCTCGTCCTGCGACTTGTTGAACTCGGCGACGAGGTCGTTGAGCACCTCGCCATCCGCTTCCGTGTAGCCGTGCCAGAAGTCGAGCTCAATCACTCCGCCTTCCTCGGAAGGGGTGCCGGCCGACGAGCAGCCGGCCAGGGCGAGCAGAAGGACGCTCGCGAATGCTGCGGGTAGTGCTTTCTTCATCAGGGGAACCTCCACTGTTCGACCACTCTGTCGGCGCGGAGGACGGGTGTCCTCATCATCGCTTTACAACGTTGTAAGTAAACGTTATAGAGGTTATGGTTCTCGATGTTCCGAGAAAAGTCAAGCCACTCGGCCCCTCGTCCCACCTGGGCGCTCCCGCAGCCGTCCAGCGCTCGTGACCGCGAGTTGACGAGCCGACCCCAAGGTCCTTACTGTGTGGGTTACAACGTTGTAGAGAGAAGTGACAATGACCGCCACGACTTCCCCACCCGCCCGCCGCCGTCGCCCGCCGGCGCAGCTCGGCGGACGCGGCCCGATCGCCGGGATCGCGAAGCGCCGCCTCACGATCCTCGCCTTCCTCGTGCCGGCCCTGACGATCCTCGCCCTGTTCGTCTTCTGGCCGATGGTGTCCGCACTTCGGCTGTCCTTCACCGACGCGAGCGGATTCGGGCTCGAGGAATACGTGGGCTTCGCCAACTACGTCGAGGTCTTCACCGACCCCGACATGCTCCAGGCGATGAGCAACACCGTGCTGTACACCGTGCTCTTCACGCCAGTGGCCGTCGTGCTCGCACTCCTGCTCGCCCTCGCGCTCAACAGCCCGCATCTCCCCCTGCGCGGCATGTTCCGCACATGGCTGTTCCTGCCGTTCATCGTCTCCCTCGCCGTCGCCGCGTTCGCCTGGCAGTATCTGCTCGACCCGCAGGTCGGTCTGCTGAACTACTGGCTACAGGCCTTCGGCATCCGCATCGGCAATGTGCTCCAGGATCCGGTGCTCGCGATGCCGACCGTCGTCCTGGTCGCAGTGTGGAAGAACTTCGCCTTCTACATGATCGTCTTCCTCGCTGGGCTCCAGGAGATACCGAAGAGCCTGTACGAGGCGGCCAACATGGACGGCGCCGGCCCCATCGCCCGCTTCCGCAACGTCACCCTCCCCCTGCTGGGAAACACCACGGGATTCGTGCTCATCATCGCGACGATCGCCGCGCTCCAGGCCTTCGACCAAATCTATGTGCTCACCGACGGCGGACCGTACCGCAGCACGCAGACGATCGTCATGCAGATCTACCAGTCCGGATTCCGTGACCTCGAGCTCGGCTTCGCCTCGGCGGTGTCGTACGTACTGCTCATCGCGACGCTCCTGCTGAGCCTCGTCCAGTTCGCCCTCTCGGGCCGTCGAGCGAAGGACGCCGCATGACCGACATCGCCACATCCCGACGCCGACCCACCCGACTGCGTGTCGGACGCGGGCTCTACTTCCTGGCGATGCTGTTCGTCACACTCCTCATCCTGCTGCCGATCCTCATCATCGTCTTCACCGCCTTCAAGCCGGTCTCCGAGGTCAACGCCTTCCCACCCTCGCTCGTTCCGGGGACGTGGACATTCGATAACTTCGAGCGGATCTTCACGGACCTGCCGTTCGCCCGACTGATCTTCAACAGCTTCGTCTTCGCGGGCGGAGTCACGATCTGCGCACTCGTCTTCGATTCTCTGGCCGCCTACGTCCTCGCCCGCATCGACTTCCGTGGAAGTCGTGTGCTCCTCGTCGTGATCGTGGCGAGCCTCATGATTCCGTTCCAGGCGACGCTCATCCCGATCTACCAGCTGGTCTCGGACTTCGGCTGGGTGAACACGTTCTGGGGCCTCATCATCCCCCGCGCGGCAGACGCCTTCGGGATCTTCTTCCTCCGCCAGTTCTTCCTCTCCCTCCCGCGCGACCTCGACAACGCCGCCCGCATCGACGGGGCTTCGGAGTTCCGGATCTTCCGCAGCGTCGTGCTCCCCAACGCTGTCCCCGCCCTTCTCACACTGGGCATCTACACGTTCGTCAACAACTGGAACGATCTGCTGTGGCCGCTCGTCTTCACGACGGAACAGGAGATGGGGACCATCACCTCCGGGCTCACACTGCTCACGGGACCGAGCGGGATCATCCCCTACGGCGTCATGATGGCCGGCTCCCTGATCGCCGTGGTGCCCCTCGCGATCATGTTCCTCTTCGTCCAACGGCGCTTCATCGAGAGCGTCGCGAGCACCGGACTCAAGTAGACCCACCATCCGCACGCCGGCCGCGACCCGCTCGAAGGGCCGCGAGAATCCGACCGAAAGGCAGAAATGACCGCCGCACGATTGACCTTCGACCCCCAGCTTCCGGTCGGAGCTGTGAACCGACGAGTCTTCGGCTCCTTCGTGGAGCACCTCGGCCGATCCGTCTACGACGGCATCTACGAGCCCGGACACCCGAGCGCCGACGCCGAGGGCTTTCGCTCCGACGTGAAGGCCCTGGTGTCCGAGCTCGGGGTGAGCGCGATCCGCTACCCCGGTGGCAACTTCGTATCGGGGTTCCGCTGGGAGGACAGCGTGGGCCCGCGCTCGCAGCGCCCCGCCCGACTCGACCTCGCCTGGCATTCGGCGGAATCGAACCAGGTGGGCCTGCACGAGTTCGCGACGTGGCTCGACTCCGTCGGCAGTGAGCTCATGCTCGCCGTGAACCTGGGCACACGCGGCACACTGGAGGCGCTCGACCTCCTGGAGTACACGAACCTGCGATCGGGCTCGGCACGGGCGGTGGAGCGGGCAGCCAACGGCCGCACCGAGCCGTTCGACGTGCGGATGTGGTGCCTCGGGAACGAGATGGACGGCCCATGGCAACTCGGTCACCGCTCGGCGGACGACTACGGCAAGCTCGCCGCCCAGACTGCTCGCGCCATGCGGATGTTCGATCCCACGCTCGAGCTGGTCGTCTGCGGCTCTTCGAGTCGCTCGATGCCGACCTTCAGCGACTGGGAACGCGTCGTCCTCTCGCACACGTACGACGACATCGACTACATCTCCTGCCACGCGTACTACGAGGAGAAGGACGGAGACCTCGCGAGCTTCCTCGCGTCGTCGGTCGACATGGACGAGTTCATCGAGTCGGTGATAGCGACCATCGACCATGTCAAGGCGGCGAAGCGCAGCGATCACGTCGTGAACATCTCGTTCGACGAGTGGAACGTCTGGTACAACACCCGGTTCGAGACCGTGGACAAGATCACCGGTGCGCAGAACTGGCCGACCGCGCCGAGGCTCCTCGAAGACGCGTACTCCGTGGCGGACGCCGTGGTGGTGGGTAGCCTCCTCATCTCCTTGCTGCGCCGGTCGGACAGGGTGACCAGCGCCTCGCTCGCTCAATTGGTCAACGTGATCGCCCCGATCATGACGGAGCCCGGCGGCATCGCCTGGAAGCAGACGACGTTCTTCCCGTTCGCCGTCACCTCGGAGCTCGCATCCGGGCAGTCGATCCCCACGCACATCGAGTGCGATCTCTATGAAACCGACGCCTACGGGAGCGTGCCGGTCATCGACGCCGTGACCACGTTCGACGCCGCCACAGGCAGCGTCAGCGTGTTCCTGGTCAACCGATCGCAGACCGACCCGGTGACACTCTCTTTCGATATCGCGGACTTCGGCACGGTCCTGGAAGCGTCTGCACGCACCCTCAGCGACGACGATGTCTACGCCGTGAACACGCTCGAAGATCCGGAGCGCGTGACCCTTCGCCAGAACGAGACTCTCGTCCACTCCGAAGGCGTCGCGGTCGTCGAGCTGCCGCCCGTCTCGTGGACGGCCATCAGTCTGCGCGTCGCACCGGCAACTGCCAAGGAGGGCGCATCCCGATGAGCCCTCAGACCCCGGCGCGCACGCTCTCCAGCGAGGGGTAGTCCGTGTACCCCTCGGCGGTCCGCCCGTAGAACAGCTGCGGGCGCGGGTCGTTGAGCTCGGTCCCCTCACGCCACCGCGCCACCAGATCGGGGTTGGCGATCACGGGGCGGCCGGCGGCCACGGCATCCGCCCATCCGTCGTCGACCAGCGCCTCGGCCTCCTCCCGCGTCGTGACGACGCCGAAGCCGGTGTTGATGATCAACGCTGCGCCGGCCGTGCGGCGGATGTCCTCTTGCACGAGCGCGCTCGTCGGCGCAGCACTCAGCACATCGATGAAGGCGAGACCGAGCGGGGCGAGGCCCTGGGCGACGGCGGCGTAGGTCGCGTGGACGTCCGCGTCGTCCTCTTCGAGCACACCCTGGATGTTGTGCTGCGGCGACAGCCGGATGCCGGTGCGGTCGGCTCCCACCGCCGCCGCGACGGCTGTCGTGACCTCGATCGCGAAGCGGGCGCGGTTCTCGGGCGACCCGCCGTACTGGTCGTCACGGATGTTCGAGACCGGCGAGAGGAACTCGTGCACCAGGTAGCCGTTGGCACCGTGCACCTCGACGCCGTCGAAGCCCGCGGCGATCGCGTTGCGCGCGGCCTGCGCGAACTGCTCGACGACCTCGGGGATCTCATCGAGGGTGAGCGCGTGAGCCACCGGGAGATCGACCTTCCCCACGGGCGTGTGCGTCTGACCCGGTGCGGCGAGCGGGCTCGGGGCGACCACGCGCGGCTGCCCGGAGATCTCCGGGTGCCCCACTCGGCCACCGTGCATCAGCTGCATGACGATCGTGCCGCCCGCCTCGTGGACCGCCGCGGTGACGGGCCGCCACCCCTCGATCTGGGCGGGCGTGACGATGCCCGGCTGGCCCGCATAGGACTTGCCCTCGGCAGCCGGCCAGGTGCCCTCGGAGATGATGAGGCCCTGACCCGCGCGCTGCCGGTAGTACTCCGCCATCACCTCGGTGGGCACGCCGTCGTCATCCGCGCGGGTGCGGGTGAGCGGCGCCATGACGACGCGATTGGACAGCTGCAGGGCGCCGAAGACGGCCGGATCGAAGAGAGTCACAGTGGGAGGTAAGGCTCGGGGCGAGCCTCGTATTCCCCTCAGTTGCCACCGAGGGCCGACAGCAGGTCGGCGAAGTGGTCGAGGTCGGCGGCCGTCCACTTGCGCAGCCGCTCGCCGATGCGGCCCTCGTAGCGGGAGCGGGCGACGGCGATCCGCTCCTGCGCCAGGTCGGTCGCGACGAGGACGCGTGCGCGGCGGTCCTCCGGATCGTGCACGCTCTCGACGAGTCCGAGCTGCTCGAGCTGACGCACCTGACGACTCACCGCCGACTTGTCGGTCTGCAGGTGCTCGATGATCGCACCCGCCGAGGTCGCCTTGCCTGTCGCGATCGACGTGAGCACCTGGTATCCCAGCGGCTGCAGTTCGGGGTGGACGGTCGCGGCGGCCTCGCGCCAGCTGATACGGATCCGCGCGAACAGACGGCCGAGTTCCTGCTCGACCCTGGTGACGGCCTGGTCGAGATCCGCCCCGCTCAGACGGCCCTCTTCAGAGGGAGATGCGGGGGCGTCGGCGGGGGCGTCGGACGAGGCGCTCATGCTCGCCAGTGTACGGCGAAGCCCGACTGTCGAACGTGACAGCGGGGCTTCACTCAGACCTCGGCGAGGAGTCGGAACACCTTGGATGCGGCCTGGATCTCGTCGGGCGTCAGCTCGTCGACCACGGCCTGCAGGCGTGTGCCGTATTCGCGGCGGACCTCGGCGAGCGCCTCGCAGGCCGACGGCGTCGCGCTCAGCACCCGGAGCCGCCCGTCCCGCTCGTCCGGCCGGGACTCGAGGAGTCCTGCCTCCTCCAGCATCCGCACCTGACGGCTGATGACCGACTTGTCCATCTCGAACCGCTCGGCCAGCTCATGCGCGTTCGCGGTGCCCGCCCGGGCGATGAATGTCAGCAGCTTGTACCCGGCCACCTGCAGCTCGGGGTGCACCCGAGCTGCAGACTCCTTCCAGAGCGACCTGGTCCTCGCGAAGATAAGGTTCAGGTGCGCCTGGAGGTCACCGAGCGCGCTGTCGACATCCGCCTGCTCGACCGCTTCGGGGGCGAGCATCTCAGCGCTCCTGGTCCCGATCTTCGCGTTCGAGGACGCGCACCGAACCGGTCGCGGGCGACGCGGACTCCGCACCCCCGAGCCGGATGGCCCCGGTGGAGAGCGACGCGCCGACCTCGGCCTCGGAGACCTCGATGACGGATTCCTCCGCCTGCTCGAGCATCTGCTCGGCGGCGTTCTTCGTCGACAACGGCTTGTTCTTGATGAACGCGATCGCGATGATGGCGATCACCGCGAGCGGGATGGCGATGATGAACGAGTCGGCGATGCCGTGGCCGTAAGCACCCTCGACGATCGTGCGGATCGTGTCGGGCAGCTGTCCGACCTTCGGCACATCACCCGAGGCGAGGTGCTTGAGCGCATCGACCTCGGCGGGGGTCGTCGGCGTGAAGCCCTCGAGCGAGTCGGTGATGTACGACGCGACGCTGGTCGACAGCATCGCACCCATGACCGTGACGCCGATGGTGCCGGCGATCGTGCGGAAGAAGTTCACGTTCGACGACGCGGCGCCCAGCTGCTGCGGAGCAGTGTCGTTCTGCACGATGAGCGTGAGGTTCTGCATGACCATGCCGAGGCCCGCACCGAGGATGAACATGTAGACGGCGACCAGCGGGAACGGGGTGTCGTAGCGCAGGGTGGCCATCAGGCTGACGCCGATGGTGGCGAGGACCGAGCCCGTCAGCATCCAGCCCTTCCACTTGCCGAAGCGGCTCACGAGCTGGCCGATGATGATCGACGCACCCATCTGGCCGATGATCATCGGGATGGTCATCAGGCCGGACTCGGTGGGCGTGGCGCCACGAGCCAGCTGGAAGTACTGCGCGAGGAACACCGAGGTGGCGAACATCGAGACGCCGATGGCGATCGAGGCGATGACCGACAGCGTGAAGGTGCGGTTGCGGAACAGCGACATCGGCACGATCGGTTCCTTGACGAAGAACTCGACCGTGATGAAGGCGGCGATCGCGACTCCGGCGATGACGGCGAGCATGATGCTCGTCGAGGAGTCCCAGTCGAACTGGCTGCCGCCCATCGAGACCCAGATGAGCAGGGTCGAGACGCCGACCGCGAGGAGCACGATGCCGAAGTAGTCGATCGAGACCTTGCTGTCACGCTGCGGCTTGGGCAGGTGCAGCGTGAACTGCAGCAGGACGAGGGCGAGGATCGCGAACGGCACGCCGACGAAGAAGTTGGAGCGCCAGCCCCACACGTCGGTGAGGAGTCCGCCGAGCAGCGGGCCGCCGATGGTGCCGAGGGCCATGATGCCGCCGACGACGCCCATGTACTTGCCGCGCTCACGCGGGGAGATGATGAGGGCCACGGCGATCATGACGAGCGACATGAGGCCGCCGACGCCGATGCCCTGGATGACGCGAACCGCGATGAGCATGTTCGTGTCGGTCGAGAAGCCGGCGATCACGGTGCCGACGGTGAAGAGGATGAGCGAGATCTGCACGAGGACCTTGCGGTCGACGAGGTCGGCGAGCTTGCCCCAGATGGGGGTCGAGACGGCGGTGGCCAGAAGGCTCGCGGTGATGACCCAGGTGTATTGGGACTGGGTGCCGCCGAGGTCGGCGATGATGACCGGCATCGAGGTCGACACGACGGTGCCCGAGAGCACGGCGACGAACATGCCGACGACGAGTCCGGAGATCGCGGTGAAGACCTCGCGGGCCGAGCGGGTGGCTTCGGGTGCTGAGGATGGGGTGTGTGTCACGGGGGTAACGCTCCTGCGTAGAAAGTTGATCGAGGTCAACCATACTCCGATAGTTGCGAAAGCGCAACTATCGGGAGGGTGTTCACAACTCCTCAATGAACGCGCGCGAAACCGAGCCCAGAGCCCCGGATCGCGAATCTCCCGACGATTCTGAGGAGTTATGCACGGCGCGCGTCTCGCTCACGAGCACCGCGGCCACACCGGCGGCACAGAGGGCGAATCCGCCGAGGGTGACGAGGGTGAGCGGTTCACCCAGCAGCAGCGCTCCGGCCAGCGCGGTCGTCGGCGCGATCAGGAAGAGCAGCGCGTTCAGAGCGGTGATGCCGACCCGGCGCAGCAGCCACCAGTAGAGCCCGTACGCGGCGAGCGTCGGGAAGACAGCGGCGAACCCGGCGGCGATCCAGAACGATGCGGATGCCGGCGGCGCGAGGGCACCGAAGACTGCGGCGACCGGCACGAGAGCCAGTGCGGTCACGCTCACGTGGATGGTGAGCGTGACAAGCGTGCCCGTACGCGGTTCCGAACGGCGCTGGAGGAAGGTGCCGACGATGAGGCTGGCCATGGCGAGGGCAGGCCAGACGTAGGCGGCGGGGTGCGCGGTCGAGTCGTCGAGCTGCGAGCGCACCACCAGGAGCACGCCCGCCGCGCCGATCAGAAGCCCGGCCCACTGCGCCCCGCGCACACGCAGTCCGAGCAGCGGACCCACGAGGACGGCGATGATGAGCGGCTGCACGGCGTCGATCAGCGCCGTGGTGCCGGTGGCGACGCCCGAGGCGACGGCCGCGTACACCGCGGTGCAGTATCCGAACTGGGCGAAGAGACCGATGAGCGCCTGCCGTCCCACATCAGCGCGGGTGACGTCCCGCCCCGCGCCGGTGAAGCCGACCACGGCGAGCAGGATCACAGCGAGAGGAACGAAGCGCCAGACGAGCAGCGTCAGCGGCGGCACCTCGACGGCGGCGATCGCCGGCACGAGGAATCCGGAGCTCCAGGTGACGACGAACGCCACGGATGCCGCGATCGTCACGCCGACACGAACTATACCGACCTGTATACCCATTCCCCCGACTATACAGGTTGGTATAGTCGGGGACATGGCCGTCCCCGTCCCCGTTCCCGACCTCGCCCCGCTCACCCCTGGCGCGTCCCGCGTGCTCGACGCCGCATCACTGCTCTTCTACGAGCGCGGCATCCACGCGGTGGGAGTCGACACGATCGCCGAGGCCGCTGGCGTCACCAAGAAGACCCTCTACGACCGCTTCGGCTCCAAGGAGGCACTGGTCGTCTCGTACCTGCAGCACCGGGATGCACGGTGGCGGACACACGTCGCCGAGCACCTGTCCCGCGTACCGGAGCCCGGCATCGAGCGCGTGCTCGCCGTGTTCGACGCGGCGATCACCTGGTCGGACGAGAACAGCCCCAAGGGGTGCAGCGCGATCAACGCCCGCGCCGAGATCGGCGACGGCCACGACGGGCATCCCGTCTTCCCCGAGGTAGCGCGTCAGAAGGCCTGGCTGCTCGACCTCTTCGCCGAGCTCTGCCGGGAGGCCGGCGCCGCGGACCCCGACCTGATGTCGAAGGCCCTGATGCTGCTCTACGAGGGCGCCATCGTCACGGTCGGCATGGAGACGTTCGGCACGCCGTTCGAGGTGGCTCGCGGGCTGGCTCGCACGACGCTGGAGCAGGATCGGGGGTTCCTCTCACCGGAACGATGAGAGGAACCCCCGACACATGGAGCGGAACCGCCGTCAGCTGGCGATCCAGTTGCCCTCTGAGTCGCGGACGTAGCCGGAGATCTCCGCCTCGTGGACGAACATCGTGCCCGACGTCATCACGGCGAGGTTCATACCGGCGAACCGGGTGATGCCGCCGTCATCGGCGATCGCAGGGAGCCAGAACTCGGTGCTGTTGTCGTAATCCGATGCGGATGCCGCACAGTCCTGCACCAGCGTCAGGGTCGCGTAGTCGTCGGAGTGGTAGAGCCCGGGTGCGGCATCGGCGTCGTCGAGATCGGCGACCGGCACGGCGGCCATCAGCGGAGCCCACGCCGGCGTCGGCGTGAAGGGTGCGCCGATGCCGGCGACCTCCTTCAGCTCTTCGATGTGCGCGGGATCCGCGCCGTTCGCGAGCGCCTCCTCCTCGGTGCTCACGCCGAAGTCGCCGGTCAGCCGACGCTCGAACTCGTCCTCTGCCTGCGCCTCCCGCTCGGCCCGGGTCATCGACGGCTCCGTGAGCACGTCGGGCGCATCGCCCGCGTAGGTCATGGCGAGGTCGACGGCACAGTACTGCGCGCCGTCGAGCTCGCGGGGCGTGGCCCGCACCTCACGCACGAGCAGTGCGTCGGCATCGCTGCCCGCGGCCTCGATGAGAGCCTCCGGAACGCGGATGAGCAGCTCACCCGTGGTCGAATCGCCGTAGGCCGACTCGAACTCGAACACGCCCTGCTGCGGGCCCGCCGATTCCCCGGAGCATCCGGCGAGAGCGACCGCCGCGATCGCGGTGATCGTGAGGACAGGGACAAACTTCTTCGGCTTCATGGGCCGCCTTCCTTGTGCGCATGACCGGGCGCAGAGTCGCCCGGCGGCCCCGAGGGACTCTCTGCCCACTGTCGGCAGTGCAGGGAGATCCGACAGTGACGGCGCTCTTCCTTCTCGGCGGGCACCCCGAGCGGTACCGTGTCAGCGTGTCGACGGAATCGCGGAGTGAGCGGGCGCACATCGCCCCGGCAGACCTCGACGCGGCGATCGGCGACGTCGACTGGACGGTGCTGCCGCCCGGGTCGACGGCCTCGCGGTTCTCAGCGCCGAGCGGCGAGCTGGCCGTGGTGTCGCTGGGCGATCCCGCGCATCCGCGCGTGGTCCTGGTCCCCGGGGCGACCGGCTCCAAGGAGGACTTCGCCCTGATGCTGCCGCTCCTGGCGGAGGCTGGCTTCTTCGTGCAGTCGTTCGATCTCGCCGGGCAGTACGAGTCCCACGCCGCCGGCGCGCACACGAGCTACACGTACGAGCTGTTCATCGGCGACCTCATCGCCTTCCTCGAAGCCGACAGCCCCGCTCATCTGCTGGGGTACTCCTTCGCGGGCACGGTCGCGCAGCTGGTCGCCGCCCGTCGCCCCGACCTCGTGCTGTCCCTGGCGCTCCTGACCACTCCCCCCGGCGTGGGCAACGTGTTCGCGACCATGAAGTGGCTGGGCCCGATCGCGCCGATCGCGAGCCCACGTCGCGGTGCCGGTCTCATGATCTGGGGGATCGTGACGAACAAGAACCGGGTCCCGCCCCGGAGGCTCGAGTTCGTCCGCTCACGGTTCGCGCTCACGAGCAGGCGCAGCGTCGACGAGATCGTCGGGCTCATGATGGCCGCCCCGGATGTGCGCGGCCGCGTGCGGGCGCTGCCGATCCCCAAGCTGGTCGTCGCCGGCTCGCACGACCTGTGGCCGCTGGCCGCCCACGAACGCTATGCCCACGACATCGGCGCCGACTTCCGCGCTTACGCGACCGGGCACAGCCCGAGCGAGACCACTCCGCATCAGCTCACCGCCGACCTGCTCGATCTCTACGCGCGCGCCGACGGCTGACTCAGCCGCGGAGGGCCTCCGCATCAGCCTCACGCCGCGCCCGTCGCCGCACGCGCAGCGGCTCCCGCGGCAGATGCAGCCGGACCGTGGGGAGCACGTAGCTCAGCCGACGTCGAAGCGACGCCCAATCCCGGAACGGGCGCGCCGACACCTCGACGACGAGACTCCGGTCCCGCAGCACCGTCATCTCCGGACGCACATGGAAGGACAGGTCGAAGTCGTCGTGGATGTTCTGCGGCTCCCGGTGCACCTCGCCGCTCAGCGACCGCCAGGTCTCGGCGCGCATCGCCATGTTGGAGCCGAACAGCGGGGCATGGCCGAGCAGCGGCGTGAGCACCGTGTACATGCCGCCGATGTAGAGGTGCTCCCCCATCCAGTGCACCAGCGGCGTGGAGCCGTAGAAGCTCGGGTCGCCGGTGAGGAAGTCGAGGCCGTCGCGGCTGCGGAAGATCCGCTCGATCCGCTCGATCCAGTCGGGCCTCGGGCGCGAGTCGGCATCCAGCCGCGCGATGATGTCGCCCGTCGCCGCGTCGTACCCCGCCGCGGACGCCCGGGGAATCCCCCGCACGGGCTCGGTCACGACGCGTGCGCCGAATCGCTCGGCGACCGCCACCGTGTCATCCGTGCTGCCGTTGTCGACGACGACGACCTCGTCGGCTCTGCGGGTCTGCCGCTCGAGAGCGCGCAGACACTGCTCGAGAAGGACGGCGTCGTTCCGCACCGGGATGACCACCGAGACGGAACGGGGGAAGACGGTCGTCATCGTTCTCCTCTCGTGCGTGCAGGCCTCGGAGACAGTCTCCCGCGTGCAGCCCCGTCAGACGGCGATTGAGAGAGGATGGATGGATGATCCGTGACGAGATCGGCAGATCGCTTCGATGACCGGCACGCGCCTGACCGGGAAACCCCTCGTCGCCATCGCGGCGGCGGTCGCTGCCTTCGCGGCCGTCGTCGGCGTCGTCTACAGACGCGTCATGTACCCGCCGCTGCCCCGCCCCCGGGAAGACCGGATCCGGCTCGCCGCCGTCGGTGACAGCAACACCTATGGTGCAGGGATGCTGTTCCGAGGCCGGGGCCGCCGGTCCTACCCGGGCCGCCTCGAACAGCTCCTCGGCGACGGATACCAGGTGCTCAACTACGGCGTGAATCGGTGCACGCTGCAGCGCGAAGGCGACTGGCCGTACGACGCGACTCCCCAGGCCACGGCGTCTCTGCACGCGGGGGCGGACATCGTGCTCGTCATGCTCGGCTCGAACGATGCCCGCGGCGACAACTGGAATGCGGAGCGCTACGAGACCCAGCTCGCCGCGTTCGTCGAGCGCTACCGCACGCGCGGCGCGACCGTCTTCCTGCTGACTCCACCCGTCGCGTTCCCGAATCGCCGCGGGGTCCACAAGCGGATCATCGCCGACGAGGTGGCCCCGATCGTGCGCGCCGTCGCGAGCAGGCTGGGGGTCGACCTGATCGATGTCTTCGACGTCACCCGCCGATCCGTCACGCGGCATCCGGACGGCATCCATCTCGATGCCCGCGCCAGCGCGATCGTCGCGGAGGCCGTCGCCGAAGCCCTCGTCCCGCCGACTGCGCCGCCGCTCGCCACTCACCCGGAGGGGTGATCCGCCGCCGCGAAGCCGCGTGAGAGCATGAGGGCGATGCGGTCCGAGGCCTCTGTCGCGAGTCCCCGTCGGCACGCCTGGCTGCGTGTCGACGTCATCGTGGCGCTCATCGCCCTCGTGATCCTGCTGCCGTCGAGCATCGCGATCCTCACAGAGCCGGCCACGCGCCCCGAGCCCTGGATCCTCGCGCTCATGATCGCCCTGTACGTGGTGCTCCACCTCACGACACTGCTCGCCGTGCGGCACCCGGTCGCCGCGATCGTGATCGCGAACGCCGTCATGTGCGCACTCGTGCTCGTCCCGGGTATCCGCGCGGCATCCGGAGCCTTCCTCCCCTCGGCCGCGGCCTACCTGCTCGTCATCGGCCAAGTCGCCGCGCAGACCCGCTCGAGCGTGCGGATCGCGGCGCTGGCGGGCGGCATCTTCGGCGCCGGCCTCATCGCCTTCACCGAGCTTCGACTCGACGATCCGGAGCTCCGCCTCGGGGCGTTCCTCGGACTCAGCGGTGCGATCGCGGCGGCCTGGGCGCTGGGGCTGGTCCTGCGGGTGCGGCGTGACCAGGCCGAGGAGCGGATGGCGGCGCGCGTCTCGCAGGCGATCGCGGATGAGCGCGGACGGATCAACCGCGACCTGCACGACATCGTCGCGCACTCGATGACGGTGATGATCGCGCAGGCCGAGGTCGCCCGCACGGTGCGCGCCGACGACCCCGACCGGAGTGACGCTGCTCTCGGGATCGTCGTGGACACCGGCCGTGAGGCTCTGCGCGGAATGCGTTCGGTCGTCGCCGACGATGCCCCGCGCCAGCCGTTGCCCACCGTCGACTCCCTGGAGGAGCTCGTCGAGGGCGTGCGTACTCCCTCGACCGACGTGCGGCTGAGCGAGTCGGGCACCAGGGCTCCACTTCGCGCCGACGCCGCGCTGGCACTGCATCATGCGGTGCGCGAGGCGCTCACGAACGCGATCCGTCACAATGCGCCTCCGGTCGCCATCGAGGTGCGGATCGACTGGCGACCGGAAGGGGTGCAGGCAACGATCGAAGACGACGGAGGGTCGGGCCCGGTCGTGACCGATCTCGGCAGCGGCGTGGGCCTGGTGGGCATCACCGAGCGGGTGCGGCTCGCCGGCGGCACGCTCACCGCGCACGGACGGGATCTGCGGGGATGGATCGTGACGGTGGATCTTCCGACCGAGAGGAGCATCGGATGACCCTTCGCATTCTGATCGTCGACGACCAGGAGCTGTTCCGCACGGCCATCGCGCTGATGCTCTCGCGCGACCCGCGCCTGTCGGACGTGGCCACCGCCTCGTCGGGTGGAGCAGCGATCGAGCATGTGCGCGCTCATGCCGTCGACGTGGTCCTGATGGACATCCGGATGCCGGGGATGGACGGCATCGCCGCCACCCGGGAGGTGCTGCGGCTCCGGCCCGCCACCCGGGTCCTGATCCTCACCACCTTCGACCTGGACGAGTACGTATACGCGGCGATCCGCGAGGGGGCGAGCGGCTTCCTCACCAAAGACGCCAGCCCGGCGGAACTCGCGGATGCCGCCGTCGCCGTGGCCTCCGGCGAGTCGGTGATGTCCTCACGCGCCACCGAGGCACTGATCGGGTTCGTTCGCGACGGGGCCCCCGGAGCAGACCCGGCGTCGGCGCTCGCCGCCCTCAGCCCTCGCGAGCAGGAGGTCGCCCGCGCTCTCGCCACCGGCGCCTCGAACGACGACATCGCTCGGACGCTGTTCCTCTCGGCGAACACGGTGAAGACGCATGTGAAGGCCGTCCTCGCGAAGCTCGGCGTTCCCGACCGGGTGCACGTCGTCATCTGGGCATACGAGAACGGGCTGCTGCGCCCGGGACGCTGACCGCTCTGCGCCCGCAGGTTCACTCCTGCGGGTGAGGAGGATGACCCCTGCGGTCGAAGTCGGCGGCGGAACGCGTTCCTAGCGTGGAAGCATGTCCATTCCCACACGCATCATCGTCCTTCTCGCCGCCGCTGTCGGCGCCCTGGCCGTGACCGTCACCAGCCTCGTGAGGATGCTCACTCCCGGCACCGACGCACTGCCCTCGAGCCTCGTCGGCAACCTCGGTCACGGTGTCGAACTCGCGCTCTCCCTCACGGGGGCGCTCGCCGCGCTCCTCGTATCCGTGTCCGCACTGGCGACTCGTGACCTCGTGAACCGCGCCGTGCCGCGGTGGCTCCTGCACACGGTCGGTCTCGTGGCCGCGGGGATCCTCGCCGTCACGATGCCCGGAGGAGTGATCGCCGCGGCGGGTTACACCTTCGCGATGATGGTCATCGTCGGCGCCCTGGTCCTCATCGTGCTCACGGTGCTGCGCCGTCCGCTGCTCGGTCTCCTCCTCGCCGCTGTAGTCGTCGGCGCCCTCGCCTACGCCGCCATCGGGCTCGGGGCCGGGCCGCTCGTCCCACAGATCCTGGGCAGTTACGACATGATCCTTCCGCAGGCGGGTCTCGCACTCGCGCATGTCGCCGCGGCCGCCGGCCTGCTGATCTGGATGATCGCTGACCCGTCGTCCCGCCGAAGCCGATTCGCGCGCGAGGTGCTCCGTCACCGCCGCGCGATCACGATCGTGGCGGCCGCGTGCGCTCTCCCCTACGCGTTCGCCCGTGCGAGCTGGCTGACCCCGTGGCCGCTTTTTGGCGGAGGCGCGGAGATGTTCGCCGCAGACCCGTCGGTGCGTGCGCTCGGCCTCGCGCTCGGCGCGGCCATGCTCACGGGAGGTGTGCTCACCCTCGGGCTGATCCTGCCGTGGGGCGAGCGGTTCCCCCGCGCCTTCGCCGGACTCGGCGGTCGGTCGGTGCCGCCGGGGCTGGCCATCGTCCCGGCGAGCCTCGTCAGCGTCCTGTTCACGGCCGCCGGCATCCAGTTCGCGTTGGAAGGGGTGGGGAACGTGGAGAACTCCGTGTACGTGCTTCTGATGTTCCCGTTCTGGCTCTGGGGTCCGCTCCTCGGCCTCGCCACCTGGGCCTATGCGATGCGGCGGGCGATGCCGACCGCGGCGAAGCGGTCGAGCTCCCCCGCGGCGCAGGTCACGTCCTAACCGGTCGGCGCCTCGGATCCGGCGCGACGGTCCGGGCTCGCCTCCCTCTGGCGGTCCTTTCGGAGTTTTCCGCCCGCGGGCAAGAAGGAGGGGACGACCAATCCGGTCGTCCCCTCCTTCTGCGTGCTCGTCCGACTTGAGTCAGTTCGGGGCATTGCTGATCTTGGAATTCACGCGATACCAGCGTGCGATGAGACAGATTCCGCCGACAACGAGGATTGCCCCAAGAGCGAGAAAGAAGACCCGAAATCCAACTTCGGTTGCGATCGTCGCGTTGAGAAACGCGAGAGCTCCGCAGAAGATAACTGCCACCCAGCCAGTGATGACTGCGCCTGATGGACGCGTGGTGCGCGCTTCGGTCACGTTGAACTCCTCACAACCTCGGAAATCTCTTGATCCAATTCCCGAATGACCCCGAAGTATAATGTTAGCGACTGGACTCAGCGTCAGTTCGCGCATGCATGCGGGCGTTCAGCGGTGATCAAGCTCACCATCTGACCGAACGTCTCAACTGAGGCGTCGGCCAGGAGCGCGGTCAGCCGTCTTCGGGGTCTTCCGCGAGGACATCGGCGTCGTCGGTGTCGCCTCCGTCGCTCGGGACCACCGTGGGCGGGTTCCCCTTGCCGTCCTCGGCGCCGAGGTTGTCGTTCTCCTCTGCACCCGGGCCCGGCTCCGTGCTGATGTCGTTCCGGTCGGTGCGGATGTCGTCGCTTCCACCACTCATGTGCGTTCCTTCCCGTGGGCAGACGCCGCAGGCCCCGCGCATGCGGGACGACGTCTATGTCGGTCCGACGCTACGACGGTGCAGGCGCAGTGGCACGCCCCTTGACACCGATGCGATAGGCGAGCACCTCTCGCGGTCAGCCGCAGAACGCGGAGGCGGAGTTCTTGAGCTGCTCGATCGCCTCGACGGTCTCGGGCGCCTGCAGATCGGTCATCCCGCCGATCTTCTCCGCACCCGAGCGGATGAGGTCGCCCAGCTGACCGTCGGTGTTCTCGGCCAGCCCGTTGAGCGAGGCGACCAGGTCGTCGCGCGCGGCATCCGCCTGCTCCGCCGACAGCTCCCCCTGGTCGAGCAGCGTCTGGTACTGCCCGTAGGCGTCGTCGATCGTCGTGCAGGCAGCCTGCACGTCGACGCCGAGAGCATCGCCCGCCATCTGCGTCACCTGCGAGCAGCCCGCCAGGATGAGGCCGGCGGCGAGCACGAGCGGGAGGACGAGGATTCGGCGCATGCCCCGAGGGTATCGAGGCATGCTGAAGTCGACCTGGTGATCAGCGGCGACGCGATGCCCGGATCACGCGGCGGCGGCGTCCGACGACGAGACGAACGCCTCGAACCGTCCGCCCGAGACGACGTACTGCTCGTCGAGACCCGGCACGCGGATCGTGCCCTCGACACCGGTGGGGACGGAGAGCGAGTACCGGATTCCTTCGGCCACACGCTCCCATGACCCTTCGATGAGTCCGTACGGCGACTCGAATGCCACCCGGGCATGTTCGAGATCACCTCCGGGCTGCGGTGCCCACTCGATGCGACGGTATCCGGGTGCGGCCGGCGAGAGCCCCCCGATGACGCGGTGCATCCAGTCCGCGACGCTTCCGAGAGCGAAGTGGTTGAAGCTGGTCATCTCGCCCGGATTGATCGATCCGTCCGGGAGCATCGAGTCCCAGCGCTCCCAGATCGTCGTCCCACCCATGCGCACGGTGTACAGCCACGACGGGCACTCGGTCTCGAGGATCAGGTCGTACGCCGTGTCGACGTGCCCGGTCTGCGACAGCGCATCGCTGATGACCGGGGTCCCTGCGAAGCCCGTCGCGATGCGGTTGCCGGCCTCGCGGACGAGCGCGGCGAGACGCCGACCCGCGACAGCCTCCTCGGTCACGCTCAGGAGTCCGAAGCGGATGGCGAGCGCATACGCGGTCTGCGCATCGGAGGTCAGAGTGCCGTCCGGCCGCACGTATTCGGCGCGGAAGGCATCGCGCGCCTCCTCGGCGATCCGCGCGTAGCGATCGGCGTCGGCCGCCAGACCGAGGAGCCTGGCGGTGTCGGCCAGCCGCCGCGTCGAGAAGGCGAAGTACGCGGAGGCGACCAGGTACCTGTCGGTGCGCGCGTCGGCCGGATCGTGCGGCGGTGCCGCCGGGTCGAGCCAGTCACCGAGCTGATGACCGTCGCGCCAGAGCCGCGACGGCCCGGACTGCGTGATCATCCGCTCGACCCACTTCCGGCCGCTGTCGTACTGGCGGCGCAGCACGTCGAGGTCGCCGAATCGCTCGTGGAGGGTCCACGGCGTGAGCACCGAGACATCTCCCCACACTGCCCCGGTCCGGATCGGGTTCCAGGTGGGGCCGCCGGGAATCACCGGGACGAACCACGGGATGGTGCCGTCGGGCAGCTGCTCCAAGGCGACGTCGGTGAGCCAGTTCTCGAGGAAGCCCGCCGAGTCGTAGAGGAAGGATGCCGTGGGCGCGAAGACCTGCACATCGCCCGTCCAGCCGAGGCGCTCGTCGCGCTGCGGGCAGTCGGTGGGGATACTGAGGAAGTTGCCGCGCATGCCCCACCGCACGTTCTCGTGCAGGCGGTTCAGGTCGGGGTTCGACGTCTCCAGCCACCCCGTGCGGCGCATGTCGCTGTGGATGACGCGGGCGACCACGTCTCCCTCCCCGATCTCGTCGAGACCGGTGACCGTCGCGTACCGGAAGCCGTGGAAGGTGAACTTCGGCTCCCAGAAGCGCGGCTCGCCACCGTCGAGCGTGATCAGATCTTGCGCGTCGGCCAGGCGCAGCGGGCGGATGCCGAGCTCGCCGTGTTCCAGCACCTCGGCATGGCGCAGCGCGACCACGTGCCCGGCCGGCCCCTGCACCCGGACGCGCAATCGCCCGACGAGGTTCTGCCCGAAGTCGAGCAGGTGAGTTGTGTCGTCGATCCGGGTGACGGTGACGGGGGCGAGTTCTTCGGTGCAGCGCACCGGCGGGAGTGCTGGGGCGACAAGCGTCGTCGGGTCGCGATGGCCGACACGCACGGGGCTCCATCCGTCGTCACCGGCTCCGGGGCGCGACCACCCGGGCTGCTCCTCGCGGGTATCGTGCTTCTCGCCGTCGTACAGGCCCGACACCAGGACCGGGCTCGGCGCGGCCGACCAGCTCTCGTCGGTGGCGATGACCGTGACGCTGCCGTCGTCGTGCGTGACCTCCAGCTGGGCGATGAGGGCCTGGTCCGTGCCGTAGAGGTCGCGGTAGCCGCCGTTGAAGCCGAGGCGGCCGCGATACCAGCCGTCGCCGAGCCACGCGCCCAGGGTGTTCTCGCCCTCGACGAGCTCGTCGGTGACGTCGAAGGTCCAGTACACGAGACGCTCGTCGTACTTGGTCCATCCCGGCGAGAACTCGTGGTCGCCGATGCGCGCGCCGTTGATCTCCGCCTCGTAGAGTCCGTGCGCCGTGACGTACAGGCGTGCCCGGGAGACCGGGCGGTCGAGACGGAAGGTGCGCCGCACGAGTGCCGGCCGACGGTCGGTGTCCGGCGTCTCCGGCCACGCCGCGCCGACGGGAGCAGCGACCCAGTCGGCGGCATCCAACAGCCCCGCCTCGGCGGTCGTCTGGTCGCTCCAAGGCGACCAGCGCTGATCTTCGCCGCGGACACGCACGCGCACGCGCACCTGCTCGCGGGAGGAGAGCGGTTCGAACGGCCAGGCGACGAGCACCTGGTCGGCATTCGTACCGGAGGCGATGACCGTGCCGTCCGCGCGCTCGCACTCGAGCTGCCACCCGTGCTGCGTCCATCCCTCCGGGGCTTCGGTCTTCCAGGAGAGTCGCGGCGTGCGAGCCCCCATCCCGAGGGTGTCGTCGATGTGCTCGAACCGGGGAGCGGAGACCTTCACGAACGTCCTTTCAGAGGTGGGCGCGCTCATCCCTTGACCGCTCCGGCCGTCAGGCCCTTCTGGATGCGCTGGTTGAGCACCAGGTAGATGATCAGGAGGGCGAACACGTTGATGCTGATGGCGGCGAACAGCGGACCGTACTGGGTCGTCCCGAACTGGCCGTTGAAGTTGAGCAGCCCGACCTGCAGGGTGCGCAGGTCGCCGGAGTTGGCGAAGGTCAGCGCGATGAGCAGGTCGTTCCAGAAGAAGAAGAACTGCACGAGACCGACCGTGAAGAGCCCGTTCTTCATCATCGGCAGCGCGATGGAGAAGAACTGCCGGTAGATGCTGGCGCCGTCGAGCGTCGCCGCCTCGAACACCTCACGCGGGATCGCACGGAAGTACGTCGCCATCAGGAAGACCGTCAGCGGCAGACCGGTGGCCGTGTATGTGATGATCAGCGGCCACAGCGAGCCGGTGAGTCCGAGCTGGAAGTAGGTACTGAACAGCGGCAGCAGGATCATCTGCGTCGGCACCATGATGCCGGCGAGGAAGATGATGAGCACCCCGTTGCGGCCCTTCCACACGAGAACCTCGAGGGCGAACGCCGCCGCGGTGCCGAGGAGCAGCATGAGGAAGAGCGAGGGCAGCACGGTGATGGCGCTGTTGAAGAGGGACTGGCCGAGGCCGGCCGTGTCCCAGGCGACGATGTAGTTGTCGAAGTTCCACTGCTCGGGCAGCGCCCAGGTGGGTGACTCCAGGAACTCCCGCTGGCTCTTGAACGAGCCCAGCAGCAGCCAGATCAGCGGGTAGCCGACGATGACCAGGAGCACGGCGACGAGCAGCCAGATGGGTGTGCGGCGCAGCATCCTCGTCGCACGGCGGGATACGGGTGTCGACGCGCTCATGCCACGCCTCCCTTCTTCGCCGTGCGGGCATTGGCACGGAAGATGAACACGGTCACGACGAGGCAGATGATGGTGAGCAGCATCGCGATGGTCGAGCCGTAGCCGTAGTTGCCGTAGGTGAAGGCGTTGTCGAACATGGAGATCGTGAGGGGGCTGGTCGAGGTGCCTGGGCCACCGTTGGTGAGCGCGAGCACGCTGTCGAACACCTTCAGGGTTCCGTTGACCGAGAAGATCAGCGACGAGATCAGCACCGGGGCGGAGAGCGGCAGCACCACGTGGCGGACGAGCTTCCATCCGCTGGCGCCGTCGAGGCGGGCCGACTCCAGCACATCCTCGGGGATGTCGATCAGCCCGGCGTAGAGCAGCACACCGTAGAAGCCCATGGAGCGCCAGATGTCCATGATCGCGATGACGATGAACGCGCTCGCGCCGTCACCGAACCAGTCGACGGGGACCCCGCCGAGGCCCGACAGCATCGAGTTGACGACGCCCTCGGTCGGCGCGATCGAGAACAGCTGCTGGAAGAGCAGCGCGACGGCGACGGTCGGCATGACGACGGGGAAGAACACCAGGGTCCGGACGAGGCCGGAGGCGCGCTTGAGCGCGAAGACGTAGAGGAGCGAGAGCAGATACCCGAGCAGGACCTGCCCGATGGTCACGACGGCGGCGTACTTCAGGGTGAACAGCAGCGCGGCGTGCACCTCGGAGTCGCCGATCAGCCGGACGAAGTTGTCGAGGCCGACGAACTCGAAGCCGACGATGGCGTTGCCCTCGAACAGCGTGTAGCCCAGCGACCAGAACACGGGGATGAGCATCACCACCGAGTAGATGAGCAAGGCGGGGCCTAGAAGGATGGCGATCGCCTTGCGGTCGCCCAGCACGTTCTGCATTCGTTCTCCTGAAGGATGAGGGGGCGGCGCGCGGGGACGCCGCCCCCTCTCGTTTTCTCGCTAGTCGAGGTCCGCCTGGATCATCGACATGAACTCCTCGGCGGAGACACTGCCGGTGATCAGCGGTGCCGCATTGCGCTGGCTCGTGGTCGTGGCCTCCGCGGAGAACAGCGCCTCGAACCAGAGGACGGTCGTCTCGGTGTCGGCGACCTGCTCCTGGATGAGCTGCGTGAGCGGCGGCACATCGGTGACCTCGGTGTTGAGCGCGAAACCGGACACGCGGTTCTCCTGCTCGAGCGCCACGGAGCCGTAGTTCTCGGTGATGCAGGACAGCCACGCCTCGGTGTCGTCGTTCACGGCCTTGGCGTTCATCGTGATGGGAAGGCCCACATTGGCGGCGAGCTGCGAACGGTCGCCCGCGCCGCCCTCGACGCCCGGGAACGGCATGAAGCCGACGTTCTCGGCGCCGATCCGGTTCACCTCGGGGTCGTTGGCCTGGCTCAGGAACCACGAGCCCATGTAGAACATCGCCGCGGAGCCGTTGAGGAACTGGTTCTCGCTGGTGGCCATGTCGATGGAGCCGACTCCCTTGCCGAAGTAGCCCTCGGCGCCGAGGTCGGCGATCGCCTGCGCGGCGGCCACGTACTCGGGGTCGGTGAGCTTCGCCTCGCCGTCGGCGACCTTCTGCAGTGCGTCCGGACCGAGGTCGCGGAAGAGGTAGCCGGAGATGAGGCGCGTGATGGGCCAGCCCTGCTCACCACTCGCGGAGAACGGCTGGATGCCGGCGGCCTCGAGCTTCGCGGCTGCGGCAGTGAGCTCGTCGAAGGTCTGCGGCTCGTCGATGCCCTGCTCAGCGAAGATCGCCTTGTTGTACCAGATGCCCTCGACGTTGTACTCGAAGGGCAGCACACGGAAGCCGCCGTAGAGGTTCTCGATGGTCGAGATCGCCGCGGGCTCGATGTTGTCGATCACGTCGAGGTCGGTGAGGATCTCTTCGAAGTCGGCGACGTTGCCCGAATCGGCGAGGGTCTTGGTCAGCGCAGGAGCGTTGCCCGCGCTGAAGAGCACCGGCAGGTCGCCCTGGCCGGCCTTGAGCTGCAGCTGCTGGTCGAGGTTCGACTGCGGCACCGTCTCGACGTCGAGCGGCAGGGTGTCGGCCTCGGCGGAGCACGCCTCACCGGCGAGGGTCTCCAGGATGGCGGGTACTTCGGTGTTCTCGACGTTCACGAACAGGGACAGAGAGTCCGTGCCCGCCGTCGATCCCCCGCCGCCACCGCACGCGGTGAGTGCGAGGGCCGATGCTCCGGCGATGGCGGTGATCGCACCGCGTCTCCAGAGCCGTGCTGTGGTCAGCTTCATGATTCCTCCTTGAAACGGGCGAGCCGCATTGATCACACACTTGAAGCGCTTCAGATAGTACGCTTGAAGCGCTCCAAGATGCAAATGGCAATTCGTGACGAACGGACGACGAACACATGAACACCTCCCCCGACGCGAGTCGGCCCCGCCCGGTGATGGCTGACGTCGCCCGGCACGCGGGCGTCGCCCTCGGCACGGTGTCGAACGTGCTGAACAATCCGCAGATCGTCGCTCAGGAGACGCGCGAGCGCGTGCTGAACGCCATCGACGAACTCGGGTTCGTGCGCAACAACGCGGCCCGCTCCCTCGTGACCGGACGAGCGGACACCGTCGGGTTCGTGGTCGTCGATGTCGGAAACTCGTTCTTCGTCGACATGGCGCGCGGCGTCGAGGAAGAGCTCGACGCGCACAACATCCGGCTCCTGCTCGCCAACAGCGACGTGAACCTCGCGAAGCAGGACTCCTACATCAGCGTGTTCGAGGAGGCGAAGGTGGCCGGCATCCTCCTCGCCCCTCTCGACGCCCCCCTCGATGCCGCTCGCGCCGCCCGCCACCGCGGCATGCCGGTCGTGCACGTGAACTGGCCGGGAGACGACGACGCCTGCGGCGTGGTCGTCGATGAGGAACTCGGCGGTTACCTCGCGACCAGGCACCTGCTCGACCAGGGTCTGCGACGCCTGGCCTTCGCCGGAGGGCCGTTCTCACTCTCCGCGATCGCCCAGCGTCACATCGGAGCGCAGCGGGCGGTGGCGGAGGTCGCCGATGCCCATCTCGAGACGATCGAGACGCACAGCATCACCGTGCGCGGCGGCTATGCGCTCGGCGAGATGCTCAGCTCGCGCCCCGTCGGCGAGCGCCCCGAAGGACTGTTCGCCGCCGCCGACGCCCTCGCCGCGGGAGCGATCCAGACCATGCAACTGGCTGGCATGCATGTCCCCTCGGACATCGCGGTGGTCGGCTACGACAACAACCATTTCGCGCAGGACAGCTCGATCCCGATCACCAGCGTCGGCCAGCCGGGACACGAGATGGGGCGCACCGCCGCTCAGGTGCTCTACGAGGAGATCGCCGACCCCGCCGACCACACGCACCGCACGATCACGATGACCCCCACGCTCTTCACCCGCGCGAGCTCGGCCGTCGTCTGACGCACTTACACAGCGCGGCCTCGGGAACGATGATCCGCCCCCGAGGCCGCGCCGTCCGAGATCGCAACTACCCGCCGGCGCCGGTCAGCGTGAACGGCACGGTCGTGGCATTGCCCGCCACGTCGTACACGACCAGCGTGTTCGCCCCGACCTTGGCGCCGAATGCTCCCGGCTTCACGAAGTTGAGGTCGGACCAGACGTTGTCCGTCAGATCCTTCGCCACTCCGTTGACCGTCAGCCGATCGACCTTGCCGGCGTCGTTGAGCTTGTACGACACCAGACTGTAGGAGCCGTTGGCGCCCACGGTGTACTGGCCACCCTCCTTGACCGTCACGGCGGGAGCCGTGACGTCGAGCGTGAACTTCAGGGTGGTGGCGTTGCCCGCCACGTCGTACACGACCAGCGTGTTCGCCCCGGCCACGGCACCGAACACTCCCGGCTTCACGTGGTTCAGGTCGGACCAGACGTTGTCGGTCAGATCCTTCTCGACGCCGTTGAGGGTCAGTCGATCGATCTTCCCCTCGTCCTGGAGCTTGAACGACACCTTGCTGTAGACGCCGTCACGACCGACCGTGAACTCCGCGCCGCTCTTGACCGTCGCCGCGGGAGCCGTGGTGTCCGTCGCCGCCGCCGTGACCGAGAGGTCGCGGAGACGCCCGAAATTGTCGAACGAGCCGAAGCCCACCCGACCCTCGGGGAACGTCTTGTCGTTCGCGGTCATCAGCGGGGCGTCGAGTCCGTCGACGTAGACGGCGATGTCGCCGCTGTCCACGCAGCGGACCACGCGCACGTCGTGCCACTCCTCGTCGGTGACCGCCGGCGGAGCACCGACCGCACCGTCCCACTGGTCGTCGATCCGCTCGCGGTCGGCCTTGTTCACCTTGAAGATGCCGTTGTGCGGGTAGATCGAGTTGTCCTGCGAGAGGTGCGCGTAGTAGTACTCCGTGTCCGACTTCCAGCCGAAGACGATGATCACGTCACGGTTGTTCACGGAGGCCTTCTCGTCGAGCCGCACCTGGCCGGTGAGGTCGAACGATCCGAGCTCCGGCCCTTCGGTGAGGACGGCGTACTCGAACGGTCGGCGGATGCCGTCGTTCGGGTTCGTCCCCGCCTCGGTGAGCACGACCTCGTCGCCGGGGAAGTCCCACTTGGCCGGGGTCCGCGGTGCCCAGTCGCCCTCCGCCATCACGTCGGTGATGACCTCGCCGTCGGGCGTGCAGGTGGGCGGCGTCGGCGGTTCGACCGGGGGCACCGCGTACAGCGCGTACTGTGCGGCGACCTGTTCGGCCGTCGGCACGGTGTCGAGCAGCATGATGTCGTCCATCCGCCCGTTGAACGGGTTGGCTTCGCGCGTGTTCTGCGGGAAGCTGCCGCCGATCTTGATTCCGGCCGGTGCGGTGTCGGACGTGGATCCGCCACCCCACGGGTTCGCCGCGGTGTACTTCCCCGCGAGCTCTTCACCGTTCATGAACAGCTTCATCTCGCCCGCCGCGAAGTCGAAGGTCGCCGCGAGATGCACCCACTGCCCCTTCTTGAGGATCTCGTTCCACGGCAGGTCGGCCGCGAACGTCCAGGAGCCGGCACCGTCGACACGACGCCCGAGCGCCACAAGCTTGAGCTCGCCGTCGACCGTGATGACCTCGAGCAGCGCCCGCACCGCGTGTCCGTCGGAGGTGCCGGTGAGCACGCCCGCGAGACCGATCGCGTTGTACACGTCGTCCGGGTTCGCGGTGCCCGAGTTCAGTGCCGGGTGATCGCCGGTCGGCTTGAACCAGCCCATGACGGAGGCCTTGTCCGTACCGGCGAACGCGTCCAGCGACTCGACCCCGTTCGCGTTGTAGATGCCCGCCTTCCAGTCGTCGTTCGACGCGGTTCGCGGACTCATCTGCTGGGTCTGCAGCGCCTCGCCCGCACCGGGGTAGGCCCGGTCGGCGACCCGCATCTCGACCCCGCCGTTGATCAGCGAGATGTCGGTGCCGGAACGACCTTGGTCGACCTCGATCGTCGGCTTCGCCGCATCCGGGTGATCGAAGTCGTGGTGCGTGACGAGGTTCGGGGCGAGCGCCGGGAGGACGAAGGGGTTGGTCGGCTCATCGACCGAGCGCGCCCCCGTGACCTTCCAGATCTTGCCGTTCGCCTTGGAGACGAGGTAGAGCTCGCCGTCGGCGTCGGAGCCGAACCGCAGGTCGACGCGCTTGTCGCCGACCAGCTCCTGGAACGTGGTCTCCTCGCCGTCGGCGAAGACCCGCAGCTCCTCGATGGTGGCAAGGTCGTCGATGTCGCCGTCGTTGCGCACCATCTCCTCGGCATCCGTGGACAGCACCCAACCGCGCACCAGGTCCGTGAAGAGGTAGCGTCCCTGGAGCTCGGGGATGTCGCCGTGGTAGACGAATCCACCGTTCACGGCCACGCCCGCATCACCGGTCTGACCGGGGTCGCGGTTGTGATCGTAGGCGGCCACCGGGTAGGTGAAGCCGTTCTCGGCGTCGTCCTTCGGCAGCGGGAAGATCTGCCGGTTCTCGGCCAGGAACGAGCCCTCGCGCACCGACCAGCCGAAGTTGTCCCCCGGCTCGACGGCGTAGACCGACTCGACCTGCCACTCGCCGATGTGCGCGAGATACATGGTGTGGTCGCCCTCGGTGTCCCAGCTGATGCGGTGCGGGTCGCGCATGCCGACGGCGTAGATCTCCGGCAGCGCATCGGCGTCATCGACGAAGGGGTTGTCGGCCGGAACGCCGTACTCGCCGTTCTCGCTGTCGTCGCCCGTGGGGTTCACACGCAGGATCTTGCCCTGCGGCGTGGCCAGGTCCTGCGGGTTGCCGTTCCCGACGCCGTTGCCGCCGTCACCGACCAGGATGTAGAGGTTGCCGTAGTCGGCGTCGCCCTCCGACACCGTCGGGTTGAACGCGATCTGCTGCACGGTGTGCACCCGACCGGCGAACGGGATGCGCATGACCTCGCGGTGCGTTCCGGCGAAGGTCGCCGCCGACGGGTCATCGGCCTTCCACTCGGTGATCACACTGTGGAACGCGGTGGTGCCGAAGGCCGGGAAGTCCGGGGTGTCTTCGGTCAGCGCGGTGCCGCCCTCGGTGTGCACGGTGTAGAAAAGCCCGTTCTCAGCGAAGTCGGGGTGGAACTCGGCGGATCCGAGACCTGTGCCGAGCCCTGCGCTGTTGTGGAAGTTGTCGATGAACTCGTTCCGGACGTTGAGGTACGGCACGTACTCGCCCGACTCCTTGTCGACCAGATAGAGGATGTCGTTGTTGTCGGGGACCATCAGCCGGCCGGAGTCGTCCGGCACCTCGTCGAGGTGCGTGATGCGGTTGTGGCGCACCAGACGCTGGTCCTGCGTGGCCGGGGTCGTCTGCGACTTCGGAAGCTGAGCGAGCTCGGTCACCTCGATGCCGAGGTCGGCCAGCGCGGGGTCGGGGAGCGGATTGAGCAACGGCTCGTTCGCCGTGCCGCCCGGTGCGCAGTCGCCGGGGTTGCCGGTGGCGATCGCGAGGTTCTCCCCCGTGTTGTCGACGGCGACGTCGTCGAGCAGTAGACGTCCGGTGCTGGTGGCGCCGTTCTTCCAGAAGAACCGGTCGAGCGCGCCGTTCACCGCCTGACGGAAGCCGAACTGCTGTTCGGTGCCCTCCGGGAGACGGGTCTGATCCTCGTACGCGCCGCCCTGGCTGTACACGGTGACCTTGTCGGTCGCGTTGTCGGCGACGATCCACACGCACTGCCAGGCGTCCTTCGACCACACGCCCGCGGGCTTGAAGGCGCCGCCGTCACGCACGCGCAGCACGTCGTCGTTCTGGTTGTTCACGTAGGCGCGGCTGTTCACGTAGTCGTTCGGCGCATCCACGTCGGTGAGGCCGAACGAGGTGTCGACGCTGCCGGTGCGCAGGAAGCGGAAGAACAGCGTGCCGGTGTCCCCCTCGGCGATGGCCGGGATCGCGCGATACGACTGCTGCCCGCCACCCACGGACTCGACGACCTGGTTGTTGCCGTTGAGCGGGTCGGCGATCACACGCGGAGCCGCAGACGACGTCCATCCGTCCTGCCCGTTCAGCGCGACGCGCTCATACGCCTCGAAGTCGACCAGCTCGGTGAAGGTTTCCGCCGCGGCAGCGGGGGTCGCGGTGAGCAGGGCTCCGACGACGGCCGCCGCGGCGACCAGCGCACCCGTTCGCCGCACCCCGACCGATCGAGGAGGAGGTGCTGCCGATCGAGTGCTCGAGCTCGCGGGTCGCATGGATCGTTCGTGCATCAGAAACCTCTCAACGTCGTCGTCGTGTGGTGTCGTGCCGATGGGTCGTGCCGCCTTCTCCGGGGCGGCACTGCAGCGGAGAAGGTGTGGAACGGTACTGCGGGTCGGGGGCGGAACCGCTTTCGCAAGCGCTTTCGTCCGATGGACGAGAAAGGCGGGAGGAGGCAGTCGCTGCCTCCTCCCGCCGGAGGTTCATCCCGCGTCGGGGACGGTGGGCTTGCCGCCGAGATACAGCGCGGCGAGGGTCGGATCCGCGAGGAGCTCGGATGCCGGGCCCGAGATGTGCACCCGACCGAGGTCGAGCACACACCCGATGTCCGCAGTCTCGAGCGCCCGCCGCGCGTTCTGCTCTACGAGCAGCACGGCGGTGCCGGCATCGCGCATCCGCACGATCTGCTCGAACACCTTCTCGGTCGTCTTGGGGTCGAGGCCCATCGACGGCTCATCGAGGAGGACGACCTTGGGGCTGACCATCAGCGACCGCGCGAACTCGACCTGCTTCTGCTGACCGCCCGAGAGCAGGCCGGCGAGCTGCTTCCACCGCTCCCCCACGATGGGGAAGAGGTTCTGCACGAAATCGACGCGCTCCTGGATGACCTTCTGATCCTTGAGGGTGAAGGCGCCGAGCATCACGTTCTCGCCGACCGTCATCTCCCGGAACACGCTGTGCCCCTGCAGCACGTGCGCGAGCCCGTGGCGCAGCATCGACTGCGGTCCCTCGCCGGTGATGTCACGACCGTCGACGCGGATGCTCCCCGAGCGGGGCTTGAGCATGCCGGATGCCACCTTGAGCACGGTCGACTTGCCGGCACCGTTGGGCCCGACGAGGCAGACGACCGATCCGGGCGGCACCTCGACCGTGAGGCCGCGGAGCACGAGCGCCGCCCGACCGTAGCCGGCCTCGATGTCGCGCAGCTCGAGCAGGTTCTTCGCTTCAGACTCCAAGGTAGGCCTCCAGGACTCGCGGGTCTTGCTGGATGATCTCCGGGGTTCCCTCGGCGATCTGGCGCCCGCGGTCGAACACCACGACGTGGTCGCACAGGCTCATGACCATCTCCATGTTGTGCTCGACGATGATGAACGTCTTGCCCTCTTCGTTGAGCTCGCGCACCAGGGTGGCGATGCGTCCGATGAGGGCGGGGTTCACCCCGCCGGCCGGCTCGTCGAGCATGATCGTGTCGGGTTCGCCCATGAGCACGCCCGCCAGCTCCAGCAGCTTCTGCTGGCCGTAGCTGAGATTGCGTGCCTCGGCATGCTCGAGGTGGTCGATGCCGACGCGCCGCAGCCAGCCGCGCGCCCGCTCCAACTCCTCCGGATCGTGCGCCGAGCGCAGCTGCTGGCGGATGCTCGTGCTGCGCACCGCCACGAGCAGGTTCTCCATCACGGTCATGCGAGGGAAGACCCGGCACAGCTGGAAGCTGCGGCCGATGCCGGCACGGGCGATGCGGTCGGGCGACTTGCGGGTGATCGCCTGCCCCCGGTAACGCACCTCGCCCGAGTCGGGCTTGATCATGCCGGTCACGCAGTTGAAGAAGGTGGTCTTACCCGAGCCGTTCGGCCCGATCAGACCGTTGACCTTGCCCTCCTGGAAGGTGACCGTCGCACCGTCGACGGCGGTGACGCCGCCGAAGGACTTGGTCATCTCGACCGTGCTCAGGCTCTCCAGCGTCGTGGGCTGTGCCGTGGGGGCGTTCATGACGACGTCTCCTTCGTCGAGGCATCCGCTGTTCGGGCCGACGCATCCGCCGCCCGCTTCTCGTTCTGCTCGAGCAGCTGGCCGGCGGTCAACTCGCGGATCGATGCCGCGTTCGACGACCGCGTGAACAGTCCCTTCACGGCGGGGATGATGCCGTCGGGCATGAAGAGCACGACGATGCCGAGCAGGATGCCGGTGGCGATGAGGTGGAACTGCGTGTCGCCGAACTCGAGCTTGAAATACTCGAGCGCGAGACCGACGACGACGGCGCCGAGCAGCGGACCGAAGAGGTTGCGCACCCCGCCGAGCAGCGCCATCAGCACCATGTACGAGCCGATGAGGATCGAGAATTGGAAGATGGGATCCAGGTCTCCGAACCACAGCGCGTAGAGTCCGCCGCCCAGCGACACGAAGAGTGCCGACAGCACGTAGGCGATCAGCTTGTACCGCGTGGTGGGCACGCCGAGGGCCTGCGCCTTGTCTTCATCCTCGCGGACCGACTTGAGCGCGGTGCCGAACTTGGACCGGTCGATGATCCACCACACCACGAGCGCGAAGGCCAGCAGGCCCGCGAACAGGTAGTAGAAGATGCGGTGGTGCTCGGGCCGCAGCACGTCGAACGGACGCGGGACGTTCAGTCCCTCGGAGCCGCCGGTGACGTCGCGCCAGCTCTGGAACACCAGCAGCATGATGAGCACGAAGGCGATCGAGACGATCACGAACGAGGCGCCGCGCACCCGGAGGGCGGCGATACCGATCGGGATCGCGATGATCGAGACGAGCACGGCCGCGAGGATCCAGGCGACGAAGCCGGGCAGCGCCAGGTACTTGATGAGGAGTCCGGTGCCGTAGGCGCCGAGCCCGAAGTAGGCGGCGTGTCCGAGGGAGATGTAGCCCGTGAACCCGCCCATGAAGTTCCACCCCGTCGACAGCACGGCGTAGTTGAGGATGACGACGCCCGCCGACAGGATGTACGGGTTCGGGGCGATGGTCGGGAACGACAGGACGAGGGCTGCGCCCACGACGAGGAGGACGATCCGCACCCACTTCGACGACGAGCGCCGCACGGGGGCGGGAGGAGCGATCACGACCGTTTCGGTGGGGATCGGCTCTCTGCTAGAAACGCTGGGCAAGACGACCTCCGAAGAATCCTTGCGGACGGAACATGAGCGTGGCGAACAGGGCGACGTAGAACACCGTCTGTGCCCAGGTCGGCCCCAGCGGGAGCTGGAGCAGGCTCTGTGCGACGCCGAGGACGAGAGCCGCGATGGCGGCACCCGGGATGCTGCCGAGTCCGCCGACGACGATGATCGCCATGAGCGGTCCGATCCAGTGCCAGTGCAGCGACGGGTAGATCGTGGCGTCGAGCGAGAGCGCGGTGCCGCCGATCGCCGCCGTGGCGAGCCCGAGTCCGAACCCGTAGCCGGCGACCCGGTCGGTGTTGATGCCGACCAGTCGCGCGGCCTCGGGGTGCTGGATCGTCGCCCGCAGCGCCTGCCCGAACTTCGTGTACTTCAGCAGCACGAACAGGAGCGCGAGGGCCACCGCCGCCAGCCCGAAGGCGATGAGCTTGACCACCGGCACCTGCGCGCCGAAGAAGTCGAGGCTCGCACTCGCGTACGGCAGGGGGATGCGGCGCTGGGTGCCGGTGAAGAAGAACCCGAGCGCCCCCTCGATGATCAGCGCCACGGCGAACGTGAGCAGCACCGACATCATGGTCAAGGTCAGCGGCTTGAGCCTCGAGACGAGCAGTCGCTGCATCACGACACCCGTCAGGAAGAACAGGGGCACCGTGACGACGAGCGACACGAGGGGGTCGATGCCGGTCTCCCGGTTGAACCACCACGCGAGGTACGCGGCCAGGATGAGGAAGGCGGAGTGCGCGATCATGACGACGCGCATGATTCCGAAGTACAGCGTGAGCCCGGCCGCCAGGAGGGCGTAGAGCCCTCCCAGCAGGATGCCGAGGATCAGGCTTTGCAGCAGCAGTGCTCCACTCACGATGTGCGGATCACCACGTCGGCTTCGGGAAGAGGAAGTCGGCTTCCTTGACGTCGTCCGGGAGGACGATCAGGATCTCGCCGTCGATCCACTGCTGGATGAGGTGCGCGCCGGTGGGCTTGCCCGTCTCGTCCCAGCTGAGCTCGCCGACGACGGTCTCCACGGAGTTGTCGCGCAGCCAGTCGATGAGCTCCTGCTGGCATTCACCCTGCTCGGCGCAGCCCGCGGCCTCGACCGCAGCGGCGACGACCTGACCGGTCGTGTAGGCGTTGGCCTCGTCCTCGGACGGCGGGTTGCCGTGCATCTCGGTGTACTTCTCGACGAACTCGATGTTGCTGGGGAACTGCGACTTCGGCGAGTAGCCGGTGGGAGCGAGGATGCCCTCGGTCGCGCCGCCGATCGCAGCGGCGAATTCCGGGTTGGTCGGCGCGGTCGAGAATGCCGCGAGCTCGGGCTGATAGTTCAGCTGCTGCAGCGCGATGATCAGGTTGACGGCATCCTGATACTGCGTGCCGCCGATCACCATGTCGGCATCCGACTGCGCGATCTTGGCCGCGATGGTGGAGAAGTCGGTCGTGTTCGGCGGGTAGACCTCGTTCACGACGACCTCGACCCCGCCCTCTTCGAGCTTGTCCCTGAGGCCGTAGGCGGTGCCCTGCGCGAAGGGGTCGTCCATCGCGGCGACGGCGACCGTCTCGGGCCGCTCCTCCTCGGGAAGCGCGAGCAGGTAGTCCGCGAGGTTGTTGTAGTGGTCGTTCGCGATCGCGGGGGCCGCGTAGAAGAGGTTGTCGAAGCCCTGCTCGAAGACCTCCTCCGCCGCGCCGGCCGGCTCGACGAAGAGCATGCCGTATTCCTGGGCGACGCGCGCCGAGGGAACGACGAGTCGGGTCGAGAACGGGCCGAACACGAGGTCGACGCCGTCCTGCGCGATCAGCGACTCGTAGTCCGAGACCACGCGGTCGGCGTTGGACTGGTCGTCGAGGATCTTCAGCTCGACCTGGCGTCCGAGGAGGCCGCCGTTCTCGTTGACGATGTCGCGCCAGGCCTCATAGCCCCGCTCGACACCCTTGCCGGGTTCGGAGAAGTCGCCGGTGAGCGGCAGCGAGATGCCGATAACGATCGGATCGTCGGATCCACCCCCCTCCGCCTGATCGCCGGGGGCCGAGCAGGCCGAAACCGTGAGCGCGGCGATCGACAGCGTTCCGATCGCTGCCGCGATCCGTCGACCGTGTCTGGGTGCAGTCATCCGAGTCTCCTACGTCATCGTAGCGAAAGCGCTTTCGTAAGCGCTTCCGCCACTATAGTGGGACCGAAGAACGAAGAGCAACCTACCTCGCAATCAGCGTTGATCTTGCTCCACAAGGGGGAGGTTTCGTGAAGCGTGAAGGCGCGCCACGACTCATCGATGTGGCCGAAACCGCAGGGGTCTCCCTGGCGAGCGCGTCGCGGGCGATGACCGGAGGCTCCGGCATCTCTCCCGAAGTGGCGGCGCACGTGCGCGTCATCGCGAAGCAGCTCGGTTACGAACCCAACATGCATGCGCGAGGTCTCGCCGGCGGGCTCGTGCCGACGATCGGCCTCGTGGTGCACGAGATCGGCGACCCCTACTTCTCCGACATCGCCAGCGGCGTGATCCGCAGTGCGACGCTCGAGAACCGATCCGTGCAGATCGCCCAGGCCGACCGCACCCCCGACAGCGAGCTCGCGCAGGTCAAGTCGCTGCTGCGCCAACGCGTCGGCTCGATCATCATCGCCGGCTCCGGGTACGCCGACCCCGCACGCGAGCAGGGCATGACCGAGGCGCTGCTCGACTTCACGCTGTCCGGGGGCCGTGCCGCGGTCATCGGCCGCCACCACCTTCCGGTCGACGCGGTGCTGCCCGACAATCACCGTGCGGGCATCTCGGTCGGACGCCACCTCGCCGAGCTGGGGCACCGCCGGATCGGCGTCGTCGCCGGCCCGCTCGACCTCAACACGGTCGCCGACCGCATCGCCGGGCTCCGCGAAGGCACGAGCGATCCGGACCTGGAGCTCGTCGTGGTCTCCCACGAATTCACCCGCGAGGGCGGCATCGCGGGGGCACGCGAGCTGCTCGACCGCGACGTCACCGCCATCGTCGGCCTCAACGACGCGATGGCCATCGGCATCCTCAGCGAGTTGCGACAGCACGGCATCCGCGTGCCGGAGGAGATGTCGGTCGTCGGCTTCGACGACATCTCCGTCGCCCCGGATGTCGCGCCCGCCCTCACCACCGCGCGCATCCCGATGTTCGAGATGGGGCAGCACGCCGTCTCGCTCATCCTCCGCCCCGCGAGCGATGAGGCGCGGACGATCGAGACCGCGCACGAGCTCATCATCCGGCAGTCGTCCGGCCCGCCTCGCGGCTAAGCAACCGAGAGGGATGCGAAGCTCCACAGGACGGCAGAACGCCCCGCCCTCCTGCGTGGAGGGCGGGGCGTTCGTCGCGTACTCCTACTGCCGCATCATCGCCTGGGTGACGTGGTGCTGCGCGTGATGGTCGTCGTGGTCGGAGTGCAGATCCGGCTGCGAATCGAAATCGACGCGAATGATCTTCCCGGTGAACTCGGCAATGGGACCGTAGTCCTCCGAGACGGGTGACCCCTTGTCCCATCCGATGTCGAACGTCTCGTCCATGGAGTATCCGACCGTGCACGTTCGCGGGATCTCGCCGTCGGCGACCACGGCTCCGTCGACGGTGATCCGTCCGACGCCCCCGGCACCGAGCGGTTCCGGCCCCGTCTTCTCGAAGACGTAGTCGATGGTGTGACGCCCGGGGCTGAGCTTCTCGGTCCCGCGGATGTAGGTCAGCTCCGGCCCGGGGAAGTTGTAGCAGAACGTCGGGACGCCGTCGTTCAAGTACAGGCTCCATCCGGACGAGTCGCCGCCCATCGCCGCGATAGGACCGGTCGCACCTCCGTCGGGAACCTCGATGACGGCGCTCATCGACCAGGACCGGCTGAGCGTCGGCGGGGCCTCGAACGGCTGGATGCGCACGGCACCCTCGTACCAGGTCGTCTTCGGGTTGACGGCGTACAGCGCCTCCCGATCGAGCGCGCGCGCCTGGAACCGGTCATCGAGAGGCAGCACCTGGTACTTGCCCGCTTCTGCCCACCACAGCGACACGAGATCGATGCACTTGCGCACATCGGGATCGTCGAGATTGCTCGCGTCTTTGCCTTCCATGAGGTTGTGGGCCTCGGCCGGATCCTCGGCGACGTGGTACAGCTCCCACTTGTCCTCATCGAACGACCATGCGGCGGCGTTCTCCCAGGGTTTGCGCCCGTGATAGGTGACCACCTTCCAGCCATCGTGGTACAGGCCCCTGTTTCCGAGCATCTCGAAGTACTGGGTCACGTGCGTCGACGGGGCGTCGGGTTCGGCCTCGAAGGTGTACTGCATCGACTCGCCCTCGATCTCCGCCTGCTGCACGGAGTTGACGAAGCGCGGCGCTTCGACGCCGACCGCATCGAGGATGGTCGGCACGATGTCGGTGACGTGGTGATACTGATGGCGCAGCTCACCGGCGGCGCTGATCCCGGCCGGCCAGTGGACCACCATCGGGTTGCGCACACCGCCCCAGTGCGTGTACTGCTTGCACAGCTTGAACGGCGTGTTCCCCGCGAACGCCCACCCGACCGGATAGTGGTTGTACGACCCGGGCTGACCCAGCTGGTCGATGCGCTCCACGTTCCGCTCGACCGTCTCGGGCGGCTCTCCGGCGAAGATCGTCACGGACTGCTCGTTGAACAGACCGTTCAGGGTGCCTTCACCGGAAGAGCCGTTGTCGCCGACGAACACGAAGAGGAGGGTGTTCTCCAGCTGCTCGGTCTCTTCGAGGAAGTCGATCAATCGGCCGATCTGCTCGTCCGTGTGTTCCATGTAGCCGGCGTAGACCTCGGCCATGCGGGCGAAAAGACGCTTCTCGTCTGCCGAGAGGGTGTCCCACTCGGGCACGCCCTCGAGCATCGGCGACAGTTCCGCCGACTCCGGGACGATGCCCATCGCCTTCTGCCTTGCGAGTGTCTCCTCGCGGTAGGTGTCCCAGCCCGAATCGAACTTGCCCTTGTACCGGTCCGCCCATTCCGGCCAGATGTGGTGCGGCGCGTGCATCGCGCCGAAAGCCAGGTAGGTCAACCACGGCTTGTCCGGTGACAGCGACTTGTGCTGGGCGATCCAGCTCATCGCCCGCTCCGTCAGATCCTCGGAAAGGTGGTATCCCTCCTCCGGGAGCCGCGGCTGGTCGATCGCCTCCCTGTCGAGGAAGAGCTTCGGATACCACTGGTCGGAATCGCCGCCCAGGAAACCGTAGAACCGGTCGAACCCGAACACGGGGCCGGTCGGCCAGCGATCGTAGGGCCCGGAGATCCCGGTCTCCTCGGACGGCGTGTTGTGCCACTTGCCGATGCAGAAGCTCGTGTATCCGTGATCGTGGAGCATCGCCGCGATCCCGGCTTTGTTCTGCGGCTGGCGGGCGTTGTAGCCCGGGAACCCGCTCGCGAGTTCGGGGATGTTCGCCATTCCCACCGAGTGATGGTTGCGACCGGTGAGCAGACACGAGCGGGTCGGTGAGCACAGCGCCGTCGTGGTGAACGAGGTGTAGCGCAGGCCGCCGTCGGCGAGCCGAGAGATGTTCGGGGTGTGGATCAGACCACCGAAGGCATCGATCCATCCGAATCCGATGTCGTCGATCACGATGTACAGGACGTTCGGTGCGCCTTCCGGCGCTGTCGGCGGCATCGGAAATGCCGGTTCGGATTCCTCATACGTGCGACCGATACGGCCTGGGAACCGCTCGCCCTCGTGATATGTCTTCATCAGGTCCCTCATCGGTTCAGGTGAGAGCGGCGGTGAATCCGCCACCTCTCCAGAAACTATCGACCGTCGATGGCGAACGACAGGGGTTTTCATCCGGAGCGGGTGACCGGGAGGTCACCCGCTCAAGACTCAGGAGTTGCCGGCGGTGGTGTTCAACTTCTTCATGACCTGGTTGATCGTGAACGACGCCGACTCCTGCCGCGCCGGGAACTCGGCGAGCGACTGCAGCATGCGGGCGACGTAGGCCTGGGCCGGCACGAACAGGAAGATGCGGTCGATCACCCAGTCCCAGTATGTGTTCGACGTGATGTCGGCACGCTCGTACGGATCGGTGCGCAGGTTGAACAGCTTCGGGAAGCGCAGCTCGATGTACGGCTCCTGCCACACCAGCAGCGTTCCCGCGGCGCGCTGCTCCAGGAACACGAGCTTCCAGTTCTCGAAACGCAGCGCCGTCAGGTCGCCGTCGTCCGAGACGTAGAAGAAGTGTCGACGCGGACTGTGCTCGACCGCACCCGTGATGTAGTCGAGCTGGTTGTGTCCGTCGAGGTGCACCTTGTACTCGGTCCCGTGCAATTCGGTCCCGGACTTCAACCGCTCGGCCACGTCGTCGTCACCGACGGCCGCGAGCAGCGTGACGAACCAGTCGTTGTGGCTCACAATGCCGTTGAGCGTCGTCCCCGCGGGGATGTGCCCGGGCCAGCGGACCATCGCGGGCACCCGGTAGGCACCCTCCCAGTTCGAGTTCTTCTCGTTGCGGAAGGGGGTCATGCCCGCATCCGGCCAGCTGTTCATGTGCGGACCGTTGTCGGTGGAGTACATGACGATGGTGTTCTCGGCCAGTCCGAGCTCGTCGAGGAGGTCGAGCAGACTGCCCACGACGTCGTCATGGTCGAGCATCGTGTCGTGGTAGTTCGACTGCCAGCGTCCCGCACGCCCCTTGCTCTCTTCCTTGGTGTGCGTGCGGAAGTGCATGTGCGTCGAGTTGAACCAGACGAAGAACGGGGTGTCGTCCTCGGCCTGCGTGCGGATGAAGTCGGCGGCCGCGTCGCGGAACTCCTCGTCGACCGTCTCCATGCGCTTCTTCGTCAGCGGACCGGTGTCTTCGATGCGCTGCGTGCCGTCGCCGTTCGCCCAGGTGTGCAGCACCCCGCGCGGACGGAACTTCTCGCTGAACCCGGGGTACTCCTCGTCGGTCGGGTAGTCCGGGTGCTCCGGCTCCTCTTCCGCGTTGAGGTGATAGAGGTTGCCGAAGAACTCGTCGAAACCGTGGGCGGTCGGCAGGTGCTCGTCGCGGTCGCCGAGGTGGTTCTTCCCGAACTGCCCGGTGGCGTAGCCGTGGTGCTTGAGAGCATCGGCGATGGTCGGGTCCTCGGGCTGGAGGCCCAGCGGAGCCCCGGGCATCCCCACCTTCGTCAGGCCGGTGCGGTAGGGGTTCTGGCCGGTGATGAAGGCGGCCCGCCCCGCGGTGCAGCTCTGCTCGCCGTAGTAGTCGGTGAACTTCACACCCTCGTGGGCGATGCGATCGATGTTCGGGGTCCGATAGCCCATCAGGCCGTCGGAGTACGTGCTGAGGTTGCTGATGCCGATGTCATCGCCCCAGATGATGAGGATGTTGGGCTTCTCGGCCATGAGTGACTCCTAGCTTCGACCGGTGAGGTGGGCACGTGCCCTCGGTCGAAGCCAAGCAGTATTCCGGGCCTGTGCCCAGGGGCCCTCACACGGAGCGGGTGAGCCGGAATCCGATGTGCGACATCCCGGTGTCCTCGGCCTGCGGCGAGCGCGCGGCGGGCCGGAAGCGCAGGCAGTAGTCCGGGGAACAGAGGTGCGATCCGCCCTTGAGCACACGGCGCGGGATGTCGGGGAAACCCTCCTGCGCACTGGCGGCGGCGAGCAGGTTCGTGCGCTTGCCGGCATCGACCGGGGTGTCCGAGAGGCGGAGGTGGCGCGGAGTGTAGAAGTCGGTCGTCCACTCCCAGACGTTCGCGATCATGTCGTAGAGGCCGTAACCGTTGGGCGGGTACGAGCCGACGGGCGCCGTGCCGCCGACGCCCTGATTGTCGTACGGGAAGCGTCCGAGCCACGAGTTCGCCTGTGCGACCCCGTCGGGGTACGCCTCGTCGCCCCAGGCGAAGGCCGCACCCTCGAGTCCTCCCCGCGCCGCGTATTCGTGTTCGGCCTCGGTGGGCAGCCGCATCCCCACCCAGTCGGCGTAGGCCACGGCATCCTCGAACGCGATGTGGACGACCGGATGCTGCAGCCGGTCATCGATCGACGAGTCAGGGCCGAACGGCTTGCGCCAGAACGCCCCGGGCTGCCAGCGCCACCAGTTGCGCCAGTCACCCAGATTCGTCGGACCGGCGGTCGGAGTGAAGACCATCGCCCCGGGAACGAGGTCGGCGGGATCGGCTCCGGGGAACGCGGCGGGATCGAGCTCTCGTTCGGCGACGGTCACGTATCCGGTGGCGCCGACGAACTCGGCGTATTGCGCGTTCGTCACCTGATAGCGGTCGATGAAGAACGACTCGACCTCGCGCTCGTGCGCCGGCCGTTCGTCGGGATAGAAGTCATCCGACCCCATCAGGAACGTGCCGCCGGGGATGTGGACCATGTCGCGCGAGTTCGTCACGAGACTCAGCGTAGTGTTCGGCCGCGGCGGGAGGACCGGGAGTATTCCGGCCGGCGGATCCTGCGCTCAGCGGGACGCGTCGAACGCCCTGGTGCTCCCCCACAGCGGGCGGAACGCCAACTCCGCTGCACCGACGAGCAGCCGGTCGGAGCCGAGTTCGGCGGCGCGGATCGCGACCGCGGCAGCACTCTCGGGCATCGCCAACCGCGAGAGCTCGTCGACCAGCAGGTCGTGCGCCCCCTCGTCGACGAGCGCCAGGAAGCCACCGAGAACAACGAGAGCCGGATTGAGCACGTTGACCGCGTTCGCCAGCGCACTTCCGAGGATCTTGGCCTGCCGCACCAGTTCCGCGTGCACCTCGGGCGCCTCCGTGGCGGCGAGGGCTGCGGCGAGCTCGTCGTCGTCGGCGTCGTCGATCCCGAGCAGGTCGAGCAGGTGCCGCCGGTTCACCTCGTCTTCGAGCACGCCGTCGTCGGTGCGACGGTCGGCGCCCTCGATGCCGGGTCGGTTGTGCCCGAACTCGCCCGCGTAGCCGCTCGCGCCGGTGGCGGCCAGACCACGGATCACGAGTCCTCCGCCAATGCCGGAGGCGCCGCCGTTGAGGTAGACGAGTTCGTCGATACCGCGGCCGGCGCCGAAGAGGTGCTCGGCCAGCGCGCCGAGGGTCGCGTCGTTGTCCACCGCGGTGCGGATCCCGGTCGCCTCCTGGATCCGGGCGGCCAGCGGCTCGTCGGTCCAGCCGAGGTGCGGGGCGTTGCGCACCACGCCGTCGGCCGAGCGCACGAGCCCCGGCACCGCGACGCCGATGCCGATCACGCTGCAGTCGGCGAGAGCATCCGCCCGCCAGCCTTCGATGCGCTCGGCGACGAGGGCGGCGACATCGGCCGTGGACGGCGGGGCGGCGTTGACGATGCGCTCGCGGACGCGGATGCTGCGGTCGAGGGCGACGGCGGCGATCTCGACCGCGTCGACCTCGGGGTGCACGCTGATCGCGACGACGTCAGCCGAAGGCGCGACCACCGGAGAGGGGCGACCGGCTCGCGCCGAGGACTCCGGCGGCCGCTCGTCGACGAGTCCGGCACCGACGAGCTCCGCCACCAGCGCGGCGATGGTCGAGCGGTTGAGGCCCGTCGCCTCGGTCAGGGCCGAGCGGGAACGGGGGCCGTCGTGGTGGACGATCGAGAGGATCCACGCCAGGTTCGCTTCGCGGGAGCGCGGGGCAGCGGATTCAGGGGGCACGTTCCCACTTTAGGGGTGCGGATGCCACCTGTCATCGGTTATGTTGTGAAGCACAACTTATTGCGTCCGTGCATCCCGCACGCCCGCAGCATTCGCAGAGGAGCGATCATGCCCAACCCCACCCGCGACGACAAGTTCTCGTTCGGACTATGGACCGTCGGCTACAACGGCACTGACCCGTTCGGCGGCCCGACCCGTCCGGCGCTCGACGTCGTGCACGCGGTCGAGAAGCTCGCCGAGCTCGGTGCCTACGGCCTCACCTTCCACGACGACGACCTCTTCGCGTTCGGATCGACGGATGCCGAGCGCCAGACGCAGATCGACCGCCTCAAGGGCGCGCTCGCCGACACCGGCCTGATCGTGCCGATGGTCACCACCAACCTCTTCAGCGCCCCGGTCTTCAAGGACGGCGGCTTCACCTCGAACGACCGCCAGGTGCGCCGGTTCGCGCTGCGCAAGGTGTTCCGCCAGCTCGACCTCGGTGCCGAGCTCGGCGCCAAGACCTTCGTCATGTGGGGCGGCCGCGAGGGTGCGGAGTATGACTCCGCCAAGGACGTGCGCGCGGCTCTGGAGCGCTACCGCGAAGCCGTGAACCTGCTCGGCGACTACGTGACCGACAAGGGCTACGACATCCGCTTCGCGATCGAGCCGAAGCCCAACGAGCCCCGCGGCGACATCCTGCTGCCGACGCTCGGCCACGCGATCGCGTTCATCGACTCGCTCGAACGCCCCGAGCTCGTGGGCGTGAACCCCGAGGTCGGGCACGAGCAGATGGCCGGACTCAACTTCACGGCCGGCATCGCGCAGGCGCTGTTCCACGGCAAGCTCTTCCACATCGACCTCAACGGTCAGCGCGGCATCAAGTACGACCAGGACCTGGTGTTCGGCCACGGCGACCTGCACAATGCGTTCTCGCTCGTCGACTTGCTCGAGAACGGCGGCCCCGGCGGGGTTCCCGCCTACGACGGCCCGCGTCACTTCGACTACAAGCCCTCGCGCACCGAGGACGAGGCGGGCGTCTGGGCCTCCGCCGCGGCCAACATGCGCACGTACCTGCTGCTGAAGGAGCGCGCCGCGGCCTTCCGCGCCGACCCCGAGGTGCAGGAGGCCCTGGCCGCCGCGAAGGTCGCCGAGCTCTCGACCCCGACGCTGAACGACGGCGAGTCGTACGACGACTTCCTCGCCGACCGCTCGGCCTACGAGGACTTCGACGCGAACGCGTACCTCGGCGGCAAGGGCTTCGGCTTCGTGCGCCTGCAGCAGCTCGCCACCGAGCACCTGCTCGGCGCGCGCTGAGTCCGGCGATGGCACTCGTCCTCGGGGTCGACTCCTCGACCCAGTCCTGCAAGGTCGTCGTCGTCGACTCCGAGACGGATGCCGTCGTCCGCTCCGGCCGCGCTCCGCATCCCAATGGCACGTCGGTCGATCCCGAGGCGTGGTGGGTCGCGTTGCAGGCGGCCATCGCGGATGCCGGTGGCCTCGATGACGTCGAGGCCTGGGCGATCGGCGGGCAGCAGCACGGCCTGGTCGCCCTCGATGCCCAGGGACGCGTCATCCGCGACGCCCTGCTGTGGAACGACACTCGTTCCGCGCAGGCGGCGGAAGACCTGATCGGCGAGTTCGGGGCCGCAGCCCTGGCCGATCGCACCGGACTCGTGCCGGTCGCCTCGTTCACGATCACGAAGCTGCGCTGGCTGCGCGACCACGAGCCCGAGAACGCGGCTCGCGTCGCCGCCGTCGCTCTGCCGCACGACTGGCTCACGTGGCGGCTGCGCGGGTTCGGTCCTGAGCGGCCCGACCTCGACGAACTCGTGACCGACCGGTCGGATGCCTCGGGCACCGGCTACTGGAACCCGGCGACCGGCGAGTACGACCGCGAGTTGCTCGTCGCCGCCCTCGGCCACGACGTGATCCTGCCGCGAGTGCTCGGACCGCGCGAGTCCGTGACGGACGCTGCGTCGCGTCGCGTCGCCCCCGGTGCGGGAGACAACGCCGCCGTCGCGCTGGGCCTCGGTGCACGGACCGGCGACGTCGTCGTCTCGATCGGCACCTCGGGCACGATCTTCGCCGTGACCGACCGCCCGGTGGCGGAGCCGACCGGCATCGTCGCGGGGTTCGCTGATGCCGACGGCGGGTACCTGCCGCTGGTCTGCACGCTCAACGCCGCGCGGGTGCTCGACGTGATCGCCCGCCTCCTCGGGGTGGACCACGACGGGCTGAGCACACTCGCCTTGATCGCGGAACCCGGCGCCGGCGGACTCGGACTCGTCCCGTACTTCGAGGGCGAGCGCTCCCCGAACCTGCCCGATGCCACCGCGAGCCTGACCGCCATGACGCTCGCTTCCACCACCCGCGAGAACCTCGCCCGGGCTGCGGTCGAGGGCATGCTCGGCGGGCTGCGCTTCGGGCTCGACGCGCTGCGCGAGCTCGGCATCCCCCTGGAGCGGGTGCTGCTCGTGGGCGGGGGCGCCCAGTCGCAGGCCGTCCGCGAGATCGCCCCACTGGTGTTCGGGCTGCCGGTCGAGGTGCCGGAGGCCGCGGAGTATGTCGCCGTCGGCATGGCACGTCAGGCGGCCTCGGTGCTCTGAGAGGATCGGGGGATGATCACCGTTCACCTGCGCTACGAGATCGACCCCGACAAGCTCGAGGACTTCACCGAGTACGGTCGCACCTGGATCCGGCTCGTGGCCAAGCACGGCGGCACCCACCACGGCTATTTCCTGCCGAGCGAGGGCGACAGCGACGAGGCGTTCGCACTGTTCACGTTCCCCTCCCTCGCCGAGTACGAGGTCTACCGGACCGCGTCGAAGACCGATCCGGAGTGCGTCGAGGCGTTCGACTTCGCCCGCCGGACGCAGTGCATCCGCCGCTACGAGCGTCGCTTCCTGAGCCCCGTCTTCGAGTGACGACGCGGGAAGCGGAGTCGGCCGCCCGGCCCTCCGAGAGCGACCGCATCATCGTGATCGGTGCCGGTGTGATCGGCGCCGCGGTCGCACATCATCTGGCTCGCGCGGGACACGACGTGATCGTGCTCGAACGCGAGGCACCGGGGGCGGGGGTGACCGCCGCGTCGTTCGCCTGGGTCGGGATGGCCAAGAGCCCGGCCGACGCCTACGCCGGTTCCCTTCGTCAGCGTGCGCGGCCGGAGTTCGATCGCGTCGTCACGGAACTCCCCGCGCCCATCGGGCTCCGTGCGTTCGGCGCGGTCACCTGGGAGGAATCCGATGCGCTGACTCGCGCCTTCGTCTCCGATCACCAGGCCGCGGGACACCGGATGGAGCTGCTCACGGCCGACGAGGCGCGGATGCGGGAGCCTGGCCTTCGTGAAGTTCCCGACGTCGTGGCCTACGCCCCCGACGATGTCGGCGTCGACCCCGTCGGGTATACGCGCGCCCTGCTGCAGAGCGCGCAGGAGCACGGTGCGGAGGTGCGGACCGGTATCACCGTCGTGCGGGTGCTCAGCGATGACGGAGGAGTTCGAGGCGTTCTGACCGACCATGGCGAACTCGTGGCGAAAAGCGTCGTCATCGCTGCGGGCACCGCCTCCGTGGGGATCGCCGCATCCGCCGGAGTGAACATCGACGTCGTGGGGTCGCCGTGCTGCCTGCTGCGCTTCTCCACGCCCCGCCCGCTCGCGCGCGGCATCCTCTCCACCCCGGAGCTCGAGGTTCGCCAGCTGGACGACACCACCCTCCTCGCCGCAGAAGACGTCCCCGAGGGCTTCTCCGGTGATCCGAGAGAGCTCGCCGTTGCCGCTCTCGCCGCGATCCGCCGCTCTTTCGTCGACACCGATGACGTCCGCCTCGAGCACGCCGTCATCGCCGAACGCCCGATACCGGCGGGCGGCCACCCTCTGGTCGGGCCGGTGCCGGCGATGCCCGGCCTCCATCTGGCGATCGCTCACCCCGGCGTGATCCTGTCCGCCGAGATCGGACGCCAGGTCGCCGCCGACCACGCCGCGCTCTGAGGCTCCTCGAGGCCCGATCAGCCTTCGAGGTTCCTGCGCAGCGCAGTGGTGATGTCGTCGACCTGCGCGAGCTGCTCGGGCGAGAGCGCGTCGACGAACAGCGAGCGGATGGCGCGCAGGTGCGGCACGTTCGCGGCCCGGAACGCGTCGGCTCCGGTCTCGGTGAGAAGCACGTCGACGCCGTGCACGCCGTCGGCGCACGGGACTCGTCGGATGAGTTCGCGCTTCTCCATCCGTCCGAGGTGGTGTGACAGCCGACTGCGCTCCCAGTCGATCAGCGTCGCGAGCTCGGACGAGCGCGCCCTGCGGCCGTCGGCTTCGCTGAGCGCGAGCAGCACCTGGTAGTCGCCGGAGGAGAGCGACGACTCGCTCTGCAACTGTGCGGAGAGACGAGAGCGAAGGACCTCACTCGTCTCGATGAAGTCCCGCCAGATGCGCAGCTGCTCGGGCGTCGGCGTGCGGCGACGACGTTCTTCGATCATGACACCTCCTGGGAATTGATATGTCAATTCTACGGTTGCAAGGTATTGACACGTCAATCCGGAGGGACCGGTGCCGTGGAGAAGGGTCGTGATGGACATGACGGAACTCGAGTTCGGGCTGAACTCCTTCGGCGAGGTGGCGACGGACGGCGGTCGCATCCTGTCGGACGGTGAGACGCTGCGGCTGCTCGTCGAAGAGGCGCAGCTCGCCGAGTCGGTGGGCCTGGATGTCTTCAGCGTCGGCGAGCACTACCGCGAGGGGCACATGGACTCCGCGACCCCGGTGCTGCTGGCGGCCGCGGCGCAGGCCACGTCGACGATCGGGCTCGGCTCGTCGGTGACCGTGCTCTCGACGCAGGATCCGGTGCGGCTGTACCAGGAGTTCGCGACGGTCGACGGACTCTCGAACGGACGCGCCCAGCTCATCCTCGGGCGGGCGTCGGCGATCGAGTCCTTCCCGCTCTTCGGATACGACATCGCCGAGTACGAGC